>NZ_JABSTZ010000001.1 GCF_013283745.1 Aeromicrobium stalagmiti
CGTGGGACATGAAGGCCTCCTGGTCGTGAAGCGGTTCCTAGATAGCTCCACTCCACAACAGGAGGCCTTCACCCGTCAGATCGACTCGCCCCGCAAAACGGGACAACCTCCCTGGACATCACATCTAGCCGTGCTCTCCGGAATCTTGGACGAGTCAGTCAGGGACAGGCGCATTCTCTCCAGCCCTGCCAAGGCTGTGAAGACCCCCCGCAAGGTCAAGAAGCCGCACACGTACCTCACACACGCTCAAGTGCACGCGCTGGCGCGGGAGGCCGGGTCCAAGGCTGCCGTCGTGCTGGTGATGGCCTACTGCGGCCTCAGATGGGGAGAGATGGCGGCCCTGCGGGTCATGGACGTCGACATGACGCGCAGGCGTCTCAGCGTCGAGCAGAACGCCGTAGAGGTCGGGCACAAGTTCGTCGTTGGAACGCCCAAGAGCCACGAGCGTAGGACTGTCCCATTTCCCGAGCTGCTCGAGGCAGCGTTGAAGGCAGCATGCAAGGACAAGTTGCCTGCGGCACTCGTCTTCCCAGCCCCAGACGGCGACTTCATGCACAACAACACCCGGGGGTGGTTCGCCGGAGCCGTGAAGCGATCCGGTGTCCCGCGGCTCACACCACACGACCTACGACACACGGCTGCCTCACTGGCAATCTCGGCAGGAGCAAACGTGAAGGCCGTCCAGCGAATGCTCGGACACGCCTCCGCCGCCATGACTCTGGATACTTACGCGGACCTGTTCGATGACGATCTCGATGCTGTAGCGACAGCCCTGCATCGCGCTGCGGCACCATACATCGTGTCCTGATCACGACAAATTGTGCTCAATTAGTGCTCACAGCGCATATCCGGGGGTGCAGAGAAAGTCATCTCTGCCTGCGATATGAGCAAATTTTCGCGTCCTTACTAAGTGCTCCCGGTGGGGGTCGAACCCACACTGTGACGGGTTTAAGCCATCTGCCTCTGCCAGTTGGGCTACGGGAGCGCGGGTTCAGCCTAGGACAACGTCGTCCGGGCCGAGGCCATCGAGCAGCCGGGCGACCTGGCGCCGCACGACGCGCTCGATCCGCGGCTGCATCGCCGACGACATGCCGCCGACGTGCGGCGAGACCAGCACGCCCGGCGTCGACCAGAGCGGGTGCTCCGGCGGCAGCGGCTCGGGGGCGGTGACGTCGGTCGCGAACCTGATCCGACCGGCCTCGCGGACGACGGCGTCGCCGTCGACCACGGGACCACGGGAGACGTTCACGACCACCGCACCGTCGGGCAGGGCCGCGAGGAAGGCGTCGTCGACGAGGCGGGTCGTGTCGTCGGTCAGCGGCACGGCCAGCACGACGACGTCGACCGTCGGCAGCAGGGACGGCAGCTCGTCCACCCCGTGCACGACGCCCCGGTCGTCCTCGCGACGGCGCGACGCCACGCGGACGAGCTCGGCGCCGAAACCGTCGAGGCGCTTGACGAGCTCACCCCCGATGCCGCCCTGCCCGAGCAGCAGGATGCGCCGGTCGATGAGGCTCGCGGTGAATCGCCGGTTCCACTGACCGGCCTCCCGCGCATACCGGTCGACCTCGCGCTGCGACGCGAGCAGGAGCGCGACGGCGAGCTCGGCCGTCGACTCCTCGTGCACACCGACCGCATTGCAGTAGGTGATGCCGGCGGGCAGCGTCTCGGCGACGCCGTCGAAGCCCAGCGCCTGCGACTGGATGACGCCGAGCCGTGCCGGGTCGAGAGCATCCAGGCCCGCGGCGGCGACCGTGTAGGGCCGGACGGCGAGGTCGACGTGCCGCTCCGGCTGGGGCGACGAGAAGTCCCACACCGTGAGGTCGACGTCGGTGAGGTCGGCGAGGCGGTCGACCCAGTCGACGTCGGGGACGGTCACGTGGAGCGTACGAGGTGCCATGCCTCCGATCATGCCGTGTGGCGACCACCACGCCGAAGCCGGCTGACAGCCCACGACGCCGTCCGTAGGGTGGAGCCACGACACGGTCCCGGCGGTAATCTCGCGGCCACCCGGATCCGTTCTTCCGAACTACGAGAAGAACGAAGGTCCCATGTCCGACCCCTCCAGCACCTCCACCAGCCCCGCCGGCGTCGTCGACAAGTCCGCCGTCGGCACCGGCGTCCGGCAGTACCACGTCGACATCGCCCCGGGCGAGGTCAGCACGGTCGCCCTCCTGCCGGGCGACCCGTTCCGCGTCCCCCTCATCGGCGAGCTGCTCGACGACGTGCGGGAGATCGCCCACCGGCGCGAGCACCGCACCCTCGTCGGCACCTACAAGGGGCGGCTCATCACGGCGACGTCGACCGGGATGGGCTGCCCCTCGACCGCGATCGCGGTCGAAGAGCTCGCCCGGGTCGGTGTCACCTCGTTCATCCGGGTCGGGTCGTCGGCCGCGCTGCAGCCGCACGTCTCACCGGGCGACCTCCTCGTCTCCGAGGGATCGCTGCGGATGGACGGCACCACGGCGGCCTACGTCCCCCCGGGCTATCCCGCGGTGCCCGACCTCGACATCACCGTGCGCCTCGCCGCGGAGGCCGACCGGCTCGCCGCCGAGGCTGGCGTCGGGTCCTTCCGCGGCATCAACGCCACGAGCGACGCCTTCTACGCCGAGACGCCCGAGCTCATCGGCGACCTCAACCGGCTCGGCATCCTCAACCTGGAGATGGAGAGCTCGGCGATGTACGTCGTCGCCCGGCAGCGGGGTCTGCGGGCCGCCATGATCTGCGCCTGCTCCAGCAACCTGGTCGCGGGCGAGAGCGTCTATGCCGAGGCCAACGCACGCCTCAAGGACGGCTGGCGGCTCAGCATCCTCGCGGCCCTGGAGACCGCGGTGGCCCTCGAGCTGTAGCCGGCAGACTCGTCATGATTGTCTGACAATCTGGTATTGTCAGACAATCATGACGACCGCCGATGCCTCCGTCCGCCCCGACGCGGTCGTGGCAGCCCTGCGCGGCGCCATCTTGTCGCGCGGCCTCGCGCCGGGCAGCGCGGTCACAGAGGCCCACGTGTCGACGACGTACGCCGTCGCCCGCCCGACCGCCCGCATCGCGATCGACCGCCTCGTGGCCGACGGCCTGCTGACCCGCGAGCCGCACCATGCAGCTCGGGTGCGCCGCCTCGGCCGCGACGACATCGACGACCTCTTCGTGAGCCGTGCCGCGATCGAGGCCGCCGCCGTCGAGCTGCTGGCCGCCACGTCGACGATCCCCACCGAGGCGAGCGAGGCCAACCGCGGGCTCAGCGACCTGCCGGCCGACGGGTCGTACGCCGCGCGCGACCTCGCGTTCCACCGGGCGCTCGTGCACGGCACCACGTCGACCCGGCTCCCCCGTCTCCACGACCTGCTGATGGGCGAGATCGAGCTGGGCATCGCGCAGGTCGAGGCACACGGTTTGCGCTCGGCCGACGAGGTCGCCGCCGACCACCGGTCGATCCTCGAAGCGATCGCCGCCGGCGACGTCGAGGGCGCCGGTCGCCTCGCCCGCGCGCACGTGCTCGCCTCCCGCGACCGCCTGGTCGCCCACTACGACACCACCCACGACCCGTCCCACGACGCCGCCCACAGAAGGTGACCCCATGGTCCAGCGCCAGTTCCCCCGCCCGCTCGAGGTCTTCGAGCTGCTCAAGTTCAAGAAGCCGGTCTGGAGCCCCAAGCGTCGCCGGCTCGAGGCGGCCCTGACGATCCACGACCTGCGCACGATCGCCAAGCGCCGCACCCCCCGTGCCGCATTTGACTACACCGACGGCGCTGCCGAGGGCGAGCTGTCGCTGGCACGGGCCCGTCAGGCGTTCGAGGACGTCGAGTTCAGCCCCCGCGTGCTGCGCCCGGCCGAGCAGGTCGACACCTCGACCACGATCCTCGGCGGTCCGTCGCGCCTGCCGTTCGCGATCGCGCCGACCGGCTTCACCCGCCTGATGCAGACCGAGGGCGAGATCGCCGGCGCCGGCGCGGCCGGCGCCGCGGGCATCCCCTTCACGCTCTCGACCCTGGGCACGATCTCGATCGAGGACGTCAAGGCCGCCAACCCCCACGGTCGCAACTGGTTCCAGCTCTACGTCATGCGCGACCGCGAGATCTCCTACGAGCTCGCCCGCCGCGCCGCGGCTGCCGGCTTCGACACGCTGCAGTTCACCGTCGACACCCCCGTCGCCGGCGCGCGCCTGCGCGACAAGCGCAACGGCTTCTCGATCCCGCCGCAGATCTCGCTGCGCACGATCGTCAACGCCGCCGTCCGCCCGTGGTGGTGGTACGACTTCCTGACGACGCCCAAGCTCGAGTTCGCCTCGCTCAGCTCCACCGGCGGCACGGTCGGCGAGCTGCTCGACTCCGCGATGGACCCGACGATCTCCTACGCCGACCTCGACGTCATCCGCGAGATCTGGCCCGGCAAGATCGTCATCAAGGGCGTGCAGAACGTCGAGGACGCCAAGCAGCTCGCGACGCAGGGCGTCGACGGCATCATCTTGTCCAACCACGGCGGGCGCCAGCTCGACCGCGCCCCCATCCCGTTCCACCTGCTGCCCGA
Organism: Aeromicrobium stalagmiti; assembly: GCF_013283745.1. GTDB lineage: Bacteria > Actinomycetota > Actinomycetes > Propionibacteriales > Nocardioidaceae > Aeromicrobium > Aeromicrobium stalagmiti. The sequence continues at coordinate 4,528 of NZ_JABSTZ010000001.1, forward strand.
GGTCAAGCGCGAGGTCGGCGCCGACATCGAGATCGGCGTCGACACCGGCATCATGTCCGGCGCCGACATCGTCGCCGCGTCAGCGCTGGGCGCCGACTTCTCGATGATCGGCCGCGCCTATCTCTACGGCCTCATGGCCGGTGGTCGCGCCGGCGTCGATCGCACCATCGCGATCCTCGAGGACGAGATCGTCCGCACCATGAAGCTGCTCGGCGCCTCGTCGATCGCCGAGCTCGAGCCCGCGCACGTCACGCAGCTCGAGCGCCTCATGCCGCGCCCCCGCCAGCTCGGCTGACCCGCCGGCGACGCCCGAAAGTGTGCGTGTCTGCACCGATCCGTGACCCGGATCGGTGCAGATGCGCACACTTTGCGTTGTGGGTGGTGCAGGATCGCACCATTTGCGTTGTGGTGGGTGGGGGGGGTCAGCGGGGGGTGAAGCGGGCGAGGTCGTGCGTCGACGCGATGAGGGCTCGCATCTCCTCGAGCGTCCCGCCCACCGCAGCCAGGGTGCGCGCCTGCACCAGGACGTTGCCCAGCGCCGTGGCCTCGACGGGCCCGGCCAGCACCGGGCGTCCACTCCGGTTGGCTGTCGCCTGGCACAGCAGGTGGTTGAGCGATCCGCCGCCGACGACGTGGACCACGCGGACCGACTGCCCCGAGAGCTTCTCGGCCGCGTCGAGCGCCTCGGCGAACGCCTGGGCGATGCTCTCGACGATCGAGCGCATCAAGGTGGCGCGGTCGGCCGGCGCAGCGACATCGTGCTCGGCGCACCACTCGGCGACGCGGGTCGTCATGGGGGTGGACGGCGGAGCGCCCGGCGCCATGAAGCGGGGGTCCTGCACGTCGAACACCGTGACGGGCGAGGTGACGGCGGCCGCCGCGGCGAGGATGTCGGTCAGGCCGACGGGATCGCCGTCGCGCTCCCACTGCCGCAGGGTCTCGCTGATGAGCCACGTGCCCATGACGTTGGTGAGGAAGCGGGTGCGTCCGTCGACGCCGCCCTCGTTGGTGAAGTTGGCGGCGCGGGCGTCCTCGGTCATGACCGGGGCGTCGAGCTCGACGCCGACCAGGCCCCACGTGCCGCACGAGATGTAGGCCGCGTCGTCGGTCAGCATCGGGACGCCGACGACGGCGGACGCGGTGTCGTGCGAGCCGACAGCGGTGACTGCGAGGCCGGGATGACCGATGCGCTCCCCCACCTCCTGGGTGACGGTGCCGACGGGGTCGCCGGGGGCGACGAGCTCGGTCAGGATGCCCGCAGGCAGGCCGGCGCGCTCGATGAGGTCGAGGTCCCAGGCACCCGTGCGGGGGTCGAGCAGACCCGTCGTCGAGGCGTTCGTCAGCTCGGTGACCGAGTGGCCCGTCAGCCAGTAGCCGACGAGGTCGGGGATGAGCAGCATCCGGTCGGCCTCGGCGACCAAGGGGTCGACGGCGAGCTGGTAGATCGTGTTGAACGGCAGGAACTGCAGGCCGTTGCGGGAGTAGAGCTCTGCGGGCGACACACGGGCGTGGATGCGCTCCACGCCCGCGGTCGTCCGCTCGTCCCGGTAGTGGAACGGCACGCCCAGCATGTCGTCCGACCGCATGAGGGCGTAGTCGACCGCCCACGAGTCCACCGCCACGCTCCCGAGCCCGTCAGGTGACTGGCTCACGGCTGTCCACAGTCCGTTGAGAGCGTGGCGGTAGAGCTCGAGGGGGTCCCAGTGAAGTCCGCCCTGGAGGGTGACGACTTCATTGGCAAAGCGCGCGACAGCGCGCAGCTCGAGGTGTCCGGGCCCCACGTCGCCGACCATGACGCGGCCGCTGGAGGCGCCGAGATCGATGGCGGCGACGGAGACTCTGGACATGTGCTGACCGGCCCCTAGCGCAGGAACGCGGCTGCGACGCCGGCGTCGACGGGGATGTGCAGGCCCGTCGTCTGGGTCAGGTCGGGGCCGACGAGCGCGTAGACCGCGTTGGCGACGTGGTCCGGCAGGACCTCGCGCTTGAGCAGCGTGCGCTGGGCGTAGAACGCGCCCAGGTCCTTCTCGTCGACGCCGTAGACCGCGGCGCGGTTGGCGCCCCAGCCGCTGGAGAAGATGCCCGAGCCCTGCACGACACCGTCGGGGTTGATGCCGTTGACGCGGACGCCGTGCTCACCGAGCTCGGCGGCCAGCAGGCGCACCTGGTGGGCCTGGTCGGCCTTCGTCGCGGAGTACGCGATGTTGTTGGGCCCGGCGAACACCGAGTTCTTGCTGGAGATGTAGACGATGTCTCCGCCCAGCCCCTGCTCGATGAGTGCCTTGGCAGCGGTGCGCGAGACCAGGAACGAGCCCTTGGCCATGACGTTGTGCTGCAGGTCCCAGTCGGCGACGGTCGTGTCGAGCAGCGACTTGCTGAGCGACAGACCCGCGTTGTTGACGACCAGGTCGAGGCCGCCGAAGGCCAGCAGCGTCGCGTCGACGGCCGCCTTGACGGCGTCCTCGTCACTGACGTCGGCCTGCACGCCCACGGCGACGTCGGTGCCACCGATCTCGGCGGCGGCGGCCTGCGCCTTGGCCAGGTCGAGGTCGGCGATCGCGACGACGGCTCCCTGGGCGGCGAGCTTCTTGGCGATGGCCTTGCCGATGCCGGACGCGGCACCGGTCACGAGCGCGATGCGGGTCGCGAGGGGCTTCGGCGCGGGCATGCGCTGCAGCTTGGCCTCCTCGAGCGCCCAGTACTCGATGCGGAACTTCTCCGCCTCGTCGATCGGGGCGTACGTCGAGAGGCCCTCGGCACCACGCATGACGTTGATCGCGTTGACGTAGAACTCGCCGGCGACGCGGGCGGTCTGCTTGTCCTTGCCGAAGCTGAACATGCCGACGCCCGGCACGAGCACGATGAGCGGGTCGGCGCCGCGGATCGCCGGGCTGTCGGCCACGGCGTTGCGGTCGTAGTAGCCCTGGTAGTCCTCGCGGTAGGAGACGTGCAGCTCGCGCAGCCGGGCGATCGAGTCCTCGACCGACGCGTCAGCGGGCAGGTCGAGCACGAGCGGCTTGACCTTGGTGCGCAGGAAGTGGTCGGGGCAGCTCGTGCCGAGCGCCGTCAGACGCGGGTGCTCCGCGGCCTCGAGGAAGTCGAGGACGACGTCGCTGTCGGTGAAGTGACCGACCATCGCCTTGTCCTGCGAGGCGATCGAGCGGATCGTCGGGACGAGCGCCGCAGCCTTCGACCGACGCTCCTGCTCGGGCAGCGCGCCGTAGCCGGCGAGCGCGGGGCCGAAGGGCTCCGGACGCGAGTTGGCCTCGATGTACGCCGCGGCGGTCTCGATGATCCAGAGCGAGTTCTTCTCGGCCTCGTCGGACGTGTCGCCCCACGCGGTGATGCCGTGACCACCGAGGATGCAGCCGATCGTGTCGGGGTTCTTGGCCTTGATCTCGGCGATGTCGAGACCCAGCTGGAAGCCGGGACGACGCCACGGGACCCACACGACCTGTCCGCCGAAGACGGTCTCGGTCAGCTGCTCGCCGTCGGCGGCGGTCGCGATCGCGATGCCGGAGTCGGGGTGCAGGTGGTCGACGTGCGCGGCGTCGACGAGGCCGTGCATCGCGGTGTCGATCGACGGCGCGGCACCGCCCTTGCCGTGCAGGCAGTAGTCGAACGCGGCGACCATCTCGTCCTCGCGGTCGAGGCCCGGGTAGACGTCGACGAGGGCGCGCATGCGGTCGAGGCGGAGCACGGCGAGGCCGGACTCCGTCAGGGTGCCGAGGTCTCCGCCGGAGCCCTTGACCCAGAGCAGCTCGACGTCCTCGCCGGTGACCGGGTCGGTCTCGGTGCCCTTGGCGGAGGTGTTGCCTCCGGCGTAGTTGGTGTTCTGCGGATCGCTGCCGAGTCGGTTGGACCGGGCGATCAGCTCTGCTGCGGTGGTGGTGTCAGTCATGAGGGGTCCTGTGTCCTAGTTCCAGCTGGCCTGGGTGCCGCCGACGCGCTCGGCGTTGATCTGCGCCTGGTATCCGCTGTCGGCGTAGGCCCGCATGGGGCTCGCCGGCAGGCCGCGCTCCTCGCGCCACGCGGCGAGATCGGCGCGGACGTCGGTGTAGAAGGCGTCCATGAAGATCTCGTTGGCGCCGAGCACGTCGCCGTCCTCCTGCGCCTTGGTGAGCGCCACGGTGTCGAGCATCAGGGCCCGCGCGGTCATCTCCTGCACGTTGAGCACCGAGCGGATCTGGCCGGGGATCTTCTCCTCGATGTTGTGGCACTGGTCGAGCATGAAGGCGACACCGCTCGCGGCGCCGTAGCCGCCACCGCGGATGACCTCGACCATGATGCGGAAGAGCTGGAACGGGTCGGCCGATCCGACGATCAGGTCGTCGTCGGCGTAGAAGCGGCTGTTGAAGTCGAACGAGCCGAGCTTCCCCAGGCGCAGCAGCTGCGCGACGATGAACTCGATGTTGGTGCCCGGGGCGTGGTGGCCCGTGTCGAGGCATACGTACGCCTTGTCGCCGAGGGCCGAGACCTGGACGTACGACGTGCCCCAGTCCGGGACGTCGGTGTGGTAGAACGCCGGCTCGAAGAACTTGTACTCCAGCACGAGGCGCTGCTCGTCGCCGAGGCGGTCGTAGATCGTCGACAGCGAGTCGTGCAGGCGGTCCTGGCGGCCGCGCATGTCGCCCTGGCCGGGGTAGTTGGTGCCCTCGGCGAGCCAGATCTTGAGGTCGCGCGAGCCGGTCGCGTCCATGACGTCGATGCACGCGAGGTGGTGGTCGATCGCCTTCTGGCGGATGCGCTGGTCGGTGTGCGTCAGGGCGCCGAGCTTGTAGTCGTCGTCCTGGAACGTGTTGGAGTTGATCGTGCCGAGACCGATGCCGAGGTCCTCGGCGTGGCGGCGCAGGGCGGCGAAGTCGTCAACGAGGTCCCACGGGATGTGGAGCGACACCAGCGGCGCCAGGCCCGTGAACCGGTGGACGGTCGCGGCGTCGGCGATCTTCTCCTCGACGGTGCGCGGGGTGCCGGCCGAGCCGAACACCTTGAACCGCGTGCCGGAGTTTCCGTAGGCCCAGGACGGGACCTCGATGGCCTGGTCCGCGAGCTGAGCGCTGATCGCGCTGAAAGTCGTCATCGTCTGCTTCTCTCGTTCCGCGGCGCCGTGAGCGCCTGCGTGTTAAATCGATTCAATCACAGGGGAGGTGGGGTCCGCCAGAGGCGGAAGGTCATGCGGTCGGGCGGTCCAGCTGGTCCTCGAGGTGGAACACCTCTTCGAGCTCGACGAACCCCGTGTCAGGGGATGCGTCGCCGAGATCGACGAAGAACTCGGCCATCTCGGCCTGCCAGCGCGCATTGACCTCGGTGCGCGCCATCCCCGCCTGCGCGTCCTCGAGGGACGGGGTCTCGACGTAGCCGATGAGCAGGCCGTCGGGACGCAGGAAGAGCGAGTAGTTGTGCCAGCCGGTGTCGGCCAGCGCCCGGAGCATGTCGGGCCAGACCGCTGCGTGACGCTGCTTGTACTCCTCGATCCGGTCAGGCTTGACCTGGAGCTGGAAACAGACGCGACGCATGGAACGGACCTCTCGCTCGGGTGGGGAAGGGTGTCCGGCCGGCGGCGGCGAGGCCGCCGGCCGGACTGAGCCGCTCAGCGCGAGGCTGATCGACTCGGGCTCATCGACTCAGAAGTCGAAGTCGCCGATGTTGTCCTTGGTGAACTCGAACGGGTCGCCCAGGAGCACGACGCCGTCCTTGCCGACCGTGTAGTCACCGAGCTTGCCGGCGGTGAACTTGTCACCCTCCTTGCCGGTGATGTCACCGTCGACGAGCGCCTTGGCCGCGTAGGCAGCCAGGAAGCCGAGGTCCTCGGGGTTCCACAGAGCGAACGCGTCGACGGTGCCGTTCTCGACGTAGTCGCGCATCTGGTTCGGCGTGCCGAGACCGGTGACCTTGACCTTGCCCTTGAAGTCCGAGTCGGACACGTAGCGCGCGGCCGCGGCGATGCCGACGGTCGTGGGCGAGACGATGCCCTTGAGGTTCGGGTACTTCTGCAGCAGGGCCGACGTCTTGTCGAACGACGTCTGGTCGTCATCGTTGCCGTAGACCGTGTCGACGAGCTTGATGTCGGGGTGGCTGGCAGCCAGCTCCTTCTTCATCAGGTCGATCCACGTGTTCTGGTTGGTCGCGTTGGCCGCGGCCGACAGGATCGCGATCTCGCCCTTGTCGCCGATCTGCTCGGCGATCATCTTGACCTGCACCTTGGCGATGCCCTCGGCGCTGGCCTGGTTGATGAACAGGTCGCGGTACTGCGGGTCGGTGTCCGAGTCGAACGTGACGACCTTGGTGCCGGCGTCGCGTGCCTCGTTCAGCGCGTCACCGATGGCCTTGGGGTCGTTGGCCGACACGACGAGCGCGCCGACGCCCTGCTGGGCCGCGGTGTTGATGAACGGGACCTGCGCGTCGGGGCTGGCCTCCTGCGGACCGACCTCGGTGAACTTTCCGCCGAACTCCTCCACGGCAGCCTTGCCGCCCTTGTCGCTGGTGTCGAAGTACGGGTTGCCCAGGTTCTTGGGCAGGAACGTCACGGACACCGCCTTGCCGTCGCTGCCGCTTCCGCCGCCGTTGCCGCTGTCCGAGCTGCCGCCGCAGGCGGAGAGCGCGAGTGCAGCGCTGGCGACGAGTGCCGTCAGGGCGCTGGCCCTCTTCTTGTTGAACTTCATTCGTTCTTCCCTTCGGTGTGAGCTGACGCCAGCTGCTGGCGTTCGTCGGGACTCTTCGAGCCCCGTTTCTTGATCCCTGTCGTCGCCCGAGTTACCACTGACAGGAAGCTGGTGGACATCACCGAGATCACCAGGAGCGATCCGATGATGATGTTGATGACGTTGTCGGTGACCGTCTCGAGGCGCAGGGCGCTGGAGAGGACACCGATCAACAGGACGCCGGCGATGACGCCGTGGAGGGCACCACGGCCGCCGAAGATCGAGACGCCGCCCAGGAGCACGGCCGCGATGACCTTGAGCTCCATCCCGGTGGCGGTGTCGCCGCGCACGCTGCCGAACCGGAGCGCGTAGTAGACGCCCGCGAAGGCGGAGACCGCTCCGGCCAGGACGAACAGGATGAGCTTCGTGCGAGCGACGTTGACGCCCGAGAAGTGCGCGGCCTCGTCGTTCAGCCCGATGTCGAAGACACCGCGGCCGAACGCCGTGAAGTGCAGCAGGATCACGAAGATGATCGCGAGCACGATGAACGGGATGATGACGACGGGATAGCTGCTGTCGCCGATCTTGTCCTTCGCCAGGTCGGTCCACTTCTCGGGGAAGTCGGTGACGGCGGTCGTGCCGAGGATGCCGACCGCGAGGCCGCGATACAGCGCCAGGGTGCCGATCGTGACGGCCAGCGAGGGCAGTCCGACGTACGCGATGAGGAAGCCGTTGAAGGCGCCGCACACGATGCCGACGACGATCGCCGCGACCGCGGCTGCCGGGATCGACCAGCCGTTCTGGTGCAGGTCACCGACCAGGACGGCGCTCAGCCCGACGACGCTCGCGACCGAGAGGTCGATCTCGCCGGTGATGATGATCATCGTCATCGGCAGGGCGATGAGCAGGATCGGCACGACGTCGAGGAGCAGGTAGTAGATCGTCAGCGGGCCGCTGAACGCCTGCACCTCGTTGGTCGAGTAGACGAAGACGGCGACGAGCAGGGCGATGACCGCGAACTCACGGGTCAGGATGACGCGCTGCCACAGCGGCTTGGCGTACGACGCGTAGGTGCGGACGGCCTCGGTGGCGCGATCGGTGGTGATGGTCATGCTTCGTCCCTCGCCTCGATGAGCTTGCGCGATCTGCGGACTGCCAGGAGGCGGTCGAGCACGATGGCGCCGATGATGAGCACGCCGACGACGGCCTGCTGCCAGAAGTCCTGCACCCCGATGATCGGGAGCGCACGGTTGATCGTGATGAGCAGCCAGGCGCCGATCGCGGCGCCCCAGACCGTGCCGCTGCCGCCGAAGATCGCCACTCCGCCGATGACGGCGGCGCCGACGGCCTGCAGCTCGATGCCGGTTCCGGCGTTGGACGAGACGCTGCCGTAGCGGGCGGCGAACACGACGCCGGCGAGTCCGGCGAGCGCGCCGCACAGGACGAACGCGCCGATGACGCGGCGCTTGACCTTCAGGCCGTAGAGGTGGGCCGCGTCCGGGTCGGAGCCGATCGCGTACAGCTCGCGACCGCCGCGAGCGGTGCGCAGGTAGTAGCCGACGGCGATGAGCACGACGACGGCCAGGATCGTCAGCAGCGGGATCGACAGGAACGACTTGGTGCCGAGCGACAGGAATCCGTCCGGCATGTCGGACGCGTTGATGCGGTTGCTGCCGGCCCACTCGAGCACGACACCGCGGTAGACGTAGAGCGTTCCGAGCGTGATGACCAGCGCGGGCACCTTGCCGAGCGCGACCAGCAGGCCGTTGACGAGGCCGAGGGCCGCGCCGACCAGGATGCCGATGAGGATGACGACGACCACCGGGATGTTCGGCTGGTCGACGAAGAGGCGGCCGGTGAGGTAGGCCGTCAGCGCGAGGATCGACCCGACGGACAGGTCGACGTTGCGCGTGATGATGACGACGGCCTGGCCGACCGCCAGGAGCAGCAGGATCGACGGGGCCAGCAGCAGGTCGCGCCAGCCGTCGTTGCTGACCAGGAACTTGTCCTGCTTGATCGTCGCGAAGGCGACGACGAGGATCAGCACGAGGGCGATCGCCGACTCGCGGGACGTCAGCAGCGTGGAGGCGAACCGCTGCGCGGACGACTTCCTGCTGGGGGCGACGAGGGTCTCGGTCATGCGGTGGCTCCAGCGTTCGTGGCGGCGGTCATGACGCTCTCGGGCGTCGCGTCCGCGCGGTCGATGTCTGCGGTGATGCGGCCCTCGTTGACGACGAGGACGCGGTCGGCCATGCCCAGCACCTCGGGCAGCTCCGACGAGATCATGAGGATCGCCATGCCCTGACCGGCGAGCTCGGAGATCAGGCGGTGGACCTCGGCCTTGGTGCCGACGTCGATGCCACGGGTGGGCTCGTCGATGATCAGCAGCTTGGGGTGGGTCGCGAGCCACTTGGCGATGACGACCTTCTGCTGGTTGCCGCCGCTCATCGTGGCCGCGTTCATGCTCAGTGCGTTGGTCTTGACCTCGAGGCGTGCCGACCACGGCCCCGACGCTTTGTTCTCGGCCGTGCGGGTGACGATGCCCAGCGTGGCGAGCTTGCCGCGGATGACCGAGGCGACGTTGTGGGCGACGGACGCGTCGACGACGAGACCCTGCTGACGACGATCCTCGGGGACGAAGCCCATGCCGAGGCGGATCGCCGCACGGGGGTTGCGGGCGGGGACCTTCCGTCCGCCGATCATCACGGTGCCGGCGTCGTACGGATCGACGCCGAAGACCGCACGGGCGATCTCGCTGCGTCCGGCACCGACCAGGCCGGCGAGCGCAACGATCTCACCCGACCGCACCTCGAAGCTGACGTCGTGGAACACGCCGCCGCGCTCCAGGCCGCTGACCTGCAGGACCGGCTCGCCGATCGTGGCGGGCGTCTTGGGGAAGAGCTCGCCGACCTCGCGGCCGACCATCTTGGCGACGATCTGGGCGCTGGTGGTCTCGGCGATCGGGTCGGTCGAGATGTACTCGCCGTCGCGCATGACCGTGACCATGTCGCACAGCGCGAAGACCTCTTCGAAGCGGTGCGAGATGAAGACCAGGGCGCGTCCCTCGTCGCGGAGGCTGCGGGCGACGGCGAACAGTCGGTCGACCTCGACGCCGCTGAGGGCGGCGGTCGGCTCGTCCATGATGAGGACGCTGGCGTCGAGCGAGATGGCCTTGGCGATCTCGATGATCTGCTGGTCGGCGATCGACAGGCCCTCGGCGAGGCGGCGCGGGTCGAGGTTGACGCCCAGGCGCTGGAAGAGGCTCAGCGCCTCGGCGTGCATCGCCTTGCGGTCGATGCGACGTCCGGCGCCCAGAGGCTGGCGCCCCATGAAGAGGTTCTCGGTCACCGACAGGTCGGGGAAGAGCGTGGGCTCCTGGTAGATCACGGCGATGCCGGCGTCCTTGGACGCGGCGGTCGACGAGAAGTCGACGCTCTCGCCGTGGAGGAGGAACTCCCCCGCATCGCGCTGGTAGAGACCGGCGATGATCTTGACCAGGGTCGACTTGCCGGCACCGTTCTCGCCCACGAGTGCGTGGATCGATCCGGAGTTGACGGTCAGGCTCCCTGACCGCAGGGCCACGACGGGCCCGAACGACTTGCGCACCTGCAGGAGCTGCAGGGCGACAGGACCGCTCGTGTTCATGTGTTCTCCGTGATCTCGACGGGGGGTTTTGAATCGTTTTAATGCAACCTGGCGACTGTATGACGGCGATCACATGTTCGTCAACCCGAAAGGTTAAATCGTGTTAACCTCCTCGTCATGCCCGTGGCCCAAGTGCGCGATGTCGCCGCCCTCGCCGGAGTGTCGCCCGCCACGGTCTCGAACGCCCTCAACCATCCGGCCAAGGTGTCCCCCGAGACGCTGGCCCGCATCCAGGCCGCGATCGACGAGCTCGGCTACATCCGCAACGACGCGGCGCGTCAGCTGCGCGCCGGCACCAACCGCGCGATCGGCATGATCGTCCTCGACATCGCCAACCCGTTCTTCACCGACGTGGCCCGCGGCGTCGAGGACGTCCTGATCGACGAGCAGCGTCCGCTGATCCTCGGCAACAGCGCCCAGGAGCCCGCGCGCGAGACGACGTACCTCGACCTGTTCGAGCAGCAGCGGATGAGCGGCGTGCTGATCACCCCCGTCGTCAACGTCATCGACCGCCTGCGCCGGCTGCGCGACCGGGGCACCAGCGTCGTGCTGGTCGACCGGATGTCGCGGGTCAAGGAGTTCTCGTCGGTCTCGATCGACGACCGCATGGGCGGCCGCATCGCGACCGAGCACCTGCTCGAGATCGGCCGTCGCCGCATCGGCTTCATCGGTGGTCCTGCCGGGCTGGCGCAGGTCAAGACGCGTCTGGCCGCCGCCCGCAAGGCCGTCGAGCAGCACGGGAGCGGCGAGATCCTGTTCGCCGAGACCGACTCGATGAACGCCCAGGCCGGCCGCGACGGCATCGAGCAGCTGCTCGCCCTGCCGAAGAAGCAGCGTCCGGACGCGATCTTCGCGGCCAACGACCTGGTGGCGCTGGGCGTGCTGCAGGCCCTGACGCTCGCGGGCGTCCGCGTGCCCGACGACATCGCGATCATCGGCTACGACGACATCGACTTCGCCGCCTCTGCCGCCATCCCCCTGTCGTCGGTGCGTCAGCCCGCGCACCAGATGGGATCCGCCGCGGCGAGCATGCTGCTCGACGTGATCGCCGACCCCGCCGCGTCGACCGTCAAGCACCTGACGCTCAAGCCCGAGCTCGTCGTCCGCCGCTCCACCAGTGCCTGACCCCCGCCCGGACCTGAGAATCTGACCTCGTCCGGTCGACATGACCGAAGAATCGGTGTTTGTCCGCGCCCGCGCGGACAAACACCGATTCCCTCGTCCTTCCACAGACGCCTGATGCCGCTGGCGGATCCACAGTGCCGCCGCCGGCGGTGGTCGTCGGCGGCTGGAGGCCTTCAGGCTCTGGGCATGTCGGCCCTCCGAGTCTCCTCGCCACCGTCGTTCATGATCGAGCAGCACGGTGTCATGAGCCGCACCCAGGCCCTGAGCCTCCTGACGCGGCACCAGCTCTACCGGCTGGTCTGGTCAGGACGATGGGCCAACCCCGCACGAGGGGTCTTCGTCAACCACACCGGGCCACTGACGCCAGCGCAGCGTGACTGGGTCGCCCTGCTGGCAGCGCCGCGTGGCTCCGTACTCGGCGGACTGACGGCTCTGACCCATGACTCCTTCACCTCGTTCAGGACAGCGAAACCCGTCGTCGTGTCACCCATGGGAGCCACGCCGTTCGCCTACGACGACGTCGAGATGCACTGGTCGACCTGCATCGACTCACGTGACGTGCACCCGCTTCGCCTGCCACCCCGTACGCGGCCAGCCAGGAGCGTCATCGATGCCGCGTCGTGGGAGAGGAGCCCGAAGCGCGCGCGGGAGATCGTCCTCGCCGCAGCGCAGCAGGGCATCGTGGCGCCCAGTACCCTGCGCGAGGCACTCGTCCGGCGCGGAGCGTGCCGCCACCGCGGACTGATGGTCGAGTCCTGCCTGGACGCGGCCGGCGGCATCCAGTCCCTGCCGGAGCGCGACTTCGGCCAGCTCTGCCGTGAGCTCCACCTGCCCCAGCCAGACCGCCAGGTCGTCCTCCAGCGCGCCGACGGTCGCTACTACCTGGACGCCTGGTGGGCGGCGTTCAACCTCGCGGTCGAGGTCCACGGGATCCCCCACATGCAGGTCGAGCAGTGGGACGGAGACCTGCTCCGACTCAACGAGGTCGTGATCGACGGCCGTCGCACGTTGGTCTTCAGCTCCTACGCCATCCGCAGACACCGAGACGTCGTCAAGGACCAGCTCCGGCGCTCCACGTCCTGATCCCGGACGGGAGAATCTGGGTTGGTCCGCATGGACGCGGACCAACCCAGATTCTCGCGTCAGGTGGGCTACCTCACGCGGATCTTCCGGGTCGGGGCAGTGTCACCACCGACGACCGACGACCCGACATAGGTCACCTTGACCGATCGCAGACCCTTCGTCCGCATCGTCAGGGAGTACGACACCGTGCCCCGGGACGAGAGCTTCAGGCTGGTGACCCGCTTCCCGTTCTCGTAGACCCGCACGGTGCCGCGGGGCGTGCTCGTCGGCGACGTGACGGCGACCGAGAGCCTGACCTTCTGGCCCTTCTTCACCGACGTCTTCGAGTAGCGCACCGTGGTCGTGGACCTCGCCCTGGCGACCTTGTTGGTCTGGGTCGAGGTCGACGACACCGGCGTCAGGCCGTTCTTGCTCGCCGTGACCCGGACCGAGATCCGGTGCCCGACGTCGCCCGACCCCAGCTTGTACGTCGCGCCCGTGCGACCGGCGACGACCTTGCCGTCGCGCAGCCACTGCACGGCGAGGTCGAGACCCTTGGTGTTCCACGAGCCGGTCGTCGACGAGAGGGTCGCCCCGTACGTCGCCGACCCCGTGACCTCGGGCTTGACGATCGCCTGGATCGCGTCGACGTCGCTCAGCTCGACGACCGTCGAGCGCAGCGGCTCTGGGTTGCCGGCCACGTCGGTCGTGAAGTACTCGACCCGGTGGACGCCATAGCCCTCGACCACGGGGTCCTCGTCGCCGAGGACCGTCCAGGGCCCGTCGTCGACCCGGTAGGTCGTCGTGGCGACGCCGCTCAGCGCATCGGTCGCCGTGAGCTCGACCGTCGCGCTGTCGGAACCACCGACACCGGCGCCCCGCTTCACCGCGAGCTGCGTCGAGGGCGCGGTGCCGTCGATCCAGACCGCCACCTTCTGCTCCCCCGTCGAGTTGCCCGCGACGTCCTTGGCCCGGTACGACAGCTCGTGCTTCCCGTCGCCCGTGATCGCGACCGGGGCGACGTACGGCTGCCAGCCGGCGGCCTCGCCCGTCTCGACCACCGGGGTGTCGGCTCGGTTGTCGACCGCCGTCACGGCCACCGAGGCGTCGCCGCGGAACCAGCCGTCGTCACCGGGTGCAGCGCCGCTGGAGACCGTCGCGGACGCCAACGGCGCGATCGCGTCGGCCGTCACCGGCAGCACCCAGCTGTCGGCGATCGACGGGTCGTAGAACCCGCTCGCGTCGGTCGGGTACTCGAACTTGATGCGCACGGTCCCGTCGTTGGCCAGCACGGCCGGCTCGTCGACGAGGGTCTGGTAGACCTTGGCGGTCTGCCCACCGGCGGTCTGCTTCAGCTCGTACGTCTTCACGAGCGTGTCGTCGACCCAGATGTTGTACTTCTTGGACTTCGCGCCGTCGAACGTCTCGACGTTGCGGATCAGGAACGGCTCGTCCGGTGTCACCTCGTACTCCGCGGAGAACCACGAGCCCGGGACGGTGACGTTGGCGTAGCGCCGCGTCATGCCGGCCTCGTTGGGCGAGGTGCCGCTGCTCGACGACGCCTGGACCGCGTGATCGGCCTCCGACGACGTGCCGCCGAAGTCGACGTGGTCGAGCTGACCCGGCAGGTCACCCTCCGCCGGAGCGGGGAGGTCGACCGCGAGCGTGCCGTTGCGGGTCGCGAGCGTGACGCCCTGGTCGACGAAGGTCACGGTGACGGGCTGGTCGCCCGCGACGGTCTCGACACCCACGAAGAGGGGCACCGTGACGTCCTGGGTCTCCCCCGCACCGATCGTGACCCGTCCGGAGCCGGGCGCCGGCGTCCAGCCCTCGGGCAGCTCGGCCATCACCTGGCCGGAGACGGCCGCGTCGCCGGTGTTCGTGACCGTGGCGGTGAGCGTCGCCTTCTCGTCCGACCCGTCGACCGGGCTCTTGGACGTCACCCCGCTGATCTCGACACCGGAGTCGACCGAGACCCAGGGGGTCGAGTCGTCCAGGGTGAACGTGCCCTGCGGGCTCGTGAACGTCAGCCGCACGGCGGCGTCGTACGTGCCCGGCTTCTGGTGCCGGGGCACCGTCACCGTGAACGGCAGCTGCGTCGTGTCGCCGCCTGCCAGGACGGACTGCGTCACCGTCTCGGGATCGACCTTCCAGCCGTCGACCGTGACGGTGGCGCTGAGGTCGGACAGCGCGAGGGTGCCGTTGTTGGCGACCTCGACCGTGCCGGCGACCGTGGTGCCGGGCTTCGCCGGTGCGGCGACCGGCGGGATGACCACCGAGACGCCGAGGCTCGACGCGACACCCCGGCCGAACAACGACTCGAGCTTGTCGATCCGGGTCGTGAGGTCGCCCTTGACCGGCCCCTCGATCGCCGAGCCGGCGACCCAGGTCTTCAGCTCTCGGACGACCGCGAGCGCGTCGGCGAGGCTCTGCGAGACCTGCCCCGCATCGCCCTCGAGGTCTGCAGCGAGTGCGGCCTCGACCTTGGCCTTCGCCGCGGCGAGCGCATCACCCACGTGCGTCCGGTCGTCGGTGGCCAGGTCTCCGGCGGTCTGCAGCGCGGCAGCCCGGTCGTCGACCTTCTGGATCTCGCCGATCAGGTCGCCGAGGAGGGCGCGCTGGGCGTCGGCGCGGAACGCGTACGTGCCGGAGCCGACCGTGAAGGTCGCGACACCGTCGGCGAACGTCACGTCACTGACGCCGTCGGCGTCGGCGAGCGAGGTGCCGCCCTCGGTCACTGCCTGCAGGTTCGCTGCCGGGACGCTGACCCGCGAGGTCGTGTTGACCGGCACCTGGACGTCCAGGGTCAGGTCCTTGCCGTCCTTCTCCCACTTCGAGGAGATCGCGCCGTAGACCGACTCGTACGTGCCGTGGCCCTTCGTGAGGCCTCCGCCGACGACCGGTGCGATGCGCGACTGCTTGTAGCCGGCCTTGGCCGCCGAGATGCCGCCGATGTTCTGGTACATCCAGTCACCGACCGCGCCATAGGCGTAGTGGTTGAAGGAGTTCATGCCCTCGTCGCCGAAGCTGCCGTCGGGGCCGATCGAGTTCCAGCGCTCCCACATCGTGGTCGCGCCGTTCTCGATCTCGTAGCCCCACGACGGGTAGTCCTTCTTGAGGATCATCGTGTAGGCCAGGTCCGACCGGTCGATGCTGGTCAGCGCGGGCAGCAGCCACGGCGTGCCGAGGAAGCCCGTCGTCAGGTGGTAGTCGCTCGTCTTGAGCTTGGCGACGAACTTCTGACCGACCTTCTCGCGCAGGTCCGGGTCGGTCACGAGGTTCATGCCGAGCGCCATGGCGTACGCGGTCTGGCTGTTGCCGTCGATCGTGCCGTCGGCGGCGATCAGCTCGGCGGTGAACGCCTCGCGGATGTCCTTCGACAGCGCGGCGTACTCGGCCGCATCGGCGTCCTCACCGATCGCAGCAGCCATCTCCGACAGCATCCGGGCGTCCTCGGCGTAGTAGGCCGTGCCCAGCACGTCGACGCCGGTGTTGTCGTCGAGGTTCAGCCAGTCGTTCCAGTTGCCGCGCGCGGAGTCGATGAGGTCAGCGCCGGCACCGTCCTTGACGAAGCCGAAGAACTTCTGCATCGCGGCATAGTTCTGCCGGACGATCCGGGTGTCGCCCTGGGCGAACCACGCCGCGTACGGCACCGTGATGCCGGCGTCGGACCAGCCCAGACCGGCCCCGAGGTCGATCGTCGGGACGTTCGGTGCGATGCCCGGCAGGTTGCCGTTGCTGTAGGCGGAGTCGCGCAGGTCCTGCGTCCACTTCTGCAGGAACGAACGGGTGTCGCGCAGATAGCTGGCGGTCGGCGCGAAGACGTTGATGTCTCCCGTCCAGCCGAGCCGCTCGTCGCGCGCCGGGGTGTCGGTCGGGATCGACAGGAAGTTGCCGCGCTGGCCCCACGAGATGTTGCTGACCAGCTGGTTGAGCATCGTGTCGGACGTCTTGAGGTCACCCGTCGCCGCGAGGTCGGAGCCCCACACGACGCCGGTCACGTCATCGAGGTCGGGAGCGACGGACGCCCCGGAGATCTCGATGTAGCGGAAGCCGTGCTGGGTGAACTTCGGCGTGTAGACGACCGTCCCGGTGGTCTTGAACGTGTAGTAGTCGGTGACCTTCGCGGCGCGCAGGTTGCCGACGTAGAACCGTCCGTCGTCGTAGAGCTCCTCGGCGTAGCGGATCTTGACCGTCTGGCCGGCCACGCCCTGGATGCGCATGCGGGCGACACCGACCATGTTCTGGCCGAGGTCGTAGATGAAGCCGTTGGCGACGCCCGGCGAGGCCGTCCGCTCCAGGGCCGGACGCTCACCGGTCACCCGGACCGGCTCGTCGGTCTGGGGCTCGAGCTTGGCCGTGTCGGAGGTGCCGATCGTGACCGGGCTCCAGCCGGTGTCGGTGAAGTGGGGCATGTCCCAGCCCGGCTGCTCCGCACGGGCGTCGTACGTCTCGCCGTCGATGTTGTCAGCGGCGGCGTAGGGGCCGGAGTGGGTCTTCCACGAGTCGTCGGTCTTGACGACCTGGCTGGTTCCGTCGGTGTAGTCGACGCGCAGCTGGGCGATCAGGCCGAGCGTGCTGCTGTACATGCCGGGGCCCCACATGCCGACCTTGCCGGCCCACCAGCCGTCGCCGACCTCGGCGCCGAAGGCGTTGACGCCGTTGTTGACCTGGTCGGTCACGTCGTACGTCTGCGCCTGGATGCGCTTGGTGTAGTCGGTCCATCCCGGTGCGAGGTGCTGGTCGCCCACGGTCTCGCCGTTGAGCTGCATCTCGTAGACGCCGTGCGCCGAGGCGTAGACGCGCGCGGACTTGATGGTCTTGCCGGGCTCGGTCGTGAACTCGGTGCGCAGCAGGGGCTTGTTGGAGTCGGCCGTGCGCAGCAGGACGTCCTTGCGCCCGCCGACGCGCAGTCCCTGGTCGGTCACGGTGCCGCCGTTGAACGGGTTGTCGGTGGAGAAGTCGGTGTCGAGCAGCACGTCGCCGCCCTTGCTGGTGACCTTGACCGCCTTGATGTCTGCGGTCTCGTCGACGTCGTTGGCGAAGTCCTGGCGGAAGCCGATGAACCCCTTGGCGAACGACGCGTCGGTGCGCTGGTCGATCTGGCTGCCGTCGAGCAGGGTCGTGATCTGGTCGCCGTCGACCGTGATGGACAGCCGGTGGGTGCCTTCGAGCAGCTGGGCCGAGGTGATGCCGGTGATCGGCTTGTTGTCCAGCAGCGAGTAGCTGTTGTCGACGCGCTTGTGCGGGCGGAACTTCGGCACACCGCTGCCGTCGGCGGTCGAGATCTGCCACATGTAGGCGTTGCGGGTGTCCTTCGCCCGCACGAACACGCCGAGCGCGAGGTCCTTGATGTCGAAGTCGATGTCGGCGGTGTAGTCGGTCCACGTGTCGATGACCCCACCGGCAGACTTGCCGATCCAGTCGCCCTTCCACTCGCCGGCCGTCAGGATGCCGGTCTCGAACCAGCTGGGGGCGCTCCAGGCGCTCTCGTGACCGTCGCCGTCCCACACCTTGACCTGCCAGTAGTAGCGGGTCTGGGAGGCGAGCGGGTCGCCGGCGTACGACACGTCGACCTGCCGGTCGGAGTCGACCTTGCCGGACGACCACGCGTCGCCGCCGCCCTCGGTCGTGCCGACCTTGACCTCGTAGGCGGACTGGACGACACCGCGGGCGCTCGACGTCGACTTCCAGCCGAACGTCGGGTCCTCGCCGGGGATGCCCAGGGGCTTCGTCCGGGCATTGGTCTGCAGCCCGCCCACGGCGATCGAGTCGTCGGCGGCCGACGCCGAGCTCGCACCGGCGAGGAGCGTCGTGACGACGAGGACGACCGAGGCGAGGATGCCGACGAGGCGCCGCCCCGATCGCGGCTGGACGGTGAAGGTCTGACTCATGAAGTACCCGATTCAATTGAAACGATTCAATCCAACGTGACGGGGATCACGCTACTCACCGACTTCCGGGGGCGACAACCCCTCACCTCTCGACGGCTGGCCGTCGACGGCCGGAAAATCGCTGGAAAGACAGTGAGGGAGGGCGATCGGACGTGACCGGTCCCGGCCACGTGTTGAGTTCATTGAAACGTTTTAGTAGCCTGCCGTTCACACGGTGACGCGCCTCACAGCACAGGCGCGACAGGCGATCGAGGGGGCCGGCATGACAAGGACCGCCGACCTCTCCGACGACGATCTCGCCGTCCTGCGGCTCATCAGCACAGGTCTCACGACCGAGGCGATCGCCCGCGAGCTCGGCATGTCGGAGCGCACCCTGCGACGACGCGGACGCCTGATCTGCGACCGGCTCGGCGTCAAGACGCCCATCGAGGCCGTGGTCTGGGCGGTGCGCAGCCGACTGATCTGACGTGGGTGGCGCCGGTCAGCGCACCATGTCCCAGGCGATGCCGTCGAGGATGTCGTGCTCGCTGACCACCAGGGTGTCGGTGTCGAGCGGCAGCAGCTCGACCAGCCGGTCGAGGATCACGGAGCCGGCCCCGATGACGTCGGCGCGCCCCGGGTGCATGAACGGCAGGGCGCGGCGGTCGGCGACCGACATCTGCACCAGCGACAGGCAGGCTGCCTGGACGTCGTCGAGAGCGAGCTTGGCGCCGTGGATCGTCTCGGAGTCGTACGACGGCAGCGCCAGCGAGTGGGCAGCGACGGTCGTCACCGTGCCGGCGACCCCCACGAACGAGCCGATCGGTGCGAGCCCCGCGAGCACGGGTCGGATGATGCCGTCGAGATAGGCCATGCAGTCGGTGACCTCGTTGACCGGGGCAGGGTCGCCGGAGAGGAACCGCTCGGTGAGCCGCACGGAGCCGATGTCGAGCGACACCGACCACTCGATCTCGTCGCCCGAGCCGACCACCAGCTCGGTGGAGCCGCCGCCGATGTCGACCACGAGGGTGCGGACCTGCTCGAGGTCACGGGTCGCCCCCAGGAACGAGGCTCGTGCCTCGTCGACCCCGGCGAGCACCTCGGGCCGCACGCCGAGGATGCCCTCGACCGCGTCCTCGAGGTCGGCGGCGTTGTCGGCGTCGCGCATGGCCGACGTCGCGCAGAACCGGATGTCGGTGACGCCGAACATCGCGATGAGCTCGGCGTACTCGCGGGTGGCCCCCAGCGTGCGGGCGACGGCCTCCTCGGCGAGGTGTCCCGTGCGGTCGACGTCCTGGCCGAGCCGGACGATCCGCATCTCGCGCAGGAGGTCGCTCTTGGTGTCCCCGTCGATGTCGCTGATGAGGAGTCGGATGGAGTTGGTGCCGCAGTCGATCGCCGCAACGCGATGACGGGAGTCGTCGGGCATGACCACGAGCATAGCGACGGGACCCGCACGACTCGTGCGGGTCCCGTCCTGGCGCGCTCTCAGACCCCGGCGGGCTCCCGCGCCGGTGCCGGCTCAGGCACGACCTCCGCGACGGGCGCCGGGTCGTGGTCGTCGACCATCGTCGCCTCGTCGAAGGGGCTGTCGCCCGCGAGCGTGCGGTCGAGCTGGTCCCGGTCGAGGGTGCCCGTCCACGAGGCCACCAGCACGGTCGCGACGGCGTTGCCGGCGAAGTTGGTGACCGCGCGGGCCTCCGACATGAAGCGGTCGATGCCCACGATCAGGCCGACGCCGTCGATCAGGTCGGGGCGGTGCGAGCTCAGGCCACCGGCCAGGGTCGCCATGCCGGCACCCGTGACACCGGCAGCGCCCTTGGAGGCGACCATCATGAACAGCAGCAGCGACACCTGCTCGCCGAGCGACAGCGGATCACCCATCGCCTCGGCGATGAACAGCGATGCCATCGTCAGGTAGATCATCGTGCCGTCGAGGTTGAACGAGTAGCCCGTCGGCACCACGACGCCGACGGTCGGCTTGGCGACGCCCGCGTGCTCCATCTTGGCGATCAGGCGGGGCAGCGCCGACTCCGAGGACGACGTCGAGAAGATCAGCAGGAACTCGCGACCGAGGTACTTCAGCAGCGAGAAGATGTTGATGCCGGTCACCACTCGCAGGATCGTGCCGAGCATGACGAACACGAACACCGCGCAGGTGACGTAGAAGCCGATCATGATGACGGCGAGCGCCTTGAGGGCGTCCACCCCGGTCTCACCGACGACGGCCGCCATCGCGCCGAACGCGCCGATGGGAGCGGCCCACATGATCATGGCCAGGATGCGGAAGACGACCTTCTGGATGTGGCCGATGCCGGTCAGGACGGGTGCACCGGCCGAGCCCATGGCCTGCAGCGCGAAGCCGAACAGCAGGGCGACGAGCAGCGTCTGCAGCACCTCGCCGGACGTCAGCGACGACACCAGGGTGTCGGGGATCATGTGCAGGAGGAACTCGGTGGTCGACTGCGACTCCTTCGAGACCTGCTCGCCGCCGGCCGAGGCGACGTCGGGCGTGATCTTCAGGCCGTCACCCGGCTTGAGGAAGTTGCCGACCACCAGCCCGATCGTCAGGGCCACGAGCGACATCGTCAGGAAGTAGCCGAGCGCCAGGCCGCCCACCTTGCCGACCTGGGAGGCCTTGGCCACCGAGCCCACGCCGAGCACCAGGGTGCAGAAGATCACCGGGGCGATCATCATCTTGATGAGGGCGACGAACCCGGTGCCCAGCGGCTTGAGCTCGACCGCGAAGTCGGGTGCCACGAGGCCGACGGTGATGCCGGCGATCACGGCCGCGATGACGGCGATGTAGAGATAGTGCGTGCGGTCCTTGCGGACCGTCCGCGGCGCGTTCGATGACATGTGTCCTCCTGGACGATCGGTGTGCCCGCCCAGCATCCGACAGGTTGTGACCCCGCTCACGGTTGTGTTCGTAAAGTTCGTGACCGCGGTCACAGTGCCGAGGTGTCGCCCGGTGACGCGTCAGGGAGAATGCGGGCATGGGTCGAGCCGGCGAACGCACCGTGGCACGCCAGATGCTCGTGTGGCAGCTGGCGGTCGTCCTCGTGATCGTCGTCGGCGGCACGGCCCTCGCCTGGCTGGACGCCCGCTCCGACAGCACAGCGGCCGCGAGCGCCCGCGCACTCGACATCTCGCTGGCGGTCGCCGCGGCACCGACGGTCCGCGACGCGTTCGCCGACGCCGATCCGTCCGCGGTGCTCCAGCCCTACGCGGAGCGGGTCCGCGGCGCCACCGGCACCGACTTCGTGACGATCATGAGCCCGACCGGCACCCGCTACTCCCACCCCGACCCCGCCAACATCGGCCGGAAGTTCCTCGGCCACATCGACGAGGCCGCGCAGGGGCAGGCGATCACCGAGAAGTACACCGGGACGCTCGGGCCGTCGGTGCGCGCGGTCGTGCCCGTGACGGTCGACGGCACCGTCCGCGGCCTCGTGTCGGTCGGCATCACCAACCGCAAGGTCGACCGGCAGGTGCTCGAGGCACTCCCCCGGATCATCGCCGCTGCCCTGGGGGTCGGGCTGCTGGGCACGCTGGGCGCCTGGGCGGCGAGCCGGCGCCTACGCCGTCAGACCCACGGCCTGGGCGAGCGGGAGATCACCCGCATGTACGAGTACTACGACGCGGTGCTCCGGGCCGTTCGCGAAGGGTTGCTGCTGCTCGACCACGACGGCCGGCTGACGCTGATGAACGACGAGGCCGCGCGGCTGCTCGACCTCGACGAGAGCGCCACCGGCCTGGGTCTTGCAGGCCTCGGGCTGGAGCCGGGCCTGGTCGCCGCCCTCAGCGGCGGCGCGCTCCACGACTCCGTGCACGTCGTCGGCGACCGCGTCCTGGTGGTCAACCAGGCGCCGGCGCGCTGGGAGGGCCGCGAGGTCGGCTCGGTCGTGACGCTGCGCGACCGCACCGAGCTGCAGGGCGTCACCGCCGAGCTCGACACCGTCCGCGGTCTGGCCGACGCCCTGCGCGCCCAGAACCACGAGTCCGCCAACCGCCTGCACACGATGGTGTCGCTCATCGAGATCGGCCGACCCGAGGAGGCGATCGACTTCGCGACCCGCGAGCTCGACGTGGCCCGCCGCCTCGCCGACCACCTCGTCGAGTCGATCGAGGAGCCGGTCGTCGCGGCGCTGCTGCTCGGCAAGACGACGCAGGCCGTCGAGCGCGGGGTCGACCTCGAGCTGGCTCCGACGACGTCCGTCACCGGCATGACCCTCACACCGCACGAGGCCGTGACCCTGGTCGGCAACCTGCTCGACAACGCGATCGACGCGGCCCAGGCGTCGGTCGGCCGCCGCGTGCGCCTGTCGATGACCTCGACCCCGACCTCGCTCGACCTCGTGGTCGAGGACAGCGGTCCGGGCATCGAGCCGGCCGACCGGGAGTCGGTGTTCGTGCGCGGCTGGTCGACCAAGTCCGACGACGAGACCGAGGGCCACGGCATCGGGCTGGCTCTCGTCGGGCAGGTCGTCCGGCGTCACGACGGCACGGCGACGATCGGGACCAGCGACCTCGGCGGCGCGCGGTTCGCGATCCGCATCGGAGCACGCCCATGACGATCCGGGTCCTCGTGGTCGAGGACGAGCAGATCGCCGCAGAGGCGCACCGCACGTACGTCGAGCGGATGCCCGGCTTCGAGGTCGTCGAGGTCGCGCGATCGTTCCAGGACGCCGCACGGCTGCTCAGCAGCGAGTCGGTCGACCTGGTGCTGCTCGACATGAACCTGCCCGACGGGCACGGGCTCGACCTGCTGCGCCGGCTCCGGGCCACCGGCGGGCTGCACGACGTCATCGCCGTGACGTCGGCCAGGGACGCCGAGGTCGTCCGCCAGGCCGTCGCCCACGGCGTCGTGGCCTATCTGCTCAAGCCGTTCACGTTCGCGATGTTCGAGGTCAAGCTGCGTCAGTACGCGACGTTCCGCGCCACCCTGGGGCGTGACGAGTCGGTCGACCAGGACGCCGTGGACGCCGTCTTCGGCGCGATGCGCCCGGCGCCGGGCGACGTCCCGCTGCCCAAGGGGCTCAGCGCCGAGACGCTCGAGGACGTCCGCCGGGTGCTCACGTCCGCCGCGGCAGGGCTCAGCGCCGGAGAGGTCGCCGAGCTGGTCGGGTCGTCACGCGTGACGGCGCGCCGCTATCTCGAGCACCTCGCCGAGATGGGGCTGCTCTCCCGCGGCACCCGCTACGGCGGCAGCGGCCGGCCCCACGTGGAGTACCGCAGCGTCAGTCAGTGACCTCGGGCTCGACCCAGTCGGCGCTGCAGGAGTTGCCCTCCCACCACGCGCCGAGCAGCTCGATGGTCTCGTCGCCCAGCGGGTTGACGCCGGGTCCCTTCGCGAGCGAGTGGCCCACCAGGACGTGCAGGCACTTGACCCGCGTCGGCATGCCGCCCGCGGTGATGCCGTCGATCTCGGGCACGTGACCGATGGCCTCGCGCTCGGCGAGATAGCTCTCGTGGGCCCGCGCGTAGTGCGCGGCGAGCTCGGCGTCCGTGGCGATGCGCTCGGTCATCTCCTTCATGAGACCGGACGCCTCGAGGGTGCCGATCTCGCCGGCGAGCCGCGGGCACGTCAGGTAGAACATCGTCGGGAACGGCGTGCCGTCGGGCAGCCGCGGCTCCGTCTTGACCACGTTGGGGTGGCCGGACGGGCAGCGCGACATGATCGCGAGGGTGCCACGCGGGGTGCGTCCGAGCTGCTCGGCGATCGCGTCGAGGTCGGCCTGCGCCACCTGGTTCACCATGTTCGGTCCATGGGGTGTCGAGTCACTGGTCCTTCAGCACCTTGTCGGGGTCGGGGGTGTTGGTGGGCTGCGGCTTCGGCGTCTTGCCTGCCTCCTTCACGCTGCCCCAGAGCTTGTCGTACCAGTCGGGCTGCCTGGCCTCGGTCGGCACGTCGAGCGTCGGCACGTCGGCGCCCTGCACCTTGCCGTCGCTGCCGATGACGCGGTATCCCACCTCGCCCGGCGAGACCCAGCCGAAGCGCTCCTTGGCCTGCTGCTTGACGTAGGCCGGGTCGTTCCAGCGCTGCTTCTGGTCCTCAAGCTCGGCGATCTGCTGGTTCGTCGTCGCGATGAGGGCCTTCGTGGTCTGGATCTCACCGCGCTGCTGCCACCAGGCGTGCAGCGTCGACGTGTAGGAGGCCAGCAGCAGCAGGACGACCGACAGCAGCACGACCGCGCGGGTCGTCAGCTGCGGGCCGGAGCCGGCAGTCGCCGCCGGCTTGGCGGGGGTCTTCGCCCGTGGCGTCGAGCGCCCACCCCGCTGCCCGGACGGACCACGTTTGGCCGGTGGTCGTCCGGGACCGCGGGGTGAGCGTGCTGCCACGGGTCAGAGCGCCAGCCGCGGAAACGCCGAGGCTCCGGCGTAGGAGGCCGCCGAGCCGAGGAGCTCCTCGATGCGGAGCAGCTGGTTGTACTTCGCGACGCGGTCGGAGCGGGCCGGGGCGCCGGTCTTGATCTGGCCGCAGTTGGTCGCGACCGCGAGGTCGGCGATCGTGGTGTCCTCGGTCTCGCCGGAGCGGTGGCTCATCATGCAGGCGAAGCCGTGACGGTGGGCCAGCTCGACGGAGTCGAGGGTCTCGGTCAGCGAGCCGATCTGGTTGACCTTGACGAGCAGCGCGTTGGCCGCGCCCTCCTCGATGCCGCGGGTCAGACGCTCGACGTTGGTGACGAAGAGGTCGTCACCGACGATCTGCACGTCGTTGCCGATCGTCTCGGTCAGCGTCGTCCAGCCGGACCAGTCGTCCTCGTCGAGCGGGTCCTCGATCGAGACGATCGGGAAGTCGGCGGCGAGCTCGGCGTAGTAGGCCGACATCTCCTCGGCCGACTTCTGCTGGCCCTCGAAGGCGTAGGTGCCCGCCCCGGACTCGGAGGACGTGAAGAACTCCGACGCGGCGACGTCGAGCGCCATCGCGATGTCGGTGCCGACCTTGAGTCCGGCCTTCTCGATCGCGACCGAGATGAGCTCGAGCGCTGCACGGTTGGAGTCGAGGTTGGGCGCGAAGCCGCCCTCGTCGCCGAGACCCGTGGAGAGTCCCTGCTCGTTGAGCACCGACTTGAGGCAGTGGTAGACCTCGGCGCCCTGGCGCAGCGCCTCGGAGAACGACGACGCACCGATCGGCGCGATCATGAACTCCTGGATGTCGACGTTGGAGTCGGCGTGCGACCCACCGTTGAGGATGTTCATCATCGGGACGGGCAGCACGTGGGCGTTGGGGCCGCCGACGTAGCGGAACAGCGGCAGCTTGGCCGACTCGGCCGCAGCCTTGGCCGCGGCGAGCGAGACGCCGAGGATCGCGTTGGCGCCGAGCTTGGCCTTGTTGGCCGTGCCGTCGAGGTCGAGCATGGCCTGGTCGATCGCGCGCTGGTCGTCGGCCTCGAAGCCGACGAGAGCCTTGCCGATCTTGTCGTTGACCCCGCCGACGGCCTTGAGCACGCCCTTGCCGAGGTAGCGCTTGCCGCCGTCCCTCAGCTCGACGGCCTCGAACGCGCCGGTGGAGGCGCCGGACGGCACCGCCGCGCGACCGATGGTGCCGTCGTCGAGGGCGACCTCGACCTCGACGGTCGGGTTGCCCCGTGAGTCCAGAATTTCCCGTGCGCCGACGGCGTCGATGCGTGCCAAGAGACTGCTCCTCGTGAGTGAAAGAACGTGCGGGGACAGCCTAGTCCCGCCGACCCCGCGCTCCGACCCGCCTCGCCCGTCAGAGGCGGTGCACTGGCGTCCCCCCTCCAGCCGAGGCGGTGCGCTGGCGTCCACGTGCGCCGCGACCCTGGACGCGAGCGCACCGCTCCGGACCCGGGATGGACGCTGGTCAGCCCAGCAGGCGGACGGCCTGGCGCAGGGTCTCCTCCGCGTCGACGCCGTGCGACCGCGCCTCGGCGACCAGCGCCAGCAGCCGTGAGCCGAGGTCAGGCCCGGAGGTGGCGACGTCGCCGAGCCGGCCGATGACCTTGTCGGCATAGGCCAGGGCGGGCAGGGTCGCGGGGATGCCCTCGAGCACCGACGTGCGCTGCTTCTCCGTCGCCTTGAGCCGCTGCCAGGCGGCGTCGACCTCCTCGGCCGTCGTCGCGTCACCGTCGGCGAAGACGTGCGGGTTGCGATAGATCAGCTTGCCGGCGATGCCGGCGGCGACGTCGTCGATGTCCCACCCGCCTCCCTCGTCCGGGGGCATCTCGGCGGCGATGCGGGCGTGGAAGACGATCTGCATCAGCAGGTCGCCGAGCTCTTCGCGCAGGTGCTCGCTGTCACCGCTGTCGAGCGCCTCGAGGGTCTCGTGCGCCTCCTCGAGCAGGTAGTGGCTCAGGCTGTCGTGGGTCTGCTGCGCCGTCCACGGGCACTCGCGGCGCAGCCGGTCCATGACCTCGACGACGTCGAGCAGCGACGAGCCGGGCAGCTCGTACGAGCCGAAGACCACCTCGACGTCTGCCGCGCCCGCACCGGCCATCAGGTCGTCGGCGACCGTCCGCGCCCAGGCCGCCTGCCCCACGGGAGCGATCCAGACCGTCCCCGGTGCGTACGCCGGCGGCGCAGGGGTCACCTCGACGGCGATGCCGGAGGCCACGATCGCCTGCACGTGAGGACTGTCCTCGGGGGTCAGCACGGAGGTCGCCGCGCGGAGGGCGTCCCAGGCCGGCAGGGTCAGGATGCCCGGCGCGACGCGCGGGCTGAGCACCAGGATCTGCATCAGGAGCAGCGCTGGTCGTCCGGGAGCTCCTCGGCCGGGGTGGCCTCCAGGTCGACCGGGGCGACCGAGATCGAGCCCGTGCTGCTGTCACGCGGCTGACCGGACGGGCTGAGGGCGAAGCGCGGCGAGAACTTCACGTCCTTGGCGGCGAACTCGTCGGTGATCTCCTTCTGTCCCACCTCGGCCAGCTGCGCCTGCGTCTGCTCCGTGGCCGTCTGCCCGGTCGAGGCCTCGCCGAGGGCCAGCGCGATCGCGGAGATCTCACGGCTGTCGCTGATGACCGAGACCGTCGTGTCGACGTCGATGCCCGGGAAAGCCTTGGCCACGGCGTCACGATCACCGTCGGGCACCTCGTACGACCCGGGATCGATCTCGAGGCCCTTCTCGTCGGCGATCTCGCGCGCGACGGTCAGCGTCGCCAGCGCGAGCACGGCCTGCTGGCGCACGGCGCTGTTGCTGACCGCGGTGATGCCCTGCTGCTTGGCCTGGTTGAGCTGGTCGATGCAGTAGACCGCGGCGGTCTCGTCGAGGGTCTTCATCGAGATCGACGTGTCGCCGACGACCGCGGCCGCACCGGGGTGGACGTTGCTGCAGGCGGCGAGCGAGAGACCGGCGACGGCAAGGACGACGGCGCGAGCGCGAGTGAGCATGGTCACAGGTTACCCACGAACGCTCAGCGCCCGGCGCCGTCCCTCGCGTCAGCGCCCGAGGCGTGCAGCTTGGAGTGATGCCGGCCGTACACGAAGTAGACGACCAGGCCGAGCGCGAGCCACACGAGGAATCGCAGCCACGTCTCGACCGCGAGGTTGGTCATCAGGGCGATGCAGAGCACGCCGGACACGATCGGCAGCAGCGGCACCTGGGGCGTGCGGAAGGGACGCTTCATGCGCGGCTTGGTCCGGCGCAGCACGACGACGGCCACCGACACCACCAGGAAGGCGAACAGGGTGCCGATCGACACCATCTCGGCCAGCACGGCCAGCGGCACGAACGCGCCGAGGATCGCCACCGCGACCGTCGTGCCGACCGTGATCACCACGGGCGTGTGGAACTTCGGGTGGATCCTGCCGATCGCGGGCGGCAGCAGCCCGTCGCGGCACAGCGCGAAGCCGATGCGACCCATCGCGACGATGTCGACCAGGATCACCGAGGTGAGGCCGGCGACGGCTGCCGTGCCGATGATGATGCCGGCCCACCCCAGCCCTGCCTGGTCGAACGCGTCCGCCAGGGGCTCCCCCGTGCTGAGGTTCGTGTACTTGACCATGCCCGTGAGCACGAAGCACACCGCGACGTAGAGCACGGTGCAGATCACGAGGGTGCCGATCAGGCCGCGCGGCATGTCCTTGGCGGGGTCCTTGGTCTCCTCGCCGAGGTTGGCGACCGCCTCGAAGCCGGAGTAGGCGAAGAACACGATCGCCGCGGCGACCAGCACACCGGTCACGCCGTACGCCGTCTGGTCGATGCCGGTGACCCACTGCCACAGCGGCTGCTTGAGGCCGCTCGCACCCTCGGCCTTCTCGCTCGGCGGGATGTAGGGCGTCTGGTTGTCGAGGCTGACGTAGAACAGGCCGACGCCGATGATGAACAGGCAGATCGAGACCTTGATGACGACCAGCGAGTTGGTGACGAGCTTGGACTCACGGATGCCCATCGCGGCCACGAAGCCGAGCACCACGACGATGAACACCGCTCCGAGGTTGATCGTGCTGTCCTCCTCGCCGAAGAACGCCTTGGGCAGGTCGAACACGCCCTGCAGGTAGCCCGACCACCCGCGCGCGACGACCGCAGCGCCGAGCGCGAACTCCAGGATCAGGTCCCACGCGATGATCCACGCGAAGATCTCGCCGATCGTCGTGTAGGCGTACGTGTACGAGCTGCCGGCAGTGGGCACTGCTGCGGCGAGCTCGGCGTAGCAGAGGGCCGCGAGCATCGCGACGATGCCGGCGATCAGGAACGAGATCATCACCGCAGGCCCGGCGTTGTCCTTGGCGGCCGTGCCGGTGAGCGTGAAGATGCCCGTGCCGATCACGATGCCGATGCCGAACCCCATGAGGTCCCAGACCGTCAGACGCCGGTCGAGCCTGGCGTGATGCCCCTCCTCCGTCGGGTCGGCGTCGTTCTGGTGAATGACGTGGTCGACGTCCTTGGTGCGGACGAGCTGGCGGAGCGATCCTCGAAAAGCCATGGATACACGCTAGTGGGGTCGTTGTCTTCCGCAACAATTCCGCTTCCTGCGCCAGACTGGGAGGCATGCGCTCTCCACGTCATCTGCTCGTCGCCGGCGGACTTCTGCTCCTGGCCGGCCTGGCGGTCGTGCTGCTCGACACCCGCACCGTCGACGGCTCCTCCATGGGCCCTGCCGCAGACGATGCCTCGTACTCCTCCGAGATCTCCTTCGCGTTCGACGGGGCGTGGCTGGTGACCAGGCAGGCGCTGATCGGCTATGCCCTGATGTGGCTCGGATCGCTGCTCGCGGCCGCGGCCGCGGGCCACCGGCTCGTCGCAGGACGCCCTGCCTCGGCGTAGGCGCTGCGTGCGGCGAGCCGTGACCGCCGCTGCTCTAGGGTTGCTGCATGATCCGGCAGCGGCTGAGCCGCGGAATCGTTCGCCTCATGCGCTACGAGATGGTGGGCGAGGTGCCGCAGACCGGCATCCTCGTCGGTGCTCCCCACACGTCCAACTGGGACTTCGTCACGATGCTGCTGGTCATGTGGCACGACGGCGCGCACCCTCGCGTGCTGGTCAAGAAGCAGCTGTTCAAGGGGCCACTCGGCTGGCTGCTCAAGGCCTTCGGCGGCGTGCCGCTCGACCGCGACAACGCCAGCACCGTCGTCCGTGACCTCGTCGACGAGGCCGGCTCGGGCGAGCCGTTCCGCCTCATCCTCGCCGCCGAGGGCACGCGGTCGAAGGGCGAGTTCTGGAAGTCCGGCTTCCTGCGGCTGTCGAAGGACACCGGGCTGCCGATCACCCTGGCGTTCTTCGACCCGCCGACGAGGACGATGGGGTTCGGGCCGACGTTCCACGCCTCCGGCGATGCGACGACCGACATGGACATCGTCCGCGCGTTCTATGCCGACAAGCACGGCATCAAGGCGAAGAACGCGACTCCCCCGCGCCTGCGCGAAGAAGGCTGAGCCGCCGCGGTCGCCGCGCCTCGGAAAGGTGGATCTGCAACCTCGCGCGGCCTCTTGCGGTTGAGATTCCACCTTCTGGGCCCGGAAAAGGCCTCGTTCGGTGGAGGATCCACCTCCCGCGGACGGGGGCCGGTCAGGGGGTGGGTGCGGGGGGCGGGACGAGGGTGTCGATGACGGTGCGGGTCCACTCCAGGAGCTCGCGGCCGACCAGCGGCTTGCCGCCCACCGGCGCGGTCTTCGGGCGCGGCACGAGGGCAACCTCCGCGGCGACCTTGTAGGTGCTGCGGGGATAGACCCGCTGCAGGCGCATCTGGGCGGAGTCGGGCAGCGTCATCGGGGCGAACCGGACGTTGGGCCCTGCCGCCGTGACCTCGGTCAGGCCGGCCTCGCGCACGCGGACCCGCAGGCGAGCCACGTCGAGCAGCACGTCGACGGCCTCGGGCGGCTCGCCGTAGCGGTCGACCAGCTCGCCGCGGATCTCGTCGACGTCGCTGAGCGCGCGGACGTCGGCCAGGCGCTTGTACATCTCGAGGCGGAGCCGCTCGCTGCCGACGTAGTCGTGCGGCAGGTGCGCCTCGATCGGCAGCTCGATCTTGACCTCGCGCTCGGGCTCGGCGTCGCCGCGGAACTCCGCGACCGCCTCGCCCACGAGCCGGACGTAGAGGTCGAACCCCACGTCGGCGATGTGGCCCGACTGCTCACCACCGAGCAGGTTGCCCGCACCGCGGATCTCGAGGTCCTTCATCGCCACGGCCATGCCGCCACCGAGCTCGGAGTGCTGGGCGATCGTCGCCAGGCGGTCGTGCGCGGTCTCGGTGAGCGGCTTCTCCGGCGGGTAGAGGAAGTAGGCGTAGGCCCGTTCGCGCGAGCGTCCGACGCGACCGCGCAGCTGGTGCAGCTGGGACAGGCCGAGCGTGTCGGAGCGCTCGATGATCATGGTGTTGGCGTTGGACACGTCGAGACCCGACTCGACGATGGTGGTGCAGACCAGGACGTCGTAGCGCTTCTCCCAGAAGTCGACCATGACCTCCTCGAGCTGGTGCTCCCCCATCTGACCGTGCGCCGCGGCGACCCGTGCCTCGGGCACGAGCTCCTTGATCTTGGCGACGGCCTTGTCGATGCTCTGGACCCGGTTGTGGATGAAGAACGCCTGCCCCTCGCGCAGCAGCTCGCGGCGGATCGCGGCGATGACCTGGCGGTCCTCGTAGGGCCCCACGAACGACAGCACCGGGTGCCGCTCCTCCGGCGGGGTCGCGATCGTGGACATCTCGCGGATGCCGGTGATCGCCATCTCGAGCGTGCGCGGGATGGGCGTGGCCGACATCGACAGGACGTCGACGGCCGCGCGCAGCATCTTCATCGCTTCCTTGTGCTCGACGCCGAACCGCTGCTCCTCGTCGACGATCACGAGGCCGAGGTCCTTGATCTTGACGCCGGGCTGCAGCAGCCGGTGCGTGCCGATGACCATGTCGATCGACCCGTCGGCCAGGCCCGCGAGGGTCTCCTTGGACTCCTTCTCGGTCTGGAACCGTGACAGGGGCTTCATGGTGACCGGGAACTGGCCGAACCGTTCGGCGAACGTCGCGAAGTGCTGCTGCACCAGCAGCGTCGTCGGCACCAGCAGGATGACCTGCTTGCCGTCCTGGATCGCCTTGAACGCCGCCCGCACCGCGATCTCCGTCTTGCCGTAGCCGACGTCGCCGCACACCAGGCGGTCCATCGGCACGGTGCGCTCCATGTCACGCTTGACCTCGTCGATCGTCACCATCTGGTCAGGCGTCTCGACGAAGGCGAACGCGTCCTCGAGCTCGCGCTGCCACGGGGTGTCGGGGCCGAAGGCATGCCCCTTGGTCGCCTGACGCGCGGCGTAGAGCTTGATCAGCTCGCCGGCGATCTGACGGACGGCCTTGCGCGCCTTGTTCTTGCGGGTCGTCCAGTCCGCTCCGCCGAGACGGTCGAGCGACGGCGACTCGCCACCGACGTAGCGGCTGATCTGGTCGAGCTGGTCCATCGGGACGAACAGCCGGTCGGCCGGTTGTCCGCGCTTGGACGGCGCGTACTCGACCACGAGGTACTCGCGCGCCGCGCCCTGCACGACCCGCTGCATCAGCTCGACGTACTTGCCGACGCCGTGCTGCTCGTGGACGACGAAGTCACCGGTCTTGAGCTCGAGCGGATCGACCTGCTTGCGGCGGCGGGCCGGCATCTTGCGCTCGGAGCGATCGGCGGCCCGCTGACCGACCAGGTCGTCGTAGGTCAGGACGGTCAGCTGCAACGGGGCCGAGACGAAGCCGTGCTCGAGCTCGCCGAGGCTGACCTGCACGACACCGGCGGACGGCGCCGTCACCTCGTCGTCGAACGCCGCCGCGACGCCGCCGTCGGTCAGCCACTCCACCGTGCGCTGCGCCTGGCCGTGGCCGGGTGCGACGAAGACGACCCGCATGCCCGCGTCGGCCCACGCCTTGACGTCGGCCAGGGCCGCAGTCGTGTCGCCGCGATAGGCCGGCGCGGCCTCCATCTCGACCGCTCGCGAGCCTTCGTCGAGGTCGAGCCCGAACGGCGACTGGGCGTACCACGTGTGCCCGAGACCCAGCGTCTCCAGACGGGCGTCGTCAAGGGTGCGGAAGGCTGCGGAGCCGAGGTCGATCGGCGACTCCGCGCCGGTCGCGGCAGCAGCCCACGACGCCTGCAGGAACTCCTCGCTCGTGGCGACCAGGTCGGCGGCGCGGGCCTTGATGCGCTCGGGGTCCATCAGCAGGATCGCCGACCGCTCCGGCAGCAGGTTGACGAACGACTCCATCTGGTCGGTCAGCACCGGGGTCAGCGACTCCATGCCCTCGACGGCCACGCCGTTGGCGAGCTTGGAGAAGATCTCGGCCAGCGACGGGTGCTCCTCGGCGAGCTGGGCCGCCCTGGCCCGCACCTCGTCGGTCAGCAGCAGCTCCCGGCACGGCGGAGCCCAGACGTGGGTGACCTCCTCCAGCGTGCGCTGGTCGGCCACGGCGAAGCGCCGGATCTCGTCGACCTCGTCGCCGAAGAACTCGATGCGGAGCGGGTGCTCCTCGGTCGGCGGGAAGACGTCGATGATGCCGCCGCGCACGGCGAACTCGCCGCGCCGCTCGACCAGGTCGACACGGGAGTAGGCCGCGCCGGCGAGGTCGCGGACGACCTGCTCGAGCTCGACCTCGTCGCCCCGGTGCAGCTCGACCGGCACCAGGTCGGCCAGACCCTTGACCTGCGGCTGCAGCAACGAGCGGATCGGTGCGACGACGACCCGCACGGGACCCGTCGCGGTGTCGGAGTCGCTGTCGGACGCCTCGGTGGGATGCACCAGCCGGCGCAGCACCGCGAGCCGGCGGCCGACGGTGTCCGAGCGGGGTGACAGCCGCTCGTGCGGGAGCGTCTCCCAGGCCGGGTAGTAGGTGACGGCGTCGGCGCCGAGCAGCTCACCGAGCTGGGTCGTCAGGTCCTCGGCCTCGCGGGCGGTCGCGGTGACGGCGACGACCGTCGACTGCTGCGCGAGGGCGTAGGTGAGGAACGGACGCAGGGGCTCCGGAGCCTGGACCTCGAGCGAGTCGAGCCCGCCGGCGCGATCGGCGAGGACTGCAGCGACGGTGGGCTCGGCCGCGACGAGAGCAGCCAGACGAGCCAGTGTCATGCGGAGCCTCTCATCGACGATGTCATCTAGCGGTTGAACGCACTCTGGGTCTGGTCGAGTCCCACCGTGATGAGGCTCTCGACGGCGTCGGCGGCCTCCTCGACGTACGTCGGGAGGTCCTTGCGCTCGGTCGACGAGTACGGCTTGAGCACGAAGTCGTGCACGTCCTGACGCCCCGGTGGACGGCCGATGCCGACGCGCACTCGGTAGTAGTCGCCGGTGTCGAGCGACTGGCGGATCGACTTCAGCCCGTTGTGGCCGTTGTCGCCGCCGCCGTGCTTGATCCGCAGCATGCCGAAGTCGATGTCGAGCTCGTCGTGGATCGCGATGACGTGATCGGGCTCGACGCCGTAAAACTTCGCGAGCGTCGAGACCGGTCCACCGCTCTCGTTCATGTACGACCGAGCGCGGCCCAGGACGACCCGCTCACCGGCGAGCCGTCCCTCGACGACGTCAGCACGACCGCTCTTGTGCTTCTTCCAGCCCAGCGCCTTGGGCGTCCCGCCCATGCGAAGCGCGAGGGCGTCGGCCACCATGTAGCCGATGTTGTGGCGCGTGGAGGCGTACGCCGGGCCCGGATTGCCGAGCCCGACGACGAGCCAGGTCACTCTGACTCGGCAGCAGCCTCAGCCTCGGCCGGAGCGTCGTCGCTCTCCGACTCGGGAGCGTCGTGCTCGATGCCGGCCTCGGCCTCGGCCTCGGCGAGCTCGGCCTCGAGCTGAGCCTCGGTCGGGGCGCCAGTGACGTTGACGATCAGGAGGTCCTCGTCGACCGCGAGCGACGAGCCCTGGGGCAGCTCGATGTCCTTGGCGAGGATCTGGTCGCCCGCGTCGAGTCCCTCGACCGAGACCTCGAAGGCCTCGGGGATGTGGGTCGCCTCGGCCTCGATCGCGACGGACGCGTTCTCCAGGATGACCAGGTTGCCGCTGATCGCGTCGCCGACGGTGCTGATGCGGACGTCGACGGTGACCTTCTCGCCCTTGCGGACGATGAGCAGGTCGGCGTGCTCGATGAAGCCCTTGAGCGGGTCGCGCTGGACCTGCTTGGGGATCGCGAGGTGCTGGTCCGACCCGAGGTCGATCGTCAGCAGCGCGTTGGAGTTCTTGAGCGCCAGCATGAGCTGGTGGCCCGGAAGGGTCACGTGGACCGGGTCGGAGCCGTGTCCGTAGAGGACGGCCGGAACCTTGTCCTCACGACGGATGCGGCGGGCGGCGCCCTTGCCGAACTCGGTGCGTGCTTCGGCGGCGATCTTGATCTCGGCCACGGGAAATTCTCCTGATGGGATACGTCATGGGGTGAAACGAAGGTCAGTGGTGGCTCGGGAGGCGCTCGACACAGCACTCCTGTGGAGCGCCCTGTCGATCACGGTCCGGAAGGACCCTCGCCGAGGCAACTGAGCAAGTCTATCGCAGCGGGCTGCCGCTGCCCTAATCAGCGTTTCCACCCGCCGTGAGCCCCGCGCTCCCTATACTGACACTGACTGGGAGGTTCGAGTCATCGCTTGGGAGGGCGGTGACTCTTCGGCGACGACGTGCGTGGGCCCCTCGGCTAGGGAGAGGGAGAGCTCATGAATGCCACCACAGCGTGGCGTGGTCTTGCGACGGCCCGACGCGCCGTCACCACCGCCATCGCCATGTCCGTGCTCGTCACCGTCTGGGGGGCTTCGGCTGCATCCGCAGCGAGCGAGCCGGCCGCGCTGATGGAGTACTCGACCACGTACACCACCGAGGAGACCGTGACGGTCACGGAGACCGCCACGATCAACGGGTTCACCGGCACCGGCAAGGCCACGGCGACTGCGTCGGCCACCGCGACTGGGACGGCCCAGGCCGCCACCTACTGGGAGGTCTACTACTGGGCCGTCCAGGACGCCTACACCAAGGCGTCCGCCGAGGCGAAGGCCAAGGCCGACGCCATCGCCCGCCCCATCGCCAAGGAACGCGCGGAAGCCGATGCTCGCGCCAAGGCCGCCGCAGCGACCCAGCTGCTCGAGTACACCGCGTCCTACACGAGCACCGAGACCGTGACGGTCACGGAGACCGCCACGATCGGCGGATTCACCGGCACCGGCAAGGCCACCGCCACCGCCTCGGCCACCGCCAGCGCAACCGCCAAGGCCGCCACCTACTGGGAGGCCTACTACTGGGCCGTCCAGAACGCGTACACCAAGGCCAAGGCCGACGCCATCGCCAAGGCCGACGCCGTCGCCCGCCCCATCGCCAAGGAACGCGCCGAGGCCGACGCCCGCGCCAAGGCCGCGCTCATCGAGTACACGGCCAGCTACACCACCTCCGAGACCGTCACGGTCACCGAGACCGCCACGATCGACGGATTCACCGGCACCGGCAAGGCCACCGCCACCGCCTCGGCCACCGCCAGCGCAACCGCCAAGGCCGCCACCTACTGGGAGGCCTACTACTGGGCCGTCCAGAACGCCTACACCAAGGCCACCGCCGACGCGAAGGCCAAGGCCGACGCCATCGCCCGCCCCATCGCCAAGGAACGCGCCGAGGCCGACGCCCGCGCCCAGGCCGCGGCCGTGCCGGTCGTCATCAAGACGTCCGTCACCGTCACACAGGACGAGAGCGTCACCGTCACCGAGGAGGCGACGATCGACGGGTTCACCGGCTACGGCACCGCGACCGCGACCGCGAGCTCCACCAAGACCGCAGAGGGCAGCGGCGCGACGTACTGGGAGGCCTACTACTGGGCGTTCCAGAACGCGTTCGCCCTCGCGAGCGAGGACGCCAAGTCGACGGCGGACGCCGAGGCGCGGGCGACCGCGCTGGAGCGCGCCAGGGCCGACGCCCAGGCGCAGGCCGATGCGGCCGCGCAGGTGCCCGACCCCGACCCGACCGACCCGACCGACCCGCCCGCCGGCCCGTCGTGCGGACCCGAGGTCCTCAAGGCCGACGGCTCGCCGTGGACCTGCACCTTCGTCGACTCCTTCAGCGGGACGTCCCTCGACCGCGACAAGTGGGTACCGGTCGAGACCGCGACCACCAGGTTCGGCGGCGGCGACTGCTTCATGGACGCTGCGGAGAACGTGTACGTCCAGGACGGCTCACTGCGCCTCGCCACCAAGTGGCGCAGCGTGCCGATCACGTGCGACCACCCCACCCGTCAGGTCACGTCCAACTACACCTCCGGCTCGGTGACCACCAACGGCAAGTTCTCGCAGGCCTACGGTCGGGTCGAGATCCGCGCCGCGATGCCCCAGACCGACGGCCCCGGCATGCACTCGGCCCTGTGGATGGTGCCGGACGAGCCGACCTTCTACGGCGGGTGGCCGCTGTCAGGCGAGATCGACATCTCCGAGTTCTTCTCGGCCAACGCCGACCGGCTCATCCCGACGCTGCACTACGACTCGCTGATCCCCTTCCCCGAGCGGACGAACAACTACTGCATGGTCTACAAGCCGACCGACTTCCACACCTACCTGCTGGAGTGGACGACGACGAAGCTGAAGATCTCGATCGACGGCACCACGTGCCTCGACCACACGATCAGCCCACTGGCCCCGTTGCTCGGCAGCGCGCCGTTCAACCGCAAGTTCAACATCAACCTGACCCAGGGGCTGGGCGTCGAGGGGAACACGTTGCCTGCCGGCAAGCAGGTCGACGAGACGACCCTCAAGATCGACTACGTCCGCGTCTGGTCCTGAGTCAGGGCTCGACGGGGCGGTCCGGAGCACCTGGTGCTCCGGACCGCCCCGTCGCACGCCAGACGAACCAGGCGGTTGCCGCGAACACCGCGAGGAGCACGACGGTCACGACGACGGCGTCGGCCCCGCGCTCGAGATCTGTCGTGCCGGTCACCACGCTCACGAGCACCGGCCCACCCACGAACGCGGCCAACGCCGCAGCCACCGCGGTGACCACGACCCGTCGCGGCTGTGACATCGGCGAAGCCTGCGGCGCCGTGCTGCCCCAGGCCGGGAGGGCACCCGGCGCGGCGCGGGTCGCCCCGGCCACGTCGAGCGCGACGACGCTCGGCAAGAGCCACCACGTGGCCGCCGCACCGATCAGGGCCAGGAGGACGAACGCCACCGGCGCCTGGACCGCCAGCAGCGGCGACGTCGTGAACAGCGACAGCGCGCCCGCCGTGGCACCACCCGCGCCGGCTCCGTAGGCTCGTCGCCGCTCGGCCGTGCCGGTCGAGGTCGCGGCGACGCCCCGCCCGACTGCCAGCCCGGCGATGCCCACGACCAGTCCGACGACCAGCCCGATGATCGCGGCGATGGCGTAGAAGATCGGCAGGTCCTCGCGGTCGGCGAAGTCGGGGATGTCATCGGTCCCGAACAGCACCAGCGCGAGCAGCAGGCCGACGAGCAGCCCGACGGCCGACCCCACGGCTCCGCCCCAGAGCACGACCTTGCCCATCGCTGCCCCCCGGCGCTCGCTACGGCCTCAGGACTTGAACAGGCTCGTGACCGAGCCTTCCTCGAACACCGCCGCCGTGGCCTGGGCCAGCAGCGGGGCGATCGAGAGGACCGTCAGCTTGTCGAAGCGCTTGTCGTCCTCGATCGGCAGCGTGTTGGTCACGATGACCTCGCACGCCGTCGAGTTCTTGAGCCGGTCGACGGCCGGCCCGGAGAAGACAGCGTGGGTCGCGGCGATCACGACGTCCTCGGCGCCGTCGGCCATGAGCGCCTCGGCCGCCTGGACGATCGTGCCGCCGGTGTCGATGAGGTCGTCGACCAGGATGCAGACGCGGCCGGTGACGTCACCGACGACGCGGTTGGCCTTGGACTCGTTGGGACGGCGCGGGTCGCGGGTCTTGTGGATGAACGCCAGCGGCGCCCCACCCAGTGCAGCGGCCCACTGCTCGGCGACCTTGATGCGGCCGGCGTCGGGCGAGACGACCGCGAGGTCCTTCTTGCCGTAGCGCTTCTTGACGTGGCGCGTGAGGATCGGCATCGCGAGCAGGTGGTCGACGGGCCCGTCGAAGAAGCCCTGGATCTGCGCGGTGTGCAGGTCGACCGTCATGAGGCGGTCGGCGCCCGCGGTGAGGAACAGGTCGGCCATCAGGCGGGCCGAGATGGGCTCGCGACCCAGGTGCTTCTTGTCCTGGCGGGCGTAGCCGTAGAACGGCAGGATCACGGTGATGCGCTTGGCCGAGGCGCGCTTGAGCGCGTCGATCATGATGAGCTGCTCCATGATCGCCTCGTTGATGGGCGCGGCGTGGCTCTGCAGCACGAACGCGTCGCAGCCGCGGACCGACTCGTCGAAGCGGACGTAGATCTCACCGTTGGCGAAGTCGTAGGCCGTGGTCGGGACGACCTCGATCTCGAGGAGGTCGCCGACCTCCTTGGCCAAGGTGGGGTGCGCCCGTCCCGAGAACAGCAACATGTTGCGGGTGGGGGTCCGCTTGGACAGGCTACTCACCGGTTGCCTCCTGGTGGGGTTCGGCCTCGGCCGCTTCTGACGATGCCGTGCTCGCGGCGCGGGCTGACGAGGTGCCGGGCCGTTTGGCCGCGGTCCACCCGTCCATGGTCCTCTGTGGCCCTGCGCTGACTGCCAGCGCCCCCGGCGGGACGTCCTCGCGGATCGTCGAGCCGGCTCCCGTGAACGCGCCGTCCCCGACGGTCACGGGGGCGACGAACGTGTTGTTGGAGCCGGTCCTGGCGTCGCGCCCGATCGTCGACCGGTTCTTGGTGACGCCGTCGTAGTTGGCGAAGATCGTGCCCGCGCCGACGTTGGCTCCCGCCCCGATGTCGGCGTCACCGACGTACGACAGGTGGGGCACCTTGGCGCCCGCTCCGAGCGTCGAGTTCTTGACCTCGACGAACGTGCCGATCTTGCCGCCGGCCCCCAGGTCAGCCCCCGGACGTAGGTACGCGAACGGCCCGACCGACGCGTCGGCCCCGACGACCGCGTCGGAGCCGTGGGTGCGCTCGACCGTGGCCCGCTCACCGACCTCGACGTTGCGCAGCGTGGTGTCGGGGCCGATCGTCGCGCCGGCCCCGACGACGGTCGCACCCAGCAGCTGCGTGCCGGGCAGGATCGTGACGTCGGGAGCGAGCGTGACCGCCGAGTCGATCCACGTCGTGGCGGGATCGACGATCGTGACGCCCTCGGCCATCCAGTGGTCGGTCAGGCGACGGTTGAGCTCACGGCCCAGACGGGCCAGCTGCGCGCGGTCGTTGACGCCCTCGGTCTGCCAGACGTCCTCCAGCACGTGGGCGCCGACCGGGAGGCCCTCGGCGACCGCCTTGGCCACGATGTCGGTGAGGTAGAGCTCGCCCTGGGCGTTGGAGGCCTCGAGCGACTGTACGGCGCGCGACAGGAACGGGCCGTCGACGACGAGGATGCCGCTGTTGATCTCGGTCAGCGCCAGCTCGTCGGCCGACGCGTCGCGGTGCTCGCGGATCGCGGCGACTCCCCCGTCGGCGTCGCGCACGATGCGTCCGTAGCCCGTGGGGTCGTCGACGTCCGCGGTGAGGATCGTGACGCTGCGCCCGGCCGCCCGGTGGTCGACGAGCAGCTCGGAGAGCGTCTGGGCCGACAGGAGCGGGACATCGCCGTACGTGACGACGACCGTGCCGCCCGGCTCGCTGCCCAGCGACTGCAGCGCCACGTGCACGGCGTGGCCGGTGCCGTTCTGCTGCTCCTGCACCGCGAGGACGATCGCAGGGTCGTAGGCCGCGACGGCCGCCGCGACCTGCTCACGGTCGTGCCCGACGACCGCGACCGTCGTGCGCACGCCCGCTCCGGAGACCGCGACGAGCGCGTGCTCGAGCATGCTCCGCCCCGCGATCTCGTGCAGGACCTTGGCACGGGAGGACTTCATCCGCGTGCCGGCACCTGCCGCCAGCACGATCGCTGTCACCTGGTCTGTCACCGGACTCCTTCGTCGCTCGGCACGGGCCGGCACCGGCTGTGGTGCTGGCTCCCCGGGTAGGAGTCGAACCTACGTCGCTTGTCCGCATTCAAAGTGCGGCGGGCCCTGCCGGCAGACCAACCGGGGATTGCTGTGGCCCCCCGAGCGTACCGGAGTCAGTCGCGACGGCGGGCGACGACGAACGTCCGGCGGAACGGGAACACCGTGCCCGTGGTGCGGCGCGGGTAGGCCTCCCGCAGGGCCGCGCGGTACGCCGCCACGAATGCGTCGCGCAGGTCGTCCGGCAGCGCCTGCAGGTAGGGCCGCGCGCCGGTGCCCGACACCCAGTCGAGCACCGGGTCGTCACCGTCGAGCACGTGGAAGTAGGTCGTCTCCCACAGGTCGACGTCCCAGCCCCGATCGGTGAACAGGTCGAGGTAGGCCACCGGGTCGGTGCCACGATCCGCCCGGATGTCGCTCGTGTGCTCGGCGAACGCGGCTTCGCTGGCGATGTCACGCAGCAGCGTGTGGCTGGGCGAGTCGTAGTTGCGCGGCACCTGCAGCGCGAACGTCCCCCGCGGCGCGACGTGGTCCGCCAGGCGGCCGATGACGTCGAGCTGGTCGGGCACCCACTGGAACAGCGCGTTGGAGACGACGAGGTCGACCGGCGCGTCCGGGCTCCAGGTCGAGACGTCGGCCAGCTCGTACGTCGTCGCGGGGTCGTCGTTGGAGCCAGTCGCCCGGTCAATCATCTCGGCCGAGGAGTCGACGCCGTGGATCGCGGCGTCCGGCCACCTGGCGCGGAGCACCTCGGTGAGGTGGCCGGGGCCGCAGCCGAGGTCGACGATCGTCTCGGCGTCGGACTGCACGCGGGCGACCAGGTCGACGAACGGCCGCGAGCGGTCGTCGGCGAACTGCAGGTAACGGGTCGGGTCCCAGGTAGGCATGACGCCGACGCTACGTCGCCTTTATCTTGATGTCAAGACTCTTGACATCAAGTCAAAGTCGGCGCTCGAGCTGCGCGGCCACGGCCATCAGGCGGGCATCGTCGCCGCGACGGGCGACCAGCTGCACCGCCAGAGGTAGCCCCGCAGCGCTCGTGCCGGCCGGCATCGAGACCGCCGGGACGCCCGCGTGGTTCCACTGCGCCGTGTAGGGGTAGAACGCGTTCATCCCCAGCACCGTGGCGAGCCCGCCCTTGCCCTTCCAGCGCTCGACCTCGACCGCGGGCCCC
This sequence comes from Aeromicrobium stalagmiti, assembly GCF_013283745.1. GTDB lineage: Bacteria > Actinomycetota > Actinomycetes > Propionibacteriales > Nocardioidaceae > Aeromicrobium > Aeromicrobium stalagmiti. The sequence continues at coordinate 46,423 of NZ_JABSTZ010000001.1, forward strand.
GACATCACGGGGGTCAGCAGCACGTCGACGCCGAGGTCGTCGTGGACACGGCCGCCCCACTCGCGCCCCTTGCGCCGGGCCCACTCGATGCTGCGGGCGCCGAAGGGCCAGCCGAGCCGGGCGATCGAGCGGGTCCGTGGCTCGAGCCGGGCCGGGTCGTCGACCCCGTCGGCACCATCGCGGATGCCGGCGAGGTAGCGCACCGTCAGCGCCTTGGCGGCCAGGCCGTACGGGACGTCGATCTCGGTGACGGTGTGGCCGGCGGCGCGCAGGGTCGCTGCCGCCTCCAGCAGGGCGGACCGCACCTCGGGATCGAGCGGGAGGGCCTTCGTGGCGGCGGAGGCGCTGAACGACAGCCCGACCCGCAGGGGCTCCGGAGTGCTCGTCGCGGCCTCGACGAGGGAGGTCGTGAACGTGCCGAGGGTGTCGAGGAAGAGCGCGCTGTCGGCGAGGGTGGTCGCGACGCACCCCTGGGTGGAGAGGTCGTGCCACCCGCCCGAGCTGGGCATCGTGCCGTGCGTGGGCTTGAAGCCGACCAGCCCGCAGCACGCCGCCGGGATGCGGATCGAGCCGGCGCCGTCCGACGCCGTCGCGATGCCGACCGCGCCCGCGGCGACCAGGGCGGCCGAGCCGCCGGACGATCCCCCCGAGGTGCGGGCGAGGTCGTGGGGGTTGCGGGTGATGCCGGTCGCCGCGGACTCGGTGAACCCGAAGATCGCCAGCTCGGGCAGCGTCGACTTCGCGACGACCACCATGCCGGCGGCGCGCACCGCCGCGACCAGCTCGGCGTCGCCGGAGGCCACCCGCGACGTCGCCCGGCTGCCCAGACCGGTCGTGTGGCCGGCGACGTCGAGATCGTCCTTGACCACGATCGGCACGCCCAGCAGCGGCCCGGCCTCCCCCGCGGCGCGGCGCCGGTCGGCCTCGTCGGCGGCCGCGAGCGCGTCGGCCTCGAAGGTCCGGACGACGGCGTTGAGGCGCGCGTCCTCCCGCTCGATCGCAGCGAGCGTCGCCACGACCAGGTCGCGCGACGTCAGCGTCCCAGCGGCGAGCAGCTCGCCCTGGCGGGTGGGTCCGGCGGCAACCGCCTCGACAGCGTCCATGGCGCGACCGTATCCCTCAGGCGTCCGTGAACGCGTCGGAACCGAGGACCTTCTCGTCATCGACGATCGCGCGGACGATCCGCTCCGCGACGGCCTCCGGCGCGAGCCCCGCAGGGAGCTTCGGCGCCGTGCCCGCGACGGGACGGTCGGCGAGACCCGTCTCGGTGTGCGGCGGCCGGACGTCGACGACGCGGATCTTGCGGCGACGCAGCTCGGTGGCCGCGGCTGCACCGAAGGCCGCCAGGCCGGCCTTGCTCGCACTGTAGGCGGCCATGCCGGCCATCGGCCGCTCCGCGACGACGGCGCTGATCTGCACCGCGAAGCCGCCGGCGGCGAGGTGCGGCACGGCGGCCCGCAGGGTGCGGATCGGTGCGATGAGGTTGAGCAGCATCAGGTCGTCGAGCACGTCGTCGTCGACGTCGGCCGCGTCACCGAACGCCACGACACCGGCGGCGTAGACGACGCCGGTCAAGGGGCCGCCGCCGGCGACGGCCTCGGCCACCACCTGGTCAGGGGCTCCCGGCAGACGCAGGTCGGCGGGCGTCGACCCGGCGACCGCGTCGCCGAGGTCGGCAGCCAGACCGGCCACCCGCTCCTGCGAACGGCCCGACAGCCACAACCGAGCGCCCGCGTCCGCGAGCCGCCGCGAGATCGGTGCACCCAGCCCGCCGGTGGCTCCGAGGACGAGGACGTGGGCTCCGGCGAGATCGGTCATGTCCTCCATGGTCGGGCGTCCGGCCACATCCCGCGACACAAACAATCTCGACATCAAGAATCTTGATAGACTCCAGGCATGGAGGACGACGTCGACCGGCTCATCGTCGCATGGCAGCGCGAGCGTCCTGACCTGGACGTCTCGCCGATGCACGTGCTGAGCCGGGTCACCCGGCTCGCCCTGCACCTCGACCGCGCCCGCAAGGACGCCTTCGCCGACCACGACCTCGAGCCCTCGGAGTTCGACGTCCTCTCCGCCCTGCGCCGCTCGGGCGAGCCCTACCAGCTCTCCCCCGGGCAGCTCGTCCAGGAGACCCTCGTGACCAGCGGCACGATGACCAACCGCGTCGATCGTCTCGTCCGCAAGCAGCTGGTCGAGCGGCTCCCCGACCCGGCTGACCGCCGCGGCGTCCAGGTGCGACTGACCCCTCAGGGACGTGTCGCGGTCGACGGCGCGCTCGACGCCCTGCTGGCTGCGGAGCAGGACCTGCTCGGCGGCCTGTCGCCCCGGGACGCGACCCGGCTGGCCGATGCGCTGCGCGAGCTGTCCCAGCCCTTCGACCGCTGAAGGGGCCTGCGGCGACGCACTCTAGACTCCTTTGGTGGCTCATCTTCTCGGCGTGGAACAGATCGCGCTCGACTTTCCCACCAAGACCGTCTTCGAGTCGGTCACGATCGGCATCGACGAGGGCGACCGCATCGGCATCGTGGGACGCAACGGCGACGGCAAGTCGACGCTCCTGCGCATCTTCGCCGGACGGCTCCAGCCCGACTCCGGACGGGTCACGACCCGCGGCGGCGTCACGATCGGGATGCTCGACCAGACCGACACCCTCGACCAGGCCGGCACCGTCGGCCACGCGATCGTCGGCGACAAGGCCGACTACGAGTGGGCCGGCGACGCCAAGATCCGCGACGTCATCGCCGGCCTCGTGTCGGACATCCCCTGGGACGCGACCGTCGGGACGCTGTCGGGTGGCCAGCGGCGCCGCGTCGCCCTGGCCCGCCTGCTGGTCGGCGACGACGACGTCCTGTTCCTCGACGAGCCGACCAACCACCTCGACGTCGAGGGCATCACCTGGCTCGCCGGGCACCTCAAGAAGCGCTGGTCCGCCACCGCCGGCGGCCTCCTGGTCGTGACCCACGACCGGTGGTTCCTCGACGAGGTCTGCACCGCGACCTGGGAGGTGCACGACGGCATCGTCGAGCCCTTCGAGGGTGGCTACGCGGCCTACATCCTGCAGCGGGTCGAGCGCGACCGTCACGCCTCGGCGACCGAGGCCAAGCGACAGAACCTCATGCGCAAGGAGCTCGCGTGGCTGCGGCGCGGCGCACCCGCGCGGACGTCCAAGCCGAAGTTCCGCATCGACGCCGCCAACGAGCTGATCGCGGACGAGCCGCCGGCACGTGACCCGATCCAGCTCAAGCAGATGGCGACGTCGCGCCTGGGCAAGGACGTCGTCGACATCCTCGACGTCTCGGTGTCGTACGACCACGAGGTCCTCAAGGGCGTCGAGTGGCGCATCGGGCCCGGCGAGCGCACCGGCATCCTGGGCGCCAACGGTGCCGGCAAGTCGACGCTGCTCGGGCTCGTGACCGGCAAGGTCGAGCCGACGTCCGGCCGGGTCAAGAAGGGCAAGACGGTCAAGGTCGTCACCCTGACCCAGGAGCTCGACGAGCTCAAGGACGTCGGCTCCGACCGCGTCAGCGACGTCGTCGGACGCCAGCGCACCGCCTACGTCTCCGGCGGCAAGGAGATGACCCCGTCACAGCTGCTCGAGCGGCTCGGCTTCTCCAGCGCGCAGATGTCGACGCCGGTGCGAGACCTCTCCGGCGGGCAGAAGCGCCGGCTCCAGCTGCTGCTGATCCTGCTCGACGAGCCCAACGTGCTGGTGCTCGACGAGCCGACCAACGACCTCGACACCGACATGCTGGCCGCGATGGAGGACCTCCTCGACTCGTGGCCCGGCACGCTGCTCGTGGTCTCGCACGACCGCTACCTGCTGGAGCGCATCACCGACCAGCAGTACGCGATCCTCGACGGGCACTTCCGCCACCTGCCCGGCGGCGTCGACCAGTACCTGCGTCTTCGCAAGGAGCAGGACACCCCGGCCGCGTCCAACCCGTCGTCAGCCGGACACGTCAAGGCGTCGAAGCTCTCCAGCGCCGAGGAGCGCACCACCCGCAAGGAGGTCGCGTCGATCGACCGCAAGATGGAGAAGCTCACCGCGCGCATCGATGCGTTGCACGTCGAGCTGGCCGAGCACGATCCGTCGGACGTCCCCGGTCTGCTCGCCCGGTCCACCGAGGTCAAGGACCTCGAGGCCCAGGTCGCCGCTCACGAGGAGCGCTGGCTCGAGCTCACCGAGCTGCTCGAGGCCTGACCGTCCTCCCGGCCCGACCCGGGAGGTGGATCTGCAACCTCATCCGCCCGCCGCCCGGCCGGGACGGTGGATCTGCAACCTCATCGGCCCGCCGCCCGGCCGGGACGGTGGATCTGCAACCTCATCGGCCCGCCGCCCGGCCGGGACGGTGGATCTGCAACCTCATCGGTCGTCATACTGTTGCGGATCCACCTGGGCGTGACGGGACAGGTTGCGGATCCACCTGGGCGTGCCAGGAGGGGTTGCGGATCCACCTGGGCGTGCCAGGAGGGGTTGCGGATCCACCCGGACGTGCCGGGACAGGTTGCGGATCCACCTCCCCGGGCGGTCAGCCGAGGCGGGCGCCGTGGACGGGGCCGCGTGACTGGACGACGTCGGCGCACCCCGCCGCGCTGCTGAGCGCGAACGCGATGTCGAGGCTGTGCTGATCGTCCGACGCGAGGAACAGCGCGGTCGGACCCGAGCCCGACAGGATCGCTCCCAGCGCCCCGGCCTCGATGCCGATCGAGAGGGTGTCCTCGAGCTCCGGGCGTAGCGAGAGCGCCGCCTCGGTGAGGTCGTTCGACAGCGCGTCGCCGAGCGCCTCGGCGTCACCCGCGCGCAGCGCCGCCAGGAGGGCGTCCGGCACGACGGGTTCAGGCACCGTCGCGCCCTCGTTGAGCCGGTCGAACTCGGCATAGACCGCCGCCGTCGACAGTCCTTCGTGGGCCATCGCGAAGACCCAGTGGTACGAGCCACGTGCCAGCACCGGGCTGATGGTCTCGCCGCGCCCACCGCCGATCGCGTTGCCCCCGTGCAGCAGGAACGGGACGTCGCTGCCCAGCCGCGCGGCGAGCTGCTCCAGCGACGACCGCGACAGACCCGTGCCCCAGGCCTCGTTGCAGGCCACGAGCGAGGCGGCCGCGTCGGCCGATCCACCGGCCATGCCACCGGCCACCGGGATGACCTTGCGGATCGCGAGGTCGGCCCCGAGCGTGACGCCCGTGCGCTCCTGCAGGAGCCGGGCCGCCTTGACGGCGAGGTTGTCGGCGTCCTCCGGGACGATCGCGACCTCCGACTTGGCGTCGAGGTCCGAGTGCACCGTCACCGTGATCTCGCCGTCGTCGCGCGACGTCGCCCGCACCTCGTCGTGCAGGTCGACGGCCTGGTAGACGGTCGCGAGCGGGTGGTAGCCGTCGTCGCGCACGGGCCCGACACCCAGGCACAGGTTGATCTTCGCGGGGACGCGGACGTTGGCAGAGCTCACCTGCTCAACCTAGTGGCTGCACCGCTTCGGGGTCGCCCGGCACCTGAACCGGCGGCGAGGACTGGCGCTCATGCGACCTCGACCTCGGCTGCGCCGTCGAGGCCCGTGCAGTCGATCGCCGCCGCGCCGTGGGCGGCGAGATAGCTGCCGGCCCCGGCGCCACTCGTCAGGGCATGGGCCAGCGGGCTCCAGTGGTCGCGGCCGACGAGGACCGGATGGCCGGCGACGTCGCCGTACGTCGCCCGGCGCAGGTCGACCGCTCCGGCGTCAGCAGCGACCCGGCGGATCGCCTCCGTCACCAGTCCGGGCAGGTCGACGAGGGTGACCACGACCGAGGCGGCATCGGACGAGACGCATGCCTGCAGACCCGCGAGCAGCGCCGCGGACCCGCCCCCGTGTCCGCCCCGCGCGACGACCACGCCGATGCCGGGCGGCACGAGGTGCAGGGCCGTCTCGGCCATCGCCCCGAGGACGACCAGCACGTCGTCGCACCCGCCGCCCTGCAGGGCCGTCGTGGCCTGCTCGAGCCACGGCGCACCCTCAGGCGTACGGGCGAGGGCGTCCGGCACGCCGCACCGGCTCCCCGCTCCCGCGGCGAGCACCAGACCGATCCGGCCCTCAGCCACGACCCACGTTCTGCCCGTAGCGGGTGAGCACGAACGACTCCGCGAGCTGCGCCAGCATGTAGCCCATCACCGAGACGATCGTGACGACCACGATCAACGACCAGAGCTTGTCGTACTGGTAGAGCGCGAGCGAGGTGTTGACCGCCTTGCCGACGCTGTCGGTCGTCGTGAAGTACTCCGCGATCAGTGCGCCCGTGATCGCGCCGGGCACCGAGATGCGGATCGCGGCGAAGATCGACGGCAGCGCCGAGGGGTACGCGACACGGCGCAGCACGTCCCACGACGTGCCGCCGTAGACCGCGACCACGTCGCGCATCTGCGGGGTGACCGAGCGCAGGCCGAAGGCGATGTTGACCAGCGCCGGGAAGAGCACGACGATCCCGCTCATCACCGCGACGCACCAGAAGCCGTTGCCGAACAGCAGCGTGATGACCGGGGCCAGCGCCACGAGGGGCACCGTGCGGACCACCATGACGAGCGGCATCGTCGCCGCCTCGATGCCGCTGAACAGCACCATCGCCGTGGCGAGCAGGGTCGCGGCGGTGAGCCCCGCGACGAAGCCGATGCCGGCGTCGAGGATCGTCTGCCCCAGGGGGCCGAACACCTCCGAGCGGTTCTTGCCGGCGTCGTCGTCGGTGAACAGGTGCGCGACGACGTCCTGCGGCAGCCGGGTCGTGAGCTCGCTGACGCCCGTCCACGACACCAGGGCGTACCAGACGAAGATCGACGCGGCGATGACGAACAGGAAGTTGACGACAGGCCGGCCGACCAGGAAGACGGTCCTCATCGGGCGACCCCCGACGACCACGGCGCCACGGCACGGCCGATGAGACCGAGGATCAGGTAGGCCAGGCCCGAGACGATCGCGCAGCCGATGCCGAGCGACCAGGCCAGCGCCGTCTCACGGTTGTTCTGGCTGAGGATCAGCGACGGTCCGACGCCGATCTCCAGGTGCCGGTCGAAGTACTCGCCCAGCAACGCCCCGAGAAACGCTGCTGGTGCCGCGATCTGCAGCGTGCTGAACAACGCCGGCAGCGCCGAGACGAGCCGGACGCGGCGGAACTGCTGCAGCCGGCTGCCGCCGTAGACCTCGACGACGTCGAGCGTCGACGTGTCGGCCGCCCGGAACCCCAGCACCGCACCGACGACGGTCGTGAAGAACACCGACACCGCGGCCAGGTCGATCGCCGTGGCGGAGAGGCCGCCCTTCTCGGGGATCTCGTGCACCGTGATGAGGATCGGCGCGAGCACCACGATCGGGAGGCAGTAGGTGATGACCGCGAACTGCATGACGACCGGCTCGATGATCGGGACGAGCAGCACGACCATCGCGGTGGCGAGCGCGAGCCCGACGCCCACGAGATAGCCCCAGCCCGACTCCTTCAGCGTGATCGAGAAGACCCGTTGGTAGTAGTCCCAGCCACGCTCGCCGAAGACGTCGAGCACCTCCGGCGGGGTCGGGATCTGGAAGTTGCCGAGCACCGTCGCCGCGGCGATCCACCAGATGGCGATCGTGGCGACGGCGCCGACGACACCGATCGTGACGGTGCCGAGACGTTCGCGGCTCAGCATCAGTCGACCGCCGCTCCGCCAGCACCGAACAGCAGCTCGGAGGCCTGGTCGTGCAGCGCGTGGAACTCCGGCGTGCGCATCATCTCCGGCGTGCGGGGACGAGGCAGGTCGACGTCGATGACCTCCTTGATGCGACCGGGACGCGGGCTCATGACGGCGACCTTGTCGGACAGGAAGATCGCCTCGGAGATGCCGTGCGTGACCATCAGCGTCGTCGCCGGCTTCTCGGTCCAGATGCGCAGCAGCTCGAGGTTGAGCCGCTGGCGCGTCATGTCGTCGAGCGCGCCGAACGGCTCGTCGAGCAGGAGCACCGACGGCTTGACGACCAGCGACCGGGCGATCGACACGCGCTGACGCATGCCTCCTGAGAGCTGGGCTGGCTTGGCCTTCTCGAACCCCTGGAGGCCGACCAGCGCGATGAGTTCCTTGACCAGGGCGTCGTCGGGCTTCTCCCCCGAGACCTGGAACGGCAGCCGGATGTTGGACTCCACCGAGCGCCACGGCAGCAGGGCGGCGTCCTGGAACGCGATGCCGAGCTCGTGGGCACGACGCAGCTCGGCCGGCGACTTGCCGTCGACCACGGCGCGGCCGCTCGTCGCGGTCTCGAGCCCCGCGAGGATCCGCAGGATCGTCGACTTGCCGCAGCCCGAGGGCCCCAGCAGCGACAGGAAGCTGCCCTTGTCGGTGTGCAGGGTCGCGCCCTCGAGCGCGACGACCTCCTTGCGTCCGACCGTGAAGGTCTTGGAGAGGTCCTGGATGTGCAGGCCGGTGCCGGCGGAGGGAACCCCGAGGTCGGGGTTCCCTCCGCCGGCCGGCGTCGAATCGATCGTCACAGATGGGTGGCCGTCACTCAGCGAGCTCGGGCTTCTCCTTCAGCAGCTCGGTCAGCGGTCCCATGTCGAACAGGTCCTCGGCGGCGATGTCGATGCCGGCGGTCTTGAGGGACTTGATGTTGTCGGCGATCATCGCGTCGCTGATCGTGAACAGGCCGTTGGCCTTGGTCTCGTCGCTGACGACCAGGTCCTCGCACTGGGCCTTGGCCTGGGCGACCTCCTTGTCCAGCTCCAGCGGCGGGTCGATGTCCTTGCCGTAGGTCTCGACGGCGAGCTTGGCGCCGCCCTCGAGGTCGGAGCAGGCGTCCTTCCAGCCCTTGATCTCGGCCTCGAGGAACGCCTTGACCTTCTCGGGCTCGTTCTTGAGGATCTCGTCGGTCGTCATGACGCTCTCCGCGACGAACGGCAGCCCGTTGTCGGCGAACGGCAGGTCGACCGTGTCGAAGCCGTGGCCCTTGACGAGCAGCGACTCGTTCGTGATGTAGGCGACGAGGCCGTCGATCTGCTTGTCCTCCAGCGGCGCGACGTCGAAGCCGTTGGGGACGATCTCGACATCCTTCTCGTCGATGCCGTTGGCGGACAGGAGCGCCTTGAACAGGCTGAGGTTCGGGTCCTGGACGCCGATCTTCTTGCCGATCAGGTCCTGCGGGGTCTTGATGTTGCCCTTGTCGGACAACGACAGGATCGAGAACGGGTTCTTCTGGTAGGTCGTGCCGACGATCTTGAGCGGGAAGTCGGAGTTGGCGATGGCTGCACCGGTCGACACGGCGTTGCTGAGGCCGAAGTCGGCCTTGCCGGTGGCGACGATCTCCTCCTGTGCCACCGGACCGGTCAGCAGGTTGACCTTGCCGGAGAAGCCGGCGTCCTTGTAGTAGCCCTTGGAGTCGGCGAAGAACTCACCGGCGAACTCGGCGTTCTTGATCCACGACAGCTGGACCGTCAGGTCGCCGAAGTCGCCGGCCTCGCCGGATCCTCCGCCGCTGCTGCCCTCGGAGTCGGACGAGCCACAGGCGGCCAGCGTGAGCCCGGCTGCGGCCGCGATCGCAGCGATGCGGATGCCCCGACGGGCCGATCCTCTGCGAGTTGGGATGGTCATGTGCGCTCCAGTTCTGTATCTGCGCGCTGGCCTCGGCCGGCGTCACGATCGACGAAACCCCCGTTACGTGTCGCTCACGTTAGGAGCGTCGGATTTCACGGTTCGCCCCCACGGATTACGCCGGCGTTAAAGAATCGCCAGGGCGCCGGACCTTGGTCCCGTCGTCAGTAGGCGGTGCGGGCCGTGTCGGCCAGCCACGCGTCGAACGGGGCGCTCGCATGCTCCGGTCGGGCCTCCTCGATCCGGGTCGGCCAGGTGGACCGCTCGCGGGCGAACAGCTCGTAGAACTCCCGGTCGTCGAAGCCGCCGCGGGCGGCGTCCTCGCGGTCGGCGGCGTAGACGACCCGGTCGAGCCGGGCCCACAACGACGCCGAGACGCACAGCGGGCACGGCTCGCACGAGGTGTAGAGCGTCATCCCGGCCAGCGAGAAGTCGCCGATCGCGCGGCAGGCGCTGCGGATGGCCTCGACCTCGGCGTGGGCCGTGGGGTCGAGGTCACGGGTCACGCGGTTCTGTCCCGTGGAGACCAGCCGGTCGTCGCGCACGATCACGGCGCCGAACGGACCGCCTCCCTCCGCGACGTTGTCCACCGCCAGGTCGATCGCCCGGCCCAGCCACTGTGCATCCGTCAAGCTCGTCATCTGTGCGTCCTTGTCGTGCGGTGTCGTCGTTGAGTCGGTCAGCGTGGATCGGGGTCAGGGGTTGAGCATGCGCCAGAGGCGGTCACGGCTCATGGGCAGCTCGTGCGGTCGGACGCCCACCGCGTCGCGGATCGCGTTGGCGAGGGCAGGAGCGACGGGGTTGTAGGGCGCCTCGCTCATCGACTTGGCGCCGCGCGGACCGAGGGCGTCGACGGTGTCGGCGAACAGCACCTCGGTGGTCGGGACGTCGGCCATCTGCGGCACCCGGTAGTCACGGAACGTCCGCGTCAGCACCTCGCCGTCGCGCAGGGTCATCTCCTCGTACAACGCCGAGCCGATGCCCTGCGCCGTGCCGCCCTCGACCTGCCCGCGCAGCTGCTCGGGGTTGATGACGACACCGGCGTCGACCGCCTGCACGGACTGCAGGATGCGGACCTCGCCCGTCGAGGGCTCCACGGCCACGCGGAAGCCGTGGACGTTGAACGCGATCGACCGGGGCGTGCCGTCGTGCGACCCCGTCGCGGAGATCTGCTCCTCGAACAGCTCGCCGAAGGCCAGCACCCGGCCGCCCGGGACCTCGACGCCGTCGGGCCCGAGCACGCAGTGCCCGGCGGCCACGCCTGCGCGACGTCCGGCCCGCGCGAGCAGGTCGCTCCGCAGGCGCTCGGCCGCGACGTGCACGGCCTTGCCGGCGACGACCGACCCGGTCGACCCGTACGCCCCGGTGTCGTAGCCGGAGGTCGCGGTGTCCGACTGCCGGACGCGGACCCGGTCGGGCGTCGTCCCGAGCTCCTGCGCGACGAGCTGCACGTGCACCGTCGTCGTGCCGTTGCCGAACTCGGCCGTGCCGACGTCGACGCTGTAGGTGCCATCGGTCGTGACCGAGACCGTCACGTGCGAGAAGTGTCCGCGCGGCGGGACCGTCGCGATCATCGCGAGCGCGGACCCCGTGCCGACCGCCCACCCGTCGGGCGCCACCTCACCGCGTCCCGAGCCCAGAGCCGACTCGACGAGGTCGAGGCACTGGTCGAGGCCGTACGACCCGTAGGTCAGGTCGCCCTCCTCGACCGCCGTGACGATCATCGGGTCGCCCGGCACGATCACGTTGCGGCGGCGCAGCTCGAACGGGTCGATCGCCAGCGCCCGGGCGAGCTCGTCCATCGCCGACTCGATCGCGAAGATGACCTGCCCCAGCCCGTAGCCGCGGAAGGCGCCCGACGGCAGGTTGTTGGTGTAGACCGCCTCGGCGTCGACGCGCTTGTTGTCGCACCGGTAGACCGCGACCGACTCGTGGCAGCCGTGGAACATCACCCCGGGTCCGTGGTTGCCGTAGGCCCCGGTGTCGGTCACGACGTCGAGCTGCAGCGCGGTCAGGGTGCCGTCGGCCGTGGCGCCCAGGGTGACCGAGACCGTCATCGGGTGACGGCACGGGACGATCGTGAACTGGTCCTCGCGGGTCAGCTCGTGCTGGACCGGGCGTCCGAGGCGCAGCGTCGCCAGGGCGACGAGGTCCTCGACGATGAGCTCCTGCTTGCCCCCGAAGCCTCCGCCGACGCGTCCGACGACGACACGGACCTGCTCGACCGGCAGGTCGAGCAGGCGGGCCAGCTCGGCGCGGACGAGGAACGGCACCTGCGAGCTGGTGCGAACCACCAGCGAGCCGTCACCGGCGATCCACGCCCGTGCGCCGTGCGTCTCGAGCGCCGCGTGGGTGACCCGTGCGGTCTGCCAGGTTCCCGAGACGACGGCGTCGGCCGCCTCGAGCGCGGCGGTCACGTCGCCGTGCTCGTCGTGCATCTGGGCGACGACGTTGCGACCCGGCTCGCTGATCCGCGAGTGCAGCGGGTCCTTGTCACCGTGCAGGAGCGGGGCGCCCGCCACCCGGGCCTCGTGGGCGTCGAACACCGCCGGCAGCACCTCGTACGTCACGTCGACCAGCCGGCACGCCTCCTCCGCGATCGCGACGGTGTCGGCGACGACGACGGCGACCCGCTGACCGCGAAAGCGCAGCACCGGATCGATGATGCGGGTGTCGTCGGGGTCGTCGAGGCGGTCCTCGTGGCGTCCGGTCGAGAACAGGACGTCGGGGACGTCGCGGTGGGTGAGCACCAGGTGCACGCCCTCGAGCGCCGCAGCGCGGCTCACGTCGATCGCGGCGACCCGGGCGTGTGCGTGCGGGCTGCCGAGGACCTTGAGGTGGAGCAGCCCGGTCACCGGCTCGTCGAGCGCGCCGAAGCCGTCGAGGGCGTAATGCTCCCGCCCCGTCACGACCCGTGCCCCCGCGGGGGCGGCGACCGAGCTGCCGTACGCCTCGCCGGCCGACGGCGACGCGGTGTTCACGCGCCCCGCGATCGCGTCGCGGATCGAGCGGTAGCCGGTGCACCGGCAGAGATTGCCCTTCATGACCCGCGGCAGGTCGTCGCTGCCGACGCCCGCGAGGGTCGACGCGGTGACGACCATGCCGGCGGTGCAGAAGCCGCACTGGAAGCCGGCCGCCTCGACGAACTGCCGCTGGACGGGGTGCAGGTGGTCGGGCGACCCGAGTCCGGCGACCGTCGTGACGTCGCGGCCGACCGCCCGCGCCGCCGGGAAGATGCACGAGTGCGTCGGCATCTCGTCGACCAGCACCGTGCAGGCGCCGCAGTCACCGGCGTCGCAGCCCTTCTTGACCTCGACGCTCCCCTGCTCGCGCAGGTAGGTCCGCAGGCACTGGCCCGGACGGGGCTCGGCGTCGTGCGCCTGCCCGTTGACGCTGATCGTCATGACCTCAGCTCCTCGCACACCTCGTAGGCGAGGCCGAGCGTCACCGCGGCACGCCAGTCGGGTGCGCCGTGCGCGTCGTCGTACCAGGCGTCGACCGTCGCGATCGCCCGCTGCACCTCGTCGTCCGTCGGTGGGTGGCCGAAGTGGAAGACGTGCGGTCGCGGCGTCGCCGCCGTGACGCCCAGGGTCAGGCGCCCGTCGAGGTCGAGCCGCCCCGTCACCACCGACGACGATCGTCCGAGCGGTGTCAACGCCGTCTTGCGAAACGCGGCCCGTGCCCGCAGCGCCGCTGTGGAGAGCTCGATCGACCGCAGGACCTCGCCCGGCTGCAGCGAGGTCGACTGCACGCCGTGCACGAACGTCGCCACGGGCTCACGGCGCTCCCCACCGTCCGGCGTCCAGATCACCGCGACGGCGTCGAGCGCGGTGGCCAGCGAGATCATCGCCCCCGCTGGCAGGGCCAGGCAGAGGTTGCCGCCGACCGTGGCGGTGTTCCAGATCTTGAACGACATCAAGAAGGCCTCGGCGCACTCGCGGAACAGGTGCGCCGCGGCCCAGTCCGGCGGCGCCGGAGGCTCGAGCAGCTGGGCGATCGTGCACGTGGCGGCGATGCTGAGCCCGCCGTCGTGGATCGTCCACGGCTCCCAGCCCATCGTGGTCAGGTCGACGAGCCCCGACACCTCGAGCTGCGGCTCGGAGAACAGCCACGTGCCGCCCGCCAGCACGGTCTCGCCGGGCTCGAGCCGCAGGTCGTCGCGCGTCCGAGCGGTCCGCAGCGTCGTGACGGTGTTCAGGTCCATGGGGTCACGTCCATCCGCCTACGCGTCCTCGATCTCGCGCAGCGCGCGGTACGACGCGTCGATCGCCGTGACGCGCCCCTCGCCGGGTCGTCCGACGCGGTCGAGCACCCGGTCGGCGAGCACCGTCACGACGCTCATCGCGGCGGCGTAGCTGTCGAACGCCGACGCCGTCGTCAAGGGGCACTCCAGCCACACTGTGGCCCGCGACGCGAGCGCACGGGCGGTCGGGTCGGCGAGCAGCACGACCGGGACCTCGGCGTCGTGCAGGATGCCCAGCAGCTGCTCGAGGTTGTCGGGCCGGCGGCGGAAGCCGACCACGACGGCGGCGTCGCCCGGGTCGAGGCCCAGCAGCTCCTCCGACAACGCCTGGCCCGGCTGCGGCGCCAGCCCGACACCCGGACGGGCCTGGCTCAGCTGCTGACGCAGGTGCAGCGCGACCGGATAGCTGTTGCGCAGGCCCAGCACCACGACCCGGCGCGCGCCCGCGACCAGGCTCGCCGCCGTGTCGAGCCGAGCCTCGTCGAGCCGCGCCATCGCCGACTGCAGGTTGGCGATCTCGTGCTCCAGGTGTGCCACGAGGCTGGGCGCCCCCTCGATCGTGACCGGCACCCCCTGGCTGCGCATGCCGCGCAGGTGCTCGCGCACCTCGCCGAAGTCGTCGAAGCCCAGGTGCCGGAACAGCCGGCTCATGGTCGCCTTCGAGACGCCGGCGAGGTCGGCCAGCTCGGCGGCGCGATAGATCGCGAGGTCGTCGAGGTGGGCCAGCAGGACGTCTGCCGCGCGGCGCTCCTGGGGCGACAGCCCGGCGTAGCGCTCGGCGATGCGCTCGTCGATGCGCAGGTCGGTGGTCGGGGCGGCGCCGCTCTGCTGGTCGGTCATGGCCGGCCCTCCGCGATCGTCAGGACGGCCCGCTCGAGCGCGTCGAGCCCCAGCGCGACGTCCTGCTCGCGCACCCCCTCGTCGGGGTGGTGGCTGATGCCGTCGAAGCAGCGGACGAACAGCATCGCGATGTCGGTGACGGCGCCGACAGCCATGCCGTCGTGGCCGGCACGGCTCCACAGCCCCATCGGCTCCCCGTCGCCGGTCGAGCGGATGCCGTCGACGACCGCGTCGGTGAGCCAGCCGGCGCACGGCATCGACGGCGCCCGGTGGGTCTCGACGACCCTCAGCTCGAGCCCGCGGGCCTCGCACAGCATCTCGATGTCGGCGCTCATCGCCGACCACATCGCGTCCCTGGCCTGGTCGCTCTCGGCCCGCAGGTCGAGGCTGAGGTCGGCGCGGCCGGGGATGACGTTGACGGCCCCGGGCATGACCTCGATGCGACCGACCGTGGCGATGCAGTCCGAGGCCTTGGCGAGACGCTCGATCGTGCTGATGGCCTCGGCGGCACCCACCAGCGCGTCGCGACGACGCGGGTAAGGGGTGCCGCCGGCGTGCCGGGCCTCGCCGATGATGCTGAGCTTGAAACGTCGTGCGCCGGCGATCGTCGTGACGTAGCCGAGCGATGCGTCGGCCGCCTCGAGGTAGGGGCCCTGCTCGATGTGTGCCTCGAGATAGCCGATGAGCTCCTCTGGCCGCCGCGCGGCGTCCCCCACCCGTCGAGGGTCGAGGCCGAAGTCGTGGAACGCCTTGTGCAGCGTGAGCCCGGTCTTGTCCCGCAGCTCCCACCAGTCCTCGTCCCAGCTGCCGGCCGCGGCGCAGCTGCCCAGCAGGGCCTTGCCGAACCGGGTGCCCTCCTCGTCGCTGAAGCCCACGACCTCGACCGCGAACGGGAAGTCGTCGATGCGGTCGCCGAGGCGCTCGACGACGGCGATCGCCATGACCACGCCCAGCATGCCGTCGTACGAGCCGGCGTCCGGCACCGTGTCGAGGTGTGACCCGAGCAGCAGCGCGGGCAGCCCGACCTCGCGGCCCTCACGGCGTCCGTACTGGTTGCCCGCGGCGTCCTGCCACGTGCTCATGCCGGCCGCGGCCATCCAGTCGGCGGTCGCGGCGTTGGCGGCGGCGTGCTGCGGTGACAGGTAGACCCGCTCGAGGTACGACGCGTGGGCCGAGTAGCGGTCGAGCTCGGCGCAGCGGTCGAGCACCTCGATCGCGCTCCCCCGCACGCGGTGGGTGCCCTTCGTCATGCGTACACCTCCTGCGCGGCGCCGACGCCGCCACCGGCGGTCACGGGTGCTCCCCCGGCGCGCAGCACCTGCTCCAGCGCGGCGAGCGTCACCAGCACGGCGTCCTTGCGGGCGTTGTAGCCCATCGTCCCGATGCGCCAGACCTTGCCGTGCAACGGTCCGAACGACGTGCCGATCTCGATGCCGAAGTCGTCGAGCATCGCTGCCCGGGCGCCGTCGCCGTCCACGCCGTCGGGGATGACGACCGCGACGACGTTGTTCATCTTGTGGGTCACGTCGCCGAAGACCTCGAGGCCGAGGCCCTGCACGCCCGCGAGCATCGCCGCCCCGTGCAGCCGGTGCCGCTCGACCGCTGACGGCAGGCCCTCCTGCACCAGCAGCCGGGCGCACTCGCGCGCGCCGTAGAGCATCGTCGTCGCCTCGGTGTGGTGGTTGAGCCGCTTCTCGCCCCAGTAGTCCATGATCATCGCGAGGTCGAAGTAGTTGGACGCGATGCGGGCTCCGCGCTCCTCGTCGTCGTCCGTCCGGATCCCAGCCTCGATGTGCTTGCGGCCGTCGATGACGGCGACAGCCCGCGGCGAGATGCTGATCGGGGCGCTGCCCGACGGGCCGGCCAGGCACTTCTGCAGCCCGGCCGTGACGACGTCGAGCCCCCAGGCGTCGAGCTCGAAGTCGTTGCCGCCCAGCGACGCCGTCGCGTCGCAGTAGAGCAGGACGTCGTGCCGGCGGCAGATCTCGCCGAGGTCGGCCAGCGGCTGGCACATCGTCGTGGAGGTGTCGCCCTGCACGACCGCGAGCACCTGGGGGCGGACGGCGAGGATCGCGGCCTCGACCTGCTCGGGCGTGAAGACCTGCCCCCACTGGGCCTCGATCGTGTGCACCTCGGCACCGCACCGCTCCGCGATCTCGCAGAGCAGGTGCCCAAAGCGTCCGAACACCGGCACCAGCACCCGGTCTCCCGGCTCGACCAGGCTCATCAGGGCCGCCTCGATGCCGGCCCGCGACGTCCCGTCGACCAGGAAGGTCTGCTCGTTGTCGGTGCGGAACACCTCACGGTAGAGCGCCATCGTCTCGTTCATGCAGGCCGTCATGGCGGGGTCGTACTGGCCGACCAGGGCCGCCGACATCGCCCTGAGCACCCGGGGATCGGCGTTGATCGGGCCGGGGCCCATCAGGAGCCGGCTCGGCGGGTTGATCTGGTCGAAGCCGTGGGACGAGTGGGTCATGCGAGTGCTCCCGCCGGTCGGGCCAGCTGCTGGCCGAAGGTGTGGTCGACCCGCTCGACGTCGATCGCGTTGCCGCGCACCACCGAACGGGTCACCCGGCCGCCGTAGCGGATGCCGTCGTAGGCCGAGATGGGGTTGCGGTGCGCGAGCCGGGTCGCCTCGATGCGGAGCTCGGCGTTGGTGTCGTAGACGGCGAAGTCGGCGTCGGCGCCGACGGCGATGCGCCCCTTGCGGTCCAGACCGACGAGATCGGCGGTGTTGCGCGACATCCACCGACTGAGGTCGGCCAGCGGGATCGCGCGGCGGCGGGCCTCCTGGGCGAGGACGCTGAAGCCGACCTGCAGCCCCGAGACGCCGCCCCAGGCCTGCTGCAGGTCGCCGTCGCCCCGGTTCTTCTCCTCCGCCGTGGCCGGCGAGTGGTCGCTGACGATGCAGTCGATGATGCCCTCGCGCAGCGCCTGCCAGAGCGCCTCACGGTTGCCGCTGTCGCGGATCGGCGGGCAGCACTTGAACTGGGGCGCGGCGTCGGGAATCGTCTCGGCGCTGAAGCTCAGGTAGTGCGGGCACGTCTCGACCGTCACGGGCAGCCCCTCCGCGCGGGCGTCGGCGATGAGGTCGAGCGCGCGGGCGCTCGACAGGTGCAGGACGTGCACCCGGGCGCCGGTCTCGCGGCACCCGTCGACGACCTGACGGATCGCTGCCGTCTCGGCCTCGTCGGGCCGCGACAGCACGAAGTCCCGGTAGGACCGGCTGGGCGCCGACGGCGCCTCGGCCAGCACCCGGGCGTCCTCGGCGTGGACGATCATGAGGCCGCCGAACCGCGCGATCTCGGTGAGCGCCGTCATGAACTCGGCCGGGTCGAGCGGCGGGAACTCCTCGACCCCGGAGTCGGCCAGGAAGCACTTGAAGCCGAACACTCCGGCGTCCCACAGAGGCTCCAGGTCACCGGCGTTGCCGGGGACGGCACCGCCCCAGAAGCCGACGTCGACCATCAGCTGGTCAGTGGCGGCCTGCTGCTTGAGCGCGAGGTGCTCGACGGTCGTCGTCGGCGGGATGCTGTTGAGCGGCATGTCGATCAGGGTCGTCGCGCCGCCGAGCGCCGCGGCCTCCGTCGCCGAGAAGAAGCCCTCCCACGTCGTGCGACCCGGCTCGTTGATGTGCACGTGGGTGTCGACGATGCCCGGCACGACGTACGCCGAGTCGGCCGGTCGCAGGATCATCCCCTCCGGCGCCTCGTCGTAGGGGCCGATCGCGGTGATCGTGCCGTGCTCGACGGTGACCGTCGCCGGCACGAACGCGCCGTCGACCAGCACCTGCCGCGCCTGGATCGCGTCGACCTGCATCAGCAGAATCCCGGGATCGTGGCCCATGCCGCGGGAGCCGGCTGGGCTCCCTCGCGCTGCACCGTGGACTGGATCAGGCCGTAGGGGCGGTCGGCGGCGAAGAACACCTCGTTCGGGTTGTCGAGGCCGAAGGGGGCGAGGTCGACCAGGAAGTGGTGCTTGTTGGGCATCGAGAACTTGATCTCCGCGATCTCGGGATGTGCCTCGAGCACGGCCCGGCCCATCGCGAACAGGGTCTGCTGCAGCGCCAGGGAGTGGAACGTGGCGAACGTCGAGAGCATCAGGTCACGGACGGCGGCGTACGTGGAATTGAAGTCGACCTGCCCGCCGGCCGCTCCCGCGTCGGCGAGCCCGCCGTACCTCCACCACGCGGTGACCGAGGTCGCCAGGATGCGGTCGTCGGTCTCCTGCAGGGTCGTGTAGCGGTCGCGCGGGAAGCCGTGGAACTCCGAGCCCGTCGACTTCAGCACCGTGCAGTCGGTGAGGCCGGCGACGACGTGGGTCGTGTCGCCGTCGACCTGGACGACCGCCGTGCGGGTCTCACGACCGGTGCGGGCGAAGGAGTGGTCGTGCGGCTGCCCGTCGACGACGATCCGTTCCCAGGAGTACTGCTCCGCCTCCCAGCGTCCGCCGCTGACCCATGCGAAGTCGTCGACGAAGTGACGCCCGAGCGTGATCAGGAACTGCTCCGGCGAGCCGATGCCGTGCTCCTTCGCGAAGGCGTAGACGGTGTTCTTCTGGGTGTCGGTCGCCACGACCCGGGAGTTGTCGCCGTCGGTGTGGCAGGCCTCGAAGTCGCCCCGCAGCTGCGACGTGACGTTGAGGTCCTCGATGTGGTGGACGTCCGCGTCCCTCGTCACCTTGACCAGGCGGCACTCGGCCTTGCCGTACTGGTTGTCGCCCAGCACGATGTCACCGAGCACGATGTCGCCCGCCGCCATCAGGAGCCCTGATAGGTCGTGTAGGCGAACGGGCTGAGCAGCAGCGCAACGTGGGTGTGGCCGCTACCGGGCGCGAACGTCAGCGTCACGGACGGGAAGAACGTGTCGCGCTCGGCGGCGGCGAACCACTCGCCCGTCGCGAAGGTCAGGACGTACGTCGCCGGGTCGACGTCGGCGGCCCAGGCGATGCGGCCGTCGGCGTCGGTCGTGGCCGCAGCGATGAAGGTGCCGCCGGGGCCCGTCAGCGTGACATCGAGGCCGGACGCCGGGCGGCCGAGCGCGGCGTCGAGGACATGGGTGGACAAGGTCGTCATGGGGTGAGGATCCCTTCGAGTCGCAGGAGCGCGATCTCCCGCAGCTGGCCCGCCACCACGGCGGACTCGGCGGCGGGATCGTTGTCGAGGCGGGCGGTGAGCTGCTCGAGGACCTCGCCCGCGGTGCGGCCGGCCGCACGGATCAGAAAGATGCGCCCGAACGTCTCCTCGTAGACCCGGTTGCCGTCGGCGATGGCCTGCTCGTCGCCGCTGATGCCGGACTGCTCTGCCGAGGACATCGCGGCCTCGGCGCCCTCGCCCGCGGCGCGCTCGCCGATGCGCGGGTGGTGCGCGAGGGCGGCATCGATCTCGGCGTCGTCCCACGTCGCGGCCGCCGCCTCGGCGAAGGTCAGCAGGGAGTCGCGGTCGTCGTACGGACGTCCGCCGACGAGGTCGTCGATCCAGGTCTGGACGTCGGCGCACGGGCGCAGCAGCTCGGCCGCCTCGTCCGGCGCCATCGAGTTGAACGTTGCAAGGTCCACGTCACGAAACGTACGAGCGCAGATGACGTCTGGCGCGGCACGGGCGTTTCACCGACGTTAAATCTGTTTCAGCCCCCTCGCCCCCGCGGGTCAGGCCAGGGACGCGGCGAGGGCGATGAGCGCGTGGTCGGAGCCTGCGGGTCCCACCAGGCACGCTCCGGCCGGCAGACCGTCCTCAGTCGTGAGCGGCACGCTGACCGCGGGGAGCCCTCCGATGCCGGCGATGCACGTCAGCTGCATCGTGGCCTGGCGCACGGCGTCGAGCACCCGTGGCTTGCCGACCGGCGGCGCCACGGATGACGCCGACGGCAGCAGCAGCACCCGTTCACCGAGGTGGCGTCGCATCCCCGAGCGGTGGCGCTCGACCTCGACGCGAGCGGCGTCGGCCTGCTGCGCGGTGATCGTCGAGGCCCGCTCGAAGCGCTGGCGGACGTCCGCGCCGAGCGTGTCGAGCCGGGTCGCCAGCCAGGCCCCGTGCGACTGCCAGGCCTCGTACGCCTGCAGGGTCTGCATCGTCGCGAGCATCGCCGGCAGCTCGGTCATGGGCCAGCTGATCCGCGGCCGACCTGCGGCCAGCGGGCCGATCGTGGCGGCGACGTCGGGGGCGGCCAGCCCCAGGAGACCGTCGACGACGACGACCTCGCCCGTCGTCACGTCAGCCGGCGGCAGCAGCGACCGTCCGACCTCGGCCAGGAGCTCCGGGCCACGGGTGAGCCACCCGATCGTGTCGAACGACGGCGCGAGCGGCAGGAGCCCGTCGACCGGCACCGCCCCGTGCGTCGTCCGGATGCCCCAGAGCCCCTGGTAGGACGCCGGCACGCGGATCGACCCGCCGGTGTCGGTGCCGAGCCCGATCGACGCCTCCCCCATCGACACCGCCGAGGCGGAGCCCGAGCTCGAGCCGCCGGAGATGCGGTGCGGGGCTCGCGGGTTGGGCGGGGTGCCGTGGTGGGCGTTGGTGCCCGCGAGGCTGTAGGCGAACTCGTCGGTCTGGGCGATCCCGTGCACCGCGGCACCGTCGGCGAGCAGCCGCTCGACCGCCCACGCGTGCGCGAGCTCGCGGACGGCGTGGTCGAGCCAGGCCGGGTTGCCCCCGCCGATCCGCTGACCGGCGACGGCATAGAGGTCCTTGACCGCGACCGTCTCGCCCGCCAGCTCGCCCGATCCCGTGGGACGGACGAGCGGGTCGCCGACGACCCGCCAGATGCGCTCGTCGATCATCCGACGCTCGTCACTTCGAAGTCGGACTTGCGGATCCGGGCGTGGACGCCCTTGACCAGGTCGACGACCTGCGAGATGTCGAAGTCGGTCGCCGCCGACAGATAGGCGTACGCGTGCCGGGGGTCCATGCCGAAGCGGGCCTGCAGCAGCGCGATCGCCGCCCGGACGCAGCTCTGCACGGCGACGTCGAGGTCTTCGTCCATCCCGGTCGGCACGAGGTAGTCGCTCGTCTCGGCCATCGGCCCGGCCAGCTCGCCGAAGGCCGCGACGGCGTCCTCCCGGGCGATGACGTCGAAGCCGAGCCGCACCCGCAGCGACGCCTCCATCGCCGTCAGAGCAACCTCGCCGTCGCCCTGCGCGAAGTGCGGGTCTCCGACGTACGCCAGCGCCCCGTCGGCCTGCACCGGGAGGTAGAGGGTCGACCCGACGGTCAGCAGGTTGATGTCGATGTTGCCGCCGTGCGCCCCCGGCGGGACCGTGTGCGGGCGGACGTCGCCCGCGACCGCGACGCCCATGATGCCGAGGAACGGAGCGAGGTCGAAGCCGACGGACGCCTCGGTGCCAGGGCCCAGCGGCATCCGGCCCCGTCCCTCGTCGTCGACCGTCGCGAAGACGCTGAAGACCTCGCCCTCGAGCGGGTACTCCCCCGGCAGTGCGCCCCGGCCGTGGCGGTTGGAGATCACGCCGTACGGCACCCGCGGCAGCGCCTCGAGCACCCGGATCGCCAGCAGGTCGCCGACGCGCGCGCCCCGCACCTCGATCGGCCCGGTCGTGACGTGCGGCCCGTCCACTCCCCACGTGCGCGGGTGGTCGGACGCCGCGAGGGCGACCGCGTCGTCGAGCACACCGGGCGCCCCGGCTGCCTCGAAGAAGGCCCGCGGGTCACGGCCCTGGTCCTCCAGGATCCCCTCGTGGCTGATCGTGTCGATCACGACCTCCTGACCGGCGTCGATGCTGAGCACCGGGCGGTCCGCCGCGCAGGGCAGGCGCCCCCACAGCACGTGGTCGACCGTCGACGGCAGATAGGTGGCATCGGCGGGCACGGCCTCGCCGGTCTGGAGGATCACGCGGCCACAGTAGTGCCGTCCCGTTACGCCCCGGTGACACCGCCGACCAACACCCGCACCACAATCGGGGGGTGATCCGCCGCATCGCCGTCTTCCCGAAGGACGGCTTCCACCTGTCCCTGATGCTGGCCCTGACGTTCTCGACCGGCGTCATCGACGCCGTCGGCTACCTCGGTCTCGACCGGGTCTTCACCGGCAACATGACCGGCAACGTCGTGATCCTCGGCATGGCGATCGTGGGCGCCGACGACCTGCCGGTGCTCGGTCCGCTGCTGGCGCTCGTCGGGTTCATGGTCGGCGCCGCCCTCGGTGGTCGGGTCCTCAAGGCCGCCGGACCCGGGTGGACCCGGCGCACGACGATCCTCTTCCTGCTCGTGGCGCTCGTGATGCTCGTCGTCGCGGTGGTGCTGGTCGTGGTCGAGGACGACCTCTCGCGCACGGGCGGCATCGCGATCACGACCGTGCTGGGCGGCGCGATGGGCGTGCAGGCGGCGACGGCGCGGTTCATCGCGGTCAAGGACGTCACCACGGTCGTCGTCACGTCGACCATCACCGGGCTCGCCGCCGACTCGGTGCTCGGGTCCGGCAAGGGCACCGGCGACAGCCCCCGCCGGGTCGCGGCGGTGCTGCTGATCCTGGCTGGCGCCGCTGCCGGTGCTGCGCTGCTGAAGTGGGAGCTCGCCGCGGGCCTCGTGCTCGCCGGGGCCATCACCCTCGTCGTGACGGCGCTCGGCGCGATCCACGCCCGGCACCACGAGCCCGCCTGACGCGCCGTCGGCGGTCCGCTGACAGCGAGGAACGAGCGACCGAGGCCCTCCGAGGTCAGACCGGCGTCAGGAACCCCGCGAGACGGGCGAAGTCCTCGACCGTGAGCTGCTCGCCCCGGGCCTGCGGCGAGATGTCCGCGGCGACGAGCGCCTCCTCGGCGGCCGCCCCCGACCCGGCCAGCACCGAGAGGGCTGCCCGCATCGTCTTGCGGCGCTGGGCGAACGCCGCGTCGGCGACGGCGAACGTCCGCAGCCGCAGGGCCTCGTCGCCGGGCGGCTCGCGCCGCGTCCACGCCACGAGGGACGACTCGACGTTGGGCATCGGCCAGAAGACGTTGCGCCCGACCGAGCCGGAGAGCCTCATCTCGGCGTACCAGGCGGCCTTGACGCTGGGCACCCCGTACGTCTTGGAGCCGGGTCCGGCCGCGAGCCGGTGCGCGACCTCGGCCTGCACCATGACGAGCCCGGTGCGGATCGAGGCGAACCGCTCGAAGAACGTCAGCAGCACCGGCACCGACACGTTGTAGGGCAGGTTGGCCACCAGCGCCGTCGGCTCGGGCCCCGGCAGCGACGTCACCTTCATGGCGTCGGCGACGACCAGCTCGAACGATGCCGCCTGGTCGGGCGCGTACTCGGCGATGGTCTGCGGCAGCTGGCCCGCCAGCACCTCGTCGATCTCGACCGCCGTGACGTGCGCGGCGACCTCGAGCAGCCCCAGCGTCAGCGATCCGAGCCCCGGGCCGATCTCGACCACGACGTCGTCGGCCGTGATGCCGGAGGCCTTGACGATCCGGCGCACCGTGTTGGCGTCGTGGACGAAGTTCTGCCCCCGCTGCTTGGTGGGACGGATCCCGCAGGACTCGGCGAGGCGACGGACGTCAGCGGCCCCGAGCAGGCGGGGCGGCGCTGCCGACGGGGGCGGCGTCGAGGATGAGGGCGTCAGTTGAATCTCGCCCCGGCGCATCCCCACTGGCCCCAGCCGGAGCGGGCCTGCAGGATCTTGGCGTACTTGATCTGGACCTCACGGCTGCTCTCGTGCGGGAGGCCCGGGCCGCCCACGCTCCTCCACGTCGCGGCGCTGAACTGCAGGCCGCCGTAGTAGCCGTTGCCGGTGTTGATCGACCAGTTTCCGCCGGACTCGCACTGCGCGATCTTGTCCCACACGCTGTCGGGAGGCGTCGTCGACGTGCCCCTCGAGACGACCTCGTTCACCGGCTTGCTCACGGGGTCCGAGGAGATGACGACCCGCTTGCGCAGCTTGCCGTCGGCATAGACGAGCTCGACCTTCTCGCGGGCCTTGCCGTTCTTGCCGGCCGTGACGACCGTGGTCTCGCCCTTCAGGGCGTCGGGGTCCTCGCGGACCGTGGTCTTGAACTTCAGCTTGACGGTCTCGGTGCGCGTGACCTTCTTGATGCGCACGACCTTGAGCTTGTCGTCGGGGGTGACGTAGGCGTCGACGGCAGGCTTGACCTCGTCGTCGCTGTCGAGCGCGACGCCGGCCTCCTCCAGGACGCCCGCGACGGTCGGGGTCGCGGTCGTGACGGTCTTCTTGTCGCCGTCGGCGACGACCGTCAGGGCCTTGGGGCTGCTCACGACCAGCGCCGTCCCGGTGCGCGGGAGCTTGGCCGTGCGCTTCGCCGAGACGTAAGCGTCTGCGGTCGCGGGGACGTCGAGCGTCTCGAGCGCCTGCGCCACCGTGCGGTCGTAGACGGTGTGCTCGGTGACCCTGCCGTCGACCGTCAGCTTCACGGGCTTGGCGTAGGCGACGTCGATCGTGTCGCCGTCGGCCAGCGTGCTGGCCTGCGTCTTGCTGAGCCGGTCGCCCGGACGCACCGTGACGCCGTGGGCGTCGAGCAGGTCGCCGACCGTGCCGCCGAAGGTGCGGATCGTGTCGCTCTTGCCGTCGACCGTCAGGGTCACGGTCTGGCTGAGGGCTGCGTAGGCGGCCGTGCCGCCACCGACGACGAGCACGATCGCGAGGTTGAGCGCGATGAGCAGGAAGGACTTGCGGTGGCGCTGCTTGACGCGTTTTCCGGTGGTACGGCGGGACAGGTTCGAAGCTGGGGGCACTGAGTTCCTCGGAAGTCGATGACTGGGCCGACTTTCCACCATAACGAGGGGCTCCTTGCCGTCAAATCCGTTGTTCCCAGGCCCCGCCGAAGGCACGATCGGTGTTCTCGTTGATCGCACGACAGAGATCATCGACCGAATTGCCTGCCATTGCAGCCATGAACCGCACCGTGAGCGGGATCAGGAACGAGGCGTTCGGTTGCCCGCGATGCGGCACCGGTGTGAGGAACGGCGCATCGGTCTCGACCAGAATACGGTCGGTCGGCGTCACGCGGAGCGCTTCGCGCAGGTTCTCAGCGTTCTTGAAGGTGACGGTGCCCGCGAACGACAGCCATGCCCCGCGGTCGACGCACTCGCGGGCGAAGTCGGCGTCGCCTGAGAAGCAGTGCATGACGACCCGGTCGGGCACCCCCTCGTCGTCGAGCACCCGCAGCACGTCGTCGTGCGCGTCGCGGTCGTGGATCACGAGGGTCTTGTCGTGGCGCTTCGCGATCCTGATGTGCTCGCGGAACGAGGCGTGCTGGGCCTCGCGGCCGTCCTCGCCGGTGCGGAAGTAGTCGAGGCCGGTCTCCCCGACCGCACGCACGTGGTCGCCCGCCTGGGCCAGCCGGTCGATCTCGGCGAGGGCCGCATCGAGCTCGCCGGCCTCGGCCAGGCCGGGCGCCTCGTTGGGGTGCAGGGCCACCGCAGCGACGACGGAGTCGTACGCCGCCGCCGTCTCGACCGCCCAGCGCGAGCCCTCGAGGTCGCAGCCGACCTGCACGACGCGGGTGACGTTGACCGCCGCCGCGCGGTCGAGCGCCTCGTCGACGGGGATCAGCAGTCCGCCCTCGACGCCCTTGGCGTACGCCCGGTGGTCGAGGTGGCAGTGGTTGTCGACGACCGGCGACGGGAGTGCCTCCGGCGTCTCGGGCCAGCCTGCTGTCAGCGTCATCGCGTCAGGGTCACTCGGCCGCGGTCTCGATGCGCGGGAACAGCGAGGCCGGCTTGGTGACGACCGTGCCGGCGGGCAGCTGGCCCCAGGCGGCGACGGCGTCGATGCGCTGGTCGGCCAGCACGCCGAGGGCGGGCTCGGCGCCCAGGGAGTCCCACAGCACGGCGGACGCCTTGGGCATGACTGGGTTGAGCAGCACCGCGAGGACGCGCAGGCCCTCGGCCGCGGTGTGCAGGATCGTCGCGAGGCGGCCACCTTCGCCGCCCTGGGACTCGTCCTTGGCGACCTTCCACGGCGCCTGGTCGGTGATGTAGCCGTTGAGCTCGTCGACGATCCGCCAGATCGCCGCCAGCGCGTCCTGCGGGGCGACGGCCTCGATCGCGGCGTCGGCGTCACGGACCGCCTCGGCGACGGTGTCGATCACGGTGAGCTCGGCGTCGGTGAGGTCACCGGCGGCCGGCAGCGTCCCGTCGAAGTACTTGCCGATCATCGCGGCCACGCGCGACGCGAGGTTGCCGAAGCCGTTGGCGAGCTCGGCGTGGTAGCGGGCGCTGATGTCCTCCCACGAGATCGAGCCGTCGCTGCCGAACGTCAGGGCGCGCGCGAAGTAGTAGCGGTAGGCGTCGGAGCCGAAGGTGTCGACGATCTCGTCGGGACGGATGCCGTTGGCCTTGGACTTGCTCATCTTCTGCCCGCCGACCAGCAGCCAGCCGTGCGCGAAGACCTGGTGCGGGACGGGCTGACCCGCCGCCATCAGCATCGCCGGCCAGATGACGGCGTGGAAGCGCGCGATGTCCTTGCCGACGATGTGGATGTCGGCCGGCCAGATCTTCTCGAACCGCTCCTGGTCGGCCCCATAGCCGATCGCCGTGACGTAGTTGAGCAGTGCCTCGACCCACACGTACATGACGTGCTTGTCGTCCCACGGGACACCGATGCCCCAGTCGAACGTCGACCGCGAGATCGACAGGTCGCGCAGACCGCGCGACACGAACGAGATGACCTCGTTGCGGGCCGACTCCGGCTGGATGAACGTCGGGTTGGCCTCGTAGAAGTCGAGCAGCTGCTGCTGGTAGTCGCTGAGGCGGAAGAAGTAGTTCTCCTCGGTCATGTGCTCGACACGGCTGCCGTCGAGCGTCGAGACCTTGAAGCCCTCGTCGTCACCCTCGCCGTCGGCGACGTCGTCGTCGCCGACGAACTCCTCGCTGCCGACGCTGTACCAGCCGCTGAACGAGCCCTGGTAGACCGCGCCGCGGTCCTGCAGGTCCTGCCAGAACGCCTTGGACCCGTCGAGGTGGCGCTGCTCGGTCGTACGGATGAAGTCGTCGTTGGCGACGTCGATCGTCTCGAGCAGCGGCTTCCACTCGTCCTCGACGAGCTTGTCGACCCACTCCTGCGGCGAGACGCCGTTGGCCTCGGCCTTGCGGAGCACCTTCTGGCCGTGCTCGTCGGTGCCGGTGAGGTACCAGACGTCCTCACCACGCTGCCGGTGCCAGCGCGTGATGATGTCGCCCATCACCGTCGTGTAGCCGTGCCCGATGTGGGGCGCGTCGTTGACGTAGTAGATGGGCGTGGTGACGAAGAACGTTTCGGCTGACACGTCGACGATCCTAGTCGGCGCGCCGAGGCGTCCTACGAGTGCGCGGCGTCGTAGACGTCCTTCTTGCGGACGCCCGTCTCACCGGCGACCTGCTCGATCGCGTCCTTGCGGCTGAGACCGTCGCCCTGGCGCGCGGCGACCAGCTCACGGAGGTCCTCGGGAGCGTACGTCCTGGCCTCGGCCACCATGCCGGCGACGACGATCGTGACCTCGCCGCGGACGCCCTGCTCCTGCCCCGCCGCCCAGTCGACCAGCTCGCCGAGACCGCCCCGGGCGACCTCCTCGTACGTCTTGGTGAGCTCGCGACACACCGCGGCCGGGCGGTCGTCGCCCCACACCTCGGCCATCGCCCGCAGCGACGTCTCGGTGCGGTGGGGCGACTCGAAGAACACCATCGTGCGGCGCTCGGCCGCCAGCTCGGTGAGCGCCCGCGTGCGCTCACCGGCCTTGCGCGGCAGGAAGCCCTCGAAGCAGAACCGGTCGACCGGCAGGCCCGAGACCGCGAGCGCCGTCAGCACCGCGGAGGGTCCGGGGATCGCGGTGACGGCGACGTCGGCCTCGATCGCGGCGACCACGAGGCGATAGCCGGGATCGGACACGCTCGGCATGCCGGCGTCGGTCACGAGCACCACCGTGAGGCCGTCGACCAGCATCGCCGCGAGCTCGGGGGTGCGGCGCTCCTCGTTGCCCTCGAAGTAGGACACGACCCGTCCGCCGATCTCGACGCCGAGGTCGGACGCGAGCCGCTTCAGCCGGCGGGTGTCCTCCGCCGCGACGACGTCGGCCGACGCGAGCGCCTCGCCGAGACGGCCGCTGGCATCGGCGACCTGGCCGATCGGGGTCGCGGCAAGGATGAGCATGCCCCCATCCTCTCAGCCCCTCCCCGGGAGGTGGATCCGCAACCTCATCGGCCCGGGAGGTGGATCCGCAACCTCAACGGCCCGGAAGGTGGATCCGCAACCTCAACGGCCCGGGAGGTGGATCCGCAACCTCAACGGCCCGGGAGGTGGATCCGCAACCTCATGGGCCGGACTCAGGTGGATCGGCAACGTCAACACGGTGTGAGCGGTTGAGGATCCACCCGCCCACGAGTCACGCGGCCGTATGACGTTGAGAGTTCACCTTCGGGCGCCTGCGTGCCGGTGGCACCGTGAACAGCGCGTCCCACGCCGCACCGAACTGGGGGGCGGGGCCGTCGTACCCTCGGGCGACCAAGGCCTGGTGCACCCGCCGGACCATCGACTTCGGCTGCGCCAGGTGGCGCTTGGTGACCTGGACGTAGGCCCAGTCATGGGCTCGCAGTCCGGCGTAGCGGTCGACGTCGCTCGTGATCTGGACTGGGTCCGCAAAATGTTGCCCTCCCTCGTACTCGACCATCAACCGCCACAGCAGGAAGACGAGGTCACCACAGCCGAGGAACGACCCACCGTCGTCGAACACGTCGTGGTTGACCTGAGGCGCCGGAAGCCCGGCAACGCGTAGGAAGACCCGTGTCTCGGACTCAGGGATCGACCTGGAACGAGCATCGAGCAACGGGGCGATCTCGACGATCTCGGCCGCACCCGGTCGCCACGACTGCTGATCGGCCAGGGCGAGCAGCGAGACTAGATCCAGGTGCCTGCGGCGCAGCAGCCAGTCACCGACGACGATCACGTCGATCGGACGAGCGACCGATGCGAATCCGATCATCGCCGCCTCGACGCTCACGGCCATCTCGTCGTGCGGAGGAAGGACCCGCGAGCGGTGGAGCATGATGCCCGGGATGTCGAGATGCAGGTCTCGAGCGACGGTGAAGCGCATCGGCTCCAGCGGACCCCGCTCGACCCCGAGCAAGCGAAGTCGCGTGCCGTGACTGACGCGCGCGTCGTCCGGGAGCGCTCGGCGCGCGGCGTCGATCCTCCCGATGTCGTCCAGCTCGACCTCGGCGAGCTGGTAGACGCTGGGGTGAACCTCCACGAACCGTGGGTGCTGCAGCATGCGCGGCGTGATGCCGGCAGCGAGAGCCTCCGCGCGGCTGAACGCGCGAGACGCCAGATGGGCGGGAACAGGTCTGGGCGGTCGTGACATGGTCGGAGCATCCGCCGATACCGATGTCCCGGTCATCAGGTCCGTGGCGCGCTGTGGACATCAGATCGCCCGGCTCGCCCTGTGGATCCCGCCGAGGAGGTGGATCCACAACCTCTCCCCCGCCCGGCAGGTGAATATCCAACCTCAAGGCGCCGCATCGGGTTGCGGATCCACCTTCCGGCCGCGGGACGAGCGTGTGCGGTTGCGAATCCACCTCCCCGCACCGCGCCCCGGGGGACGGTGGAGAATCCACCGCTCGGGGGGAGGACCTAGGCTGGGCGCGTGACGTTTGCGGCCAACCTGTCTCCACTCAGGTGGTCCGACCGTGTGTGGGGCTGGACCGGCCCGATCGCCGTGGCCCTGCTGGCGTTCGTGCTGCGGGTCTGGAACGTCGGCTACCCCCGCAAGTTCGTCTTCGACGAGACCTACTACGCCAAGGACGCCTGGTCGCTCCTGCAGCACGGCTACGTCCTCGACTACACCGAGAAGGCCAACGGGCAGATCCTCCGGGGCGACCTGTCGGGCATCTTCACCGACGAGCCGTCGTGGATCGTCCACCCCGACGGCGGCAAGTGGCTCATCGCCCTCGGTGAGCAGCTCTTCGGCTTCGACTCGTTCGGCTGGCGCATCTCTGGCGTCGTCGTCGGCGCCCTGACCGTCCTGGTGCTGGCCCGCCTCGTCCGCCGCATGACCGGGTCGACCCTGGTCGGATGCCTCGCCGGCTTGCTATTGACCGTCGACGGCACCCACTTCGTGATGTCGAGGCTGTCGCTGCTCGACATCTTCCTGGCGTTCTGGATCGTCTGCGGCGTCGCCTGCCTCGTTGCCGACCGCGACTGGATCCGCGCCCGGCTCGACCGCTATCACGCGTTCCGGCCGTGGCAGCTGCTCGCGGGCCTGAGCCTCGGCATGGCCTGTGCCACCAAGTGGAGCGGCATCTACGTCCTCGCAGCCTTCGGCGTCGTCATCGTGGTGTGGGAGGTCCTCGCCCGCATGCGCAACCCGCGCACCGCGATGCACCACGGCTGGGCGCTCACGACCCTGCGGGTCGGCGTGCCGGCGTTCGCCTCGATCGTCGTCGTCGCGGCGATCGTCTACCTCGTCTCGTGGACGGGGTTCCTGGTGCACCACGAGGCGTACGAGGCGCGGTTCGGCCGGGGCTACGGCGACTACTCCCGGCCATGGGGCGCCTACGTCGACAACCCATCGACCGGCTTCCTGGGCGGCACCCGCGACGCCCTCAGGTCGCTGTGGCACTTCCACGTCATGACGTTCAACTTCCACACCCAGGACCTCAACAGCGCGACCCACCCCTACCAGTCCAACCCCGTGGGCTGGCTCCTGCAGTGGCGCCCCGTCGGCGCGGACGCCCAGTTCGAGCTGCCGGCGACGACCCAGTGCGGCCAGGCGGCCGGCACGACGTGCATCCGCGAGATCCTCATCCTCGGCAACCCGATCATCTGGTGGTCGGGCCTCGTGGCTCTGCTCGGGGCCGTCGTCGCGTGGGTCGTGACCCGCCGCTGGACGTGGGGCGTGCCCGTCATCGGGGTCGCGGTCTGCTGGCTGCCCTGGTTCCTCAACGACGACCGGCCGATCTTCTCGTTCTACGCCGTGACGATCATCCCGTTCACGATCATCGCGCTGTCGCTCGTGGCGAACGCCCTGATCGCGACCCGCACGTCACCGCGGCAGACCTATGCCATCGGCCTGACGATCGGCTTCTACGTGCTCGCGGCGGTCGTGACGTTCTGGTACTTCCACCCGATCCTGACCGACGACCTCATTCCGTACGACTCGTGGCGCCAGCGAATGTGGCTCTCCCGCTGGATCTAGCTGCTCCTCGGCGTCTCGTGACGTCAGCCACCTCGTCGCGGCCGTTCATCGACCGGTAGCGGCGCCCGTCAGACCGTGCTGGTGTCGACCAAGGGCTTCAGCCCGTGCTGGCGGAACCGTTGCAGCGTCGTCGCGAGATCCTCCGCCATGCCGTAGAGGTAGCCCTGAACGTGCGTCGCTCCCGCATCACGCAGCACCGGCACCTCGTCGGGCCGGGTGATGCCCTCGGCCACGACCCAGAAGCCGAGCTCGTTGAGCAACGACGTCGCCCGCGTCACGACGAGG
Organism: Aeromicrobium stalagmiti; assembly: GCF_013283745.1. Taxonomy (GTDB): domain Bacteria; phylum Actinomycetota; class Actinomycetes; order Propionibacteriales; family Nocardioidaceae; genus Aeromicrobium; species Aeromicrobium stalagmiti. The sequence goes on from NZ_JABSTZ010000001.1 coordinate 78,480, forward strand.
GTCTGGCGGGGATCGGCGAGGTCGGTCAGCAGGCTGCGGTCGAGCTTCACGATGTCGACTCGCGGCAGGTAGAGCGAGCCGAGGCCCGCGAATCCCGATCCGAAGTCGTCGATCGCGATCTGCGCACCCGCGTCCTGCAGCCGGCGAGCGACCTCGGCGTTGGCGTCGGACCACTCCCCGATCGAGCCCTCGGAGATCTCGACGACGACCGTCAGCCCGTGCACGGCCCTGCAGTCGGCCAGACGCTGCATCAGCGGTGACCACACGAGCATCTGCTCCAGCTCGAGGTTGATCGAGAACACGGCAAGCTCCGGCACGTGCTCGCGGCAGGCGAGCATCGACGCGACCGCCTGGTCCAGCACGAGCAGCGTCATGTCGTCGAGCAGGTTGAGCCGGATCGCGGACTCCACGATGACCGGTGGCGGGATCGACCCCATCTGCGGATCCGTGCAGCGCACCAGCGCCTCGAGCCCCCGCACCTCGTCGATCTGCAGGTTGATGATCGGCTGGTACGCGGTCCAGAGGCTGCCTGACGTGATCGCGTGCCGGACGGCCTCGTCGATGCGGGACGTCACCTCGGAGTCACCGGCGTGGACGGCCCGCTTGCGCTGGTACATCTGCTGGTCCGCGGCCCGGACCAGGGCCTCGAGGTTGTCGTCGGCGCTCGAGGAGAGGGCAGAGCCGATGCTCGCTCGCAGGCGCAGGGTGCTGCGACCGACCAGCACCGGCTCCGCGATGAGCCGGGTCAACCGGTCACACTCGACCGTGAGCTCGGCGTAGTCGCGGACGTCACGGACGAGCACCGCGAACTCGTCGCCGCCGTAGCGCGTGACCGACCGGGCGCCGCCGGTGTGGGCGATCAGCCGCTGGGCCAGCTCCTGGATAGCGGCATCCCCCGCGATGTGTCCGTAGCGGTCGTTGATCTCCTTGAAGCCGTCGAGGTCGATGAAGACGATCGCGATCGACTCCCCCGGCCGGCGGGACCGGCTGACCTCGGCCAGGATCTCGCGGAAGTAGGTGTAGGTCGACAGGCCCGTGAGCCCGTCGGTGTTGGCACGGTCTTGCAGACCCTCGATCTGCGCGGCCTCCCGCCTGGCCGTGTCAGCCATGTTGGCGAGCGCCTCGAGCACGTGCCGCTCGACCTGGGTGAACGGCAGGTCGCCGGACGTCCGCTCGGCGACGACGTAGCGACCGTCGGTCAGCGGCACGCTCAGGTCCCACCCCGACCCGGGATCGTCGCTCACGACGACCTTCTCGACCCGCAGGCCCTGGGCTCCCCAGGTGCTGAGGGACTCGTCGATCTGCTCGCGACGCCAGGGCATCGCGACCGCAGCACCCGAGAGCGCCGTGACGCTGCGGTTGAGCTCGACGTTGCGCATCGTCAGGCCGACGACGACCGCCGTCAGGCCCAGCATCGCCACCACGAAGCTCGGCATGACTGGCAGCGGTATGCCTGCCTCGACCCGTCGCAGGGCGGCGAAGACGCACCCGATGTAGAAGACCGCGAGACCGACGATGAACGTCCACGTCCAGCGCAGGCGCAGCGTGTGGCCGTCGTGCGTCGGCGCGGCGAAGATGCTGCGCACGATCTCGAGCGCGGAGATCACCAGGAAGTAGGCAGCCAGTCCCGCGAAGACGCGATCGAACGGCGGGTAGCCGACGTCGGTGATCTCGGCGACGCGCAGCAGGACCGCTCCGCCCAGCACCTGGATCGCCGCGCGGAACTGTCCGGCCGTCTCGTCGCGGTGGAACACGAGGTACGACGCCGCCACGAGCACGGCCCAGATCGGCAGGATGGAGGCCTGTCGCTCGACATCTGCGGCGAACAGGACGGCGGCGGCAGCGCCGAGCGTCAGCTCGGTCTGGCCCCGCGAGATCGTGATCTGTGTGCGGACTGCCACCGGCACCAGCAGCAGGGCGATGATCGCGACGACGTTGAGGTCAGGCGGCCCGGTGTGCCACTGGATGCTGCGGAACACGACGGCGAGGACGGCGACGGCCATGACCACGAGCTCGTAGCGGCGTTCGCCGCGCGTGCGCATCGTCATGCCATCCCCCTTCCCGATCGTCCCGAGCCTGGTGCTCCATCGTATTTTCGGTCCGGGTCAGGCCGGAGTCACCGCGATCGCGACCTCGCAGTAGTTCTTGGTCGGGTCGACGTCGTTGCGCTTGCGCCACGACGAGATCATCAGCTCGACCTTGCGCCCGCCGTTGGTCCACACGGCCCGCACCATGCCGTTCTCGGGCAGGTCGATCGGCACCAGTGTCCGGGACTCGTCGTCGAACGGGTGCTCCTGGGTGATGACGTGGTCCTCGACGTCGCCCTCGCCCTCGATGGTCTGCTCCCACAGGGTCGAGGTCGAGTAGCTCGGCGTGATCGTGACCTCGGCGGGCGCCTTCTGGCCCGGCGCGCACACGACGTTCACCGTGCCCATGCCGTTGATCTCGCCGGTCGCGGACGACCTCACCGCTGCGTCGGCATCACCGTGCCAGTTGACCGCCACGCTGGTGCTGGGACCCGTGAGCTTGCGGGCGCTGACGCCGACCCGGACCCTCTTGCCGCCGAGGGTGATCGTCTCGGAGTCGGCCTCCTTGACCGCGCGGGTGCCGTCGGCTCCGTACGAGCCGAGGCGCGTCGTGAACGTCCCCCGCACGTCGCAGCGCGACTTCGACGTCGGGCCCTTGTAGCCGCTCCAGTCCCACGTCAGGTAAAAGGAGGTGGCCGGCGGGATGCTCGCCGCCGCTGCGGGCTTGGCCTGGCCGGGTCGCTGGCTGATGACGCCACGGATGTAGCCGCTCGACGAGTTCTCGATGGGTCCGTACTTGTTGAAGCCCTCGCGGGCGGTCGCGCCGGTGCCACCGTCGCCGGGATCGTCGGCGACGGAGTACCTGTAGACGCGCGCGGTCTTGACCGCGACCGACTGGTAGGGGACGCCACCTGAGGTCTTGGTCTGGTAGACCGCCGACCACATCTGGGTCTCCTTGGTCCGGTCGCTCGGGCGGATCTCCAGCCACGTGCGGTCGCGGCTGCACACCAGCTGGGCCGTGCCGATGCCCGGCACGACGACCGTCGCGGTGGCGTGGCCCCTGTAGGACGAGCCGTACCAGGCGATGCTCGCGTCCTGACGCAGCAGCGTCGGGTCGCCGGCGGCCTGAGCCGTGGCCGTCGTCGCGGCCACCAGCCCGGTCGCCGCGAGCACTGCGGTGACCGCACCGGCCACGACGCGCCACCTCAGCGAGGTGGTCATCGTGCCGGCCCGGGTGACGAGCTCGCGTCGCCGGCCGTGCCGTCGAGCGAGAAGAGGGTCGGCTTCTTCTCACCCGTGGCCCAGGCCCGCTGCTCGGCGATGATGTCGGCCGTCGGCGCCACCAAGGCGGCGGACGTGGCCAGCTTCGTGGCCTGGTCGAGATAGGTGGTCATGAAGTCCTTCACCTCACCGCGCTCCAGCGAGCGGGTCGTGGTCGTCACCAGCACGGGGCGGGACAAGGGGTACTGCCCCTCGGACACCGTCCGCTGGCTGGGAAAGATGCAGTCGGTCGCACCCTCGGTCGAGATCTCGAACGGGCGCAGCTGCTCCTTCTCGAGCTCGTAGTAGTCGAACTGGAACAGTCCGACGCGACCCTGGCGCGCGGCCAGGTGTCTCTGCGCGCGCGCCGACTTCTTGGCCGCCGACTCGGCGTCCTTCACATCGGCCTTCAGCGCGTTGTACGCGACGAGGGCGTCGTCGCGCACGGGGTAGGCATCGTCCTGCCGCGCCTGGTCCTTGGCCTGCTGGGCCGCCGAGCGTCCGTCGGCGATCCCCTTCTGCCGGTCCTCCTCGGCGGCGGTCACCTCGGCCTCCGCCTCCGCCAGCGTCGTACGGGCCGCGGCGGCCTCCTTGCGGAGAGCCGTCACCGCCTGCTTGCGCGAGGAGAGGTAGGCCGCCTGCTCGATGTCGTCCTTGGTGCCGATGACGTCCGTCAGCGTGTCGAGCTCGTTGTCGTGGGCGCGGTAGTCCGACCGGAGGTCGCTGAGCACCGCGTTGGCCCGGTCGAGCCCGAGGTCTCCGAAGAGAGCGAATCCCGCCGCCTCGACCGAGGGCCCGGCGATCACCAGCGGCTGGTCGGCGAACTTCAGCTGACGCCAGCTCGTGTAGGGCGAGCCGGCGCGGAACATCGTCCGCACCTGCTCCAGGTCGATGCAGTCGCCACCGACGTCGGACTCGGCCTTGATCGCGAGCACCAACGCGTCGGACGCGACCTGGAACTGCACGACGTCGAGACCGTTGTCCTGGCAGGCCGCGAGCTCCTTCTTGCTGATGTGCCGGATCGAGTCGACGAGGTCGACCTTGCCGGAGCACAGGTCGGCGAATCCCTGGAGGACGCCGTCGGTGCCGATCTCGACCTGGGTCGTCGCACCGCTGGAGCTGTAGTCGTCTGCTGCCTGCGTGGTGATGCTGGCCGTGCGCCCACCAGCGAGGTCGACCCGGCCGGTGGGTCGCTCCGGCAGCGCGGCGAGGTTGCGGGCGATCTCCTTCTTGCGGGCTGCCTCGTCGCGGACCGCTGCGGCGTTCTCACGGCTCACGGTCTTCTCGGCCGAGTCGTTGCCGCCGCTGCACGCCCCCAGGAACAGCAGGCACACGGCGGCGCTCACGATCAGCGATCGACGGTTGCTCATGTCACTGACCTGCCTTGGTGGTGGTCGCGGGGTACTCGTACGTCGAGCCGAGCTTGACGACCTCGAAGTCGTCGAGCGTCAGGCCCTGCAGCTCGTTGCCGACCAGCAGGGACGACGAGACGTCGCGCTGGGCGTAGAGCGTCGGCACGGCGGCACGATCGACGACGATCGCGCCGTACGTCCGCAGGGCCGCGACGATCGCGTCGCCGACACGGCGCTGCTGCGCGGTCAGCTTGATCTTCTTGCCGGTGTCCGGATCGGTCGCCCGTCGCAGGACGACGTCGGCCTTGAGCCGGATGCGAGCCCCCTCGGGCAGCGAGGACGAACGGCCGTTGCCGTCGGTCGACGACGCGGGCCGGACGAAGACACCGGTCGCGGCACCCGGCACGCTGATCGCCAGGGCATGGCTGATCTCGCCGGCCTGCAGCTCGCCGGGACGGATCAGGCCACCGATGAGAGGCAGCCCCGACCCACGGGCCGAGACCTCCTGGGGCTTGCCGAAGCCTGCGCCGGCCAGCGACCAACGCCGCATGTACTGATAGCTGATCGTGCCGTCGGACTCGCGACGCCCGCGCCACAGGTCGTAGGCGTAGCGGCCGTCCTCGTCGATGATCGAGTACCAGCCGTCGTAGCGGGGGTCGGGATCGACGTCGGCCGGCACCGGGAGGCGTCCACCCGGGGGCTGGTCGCCACAGTCGGCCTGCCGGCACCGCATGACGGTCGACGGACCGCCCTGCACGACCGGCGTCGTCCACCGGGTCGTGTTGACGAACAGGCCCTCCTCACCGGTCTGGTACTGCGTGACCGGACGTCCACCGTCGGTCTGCTCGATGACGCCGACGCTCTCCTTGGCACGCTTGAGCAGCGCCTCGGAGCGGGGATCGGTCGAGGAGGTGTCGACCGGTGTGTTCCACGGCGAGTCTGCCGCGAAGAAGAGCTTCTCGGGCTTCGCGTCGGTGGCCTCGGCCGGAACCGTTGCTCCGGCGGTGGCCGGCGACGTCGTCGCGGCAGCGCTCGCACTGGGGCTCGGCGTCGCGCCGTCCGACGACGAGTCGTTGCTGCACGCGGCGAGCGCCGTCACGACCAATGTCGAGACGGCAGCTCCGCGCAGTGCAGTCGTCAGGTATCCGTGGATGAGCATGGCCGCGGTTCAGCCCCGCGCCGTGCGTCGGGAGGGCGCCTGCACCGCGGTGCCCGCGACGCTCGCCGCGGCGGCGTCCTCGGCGGTCTGCGTCAGGGCGGTGATGAAGCGCGCGAGGTTGCGGCGGGCGACGTCGGGACGATCGGCGTCGGCAAGGATCTGCTCGGCCTGCCCGTACAGCTGGTCGGTGAGCTCCACCGCGACGCGCAGCCGCTCGGCGACGAGCCGGTCGGCCTCGAGGCGGGCGTCGGCCCGGATCTTGTCGGCGTCGGCCTGTGCAGCGTCGAGCACGCTCTGGGCCTCGATCGCCGCCTGGGTCGAGACCGTCGCCGCACGGCGCGCGGCGTCCGCGTCGACGCTCGCGAGGAACTCCGACGCGGCACTGCGGGCGTCGAGCATGACCTTCGTGACGTAGTGGCCGAGGTCGTCGACCGAGGTGGACGCCTGCGGCAGCGCCGGCGCAGGCATTGCCGGCGCAGGCAGCTTCGGCGCGGGGCGCACCGGTGTCGCCAGCGTGGCCTCGCTGGCCTCGCGACGCGCGCGCAGCTGGGCGGTCACCGAGGCCGTGTCGGAGGCGGCTGCCGACTCCGCGGCGACGGGTTCGGGATCGGTCTGACCGGCCTCGGACGCCAAGGCGACGTCGACATCGTCCTCGGCTGCCGGCTTCTGCGGCGCGACGGGGGCGAGACCGCGGGAGTCACGGCTCGCGTTCACGGCGTCGAGCACCGAGGGAGCCGGGGTCAGCGGCTGGGCGTCCTTCTTCTTGGCGGGCCTGGCACTCATGGCGCTTCCTCTCCCTCGGCGGGTGTGACCTGGTCGGACACCGCGACGAGCACATATCGGTCGGTCGTGTAGACGGCTTGGAGCGCGGGGTCGGTCCCCGTCGCCGCGGTGGGATAGAGCTGGCTCAGGCGGTCGGTCGCCGTGCTGCGCGACAGCAGCAGGTAGCGGACCCCGGCGCCCGGCTTGCGGGCAGCTCGGATCCACGCCCCGTCGCCGCGGTCGACCCGGTCGAAGAACAGCTGGGGGCGTCCGGTCAGCAGCATGACGCCGAACGTCTGCGAGTTGTCGGTGAGGATCGAGCCCTCGGCGGTCACGTTGCGCCGGATGTAGCCGGCCATGGCCTGCTCCGAGATGATGCCGACCTCCTGGCCGGCGGCCGTGATCTCACCCTCCTGGCTGCTGGCCGTGCGGATGCCCTGGATGAACGCCGACTCGAGGTTCTGGTTGGCGTAGCGAGTCATCTCGAAGCCGGTGAAGACGCCACTGGCGACCAGCCCGACGATCACGAGCATCGCCCCCGCGGCGCGGCCCGCGGCGAGCGACCGCACGAGCCAGCACGCGCCTGCCACCGTGAGGACGAGCACCGGGAGACCGTCGCGCATGAGCACGTGCGACCCGTCGTTGCGCACGAAGACCGCGACGCCCGGCATCACGACGGCGGCGCCGACGCAGATCGCCAGCCAGCCCGCGAGCTCGTCGCGGCGACGGACGGCTGCCAGCACGAGCAACGGCACCACAACGACCGTGATCGGGCTCGTGGTCAGGACGACCTCGCCGAGATCACGCAGCACCTCGGTCAGGCGGTCACTGGTCGCCAGGCCCGCACTGGGCGCCTCGCCCGACACCGAGCGGGTCACCCAGGCGACGGGGTTGCCCAGGATCAGGCCGTTGAACACCATCCACAGGGCCATGACGTAGACCACGGGGCTGGCGAAGCCGACCACCGTGCCCTCGACCTCGGCCTGTCGAGCGCCGTGGCGCTGCAGCACGAAGCCGATCAGGAACGCCGCGAGACCTGCCCACACGAGCGAGCCGTAGCCCGCCAGACCGGCGACGGAGAAGGTGATGCCGGCGATCAGGACGTAGCGGATCTGGGCCGTCACGAACCACTTCACGACGCTCGAGACGCCGGCCAGCATGAGGCTGACCCAGACGATCTGGCGTGAGCCCGTCGAGGCGTAGAGGGCGACGAGCGGGTTGAGGGCCAGGACCGCGAGGATCGCGATGCGCCACGGACCGGGGATGAGGCAGCGGCGCAGCAGGCTGTTGAGCGAGATCGCGGCGACGCCGGCGAAGATTGCCGAGCTGATCGGCAGCGCGACGAGCGAACGGGCGAGGTCGCTCGAGACCGCCAACGGCGTCAGGACCAGCACGGACAGCGGCGGGTAGTCGAAGCCGATCGCGGTGAGCTTGGCCGGGTTGTTGTGCAACGCCATCAGCGCGCGGTTCATCCGGTCGAGCGACTCGAAGCCCACGACGTGCAGGCCGGTGACGACCCACGTGCCGAGCAGGGAGTAGCCGATGACCGTGACGAGGAAGACCAGCCAGTTCTCGACCCGGTGGTTGCCGTCGGACCGCGGCTGCGGCGACTGCACCATGTCCGGACGCACGTTCTGGCGCACCTGGACCGGTCGGTCGGCATAGATCGGCAGCGGGATGCCGTGCGGCTCCTCGGTGCGCTCGGCCGCAGACGTGTCGATCGTCATGACGTCACCTGCTGCTGCGACTCGGTGTGCTCGGTGTCGAGACCGTGCTCGGTCTTCTCCCAGTAGAACGGGTTCGTGAACAGCTGGATGAAGCCCTTCCAGGCCGCCCAGCTCATCAGACCCCAGTAGAGGGGCGTCAGCAGCGCCGACTTCGTCAGCTCGAAGTAGCCGCGTTGCATGCTGCCGGCGACGTTGAGATAGACGAAGACGAAGTTGCCGATGAACAGCATCGAGCTCGCGGCATAGAACACGAAGCCCGGGAACAGCGACTCGATGAAGCCCCACTGCGTCAGCGCGAACAACGTGGTGAGGGCCCAGAAGATCGGGTTGAGCAGGAAGATGAAGGTGCCACCGACCAGCAGGTTGAAGCTGATGAAGTTCTTCAGACCCATGTCCTTCAGGGTCTTGAACGGGTTGCGCATGTGGACGAGCCACGTCTGCATGTAGCCCTTGATCCAGCGGCTGCGCTGACGGACCCAGTTGGGCAGCTGGGAGTTGGCCTCCTCCAGCGTCGTGGAGTCCATCATCGAGGTGCGGTAGCCCGCACGGGCCAGCCGGATGCCGAGATCGGCGTCCTCGGTCACGTTGTAGGGGTCCCACGCACCGAGCTCGCGCAGACGGGCGGTGATGAAGTGGTTGGACGTGCCGCCGAGCGGGATCGGGACGTCGTCGCCGTCGAGCCCCGGCAGGATCAGGTCGTAGTGCATCGAGTACTCGGACGAGAACCACTTCGTCAGCAGGTTCTGGTCCTGGTTGAAGTAGTTGAGCTTGGCCTGGATGCACGTGACACGCGGCTCGGCCTTCGAGAAGGCGATGACAGCCTTCTTGAGCTGGTCCGGATCGGGTCGGTCCTCGGCGTCGTAGATGACGGTGTACTTGCCCTCGGCCTGGGTGAGGCCGTAGTTGCACGCCTTGGGCTTGGTCTTGGGGTTGCTGTCAGGGACCACCACGAGGCGGAAGTGCGGAGGGAGCCCCAGGTCGCGGATCGCCTCGATCGTCTCGGTGTCCTCCTCCTCGCACAGGAGCTTCACGTCGAGCTTGGTCTTGGGGTAGTCGAGCCCGTTGACGCCCGTGACGAGCCGGTTGACGATCGACGCCTCGCGGAACAGCGGCACGAGGATCGTGTACATCGGCAGGGTGCGCTCGTCGACGTCGGCGACCTCCTGGGCCGTCACGTCGGTCTCGAAGTGGTGGCCGAGCGCACGGAACGTCAGGCGAAACTTGTAGAGCGACACCGCCAGGTAGTAGACGCTCGCCGCGGCGACCAGGCCGATCAGCGTGTTCTTGGGCCAGATGACGCCGCAGACGATGATCGCGACCAGCACCGAGATGAAGAACGTCTTCTGAGCCTTGGTCGCGACGATGTACGCCGAGTTCTCCGGGCTGAGCTCCATCAGCGAGTGCGTGGCGAACTGCGAGTAGTCGTCCTGGTAGACCCGCTGCAGCAGAGTGTCGATCGACGAGCGCGTCGCGAGCAGCTCGCGCACCTCGAGCTCGCCGAGGTAGCGGCCGACGACCGAGACCTCGTGGTCGTCGAGCGGGCGGGACACCGCGAGGAAGACGACGTCGCCGTCGCGCGCGACCGGCACGCAGCGCAGGGCGTTGGCGGCCTGCTCCGGCAGCAGCAGCGCGATCTCGCGGTCGGGGTTGAAGCCGTCGAGGCTGACCCGCTGGACCTTGAACTTCTCGGCCAGCACCGCCACCAGGTCGTCCTCGGTGATCTTGCCGCTGGCGACGAGGATCTCGCCGAGCTGGGCTCCCGTGCGGGCCTGCTCGACCAAGGCCTCCTCGACGTCGCGCTCGTCGACCAGGCCGAGGCTGGCCAGGAACTCGCCCGTGCGCAACGGCACGGCCGAGCCGGCGTCAGCGTCGGCGAACAGCAGGGCCGGACCGCGGCTGAACGCGATGTCGAGCGCGGCCGAGATCTCGGCCGGGTCGTGCTGCACGAGGCGCACGTCGTGGCCCGTCAGCTGCTTGAGCACCTGGGCCGCGACCGCGTTGTCCGTCGAGGGCGACGCGACCGACAGCAGGTTGCCGGAGAGCTCGTAGGGGATGACGGAGAAGGCGCGGCAGATCTGCTGCGGCACGAGCCGTTCGATGTTCGGGTTGGGGTGGTCGCCCAGGGCACTGTGGCGGTCGGACTCGGTCATCGACATGTCAGCCACCGGTCCCGAATCGGTAGGCGGGACGATCGGCGTCGTCAGCGTCGGCCGACGGCTCGACGGCCGCAGCCGGCTTGGACGTGCGCGCCGAGCTGCCCGGCCACAGCACGTAGAGGAGGAACGCCCCACCCAGCACGATGAGCGGCGCCATCAGGAAGCCGACGAACACCGCGGTCGACAGCACCAGGGTCGTCACAACACCGACGAACGCGGCGGGTCCGGACGCACGCGTGCGCCCGGTCGCTTCGAAGGACTCCATGGTCCGTAGCTCCCTCTAAAAAAAAGAAAAACACTCCCGCGTGCAGCCTACGGCCGACACCGGTCGTGACGATTCTTTTTATCTAGTACTTCGTGACTACTTTTCTCCGCCATTGGTCCCGAATCGCGTCGTTTGGACCCGAATGAGACGCAGATCACCTGCCGGAGAGCCCCAGGAGGTGCGAGCGGAACGTCGAGCCGTACGGAGTCGTCGGCTCGCCCGCCGGGCCGGTGATGAGTGCCATCGGGTCGTCGGCGTGGTCCCACCACACCCACGCGAGGTAGCCGATCCCCCGCTCGTCGGCCCATGCCATGTAGTCGGCGAGGTGGGGCAATCCGGGATCGTCCTGACCGATCTCGCCGGTCAGCAGCGGCACCTCGTCGGCGACCGGAGCGATCTCCGCGGCCCAGCAGGCCTCGTCCTTGCACCTCTGGAAGTTGTAGTTGTGGAAGCTCGCGACGAGCTGGTCGTCGTCGGGCCGGTGGTCGAGCCACTGGCTGAGGTCGTTGGCGTAGTCGAGCCCCGCCAGCATGATCGGCTGCTCCGCGTCCTCCCCGCGGATCGCCGACACGACGGCCGCCATGCCCTGGACCGGATAGGTACGTCCGGTCAGCTCACTCTTGTCGTCCTCGACCGGTGCCGCGCAGCCGCCGTCGCGCCAGCACGTCCAGTCGAGCTCGAACGCGTAGGACGCGGTGACCTCGTCGTAGCGCGAGTAGGGCTCGTTGAACGCGTCGAACATGACGGACCGGTCGTCGGCGTACTCGGCCGCGATCGACCGCCAGAACTCGATCGACCCCGCGTCGGGCATCGCGATGTTGCCGAACTCGTCCTCGGTCTCGCGCTTACGGCTCTGCAGGTCGAGGATCACGACGATTCGCTGCGCGTGCAGCGCATCGACGAACCTGGCCACCTCGGCCCGGTAGCCCTCGGCCGTCCGCTCGGTCTCGGCGTCGCTCACAGGTGCGCCGCGGGTGCCGAGCCAGCAGTCCTGGTTGAGCGGCAGCCGCACCGTGTCGACCGACCAGCTCGCGATGGCGGCGGCGATCTGGTCGGCGTCGGCCGCCGAGGTGATCGACGAGTAGCCCCAACCCTGCGTGCACGCGTACTCAAAGCTCGACCAGTTCACGCCGTGAGGTACCCAGGTGTCGCCCGTGCGCGCGTCGACCAGGCGGTTGCCGTCGACGCGGGGCTCGACCGGGCCACCCATGTCGGCCTTGGCGGGGACGGCGGCATCGCCGGGGTCGGTGACCTTCCATGCGACGCCGCCGGCCACGGCGGCGACGAGCAGGACCATGATCACGATCCGGGGCAGACGGCCCATGCAGGTGCTCCTCCAGGTGAGGTTCACATCGTAGGGTTCAGTGGGACCACGGGACGCCATCGCCCATTCACGGTGATAATGGAAGATGTACGGGTCCACGACCATCGGGAGGGAGATCACGCATGCGCTCGACCACACGCCGACGCACCGCGCTGCTCGCGTCGCTGGCCTTCGCCGCCACGAGCCTGGGCCTCACGTCCTCCCCGGTCGAGGCGGCTGAGTGCACCGAGGGCCCTTCGTGCGTCATCGTCAACGTGGTGAGGACGGTCGACGGCGACACCACGACGCTCTACTCAGAAGAGGTCTCGACCGCCGAGATCGCCGAGTGGTCGGACTTCGACGAGTCACGCCAGTACTACAAGCGGCGCAACGTCACAGGCACGGTCTCCGAGGGACCGCGAGTCGGCAAGAACACCGGCATCTCCCTCTACGAGCTGCTCGAGCGAGTCAATGCGCTCCACCCTGACAAGGCCAAGGCAGCGACATTCTCCGAGACGCCCAATGCCCGCAAGATCCCCTCCGTGCTGTCCGACGCCGATCTGGTCGACCCCGCCGATCCGGGCAAGGACGGCTATCCGTTCGACGACAGCCTCGCTCCGGCGGTCTACGTCTCGGGAAGTCGGATCGGTTACGTCCGACCGCTGCGAGACGCCGACAAGGACGTCAACATCACCGACATCTTCAAGGTGTCGGGCGCCCTCGAGCTCACCTTCCACACCACCGGCAAGCTCCTCGAGCCGGTCGTGAGCGTCGGGAGCACCAGCGTCGACACCAAGGCCAAGAGCGCCTTCTCGATCACCTACGCCAAGAAGCCCGGCACCCGCATCATCAAGACGCGATGGGACTTCGGCGACGGCTCGACCAAGGGCACCAAGCGCGACGAGCCCACCAAGACGTACGCCAAGAAGGGCACCTACCCGGTCTCGGTCACCGTCTACGGCGCCAACGGCTCGTACGGCCGGTCGGCACCTGTCGAGATGAAGGTCGACAACCCGCCCAAGGCGCCGAGCTCCGGCACCGGCGGGGGCACCGGCACGGGTGGCCTGGGCAGCACCGGCGGCTACGTCCCGCCCTACGACCCGGGCACCATCGACCCGCCGTCGGACGACCCGCCTGCCGAGGACGTGCCCGACGACGAGCCGACCGACGACATCCCCGTCGACGACGGGCTCGAGGAGGTCGAGGGCTACGTGCTCGCCGGCGCCGAGATCGTCCCCGGCGGAACGCCCGAGGCGATCCCCGGCACCCAGGACTCGAGCCAGCCGGCGCCCGCCACGCAGGAAGCACTCCGCAAGCGCATCGCCACCTGGATCGTCGCGGCGCTCGCGATCGCCCTGCTGGTCGGGGCCGGTGCGGCGAGTGAGACACGATGGTTCCGAACCCGACTGCACCACCTCAGGAGACGTGCATGAGCGACAAGATCTACGACATCATCTTCCGCGTCGCGGAGGTGCTCGAGCTGCCGGTGGTCATCATCACCCTGCTCGCGCTCGCCGCCGCGCTCGTGGAGGTAGGTGCGTTCATCACCGAGCTCGTCAAGCGCCGCGGTCGGACGTTCTCCGCGCTCGCCAAGGCCGGCGCCTCCGCCCGCCGCGCGGTCGACGAGCGTCGCATGGACGAGGCGTCGGCGCTCCTGCAGACGGTCGCGTGGTCCGCCCCGGTCGGCAAGGCCTTCAAGGTGCTGGTCAGCGCGGTCGACAAGCCCGGCGCCGACACGCGCATCGCCAAGGAGCTCGCCGACTTCGACTTCGGGCGTCAGGCCCGCCTCAGCCGCACCCGCCTGCTGGTGCGCCTCGGCCCCGCCCTCGGACTCATGGGCACCCTGATCCCGCTCGCCCCGGCCCTCGACGGACTCGCCCGCGGCGACGTCGACTCCCTGACCGAGAACCTGCGCCTCGCCTTCAGCATCACGGTGCTCGGCATCCTGATCGGCGTCATCGCCCTCGCCCTGTCCCTCTACCGCGAGCGCCTCTACGGCCAGGACTTCTCCGACCTTGAGTACGTCGCGGCGATCCTCACCGACGACGGGTCGGCGGCCGCCTCGATCTCGCCGGTCGCCCCCCCGGCTCCGTCACGGCCGGCCACCGCGACGACCGACACGGTCACGGTCCCGCCGCTGGTGCCGCCCGCCCCGGCCTCGGCCCCGAGGACGGACTTCTCGTCATGATCAAGGTCACCCCGCGCGCCCGGGTGCACCAGGACCGGGCCGGCGACCCGCTCGACGGCCTCGTCAACATGTTCGACATCGGCATCGTGCTGGCCGTCGGGTTCCTGATCGCGGCGCTGTCGTCGCTCGGGCTGTCCGACGCCGTCAAGGACGGCGGGCTGACCAAGCCGACGCTGGGCGAGGTCACGATCCGGCCCGGCGAGACGTTGGAGCCCGTGCCCGAGGAGGGCGTCAAGACCGTCGGTCGCGGCACGCCCGTCGGCACCGTCTATCGCCTGGCGGACGGCCGCCTCGTCTATGTCACCGGCGACGGCACCACCGCGCCGGTCACGCCCGACACGACGCCGACGGACCCGTCGGCCACTGACGGTGTCCCGACCCAGCCGACACCGACGGTGCCCACCGACCTGCCGACCGCGCCGACCCCGACGACCGCCCCCTGACGCAGCTCAGGTGCGCCGTTCGGCTCCCTCGAGAGCCAGGCCGACGATCCACGCGATGTCGGCCGCGGCCTCGCTCGGCCGCTTCGACGGCCGGGTGAGGGCCGACAGCACCAGCCGCACGACAGTCTCGACGGCGACCTCGAGCTCGGCGGGCGTGAGCGGCGTGGGGGCGTAGAGCTCCTCGATGCTCTGACGGACCACCAGCACCGCGGCCTCGACGATCTCACCGGACTCCGTCGTCAGGATCTGCAGCAGGTCGGTGTCCTGCTCCCCCGGCAGCGAGCCGACGATCGTGCGGACCAGGACGCTCTGCTCACCCAGCTCGAGCACCCCCTCGCACGCCGAGCGGATGCCGTCGACGAGGCTGCGCTCCGCGGTCATCCGGCGGCGGACGACGTCGAGGAACCGCTCGAGCTCACGCAGCGCCAGCTGCTCGGCGAGCCCGTGCTTGGTGCCGAACTCGTTGTAGACCGTCTGCCGGCTGACCCCGGCGGCCTCGCCGATGCGGGCCATCGTGACCGAGGTCCACCCGGTCGCCTCGATCATGACCTGCGCGGCGTCGAGCAGCCGGACCCGGACGGACCCCGAGGTGGTGCTGCGGACGCCCGTTGTCACGCCGACGGCTCCAGCACCTCGTCGAGCCGGGCGTGGTCACCGATCCACGCGCGGGCGGATCGCACGTCGCGAGGGCGACCGATCGAGACGGCGCCTCTCACGACCCCGTCGTCGAGGAGGTAGGCGATGAAGTCGCGGTCGGCGATCGACCCGTGGACCACCATGTCGTGCGACCCCTCGGGCCAGCCTGCGACCTGCAGGTTGGCGCCGTACTGGTCGGACCAGCACCACGGCACCTCGACGAAGGCGTCGTCGCCGCCGGCCATGACCTTGCCGACCGCCGTGCCGTGGTTCTGCGCGCCCTGCCAGTGCTCGACGCGGTGCCGTCCGCCCAGGACGCCGTTGGGCTGGTTGGCGACGTCGCCGGCAGCGAACACGCCCGGCGCCGAGGTGCGACCGCGGTCGTCGACCACAATGCCTCCGCCGTCGGCCGGCGATGCGATGACGATGCCGGCGACCTCGGCCAGCTCGACGTGGGGATCCATGCCGACCGCCACCACGACCACTGGGGCCGTCCACGTGCGACCGTCGACCGCTCGGACGTCGGTCTGGCCGTCATGGTCTTCGATCGAGGAGACCATGACGCCCGTGTGCAGGTCGGTGCCCTCGGCCCGGTGCAGGTCGACGTACATCTGTCCCAGCTCGGGCGGCAGCAGCCGCGGCAGGGGCAACGATGCCGTCTCGAGCAACGTGACGTCGCAGCCCAGGCCCCGGGCGCTGGCCGCGATCTCCGAGCCGATCAGCCCGGCTCCGACGATGACGACCGCCTTCTTGGCCGCGAGCTCATCCTTCAGCCGAGGGACGTCGGCCAGCCCGCGCAGCGTTCGGACGCCCGCCGCCTGCCACGGGCTGCGTGCGCGGCCCCCTGTGGCGAGCAGCAGGTGGTCGTACAGCAACGGGTCGCCCTCGCTGAGGCGCACCGCTCGCGCGTCGACGTCGAGCCCGACGACGGACGCTCCGAGGCGCAGACCGATGCCCTGCTGCTCGTACCACTCGGCCTTCTTGATGCGGATCTCGTCGGCCGACTTGTCGCCACGCACGATCTCCTTGGAGACCGGCGGACGACGGTAGGGCAGCTCGGGCTCCTGACCGATCAGGTCGATCGTCCCGTCGTAGCCCGCTGACCGCAGAGCGGCGGCGGCGCTGACGCCGGCGATGCCGGCTCCGACGATGACGGTGCGGTGGGTCATCGAGCGTTCAGAGCTCCACCATCACGAAGTCGGCCTTGGCGGCACCGCAGTCGGGGCACGTCCAGTCGTCGGGGATGTCCTCCCACTTCGTGCCGGGCGGGATGTTCTCCTCCTCCCACCCCTCGGCCTCGTCGTAGACGAACCCACACTGCTGGCACTCCCAGCGCTTCATGCCTGATCTCCCTTGGTGCGTGTCTCGGCGGCGATGATGTTGCCGTCCTGGTCGTTGTGCTCGAACTCCTCGATCGGCAGGAAGTCGACCTGCTCGCGCACGCCGCAGTCGGGGCACGTCCAGTCAGGATCGATGTCCGCGAACGCGGTGCCGGCCGGCCAGCCCTCGCGCGGGTTGCCGTGCCCCTCGTCGTAGACGTACTCGCAGTTGGGGCAGATGAACTGGCTCACGCAGCCACCTTCCCGTAGGTGCGCTCGTACTTGTGTGCCGTGCGCGGGTGCAGGTTGGTCTTGGAGAGGTCGCCCTCGTAGTGGTCCATCACCTTGTGATCCATGACCCTCCTCCACACCTGCGGCACCCATGTCAGGACGATCATGCCCGCATAGCCCGTGGGCAGGACCGGCGCCTCCTTGAAGTCGCGGAGCGCCTGGTAGCGACGCGTCGGGTTGGCGTGGTGGTCGCTGTGGCGCTGCAGGTGGTAGAGCAGGACGTTGGTGCCGATGTTGTTGGAGTTCCAGCTGTGCGACGGGTTGACCCGCTCGTAGCGGCCGGACTCGAGCTTCTGACGCTTCATGCCGTAGTGCTCGAGGAAGTTGACCGACTCCAGCAGCCAGATGCCGGCGATGGCCTGCAGGACCAGGTAGGGGAAGATCTCCCAGCCGAAGGCGACCATCAGCGCGCCCCACAGGACGACGGAGAACGCCCAGGCGTTGAGCACGTCGTTCTTGAGCGACCAGTGCGACTTCTTCAGGCGCTCGAAGCGCTTCTTCTCCAGCTCCCAGGCGCTCGTGAGGCTGCCCCACATCGTGCGCGGCATGAACTCCCAGACCGTCTCGCCGAGGCGTCCGCTGGCCGGGTCCTCGGGCGTCGCGACGCGGACGTGGTGGCCACGGTTGTGCTCGATGAAGAAGTGGCCGTAGAACGTCTGCGCGAGGGCGGCACGGGCGAACCAGCGCTCGTACTCCTCCTTCTTGTGGCCGAGCTCGTGGGCGGTGTTGATGCCGATGCCGGCCACCATGCCCAGGCTCAGGGCCAGACCGATCTTGGCCGCGATGCTCAGCGGCTCGTCGATGCCCGGCAGCGTGCCGCCACCCAGCAGGTAGGCGCCCCAGACGAAGCCGGCCACCTGCGCCGGGATGAACGCGTAGGTCACCCAGCGGTAGTAGCGGTCGTCCTCGAGCTGCTCGAGCACCTCGTCGGGCGGGTTCTCGCCGTCACGGCCGGCGATCATGTCGGCGATCGGGACGACGACGAACAGGAAGAACGGTCCGAAGTACCAGACCAGGGTCGAGCCCGTCAGGGAGAACAGGCCCCAGATGCTCACGGGGATCAGCGGCACGATGGCCCCGATGATCCACAGGTAGCGCTTCCTGTCGCGCCACTGGATGACCGTCCCGTCGACGGTGGCTTCGATCGTCATGATGTTCCTCCTTGCGCACCCTGGGAGGAGTGCTTTACATCAAGGTAGCGAATGTAAAGTGATGTGGCAAGGGTCACCCGAGAAGTCTGGCCCGGGCATGGCACCGCGGACAGGGCCGGTGGCCGCGTCCGCGATGTCATCCCGAGAAGGTATGGATGGGCTACATGGCGTCACCGAGCGCGAGGATGGCCGGGGTCAGGATCACCATGAACAGCACCGGCATGACGCAGGTCAGCATCGGGAAGAGCAGCTTGACCGGCACCTTCTGCGCCGTCTCACGCGCCCGGGCGCGACGCTTGTCGCGCATCTCCTCGGCCTGGATCCGCACGACGCCTGAGATCGGCACGCCGAACTCCTCCGCCTGCACGATGCTCTTGGTGAACCGCTTGAGGTCGTCGACGTCGTTGCGGCTCGCCAGTGCCAGATAGGCGTCGCGGCGCGAGACGCCGAGGTTCATGTCCTGCACCGTCCGCACGATCTCCTCGCCGAGCGGACCACGGTTGTTCTGCCCGACCCTCGACAACGCCGACTCGAAGCCCATGCCGGCCTCGATCGAGATCGTGATCTGGTCGAGGATGTCGGGCAGGTCGTACATCATCCGCTTCTGCCGCTCGACGGCCCGGCCGTTGACGATGATGCCGGGCGCGAAGTAGGACACGACCACGATGCCGGCATAGACCAACCACCACATCGGCGAGTCCATCTTGGCGGCGAAGGAGTAGCCCAGGAGCGCCACGAGAACCGGGGCGACCACCTTGGCGACGATGATCATCGGCAGCGCGGCCGAGGTCTTGCCCGCCAGACCGAGATCGCGCTCGAGCTTGGCGATCGCACCCCGGGTCACGAAGACCCGCAGGATGCCGAGCTCGGGGTTCTTGGCGGTCAGCTGCTTGGTCCGCGCCGCCTGGTCGGCCCCGGGCGCCTTGGCCTGCATCGACTGGATGCGCGACTTGATCGTCCGGCGCGTCGAGGGCTGGAAGTCAAGCACAGGCACGAGCGCGCCGATCGCCAGCACGAGGCACACGATGCCGAGCAGCAGGGAGGCTCCGGGACTCATCGCTTCACACCTTCACATTCACGATGGCGCGCATCCACACGCCGCCGACGGCGAACAGGAACGCGGCGATCCCCAGGACGATGAAGCCCGTCGAGCCCTGGAACAGCGGCGCCATGTAGCCCGGGTTGGAGACGGACATTCCGAGTGCGACGAGGACGGGAAGCACCATCAGGACCACCGCCGACATGCGTCCCTCGGCCGACAACGTCCTGACCTCGCGCAGGATCTGGTTGCGCTCGCGGATCGTCGCGCCCACCTTGTCCAGCACCTCGTTGAGGTTGCCGCCGGTGTCGCGCTGCACCGCGACCGCTTCAGCCACCCAGCGGAAGTCCTGGCTGTCCATGCGGTCGGCCGTCGTGTAGAGCGCCTCGACCAGGTCACGGCCGATGCGGTTCTCGTTGACGATGCGGGCGAACTCCTCCGACGTCGGCGCAGGCGCTTCGCGCGAAGCGGTGTCGAGCGCCCGCGCCAGGCTGTGACCCGCACGCAGCGCCGAGGCGATCATCTGCAGCGACTCGTCGAGCTGCTCACCGAAGGCCGTGCGACGCTTGCTGCCGCGGCTGCGGAGCACGACCTTGGTGATGATCGGCACCAGGACGGCCAGCACGAGGCCGACGAGGACGTGGCCGAAGAAAGCGGTGCCGAGCAGCAGCGCGACGAAGCTGAGCGTTGACACCAGCACGACGAGCGACCCGGCCGTCATGCGCAGCGACGCCATCTCGATCTCGGCGGACGGGAACGGCACCCAGCCGCGGCGCTTCAGCACCGAGTCCACCAGCGCAACCAAGCCCTCGGAGAGGGCGTTCAGCTGCGACTTGGGCTCGGCGCCGACCGGCCGGCGCCGCGACAACGCCACCTTGCCGACGCTGGGTGCGAGCACGGCGTACGACGTCAGGCCCAGCGCCATCATCGTCGCCGTCAGGCCGAGGAACAGGGTCATCGCGGCACCCCGATCTCGTTCTCGCCCCGCGGCACCGCACGACGCTCGCGCCGCAGGCCCTCGTAGGCGTCGACCTTCGACATCGTCGACATGAAGCCCTCGGGCGAGAACGGGATGCCGTACTCCTCGAACTTGTCCATGAACCGCGGCCGGATGCCGGTGAACTTCGGGACCCCGAGGAAGCGCCCCTCGGAGTCGGTGCCCGCGCCCCAGTCGAACAAGAAGATGTCCTGCAGCACGACGGTGTCGCCCTCCATGCCCAGCACCTCGGTCACGTGCGTCACGCGGCGCGTGCCGTCGCGCATGCGGGTCAGCTGCACGACCACGTCGACCGCCGAGGCGATCTGCTCGCGCACCGCGCGCAGCGGCAGGTCCATGCCGGCCATGAGCACGAGCGTCTCCAGACGCGAGATCGAGTCGCGTGGCGCGTTGGCGTGCACCGTCGACAACGAGCCGTCGTGGCCGGTGTTCATGGCCTGCAGCATGTCGAGCGTCTCGCCGCCACGGACCTCGCCGACGACGATGCGGTCGGGCCGCATGCGCAGCGAGTTGCGGACGAGGTCGCGGATCGTGATCTCACCCTTGCCCTCGATGTTGGGCGGCCGGCTCTCGAGGCTCACGACATGGTCCTGCTGCAGCTTGAGCTCGACCGCGTCCTCGATCGTGACGATCCGCTCGTCCCGCGGGATGAACGACGACAAGACGTTGAGCAGCGTCGTCTTGCCGGTGCCGGTGCCTCCCGAGACGATGATGTTGAGCCGGGCCTGCACGCAGGCGTTGAGCAGCTCGGCCATCGGCTCGGTGATCGACTTGAACCGCACGAGGTCCGACACCTGGTAGGGAGTCTCGGAGAACTTGCGGATCGTCAGGGACGACCCGTGGACGGCCAGCGGCGGGATCACGGCGTTGACGCGCGATCCGTCCGAGAGGCGGGCGTCGACGAGCGGGGAAGACTCGTCGATGCGACGACCGACGTTGGCGACGATGCGCTCGATGACCCGGCGCAGGTGCTCCTCGGACCCGAACCGGAGACCGCTCTCGATCAACCGTCCTCCCCGCTCGACGTAGATGCGCTCGTGACCGTTGACCATGATCTCCGAGACCGACGGGTCCTGGAGCAGGCGTTGCAGCGGACCGAGGCCGAGCGCGTCGTCCTCGATGTCACGGATGAGGCGCTGACGCTCCTCGATGCTCAGCAGCAGCTGCTCCGACCCGACGATGCGGGTCAGCTCGTCGCGGACGAAGTCCTGCAGCTGCTCCTCGGTCAGGGACGCATCACTGATGCGGCTGCCGATGCTCTCGAACAGCGAGTCGATCGCTCGCGACTTCACCGCTGCGAGCGCGTCGACCTGCGGAGTCTCGACCTCCTCGACCACGCGCTTCTGGGTGGGCCGTGGGCGCGAGTAGCCGTCGTCCTCCGGCGGACCGTTGAGGCGGGCCGACTCCAGACGCTCGCTGAGGCTGCTCATGACAGGGCCAGGCCCTTGTGGGCGAACGACGGCTTCTTGGAGGTCGACTCACCCTCGAGCCGCTTCACCACGTTGTTCATGGCCTTGGCCGCCGGGCCGCCCTTCTTCTCCATCAGCACGGGCACCCCGCGGTTGGCCGAGAGCGACACCTCCGGCGCCCGCGGCACCACGACGTTGACCGGCAGGCCCACGACCGCCTCGACGTCGCGGACCGAGAGTCCCGACTGCCGATCGGCGAAGTTGAGCACCAGGTGACGCATGCCGGGCAGGATGTTGAGCGTCGCCAGCACCTCGATCTCCTTGCGGATGTTGCGCACGCTCGCCACGTCCATGCTCGACACGAAGACGGCGTCGTTGGCCTCCTCGAGGGCCGCGAGCGTCGGCTCGTCGAGGCCGGCACCGGTGTCGACGATGACGTAGCGGAACTGCGACGCGAGCGAGCTCAGCAGCTCGCGCACCTGCTTGGGGCCGACCTTGTCGGCGGCCGCAGGCGACTCCGAGCCGCACAGGGCGTAGAAGCCGGCCGGGTGCGCCGTCAGGAAGGTCTTGAGCAGCAGCGTGTCGAGACCACCCTGGTTGGCGAAGACGTCCGCCAGCGAGTGCGCGGGCTTGAGGTCGAGGTGTGTCGCGACGTCACCGAACTGCAGGTCGAGGTCGACCAGCACCACGTCCATCGGAGCGCGCCGCGCGAGACCCACGGCCATGTTGACCGCGATGGTCGACTTGCCGACACCGCCCTTGGGCGAGGCCACGACGACGACGCGGCTCTCGACGACCCGCTCGGTCGTCTCCTCGGTCGCACGACGGACCGTGCGGCGCGAGGCGTGGTCGTGCGCCTTGAGGAGCATGATCCGGTACTCCTCGTCGCTGGCATCGGGCGCCAGCACGTCGCGGATGCCCGACCGCATGGCCTCCAGCATCACGTCGGTCGTCGGCTCGGCGACCAGGACCACGGTGATCTGGGGGTGCATCGCGTCGAGCAGGCTCGCGAGCGACATCGCGGTGTGGCGGCTCACCTGCGGGCCGAAGACGACGATGTCGGGCAGGTGGTCCTCGACCATCAGCCCCCTGATGTCGAAGTCCGACCGGTCGACGACGCCCGCGGCGATCGGGACGAGAAGGTTGCCGGGGAACTGTCCCAGCCGGTACTCCAGGCCGCCGTCGCCGCCGAGGAGGAGGATCCTGCTCATTCGATCACGTCCTTCGACTCGATCTGTCGTGAACCAGTGGTGTCGGTCTGCGAGTTCTGCAAGGTCAGCCAGACCTTGCCGAACTCGGAGGCGTTGATGAGCTTCTGCGCGTCCATCGGCTTGACCGCGAACGTGACGAGCACCGGGACGCCGGCCTCCTCGGCGCCGACCTTGCTGAGCACCGAGTTCGAGACCCGCGTGACGAGCAGGTTGTTCTTGACCACGTTGGTGTAGCCGCCATCGTTGCCCTGCTTGGCATAGCTGACGACGACGCCGACCCGGTCGCCCGCCTTGACGGCACCCGTCGCGACGCGCGGTGCGGAGAGGGCGATGCTCACCTCCTGCATGCCGGCCGGAAGAGATGACGACTTGCCCTTGCCCGTCAGGGCGCCGAAGCGTGACGGCAGCAGCTGCTCGCCCGGCTTGAGGCTGACGTTGGTCGACAGGCCCTTGACCGAGTCGAGGCTCGTCAGCGCACCCTCGGCACGCACGGCCACCGGCACCTTCTTGGTCTGCACGGCGGTCGTGATGCGGCTTGCCGGCGTCTCTGCGGGGATCTCGGTCTTGACGACCAGCACCTCGACCATCTTGGCGTCGGCGAAGGCCCTCTCGTCGGCGCCCTGGGCGTAGCTGATCATCGCGATCACGCCGATGACGGCGAGCAGTGCGGCACTGAGGAGTGCGAGCAGCTTCTTCTTCACGGTTCTGTCCTTTTCTCCACGACTAGTTCGTCAGTCGGGTGGCGAGCTTGACCCCGCCGAGGTCGGGGGCGGCACTGTCATAGGCGAAGACCTGCTCGGGGTCCTGCACGACCGAGCGCACGAAGTAGCCCTGGATGCCCTGGCAGGTCAGCGTCAGGATGTTCAGGCAGCTCGGCGTGGCCGACGGGTCGTTCTTGGCGTTGCCGGGCTCCTGCCAGCCGGTGATCTTGAACGGCGCGAAGCCGACGATCCGCAGCGTGATGGACGACGAGAGCACCGTCAGCGGCGAGTAGGACTCGTAGATCGGCATCATCGCGATCGTGCCGAGCTTGAGCTTGTTGACGCAGGCGGTCGGCGCGATGACCGGTGTGACGGCCGTGACCAGCATCGTCGTGAAGATCTTGACCTTCATGTTGCACAGCGACATGTTGCTGATGTCGAACAGGTCGAGTGCGTCGATGAGCGCCGTGAGCCAGACCGCGCCGTTGCTCATGTTCAACGTCTCGCCCGTGCTTCCGGTGCAGGTCGAGGCCGGGAACCAGTTGGTGAGCGGCAGACCGAGCAGGTTGAGCGTCGCGATGAGGCCCTTGAGCGTCGCGCTCAGCAGGTCGGTACGGATCAGGATGTGGTTGGTGGCCGGGAACTGGTTGGCCTTGTACTGGCAGTAGCCGACCGCCATCGGCAGCAGTGGATAGCCCTCCTTGGGCGCGCGGTCCCACGTCGCCGTGGCGGAGACGGTGGCCGTCTTCGACCCGACCCCGATGGCCTTCGCGAACGAGAACGGCATCGTCTTGGTCGACGTCACGGTGACCGAGGTCGACGACGGGCCGATGGTGCCCACGACGTTGGCACTCGCATCGCTGATGTTCTGGCCCACGACGAAGTTGGCGGTCGACTTCGGCGCATTGCCGTTGGCCGAGTAGCACGTCGTCCGATACAGCGCGCAGTCCTGGGCGATCGCGAGCGCGGCGTTGTCGGTCGCGGTCTGCAGCTTCTGGCGCTGCACGTAGGCGTTGCCGACGTCGACGCTCATGCCGACCGCGGCGATCAGCGTCGTGGTCAGGAGGCCGACGAGCACGGCGGTCACGCCGCGCTCGTCGCGGCGCTTGCGGAGCTTCAGGTTCCACTGCATCGCGCTACCGCCTTTCCTGTCACGGAGTAGGTCGTTCCGAAGAACTTGGTGGCCGTCGCCTTGGCCGAGTTGGTGATCGTGACCGTCACGTTGCCGAAGGTGCCGTCACCGGCCTGCGAGCACGAGCTGTAGCCCGACGTGTAGGTGATGACGGGGGTCAACGTGCTCGGCATGCCGGCGTTGACGGCGGCGGTCTTGGCCTTCGCCGCGTTGTTCTCGATGGTCATCGAGCGGGCGGCCGCGAAGGCGGCGTTGTTGTACTGGGCTGCGGTCTTGTATCGCTCACCGAAGTCGATGACTCCGCAGATCAGCAGCAGCAGGAACGGGACGATGAGCGCGAACTCGACAGTGGCGACTCCGCGGCTGTCCCCACGTGGGGTGCCCATGATGGGTGCCGAAACCACGTCACGCCGTGAACCCGGGGATTCACGGCGTGACCACAGCGCCCCGAGAGCGCCGCGTGGTTGTCCTCGGACCTACAGGCTGATTCCGCTGAACAGACCGTTGATCTTCGGGCCCAGGACGGCGAGGGCCGCGACGACGAGGACGGCGATGCCGGCCGCCATGAGCGCGTACTCGATGGCGGTCACGCCGTCCTCCTTCTTGCGGGACTCGGCGGTGACGGCGAAGGCGGTGATCACGGCGAACATCTTGGTGAAAGCAGACATCTTGGTTACTCCCTCTAACATTTAAGTCGCCCGGTCGAGCGACTCTCCCTGCCAAGAAATGTAGGGGGGACCTAAGTCCTTGTCGAGCGGTTTCCCATTTTGTTACGGGTGGTTTTTTCCTAGTCCTCTCGGACTATGGACACTCCCTCGGGGCAGGAGGAAACTCGCGAGCTCCCGACCCGGTCGCCACTGTCAGATCGACCCGAAGACCGCCAAGATCTTCGGGCCGAGACCCACCACTCCAGCTGACACCAGCACTGCAATGGCAGCGCATATCAGCCCATACTCGATCATCGTCATGCCAGCCTCTTCCCGATCGGCCGACGTCGTCCACCGCTGGTACACCTTCGTCAGGACCCTCATTCCTGTCACTCCCTCATCGTGCTGCACGACCCCGATACTCCCTCTCACGACGGTAGCGCCGCAGCACTTCACCGCGCCGCGATTCCGCAACAATCGTCGGGACCACAGTCCCGGACCCCCGGGATCCGCAGCGGTCGCCTAGCCCCGCAACGCCGGCTGCAGCCTCTCGACGCCGACCAGGACGATGTCCTCGGGCGAGATGCAGGTCTGCAGCACGACGTCGGCAGCAGGCAGGTTCTTGACCTTCGCCTCGCCGCGGCGATCCGTCCCGATCTCGGTGACGACATAGGTGTCGGCCTCGACCCCGGCTCCGTCGAGCTGCACCGTGTCGCCGAGGCGCAGCCGCGAGATCCAGGCCGAGCCGCCGCAGTAGTCGTGCTCGGCGACCAGCACCGGACGGTCGTCGCCCAGCGCCACGGCGACGGGGCCCGCGCACCGGTCGAGGGCAGCGGTCGACCCCGCCAACGAGGTCTCGACGACGGTCGTCCTGGCAAAACGAGGCGGGGCAGGCGAGGCGGAGGAGCTGGTGATCTGCACCGGATCGAGCCGCGCTCGTTCGATTGCGCCGACCGACGCAGTCGTCGTCGCCGTGCACGCCGACAGGACGAGGATCGCGGCAGCCGAGCCGATCGTCGCCAGTGCGCACTGCATGTCCACCTCCGGGTCGTCCGGCCACTCTACGTCCGGTCCGGCTGTCACGGATCCTGAACTCGATCGCGCCGATCGCGAGACGATGGGGCCGATCCGGACATCTGTGAGCAAGGGGTGCCCCGCCCCTCGCACAGATCGGAGCCGTCGCATGAGTGCGTCGACCATCCAGGACAGCCCGCCCACCGGCGACCGCGAGCTGCTCAACCGCGCGGCGTCAGGCGATCGCGGCGCCTTCGGGCAGCTCTACGACCGGCACGTCCGCCCGGTCTACTGGCAGGCCTTCGCGGTCGTGCGCGACGCCGCCGAGGCGGAGGACGTCACCCAGGACGTGTTCGTCACGACGTGGAGCA
Organism: Aeromicrobium stalagmiti; assembly: GCF_013283745.1. Taxonomy (GTDB): domain Bacteria; phylum Actinomycetota; class Actinomycetes; order Propionibacteriales; family Nocardioidaceae; genus Aeromicrobium; species Aeromicrobium stalagmiti. Next base: position 105,040 of record NZ_JABSTZ010000001.1, read on the forward strand.
AGATCCGCACGATCACGGTCGTCGACGAGTCGGTGCTGCCGTGGTTGCTGGTGACGGCCCGCTTCACAGCGCTCAACGCCCGTCGTCGCGGCCAGAGGACGGCCTTCCGCGAGCTCGATCCCGACGTCTCCGCGGGACCCACGGTGGAGGACGAGATCGAGGCAGGGCTGGTGCGCGCCGAGATCGACAAGGCCACCGCCGCGCTCACACCGGTGGACCGCAGGCTCTACGAGCTCTGCGTCGCCGGCGACCACACCTATGAGATGGCGGCCCGCGAGCTCGGCGTCAGCCATGCCGCGGTCCGCAACCGCATCTCACGACTCCGCACCCGGCTCCGGGCCGACCTGCGATCCATGAGGGAGACATCATGACCACACCCACGCTCGACGACGACCGCATCGACGCGATGCGTGCCGGTGTGATGCACGCGGTCGACCGCGACATCTCGCGCCGCGGCCGCCGCATGCGCTCCACGATCGGGCTCACCGCGGCCGGCGTGCTCGTCGTCGGCCTGGGCGGCTTCACGGTCTCTGCGATCCAGCAGGGCGCGGGGTCGGAGTCTGCCGGCACCAGCTCGAGCGCCTCTGATGCACGCTCCGGGGCGGGCGTCGCCTCCGAGGACGCCGCGGCGGCGCCCGGCCGGCTCGACGAGTCCGAGCCCACCGACCAGGACCGCCAGGTCATCACCACCGGAACCATCCTTGTCACCGTCACCGCTCCGCGCGACGCGGCGGCCCGGCTCAGCACCTTCGTCGAGGGCCTCGGAGGGCGGATCGACAGCCGGTCCGAGAACGGTGCTGGGGAGGACGCGAGCGCGTCGCTGCAGGTACGGGTGCCCGCCGGGCAGGTGTCAGCCACGATCGCACGGCTGGAGAAGCTCGGCACCGTCGACGACGTCTCGCTGCAGAACGATGATGTGACGTCGGTGGCGAAGGATCTCGATGCCCGCATCGACGCCCTGCAGATCTCGGTGGACCGCCTGCAGGCCATCCTCTCGGCCGCCGACACCAGCAAGGACGTCATCTCCGCCGAGTCGGCCCTGACCCAGCGTCAGGAGCAGCTGGAGAGCCTGCAGGCAGAGCGGCGGTCACTGGCCGGACAGGTCGAGCTGTCGACGATCACGATCGACCTCGCGCAGGAGCGGCAGGTCGACTCGGCCGAGCCCGGCGGATTCACCGGTGGCCTGCGCGACGGCTGGAACGCACTGGTCGCGACGGTCAACGCCGTCGTCGAGGTCGTCGGCACCATCCTGCCCTGGGCCGTCATCGTGCTGGTGCTGCTGGCAGCCACCCGACTCGTCGCCCGGCGGACACGCCGCTGAGGCTCAGGCGACGGCGGGCACCTCGGCCTGCTCGGTCGGCTTGAGCGCGCCGCACGGGCAGGACGTCACGTAGCACGGGATGCCGGGGACGTAGTCGTCCTGCAGCGTCGTGATGGTCCACTGATGGTCGTGGGGTCCACGCATCATCTACCTCGATCCCCAGGCGGGCACTCCCTCGAGACCGTCTGTCTCCTCCACTATGCGCCGCGGATCGGACAGAATCACGCCGCGCGAGCAAGTGGGGACGTTGTGCCCGGCCTGTGGCAGGACCGGCCCGGCCCGGGCATGCAGCAGGCCCGACCGGATCCGGTCGGGCCTGTGGGTGGGTGGAGCATAGGAGATTCGAACTCCTGACCTCTTCGATGCGAACGAAGCGCGCTACCAACTGCGCCAATGCCCCATGCACTCCACGTGCGAGTGCTCCGCAACTTTATCAGGCGGCTCAGTGGCCGACTGCGCGGCGTTCGTCTCCCGCGTCGTCGACCCGCTTCGGCAGCTCGACGTCCTCGCCCTCGATGTGCCCCGAGGTCCAGGTGTTGGGCTGCGAGAAGTCGATCGTGCGGACCGTGCGACCCGCGCGAGGCTTGGTGACATAGGTCGGCAGCGTGACCGGCAGCGGGTCCCAGAGGGCCTCACCGCTCGACGACACCGACGGCACCGCGATGACGATCTGGTCGTCGAGCGCGTCGGCCTCGAGGTCGACGGTCTCCATCTGGTGCTTGCGACCGGGGTTGATGTCCTCGAACTGCCCGGAGACGATGATCGTCTGCTCCTCGTCGGCGGTCGGAGCCTTGACCTTGCTCGCGGACTTCGCGGACTTGGCGGGCTTGCCGACCTTGGCAGACGTGGCGATCTTGCCGATCTTGAGCGACGAGCGGATCTTGGCCGGGACAGCAGCCGCAGCGCCAGGCGCTGCGCTGCGAGTGATGCCGAGCTCGCCGCGCACCTGCACCCGGCAGGCGACGAGCCAGGCGGCGATGAGGACGACGGGACCGGCGACGACGAGCTGCGGGACGACACCGACCACGGCGAGCAGCCCCACCAGGGCGAGCAGTCCGATCAGCGTCAGGAGCGTGCGGCGACGACGACGTGCTGCGAGTCGCGCAGCGGGACGGTCGAGGCCGCGGGCCGGCGACGGGGCGCCGGACGGGGCGGCTGTCGCGGCGACCGGCTCGGCGGCCGAGGGAGACGGCACCGAGGCGGTCGCGGCCTTGGGGGCGGGCTTGGAGATGACGCGGCCCAGAGCGCCGGAGGTCTCGACCGAGGCGGTCTTGCTGGCGTCGTCGTAGCGGCGGAGGGCAAGCGGAATGAAGTACGCCGCCCACACGACGACGACGAATGCGATGATCAACCCACTGCTCGGACCCACGGTCAAAACGGTAGGCCGTCACAGGCCCGTTGCCCCGCACCCGTGACCGTGTGTCGCCTGAGAACTTGTGTGACGGATGGGACTCGACTGCCGGGGCCCTGCGATCAGGCGGAGCCGGGGCCGGGGTCGGCGGGACGCAGCCGCGCGAGCAGCCCGCCCGGAACGTCCTCGGCGAGGATCTCGAACACCCGGTGGTCACGCCACTCCCCCGCGATGTGGAGGTAGCGCCGGGCGAGACCGACCTCGAAGAAGCCGAGCTTCTCCACGACCCGCAGGCTCGCGGCGTTCTCGGGACGGATCGAGATCTCGACGCGGTGCAGCCCGACCGTGCTCAGCAGGTGGTCGCAGACCAGGGCGACCGCCGTCGGCGTGATCCCGCGACCGGCATGGCTGCGGGACACCCAGTAGCCGAGATTGGCCCAACGGGCCGATCCCCACGTGATGCCGTTGACGGTCAGCATGCCGACGAGCTCGCCGTCCCACGTCAGCGCGAACGGCATCGTCTGCCCGAGCCGGGCCCGACGCCGCAGCGTGCCGATCATGCCAACGTACGACGTCGCGGCGCTGCCGGCCTCTCGGGGCAGCGTGGCCTCCCACGGGCCGAGCCACGCGGCGTTCTCGGTGCGCAGACGCGCCCAGGCACGGGCGTCACGGCGTCGCAGCGGTCGAACCCCGATCGATCCGTGCCGCAGCTCGACCGGCCAGCCGGGGCTCAGCCGACACCCCTCATAACGCGCTCCGCGGGTGGTCGCCACCCTGCAGCTGGTCGACGGCGTGCGGGAGGATCTCGGCGAGCACCGCCAGACCGTCCTTGACGCCCCCACGGGAGCCCGGGAGGTTGACGACGACCGCAGAGCCCGCGACGCCGGCCAGGCCGCGCGAGAGCGCCGCGGTGGGCACCCCCGCCGCCGTGCCCCGGGCCCGCATCGCCTCGGCGACACCGGGGAGCTCGCGGTCGATCAGCGGACGGGTCACCTCCGGCGTGCGGTCGGTGGGGTTGATGCCGGTGCCGCCCGTCGTGACGACCGCAGCGACGCCGTCGGCCAGGGCAGCGGCGATCGCCGCGCCGACCGGCTCGCCGTCGCCCACGACGACCGCGTCGCCCACGGTGAAGCCCCAGGCGGTGAGGGCCTCGACGATCAGGGGGCCCGTCTCGTCCTCGTAGATGCCGGCCGCGGCGCGGTTGGACGCGACGACCACGGCTGCCCTCGGCGAGCTGCTCATCGGTGCCAGTCGCCGCTCTTGCCGCCGGACTTCGCGACGACCTCGATGTCGGTGATGCGGGCGAGCTTGTCGACGGCCTTGACCATGTCGACCACCGTGAGCGCGGCGACGCTGACGGCGGTCAGGGCTTCCATCTCGACGCCGGTGCGGTCGGCCGTGCGGACCGTGGCCCGGATCAGCACGACGCCCTGCCCCTCGGGCGTGACGTCGACCTCGAGATCGACCTCGACCCCACCGATGGCCAGCGGGTGGCACAGGGGGATCAGGTCGGGCGTGCGCTTGGTGGCCATGATGCCGGCGATGCGGGCCACGGCCAGCGCATCACCCTTCGGCACGCCCTCGCCCCGCAGCAGCTCGACCACCGTCACGCTGATCTCGACCCGTCCCCGGGCCGTCGCGGTGCGGGCGGTGACGTCCTTGGCCGTCACGTCGACCATGCGGGCGGCGCCGGACTCGTCGACGTGGGTCAGCCGTTCGGACACTAGAACGGCCTGTCGAGCACGAGCGTGCGAACCGTGTCGCCCATGTTGAGGGCCGTCTGGTCCTCGCCCACGATGATCAGCGCGTTGGCCTTGGCGAGTGTGCCGATGAGGTGCGAACCGGCACCGGCGAGCGGAGTGACCTTGGCGCCGCGGTGGGTCACCTCGAAGACACCACGGACGTACTGACGCACGCCCGGCCGGGACCGGATGTCGGACGCGAGCACGGCGTGGACCATCGGCCGGCGGTAGGGCGTGCGCCCCATCATCCGCCGGATCGCCGGCAGGACGAACACCTCGAACGAGACGTAGGCCGACACCGCGTTGCCCGGCAGCGTGATGATCGGCGTCTGCTCGTCGAAGACCCGACCGAAGCCCTGCGGCTTGCCGGGCTGCATCGCGACCTCGTTGAACTCGACGGTGCCGAGCGCCGACAGGGTCTCCTTGACGACGTCGTGATCGCCCTTGCTGATGCCGCCGCTGGTGACGACCAGGTCGGCGCGCACGAGCTGCTCGGACAGGACGCGCTGGAAGGTCCGCGGGTTGTCGTCGACCGCGCCGACCCGGTAGCAGATGGCACCGGCGTCGCGGATCGCCGCGGCGAGCATGTAGCTGTTGCCGTCGTTGATCGAGTCGTAGTCGAGGTGGGTGCCGGGCTCGCGCAGCTCGCTGCCGGTCGAGATCACGACGACACGCGGGCGCGGTCGGGCCTTGACGCGCGGCGCGCCGAGCGCGGCGAGCAGGCCGATCTCACGGGCGCCGAGCACCGTGCCCGCAGGCAGGACGGTCTCGCCCGTGGAGACGTCGTCACCCTTGGGTCGGATGCGGTCGCCGCGCTTGGTCGACGCGAAGATCTGCACGCGGGCGTTGCCCCGGTCGGTGTCCTCGTAGGGCACGACCGAGTCGGCGCCGCGCGGGATGGGTGCACCGGTCATGATCTTGACCGCGGTGCCCGCGCTGATCGCGAAGGGCCTGGCCGAGCCGGCCTGGATCTCGCCGACGACGGGCAGGGTGACGGGATTGTCGGGGCCGGCGAGGGCGACGTCCTCGGCGCGAACCGCGTAGCCGTCCATCGAGGAGTTGTCGAACAGCGGCAGGTCCATCGGCGCCACGAATGCCTCGTGCAGCGGCAGCCCCAGCGACTCGACGAGGGGCTGGTCGTAGGCGGCGAGCGGGCCGATGCCCCGCAGGATGCGCTCGAGGTGGTCCTCGACCGTCAGCAGGCCCTCACGGACGCTCGACGGTCGGGGACGGGCCGGCGGCGTCGACGGGCTCGGGGCGGCGGGCGACTCGGCCGGCCGGGTCGGCGGGGTGGACTCGGCCTGGGTCTGGGGCTGGGCCGGGCGCTCCGCCGGGGAGGCAGGCGGCGAGGGCCGCTGGTACTCCTCGGCGTACGTCGTCGACGGCTTCGGGCGCAGGAAGTCGGGCTTGGACGGCGGAGCGACCGGCTGGGTCAGCTCCTCCTCCCCTGCCGTGCCCGGCGCGGACGACGCCCGCTCGGGTGCAGGAGGAGTCGTGTCGGTGGGAGCCTGGGGATCGATCGGCAGCATGTCCTGCTCCGAGCCGTCGCCGGTTTCTCCTGTCGACATGTCGATCAGCCTAACCGCGACTCGGCAGCGACGCTCTCGGCCGCGCCGGTGTCGTCCAGGCTCACGTCGCCACGCACCACGACGCCACGCCCGAACCGCCAGTCGCCCCGAACGGTCAGCGAGGTCGCGTCGGACAGCGACGGCGGTGACGGGATGCGCGCGTCGAAGGCTGCAATGGTCGTGTAGAACCGGCGGTCGAGGTCGACCAGCGGAGGCGTGCGGACCGTGGCCCGCACCCGGAAGTCGTCGCCGACGCCATAGACGTCCGACCGCAGGAGCAGCAGGTCGTTGGTCGTCTTGACCGGCAGGAAGCGGGAGCGGTCGACCTCGATCGCCGTCGCGCCGTCGAAGACCTCGACCGCGGCACCCATCGCCGACTCGATCTGCACGACCGGGGTCGACGTGGGGTCGGTCGGGTCGACCGTCTTGGCGTTGCGGATGAGGGGCAGCCCGAGGATGCCGTCGCGCGCCTCGAGGGTCGCCTTCATGACCTGCAGGTCGAACCACAGGTTGTTGGTGTGGAAGTACAGGTGCTTCTGCGGGTCGGCGGCCGCTGCGGCGTCCTCGTCGAGCGTCTGGGCCGTCTCGCGCAGCACCAGCCGACCGTCGCTCCGGCGGACGACGATGTGGCCGCCCTTGACGTCGGCCGGCGTGCGGCGGCACACCTCGGCGGCGTAGGGGGCACCGGACGCGGCGAACCAGCCCATCATCTGCGGGTCGGGCGCGGCACCGAGGTTGTCGGCGTTGGAGACCGTGGCGTAGCGGTAGCCGGCGGCCAGGAGTGCGTCGAGGATGCCCGACACCTCGAGCGCCGTGTAGAGGTCGCCGTGGCCCGGCGGGCACCACTCCAGCGACGGGTCGTCGGGCCAGTCGACCGGCGTGAGGTCGTCGGCGCGCAGCTTGGGCTCGCGGTTCTGCAGGAAGTCCAGGGGCAGGCCCTCGACCTCGAGGTCGTCGTACTTCGCCAGCGCGGCCAACGTGTCGTCGCGCGTGCGGAAGCTGTTCATGAACAGCAGCGGCAGCGTCACTCCGAGCTCGGCGCGCACGTGGCGCACCTGACCGGCGATGACGTCGAGGAACGTCAGGTCGGGCCGTACGGGGAGCAGCGTCTTGGCCCGGTCGAGACCCATCGACGTGCCGAGGCCGCCGTTGAGCTTGATGACCGCCGTGACCGCGGCCGCGGCTCGACACTCCTCGTCGCTGAGGGCGATCGCGCCCGCATGGTCGATGCCCGTGAGCGGGTCGACGTCGGCCTCGGCGATCATCCCCGTGGCACCCTGCTCGAGCTGCTCGTAGAACGACGCGAACACGTCGATCGCGCGCTGCGGCACACCTGCGTCCGTCATCCGCTGTCGTGCCTGCTCGAGTCCGCTCACGAAGCCTCCCTGGTTCCGTCGCCGGTGTTCCGACGCCCGGTCTTCCGGCGCCCATAGGTTAGCGTCAGCCGCGTGACGAAGGCACAGGTGCGCGCCGACCTGATCGGGCGGAGGCGGTCGATGACGTCCGTCGAGCGTGCCGAGGCGGCCGAGGCGATCGCCCTCCACGCGCTCGCGATCCCGCTCGTCGCGCGCGCCCGTCGCGTCGCCTGCTACCTCTCGATGGCCTCCGAACCAGGCACCGAGCCGACCATCGCAGCGCTGCACGCGCGGGGCACCGAGGTCGTCGTGCCGATCTCGCTCGCCGACCACACGCTCGACTGGGTCGTGCACGACCCCGACGCCCCGCTCAGCACGTCCGCGCTCGGCATCCGGGAGCCCGACGGCCCTCGCCTCGGCGCCTCGGCCCTGCAGACGTGCTCCGCCGTCCTTCTGCCGGCGCTCGCCGTCGACCACGCCGGGCACCGCCTGGGTCGCGGGGCGGGCTACTACGACCGCGCCCTCGCCGACGTCACCGCACCGCTGTGCGCCGTCGTGTTCACCCACGAGCTGCTGCCCGAGGTGCCGCACGAGCCGCACGACGTTCCGGTGCAGATGGCCGTGACGCCGTCCGGCCTGTTCCGCGTGCCGTAGCCCGCAGCGGACCGGCTCAGTCCGTTCCGCTGGGCTCCAGGGTCAGCGTGTCCTCGGTCGCAGCCTCGACGTCCTTGGCGCTGAACGCCCACGGCAGGGTCTTGCCCTGGGCCCACAGGCCCTGCTGGTCGACGTAGTGGTCGTGGAACGCGTGCCCGGAGCTGCCGGTCAGCTGGATCCAGCGTGAACGATCGAAGTCTCCCAGGTCGACGATCATCCGCATCGACGGCACCGCCGTGACCTCGTAGCCCTCGGTGGCGTCCCAGCTCGTCGCGTCGACGATGCCGCTGCCGCCGCTGACCGGGTAGGGCCCGCGGTTGAACAGCCGGTCGACCAGGCCGATGCCGGAGTCGCCGAGCGTCGGGTTGACGAGCTCGAGCTTGTGCATCGTGCCCCACCGCCACTGGCTCGGGTTGCGGGACTGGATCATCGTGAGCTCGTCACGAGCGTCCTCCATCGCCTGGGCGAGCACCTGGTCGCGGGTCTCGCGGGTGCTGGACGTCGTGACGTCGTCCCACCAGTGGTTGCCGGGACGGTCGAGGATCGAGCTCACCACGCTGAACCACCGCTCGCCGCCGTCGGGCCACTCCGACTCGGGCAGCTCGTCGTGGAACGTCAGCCTGAGCAGGTTGCGCCACACGGCGTTGAAGTAGGCGGCGCCCGGCGAGTCGGCGTCCTGGTCGTAGTCCCAGCTCCTGAGCGTCGCCTGGCCCTGGCGGTAGTAGCGGCTGCCCAGCTCGACGTCCAGCAGCTCCGGGACGAGGCGTGCGGCGACGGCGCTGTAGGTGTCGTTCTGGATGCGCGCCATGTCGGCGACGCCGAGGCCCTGGCCGGACGCGGCGGTGCCCGCCTCGATGAGGTCACGGATGCGCTCGGAGCGATAGCCCTCGGCGGTGTCGGCCCCCAGGAGCACCGGGTACTGGTCGCCGATGACCTTGTTGTTGGCCGTGACGATGAAGCCCTCGTCGGGGTTGTAGACCGTCGGCAGGGCGTCGAACGGCACCGATCCCTTCCACCCGTAGGACGGGTCCCAGCCCGGGACCGGCCAGCGCCCGTCGCCCTTCTTGCGGATCGGGATCGTGCCGGGCGACTGGTAGCCGATGTTGCCGTCGACGTCGGCGTAGACCAGGTTCTGCGACGGCACCGTGAACAGCTTCGCGGCGGCCCGGAAGTCGTCCCAGTCCTGCGCCCGGCCGAGTGCGAAGACAGCCTTGATCGTCGGCTCGGGCTTGAGCGCGGTCCACTGCAGGGCGACCTCGTAGGAGCCCTCCTCGACCGTCTTCTGCTCGCTCGTGCCGACGTCGGCGAGGTCGTCGTCGAGGTCGGACAGGATGGGACCGTGGCGGGTCGACCGCACCGTGATGGTCTCGGACTCGCCACCGGCGACCTCGAACGTCTCCTTGCGGGTCTCCAGCGGCACCTGCTTGCCGGCGTACTCGTAGGTGCTGCCCGTGACCTTCTCCAGGTAGAGGTCGGCGACGTCGGCATACATGGTCGTCACGCCCCACGCGATCTTCCGGTTGTGGCCGACCACGACGCCCGGGAGCCCCGAGAACGAGAAGCCGGCGACGTCATACGGGCACGCCTCGCTGACGGTGCGGCAGTGCAGGCCGACCTGGTACCAGATCCCGGGCATGGACGGCGCGAGGTGCGGGTCGTTCGCGAGGATGGGCTTGCCGGTCGTCGTGTGGTCGCCGTCGACGACCCATGAGTTGGAGCCGATGCCGTCGCCGGTGCCGAGCAGCGCCGGCAGCGCCTCGGCGCCCGACCTGGCCTTCTTCAGCGAGGCCACCGCGGACCGGGCCAGACCTGTGGCGGTCGGCGGCGCCTGGGCGACGTAGCGGCCGTCGGCCACGGTGCCCTCGTCCCCCACGATCGTGTGGTGGTCCTTCGGGTAGTCGGGATAGAGCTGCTCGACCTCGGGCACCGTCAGCTTCTCGGTCGACAGCACGCGGGAGATCTCGTCGCTCATGTTGCTGCGCAGGTCCCACGCCATCGCCTTGATCCAGGCCAGGGAGTCGGCCGCGGTCCACGGCTCGGGCGTGTAGCTCGGCCCGGTCAGGCCCAGCACGGCGTACTCGAGCGACAGCTCGGACCCCGAGCGACGGTCGATGTAGGAGTTGACGCCGCGTGCGTACGCGTTGAGCAGGCCCAGGGTCGTGTCGTCGAGGAGGGCCAGCTCCTTCTCGGCCACACGACGCCAGCCGAGCGTGCGGACGTACTTGTCGGTGTCGAGCGCGGCGTCGCCGACGAGCTCGGCCAGACGGCCGGACGTCACGTGGCGGCGGAAGTCCATCTCGTAGAAGCGGTCCTGCGCGTGCACGTAGCCCTGGGCGAGGAACAGGTCCTCGGGGGTGTCGGCGTAGATCTGCGGGATGCCCAAGCCGTCGCGCTTGACCTCGACGCTGCCCTGGAGGCCCGTGATGTCGACCTCGCCCGTCGTGTCGGGGAACGACTTGCGGACCGTGACGAACGAGAACACCGCCACCCCGAGGACCAGCAGGGCGAGCAGTCCGGAGATGACGATCAGGATGCGGCGCACCGAGTCATTCTCACCCACCGTCTCCGGCAGGGCGAACTCGCGGCGTCAGGCCCTCTCGGCAGAACGGATCTCGCCGACGAGCTCCTCCAGGACGTCCTCCAGCATGATGACGCCGAGCACCGTGCCACTCGCGTCGGCGACCCGCGCCATGTGCGACCCGCGGCCCTGCATGGTGCGCAGCGCCTCGTAGAGGCCAGACCCGGCGGCGACCGTGGCGAGCGGCCGCAGCCACTTGTCGGCGATCGTCTCGCGACGCGACTCGTCGTCGGTCTCCAGGACGTCCTTGATGTGCAGGTAGCCGGTGATGTCGCCCTCGGCGTCGACGACGGGGAACCGGGAGAAGCCCGTCTCGGCGCAGGCGCGCTCAACGTCGACCGGGGTCGCGCTCGGCGGGATCGTCACCAGGCCGTCGCGGGGCAGCAGCACCCGGTCGACCGTGCCGTCGGAGAAGTCGAGCGCGCCGGAGACGAGGCTGAACTCGTCCTCGTCGAGCAGGCCCTCGCGCCGCGACTCCTCGACCAGTCCGGCGACCTCGTCGTGGGTGTAGGTCGAGGAGACCTCGTCGACGGGCTGCACCCTGAACAGCCGCACGATGATGTTGGCCGCGCCGTTGAGCAGGATCACGAACGGCTTGAGCACGACGACGACGCCGAGCATGAACGGCCCGAGCACCAGCGCGGCCCGGTCGGGCCCGACCAGTGCGAGGTTCTTGGGCACCATCTCACCGAGGACGACGTGGGCACCGACGACCAACGTCATCGCGATGACGAACGAGATCGGGTGGACGAGGCCCTCGGGGACCTGCGCCGCCTCGAAGACCGGCTCCATGAGGTGGGCGATCGCCGGCTCGCCGACCGCGCCGAGACCCAGCGAGCAGATCGTGATGCCCAGCTGCGCCGCCGCCATGACCTGCGTGATGTTCTCGATCGCGCGCATCGCCATCCGGGCCGGACGCGAACCCGCCGCGATCCGCGGCTCCAGCTGCGTCCGCCGTGCGGAGATCAGCGCGAACTCTGCCGCGACGAACAGGGCGTTGAGCGCGAGCAGCACGAACGTCAGCGCGACGCCTCCCCAGTCAGACATGGGCGCTGCTCCCCTCGTCGTCGACGGTCAGCGAGACGCGGTCGATGCGGCGTCCCTCCATCCGCTCGATCGTCAGGGTGACGAGCAGCGGCTCCGGATCGTCCTCGTCGTCCCCCGCCAGCGGGCGGTGCCCCCAATCAGGCGTGCGGTCGAGGCTCAGGCTCACGACGTCGCCGCGGACGCCGATGCGACCGAGCTGCTCGTGGATGAGCCCGGCGATGGTCTCGTAGTCCTCGCCCTCCGGCAGCGCGACGCCCGTCTGCTCCTCGACCTCGTCGGGTCGCAGGAGGCCCGAGAGCGACCACGTGCCGTCGCGGCGGTGCCGGCTGCGGGACGAGAGCCGGTCGTGCTCGTCGGCGATGTCGCCCACGATCTCCTCGACGAGGTCCTCCAGCGTGACGACCCCGTCGGTGCCGCCGTACTCGTCGATCACGACCGCCATCTGCATGCCCTGCTCGCGCAGCACCGACAGCAGCGGGTCGAGCTCGATGCTGTCGGGGACCGTCGTCGCCGGATCCATGATGTCGACGAGGCGAACGTTGCGGCGACGGTCGACCTCGACGCCGACGGCCTGCTTGACGTGGACGATGCCGAGGATGTCGTCGGGGCTCCGGCCGATGACCGGGAACCGCGAGTGACCCGTCTGCCGGGCCGCCTCGATGACGTCGTGGGCCGTGTCGCGCCCCTCGAGGAAGTGCACCCGGACGCGCGGCGTACGGACGTCGGCGGCCGTGCGGTCGCCGAACGCGATGCTGCGGGCCACCAGGTCGGCGGTCTCGTCGTCGATCGCCCCCTCGACGGCGGAGCGGAGCACCAGCGACCGCAGCTCGACGGGCGAGCGGGCCGACCGGAGCTCCTCCTGCGGCTCGACCCCGAGCGCCCGCAGGATGCCGTTGGCCATGCCGTTGAGGAGCCGGATCGGCCAGGCCATGGCCTTGGTGAAGATGCGCTGCGGCAGCTGGGTGAGTGCCGCGGTGCGCTGCGGGAGCGCCAAGGCGAAGTTCTTGGGGACCAGCTCGCCGACGAGCATCGTCACGACGGTGCTCAGCACGAGCGCGACGGCGTAGGAGACCCCCTTGAGCGCCCCGCCCTCGAGGCCGAGCGACTCCAGCGGGTCGTGCAGCAGCTTGCCGATCGCCGGCTCGGCGAGGTAGCCGATCGCCAGGTTGGTGATCGTGATGCCCAGCTGGGCGCCGCTGAGCTGGGTCGACAGCGATCGCAGGGCGACGAGCGTGCCCTGGGCGCCTCGGTCGCCGGCCTCGGCGTCGCGCTCGATCGTGGCGCGGTCGACGGTGACGAAGGAGAACTCCGCGGCGACGAAGACACCGCAGGCCAGCATGAGGAGCAACGAGGTGGCCAGGAGCAGCCATTCGGTCATCGACGGGCTCCGGAAGGACTGTCCCGATGAGGGAGGGGATCGGTCACGGTGTCGCAACTGTACCCTTGAGAGGCAATTCCGATCGAGCGGGAGCAAGTCGTGCCGAAGTACCAGTACCAGTGCAAGGACTGCGGGGAAGCGCTGGAGGTCCAGCAGAGCTTCACCGATGATGCGCTGACCGTCTGCCCCCACTGCGGCGGCGACCTCCGCAAGGTGTTCAACGCCGTCGGCGTCGTCTTCAAGGGCTCCGGCTTCTACAAGACCGACAGCCGTTCCGGGGCGTCGTCGACGACCTCGACGTCGACCACCTCGTCCACCTCGAGCGACAGCAAGCCGGCCAAGACCGAGAGCGCACCGGCCCCCAAGGCCGAGGCCAAGCCGGCCAAGAAGTCCGGGTCCGACTCCGCCGCCTGACCCACCGGTCCCCCCGCTCGCCTGCTGCCTGTGGACGGGGCACGGCACCCGACGCCGGAACTTCCTAGAGTCCCGGCATGGACCGCATCCAGCAGCTCGTCCTCGAGCACCGGCGCCTCCTCGCCGCCCTGTTCACCGGACTCGCCGTCCTCGCCGGCCTGACGTCGTTGCGCTCGTCGCCTGACGGGGTGCGCATCGTGGTGGTCGAGCGCGATCTCCGCAGCGGCCACGTCATCGCCGGCTCCGACCTGCGGACGACGACCGTCCCGCCCGCCGCGGCGCCGGCACACGTCCTCGACCGGGAGGCCGCGGTGGGGCGGCGGGTGGCCGGGCCCATGCGCGCCGGTGAGGCCGTCACGGACTTCCGGGTCGTCCGGGCCGGATCGCTGTCGGGATACGGGCCCGGCGCAGTGCTCACCACGATCCGGGTCGACCGTGCCGACGGCGCCGCCGGCGTTCGGGTGGGCGACCGGGTCGACGTCGTGGCCGTGGATCCCGACGGCGAGAGCGGGGCCGAGGTCGTCGCCCGCGACGTCGAGGTCGTCACGGTGCCCACGGAGGACGACGCCGCGACCGCCCTCGGCGTCGTCACGTCCGAGAAGAACGCCCTCCGGCTGGCCTCCGCGGGCCTTTCGTCACGGTTCAGCATCATCAGCACGACGGGCTAGTGGACGCGGCACGGACCTCGCTAGGGTCGAGGCACCACCACTTCAGACCCACACAGGGGGAACCATGCTCAAGGGATTCAAGGACTTCCTGCTCCGCGGCAACATCGTCGACCTCGCGGTCGCGGTCGTCATCGGCACGGCTTTCACCGCGCTCGTCGGAGCGTTCACCAAGTCGTTCATCGAGCCGCTGCTGGGCGCCATCGGCGGGGGCGGCGAGCTCGGCATGAGCTTCACAGTCAACGACCAGGTCTTCACGGTGGGTGCGTTCATCACCGCCGTCATCACGTTCGTGATCACGGCGGCGGTCATCTACTTCTTCGTCGTGACCCCCATGAAGAAGGTCCAGGAGCGTCTCGCCGCGGGCAAGGTCGAGGCTCCGGTCGCCGTGCCGGAGGACGTACAGCTGCTCCGCGAGATCCGCGACTCGCTGGCCAGCCGGCCGGGGGGCACGACCCAGATCTGACGCCCCCTGGGAGGTGGATCCGCAACCTCACCGCCCTGGGAGGTGGATCCGCAACCTCAGCGTCGGGGTGCAGGTGACTCTGCAACGTCAAGACCCCGGACAAGGTTGCAGATCCACCTCCCGGGCCGGCAAGACCCCGGACAAGGTTGCAGATCCACCTCCTAGGCGGGCCCGACCCCGGACAAGGTTGCAGATCCACCTCCCGGGCAGGCCGGATCTCGCTAGCCGTGGTGGGGCGGGACGTCGCGCAGGAGCTCGTCATCGCGCGACGAACCGCCCCGCTCGCCCCAGCCCTCGTCGGTCTCGTCCGACGTCGTGCTGGGCAGCAGGTCGCCGAGCAGCTCCGCCGCCCGACGCCGACGCTCGCGCTCGGCGCGATCAGGCCCTGACGAGCTCATCGAACCAGTCCGGGGTGAGCTTGGGGTGCGACGGGTGCCAGCCCGTGCGGTCGCTGAACAGCTGCGAGCTGACCCGCTGCGAGCGCGTCAGGATCTCGAGCTTCTCGGCGCCGAGGCGCAGCAGCCACGGCGGCAGGAAGTGCCCCGCCTTGCGACCGGCCGCCAGCGCGATCGTGTCGACGTAGTCACGCCTCTGCACCGGCTCGGAGCCGACGTTGTAGATACCGCCCGGGGCGGTGAGCGCGTGCACGACCGCGGTGCCGACGTCGTCGGGGTGGATGACGTGCATCCACGACAGCTCTTCGCCCAGCCCGATCGACCGACCGGCGGCCGCCCGCCGGAACAGGAACGCCGTGTTGGGATCATCGCCCGTGATGAGTCCGAACCGCAGGCTGACGGACTCTCCCCCGGCTGCAGCGAACGCGCGGACGTTGTCCTCCGCGACGACGACGGGCTCGGTCGCGCGGGTCACGTCGACGGGGCTGTGCTCGTCGATCCAGTCGTCGTCCTGCTCGGCGTAGATGAAGCTCAGGCTCTGCTGGACCATGCGACCGACGCCGGCGCGCTGCGCCGCCTCGGCGACGACGCGCGAGCCGAACAGCCGGATGCGGTCGATGGCCTTGAGCGACCCGGGCCGAAGGGCGGCGCGTCCGACCGGGACCTTGGTGGCGAGGTTGGCGACGGCGTCACAGCCCTGCATGCCGGCGGTCAGCGTCGCGCCGTCGTAGAGGTCTCCCCTCCACGGCTGGGCTCCGGTCGCGGCGACCTGGGCCGCGTGCTCGTCGGTGCGGACGAGTCCGACCACGTCATGTCCTGCATGGTGCAACGCCTCGATGGACGATCGGCCCATCACTCCGCTCGCACCGGTGAGGAAAACCTTCACGTCTCACTCCCTGGTGGGTTCCCCCGGCACGGATGGCCCGGGCGTCCACGTCGGGCCCGGTGGGACCGTCGGCAGATTACGAAACGATAACAAAGAACTCCGCGAAGGTATTACCCGCAGGTAACATTCAGGCGTCCGGAAGGCTCAGCCGACCAGCGGGACGACGTCGGCGATCGAGGCGAACACCTCGGTCGGACGGAACGGGAACCGGTCGACCGCGCCGGCCGGTGTCGAGCCCGTGAGCACCAGGAACGTCCGCAGGCCGGCCTCGAGGCCCGACAGCACGTCGGTGTCCATCCGGTCGCCGATCATGACCGTCGTCTCGGAGTGTGCCTCGATCTGGTTGAGGGCGCTGCGCATCATGAGCGGGTTGGGCTTGCCGACGAAGTAGGGCTCGACGCCGGTCGCCTTGGTGATCAGTGCCGCGACGGAGCCGGTGGCCGGGAGCGACCCGCTGGGCGACGGTCCGGTGGCGTCGGGATTGGTCGCGATGAACCGCGCACCGTTCTCGATCAGCTGGATCGCGCGGGTGATCGCCTCGAACGAGTAGGTGCGGGTCTCCCCCAGCACGACGTAGTCGGGCTCGCTGCTGGTCATGATGTAGCCGACGTTGTGCAGGGCAGTCGTCATGCCGGCCTCGCCGATGACGTAGGCCGTGCCCTCCGGGCGCTGCTCGGACAGGAACTTCGCCGTCGCCAGCGCGGAGGTCCAGATCGCCGACTCGGGCACGTCGATGCCGGCGGCCCGCAGGCGCGCACACAGGTCGCGCGGCGTGAAGATCGAGTTGTTGGTGAGCACGAGGAACTTGCGCCCGGTCTCGCTGAGGCGGTTGATGAAGTCGGCGGCGCCGGGGATGGCCTTCTCCTCGTGCACGAGGACGCCGTCCATGTCGGTCAGCCAGGTCTCGATCGGCTTGGTCATCGCGGCACCCGGATCGACTCGTTCGTCATGCCCCTATTGTCCACCAGCGGGATGCTGATCGAAGAATTCCCAGATGACGTCCGTCGCGTCGACCGGGCTGTCCTGGGTCCGAGACGTCCGCCCCGGTGACATCGGCCCACCACCGGGCCAGCCGTGCACCCCGCCCACGACGGCGTAGATGTCGACGGACGTGCCGTCCTCGCAGCCGGTCCACGCGAAGTGACGCACGGTGTCGGTGGCCCGGGTCGTCGCGCCACCGGACGGGCAGCGGTCGTGCTTCGCCCACTTCGACATGATGTCGTTGACGGGCGGCAGCCGGCCGATCACCGTGTCGGCGCCCTCGTAAGGCACGGTCGTGTCGGCGGTGCCGTGGAAGTAGACGATCGAGGCCGCCGGAGCCTTGCGGCACTTCGGCTCGTAGTAGGGGCCCGACACCGCGGCGTACGCCGTGAACTGCGTCGACGCGTCGCACGCGAGCGCCAGCGTCAGCGCCGAGCCGTTGGAGAACCCCGCCGCGTACGTCCGCGACGAGTCGATGCAGGCGTCCCGCTTGACCTGCTTGACGAGGTCACGGACGAAGGCGAGGTCGGACCGCGGGTTGGTGATCGGCGACCGGAAGTACCACTGCGACACGTCGCCGCGGCCCAGGGGCAGCACCAGGATCGCGTTGTCCCGGTCGGCCATCTCGGCCATGTCGGTCGCCTCGAGCACGGTGCGCGGATCGCCGCCGAGACCGTGGAACATCAGCACCAGCGGGGTTCGACGGGTGGGGTCGTAGCCCGGCGGCACGTGCATCACGTACGACCGCTCACGTCCCCCGGCCACGAGGGTGCGGTCGGTGTCGCCGACGGGCAGCGGACGCGCGGTCGAGCACTGGGGCTGGACGGTCGCGGCCTGGGGCTCGTCGGCCGCCCCGCACGCGACCACGCCTGCGAGGACGAGAACGACGATCGCCGCACCCAGAACCAGTCGCCTCACCGCTCGCGCTCCGGGCGCGACGAGGAGCAGGGACGACTGGACACAAGGGCGATCGTAGGGGCTCGGAGCAAGGACCGATAACCTGACACACGACGCCCTCGTAGCTCAGTCGGATAGAGCGACCGCCTCCTAAGCGGTAGGCCACAGGTTCGATTCCTGTCGAGGGCACAGGAGCACCCTCGGTTCGGCTCGGGACGAGTCGATCGTCGAGAGGGCCATGGCCGCAGACGAGGCGGAGCTCCTCGGCGGGGACATCCCGGACCACCGGCACTCCAGCGCCTCTGACGGGGCCACTGGCGCCCGTAGTCGTCGTGCGCGGTTTCGAGCGGCCAGCCGCGGGTAACCCCTCTGGGCCATGGTCCGCCTCCGACGCACGTCCCCCAGCTCGGCCGGATGGTCGCGCGTGCGGCACGGTCGTGGCTTCCGCTACCTCGACCA
Source organism: Aeromicrobium stalagmiti (assembly GCF_013283745.1). GTDB lineage: Bacteria > Actinomycetota > Actinomycetes > Propionibacteriales > Nocardioidaceae > Aeromicrobium > Aeromicrobium stalagmiti. The sequence goes on from NZ_JABSTZ010000001.1 coordinate 123,197, forward strand.
GGACGGCGCTCCGCTCGAGCCCGAGCAGGTCGAACGGTGCAAGCTGCTCGTCATCCCCCCGGCCTGGACCGACGTCTGGATCTGCCAGCACGACAACGGCCACCTGCAGGCGGTGGGCACGGACGACGCAGGACGCCGGCAGTACCTCTACCACCCGGGCTGGCGGGAGCGCCGCGACCTGGAGAAGTACGCGCGCATGGAGGGGTTCGCGGCCTCGCTGCTGAAGCACCGCGCCGCGGCCCGGCGCGACCTCGGCGGCGACGAGCTGACCCTCGAGCGGGTCGCCGCCACGGCGTTCAGCCTGCTCGACCTCGGGATGTTCCGGATCGGCTCCGACCGCTACGTGGAGGAGAACGGCAGCTTCGGCCTCACCACCCTCGAGAAGCAGCACGTCCACCCCGAAGGCCGAGGGCTCGCATTCGCGTACGAGGCGAAGTCGGGCCAGCAGGTCGACGTCACGGTGCGTGACGAGCGGGTGCAGGCCGTCCTGGAGCAGCTGCGCCGGCGACGCGGTGGCGGCGACACGCTGCTCGCCTACAAGTCCGGGAGACGCTGGAAGGGCCTGGCGGCCGGCGACGTCAACGCCTACGTCAAGCAGCACCTCGGCGAGGAGTACTCCGCCAAGGACTTCCGCACCTGGCGTGGCACCTCGATCGCGGCGCTCGCCCTGGCGCGCTCCGACGCCGCGACCCCCACCGCGCGCAAGAAGGCTGTCGCCGCCGCGATGCGTGAGGTCTCCGAGCACCTGGGCAACACCCCGGCGATCGCCCGCTCGTCGTACGTCGACCCGCGGGTGGTCGACCGGTTCGAGGACGGCAGCACGGTCGGCGCCGACCATCGCCGGGTCGCTCCCGGAGCGCCGATCAGCCGGACGCTGGAGCGCCAGGTGCTGCGTCTGCTGCGCCGGTCGTGACCCGCCGGCCGAGGTGACCTACAGCGCCGACTCGATCGCCCGCCAGAACGTCGGGTAGGCGTAGATCGTGTTGCGGAGCGTCGCGAGCGGGATCTCGGCCCGCACGGCGACGGCGAGCGCGGACAGCGTCTCCCCGCCGGCCGGTCCGGCGCTGGTCGCGCCGACGATGACGTCGCGGTCGTCGTCGATGACGAGCTTGAGCAGGCCCTCGTGCCCGGGCCCGTGGACGAAGCCGCGGCTGCTGGCCGCGATGTCGGTCGAGCCGATCCGGACGTTGATCCCCTGCTCGCGCGCCTGCTTCTCGGTCATGCCCACGCCGCCGATCTCCGGATCGGTGAAGGTCACTCGCGGGAAGCTCGCGTCGTAGTCGCCCAGCTCCTCGCCGAGGATCGCCCGGGCAGCGCGCTCCGACTGGTACATCGACACGTGCGTGAACGCTCCGCGGCCGGCGATGTCGCCGATCGCCCAGAGACCGTCCTTGACGGCCATCGAGTCGTCGACCGTCAGGAACCGGCCCGCATCGACGCCGACGGTGTCGAGGCCGATGTCGTCGAGGCGGGACCGGCGGCCGGCCGCGACCAGGACCCGCTCGGCCTCATAGGTCACGTCGCCGCAGGTGACGTGGAAGACCTCGCCGTCGTGCGCGACGGCGTCGATCGAGATGCCGGCATGGACGCCGATCCCCTCCGCCTCGAGGACGGAGGTGATCAGCTCGGACGACTCGGGCTCCTCGACGCCGAGGATGCGGGGACCCACCTCCAGCACGGTCACCTCGGTGCCGAAGCGGGAGAAGGCCTGGGCGAGCTCGAGGCCGATCGCACCGCCACCGATCACGATCATCGACGCCGGGGCTGCCTCGGCCTTGAGGATCTCGCGGTTGGTCCAGTACGGGGTGCCGGCGAGCCCGTCGATCGGCGGGACGGCCGCCGTGGTGCCGGTGTTGAGCACGACGCCCTTGGCCGCGACGAACGTCTCGTCGCCGACCGTCACGCGGCGGTCACCGTCGAGCCGGCCGTGGCCGCGCACCAGGCGCGCGCCGGCCGCCGTGACCCGGTCGGCCGCGACGGTGTCGTCCCAGTCGTCGGTGGCCTCGTCGCGGATGCGGCGGGCCACGAGCGAGAAGTCCGGCTCGACGGTCGTGGTGCCCGCGACCCCCGCGGCACGGCGCGACTCGGCCAGTAGGTTGGCGGCGCGGATGAGCATCTTGGAGGGGATGCAGCCCCAGTAGGGGCACTCACCGCCCACGAGCTCGGCCTCCACGGCCACGACGTCGAGACCCGCCTTCGCGAGTCGACCGACCAGCGCCTCCCCACCGGGACCGAGACCGACGACGACGACGTCACACGAGATGTCAGGCATGCTGCCATCCTCTGACATCGCGGCGCCCCGCACCAGCGTGGGGTCGGCGGATCAGCGGCCGTAGAGCATGCGCTGGGTGTTGAGCCGGCCGAAGCCCGTCCGCCGGTCGTAGCCGGCCGCGCCCACGTCGTCGGCCTTGGCGGTCACGGCTGCCGCGACGTCCGAGGCCCTCCACCCCGGGCCGATGCGTGAGACGAGGATCGCGGCCGAGGCTGCCACGTGCGGCGCCGCCATCGACGTGCCGTCGAGGAAGCAGTAGCTCGTCCGGGCGGGGCACCCGAGCTCTGCGGGCGGGCTGTAGATCGTCGTCGAGACGATGTCGCTCCCCGGTGCGACGACGTCGACGAACGAGCCGCAGCTGGAGTACGACGCGATCGCACCGGACCGGTCGAGGGCGCCGACCCCGATGACACCGGGATAGGCCGCCGGGTAGGTCGTCCTCGAGCTGCCGAAGGCCGGGCAGCCGCTGTTGCCCGCCGCCGCCACGACCACGACGTTGCTGCGCTGGGCGTAGGCGACGGCCTCACGGCTTGCGGTGTCGGCCTGGGTCGTGCTGAGGGACAGGTTGATGACGTCCGCACCGTGGTTGACGGCCCAGACGATGCCCCGCGCCACGTCTGCTGTGCTGCCCACCCCGTCGCGGTCGAGCACCCGGACGGGCAGGATCCTCGCCGACGGTGCGAGACCGGCGACACCGCGACGGTTGTCGGCGACCGCTGCGATCGTGCCCGCCACGTGGGTGCCGTGGCCGTTGGTGTCCTCCGACGACGTGCCGGGGTCGACGAAGTCGCGACCGGCGAGCAGCCGCCCGGCGAGGTCTCGGTGCGTCCTGCGGACGCCGCTGTCGATGACGGCCACCACGGTGCCCTTGCCGCGGGACTTGCGCCACACGGTCTCGGCCTTGAGCTGGGTCAGGGCCCACTGCTGCGGCCGGAAGGGATCGTTGGTCGCCGCGGCCCGGACCGGGTGGGCGAGGTCGACACCGATCGTCGACGTCTGCGCGAGGGCCGCCCTGATCAGGTCACGGGCGCTCGCGAGGGACGACGTGCGTCGGCTCGTGATGATCGGGCCCTCCGCCGAGGCACGGGTCGTGACGACCTCGAGGGGGACGCCCGCCACCGCCGTCGAGAGGATCCGTTCGACCTCGGCCGTGACGCCGTCCCCGGCCTGCGCAGGCGGGAGCACGCCGGCCGTGACGCCGCACGCGAGCACGAGGACGGACAGGACCCGCGATGCCGTCGATCTCAGGAGTGCCACGCTGGTTCAACGCTTGCGTGTCACCCGGGGTTACGCCGGACCTGTCACGCCTCGGGACGCGGACCGTGGGTCTGGAGGAACAGCACCGGGCCGTCGAGGTCCCGGCCGAGGGTGCGGACGGCTCCCAGCGCCTTCGCCGTGTAGACCGGCTCGAGCTCGAGGTCGATCCCGGCGGCGCGGTCGAGCGCGGCCTGCCCGTCGGCGGTGGTGGCGCCGTACGTCGCGCCCATCCACTCGTCGCTGGCCGTGAGGTCGTCCGGGCCGAGGTCGATCGAGACGTCGGCGCCCCGGTCGCGCAGCAGCGCAGCCGTCCGGTTCGCGAGGCGGCTGACGGTCACGGCGTCGAGCCGGAACGAGTCGTTGACCACCACGCCGAGCACCCGGGTGCGCAGGCCGGCGAGGCGAAGCCCCAGCAGCAGGCCGGCGGCCGTTCCTCCCGATCCGACCGCGGTGACGATCGTCGCCGGCTCGGGCATCAGGCCCGCCTCGACCTGCGCGGCGATCTCGAGGGACGCCTCGACGTAGCCGAGGCTGCCGACCGGCGACGACCCACCGGCCGGCAGGTAGTACGGCAGCCGGGGCGGCGACCGCAGCGACCACGACGCGTGCCGGGCGAGGATCCACGGGGCGGCGACCTTCAACCGGCCGACCGACGGGTAGCGGTGCAGCGTCGCGCCGGACGCGTCCAACCGTCGCAGCTGCTCGCGCACGTGGTCGTCGACGGGTTGATCGACGAGTCCGAGGACCGTGTGGAGGCCGTGCTCGCGGCCGTACAGTGCCGCCGCCAGGCCCCAGTGGGTGCCGATCCCGCCGACCGTGAAGAGCGTGCTCGTGCCTCTGCGGTGCGCCTCGGGGATGATCCACTCCAGCTTGCGGACCTTGTTGCCGCCCCACGCGCCGTCACCGAAGACGCCCTCGTCCTTGATCCACACCTCGGCGTCGAGGTCGAGGCCGTCCAGGCGCCTGACCGGCGTCGGCGCGGTGCCCAGCGCGACGTGAGGCAGGTCGGCGTCCGGGAAGCGGTCACCCAGTCGGGTCATGAGCGCCACTCTAGGCCGGGCCCGGCCCTACGAGCGGGACGAGCCGCTCGTGGATCGGGGCTCGCGCCACCGCACGATGCTGAAGACCAGCAGGCCGAGCGCTGCCGCGGCGGACACCCACAGCCCGAGAGCCGTGACCCAGCCCGCCGCAGGCAGCTGGGGGCCGAACCCGACGCCGAGCACGGAGAACTCCGGGATCTCCGGCTTCGCCCACCAGACGCCACCGAGGAACACGAGCCACAGCACGCCGAGGACGCTGAGGACGATGCGCGGCCAGGTGGCGACGCCGAACTTCGCGGCCTCGATCGCCCGACGCTCGAGCGGGTCGAGGATCTTCTGCGCCCACACGTAGCGCCGCGACAGCAGCGCGATGCCGGCGACCAGCACGAGCGTGCCGGGGCCGGGCGCAGGCATCATCACGATGCCGACCGGCACCAGGATCCATCCGAGGATCTCCGTGCCCGTGCGCTGGAACCACCCCTTGACCGCGGCTCCTACGCTCATGAGAACAGTCTGCCGCATCACATGAATTCGGATGGCGCAACCCGCGGCTCACCGGTTGACTGGAGGATGTGAACATCGCATCCTCCCTCCTCTCGCTCGCCGAGGAGACCCTCGGCCTGACGCTCCCGATCCGCCTGCACGCGTGGGACGGCAGCGAGGCCGGCGTGCCCGGCGCCCCGGTCGTCGTGATCCGCAACAAGCGGGCCCTGCGCCACATCATCTGGAAGCCGGGCGAGCTGGGCGTCGCGCGGGCGTACGTCCAGGGCGACCTCGACGTCGAGGGTGATCTCGGTGACGGCCTGCGCGCGATGTGGAACGCGGTGCGCGACGCGCGCGCCGCCGACGCGACCGCGGGACGGCCGAAGATCGGCCCGAAGCAGGTCGCCAAGGGCGCCGCCCTGGCGGTGCGCCTCGGTGCGATCGGCAAGCGTCCGCCGGCGCCGGCGGCCGAGTCGAACCTCACCGGTGAGCTGCACAGCAAGGAGCGCGACCAGGCCGCGATCTCGCACCACTACGACCTGTCGAACGACTTCTACGAGCTGATCCTCGACCCCAACATGGCCTACTCGAGCGGCTTCCACGTGACGCCCGAGATGACCCTCGAGGAGGCGCAGACCGCCAAGCTGCACCTGATCTGCAAGAAGCTCGGTCTCAAGCCCGGCATGAAGATGGTCGACATCGGGTCCGGCTGGGGCTCGCTGACCCTGTTCGCCGCCGAGCACTACGGCGTCCACGTCACCGGCGTGACGCTGTCGGTCGAGCAGCGCGACTACGTGATGGGCAAGGCCGCCGAGCGTGGTCTCGCCGACAAGGTCAACGTCAGCCTGCGCCACTTCCGCGACCTCGAGGCCTCCGGCGTCGCCGACAACGGCATCGACGCGATCGCGTCGATCGAGATGGGCGAGCACGTCGGCGACGCCGAGTACGTCGTCTTCGTCGACTCGATCTACCGCTACCTCAAGCCCGGTGGACGCGCGCTCATCCAGCAGATGTCGCGCAGCAACGACGCCCCCGGCGACAGCCCCGGCGGCGGACCGTTCATCGAGACCTACATCGCCCCGGACATGCACATGAAGCCCCTGGCCAAGACGATCGGCCTCATCGCCGCGTCGGGCCTGGAGATCCGCGACGTCCAGGCGATGCGCGAGCACTACCCGCAGACCGTCGCCGGCTGGGCCCAGAAGCTCGAGGACAGCTGGGACACCGCGGTCAAGCTCATCGGCGAGGAGAACGCCCGGGTGTGGCGGCTCTACCTCGTCGGCGGTGCGCTGGCGTTCGAGGAGAACCGCATGGGTGTCGACCAGATCCTGTCGGTCAAGCCCACCGCGCGAGGCGTCAGCAGCATGCCGACCTCCCCGCTCGACTGGCTGACCTGAGCACGACTGACATGATCGACGCGTGATCACCAACGACCTGTCCCAGTCCGGCGCGGCCCTCCTCGGAGGGCTCGCGGTCGTCGTCGCCTTCATGGGCGTCGGCCTCGCGATCGCGCAGCGGCAGAAGAAGCTGACCGTCGTCGACACGATGTGGGGCATCGGGTTCGTCCTGGTGGCCGCCGAGACCGCTCTGGTGTCGTCGGGTGGGGACGGAGACTCGTCCCTGCGCTGGATCCTGCTCGCGATGGTGGGCGTGTGGGGACTGCGCCTCGCGTGGCACCTGCACCGCCGCAACTCCGGGCAGGCCGAGGACCCGCGCTACCAGGCGCTGGCCGACGAGGACGGTCGCTCGTTCACCCAGGTCGCCCTGATGCGGGTGTTCCTGCCGCAGGGGATCGCGATGTTCCTGGTCGCGACACCGATCATGATCGGCGCCAACAACGAGGAGATCAGCACCCCGTTGCTGGTCGCCGGACTCGTCGTCTGGGCGATCGGCTTCTTCTTCGAGGCGGTCGGCGACGCACAGCTCGCGGCGTTCAAGGCCGACCCGGCCAACAAGGGCCAGCTGATGGACCAGGGCCTGTGGCGCTACACGCGGCACCCCAACTACTTCGGCGACGCCTGCGTGTGGACCGGCATCTGGATCGTCGTCGCCGGCTCCGGCGCGGGCCTGGCCACGGTCATCAGCCCGATCGCGATGACGGTGTTCCTCACGAAGGTCACCGGCGCCGCGCTCAACGAGAAGGGCATGAAGAAGAGCAAGCCCGGCTACGACGAGTACGTCCGTCGGACGTCCGGCTTCATCCCGCTCCCGCCCAAGAAGTAACCCGTCAGGCGGAGACGAAGATGTGGGCCGCGGCCTCGGCGTCGATCTCGGCGGTCTCGCCCTGGCGGGCGACGACGACACCGTCGTGGCCCTGCGACACCAGCACGTCGTTGCCCGGCAGCGCCCCCACGCGGCGGAGCACCGACATGACCTCGGTGTCCTTCTGGAGCTCCTCGGCGATGCGGCGGACGACCAGGCGGGTCGGCTCGGTGGCGCCCCGCACGGCGGCGGTCATCGACTTGACGCCGGTGAGGAACTCGGCCTCCTCACCGGTCTCGCCGAGCTCGGCCAGGCCGGGGATCGGGTTGCCGTAGGGCGACTCGGTGGGGTGCTGGAGTATCTCGACGAGGCGGCGCTCGACCTGCTCGGACATCACGTGCTCCCAGCGGCACGCCTCCTCGTGGACGTACTCGATCTCGAGGCCGATGATGTCGATCAGGAGGCGCTCGGCGAGACGGTGCTTGCGCATCACGCGGGTCGCGAGCTGACGGCCCTTCTCGGAGAGCTCGAGGTGCCGGTCTCCCTCCACGGCCAGCAGACCGTCGCGCTCCATGCGCGCCACGGTCTGGCTGACGGTCGGACCGCTCTGGTGGAGGCGCTCGGCGATGCGCGCCCGCAGGGGCACGATGCCTTCCTCCTCCAGCTCGTAGACCGTGCGGAGGTACATCTCGGTGGTGTCGATCAGCTCGCTCACTCGTCCATTGTTCCACGACCTGCGGCTTCTCCCGCCACCCCGCACAATGGACCGCATGCCGACGTCCGTCATGTGGTTCCGAACCGACCTGCGCCTGCACGACCAGCCGGCTCTCCGCACAGCGATCGAGCACGGCCCCGACGGGGTCGTCCCGCTGCTGGTGCTGGACGACCGCTACTGGGGACCCGGCGCCTCGACCCGCCAGGCCTACCTCGTGCGGCTCCTGCACGAGTTCGACGACCGCATCGGCGGACTGCACATCGTGCACGGCGACCCGGTGTCCGAGGTCCTGCGCGTCGCGCGCCAGGTCGAGGCCGACACGGTGCACGTCTCGGCCGACTACACGCCGATGGGCGCCGAGCGCGACACCGACGTCGAGGCGGCCCTCGCCGAGCACGACATCCGCCTCGTCCGCACCGGATCGCCGTACGCCGTGGCACCCGGTCGGGTCACCAAGGACGACGGGACGGGCTATCGCGTCTTCACGCCGTTCTTCCGCGCCTGGCAGCAGCACGGGTGGCGGCAGCCCGCCCCGCCGGCCGACGACGTGCCGTGGCTGCGGCCGGGCGGTCGTACGCACCGCATCCCCGAGGCCGCGGTGCCCGACGGCATGACCCTGCCGCCGCACGGTGAGCGGGCCGCGCTGGAGCGGTGGCAGGAGTTCCTCGCGGACGACGTCGCCGACTACGACTCCGCCCGTGACCTGCCCGGTCCCGATCGCACGTCGCGGATGTCGGTGCACCTCAAGTGGGGCACCATCCACCCCCGCACGATGCTGGCCGACCTCGCTCCCCTGCGCTCTGACGGAGCTGCGGCGTACGCCCGCGAGCTCGCGTTCCGCGAGTTCTACGCCGACGTGCTGCACCAGCGCCCCGACTCGGCGTTCGGCTACTACAACCGGACGTTCGAGCACATGGAGTACGACCAGCCGGGCGACGACCTCGAGGCATGGAAGACCGGGCGCACGGGCATCCCGATCGTCGACGCCGGCATGCGCCAGCTGCTGGGCGAGGGCTGGATGCACAACCGCGTGCGCATGATCGTGGCGAGCTTCCTGGTCAAGGACCTGCACCTGGAGTGGCAGCACGGCGCCAAGCACTTCCTCGACCTGCTCGTCGACGCCGACATTGCGTCCAACCAGCACGGCTGGCAGTGGGTCGCCGGGTCCGGCACCGACGCGTCGCCCTACTTCCGGATCTTCAACCCCATGACGCAGGGCAAGAAGTTCGACCCGGAGGGTGAGTACGTGCGCCGCTGGGTGCCCGAGCTCGCCGACGTGCCGTCCAAGCACGTGCACACGCCCTGGGAGCTCGCCGAGCCTCCCGCGGACTACCCGGCCCCCCTCGTCGACCACGCCGAGGAACGCGCCGAGTCGCTGCGCCGTTACGAGGCGATCCGCCCCGCTCGATAGGTTGGTCGCCATGGTGACGATCCCGGCGCAGTTCAACGGACCAGACCACTCCGGCAACGGCGGCTACGTCGCCGGCATGCTGGCTGCCGAGCACGGCGGACCCGGTCCGGTCACCTCGACGCTGCGCCTGCCACCTCCGCTCGACGTCCCGCTCAGCTGGGAGCACGACACGCACCACGACGGCGAGATCGTCCGACTCCTCACCGCCGGCGGTGCCGTGGTCGGCGAGGCCACACCGGGCACGTTCACCCGGGACGTCCCCGCCGTCCCGACGGACGCCGAGGCAGCGACGGGCCTCGCGGCCTACCCGGGGTTTCACCACCACCCCTTCGACCGCTGCTTCACGTGTGGGACCGCGCGCGAGGACGGCGACGGCCTGCGCCTGTTCACCGGTCCGATCGGCGACGGCCGGACCGCCGGACCCTGGACTCCTCACGCCGCGTTCGGCCACACCGACGGGCTGCTCGACGTGCCGACGACGTGGGCCGCGCTCGACTGCCCCGGCGGGTGGGCGGCCGACTTCACCCAGCAGACCATGGTGCTGGGACGCATGACCGCCGAGGTCGTCCGTGCGCCCCGCGCGGGCGAGCCCCTGCTCGCGGCCGGCGAGCTCGACGAGCGTGACGGCCGCAAGTTCCTCACGAGCACCGCGCTCTACACCCCGGATGGCGAGCTGCTCGGCCGCGCCGAGCAGGTGTGGATCGAGGTCGACCCGGCAGGCTTCCGCTGACGTGGCTCCGGGAGTCGCGGCGTAACGTTCTCTGACGTGCCGCGGCTCTCCCACCTCCTCGCCGACACCCGGCCACTGCGCAACCATCACTTCCGGCGGCTCTGGATCGCCAACATCATCACGGTGATCGGCGCCCAGCTCACGGTCGTCGCCGTGCCCGCCCAGCTCTATGCCGACACGGGCGAGTCGTTCTACGTCGGGCTCGCCGGTGTGTTCGGCCTGGTGCCACTCGTCGTGTTCGGGCTCTACGGCGGCGCGCTCGCCGACGTCTTCGACCGGCGCACCCTGCTCGTCATCACGACCGTCGGCCTGATCGTGACGAGCGCCCTGTTCTGGGCCCAGGCCGCCGCCGGCAGCACCAACGTGTGGCTGCTGCTGTCGCTGTTCTCGGTGCAGCAGGCCTTCTTCGCGGTCAACCAGCCGACCCGCAGCGCCGTCATCCCCAAGCTCATCGAGCCCGAGCTGCTGCCTGCTGCCAACTCGCTCAACATGACGGTCACGATGGCAGGCGCGATCGCCGGCCCGCTGGTCGCCGGCGTCCTGATCCCGGTCATCGGGTTCGAGTGGATGTATCTCATCGACACCCTGACCCTGTTCGCCACCCTCGGTGCCGTGCTGCGGCTGCCGAGCCTCAAGGTGCTCGACGCGGCGACCGCCGTGCCCGGCATCCGCGCCGTCATCGACGGATTCGTCTACCTGCGCACCCAGCCCGTCCTGATGATGTCGTTCGTCGTCGACCTCATCGCGATGGTGTTCGGCATGCCGCGGGCGCTGTTCCCCGAGATCGCCCACCTGTCGTTCGACGGGCCGGACGACGGCGGGATCGTGTTTGCCCTGCTGTTCGCCGCGATCCCCGCCGGGGCGGTCATCGGCGGCGTGTTCAGCGGCTGGGTGTCGAAGATCGAGCGGCAGGGCCGTGCCGTCGTCATCTGCATCGTCGTCTGGGGCCTCGCGATGGCGGGGTTCGGCATCGCGGTGGCCCTGGCCGACCGTTGGATGACGCCGATGCTCGTCGTCGCGCTCGCCATGCTGGTCGTCGGCGGTGCAGCGGACATGGCATCAGCTGCCTTCCGCAGCAGCATGCTGCAGGCGGCTGCCGACGACGCGATGCGCGGACGCCTGCAGGGCGTGTTCATCGTCGTGGTGGCCGGCGGCCCCCGCATCGCCGACACCCTGCACGGCGCGACGGCCGCCGCGGTCGGCACCGCGGCGGCAGCAGCCGGCGGCGGCGTGCTGGTCGTGGTCGGCGTCGTGATCGCCTCCCTGGCCGTCCCCTCGTTCGTCCGCTACCGGATCACCCGCACCGCCGCCTGACCGCCTCGGCCCCCTGCCACACTGAGGCCGTGGCCCGTCGCGAGCTGAGCATCGAGCAGGTCCAGCGCTGGGTCGTGTCGTTCCTGATCCTGGCGGTCGCCTCGTTCCCGCTGGGAGCACTGACCGCCGTGTCCGACTCGATCGTGGACGACGGTCGGCGTGGTGACGCCGTCCTGCTGATCGTGGTCATGGCGGCCCTGGGCGTGCTGGCGCTCGGCGCGATACGCCTGGTGCACCGCCGCCCGGTGCTGTCGCCGTGGCTGGCGTGCGGCGCCGTCCCTGCCGTGGCCGCCGCGCTGCTGGTGCTCTAGCTTCCAGCGGCTCGGGGTTCCACCGGCTCGGGCGAGCCGTCAGACCCGGGGCTCGCCGACCAGCGGGGAGAACGTCGGGCGGCGCGGCATGACGCCCGTCGCCAGCTCGAGCGACGCCGTGTCGGGTGCGGCCTGCGCGGGACGCACCCCGATGACCGTGCGGACCACCAGCACCGGCACGACGACCAGCGCGAGCAGCACGACCAGCAGCCACGAGGCCCGGCCGAACGCGTCGTTGGTGGCGGCGGTCAGCCCGGCGACGACCGAGCCGCCGCCGACGTACGCGGACGACCACAGTGCGGATCCGGCGATCGAGGCGACGGCGAAGCGTCGGTACTCCAGGCCCGAGGCGCCCGCCGCGGCCGGCGTCAGGGTGCGGATGACGGGCACGAGGCGGGTCGCGAAGATCGCCACTCCACCGCGGCGTCGCAGCAGGTCGGTCGCGCGGTCGAAGTGGTGCCGCCCCAGGCGCTGCACGGCGCGGGTCTCGCGCAGCGCGTCGCCGTAGCGGCGACCGAGCAGGTAGCCGACGTGATCGCCGAGGCTCGCGCCGATCATGACCGCCACGCCGAGCAGCACCATCTGCGTGGGTGATCCCAGCGTCGCGGCGAGCACGACGACCGCGGTCTCGCCGGGCAGGAGCATCCCGAGCCCCAGCCCCGACTCCGCGAAGGCAAGACAGAAGCCCAGTCCGAGTGTCAGAGCGATTCCAGTCATGCACCCACCGTGCGAGACCGATACGTCGACCAGCCGGAGACGAGGTGGCTCACAGGTGAACATCGCCGGACGTGCGCGAGGCGCCGGGGCGTGATGCGATCGGAGCATGAGCACGCTCACCCCCCAGACCCGTCAGCCCCGCGCCCGTGGCCCCCTCGTCCTGCTCGGGCTTCTCGTCGCGTCGTTCGCGGTCGCCGCGATCGGCGGCCTCGCGACGGCCGGCAACGTCGACGGCTGGTACGCCACGGCCGACAAGCCACCGTTCAACCCGCCGAACTGGCTGTTCGCGCCCGTGTGGACGGCGCTGTACGCCGCGATGGCCGTCGCGGCGTGGCTGGTGTGGCGCCGCGGCGGCGACCTGCGCCTGTGGTGGGTGCAGCTGGCGCTCAACCTGGCATGGACGCCGGTCTTCTTCGCCGCCGAGCTGCTGTGGCCCGCGCTCGTCGTGATCGTCCTGCTCGACCTGGCCGTCGCGGCGACGTTGGTCATGTTCTGGCGCACCGACCGGGTCGCCGGCGCCCTGTTCGTCCCCTACCTGGCCTGGGTGCTCTTCGCGACGGCCCTCAACGCGTCGATCGCCGCGCTCAACTAGGTCCGGCACGACTGACTAGGGTGGGTCCATGACGACGGTGCTGACCTACGGGACGTTCGACCTGTTCCACATCGGCCACCTCAACCTGATCAACCGGCTGGCCGAGCTCGGCGACCGGCTGGTCATCGGGGTGTCGACCGACGAGTTCAACGCCGGCAAGGGCAAGAAGTCGATCGTGTCCTACGAGGACCGGGCCCGGATCGTGTCGAGCATCAAGGGCGTCGACCTGGTCGTGCCCGAGACGTCGTGGGAGCAGAAGGTCTCCGACATCAAGGCGCACGACGTCGACGTGTTCGCGATCGGCGACGACTGGCGCGGCAAGTTCGACGAGCTCAAGGAGCTGTGCGACGTCGTCTACCTGTCACGCACCGACGGCATCTCGAGCACCGAGATCAAGCAGATGCTCCGCGTCCTCGACCCGAGCCACATCACCGAGATGCAGGACGCGCTCTCGGTCATGAGCCGCCTGCTCGAGCACTACCGCGACCTGACCTGACGGCGCGAGGTCTCAGGGCGCGAGGCGCTCGCGGACCCACCCGCCGGGCACCTGGGTGAAGCGGATGCGATCGTGCAGACGGCTGACGCGCCCCTGCCAGAACTCGATCGACTCGACCGCGACGCGGTAGCCGCCCCAGACCGGCGGACGGACGACGTCGTGCCCCTCGAAGACCTGCTCGACCTCGACCACCCGCTGCTCCAACGCCTCTCGGCCCGCGATCGGACGCGACTGCGGAGACGCGACGGCGCCGATCTGCGAGCCGCGGGGACGCGACGAGAAGTAGGCGTCGGACTCGGCGTCGTCGAGGCGGGTGACAGAGCCCTCGACCCGGACCTGGCGCTGCAGGGGGTGCCACAGCATCGTGGCGGCGGCCCGGGGGTTGGCCGCGAGCTCGAGGCCCTTGCGCGACTCGTAGCCGGTGAAGAACGAGAGGCCCCGCTCGTCGAGACCCTTGAGCAGGACGATGCGGACGGACGGCCGACCGTCAGGCGTCGCGGTCGCCAGCGCCATGGCGTTCGGCTCGTGCACCTTCGCCGCCACCGCCTCCTCGAGCCAGCGCCCGAACAGGGCCAGCGGATCGTCGCCGGCGGCCGTCTCGTCGAGGCCGTCGCGGGCGTACTCCTCACGCATCCGGGCCAAATCAGGGGTCTCCATGTGCCCAAGGTAATGGCGCAGGGCAGAATGCACCGTATGACTGAAGTGCACCACGGACTTGAAGGCGTCATCGCGTTCGAGAGCGAGATTGCCGAACCTGACAAGGAAGGGTCTGCGCTTCGCTATCGCGGCGTCGACATCGACGACCTCGTCGGGCGCGTCCCCTTCGAGAAGATCTGGGGCCTCCTGGTCGACGGGACGTACGATCCCGGTCTGCCGCCCGCCGAGCCGTTCCCGATCCCCGTCCACTCCGGCGACATCCGCGCCGACGTCCAGAGCGCCATCGCGCTGACGGCCCCCGCCTGGGGCATGAAGCAGCTCTACGACATCGACGACACCCAGGCACGAGAGGATCTCGCCCGCACCGCGGTCATGGTCCTGTCCTACGTCGCCCAGGCCGCTCGCGGCGTCGGGCAGCCGATGGTCCCGCAGGCCGAGATCGACAAGTGCTCGACGATCACCGAGCGCTTCCTGACGCGCTGGCGTGGCGAGGTCAACCCCGACCACGTCAAGGCCATCGACGCCTACTGGGTCTCCGCGGCCGAGCACGGCATGAACGCCTCGACCTTCACGGCCCGCGTCATCGCCTCCACGGGCGCCGACGCTGCCGCTGCGCTCTCGGGTGCGGTCGGCGCGATGTCGGGGCCCCTGCACGGCGGCGCCCCGGCCCGCGTGCTGACGATGATCGAGGCCGTCGAGAAGTCCGGCGACGCCGAGAAGTACGTCAAGGAGCAGCTTGACGCCGGAGAGCGCCTGATGGGCTTCGGCCACCGCGTCTACCGCGCGCAGGACCCCCGGGCCCGCACGCTGCGCCGTACGGCCAAGGAGCTCAACGCTCCCCGCGCCGAGGTCGCCATCGCGCTCGAGGAGGCCGCGCTCAAGGAGCTCAAGGAGCGTCGTCCCGACCGCGTGCTCGAGACCAACGTCGAGTTCTGGGCCGCGATCATCCTCGACTACGCCGAGATCCCGCCGCACATGTTCACGGCGATGTTCACCTCCGCCCGCACCGCCGGGTGGAGCGCGCACATCCTGGAGCAGAAGCGCACCGGACGTCTGATCCGTCCCTCCGCGATCTACACCGGCCCGGCCTCGCGCCGCGCCGACGAGGTCGAGGGCTGGAACCCGGACTGGGCCAACAGCTGACCCTGCACCGCCACTGAGACGAGAAGATCTGGGTTTGTCCGCGCCGGCGCGGACAAACCCAGATTCTTTTCTCCCCGAGCGACTCGCCTAGAGTGAGGCCGGTGAAGTCCAGATGGGTCACGATCCTCGCCGGCGTCATCGCTGTTGTCGTGACCCTGAGCGTCGCGATCGGCCTGTCCTCGCCTGACGGCGTCGTCGCGGGTGCGGGTGACGACAGCCCCTCCGCGCGACCGTCGGGCACCCCGCAAGCCTCCGCCACGACGACCGCACCCGCCACGGCCGAGCCGGAGGAGACCGCCGACCGGGCGCCCCTGGACGTCAAGGGCACCTGGCCGGGACGTCCCGACGGCACCACGGCGTCGGGTCCGACGGTCGACTGGTGCCCCGCGGTGCGGACGACCGGCGCGGCCGAGGCCGAGCAGGTCTTCGGTGCCGAGGCCACCGATGCGGCCGCGTGCGCCGCGGTGCGGTTCATGTTCGAGCAGCGCTACTCGCGCCTG
Source organism: Aeromicrobium stalagmiti (assembly GCF_013283745.1). GTDB lineage: Bacteria > Actinomycetota > Actinomycetes > Propionibacteriales > Nocardioidaceae > Aeromicrobium > Aeromicrobium stalagmiti. The sequence goes on from NZ_JABSTZ010000001.1 coordinate 139,037, forward strand.
TCGCTTCCCCGCACCTCGTACGCAGCCGGCGACTTCGACTTCGTTCTGCCCGCCCTGACGGCCGCCACGGCACAGACCTATAGTCCCCGGATCGACCGCTTCGTCAGCTCGCCCGGCGACCGGACGGCCGCCGACGACCTCGGCCTGGTGCTCCTGCGGGCCGACGACGGCGGCGGCGCCGACCACGCCCTGGCCGGCGAGGGACGGGTGTTCTACGGTCCGGCGTTCACGACCCGGGGCTATCGCCAGCGGGCCGCGTGGATCAACCCCACGTGGTCGAAGGTCGCGATCCGGGTCGACCGCTCGAAGTCGCAGCCGCGCATCGTCGCGACGTTCACCGCCTCGGCCGCCGTGCCGGTGTTCGACACCGACGACGACACCGACGACATGATGACCGTGCCGACGAGCGCATCGCTGTTCCTGCGGCAGGAGGGCTCCGACTGGCGCATCGGCGGCTGGACGACGATGCGCACCGGCACGGTCGAGTTCGGCGCCCTCGAGCTCCGCTGACGGCGCCACGACGCCGTCCGGACATGAGAGGGGGCCGGCCATCCCCCCGAGACGGCCGGCCCCATGACGCTTGCGCGTCGGTGCCTCTGTGAAAGACCGTAACGAACTTCCGGCGATAAGTGCAGTCTTGACTTTTGGCGAGGAACTAGTTAATTAGGACTACAGGGCCTAGTCCTTCCGAGTACTCCCTCGGGGGACCCCTGGATGCGGAGGCGCTCCCTCGCCTCCGCATCGCCACGTCCGGGGCGGAATGCCCGCCAGGCCTCGGCAGTTGACCCAGTCATGACCACCATCGGACTCATCGGCGCCGGCCACATCGGCAGCCAGATCGCTCGCGCAGCAACAGCACACGGCCACCAGGTCGTCATCAGCAACTCCCGCGGACCCGAGACCCTGACGGACCTCGTCGCCGAGCTCGGCCCCGACGCCCGGGCGGCGACTCCCGAGGAGGCGGCGACGGTCGGTGACCTCGTCGTCGTGACCATCCCGCTCAAGGCGATCTCGACCGTCCCCGTCGAGCCCCTCGTCGGCAAGACCGTCATCGACACCAACAACTACTATCCCCAGCGCGACGGCCACGTCGATGCTCTCGACGACGAGTCCACGACCAGCGCCGAGCTGCTCCAGGCCCACCTCGTCGGCGCACACGTCGTGAAGGCGTTCAACCACATCCAGTCCGACCACATCACCGAGCACGCACAGCCCGCGGGCTCAGCCGACCGCCGCGCGCTGGTCGTGGCGGGTGACGACGAGGCCGCCAAGGCCACCGTCGCGGCGTTCATCGACGAGATCGGCTTCGACGTCGTCGACCTCGGCCCCCTGGCCGAGGGCTGGCGCATCCAGCCCGACACTCCGGGCTACGGCCCGCGGCTCACCGTCGACAGCCTGCGCGCGGCGGCCGAGGCGGCGCAGCGCCGCGGCTGACCGGGCCGACCGTCAGCGCAGCTGGACGAGCGCCTGCAGGTCGTCCTGAGGAAGCTCGTCGACGACCGCGGTGACCTCCATCCAGCGCAGGTCCACGGCAGCCCAGTGCTGCGAGAGGAACGCGGTCTCCGAGGCGTCCTGACCGGTGGCGATCCGTACGAGACTGCTGCGGGGAGCCAACGTCGTCGCGTCGACGACGTTCCATCGTCCATCGATGTAGGCCTCCGCGACAGCGTGGAAGTCCATCGGCGAGAGGCCGGGGGCATAGACCGACACCAGGCGGGCCGGCACGTCGAGGGCGCGGAGCAGGGCCACCACCAGGTGCGCGTAGTCACGGCACACGCCCTTGCGCGCCAGGAAGGTCGCGACGGCACCGTCGGTGGGCTGGCTCGCGCCGGGGACGTACGACAGGCGGTCGCCGACCCAGGAGCTCACGGCGTCGAGCAGGTCCTTGCCGGACAGTCCGACGAACTCCGACTTGGCCGTGGCGAACAGGGTGTCGGACTCGCAGTAGCGGCTCGGACGTCGGTAGGTGATGATGTCGAGCTCGCGGTCGGCGGCGGGGTCGGCGAGTCCGTCGAGCTCGGCCCGGTAGTCGATCGTGACGGGGCCCGTCGGGCCGGTCAGGCGGTGCAGACGGGTCCCGTGCTCACCCACCAGCTCGGTCGGCTCGACCGGCTGGCCACTGGCGATGATCGTCAGCGTCTCGGAGACCACCGGGCTGCCCGCCGCGACGGCGACGGAGAGGACCAGGTCGGCAGGGTTCCAGCAGTGGAGCTCGAGGTGGGTCGTCACAGTTCTCTTCACCGCCTGATCCTGTCACAGCACCGGGGTGGGCCGCCTGCTCGCAGGACGTGACGATCACGACCCCCTCCGGGGGGTTTGAGACGTCAGGAGTCGTACGCCTCGAGGATCTTGTCGGCGGCGGTCGCGGCGGGCATCTCGCCCGAGAGCACCGCCTCGCGGATCTCGGCCCGGACCGACGCGACGGTCGGGTCGGTGCGCAGGCGCTGGTCGAGCTCGTCACGGACGAGGGCCCAGGTGAAGTCGAGCTGCTGCTGCGCCCGCTTCTCGCGCAGACCCTTGCTGCCCATGAACTCGCGGTGCCGGATGATCCGGCTCCAGACCGTGTCGATGCCGGTGCCCTCGACGGCCGAGCAGGTCAGCACGGGAGGCACCCAGTCCTGCGTGCCGGCATAGACCAGACGCAGCGCACCGGCGAGGTCCTTCGACGTCGCCTCGGCCTCCTGCACGCGCTCGCCGTCGGCCTTGTTGACCGCGATCACGTCGGAGATCTCCAGGATGCCCTTCTTGATGCCCTGCAGCTGGTCGCCCGTGCGCGCGATCGTGAGGAACAGGAACGTGTCGACCATCCCGGCGACCGTGATCTCGGACTGACCGACACCGACGGTCTCGACCAGGATCACGTCGTACCCGGCGGACTCCAGGACCGTCATGGCCTGGCTGGTGGCCCGGGCCACGCCACCGAGGGTGCCGGCGCTGGGCGATGGCCGGATGTAGGCGTCGGGGCTCACCGACAGCCGGGCCATGCGGGTCTTGTCGCCGAGCACCGACCCGCCCGTCCGGACGCTCGACGGGTCGACCGCGAGCACGCCGACCCGGTGCCCCTCGTCGATCAGGTGGGTGCCGAGCGCCTCGATGAACGTCGACTTGCCGACGCCGGGCACACCCGAGATGCCGACCCGGATGGCGCCGCCGGCCGCCTCGTTGAGGATGCCAAGCAGCTCGCGGGCCTCGGCCCGGTGGTCGGCCCGGCTCGACTCGACCAGGGTGATGGCACGCGAGATCGCGGCCCGCTTGCCGACCTGGACGTCGTCGGCCAGCTCCGCGACGTCGACCATCAGACCCCGCCCGTCACGGGGCGAGCGTCGTGCGCAGCTTGTCGAGCAGGTCGAGCGCCGAGTCGGCGATGACCGTGCCCGGCGGGAAGACCGCTGCCGCACCCATGTCGATCAACGTCTGCACGTCGTCGGGCGGGATGACACCACCGATGACGACCATGATGTCGGGTCGACCGAGCTCGGCGAGCGACTCCTTGAGCGCCGGCAGCAGCGTCAGGTGCCCCGCCGCGAGCGAGGAGACGCCCACGATGTGCACGTCGGCGTCGATCGCCTGCTGGGCGACCTCCTCGGGCGTTGAGAACAGCGGGCCAACGTCGACGTCGAAGCCCATGTCGGCGAACGCCGTCACGATGACCTTCTGGCCGCGGTCGTGCCCGTCCTGGCCCATCTTGGCGACCAGGATGCGGGGGCGGCGGCCCTCGGCCTTCTCGAACTCCTCGGTCGCCGCGATGACCTGGGCGACGTTGCCGGCCTGGCCGGCCTCGGTGCGGTACACACCAGAGATCGTACGGATGACCGCCTGGTGGCGCCCGTAGACCTTCTCCAGCGCGTCGGAGATCTCGCCGACGGTGGCCTTGGCCCGCGCCGCGTCGACCGCCAGGGTCAGCAGGTTGTCGTCGAGCGAGCCGTCGCTGGCCGAGCCACGCTCCGCGCTGCGGGTCAGGGCCGCGAGCGCCGCGTCGACCTCGTCCTGGTTGCGCTCGGCCCTCAGCCGCTCGAGCTTGGCGATCTGCGAGGCGTAGACGGCCTTGTTGTCGACCTTGAGCACGTCGAGCGGGTCCTCGTCGGCGAGGCGATAGGTGTTGACGCCGATGACGGCCTGCGTGCCTGCGTCGATGCGGGCCTGCGTACGGGCTGCCGCCTCCTCGATGCGCATCTTGGGGATGCCTGCCTCGATGGCCTTGGACATGCCGCCGGCCTTCTCGACCTCCTGGATGTGCGCCCAGGCCCGGTTGGCGAGGTCGTGGGTCAGCCGCTCGACGTAGTATGAGCCGCCCCACGGGTCGATGATGTCGGTCGTGCCCGACTCCTGCTGCAGCAGCAGCTGGGTGTTGCGGGCGATGCGGGCGCTGAAGTCGGTCGGCAGCGCGATGGCCTCGTCGAGGGCGTTGGTGTGCAGCGACTGGGTGTGGCCCTGCGTCGCGGCCATCGCCTCGATGGCGGTGCGGCCGACGTTGTTGAACACGTCCTGCGCGGTCAGCGACCAGCCGGACGTCTGGCTGTGCGTGCGCAGGCTCAGGCTCTTGGGGTTCTTCGGGTTGAAGTCGGCGACGAGCTGGGCCCACAGGGCGCGGGCGGCCCGCAGCTTGGCGACCTCCATGTAGAAGTTCATGCCGATGGCCCAGAAGAAGCTCAGCCGCGGCGCGAAGGCGTCGATGTCCAGGCCCACGTCGAGGCCCGCGCGGATGTACTCGACACCGTCGGCCAACGTGTAGGCGAGCTCGAGGTCGTTCGTCGCCCCGGCCTCCTGGATGTGGTAGCCGGAGATCGAGATCGAGTTGAACCGCGGCATCCTCTGCGCCGTGTAGGCGAAGATGTCGGAGATGATCCGCATCGACGGTGCCGGCGGGTAGATGTAGGTGTTGCGGACCATGAACTCCTTGAGGATGTCGTTCTGGATGGTCCCGGAGAGCTTCTCGGGCGGCACCCCCTGCTCCTCCGCCGCGACGATGTAGAGCGCGAGCACCGGCAGCACGGCGCCGTTCATCGTCATCGACACGCTCATCTCGTCGAGGGGGATGCCCTCGAACAGCTTGCGCGTGTCGTAGATCGAGTCGATCGCCACGCCGGCCATGCCGACGTCGCCGACGACGCGCGGGTTGTCGGAGTCGTAGCCCCGGTGGGTCGCGAGGTCGAAGGCGACCGAGAGACCCTTCTGGCCCGCGGCGAGGTTGCGACGGTAGAACGCGTTGGACTCCTCGGCGGTCGAGAAGCCGGCGTACTGGCGGATCGTCCACGGCTGCGTCGTGTACATCGCCGGGTAGGGCCCGCGCAGGAACGGTGTCAGGCCCGGATAGGTGTCGAGGCCGTCGAGGCCCTCGAGGTCAGCGGCGGTGTAGAGGCCCTCGACGTCGATGCCCTCGGGCGAGGCCCACGGCTCGGCGCCGTCGGTCGCGCGCGCATAGGCGTCGGCGTCGGGCTCGTAGGGCTGCTCCGGATCGAGCGGGAGCCCCTGGAAGCTGTCGGGAATACTCATGCGGTGAGCTCCTCTCGGATCGAGCGGAGGAAGGCGAGCGCGTCGACTCCCATCGCGATGGTCGTGTCTGCCCCCACGTCGGCCTTGCCGGCGAGCACGACGTACGTCGCGCCGGCTCCTCGCAGGGCCGTGACCAGCTCGGAACCCCACTCCTGATAGGCCACGTCGTTGCCGACGAGGCAGACGACCGCCGAGGTGCCAGCCTCGCGGTGGGCCGCGAGGACGTCGTCGACGCCCTCGGTCGGGCCGGCCACCACGGTGTCGACGCCACCGGCGGCGAGCAGGTTGGCGGCGAACGTCGAGCGGGCCGTGAACGCGGCGATCGTGCCCATCGAGGCCAGGAAGACCGGGGTGGACGCGGGAGTCGCCCGCAGCGCCTCGAACTCGCCCGCGTAGCGGTGCACCTCGAGCGGCCGGTCGTACGGACGCCGCTCCGGCAGGTCCTCGTGGAGGTTGGGGAACTCCGAGACGCCGGTGATGGGGCGGCGACGCCTGGCGATCGCGAGAGCCCGCTCCGAGACCGTCGCCTCGACCCGGGTGCGCACGAGGTCGAGCGCGGCCTCGAGGCTGCTGGTCGCGTCGATCTCGCCGAACAGCGCCCACGCGGCGCGAGCCAGGTCGTCGGTCAGCTTCTCGACGGCGTGCGATCCGCCCGCCGGGTCGGTGACCTCGGCGACGTGCGACTCGCTGATCAGCAGGCTCGACGTGTTGCGGGCGATGCGACGGCTGAACGGCTCCGGGAGGCCCAGCGGCTCGTCGAACGGCAGCACCGTGACGGCCGCGGCGCCGCCCACACCGGCGGCGAAGGCCGCGACGGTCGTGCGGAGCATGTTCACGTAGGGGTCGTACGACGCCATCATCGGACGGGACGTCACCGCGTGCTGCATCTGTCCGGCCGCGGCGGTCGTGACCCCGCTGAGCTCGACCACCCGGTTCCAGAGCCGACGGGCGGCACGGAGCTTGGCGATCGTCGGGAACTGCTCGTCGGTCGCGGCGTAGCGAAAGTCGATCAGGGCGGCGGCCTCGTCGACGCTGAACCCCGCCTCGCCCAGCGTGCGCAGGTACTGCGCCCCCGTCGCGAGCGAGTAGGCCAGCTCCTGGACGTCGGACGCGCCGGCGTCGTGGACGGCGGTCGCGTCGACCGTGAGGGCGCGGACCCCCAGCGGCTGGGCCAGCCGTGCGATCTCGACGGCCGCCTCGAAGTCGACCACCCCGCGACCGCGGAAGGCCGCACCGACCGGGTCGGCGCCGAAGCTCGTGCCGGGCGCCGCGTCGACACCCTTGTCGGCGATGACCGCGGCCAGGGCCCGGGCCGCCTCGAGCGGCTCGAACGGTGCGTCGAGGGTGACGGCCGCCAGGTCGACGAACACCGGCTCGAGGATCGTCGCGAGCGCGTCGATCGGCACTCCCCCGGTGCCTGCGGAGATCCAGAGCGAGTTGACGCCGTTCTCGAGGTCGGTCACGACGTCGCGGGCCGTGCGCTCGGCATCGGGGTCGGTGAACCACGCGCGGACGTCCCAGCCGTCGAGCTCGCGCGTCGCGGTGGCGCCCCGGGTGAAGGGAGCCTGGCCCGGCAGGCCGCCGTCCGTCAGCTCGGCGCTCAGGGCCGGGGTGCCGAGCGGGGTGACCGAGATGCCGTCGAGCGTCGTGGTGGCGAGCTTCGCCCAGACGTCGGCGTCGGGTGCGTCGTCGGCGAGCCGGCGCGACTTGCGGAGAACCGCCGCCGTCGCCTTCTCCCACTCGTCCTGGGTGTGCTCGAGTCCCTCGGAGAGGGCGACCTCGACTGCGGGTCCGTCAGATGCCATAGGGGGCATCGTACGAACACCCTGTGACCCCGGCCACTCAATGTGACGAATGTGACGGTCCTGTTACGACGACGACCCGTCGACCTCGACCAGGAAGCCGGCCAGGTCGAGCACCTGGACGTGCTCGGCCGGGGTGGCGGTGATGGGGTAGGCCGTCGTGCGGCGGCGCCCGGTGACCATGAGGATCGTCGTGATGACACCGTCCACGACGCCGTCCCCGTCATCGTCGACGGCGCTGTCGACCGGGTGGTCGAAGCCGTCGGGCAGCTGCGGCAGCAGCTCGTCGAAGTCGGCGGTCAGCGCCGGCCAGCCGGTGGGGTCGCCCACCGCGAAGCCGCCGTCGACCGCGATGTCCTCCGCGCCGTCCACCCAGGTCCACACAGGCTCAACCGTACGGCGACGCGTCCAGCCAGTGCAGCGCGCCGTCCTCGTCGTCGAGCTCAGACCGCAGCAACCGCCCCGCTGCGGCACTCCAGGCCCCGTCTCGACGCGCGGCTGAGACAATGGTGCCGTGAAGATCCCCGCCGAGCTCCTGCCTCAGGACGGACGTTTCGGGTCCGGCCCCTCCAAGGTCCGCGTCGAGGCGCTCGACGCCCTCGCCGCGACCGGCACCTCCCTGATGGGCACGTCGCACCGTCAGGCCCCCGTCAAGGACCTCGTGGGACGTCTCCGCGAGGGACTCAGCACCTTCTTCGCGCTGCCCGACGGCTACGAGGTCGTGCTCGGCGTGGGCGGGTCGCACGCCTTCTTCGACGCTGCGACGTTCGGCCTGGTCGAGCGGCGCTCGCAGCACCTTGTGCACGGCGAGTTCTCCCGCAAGTTCGCGACTGCTGTCGCGGGCGCCCCGTTCCTCGACGATCCCGAGGTGCTGGAGACCGCTGCGTCGACCCACCCGCTCCCCCACGCGACCGCCGGCGTCGACGTCTACGCGTGGGCGCACAACGAGACCTCGACCGGCGTCATGCTGCCGGTCGCGCGGCCCTGCGACGTCGACGACGGGGCGCTCGTCCTGGTCGACGCAACGTCGGGCGCCGGCGGCCTGCCCGTCGACGTCGCCGAGACCGACGTCTACTACTTCGCCCCGCAGAAGGGGTTCGCCTCCGACGGCGGCCTCTGGATCGCACTGATGTCGCCGGCTGCGATGGATCGGGCCCAGAGGGTCAAGGCGAGCGGACGGCACATCCCCGGATTCCTCGACCTGCCGGTCGCGATCGACAACTCGGTCAAGAACCAGACCTACAACACCCCGGCCCTGGCGACGCTCTTCCTGATGGAGCAGCAGGTGCGGTGGATGCTCGACCAGGGTGGTCTCGACTGGGCCGTGACCCGCACGGCCGACTCGTCCTCACGCCTCTACACCTGGGCCGAGGCGTCGTCCTACGCGTCGCCCTTCGTCACCGCCCCGGCCGAGCGTTCGCAGGTCGTCGGCACGATCGACCTCCACGGGGTCGAGCAGGACGCCGTCACGGCCGTCCTGCGCGACAACGGCATCGTCGACGTCGACAGCTACCGGGGTCTGGGTCGCAACCAGCTGCGCATCGCGATGTTCCCTGCGGTCGACCCCGACGACATCACCCGTCTGACGCAGTCGATCGACCACGTGGTCGCCCACCTCTGACGGTTGACCACGGTCCCTCCGCCAGCTGGAGGGGGCAGACGCTCTCCCCGCGGCATCCTTCGTCCGCCCGAGGGAGATCCACCCCGGGCTGACGACAGGTCCCTCGGGAGGACAGCGCTGCTAGGTGACGACGGTCCCGGCGCGGTGGAGCTCGCGATGCTCCTGGTAGATCTCGGCGTTGCGGTGCAGGGTCTCGACCTCGGCGTCGCTCAGCTCACGGCGCACCTTGGCAGGCACGCCCGCGACGAGCGACCGCGGCGGCACGACCGTCCCCTCGAGCACCAGGGCGCCGGCCGCCACCAGCGACTCCGCACCGATCACCGAGCCGTTCATGATCGTGGCGCTCATGCCGACCAGCACGTGGTCCTCGACCGTCGCGCCGTGGATGACGGCGCCGTGGCCGACCGACACCCCCTCGCCGAGGACGACCGGCTTGCCCTTGTCGACGTGGAACACCGCGTTGTCCTGCACGTTGCTCCGCGCCCCGATCGTGATGGGCTCGTTGTCGGCCCGCAGGACCGCGCCGTACCAGACGCTCGCGCCCTCGCCGATCACGACCGAGCCGGCGAGCACGGCGGTCGGCGCGACCCACGCGCCGTCCGCGACCTGAGGGATCTTGTCTCCGAGTGCGATCAGCATGGGGCCAACGTATCGAAGAGTCCGCTCAGCTGACCCACCGCGAGATCGGATCGATCGCGAAGTAGACGACGAACAGGATGCTGATGAGCCACAGCAGCGGCGAGACGGCCGACGCCTTGCCCTTGACGGCCTTGATCACGACGTAAACGATGAAGCCCGCGCCGATGCCGGCGGTGATCGAGTAGGCGAACGGCATGAGCGCGATCGTGAGGAACGCCGGGATCGCGATCTCGTCGTCCGTCCAGTCGATGCCCTTGACCTGGCTCATCATCAAGAAGCCGACCAGGACCAGCGCCGGGACGGCGGCCTCGTTGGGGATGTGCTGCACGAGCGGGGCGAAGAAGGTCGACAGCAGGAACAGCAGGCCGGTGACGACCGACGCGAGGCCGGTCCGCGCACCGTCGCCGACACCGGCGGCCGACTCGATGTACGACGTGTTGCTCGAGACGCCCGCGGCACCACCGGCCGCGGCCGCGATGGAGTCGACCACGAGGATGCGCTGGGCGCCCTCGGGCGTCCCGTCCTCGTCGTTGAGGCCCGCCTCGGCGCCGATCGCCGTCATCGTGCCCATGGTGTCGAAGAAGTCGGCCAGCAGCAGGGTGAAGATCAGCAGCGCCGCGGTCACGAAGCCGACCCGCTCGAACGAGCCGAACAGCGAGAACTCGCCGAGCAGCGAGAAGTCGGGCTTCTCGACCAGGCTGTCGGGCCACGACGGCACGTTGAGGTTCCAGCCCTTCGACGTGGGGTCGCCGTTGCTGCCGGGCACGTCGGCGATCGCCTGGACGATGCCGGCCAGGACCGTCGTGGCCGCGATGCCGATGAGGATCGCGCCGGGCACGCCCCGGGCGTGCAGGGCGATCATGATGAGCAGGCCGATGCTGAAGACCAGCACGGGCCACCCGGCGAGGTTGCCGCCGATGCCGAGACTGACCGGGGGGGCAGCGTTGCCGGTGGTCCGCACGAAGCCGGCGTCGACGAAGCCGATGAACGCGATGAACAGGCCGATGCCGACCGCGATCGCGGTCTTCAGCTGACGTGGCACCGCGTCGAAGACTGCCTTGCGGAAGCCGGTGAGCACCAGCACCAGGATGATGAGCCCCTCGAGGACGACGAGCCCCATCGCGTCGGCCCACGTCATCTGGGTGGCGACCGAGTAGGCGACGAACGCGTTGAGGCCCAGACCCGTGGCCAGCGCCAGCGGGAAGTTGGCGACGACGCCCATGAGGATCGTCAGCAGTCCCGCCACCAGCGCAGTGGCGACCGCGATCGTCGCGAAGCCCGACCCCGGCTCGGTGCCGCCGCCCAGGAAGTTGCCGTCCTGGTCGGCCACGCCCGCGAGGATGATCGGGTTGAGGACGATGATGTAGGCCATCGTCAGGAAGGTCACGACACCGCCGCGCACCTCCCGGCCGATCGTCGATCCCCGGGCGGAGATCTTGAAGTACTGCTCGAGCGTGCGGGTCATGGCACTCCTGGTCGGGCGGGCGTTCGTCGACGAACGAGCATGCCAGACGCCGTCCGGCCGCGACAGCGGTGTGTCGACCCGACGTCAGCGCTGGTGCGTCGCGGCGGCGCTGACGACGCCGAGCAGGACGATCACGAGCGCCGCCCAGAACCACGTGGCCCCGGCGAACCCGCTGCCGCCGGGCGGCGGGGTGACCGTGGTCGTGCCGCCGGCCGGCGTGGTCGCCGCGACCTCGGGCGTCGGCGCCGTGAAGTCCACGCGGAACAGCGGCGATCCGCCCCCTTCGCTGCCGACGAGGAACGTCTTCCCGCCGAGCTCGGTCGCGAGGGTCTCACCCTGGTCTGCGGGCGGGAGGTCGATCGTGTCGACCTCCTTCCACGTCTTCGGGTCGAGGACGAAGGCCCGTGAGTAGTTGCGGGCGATGACGTGGCGGCCGTCGGGGGTGAACGCGGCGTCGGTGATGACGCCGGGGACGGCGCCGTCGAGGGCCGTGACGCGGTTGGGCTGGTCAGCCACCAGGTCGTCGGGGAGCGCGAAGACCTCGCCCCCGAGCAGGCCCTTGGTGAGCAGGTACTTCTCGTCGGTCCTCGGGTTGACGACGAGCGCCTCGACGTCGCGCGGCCCCTCGGGATAGGTGAGGGGATACCGCTTGACCGCCGCCGCCGAGATGTCGGTGCGGCCGAACTCGGGCACCGAGTAGAGCGCGATGTCGCTGCGCTGGCGGTCGTTGTCGCCGGTGTCGGCGACCCAGAGCGTGCCGTCGGCGTCGATCGACAGCGCCTCCGTGTCGACCCACGTCACGACGGGCGTGAGCGTGCCGACCGTCGCGCCGGTCGAGATCTGCACCGCATAGATCGCGGCCGCGCTGCCCGAGTCGTTGATCGTGTAGGCCAGGTCGTCGTCGGTGCGGCTGACGACGAGCCCGCTCGACTCCGTGATGCGGGGATCCTCCAGGCGGCTGACCGGCTCACCGCCGGAGGTGGCGGCATCGGCCTTGTTCGCCAGCGAGCTCACCACGACGATGACGAGCAGCGCGACGAGAAGGCCGGGGATCAGCAGGCGACGGTGACGCGGATTCATGGTCCTCCAGCATGACAGCAGGACGGCGGTCCCACGATCCGGGCGGGTAGTGTGAGGGGGTGAGCGAGCGTCAGCGAACGAATCACGAGGCCATCACGCCGGCGTCCTCGAACCATGCCTGTTCGACGGAGACGACGGCGTGAGCGACGACGACGAGTGGATGATCCAGCAGGGCGACGGTCCTGAGACCATCGAGCGCAAGATGGGGCACCGCGAGATCGCCCGCCTCGAGCGGGCCGCCCGGCGCCACGAGTTCGGCCGCCCTGAGCTCACCGAGCTCGAGATCGGCAACACGACGCACCGCGTCGCCGAGGTCGAGCCGATGGACGTCGACGGCGTCCGCACCATGACCGTCGGCACGATCGTCTGGGGCGTCATCGGCATCGCCCTGCTGCCGTTCCTCGGCACGTTGGAGGAGAACGGCCGCACCTGGTGGCTCTGGACCGCCGTGGCCGGCTTCGGCCTCGGCCTCATCGGCATCGAGTACTGCAGGCGGCGCCGCAACGCGCTGCGGATGCAGCCCGGGCGGCGCCGCAAGGGCGACTGAGTCGCCTCACGCCGTGAGGTCGGCGTCCACGTCGCTTGCCTTGCGGACCGTGGTGCGCAGCGGGACCTCCTTGATCAGCAGGGCCGCCACGAGGCTCAGCACCGCGACGACGGCTGCCACCCCGAAGATCGTTCCGGTCGCGTCGCCGTAGGCGGCGCGGACGACCTCGGCGACCTGCGGAGGCAGGCTCTTGACGTCGAGCAGCGACCCGCCGCCACCCGCGGAGTCGATGCCCAGCGCCGAGAGCTTCGACGTGACGTCGCCCTTGACCTGCGAGGCGAGGATCGCGCCGAGCACCGAGACGCCGACCGCACCACCCAGGGAGCGGAAGAAGGCCACCGTGGCGCTGGAGGCACCGACCTGCGAGACGTCGACGGTGTTCTGCACCGCGAGGACGTAGTTCTGCAGCAGCATGCCCATGCCGATGCCGACGAAGGCGATGAAGGCCATCGCGTGCCACTCCGGCGTGGTGTGGCTGATCGTCGAGAGCAGACCCATGCCGAGGATCAGCGAGACCGAGCCGATGACCAGGAACCGCTTCCACCGTCCGTAGCGCGTGATGAGCTGGCCCGAGAGCAGCGTGCCGAACAGCGAGCCGACCATCAGGGGGATCGTCAGGAGCCCGGCCTCGGTCGGCGTGCGTCCGCCGGCGACCTGGAAGTACTGGCCGATGAAGACCGATCCGCCGAACATCGCGATGCCGACGGCGACGCTGCCGATGATCGCCAGCGCCGTGGTGCGCTCCCGCACGACCGCGATGGGGAGCAGCGGCTCGGGGTGGCGCAGCTCGACCCGCACGACGAGCACGGCGGCCAGGACGGTGCCTCCGAGGAACGCTGCGGTCTGCCACGAGATCCAGTCGAACGAGTCGCCGGCGAAGGTCACCCACAGCAGCGGGAGGCTCGCGGCGATCGCGATGAGGACCGCACCGACGTAGTCGAAGTTGACCTTGCGGCGCACCGTGGCGATGCGAAGGTACTTCTGCAGCACGATCAGGCTGATGACCGCGAGCGGCACGCAGACGAAGAACGTCCAGCGCCAGCCGAGCCCGGGCGTGTCGACGATCAGGCCACCGAGGAGCGGGCCGCTGACCGTCGCGACCGCCATCGTGGCGCCCATGTAGCCGCTGTAGCGGCCACGCTGGCGCGGCGGGATGATCGAGCCGATGATCGACTGGGCGTTGGCCGTCAGACCACCCATCGCGATGCCCTGGACGACTCGCATCGAGATCAGCTCGGGCAGGTTGCGCGACAGGCCCGCCAGCATCGATCCGATGACGAAGATGACGATCGAGATCTGGACGAGCGCCTTCTTGTTCATCAGGTCCGAGAGCTTGCCCCAGATGGGCGTCGACACCGTCATCGCGAGCAGCGAGGCGGTCACGACCCACGTGTACTGGGTCTGCGACCCCTCGAGGTCGGCGATGATCGTCGGCAGCGCGTTCGACACGATCGTGCTGCTGAGGATGGCGGTGAAGAGGGCCGCGAGGAGGCCGAACAAGACCTCCATGATCTCGCGGTGGCTCAGCTCGTCGCCGCTGGCAGACGTCTGGGGGGCGGTCTCGGTCTTTAGTTGCATGCTGCAACCATACGTCTGGAAGTGTCCGCGGGCAAGTCGCGAACGCCCCACGTGAGCGGACTCACGTGGGGCGTCGGGTGCTGCGGGGACGAGCGAGGCCTAGAGGCCCTCGACCTCGTCGCGGGTGAGGGTGTCGAACACCGGGTCCGGGAGCTTCTGGGCGCTCGCCGCTCGGCTCAGGCGGGCACCTGAGTGGGCGCCGCAGCCGTGGTCGAACGACACGACACGGCCGTCGTCGTTGGCCATGCCGTTGGCGCAGACGCCGAACCGCTCCGAGAGCGGGCCGGCGAGGCTCACCATGAAGCCGCACGAGTGGCACACGCCCGAGGCCTGCTGGGCGATCGGGGCGTCAGGTCCTTGATCACCCTCCTGCCAACGCTCGGCGGCCATCTCGCGGCCCTCGAACGAGAGCACCCACTCGCGGCCGAGGCCGACCTCGCGGGCGAAGAACCGGTCGGGAGTCTGCTCGTCGCCGTCGCCGGCCGCCCACGAGGGCACGAGGCGCGCGTCGTCCTCGTCGGGCGGCAGGACGTCGCCCGGGCTCAGGTCGCCGGGGCGGATGCGATCGCGGTAGGGCGTCCAGGCCGGGGCGACGATCGCGTCGTCGCCGGGCAGCAGGACGACGTCGTTGACCGTGATCTCGTCGCTCTCGGGCGCCCGCGAGATGCTGACCGACCAGTACCACCCCGTGTAGCCCGGCTTCAGGCACGCGAAGTGGTGCGAGACGAGTCGCTCGCCGTCCTCGACGACGCGCAGGTGGTCACCGACCGTGCCGGCGTCGGCGGCGCCGTCAGCAGCCGCGCGGGCGGTGTCGACGGCTGCGGACAGCTGGGCATCAGTGGGCATTCCTCAATTGTGACCCATGTCTGGGCGCGCGCGCTTCTCGGGGTGAGGCAGGATTGATGACATGGAGGAACCGGAGGGACCGTACGACTACGCGCGTGACCCCGCGAACGACGAGGGGCAGACGCGTCCCGGCACTCCCCCGCCGTCGGGCATCGCCCGCACCGCCCAGGGGGTCGGTCGCCTGTCGCGCGGCACGGCCCGCGCCGTGGCCAAGGGCAGCACTGCCGCCTTCACCGGAGCCCGGCGGTTCACCCACTCCGGAGGCGCCGGCGAGAGCGGCTTCTCGCGGCTGCTCGAGCTGCACGCGTTCAACACCGCCGGAGACGCCGCCGTCGCCATCTCGCTCGCCGGCACGCTGTTCTTCACCGTCCCCACCGGCGAGGCCACCGGGCAGGTCGCCCTGTTCCTGGTGCTCACGATGCTGCCGTTCGCCGTCGTCGCCCCCCTCATCGGCCCGTTCCTCGACCGGTTCCGTCGCGGTCGTCGCTGGGCGATCGGTGCCACACTCGCGATCCGGGCGTTCTGCTGCTGGGTCCTGGCGGGTGCCGTCGCCGACGCGTCCCCCGCGTTCTACTTCGCAGCCCTCGGCTGCCTCGTGTCGTCCAAGGCCTACGGCGTGACCCGCGCGTCCGCCGTCCCGCGGCTGCTGCCCGAGACGTTCACGCTGGTCAAGGCCAACTCCCGGATCTCGCTGACCGGCACGGGGGCCGCGGCGATCTCGGCACCGCTCGCCGTCGGTGCCGCCACGATCGGCGCCGACTGGGCCCTGCGCTACGCGGCCCTGCTGTTCGCGGTCGGCACCGTCCTGGCGATCCTGCTGCCCGAGAAGGTCGACTCCAGCGAGGGCGAGGAGCAGGTCGACCTGACCCCGCACACCTCCGGGCCCCAGAAGGGCCTCAGCATCACCCGCGCCGTCGTCAACGCGCTGCGCAGCAACTCGGGCCTGCGGCTGCTGTCGGGCTTCCTGACGATCTTCATGGCGTTCACGCTGCGCGAGCCACCCGCCTCGATGGGCTGGGACTACAACGCCACGATCCTGCTCGGCCTCGTCGTCGGCGGTGCAGGTGCCGGCAACACGATCGGCACCCTGATCGGCTCGGCCGCGAGCTCCCGTCGGCCCGAGCAGGTCGTCATCGGCGTGCTGGTCATCGACGTCGTCGTGCTCGCCACGGTGGGCGTGTTCTTCACCTGGTGGACCGCAGTGATCCTCGGCCTGACCGTCGGCATCTGCCAGTCGTTGGGCAAGCTCAGCCTCGACGCGCTGATCCAGCGCGACGTGCCCGAGCGCGTCCGCACCAGCATGTTCGCCCGGTCCGAGACGCTGCTGCAGCTGGGCTGGGTCACCGGCGGCCTCATCGGCATCGGCCTGTTCACCCTCGACGCGACACCGCAGATCGGCTCGCTCGTCATCGGCGCGCTGCTGATCGTGTGGTTGGCATTCGTGGTGACCAAGGCGCGCCGGCCCGATGCCGCCCCGGCGGCTGCGCCACAGCCGCCGTCGTACGACCCCGAGAGCCAGCAGACCCGCCGGTTCTAGGCGGTCGTGCGGTCGGTCAGAGCTCGAGCTCGGTCGCCACGGCGCGCAGCACCTGCGCGATCGGCTTGGCCTTCTTGGCGTCCGGGTGACGGCCGTGACGGTAGCCCTCGCCGACGACGTCGAGCATCCGGATGAGGTCCTCGACGATGACAGCCATCGCCTCGGGGTCCTTGCGACGGGCCTGCGACTGCGAGCGCGACACCGAGCCGACCGGGTCGAGCACGCGGACCTGCAGGGCCTGGTCGCCCCGGCTGCCCTGGACGATGCCGAACTCGACCCGCGTGCCGGCCTTCAACGTGGTGACGCCGGCGGGCAGGGCGTCGGAGCGCACGTGGACGTCGGGTCCGTCCTCCTGGGTCAGGAAGCCGAAGCCCTTGTCTGCGTCGTACCACTTGACTTTGCCCGTGGGCATGATGCCACCTTCATGTCGCTCGATCAGGACGACCACTGGTCGTGCAGCCAGCCTAGTGGGCGGCACACCACGCCGTGAATTGCGGGACCGTCAGGGCCGGTCCGACGGAGCGTCCTGCGGCTGCGGCTCCACGCGATCGAGCGGCACCGTCCGCTCGATCCGCTCCGTCCGGTCGGCGTGATCGATCGGCTCCGTGCGGTCGACGTGCTCGCGCGGCGTGCGCTCCTCGAACGTCACCTCGACGGACTGGAAGCCCTTGTGCCGCTGCGACTTGGCGTAGGCGGCGTAGGCCTTCTGGTCGGCGTCGGTGAGGATCACGTTGTCGGTGAAGGGCGTCAGCAGCGCGCGCGGGTAGAGGCGCCGGCGCCTCACGACGTTGACCTCCAGACCCAGCACCACCATGATCGACGCGATGTAGATGAAGGCCATCAGGCCGAGGACCAGCGCGAACGTCTGGTTGACCTGGTCGTCGGCCTTGCCGATCACCTCGCGAACGTAGGTGTTGCCGACCCACTGCAGCCCCTGCCACAGGACGCCCGTGACGAACGCCCCCGGCAGGACGGACCGGAGCTTGGCACGCCCCAGGCTGACGAGCCGGAAGATCGCCGCGAAGATCATGACCGTGAGCAGGAAGCTGGCCACCTGCACGAGCCGCTCGAGGGTCGGCTCGAGGTTCGTCCCGATCGCGTCGGGATTGGACAGCACCGACGTCACGATCGCCAGGGCGAGGATGCCGAGGCCGCCGATCGACAGGAACGCCAGGCTGCGCAGCCGCAGGAGGAACGGGTTGGCGCGACTGTTGCGCGGTACCGACCACGCGATGTTGGCAGCGTTCTGGATCGCCTGGCCGAGCCCCATCGCACCGTACGTGGCGGTGAGCCCACCCGCGATGATGGCGCCGGTGCTGCCCTGCAGGCCCTCGGGCCTGCCCAGCTGGTCGCCGATGATCGGGAACTGGCTGAGCGCGGAGTCGATCAGCCGGTCCCGCAGGGCGTCGTCACCCTGCAGCACGAAGCCGAGGATCGACGTGCTGAGCAGCAGGAGCGGGAAGATCGCGATGAACGCGTAGTAGGTCAGGATCGCCGACAGGTAGGCGCCCTGGTCGTCGAAGTACTTGTAGACGACCGCGATCGGGAAGCCGACGACCGGGTGGCGGCGCTGGAACCGGTCGATCCGTCCGACCGGACGCGGCCCCTCCTCGCTCATCCCTGGACCAGTCGTGCAGGCAGGTGCGGCTGCAGCGCGGCCACCACGGCGTCGAACCGCGGACGGTCGAGCACAGCACCCTCGCGGCGGACGCCAGCCGGGTCGACGACGAGGAACCGGTTGAGGCGCACCTCGCTGGGTCGTCCGGCCGGGTCCCACGGACCGGGGCCGAGGTCGAACCAGAACCGTCCGTCCCGCGCCTCCTGCTCGTGGTCGCGGTCGTGGTCCTTCGACGTCATCATCAGCGCGACCAGCGCGGACGCGTCGCGGCCGATCAGCAGGACAGGTCGGTCCTTGCCCTGGCTCGGATCGTCCTCGAACGGGACCCACGTCCACACGACCTCGCCCGGGTCGGGCTGCCCGTCCGGATGCGGGTCGTAGGCGATGTCCACGCGACAACCCTGCCACAGGCCACCAGCAGTGGTGAGTCACCCGGACCGCGACACCGTCAGGCCGCCTGAGACCGAGCGAGGTAGGCGGCGCGCAGCCCTGCTCTCGCGCGATGACCCAGCGCCGACACGGCGTTGGGCGTCAGGCCCAGCTCGCCGGCTATCTCGTGCGGCCGGCGCCCCTCGACCTCGAGCTGCCACAGCACCTGGCGCCAGCGCGGTGGCAGCGAGCGGCACGCAGCGCGGACGGCGTCGTCGTCGACCTCGTCGACCCCGACGACGTCGGCCACCGGGTCGAGATCGGCCAGCAGGTCCCAGCGTCGAGCAACGACGCGTCGCCTGGCCGCCTCGTGCCGGACGGCCGTGAGCAGGTAGGCGCGGAACGACGTCACGGGCCCGCGGCCGTCGGCGACCTGGGCCAGCACCCGGGCGAAGGCCTCCGCCACGACGTCGTCGACGTCGTGACGCGCGGAGAGTCGACGTGCGACCCGGACGGCGACCTCCCGGTGGCGCACGAACAGGAGCCCGAAGGCCTCGCGGTCCTCGGCTCGTGCGCGCATCATGAGCTCGGTGTCGATGGTGGTGTCGGGATCGGCGTCCATGGCACCAGTTATCGCCGACCTGCCGGTCGACCACCAGCCCCCCGGACCCCGCCTGTGGACAACTCCGCGCCCCGGCCGACGGTCGGCACGACACTGGCCGGGTGGAGACCTTGACCCTCACCGAGCTGAGCCGTCGGACGGCACGACACTGGCGCACGCTCCTCGTGGGCGCCTGTGTCGGCCTGGCCGCCGGCGTGGCGATGCACGTCGTGATCCCGACCCGCTTCGAGGCCGTCGCCGTGGTCCGGGTCGATGCCGCCGACCCCGCCCTCGTCGACATGGCGGCCGAGGAGGCGCTGGCGTCCTCTCGGCGGGTCTCCGCGGAGGCCCTCGACGCCCTCGGCGAGCCGCAGCTGTCGATCGACGGGCTCGAGCAGGCCGCCACGACCCGCAGCGTCGACAACTCCCGGGTGCTGCACGTCACCTATCGCGCGTCCACCCCCCAGACAGCGGCACGCGGCGCCGACGCGGTGTCGAACGCCTACCTCGCGGTCCGGTCCGTCGACGTCGCCGGGACGGGGCACCGACCGACCTCCACCGCCGAGGTGGTCGATCCCGCCCGAACCCCCACGGCTCCCGTTGGTCCCGGCGGCGCCGCGACGACGCTCGCCGGGCTCGTGCTGGGGCTGCTGCTGGCCGTGCCGCCGGCCGCGCGGCCTACTCGAAGTCCGGCAGCTCGCGCTTCATGACCTTGCCCGTGGGGTTGCGCGGCAGCTCGTCGAGGAACATCGTCCGCGCCGGCACGGCGAAGCGGGCGACCCGCTCCTTGGCGTACGCCTTCAGCTCGTCCTCGCTGACCGAGCGTCCGTCCTTGACGACGACGTAGGCCGCGAGCACCTGGCCGAACTTCGCGTCGGTGATGCCCGTGACCACCACGTCGCTGATGTCCGGGTGCTCGATGAGGGCGTCCTCGAGCTCGCGAGGGAAGACGTTCTCCCCGCCGGAGATGATCATGTCGTCGTCGCGGCCGGAGACGAAGAGCCGGCCGTTCTCGTCGAAGTGCCCGACGTCTCCACTGTTCATCAGACCGTCGGCGAACGACTTGGTGTTGCCGTCGGTGTAGCCGCCGAACGGCATGTCGTTGCCGACGTGGATGACGCCGGTCTCGCCCTGCGGCACCTCGGTGCCGTCGGGCCCGAGGATCTTGACCGTCGTGCGGAACGGCGGGGTGCCGGCCGTTCCGGGGGCCTCCCGCAGGTCGGTCGGGCTGGCGATCGTGACCCACCCGGTCTCGGTCGCGCCGTAGAAGTTGTAGACCGAGTCGGTGAACAGGTCCATGTAGTGGTTGGCGAGCTCGCCGGCCAGCGCCGACCCGCTGCTCGCGGTGATGCGCAGCGACGAGACGTCGGCCTGGGCGATGACGTCAGGATCGGCGTCGACCATGCGTTGCATCATGAGCGGGACGACGACAAGGGCCTCGGCCCGGTGCTGCTCGACGTCGCGGATGACCTGCAGCGGGTCGAAGCGGCGCCGCAGGACGTAGGTCGGTGCCGTCGACAGGTTGAAGGCGAAGTTGATCAGGCCCCAGGAGTGGAACAGCGGCGCAGCGATGACGATCGTGGAGTTGCCGCGGTAGGGGATGGCGCCGAAGAAGGCGATGAGGGGCTTGAGGTCCTTCGGCTCCTCACGGCGCGCACCCTTGGGCAGGCCCGTGGTTCCCGAGGTGAAGATGATGATCTGGCCGTGGCGCGCAGGCTTGGGATGGCCCTTGGTGGGCTGGCCCGCGGACAGTCCCGCGACGGTCGGGATGTCGCCCGGCGCATCGGGGTCGGCCCACCCCAGCACGATCGTCGATCGGTCGACGTCACCTGCGACGTCGAGGAACTCCTGGTCGACGATGACGCACGAGGCGTCCTCTCGCTTCGCGAGCTCGCCGAGCTGCGAGCGGCTCGCCATCGTGTTGAGCAGCAGCACCCGTCCGCCGGCCTGCATGATGGCCACGATCGAGACGATCATGTGCCGGTGGTTGCGGGCGAGCACGGCGATCGAGTCGCCCGGCTCGACGCCCCGGTCCTTCAGCGCCTGCGTGAACTGGTTGATCTGGTCGGCCAGCCCGGACCACGTGATCTCGCCGGCGTCGTCGATGATGGCGGTCTGCTTCGGGAAGCGCTTGGCCGCGGCATTGACGCCCGACGGCAGGCCCGGACCCCACTTGGCCAGCTGCAGCCCCGCGCCGATCAGCCGGTGCGGAGGAAGCGGCTTGAGCATCCCGATCCGACGAAAGACCTTCAGGGTGTAGCCGAGCTCAGACATGCTTCTCCGTTCGGGATGCGGTGTCTCGACGGTAACCGCTGCCGAGACGACCTCGAAAGTGTAACAACGAGTTACAGGACACGGTGTCTAAGGAGCCTCTCATCACCGGCTCATCACGACCTCATCGTCGACCGGTCACATGGTCTCGACACCACCTCACCGACTGGAGACCTCACATGCGCACTCGAACCCGTACGACCGCCCTCATGGCCGTGGCCGGCCTCGGCCTGACGACCGTGGCAGCCCTGGGCCTCGCGGGCCCGGCCTCCGCCGCGACCTACGAGTGCCGCGGCGTCGCTGCCACGATCGTCGGCACGACCGGCAGCGACGACATCGACGGCACGTCGGGCCGCGACGTGATCGTCGCGCTCGGTGGCAACGACGACATCGACGGCCACGGCGGCAACGACCTCATCTGCGCCGGCTCGGGCCACGACGACGTCGACGGCGGCTCCGGCCGTGACACGATCTGGGGCCAGTCCGGGCACGACGACATCGACGGCGGCTCCGGCAGCGACCGGATCGACGGCGGGACCGGTCGCGACGAGATCGACGGCGAGTCGGGTCACGACCGCATCTGGGGATCGGCCAGCAACGACGAGCTCGCCGGCGGCTCCGGCAACGATCGCATCAGCGGCGGCAGTGGACGCGACCTGCTCGAGGGCGAGCGTGGTTCCGACCGCCTCGACGGCGGCTCCGGCAAGGACCGGGTCTACCAGGGCGAGAAGCCGGATCACGACGACGATGACGATCACGACGACGACTGAGCAGCTGCCGGCATGCCCCTGAGGCCTGGCGCCGGGTCAGCTCCTAGTGCGCACCGTCGCGGGCCAGCACGGCCCGGACGGTGCGCGCGAGGATCGCGAAGTCCAGGCGCAGGTTCCAGTTGTTGACGTACTGCAGGTCCATGCGGATCGACTCCTCCCACGAGAGCGCCGAGCGTCCACTGACCTGCCACAGGCCGGTGAGGCCCGGCTTGACGTGCAGCCGCCGCCACACCCACTCGCTGTACTGCGAGGTCTCCGACGGCAGCGCCGGGCGGGGGCCGACCAACGACATGTCGCCCTTGACGACGTTGACCAGCTGCGGCAGCTCGTCGATCGAGGTCTTGCGCAGGACGTGGCCGAGCCGGGTGATGCGCGGATCGTTCTTGAGCTTGAACAGCGGCCCGGCACCCTCGTTGTGGGAGCGCAGCGCGTCGAGCCTGTCCTCGGCGTCGACCACCATCGTGCGGAACTTCCAGATCGTGAACGGCTCGCCGTCCTGGCCGGATCGCTCCTGCTTGAAGATCGCGGGGCCGCGCGAGCCCAGGCGGATCATGACGGCGACCGCCAGCAGGAGCGGGGAGAGCACGAGCAGGGCCACCGCGGCGGATGAGCGGTCGAACAGCGACTTGACCGCCAGAGACATCAGGTGGTCGTTGGGCGCCCGCAGCGACAGGGCGATCTGGTCGCCGACGCGTCGCGGCCGCAGGTACTCGACGTGGTCGTTCATGTCGGCGACGACGAGGCACTCGACCTCGGCCCGCTGCAGCGCCCACGCGAGGTGGCGCAGGGCGGGACTCGCGAGGGCGCGGCCGCTCGCGATCACGACGGACGTCGCCTGACGCTGGGCCACGGCGGTGAGGACCTCCCGCACGACCTCGGCGAGGCCGTCGTCGGAGACCGAGCCGGCCGGAGCCAGCTCGTGCGGGGAGCGCCACGAGCAGGTCGCCACGACGTTGACGTCGCCACGACCGGCCCAGCGGTCCTCGAGCCGGCGGACCGACTCGACCTGCCCGACGAGGATCGTCGGCGTCCGGCGCAGCAGCTGTCGGTGCACGAAGGCAGAGCCGGCCAAGACAGCCGGCGCCGCGAGGATCGCGACCGCCGACTGGCGCGTGAGGTCGGTGTTCTGGACGTCGCCGATGACGAAGGCGAGGGAGAGAACACCCAGCACCTCGATGAAGCGGATCGCCGGCTTGAACGATCGCGCCCGGTCGAAGGCCGGGAGTGCCGCGAAGCTGTAGAGGAGCCACGCCGCGACGATGCTGACCACGGTCGACTTCCAGGCGATCGGCAGCGCGAAGTGGCGGTCGGCGAGGTACCACGTGACGGCCAGCGCTCCCGCGTAGCCGGCCACTCCCTGCCGCAACAGGGCTCGGGGAACGCGACCCAGGCCGGCACGGCGTGCCGCGCGGGCCTCCAGATCGGTCTGCAGCCCCCTCAGCGGCGTGTTGACGTTCATCACGGCCATGACTCAGATGCCCTTGCCGACGAGGTTGGCGACCCGGGCGATCGCATCGGCCGAGAGCAGCCGGAACGAGATGAGCAGACCCAGCCAGGCCCGCACGTTGAGTCGCTGCAGCCGCAGCGCCTGACGCAGCCAGGTCCGCGCGGCCTTGCGCTGGCCGGCCGCGGCGAGGGCGAAGCCGATCTGCGAGCTCATCCGGGCGAGCGCGGCCGGATCGGTTCGCAGCTCGGTGTGCTTGTCGAGCAGATAGGTGAGCCCCTCGGCATACTGCGCCCACTTGCCGTAGAAGAACGACTGGCCCGACCAGCGGACCGACACGAGCGGCTCGTTGACGAGCCGGATCGGCGCGAGCTGGGACGTCGTCAGGAGCACGTCGTAGTCCTCGCCGTAGGCGCCCGGGAGGCTCTCGTCGATCATGCCGACGCGCTCGACCAGCACCTGGCGCCGGAACACGAAGCTGCTGGAGTGCAGCCCCGCGATGCGGTCGCGCACCAGGTCGTCGTGCGTCACCAGCGTCAGGGGGACCGGACGCTGGTGGATCGTGCGTCCGTCGTCGACCTGCATCGCGGTGCCCACGAGGCCGACCTCGGGGTGCGCCGCGAAGACGGCCATCTGGGCAGCGAGCTTGCCGGGCATCCAGTGGTCGTCGTCGTCGAGGAACGCGACGAAGTCGTGGGAGGCCTCGACGATGCCGGTGTTGCGGGCACCGGCCAGTCCGCGGACGCGCTCGTTGGACACGGCCCGCAGCGTGCGGTCGGGCCCGGTCTCGACGGGCGGCAGATCGGGCTCGCAGGCGTCGAAGACCACGATGATCTCGATCTGACCCGCGTAGGTCTGGTCGACGATGCTCTGCACGGCCTGCCGCATGAGCTCGGGACGACGATGGGTCGGGACGACGGCGGTGACCGCCGGGAGCCCGTCGGTGGTGGCCCCGGACCGCTCGACGGCGGTGTCGGGGCGACGATCGGCGGCGATCACTCCTCCGACTCCGCGAGGAAGGACCGCAGCATCGAGCTCGATGTGTGGCGCGTGTAGGGGAAGTAGACGACGTCGACGCCGAGCTCACCCATGGTGCGCTCGAGGCGATAGCCCTTCGGCGTGCCCTGCCAGTCGTTGCCCTTGAAGATCGCGTCGAACGGGCGCTGCTGCCACACCGCGACCTTGTCCTCCGACCGGTCGATGATGACCTCGTCGACGATGCCCAGGGCCGAGATGATGTCGATGCGCTCGTCGCACGGCACGACCGGGAGCCGGCCCTTGAGGTTCTCGACGTACTCGTCGCTGCCGACGCCGACCACGAGGTGGTGGCAGTAGTTGCGGGCGCGCCGCAGGAGGTTGAGGTGTCCGACATGGAACATGTCGAAGACGCCGCTCGAATAGCCGACGTCGTACTTGGGGCGTGCTTCAGTCACTGGGGTTCCATGCCTTCACTCGGTGTTGCCATGGAAGAGGAGGCTGGCGCTCGTTCGTGACGGGTGGCCGACCAGATTTCACCGATCAAGCACCGTGACGGCCGTCACCCGGCCGTGGCAGGGCGGCGGCCGACCACGTCACCGTCCGTCACTCGACGGTCGGCGGACTCGCCGACGGAGTCGACGCAGGCTGCTCGGGCGTCGGGGTCGGTGTCGGGCTCGGTGGCGTGCTCGGCTGTCCGCCCCCGCTCGCTGCCACCAGGATCCGGACGCCACCCAGGGTCAGGTCGAGGAGGCCGCCCGAGCTGCCTCGGTCGACCACGACAGGCGGAGCCGGCACCGATGGTGATGCCGAGGGACGCGACGGGCGTCGCGTCGGAGGCGTCGTTGTCCGCCCGGCGGACGGCCCCTGCGGTTCTGCCTCCACCGACTGCGGAACAGCACTCACGTGGTCCTGCACCACTTCTGGTGTCGGCGACGGCACAGCCGGTGAAGCCGACGATCGCGACGTCCGGGGGGTGGTGTCTGGCTCGGGGGCGTCCGTCTCGGCGCCCGCCGCCGCATACAGCGGCGTGCGGGTCGGCTCGGCGAGCCGGGTGCCGGTCGCGCCGACGATGGTCGCCGTCGTCAGGGCGGCAGCGGCGGTCGGCGGGGCGAGCGCGGCGAGGATTCCCTTGCCCAGGACCACCGCGTGGGTGACCGCGGCTGCTGCACCACCGGTGGCGGCCGCGACGACGACGCCTCCTGCGACGGATGCCGCGAGAGCGGCCGGCGCGATGATGGCTCCGACGTCGCGGTTGACCTCCTGCAGATCGAGGTAGATCGCCATGCACGACGAACACGACTCGAGGTGCGCGTGCACCTTCTCCTGGTCGCGGGCCGAGGCCGTACGGCGCACGAACGCCGACAGCTTCGATCTCACGTCGCGACACGACCGGCTGTCGGTCGAGTCGTCACGCTTGATGTGCTGCTGGAGATAGGCCTCCCGCAGGCCGGAGCGGGCACGGTAGACCAACGCGGAGATGCTGTTGGACGACAGGTCCATGAGCGGCG
This sequence comes from Aeromicrobium stalagmiti, assembly GCF_013283745.1. GTDB lineage: Bacteria > Actinomycetota > Actinomycetes > Propionibacteriales > Nocardioidaceae > Aeromicrobium > Aeromicrobium stalagmiti. The sequence continues at coordinate 165,204 of NZ_JABSTZ010000001.1, forward strand.
CGAGCTCGTGGGGCTTTCGCCCCTCGACGTCGAGGTGCCACAGGACCGTGCGCCAGCGCTGGGGCAACGACTCATAGGCCGCTCGGATGGCTGACCGCTCGAATCCGTCGAGCTGGCCGGCGCCGAACGCCACCGGCTGGTCGATCTGCTCCACGTCGTCGGTCGGCATCACCCGCCGACTTGCCTTGGCGCGTCGGCCGCACTCGTGCCGGACGGTCGTGAACAGATAGGCACGGAACGCGTGCTCAGGGCCCTTGCCGCGGCGCACGAGATCGAGCACCTGGGCGAACGACTCCGCGACGACGTCCTCGGAGTCCTCCTTCTGCCCCAGGTGCCGCGCGAGTCTCTGGGCGGCATAGCTGTAACGGGTGAACAGTGCTGCATAGGCTTCTTGATGGCCGTCACGAGCCAGCGCGAGCAGTGCCACGTCGTCGAGCTCGTCGACGGACACCTCTGCGCCAGGCACGTTGACCGGGTCAACGTCCTGCATGGTCTTACCCCTGGATGGTGTAGATCGACCTCTGTAGAGGTCCCCCTGATCTGTAACCGTTGGTTACGGCGTTCGCAGCATTGCATGCGACGAGAAACCGCGTCCAGAGGGTCAGAAGCACAGATTTCCGGCGCGACGGCGGCCCACGAATAAACAATTGCGGCGCCCCACGCACCGCGAAACGGGACGATCGTCCGGTTTTGCGCGTGATGGCGCCGTCCGCAGCAATTGTTTTTCTGCTCGCTCACCGCCCTCACGCGTCGATCGGGCTCCATTGTGATTCACACCTCATCCAACAAAAACCTTCTGCCCCCGTCATAGGCGACAGGTGGACCGCTCCTTCTGTATAGAGCCCCCGATCCAGGGGAGCTTGTGAACCCAAGGACAGATCAGATGGCCCCCGCTCAGCAGACCGCGCAGCTCACCGACCTCGTCGGTTCGCTCAAGCGGCACTGGCCCATCGTCGCCGTCGTGGCGATCATCGGCCTCATCCTCGGTGTGCTCGCGTCGTTCGCGGTCCCTGCGAAGTACGACGCCACGACCACCGTGTCGGTCAACCCGATGAACGCCGACCCGCTCACCAGCACCGTCGACGCATCGCGGTCGGTCAGCATGCCGACCGAGGCCGGCATCGCGGCCTCGGCCAAGGTGGCCGAGGCCGCGTCCGACGCGCTCCGCCCCACCTATCGCATCGACGCCGGTCGCATCAAGGACTCGACGACGGTGTCGTCACCCGACGAGTCGCTGATCCTGACGATCAGCTTCTCCGGCGACACCCCGAAGCAGGCCGCCGCCGGCGCCGATGCCGTGGCGGAGGCCTACCTCATGCTGCGGCGCGACGACGCCGCCAGCGAGGTCGAGCGGCTCGTCAAGGCCGCCGAGACCCAGCTGCGCAAGATCCGCATCGACTCCAACGAGGACGCCTACGCGAGCCGGATCGCCCAGCAGTCGCTGCGCATCCAGGCCGACTCCCTCGGCGAGAAGCTCGCCCAGCTGAGCAACGTCGACCTCAACCCCGGACAGATCGTCGGCAACGCCGAGACGCCCTCGACCCCGTCGACGCCCGGCGCCGTCCCGCTGGGCCTGGCCGGGCTCTTCCTGGGCCTCCTCGCCGGCATCCCGATCGCCCTGCTCCGCAAGGAGGAGGACTCCGAGATCGGCGGCGTCGACGGACTCCACGCGATCGGCGACCAGATCGTCCTCGACGGCACCAAGGACACCAACCGCGCCGACACGTGGGACATCGCGGCGTTCATGCTCAAGATCCCCACCGAGATCGGCACCGAGGGCCCGTTCATGATCATGGTCGACGCCGAGGACGGCGACGGTCGATCGGCCACCGCGGGCCAGGAGCTGGTCGACGCCCTCTCGCGGCGCGGCCGCTCGGCCCGCTTCGTCGATGCCGGCGCCATCAACGAGGGCAAGATCAGCCGCGGCTGGCCGACCGACAAGAAGCGGGTGTCGTGGGCCGGCGAGATCATCGTCATCGACACGACGCACCTGACCTCCGACGCCAACAAGGTCGCCCTCGCGACGCGCTCGGACTCGGTGCTCGTGGCCCGTTCCACGACCGACGACGCAGCCGCCCTGCGCCGCCTGGCGGGTCTGCTGAAGTCCAAGAACGTCGACATCGCGCTGACGGCTCTGTTCCCGTCCCGCCACGAGATGATCGCGCTCAACCGCTGATCCCTGCCGACCGCTCCCGCGGTCGTCGCACCTGAAGGCGCCCGGACCATCCATGGTCCGGGCGCCTTCGCGTCGTCGCGGCGGGCCCTGACCGGGTGGTGTGCAGCAGAACCCCGGGCCGACACGGTGCCGAGCAGCACCGACACCGGGCGACCGGCCGGGCCAGACCGACAGGTCGGCCGCCGCCCGAGCAGTCGCCGCCCCGGTCGCTGCTCGCAGGGGCGCCGTCGCGCCGGGTTCAGGCTGAGCGGTGCGCCAGCAGGGCCACGAGGCCCAGGCGATGGCGCAGCGGGAAGCTCACGGCGAGGTAGACCGCAGCGACCACCACGATGGTGCCGAGCAGCACCGGCACGGACGACCCCAGGGCCAGCCGCGACAGCACGGACAGCGACCCGACCAGGCCGATCGACAGGCCCGCGGCCACCCAGAGCGACCGCCCCTGCGGTCGCAGCCCCATGAGGTGCTGCACCTGGTAGACCACCACCGCGGTGTCGACGATGATCGTCACCGCCCACGCCACGGCCGCACCCTCGATGCCCCACATCGGAACGAGAGCGAGGTTGAGCGCGACGTTGAGGGCGAGCGCCGCAGACTTGTCGGCCAGCTGCCAGGTGCTGCGACCACCCATGAGCAGGATCGTCTGCACGGTGCCGGCCGCCGTGGCGAGCCCCATCGCGAGCGCCAGCGTCGCCAGCGACACGGCGCCGGCGTCGAAGCCGGGGCCGAACAGCGAGAGCACGGCGTCGCCGAAGACGGCCAGGATCACGAAGAAGGGCCACGCCAGCCAGATCATCGCGGAGGTGACGAGGCCGTAGATCTCGCGCGCCTCCTCGATCGCCCCCTTGGCCAGGGCGGCGCTGATCTGGGGGCCGACCGCGATGCGTGCGGCCTGCTGGATGACCTCACCGGCGCGCGCGCAGCGTGTGACGACGGCGTAGATGCCGGCCTGCTCGGCCGAGGTGATGGCACCGACGATGATGACGTCGACCCACTCGAGCAGGATCTCGACGGCCGCCGTCACGCCCCGCGTGGCGCTGAACGCCCAGAACTCGCCCGCCACGCGACGCAGCTCGGCGGGGCGGGCCGGCCGTGGCCGCGCCGAGCCGGAGTGTCGCACCATCATCACCACGGCGACGATCGTCGCCAGCACGAGGACCACCGGGACCGGCGCCATCCACGCCGTCAGGACGGCCGCGACTCCCCCACCGGCGGAGACGACGACGAAGACCCCGATCAGCCGGAGCATCGGCAGCGCGATGTTCTGCAGCAGCGGATAGGTCAGGACGTCACCGAACCCTCGTGACACCGAGAGCATCACGGCGACGAGCGACGACATGACGGCCAGTGCCGCGGCGATCACGACGAAGCGCGACGAGAGCCCGGAGAACAGGTCGGGGTGCGCCCGGATGATCGCCGCGGACACCACGACGACGAGCACGCCGCCGAGCAGGACCGGCCGCACCGCCGTGCGGACGAGGTGCGGGACGTCGACGAGCCGCCCCGTGGCTCGGGCCGCGGAGACGTAGCGCACCAGCCCCGTGTCGGCGCCGAGCTCGGCAACGTTGGAGACGATCATGAACACCGCCACGACCAGGAAGTAGGTGCCCGCGCCCTCCGTGCCCAGCTCACGACCGACGATCGCGGCGAGGAGCAGGCCCACGATCGAGCCGGCTGCACCGCCGACGAGGTTGACCGCGCCGGCCCAGGCGATCCCGCGAGATCCCGGCTCAGCCACCGGAGTCGCAGGTGTCGAGCCCGTAGCGTCTGCGCAGCAGCACCGCTGCGACCAGCATGACCGCGAGCAGCTGCATGATGTCCATGCCGTAGACCACGATGATCGCGCTGGCGACCACCAGGACGCTGTGCAGGATCAGGTCGACGTCGCCCGGCGAGCGCCACGTGCGGATCGTGGTGCCCCACAGGAACGTCAGGAACAGGACCAGGCCGACGAAGCCGTAGCTGAACATCAGCATCCAGACGTAGCCCTGGGTGCCGAGCGAGATGCCCTGCTCGGCCGACGGACGCGGCGCCCCGTAGCCGAGCAGCGGTGACTGCAGCGTGCGCCGGAAGGTCTCCTCGTAGAGCGTGAAGCGGGTGCCGTTGGAGTCGCCGTACTCCTGACGGGTCTGGATCTGGGTGAGCAGGCCGTTCGCGATCAGGACGGTGGCGCCCGCGATGCCGAGCACCGCGATCGTGATGACCGGTGCGGCGCGGTCGCGCAGCGCCATGCGGATGACGACGTAGACCGCAGCGAGCACGAGACCCGCGAACATGCCGCGATTGGACGTGCTGAGGGCGGGTGCCATCATCGCCACGAGACCCACGATGATCGCGATCCGCAGGACCACGGACCGGGTCTGCAGGAAGCAGGCCACCGCCACGGGGGTGAGCAGGACGATCGCGACGCCCCAGCTGTTGGCGTAGGGGAACGGCGCCGACGGGCGGAGGAAGTCCGTCGGCGACCCGAACGGCGACTGCACCTCGGCGAACGGCGGGAAGAACAGGTCGTGCACGTACTCGTTGCTCGTCAGGGACGACGGCAGGAGCAGACCCACGGGGGTCGACAGCCGCGTCTCGGGGAAGGCGAGACCGGCGAGGCCACCCACGATCGTGAAGAACCACACGAACGTGAGGGCGTTGACGATCTTGCGCCGGCTGAGCCGGCTGCCGGCCGCGATCGTGTAGACGAAGGCGGTGCCGACGATGACCAGGATCGAGAAGCGGTAGGCATAGCCCAGCAGGCGGGTCGTGCCCTCGACCATGATCGCGCAGGGGATGACCCAGGCCACGAACGCCGTGAAGGCGTAGACACCCGGGACGAACCGCGCAGCAGCGTGGTGGGCGAGGTAGGACAGCATCACGACGGTCAGCAGGACCCCGGTGATGACGGTCGCGCCCAGCACCCAGAACACCGGGAAGCCCCAGAGCAGCGCCAGGACGGGCCAGGCCGGGAGCGCCTCGCCCGGCTGGTCGAGGACGACGTCGGTCCGACGGGTGCTGGTGGAGGTCGCCATCAGGGCTCCCGGCGCAGCGCCGCGAGCTCGCGGTAGCGACGCACGCAGGTCGCCGCGAGCAGCAGGGCGTTGAGCGCGGCGAACGCGCCGTAGGCCCACAGGAACGGGGTCGTCCACGCCCACAGGAGCACGACGAGGTTGAGCAGGCCCGTGTCGGCGGGAGCCTGGATCCAGACGCCGAAGCGCGGCACCGACTCCGGGCCGGCGACCGGGTCGCGGCGGGCGAGCTGCTCGGCGAGGATCTGGGCGAAGAAGCGCACCGTCGAGACCAGCCCGAAGGCCATCGGCACGAGGAGCACGGCGTCGGACACGTCGGTGAACCGGTAGAGCCCGACGAGCACGGCGAGGTGGAACAGCAGGTGGCGTCCGGAGTCGACGACGTGGTCGAGCCACTCCCCCGCCGGCGACCCGGTGCCCCGCAGGCGGGCGAGCTGTCCGTCGGCGGAGTCGAACGCGAACCCGAGCTGCAGCAGCACCATGGCGCCGACCGCCATCGGCACGCCCGGCGAGACGGCGACGAGCAGGCCGGCGCCGGCCAGGAACGCGACGAAGCTCGCCGCCGTCATGTGGTTGGGAGTGGCCGGGGTCTGTGCCGCGACCGACGCGATGAGGCGCCCCAGCCGACGGTTGACGACGCGCATGTACCAGGGCACGCCGGCCCCGCTCTTCTGCGCGCGGGCCAGTTGGGCGTAGGCGGCGCGGGCCCCGGTCTGCTCCGTCGTGTCGTCCATGGCGCTCACGAGGTCGCCACCAGCGACAGGTCCATGCTGGCGTTGGGCGTCGACCGGTAGTTGGAGTGAACCTCGACCGCGATGCTGTTGGCGCCGGTCTGCAGCAGGCCCAGCGGCACGTCGAACGTGACCGGGTTGCTGGTGGCCGCAGCGGTCGAGACTGCCGACGACGCGTAGGTCGTGGGCGTCAGCGTGCCCGCGGGCAGGTTGGAGCGGGTGACCTCGACGCCGTTGACGTAGACCGCGACACCGTCGTCGGCCCGGGTCGTCAGCTTCAGCGTCTTGACCGCCGAGGCGTCGGCGACCGTGAACGATCGACGGTAGTAGGACGTCAGCGCGCGGGTGCCTCCCGCCGGCACGTCGATGTTGGTCGCGATGGGTCCGGACGTGCCCCAGCCGAGCGGCGCAGCGCCTGAGCGCCAGGCGCTCGTGGCCGACGCGGACGTCGTCCAGTCCGTCGGCACGGTGGCCGCGCTGTCGAAGAAGTAGGACCAGGCCGACCCCACGGCCACGAGCGGCGTCGTCGTGGTCTCCGCCGCCGGCGCCTGGCTGCCGGCCTCGGCGACGAGCGACAGGTCCATGCTCGAGCTCGGCGTGGTGCGATACATCGAGTGGACCTCCACCGACACCGTGTTGGTGCCGATGCGCAGTGCGGACACCGGAACGGTGTAGGTGACCGGGTTGGCCACCGCCGTCGCCGTCGAGGGGGCGGACGAGGCGTACGTGCTGCCGGTCAGCGTGCCGGCGGGCAGGTTGGCCCGCGTCATCTCGACCCCATTGACGTAGACGGCGACACCGTCGTCGGCCCGGGTCGTGAGTGTCACCGCACCGAACGTGCTGCCCGGCGCGATCGTGAACTTCTTGCGGTAGTAGGACGCGACGGCGCGGGTCTGACCCGCCGGGACGTCGATGTTGGTCGCGATCGGACCGGTGCCCCAGCCGAGCGGGGCCGTGCCCGTCGCCCAGGCCGAGTCGTCGAAGAACGACCGGTTCCAGTCGGTGCCGACGGCGGCAGTGTTGGAGAAGTAGTAGGCCCAGGCGGAACCGGCCGGCACCAACGTCGTCGTGACGGGCGCGGCCGCCGGGACCGCGACCGCGGTCGACGCCGAGCGGTTGCCCCAGCTGTCGGCTGCACGGACGACGTAGCGGTCCGAGCCGGTCGAGCCGGGGACCGTCACGGTGGTGGAGGTCGTGGTCGCCACGACCCGGTCGTTGCGCAGGACCTCGTAGGTGACGTCGGACGAGGATCCAGCACTCCAGGTGAGCGTGGCCGATCCTGCGGCCAGAGTTGCCTTGAGGGCCGTCGGGGCGCCCGGAGCCGTGCTCGGCCGCGGGGCGTAGCGGACGAACCCGCCGATCCACTGGTTGCTGCCGTTCTCCTTGACCGACGACGTGATCGAGCCGCCGGCCCACAGCGTGCCGTCCTTGGCGACCTTCAGCGCCCAGGCCCCGAGGCCGTTGCGGGCCCGCATCTCCGGGGTGAACTCCATCGCGAAGTCGCCGGTCTTGGCGTCCCACGCGCCGACGTAGTAGGTCTTGTCGGCCTGGGTCCACGTGATGTTGGTGCCGCCCGGGTTGGTGCTGTCGTAGGCCGTGGTGTCGGAGTAGACCCAGTTCTCGCAGTGGCAGCCGCCGAAGACCAGCCCGTTGCCGCCCGTGATGGCCTGCAGGTCGCCGCCGGCCTTGGTGATGTGCTTGTTCTCGAGCGCGAACGTCGAGGGGTTGTAGGAGAACATGCTGTGCTGCGAGCCGCCCAGCCACACCTTGGACCCGACCTGCTGGATCGCCTGCTGATAGCGCGCCGAGCCCGCCGTGCTGAAGGTCGGCTGCCAGTTCGCGACCTTGGCAGCGCCCGAGGCCGTGCTGATCGCGGCGGCACGGTCGGCAGGCTGCGTGTTGTTCTTCATCTGCGTGAAGTAGCCCGAGAAGTAGACCGTCGACTTGTCGTCGCTGACGTCGAGCGCGGTGCCCGTGCCGTTGAACTCGGGGTTCCAGCTGTTGTCGGCGGTGCCGGTCGAGAGCGCGATGCGCGCTCCGTTCTTGGCGTAGCGGTCGCTGGACCCCGGCTTGACGAAGTGGGTGAACGAGCCGGTGAGGTAGAGGTAGGTGCCGTCGGTGTCGAGCCCGCGCACCGACACGACACCGCCGGAGACCCTGTTCTCGAGGTTCGTCGTCCAGCTCGGGTCGAGCGCTCCGGTCTGCGGGTCGAGGACGACCAGGCCGCTGCGGGCCGTGCCGGACACCTGGGTGAACTCGCCCCCGACGGCCAGCTTGCCGTTGGGCAGTGCCGTCAACGACTTGACCATGCTGTTGAGCTGGGGCGTGAACGAGCGGATGAAGTCGCCCGTCGTCGCGTCGAACGCCGCGAGGTAAGGCTGGGCGACGCGATCGTCGCCGGTCGCCGACGCACCCTTCAGCACCGTGGTGAAGTTGCCGCCGACGTACATCGTGTTGCCGATCTGGGCGAAGGCCTGCACCTCGGTCGCGTTCTCGGTCGTGCCGCCGTTGCCGAGCCCCGTGACGCCCCAGCTGCTGCTGAGCGAGCCGTTCCTGGGCACCGCGCGGATCGTCTGGGCGGGCGTGCCGGCGTCGGGGACCGGCGTGAAGGTCAGGTCGCTGCTCATGAGCTTGGGTCGGATGAAGACCTGGCTGAACGGCGTGCCGTACGCACCGCCGCCCACCTCGGAGTAGATGTAGCTGTCGGACGCCGTCGAGCCGATGCCGTTCTGGCCGAAGTTGAACCCCCGGACGTAGTTGTTCTTGACGTTCTCGTAGGTCCACAGCCGCTTGTAGGCCGTGTCGGCGCCGAACTCGTAGGTCGTGAGGTTGCTGCCCGTCGACCCGCCGATGTTGACGGTGGCCAGCGGGAAGCCGGCGCCGAGTGCCCAGCTCCAGCGGTCACGACTGTTGGCGCGGTAGGTCCAGCGGGTCTCCTGCCAGGCGGTGCCGGTCTGGTTGGTCGCCCGGCGGATGCGGACGCCGCTGCCGTAGGTCGGGTCGTCGAAGCGCTTGCCGCCGAGCAGGCCGTTGATGACGGTCGAGTCGAGCTGCTTGGGCGAGAACGCCGCGGTGCCCGTCACGGTCGTGGCGACCTCGGCCGGCGTGCCCTTGCCGTTGTAGTTGTAGGTCCAGTTCTCGCGGCCACGGCCGATGAGCTCCCAGCCGCCGCCATCGGTCGTCTGGTCGCAGTAGATCTGGGTCGGGACCTGCAGCTGCGGGGTGAGGATCCAGTAGACGCCGTCGGGCGAGGCGCTGTTGAGCTGCTTGATCTCCCAGCACGACGCGGCGGCGGTCGACGGGCGCAGGCCGTCGACCGGGCTCGCGGCGCTCGCCGGCGCGCTCAGAGCGGTGAGCCCGGAGACGACGACCGCAGGGACCAGGACTGCCAGCAGGGCAGAGCGGAACGTCCGGGGAGTGAAGGCACGCACGATGAGGATCCTCAGGTGTTTCGGCGAGGGCCTGGCGAGTCGCTCGGCCCTTCTACCTCCTGAGAGTGATCAGCGTCCAGAGCATGACGACATCTCGGCCGCACCTTTTCGCGAGACGTCGGTCACGGGGCGCCATCTCCCTTGACAGCGCCGTCTAGCGCGCCGGCTCCGCGGCGAGCAGGGCCGTCTCCTCCTCGGTGAAGATCCGCGACCGGATCATGAACCGCATGCCCGTCGGACCCTCGATCGAGAACCCGGCACCGCGACCCGGCACCACGTCGATCGTGATGTGGGTGTGGGACCAGTAGTTGAACTGCTCCCGCGAGATGTGCACCGGGACGATGCCCTCGGGGTCGATGTCGGGATCGGGACCGATGTCGAGGTCGCCGAGGTGCACATCGGTCGGCCCGACGATGTAGAAGCCCTGCGTGAAGCACATCGGCGCCGAGCCGTCGCAGCACCCACCCGACTGGTGGAACATCAGCGGCTTGCCGTGCGTGGCCCGAAGGCTGCGGAGGAGCTCCGCAGCCTTCGGGGTCATCGCGATGCGTTCCACGCGAGCGTTCATGCTCAGAAGAAGCCCTGGGCGTTGTTCGAGTAGCTCACCAGCAGGTTCTTGGTCTGCTGGTAGTGGTCGAGCATCATCAGGTGGTTCTCGCGACCGATGCCCGATGACTTGTAGCCGCCGAACGCCGCGTGCGCCGGGTAGGCGTGGTAGTTGTTCGTCCACACCCGACCGGCTTGGATGTCACGGCCGGCACGGTAGGCGGTGTTGGTGTCGCGCGACCACACCGCGGCACCGAGGCCGTAGAGCGTGTCGTTGGCGATGCTCATCGCGTCGTCGTAGTCGTCGAAGCCGGTCACCGAGACGACGGGGCCGAAGATCTCCTCCTGGAAGACGCGCATCTTGTTGTTGCCCTGGAAGATCGTCGGAGCGACGTAGTAGCCGCCCGACAGGTCGCCACCGAGGTCGACGCGCTCGCCACCGGTGATGATGCGGGCCCCCTCCTGCACGCCGATCTCGAAGTAGCTCAGGATCTTCTCGAGCTGGTCGTTGCTGGCCTGCGCACCGATCATCGTCTCGACGTCGAGCGGGTTGCCCTGCTTGATGAGCTTGGTCCGCTCGGTCGCGGCGGGCAGGAACTGCTCGAGGATCGAGTTCTGGATGAGCGCGCGCGAGGGGCACGTGCAGACCTCGCCCTGGTTGAGGGCGAACATCGTGAAGCCCTCGAGAGCCTTGTCGTAGAACGCGTCCTCCTTGGACGCGACGTCCTCGAAGAACACGTTGGGCGACTTGCCACCGAGCTCCAGCGTCACGGGGATGAGGTTCTGGCTGGCCATCTGCATGATGAGGCGACCGGTCGTGGTCTCACCCGTGAAGGCGATCTTGCGGATGCGGCTGGACGAGGCCAGCGGCGCGCCCGCCTCGGTGCCGAAGCCGTTGACGACGTTGACGACACCGGCCGGCAGCAGGTCGGCGATGAGCTCCATCAGCAGCATGATCGAGGCCGGGGTCTGCTCGGCGGGCTTGATCACGACGGCGTTGCCGGCCGCGAGCGCAGGAGCGAGCTTCCAGACCGCCATGAGGATCGGGAAGTTCCACGGGATGATCTGGCCGACGACGCCGAGCGGCTCCTGGAAGTGGTAGGCGACCGTGTCGTCGTCGATCTGCGAGAGGTGGCCCTCCTGGGCACGGATGGCACCGGCGAAGTAGCGGAAGTGGTCGACCGCCAGCGGCAGGTCGGCCGCCATGGTCTCGCGGACCGGCTTGCCGTTGTCCCAGGTCTCGCCGACGGCGAGCATCTCGAGGTTCTCCTCGATGCGGTCGGCGATCTTGTTGAGGACCACGGCCCGCTCGGCCACCGACGTCTTGCCCCAGGCGGGGGCGGCGGCGTGGGCGGCGTCCAGCGCCAGCTCGATGTCCTCGGCCGTGCCGCGGGCGATCTCGCAGAAGACCTTGCCGTTGACGGGCGAGATGTTCTCGAAGTACTGGCCCTTGACCGGGGCGACGTACTCGCCACCGATCCAGTTGTCGTAGCGCGACTTGTAGGTGACGACGCTGCCTTCGGTGCCGGGCTGGGCGTACACGGTCATGCGGAGCTCCTTGGTTCGGGGACTCTGTGACCGTAGTCACAGGCCCGTTGCAAGGGCGTTGCAGCAATGTTGCGCAGGTCACACGACCGGTCAGGCGCCGAGCTCCAGGTCGAGCCTCTGCACGTGGGCTGCGACCTGCGCGTAGCGCGGCGACGTCGGCGGCAGGATCGACAGCACGCGCTCCCAGACCTCGAAGTCGTCGCGGCCGTGGCCGGTGTCGGCGAACGACAGCAGCGCGTCGGCGTCGTCCGAGGCGAGCAGGCACGACCGGACGTGCATGTGCAGCTCGTCGCGGAGCCGCTCGACCGCCGGCGCCGTCGACGCCGGCAGGATCGGACCGCGGTAGCGGGCGACCGCGGTGCGCAGACGCCCGGCGGCGAGATCGGCCCGCACCTGCACGATGTCGGTGTCGACGACGCTGTCGATGCGATAGGGCCGCGACTCCAGCCGGATCGGGCCGAGCACCGACCGCAGGCGCGACAGCTCGGCGCGCACCGTGACCTGCGCCTGCTCGTCGTCGCTGAGGGCGACGCCCAGCTCGGCCGTCGTCATGCCGTCCTCGGACTCCGAGAGCAGCAGGATCAGCTCGCTGTGCCGCAGGCTCAGCCGGGTCGTCGTCGTGCCGTGGCGCAGCGTGGCCCCGTGGCCGCCCAGCACCTCGAGCATCGGGGTGGACCAGCCGCTCGTGGTGACCGTCGCGTGCCGCGGAGGGCTCAGCCGCTCGATGCGCAGCTCGGCCTCGACCGCGGCGACCGTGGCGCGGACGAGGGTGAGGCTCTGCGGGGTCGCGACCTCGTCGCCGCCGGTGAGGTCGAGGACTCCGAGGATCGCACCGGTGTCAGGGTCGTGGATGGGCGCGGCCGAGCAGCTCCACGGCGTGACCTGCCGCGCGAGGTGCTCCGGGCCGAAGATCTGGACCGGCCGGTCGAGCGCGAGGGCCGTCCCGGGGGCGTTGGTGCCGGCGCTCCCCTCGCTCCAGTCGGCGCCGGGCAGGAAGTGCATGCCCTCGGCTCGCGCCCGCAAGGAGGCGTTGCCCTCGACCCACAGCAGCTGGCCGGCGGCGTCGCTCACGGCGACGAGCAGACCCGCATCTGCCGCGCTCTCGACGAGGAGCTTGCGGATGACCGGCATGCCGGCGGCGAGCGGGTGGGCGTCGCGGATGTCGGCGAGCGCGTCGTCGTCGAGCCGGATGGCCGCGAGGACCTGCTCGGGGTCGACCCCACCGTCGATGCTGCGCTGCCACGACTCGAGCACGAGACGGCGCAGGGCCGGGTCGCCGCGTCCCGACGCGACGAACGTGTCGTGTGCGGCATTGAGATACCTCGACAGCGCGGCCGGGTCTGCACCGGGCGGCATCGCGAGGTCGTTGCTCCGACCCATGCAGCGAGTGTACGTCGCCCTGTGACCCCCGTCACTCCGGGATTTTTCGGGCCTGTCGCGAGGAGGTCACGGGACGTCGTCGTGGCTCCAGGTCACGTCCTCGCGGACGATCCGCGCGGGCGTGCCGGCCGCGACGCTGAAGGCCGGGATCTTCTGGCCCCGCACCACGCTGCGGAGCCCGACGACGGAGCCCTCGCCGATCTCGACGTGACCCGTGACCACGGCGTCGCGGCACAGCCACACGTGCGGCCCGAGCCGGATGTGGGCGCCGAAGGGGTTGATCCGCTCCCCGGTCCAGCGGTCCTGCAGGCGATGCATGTCGTCGGTCGCGATGTAGACGTCGGCGGCCCACAGCTGGTCGGGCCCCGCCACGATGCTGCCGCCGTTGCGGGCGTCGACGATCGCGCTGCGGGTCGCGAGCACCGGACCGTGCAGGACGATCCGGGAGTCGGCCCCGCAGTAGAGCTCGCCGGCCGTCAGCGCGCAGCCGTGCCCGACGAAGACCGTCGCTCCGTCGCCCCCGACGAGCAGCGACGTGAGCCACTCCAGGTGCGAGCCGACCGCGATCAGCACGTCGCGCACCGTGAACAGTCGCAGCGACGCCAGCACGTGCTCGGGCAACGACGCCCCGTCGGCGAGGTAGAGCGCGTTGCCCCGGTCGTGCCACCAGTCGGGCATCGGGTCGGTGACCCGTCGCCACGTTCCCTCCAGCGCAACGGCGTCGACGCCCGCCGCGCGCAGGCGGTCGTGGTGCTCGGCCGCCAGGGCCGGCGCCGGCGCGTCAGGCATCACGCTTGAGGAACAGGGCGTAGGCGATGGCGAGCAGCGCCGCGACGAAGACGCCCATCACGATGCCGCCGCCGACCGGGCCGAAGGGCGTGTAGCCGAGGAACGACAACAGGTCGTCGAGGGAGGCACGCGTGTAGAGCTTGCCGCCGGCGTCGTAGGGCAGGTACTTGAGGATCTGCACGATCCCGCCGTCGGACTGCGGGTCGTCGGAGGCGCTCTTGATCGCGATGACGATGGCCCGGATGATCGACTCCAGCACCGTCGGCACCAGCAGCAGCAGGGCGACCGCCGCGGTCTGGTTGCGGGTGATCGCGGCGAAGGCGAGCCCCGACAGCGAGAACAGCGTCGTGAAGATCGTGGTGCCCAGCGCCATCTCGCCGAGGGCGCTCCCGGTCGGCAGGTCGAGCCCGAAGGCGAGGATGCTGAGCAGGGCGATCAGCACGCACAGCAGTGCCGCGACGGCCGAGACCACGACGGTCGAGACGATCTTGGCGACGAACACGTGCGTCCGGTTCGGGATCGCCGTCAACGTCGCGCGAATCATGCCGTGGCGGTACTCGTGGCCCGTGGAGAACACCCCGAGCAGCCCGATGATGTAGGCGATGAACAACGGCGCGAAGCCGCTCGACGCGCCGATCGTCGCGATGACGTCGAAGGCACCGTCTCCGCCGAACGAGGTCGACGACGAGATCACCGCCGCGAGGATGACGGACATGATCAGCTGGAACGTCACGGCGATGCCGACGAGCCAGTAGGTCGAGCGGATCGTCTGCAGCCGGACGACCTCGTAGCGCAGTGCGTCGATCATGCCTGCCCCCCACGGAACTCCTCGGAGAGGCCGGTCGCCTCGAGGAACGCCTGCTCGAGCGTCGCCTGCCGCGTGACCAGCTGGTGCAGCCTCGCCCCCGCGGCGTGGGCAGCGTCGCCGATCTGCTCGGCGGTCGCCCCACGCACGGTGAGCAGACCTCCGTCGGTCGTCACCTGGGCGCCGAGCGCCGCCAGCGCCGGCTGCAGCAACGCACCGTCCGGCGTCCTGACCTCGACCGCCCCGATCGTGCTGTGCTGGATGAAGTCCTTCACGGGTCCGTTGGCCAGCATCCGCCCGCGGCCGATCACGACGAGCTCGTCGGCCAGGACCCCCATCTCCTGCAGCAGGTGGCTGGACACGAAGACCGAGCGACCCTCCCCCGCCAGGTGCTTGAGCAGCGTGCGCAGCCACTGGATGCCCTGGGGGTCGAGGCCGTTGCTGGGCTCGTCGAGGATCAAGGTGTGCGGGTCGCCCAGCAGCGCGCAGGCGATGCCCAGGCGCTGGCCCATGCCGAGGCTGAACTTGCCGGGCTTGCCGCGCGTCACGGTCTCCAGGCCGACCAGCGCCATGACCGCGTCGACCCGGCTGGTGGGGATGTCGTTGGACGCCGCGAGCATCCGCAGGTGGTTGCGGGCGTGGCGGGTCGGGTGGAACGGCTTGGCCTCGAGCAGCGCGCCCACGTGCCGCATGGGGTGCTCGAGCTCGTCGAACCGCACGCCGTCGAACGTCGTCACGCCCTCGCCGCGGTCGAGACCGAGCATGAGGCGCATCGTGGTCGACTTGCCCGATCCGTTGGGTCCGAGGAATCCCGTCACGCTGCCGGGTCGCACCGTGAAGGACAGGTCGTTGACCGCCCGGGTCTGCCCGTACGACTTCCCGAGCCCGCGAGCCTCGATGAGTGCCATGCCCCAACCCTGTCATGGACCGGCACCCCCTACCGTGCAGACATGGATCCGACATACCGACCGATCGAGGACGGGGTCGCCACCGACCTCCGCGGTGAGATGACGTACGCGAGCTATCTGCAGCTCCCGACGCTGCTCTCGGCCCAGCAGCCCGTCTCCGACCACCACGACGAGATGCTGTTCATCGTCCAGCACCAGGTCACCGAGCTGTGGCTCAAGCAGCTCGTCCACGAGCTGCGCTCGGCGATCACGCTGCTCGCCGCCGACGACCTCGCCCCCGCCCTGAAGCGGCTGGCACGGGTCAAGGCCATCCAGCGTCAGATGTTCGAGCAGTGGTCGGTGCTCGAGACCCTGACGCCGGTGGAGTACGTGCAGTTCCGCGACTCGCTCGGCAAGGCATCGGGCTTCCAGTCGCCGCAGTACCGCACGGTCGAGTTCCTGCTCGGCAACAAGAACCCCCAGATGATCGCGGTGTTCGCCCACGACCCCGACCTGCACGCGGCCCTGTCGGCCGACCTGCGGTCGCCCAGCCTCTATGACGCGTTCCTGCACTTCCTGGCCCGGCGCGGTCACGACGTCCCCACCGCGGTGCTCGAGCGCGACCTCACCCAGCCCTACGCCGCCGACGCGGGCGTCGTCGAGGTGTTCCGCCGCATCTACGCCGACCCCCACGCACACTGGGACGCCTACGAGATGTGCGAGGAGCTCGTCGACGTCGAGGAGAGCTTCCAGCTGTGGCGGTTCCGGCACCTCAAGACCGTCGAACGGATCATCGGGTTCAAGCGGGGCACCGGCGGGTCGTCCGGAGTCCACTTCCTGCAGAAGGCACTAGAGCTGACGTTCTTCCCCGAGCTGCGCGACGTCCGCACGCACCTGTGACCCGGCCCCCGAGCGGGACCTGCGGGCGGTCCGGCGTCAGGCCGGGCCCGTGTGGTGGACGCGTCGCTGCGTCCGGGTGAGCGGGGCACCCGTGCCACCCCAGCGCCGGGCGACGATCTCGGCCGCGATCGAGACGGCGGTCTCCTCGGGGGTGCGGCCGCCGAGGTCGAGACCGATCGGGCTCGACAGCAGGGCGAGCTGGTCCTCGGTGAGACCGACGTCGCGCAGGCGTGCCATCCGGTCGTCGTGCGTCGTCCGCGACCCCATCGCCCCGACGAAGGCGGGCTGCAGGTCACCCGTCAGGCGCAGCGCGACCTCGAGCACCGGCACGTCGAACTTCGGGTCGTGGGTCAGCACGCAGATCGTCGTGCGGCGGTCGACGAGCCCGGCGTCGACCTGTGCCGCCAGGTAGCGGTGCGGCCAGTCGACGACGACCTCGTCGGCGTCGGGGAACCGCGCCGCGGTGGCGAACACAGGTCGGGCGTCGCACACCGTGACCTCGTAGCCAAGCAGCGCGCCCTGGCGGGAGACCGCCGAGGCGAAGTCGATCGCGCCGAAGACGATCATCCGCGGCGGCGGCTGGAACGACGACACGAAGACCCGCATGCCCACGTCCATCCGCTGCCCCTCGGCGCCATAGGTCAGCAGCGTGCTGGTGCCGGCGGCCAGCAGCCCCCGCACGTCGTCGGTCAAGGTGTCGTCGACCCGTTCGGAACCGATCGACCCCTCGGTCGAGTCGGGTCGCACCACCAGGTGGCGCCCGACCCACGACGGGTCGGGGTGCTCGACGACCGTGGCGACGGCGACCGGGCGGCCTTCCGCGACGTCGACGGCGACCTTCTCCAGCTCGGGGAACGTCGCGGCGGACACCGGCTCGACGAAGATGTCGATGATGCCGCCACAGGTCAGGCCGACGGCGAAGGCCTCGTCGTCGGAGTAGCCGTACTGCTGCAGCGCAGCCCGCCCGTCGGCGACGACGTCGGTCGCCAGCTCGTAGACCGCGCCCTCGACGCACCCGCCCGAGACCGAGCCGAGCACGGCGCCGTCGGGCATCACGACCATGGCCGCTCCGGGCCGTCGGGGTGCCGACTTCTGCGTGCCGACGACCGTGGCGAGGCCGACCGTGCGGCCGTCGTGCCACGCGCCCATGAGGGCAGGGATCACGTCACGCACGACACCCCTCCGATCGATCCGGTCATCCCAGCATAGGTCCCGGCTCGTCGACGTCGGCCCCCGTCGCCAGGTCGCCGCACTCGACGCCCACCACGTCGCGGGCCCTCAGGTAGGCCTGAGCTCCCCGGTCGCCGGCCAGCACCGCGGCCACGCCGGACCAGTGGTCGCGGCCGATCAGCACGGGGTGGCCGGGGGTCTCGTCGTACGTCGCGCGCGCCAGGAGGTCCGGCGCCCCGAGGGCGACCAGCCGCGCCACCACGTCGGCTCCGACGTCGGGCAGGTCGACCAGGTGCACGAGCACTGCCGCAGCGTCGTCGCCGTCGATCGCGGTCAGTCCCGTCCGCAGGGAGGCTCCCATCCCGTCGGCCCAGTCGCTCGCCTCGACGACGCGCACGTCGGCATCGCGCAGGAGCGTCCGCACCGCCTCGGCCTCGGCGCCGACGACCACGACCACCGGGTCGCACCCGCCCTCTCGCAGCACCCGCGACGCGGACCCGACCCACGTCTCACCTCCTGCACCGACCACCTGCGCCTTGGGCCGCCCCATCCGCCGACCGGCTCCGGCAGCGAGCAGCAGACCAACGGTGCGAGGCATGCGGACATTGTCCCCGATCGCCGCGCCACCGCGGGTTTGGAGTTGTGACCCAGCACACACTGTGCTGAGATCGCTTCGGGGGGAGAACCACCTGTCCACGACGTGACGACCTTGGGGGAGGGGTCGCGTAGGAGACATGCATGACCACGTACGTTCCACCGACCGACCAGCTCGAGGAAGACGACGACACGTCGTCAGGGACCGACCGACGGCGGTTCCTGACCTATCTGGTGGCTGCACCGACGCTCACCATCGCGGTGCAGCTCGGCATCGACGGCGGCAGCCCGGCGGCGGCGCTCGTGCCGCAGCCGGCCGACATCATCGACCTCGGCGAGCTGTTGATCCTCGCGGGCGCGGCGACGTCCGGGATGCTGACGATCGAGATCACCGAGGACGGCACGGCGCGCCTCGCCCTGCCGCGCGCCGAGGTGGGCCAGGGCATCACGACGACGTTCTCGATGCTGCTCGCCGAGGAGCTCGACCTCGCGCTCGACGACGTGGAGGTGACCCTCGCCGACGCGCGCCCCGAGCTGCTCTTCAACCAGCTCACCGGTGGGTCCAACACGGTGCGCAGCATGTACGACCCCGTCCGCCGGGCCGCGGCCGCGGCCCGCGGACGACTCCTCGCGGCAGCGGCCGCGCGGTGGAAGGTGTCCACCAGCGGCCTCACCACGAGTGGCGGCGTGGTCAGCGGCCCCGACGGTCGCACCGCGACCTACGCCGAGCTCACGGCCGACGCGGCGTCGAGCGGGCTGCCCAACCTGCGGGTCTCGCCCAAGAAGCCGGCCGACTACGAGGTCATCGGCACACCGACCGGCCGGGTGGACGCCCGCAAGGCCGTCACCGGCCAGATCGAGTACGGCGTCGACGTCGACGTGCCGGGCGCGATGCCGGTCATGGTCGCTCGCCCGCCGACGATCAACGGCAGCCCCACCTCGTTCAACGAGGCAGCGATCAAGGCCATGCCCGGCGTGATCGACGCCGCGATGATCGAGACGGGTGTCGCCGTCCTCGCCGAGACGTTCGGCCAGGCGCTCGATGCCAAGATGGCCGTGGAGGCGACCTGGACGAAGGGCACGATCGACGACCTGTCGGACGAGCAGATCTTCGCCAGGCTGCGCAAGGCGACGCTGCCGTTCACGGTGCCCAAGACCGGCCTCTCGCTCGACGCCGAGTTCGACTTCCACTTCGTCAGCCACGCGCCGCTCGAGCCCAACTCCGCGGTCGCCGACGTCCGCAAGGACGGTGCGACGATCTGGGCCGCGGCGAAGTCGCCGATCATCGCCGCGCAGGCCATCGCCCAGGAGCTGGGCCTCCCCCAGGGCAAGGTGACCTTCCACGTCCTGCAGGGCGGCGGCTCGTTCGGGCGGCGGCTGTTCTACGACGCGGCGCTGGAGGCCGCGCGGGCCTCGAAGGCGTTCGGCCGCCCCGTGCGACTGATGTGGACCCGCATCGACGACATGCGTCACGGCCGCGCCCGCGCCGCGTCCCACCACAAGCTGCGAGCCACGTTCGCGCTCGGCGGGGTCCTGTCCTACGAGCAGCGGGTCGCCTCGGTCGAGACCGACACCCGGCACGGCCTCGGCGAGATCCTCACGGCGGTCGCAGCGAGCCTGCCGGTCGCCGGCAACGCCAGCTTCGCGCAGACGATCTTCCTGACCACGGTGAAGTGCCCCTACAACTTCGGGGTGGTGACCCAGCTGCTCAACGAGATCCCGCTCAAGATGCACACCGGCAGCTGGCGATCGGTCTACTCGGCCAACACCCGCGGCGCCGAGGAGATCCTGGTCGACGAGATGGCAGCCAAGCTCGGCCGCGACCCCGTCGCCTTCCGTCGTCAGCAGCTCAAGACCCGACGCCAGAAGGCGGTGCTCGACCGAGCCGCCCAGGAGGGCGGCTGGGGCAGGGCGATGCCGAAGGGGCACGCCCAGGGCATCGCGTTCCACGACGAGTACAAGTCGTGCACCGCCGTGCTGGTCGAGATCGACGCGACCGATCCCCAGGACCCCCGGGTCACCAAGGCGACGATCGTCGCCGACGTCGGGCTGTGCCTCAACCCCTCGGGGCTGAAGTCGCAGCTGCTCGGCGGCCTGACCGACGCGATCGGCACCACGCTGCGTGCGGGGCTCCACATCAAGAACGGCCTGCCGCTGGAGGGGAGCTACTCGCAGTTCCACTACACGCGCCAGGCGGACTCCCCCACCGACGTCAACATCATCATCATGGACAGCAGCGAGAAGCCGGGCGGTGCCGGCGAGCTCGGCGTCCCGGCGGCCGTCGGTGCCGTCGCCAACGCCTACGCACGGGCCACGGGCACCAAGCCGCGCTCGTTCCCGATCATCTTCCCCGTCGACTTCGAGCCGTTCCCGGCCCACTGAGGAGCACGCCATGCCCGCTTACACGTTCACCCTCAACGGCTCACCGGTCACGGTCGACGCCCCGGCCGATCTCGACCTGCTCTGGGTCCTGCGCGACAAGCTCGGTGTCCGCGGCCCGAAGTACGGCTGCGGGATCGACGTCTGCAAGGCCTGCACGAGCCACCTCGACGGCGAGGCCTTCAACCCGTGCGTGACACCGGTGTCGGAGGTCGGCGGCCGCGAGGTCACGACGATCGAGGGCCTCGCCGACGGCGACACCCTGCACCCGGTGCAGGAGGCCTGGATCGACCAGGACGTCGCCCAGTGCGGCTACTGCCAGCCCGGTCAGATCATGGCCGCGGTCGCCCTGCTGAAACGGACCAAGAACCCGACCGACGCCGACATCGACGCGATCGAGAACGTCTGCCGCTGCGGCTCGTACTTCCGCATCCGGGAGGCGATCAAGGCCGCCGCCGCGTCGATGTAGGACGACCCAGGACGGACGAAGGCCCCGAACCGCCGGAGCGGTCGGGGCCTTCGCTGGTCTGCTGGAGCTCAGGTCACGAGGTGACTAGAAGCCCATGCCTCCCATGTCACCCATGTCCGGGGCGCCGCCGCCGGCCGGAGCAGGCTCCGGCTTGTCGGCGACGACGGCCTCGGTGGTGAGGAACAGTGCCGCGATCGAGGCTGCGTTCTGCAGCGCCGAGCGCGTGACCTTGGCCGGGTCGATGATGCCCGCGGCGATCAGGTCGACGTACTCGCCGGTGGCGGCGTTGAGGCCGTGACCCTCCGGGAGGTTGGCGACCTTCTCCGCGACGACTCCACCCTCGAGACCGGCGTTGACGGCGATCTGCTTGAGCGGGGCCGAGGCGGCGACGCGCACGATGTTGGCACCCGTGGCCTCGTCACCGGTGAGCTCGAGCTTCTCGAAGACAGCGGCAGCGGCCTGGACGAGAGCGACGCCACCACCGGCGACGATGCCCTCCTCGACGGCAGCCTTCGCGTTGCGGACGGCGTCCTCGATGCGGTGCTTGCGCTCCTTGAGCTCGACCTCGGTGGCCGCGCCGACCTTGATGACGGCGACGCCGCCGGCGAGCTTGGCCAGACGCTCCTGGAGCTTCTCGCGGTCGTAGTCGGAGTCGCTGTTCTCGATCTCGGCCTTGATCTGGTTGACGCGGCCCTGGATCTGGTCCTCGGAGCCACCGCCCTCGACGATCGTGGTCTCGTCCTTGGTCGTGACGACCTTGCGAGCCGTGCCGAGCAGCGTCAGGTCGGCGTTCTCGAGCTTGAGACCGACCTCCTCGCTGATGACCTCACCACCGGTCAGGATGGCGATGTCGGCCAGCATGGCCTTGCGGCGGTCACCGAAGCCGGGGGCCTTGACGGCGACCGACTTGAACGTGCCACGCATCTTGTTGACGATCAGCGTCGCGAGGGCCTCGCCCTCGATGTCCTCGGCGATGATGACGAGCGGCTTGCCCGACGCCATGACCTTCTCCAGGACGGGGACCATGTCCTTGACCGACGTGATCTTGGAGTTGACGATCAGCAGGTAGGGATCGTCGAGGACGGTCTCCTGGCGCTCCGGGTCGGTCACGAAGTAGCCCGACAGGTGACCCTTGTCGAAGCGCATGCCCTCGGTGAGCTCCAGGTCGATGCCGAACGTGTTCGACTCCTCGACCGTGATGACGCCTTCCTTGCCGACCTTGTCCATCGCCTCGGCGATGATCTCGCCGACCGTGGTGTCAGCGGCCGAGATGGAGGCGGTCGAAGCGATCTGCTCCTTGGTCTCGACGTCCTTGGCCATGCCGAGCAGCTGCGCGGAGATGGCCTCGACGGCGGTCTCGATGCCCTTCTTCAGGCCCATCGGGTTGGCGCCGGCCGCGACGTTGCGCAGGCCTTCGCGGACGAGTGCCTGGGCGAGGACCGTGGCGGTCGTCGTGCCGTCACCGGCGACGTCGTCAGTCTTCTTGGCGACCTCCTTGACGAGCTCGGCGCCGATCTTCTCGTAGGGATCCTCGAGCTCGATCTCGCGCGCGATGCTGACACCGTCGTTGGTGATCGTGGGGGCTCCCCACTTCTTCTCCAGGACGACGTTGCGGCCCTTGGGGCCGAGGGTCACCTTGACGGCGTCGGCGAGCTGGTTCATTCCCCGCTCGAGGCCGCGACGGGCTTCCTCATTGAAAGCAATGGTTTTTGCCATGTGTACGTGTCTCCGACTTGGTTGTCGACGTGGGTGACCAGGCGATGCCCGCGACGGACGGCTGCGGCGTGTGGCGAACCCTTCTCGCCGCGGCCCACAACCTCATCGATCTGGTCAGATGCCGGACACGTGGGTGTCTGGCACTCTCACTATACGAGTGCTAATCAACGGTGCGCAATCAGGATGCGGATCGAACCTCGTAGACCAGCTCGGCGAACGGGCCGACCTGCCGGACCGACGTCAGCGTGAGCCGGTCCGAGCGGATGTCGCGCGGCAGCAGCGGCGCACCGGCCCCGAGGGTCACCGGTGCCACCGTGACGATCAGCTGGTCGACCAGCCCCGCGTCGGCGAACTGGCCGACCAGGTCACCGCCGCCCATCAGCCAGATGTCACGGTCTCCTGCGGCGGCGAGCATCTCGGCATGCACCTCGGCGACCGGAGCCCGGGTGAAGCGGATGTCGGCGCCGGCCAGGACCGGCAGGTCACGGTGCGTGAAGACCCAGGTGGGGCGATCGCCGTACCACTCGGTCCACTTCTCGGGGTGCTCGACGAGCGACTCGTGCCGGACGACCCACTCATAGGTCGAGGAGCCCATCGCGAGAGCCCCGACACGGGCCGTGAAGTCGCCGATGCCACTCTCCGCCTCGTCGGATCCGGGCACCTCGAACAACCAGTCGAGGGAGTGGTCGGTCGTCGCGAGGTAGCCGTCGAGCGTGGTCGCGGTGTTGAAGATCGTCGCCATGCCCCGACGCTATCGCCGACCTCGGACACTCCGCCCCCGGCGCGGTGCGTACGCCACCGTCTCCCCCGGCGCGGTGCGTACGCCACCGTCTCCCCCGGCGCGGTGCGTACGCCACCGTCTCCGGCCGATAGCCGCCTCGTACGGTGGCAGAACCACCGCGCTGGGGTGGGGTCGGTCAGACGGAGAAGAGCAGGTAGAGCCCCGTGAAGGTGTAGGCGACCATCAGCAGGAGCATCGCGAGCTGGCCGCTGAGGCGGTGCGCCTTGGGCAGCAGCACCAGCGCCCGGTCGTGCGCCGCGATCACGGCCAGCACGTGACCGGCGACGACGAACGTGACCTTGAGCGCCGCCAGCGTCGACGTGTGCTCGGACAGGACGTAGCTCACGCCGGGGTCGCCGAGCGGCGTCCACCCCCGCCCCAACGGGTCGAGCAGCGCGAAGAACGCCGTCTGCCCCTTCTCGACCAGGTAGGTCAGGTAGTGGGCGAAGATGTAGCCGACCACGATCGGCACCAGCGAGTGCGCGAGCAGACCGGGCATGGCACGCCGCTGCTCCGGAGTGACTCCCCCGGTGGCCATCGCCGCGCCGACGAACAGCACCGCGACCACGATGCAGAACGCCAGCAGCGTCAGCGTGTGCTCCAGGCTCGACAGCGACCTGCCCTGCCAGAACGGCGACGCGGAGAAGCTGTCGTACGCCGTCGAGCCGAGCAGCACCGCCAGCAGCGCCACCAGTCCGGGCGCCACCGGCACCGTGGTCAGGCCCCGCAGCGGGTTGCGCGAGAGCCGTCCACCGCGAGCGATCGGCGACATCCTCGCCACGATCGCGCTGTAGACGTCGAACGGGTCGGCGCGGTCGAACCAGCGCGGGCCGAACGCGACGCCGCCGAGCAGCATCGCGGCGACGTAGACCCCGACCCAGACCCGCACCGACACGACGTCGCCCGGGTCGGGCGAGGCGAGCTCGAGCCACACGAAGGCGAACAGGCCCGCGACGGCCGGCCAGTAGCCGAGGCGCTCGGGATAGGTCCAGATGCCGCGGCCGGTCAGCGTCCGCCACGGCGAGAGGTCACGCCAGACGTGGCCGGCGACCAGGGCCAGCGGCACCAGCCCGACCCACACGAAGATGTAGAACGCCTGCAGGCCACCGTTGGACGGATCGGCCGGCCCGGCGTAGAGCGCGACGAGCACCCACGCCGTGAGCAGCATCCCGACGACCGCGAGCCACGGCCGCCGCCGGTCGGGCTCGCCAGCCCCCCAGGATCCCTGGAACCGGGGCTCCTTCCAGGCCAGCGCGAGGACCGCGAACGAGATCGTCAGGGCCCACGAGGCGCCCACCATCGCGTAGATGAACGGGATCGGCAGGTCGGTCGACCCACCGACGCCGTGGGCCGCGAGGCCCGCGCCCAGCCCGGTCGTCAGCGTC
This sequence comes from Aeromicrobium stalagmiti, assembly GCF_013283745.1. Taxonomy (GTDB): domain Bacteria; phylum Actinomycetota; class Actinomycetes; order Propionibacteriales; family Nocardioidaceae; genus Aeromicrobium; species Aeromicrobium stalagmiti. The sequence continues at coordinate 189,902 of NZ_JABSTZ010000001.1, forward strand.
ACGGACGGACGACGAGCTGCACGATCGTCACGCCGAGCTCGTGGGCCTCGACCGCGACCTGCCCGGGCGTGTCGACCGTGAACGTCTCGGTCACCGTCTCGCCCGCAGCGACCTCGTAGGTGTGCTCGGGGTCGGAGTGGACGTGGATCTCCTCGTCGACGTCGGAGCGGATGGTGAGGGTGATGTCTGCGCCGACCTTGGCCTCGACGCGCTTGCCCTGCGGGACGACCTTGCCACCGGCGATGACGATGCCGACGACCGTGCCGGAGGTCTCGCTCGGCTCGGCACTGCTCGGCTCCGAGCTCGTCGGCTCGACGCTGGTCGGCGCGCTCGCGGCGGTGGGATCGGCGGATGCCCCGTCGTCGGACGATCCGCCACACGCGGACAGGAGCAGTGCTGCGGCGAGCAGGGCTGCTGCGGTCTTCATTCGGTGTCGCTCTCCTCGTGGTCGGTGCCGTCGAAGGCACGCTCGATCAGGTCACGCTCCTCGCGCTCCTCACGGCGGTCCTTGCGGGCGATGTAGAGGACGACTCCCACCACGACGACCGCAGGGACGATCGCCGGGATGGCGAGCAGTGCGACGTGGTGCGCGAAGAGCTCGTCGCCCAGGGGCGTGGCGCCAGCAGGGATCATGAGGTCAGCGTAGGTGCTGGCGCAGACCCCTCGGACGCCTCGTGCTCCTCGATCTTGCGGGCCACCCGCGAGACCGAGACGCAGATGCCCAGGATGATGGCCAGGCTGCACAGCAGGACGACCATGTTGGCGGCACCCCACAGCAGGGCCGAGCTGTCGTCCTTGCGCTCGCGCTGCAGGATGTCGATCTCGGGCACGAAGTCACGGGTGAACGACGCCTCGGCGGGCACCTCACCGACCTTCAGCGGCGGGTCGGCGGGCAGGAAGATCGGGACGGCCGCGAGCGTCCGTCCGTCCTGCACGCGCAGGAGCGTCTTCCAGTTGCCACCGACGGGGACCGGCTTGGTCGACTCGTAGGTGTTGTCACCCGTGCGGCGCAGGCGGTCGGTCACGACACCCTCGCCGCCGCCCTGCCACGCGGTGATCTGCACCCACGTCGGGTCGTCGTCGGCGACGCCCTCGGACAGCGTGACCTGCGCGGTGACCTCGGGCTCGGCCGTCGTGCCGACCTGGGTCAGGGCGAACGTCGCCGACTCGTCCTGGGGCACCGTGGCGTAGAGGCCGTTGGCGACCGAGGCCGACAGCACCAGCACCGATCCGGTGACGATGACGCGGCCGACGCTCTTCGACGGCAGCTGGCCCTTGAGGCCCATCGCGAACAGCGCACCGCAGAGGCCAGACGCGATCGCGACGGGGACGGCCATGAGCAGACCCTCGAGCCACATGTCCTGGGTCCACGGGAACTGGAAGACCTGGTCGTTCCAGAGCTTCTCGATGACGAGGCCGACGGTGCCGATCGCAAGGCCCGCGATCGCACCGAACCACAGCGGCTTGTGTCGCAGCCGCGAGATCGCCAGGAGCTCGACGATGACCGCGCTGCCGAGGTAGAGCGGGAAGACGTGGTGCGCCTCGCCCATGACGTCGGTGACGACGAACGAGATGATGCCGCGCATCAGCAGGAAGAACACGGCTGCACCGATCGCGGCGCCGACGCCGACGTACAGACGGGCGGCGACCAGGGTCAGGCCCGCCGCGGCGACGATCATCATCGGCGCGAAGACCATGCGGAACTGCGCGATGCCGAAGTCGAACTCGGCCTGGAAGACCGAGAGGCCGATGAGCAGGCCGCCGAAGGCGATCGAGTTCATGATGGTCTTGAGCCACACGGGCAGCGCCTTGCCGCGGCCGCGCATGTGGATCTCGGCCTCGCGGTTGAGCAGGATGATGCCGGCGGTCGACAGGCCCGCGCCGCCGATCAGCATCAGGTGCGTGGGGCCCCAGAGCGTCACGTCCTGGCCGAACATGCGGTGCCAGATGTCGTCGAGCGGGAAGCCGATCAGGGCGTACATGCCGCACGCCGCGATGAAGATGCCGCTCACGGGGGCGTACCAGGACCGGGTGATGCGCACGGACGCGATGCCGGGCTTCTCCCCGTCACGGGGGTAGACGATCGCGGACATGCCGGCGATGAACAGGGCGAAGAGCCCGTAGAGGATCAGGTAGTGCGCGGGGTTGGCGAGCGGCCCGGCGTCACGGCCACGGCCGGCGTGCAGGCTGACGTCCCACATGAAGCCGAGCAGGGCGACGATCAGCGAGCTCGCGACGAACATCGTCGGGATGGTCGACCACCCGGGCTCGCCGTACTGCGCACCGAGGCGCTTGCCCAGCTTGTCGAACCAGTCGATCCGGTGGGTCCGGTGGGCCCAGGCGATGACCAGCAGGATGCCGGTCACGATCGTCGCGGCGATCGAGAGGCCCAGGACCTGGCCGAGCTCGGCGCCGCCGACGGGCGCGGTGGCGGGTTCCGCAGCAGTGATGAACATACCGGGAGTATGTCAGCGCCGATGTGACATCGCAAGTGTCGTGAAGAACACGCCCGCGTTTCCTGCGAGTGACATCTTGTCGGCCGGTCCGCGAGCCGGCGGGTCAGGACGCAGAAGGACCCGGTCCCCCCGGACCGGGTCCTTCTGCGTCGCTCGTGTGTCTCAGTGCCCGATGACCTCGTGGGCCTCGCGGCCCTTGGGTCCGTCCACGACCTCGAACTCGACCTTCTGGCCGTCCTCGAGGGTCTTGTAGCCGTCGGACGCGATCTTGGACCAGTGGACGAAGACGTCGTCCTGGCCCTCGACCTCGATGAATCCGTAGCCCTTGTCAGCGTTGAACCACTTGACGGTGCCCTGCACCATGCCGCTACTCCCACCTGTCACAGAGACGGACCCACCTGCCGAGGGCCCGATGCGGAGAGCCTATACGGCTCAGCACCCACCGGCTACGGCGGGACTTCGCCCCTCCCCTGAGTTTTTCGAGCTCAGCAGCCGCCGGCGACGGCGGGGATGATCGACACCTGGGCACCGTCCGGCGTCGGGGTGTCGAGGCCCTGGGAGAACCTGACGTCCTCCTCGGCCACGTAGATGTTGACGAACCGGCGCAGCTTGCCCTCGTCGTCGACCACGCGGGCCTTGATGCCCGGGAAGCTGGACTCCAGCGACTCCAGGACGTCGCTGAGGGTCGCGCCGTCGGCGGTGACCTGGGACTGGTCCTGCGTGTACGAGCGCAGGATCGTGGGAATACGGACGTTGATGCTCACGGTGCTCCTTGAACGGTTCTGGTCTCAGGCGATGCCCGAGGCGACGAACGCCTCGTACGTCGGGGCGATGGTGGCGGCGGGACCGACGAGGCTCGTGACCGCGTCGAGGGTCTTCAGGCCGTGGCCGGTGTTGATGACGACGGTCTCCAGGGACGGGTCGAGGACGCCGGTCTCGACGAGCTTCTTCAGCACGCCGACCGTGGTGCCGCCGGCGGTCTCGGTGAAGATGCCCTCGGTGCGGGCGAGCAGCACGATCGCGTCGCGGACCTCGTCGTCGGAGATGTCGGCGACGGCTCCGCCGGTCTCGCGGCAGATGTCGAGCACGTAGATGCCGTCGGCGGGGTTGCCGATCGCCAGCGACTTGGCGATCGTGTCGGGGCGGACGGGCTTGATGGCGTCCCAGCCCTGGCGGAACGCCTCGGAGACCGGCGAGCAGCCGGTGGCCTGGGCGCCGTAGATCTTGACCGGCTTGTCCTCGACGAGCCCAAGCTTGACGAGCTCGCGGAACGCCTTGTGCACCTTGGTCAGCTGCGAGCCGGACGCGACCGGGATGACGATCTGGTCGGGCAGGCGCCAGCCGAGCTGCTCGGCGATCTCGTAGCCGAGCGTCTTGGAGCCCTCGGCGTAGAAGGGGCGGACGTTGACGTTGACGAACGCCCAGCCGTCCTCCTCGCCCGCGATCTCGCTGGCGAGCTTGTTGACGTCGTCGTAGTTGCCGTCGACCGCGACGAGGTTCTCGGTGTAGACCGCCGAGTTGACCTTCTTGGGGGTCTCGAGGTTGCTCGGGATGAAGACGACGGTCTTGATGCCGGCGCGGGCGCCCGCAGCGGCGACGGCGTTGGCCAGGTTGCCGGTCGAGGGGCACGCGAAGACGCGGCTGCCGAGCTCGCGGGCGGCGCTGAGCGCGCACGCCACGACCCGGTCCTTGAAGGAGTTGGTGGGGTTGGTGCTGTCGTCCTTGACCCAGAGCTTGGTCAGGCCGAGCTCGGCGGCGAGGTTCTTGGCCTCCAGCAGCCGGGTGTAGCCGGGCTCGAGGTTGGGGCTGGTCTCGATGTCGTCCGGCACGGGCAGCAGTGCCTTGTAGCGCCAGATGTTGGCGGGGCCGGCCTCGATCTGCTCGCGCGTGATCGCCGGGAAGTCGTACGCGATCTCGAGCGGGCCGAAGCACTCCTGACAGGCGTAGTGCGGTCCGAGCTCCTGGGTGGCGCCGCACTCGCGGCAGACGAGCCCGGTGGCGTGGCCGAAGGCGCCCTCGCGAAGCGTGGTGCGGGTGGAATCCTGGGCGGTGATGGTCACGCGATCCTCCTGGTCATCTTTCCCGGATCGACTGTCGACCGGGACGGATTGAGCACCTGGTCGCTTCGTGCGACTGGTTGCTGGGGTGTCGTCGGGCCGTGTCCCTGTACCCCTCTGGATGAGTGATTCCAGCGTACGTGGGCGTCTCACGATGTGTCCACTCTGTCCACATCGTGGACGGTGAGCGTTCGCTCCTCGGACACCCCGTCTTGCGTCATCAGAGCTGAGGTCCCCGGGCCGCGCTTGTCATGACGCAAGGGGGTCGGTCCAGCCGCCGGCGACGAGGCCGTCGCGCACCTGGCGCATGAACTGCGCCGGCGCCACCCGCAGCCCCAGGAGCGGGAGGCGCAGGACCGTGTCGGACGCCAGCGACAGCTCGTTCTGGCGCAGCGCGTCGGACACCACCGCCGGTGCCTCGAGGTGATGGATCCCGTCGACCTCGACCACGAGGCGGTAGGCCAGCCAGTAGACGTCGAGGTAGGCCGTGCCGCGCGAGGTCCTGCGCACGACCTGGCGGTCCGGAGCAGGCAGCCCGTGCTGGCGGCACAGCCGTGCGAAGTCGAGCTCTCCCATGGCCTGGGCGCCGTCGAGCAGGTCGATCAGCACGGCCTCGAGGAGCTTCTTGCGAGCGTGCCGTCGCACGGTCAGGAGGGACTCGGCGATGGCCTGGGGCGTGCAGAGCCCCTGCTGCACGACCATGGCCAGCACGGTCGCTGCCTGCTTCGCGCTGACCGCCCACAGCGCCGCCCGCACGGCGGCGATCGGCACCCGGACACGGGGCAGGCCGGTGGGCACGACGTCCGCCCGCTGGAGACGTCGCGTCTGACGGACCACGAGACCCGGACGGCGAACAGCCGGAGCACCGCGCGGCACCGAGACACGCACGTGGTCGATCGTGAACCCCGTCAGGCCGGCCGCCTGCAGCGCGCTGACGCCATCGATCGCCGCCCTGGGCCCGGCCTCGATGACGCCGTGCCAGCGCATCGATGCCGCGGACAGCGGACCCGTGTGCAGGCAGATGGACTGACGCCCGTGGAGGCGCCACCGCTGGGCCCGGAGGTTGGCTGCGATCATCCACCGGGTGATGCCGAGGCGGTGGAGCTGTCGCCGGGAGACGACTCCCTCCTGCGCTGCTGCGAGCGCGACGAGATCGGGGCGCAGTCGGGGCGGGACGTGGTCGAGGGCGTGCATCCGTCGAACCTCCCTCGCCCCGGCAGGCGCACGACACCCCGTCCCGGCGCCCTGTGGACGGGCGAAAGCACCGCGGCCCGCTGTGGACCCCGCGTTGCGTCATGACAACGGTGGCGCCGGCCCCTCAGTTGCTATGACGCAAGGCGGGGCGGACGAGCGGGGCGGGTCAGGAGCGCTTCTTGGCGAGCCGGGTCGTCGGCGGCGGGTAGTTGCCGTCGGCGAGGCCGGCGAGCCGCTCGAACGGGTTGTAGGACGAGTAGTCACCGGCGACGGCGTAGGAGACGGCGACCGACAGGACGTAGATCGGCAGCATGACGACCCCGAGGACGAAGGCGTACTGGGTGCAGTGACGGTCCTCGTGCTGCAGCAGGACGAGCCGCTGCTCGAAGTAGGCCGGGTCGTGCTTGCTGGTGATGACGCTGCCCACCGTGAAGGCGCTCGCCACCGGGAACCCGTAGCGGTATCCCGTGGCGAGATAGGTGCCCCGACCGCGTCGGGTGATCGTCGCGCCCCCGATCCGGGCGATCAGCAGGCCCAGCGGCGTCGAGAGGTTGATCCAGTTGAGAGCCGTCCGCAGCCGGGTCCACGGCGTGTGCGGCAGTGGCGCGGCCCGGTCGGAGCTCATCGGTCGGAGCTCATCGGCTAGAACTCATCGGCGAGCTCTTCCAACCACCCCGCCACGGCGTCCGGCCCCTCGAGGACGATGTCGGACCGCGACACGAGGGCGTCCTGCTCGGTCGAGGCCGAGCAGATCAGCAGACCCCCGACACCGCTGGCGCGCAGCTCCTCGACCGCGGCGAACGCCGGGAGGTCGCCCAGGTCGTCGCCGGCGAAGACCACCTGCTTCGCCCCGAGCGCGGCGACGAGCCGACGCACGGCGTCACCCTTGTCGTTGCCCGGTGCCCGCAGCTCGATGACCTGCCGCCCCGGCTCGACCGCGAGCCCCAGCTCGGCAGCCAGGTCGGACAGCGGCGCCCGCAGCGTGTCGAGCAGCCCGTCGCCCACCCCGCGGGTGTGGATCGCGATGGCGAGGCCCTTGTCCTCGATGCGCACGTCGCCCGCACCCCGCTCGGCGAGCCAGTCGGGCAGCAGACCCGCGAGGCGGACGATCGGCTCGGGCCGGTCGGGACGGGTGGTGGTGCCGTCGGCCGCGTCCCAGCGCTCGGCGCCGTACTGGCCGTAGATCACGAGACGTTCGAGGCCGGCGCGGCCCTCGAAGCCGCCGAGCTCGAGCGCCTGGGGCACGGGACGACCGGTCACGATCGCCACCTGGCCGAGGACCGCGCCGAGGCGGGCGAGCGCGTCGACCGAGCGCGGGTGGGCAAAGGCCCGGGTCGGGTCGTCGACGATGTGCGCGAGGGTTCCGTCGAAGTCGAGGGCCAGGAGCGTGTGTCCCGGGTCGGCGACGATGGCAGAGCGGATGGTCGAGGTCACGACCCCATCATTGCGGCCCGGACAGGATGATGGTCAGCCGGTCCATCCTCATGGGCGCCACGCTCGGCCTGATGCGGGTGATCCCGACGTCCTGGCCGAGCAGCTCGGCCTGTGCCTGCAGGCCGGGCGGGTAGTAGACGGTGTTGCTGCCGATGGAGCCGGTCCAGTTGCCGATGCCACCGAGCGGCCAGCCGGCCTGGCTCACCTTGCCCGAGAACACCCGGGCCGCCCCGGCGATGCCGGAGTTGTTGAGCACCGACACCGTCGCGTCGCGCGCCGTCGCGGGCTCGTCGGTCGGCTCTGCGGTGGGTTCTTCGGTCGGCTCCTCGGTGGGCTCTTGCGTCGGCTCCGGTGTCGACTCGGTCGCATCGGGCGAGACCGAGATCGACGGCGTCGGGGTCGTCGGGGAGGCAACCGGGGCGTCGTCGTCACCGACGAGCAGGAGACCCAGCCACCCGGCGCCACCGATGCAGAGCATGACGGTCAGGAGGATGAACCATCCCGACGGCACGTACGCCTTGCGAGTCGGGACGTTCTTGCGGTGCGCCACCATGGCGCGTCAGAGGTCGATGCCGAGGCGCCTGGCCGAGCGGCTGCGCTGACGCTGCGCGCGGAGACGGCGCAGACGCTTGACCAGCAACGGGTCGAACGCCAGGGCGTCCTCGCGGTCGATCAGCGCGTTGAGGACCTGGTAGTAGCGCGTGGCCGACATGTCGAACTTGTCGCGGATCGCCTGCTCCTTGGCCCCGGCGTACTGCCACCAGAGTCGCTCGAGCGCCAGGATCTCCCGGTCACGCTCCGACAACGACTCGACGGCAGCCGAGCCTGCGGGGTTCGACTTCTCCACGGCGCTCATGCCTTGCATCCTAGGCCATGAATAACACGTGTGTCATTCGCTTGCCCCAATGGCAAGGTGTGTCCCATGACCTCCATCGACCCGATCCGCTGGGGAATCCTGGCCACCGGCGGCATCGCCGCGAAGTTCGCCACCGATCTCGCCCTCCTCGACGACAACGTGCTCGCCGCCGTCGGCTCGCGCCGACCCGAGGCGGCGCAGGAGTTCGCCGGCCGTTTCGGGGGGTCCCGCGCCCACGGGACCTACGAGGAGCTCGCTGCCGACCCCGACGTCGACGTCATCTATGTCGCGACCCCGCACGGCCGCCACGTGGAGGACGTCATGCTGTGCCTCGAGGCCGGCAAGCACGTGCTGTGCGAGAAGGCGCTGACGATGAACGCGACCGACTCCGCGGCGCTCGTCGCCGAGGCGCGCGAGCGCGGCCTCTTCCTCGCCGAGGCGATGTGGATGCGCACCAACCCCAACGTCCGCCGGGTGCACGAGATCGCCACGAGCGGCGCGATCGGCGAGATCCGCCAGGTGCGCGCCGAGCTGAGCCACGTCAGCCGCGCCGACAGCGTGCGGCTCTGGGACCCGGCGCTCGGCGCGAGCGCCCTGCTCGACGTCGGCATCTATCCGCTGACCTTCGCCCACCTCGTGCTCGGTGAGCCCGTTGACATCGCGGCGTCCGGCACCCTGACCGACCAGGGCATCGACGACAACGCCGGCGCCGTCCTCACCTATGCGTCAGGGGCGGTCGCGAGCATCGCCTGGAGCCAGGTCAGCGCCGGCGACAGCAGCGCGGTGGTCGCCGGCACGACGGGACGCATCGAGGTGCCGGCACGGTTCCACGAGGCGACCTCGCTGCGACACGGGGACGGCGACGACCTGACCACGATCAGCGAGCCCGTCATCGGGCGCGGCTACGCCCACGAGATCCAGGAGGTCGCCGCCTGTCTGCGGGCCGGCGCGACCGAGTCGGCGCTCCTGCCCCTCGACGAGACGGTCTCGATCCAGCGCCAGATGGACGAGATCCTGTCGCTGCTCGGCGTCGCTGCGCGGTGAGGGTCATGGTTCAGCGCTAGGGTGACGACATGGCCACCGGCTCAGCAGACTTCGTGGTGATCGCCAACCGCCTGCCCGTGGACCGCATCACCGCCCCCGACGGCGAGACCCTGTGGCGCACGTCGCCCGGTGGCCTCGTCACCGCGCTCGAGCCGGTCATGAAGCGCAACGGCGGGGCGTGGATCGGCTGGCACGGCGCGGCCGACGAGAAGGTCAAGCCGTTCGACCACAACGGCATGCACCTGGTGCCCGTCCCCCTCAGCGAGGACGAGGTCGAGGAGTACTACGAGGGCTTCTCCAACGCGACGCTGTGGCCGCTCTACCACGACGTCGTCGCCCCACCGGAGTTCCACCGCGAGTGGTGGGACTCCTACGTCCGGGTCAACCGCCGCTTCGCCGAGAAGGCCGCCAAGGTCGCCCGCGAGGGGGCCGTCGTCTGGGTGCAGGACTACCAGCTCCAGCTCGTCCCGACGATGCTGCGCGAGCTGCGACCCGACCTTCGCATCGGCTTCTTCCTGCACATCCCGTTCCCTCCCACCGAGCTGTTCCAGCAGCTGCCGTGGCGTCGCGAGATCCTCGAGGGCCTGCTCGGCGCCGACCTGGTCGGCTTCCAGATGCCCGGCGCGGCGCAGAACTTCGTCCGCCTGGTGCGCCAGCGCGTCGGCCACAAGACGCACCGCGACATGATCTATCTGCCCGACGGCCGCACGGTGCTCGCCAAGGCCTACCCGATCTCGATCGACGCCGCAGGCTTCGAGGAGCTCGCCCGCACCCCCGAGGTCATCGCCCGCGCCGCCGAGATCCGCGAGAGCCTCGGCAACCCCAAGACGATCCTGCTCGGCATCGACCGCCTCGACTACACCAAGGGGCTGCGCCAGCGGCTCCGCGCGTTCGGCGAGCTCATCGCCGACGGGTCCCTGCACGTCGACGACGCGGTGTTCGTCCAGGTCGCGACCCCGTCGCGCGAACGCGTGCAGCAGTACAAGCTGCTGCGCGACGACATCAACCGCCTCGTCGGTCGCATCAACGGCGACGTCGGCCGCATCGGCCAGCAGCCGGTCACCTACCTGCACGCCTCCTACCCGCGGGTCGAGATGGCCGCGCTCTACCGCGCCGCCGACGTCATGGTCGTCACCCCGCTGCGCGACGGCATGAACCTCGTTGCCAAGGAGTACGTCGCGTGCCGCTACGACGAGCGTGGCGCGCTGGTGCTGAGCGAGTTCGCCGGCGCCGCCTCCGAGCTCAAGTCGGCCTACCAGGTCAACCCGCACGACATCAACGGCATGAAGAGCATGATGCTCGCCGCGATCAACGCCAGCCCGCGCGAGAACGGTCGCCGCATGAAGGCGATGCGCAAGCAGGTCATGGAGAACGACATCGAGCTGTGGGCCAACAACTTCCTCGAGGAGCTCACGTCCTCACGCGACCCGCACGTGAAGAACCCCCGACCGGTCTGACCGTGCGACTCCCTCGAGGACCACGCCCCTGATGACCGCCGAGGAGATCGACGCGTTCTGGTCGGTCGCGCGCAACCAGACACGCACCAACCCGGTGCCCGGCTACCTGGGCACCTATTCCGGCGAGGCGCTCGCACCCCCGGCCTGGGCGTTCGGGGCGACGCCCGAGCAGGCCGACGAGCTGATCGGCCTCGTGCTCGACGGCACCAAGACGGCGACGGCCAGCGCGCAGTGGGACTACGACCACGAGAGCGAGTCGATCCCCCGCGTCGGCGACCTCGCGATCGTGCTCGACGGGTCCGAGCACCCGCGGGCCCTGATCGAGGTGACCCACGTCGACGTGGTCCCGTTCGACGACGTCGACGAGCAGCACGCCCACCTCGAGGGCGAGGGCGACCGGTCGCTCGGTCACTGGCGCACCGTGCACGAGCGGTTCTTCACCGACCACGCTGCCCACGCCCGTGGCTTCTCCCCCACCATGCCGGTCGTGCTCGAGCAGTTCAGGGTGCTCTACCCGCGCTGACCGGCTGCCGCCGATCAGCTCGTCGTGACGCGCCCCGCCTCGACGTCCCACCGCTGGTCGAGGCTGACGTTGTCGAGCAGCCGGCGGTCGTGCGAGACCAGCAGCAGGGCGCCCTCGTACGCCTCCAGCGCCTGCTCGAGCTGCTCGATCGCGGGCAGGTCGAGGTGGTTGGTGGGCTCGTCGAGCACCAGCACGTTGACGGCGCGCGCCTGGAGCAGCGCCATCGCCGCGCGCGTCCGCTCCCCCGGCGAGAGTCGACCGACGAGGCTGCCGACCTGGTCGGCCTTGAGCCCGAACTTCGCCAGCAGGGTGCGCCCGTCGGCCGGCGAAAGATCGGGCACCGCGGCCTCGAACGAGTCGCCCAGGGTCGCGTCGTCCGGCAGCACCGCCCTGGCCTGGTCGATCCGACCGACGGCGAGCGACGCCCCGAGCGAGGCCCGGCCGCTGTCGGGCGGGGCCTCGCCGAGGAGCAGCTGGAGCAGGGTCGTCTTGCCCGCACCGTTGGGCCCCGTGATGCCGATCCGGTCCCCGGCGCTGACCTGCACCGACACCGGTCCGAGGACGAAGTCGCCGCGCCGGACGGTCGCGGCGTCGAGCGTCGCCACGACGCTGCTCGACCGTGGCGCGGCGGCGATGTCGAAGCGCAGCTCCCACTCCTTGCGCGGCTCCTCGACCTCGTCGAGGCGGGCGATCCGCGACTCCATCTGCCGGACCTTCTGCGCCTGCTTCTCCGACGACTCGCTCTGGGCCCGACGGCGGATCTTGTCGTTGTCAGGGCTCTTCTTCATGGCGTTGCGGACGCCCTGCGAGCTCCACTCGCGCTGGGTCCGCGCCCGTGAGACCAGGTCGGCCTTGGTGTCGGCGAACTGCTCGTACGCCTCGCGGGCGTGGCGCCGCAGGACCGCGCGCTCCTCGAGGAACGCGTCGTAGCCACCGTCGTAGACCCGCACCTGCTGCTGCGCGAGGTCGAGCTCGACGACCCGGTTGACGCAGCGGGCGAGGAACTCCCGGTCGTGCGAGACCAGCACGATCCCGGCGCGCATGCCGGTGACCATCCGCTCGAGCCGTTCGAGCCCGTCGAGGTCGAGGTCGTTGGTCGGCTCGTCGAGCAGGACGACGTCGAACCGGCTGAGCAGCAGGGCTGCGAGCCCGACCCGGGCCGCCTGCCCGCCCGAGAGCGACGTCATCAGGGCGTCCCCTCCCACGCCGAGACGCAGGTCGCCGAGGACGGCGGGGATGCGGTCGTCGAGGTCAGGCGCACCGGACGCGAGCCAGCGGTCGAGCGCGACGGCATAGGCGTCGTCGGCCGCGGCGTCGCCCGAGCCGAGAGCCGCGGCAGTCGACTCCATGGCCTCGGTCGCCGCGGCTGCTCCGGTGCGACGAGCCAGATGTCCGGACACCGTCTCGCCCTCACGGCGCTCGTGCTCCTGCGGCAGCCAGCCGACGAAGGCGTCGGCGGGAGCCGCCGAGACGGTGCCGGCCAGCGGCGTCATGTCACCGGCGAGGATGCGCAGCAACGTCGACTTGCCTGCGCCGTTGGCCCCCACGACGCCCACGACGTCGCCGGGCGCGACGGTCAGGTCGAGCCCCTCGAACAGGGTGCGGTGCGCATGACCGCCGGACAGGGCCTTGGCGACGAGGGTGGCACTCACGTCGCGATCCTAGGCGGGGAGCACGCAAGGCCCGCACACCGCGCTCGATAGGTTGGACGCATGCCCGACTTCCGCGCGACGCCCGAGCTGGTCGGCGATCACGTCCACCTCAGGCCGATCACTGCAGCCGACGCGCCCGGCATCCTGGCCGCTGCCGACGACGACGCCGTCTTCGAGTGGCTGCTGGTCGACCGGCCGACGACGCTCAGCCAGGCGCAGTCGCTGATCGACCACTACCTCGGCCGCACCGACCTGGTGATGTGGGCCCAGGTCGACGTCGCCTCCGGCGAGCTGGCCGGCGTGACGACCTACTACGAGATCGACCCCGAGCTGCGCACCGTGGCGATCGGGCACACCTGGCTCGGCTCGCGCTTCTGGCGCTCCGGGCTCAACACCGAGGCCAAGCTGCTGCTCCTGCGGCGGGCGTTCGACGACCTGGGCTGCGTACGCGTCGTGTGGCACACCGACATCCGCAACGAGCGGTCGCAGGACGCGATCGCCCGGCTCGGGGCGCAGCGCGAGGGCGTCATGCGCAAGCACCGCATCCGGCGCGACGGGTCGTGGCGTGACACCGTGACCTTCTCCATGACCGACGACGAGTGGCCGGCCGCCCGGGCCGCCCTGGAAGGCAGGCTCGCCCGATGACCGAGAACGACACAGGCCAGGAGCTGCCCACCCTGCCCGCCCCGTGGACCGCGCGGGTGCCCGCCTTCGCCGACATCGACGCCCTGGTCGAGCTGCGCCGTCTCGACGAGCTGCAGGGCACCGGCGGGGCGCACATCGATCCCGCCGGCATCGAGTCCGAGGTCGCCGGACAGGCCTCGTGGACCCGCCGCCAGCTCGTCGCCGTGGGCCCCGACGACGTGCCCCGGGCATGGATCACGGTGCACGACCGTGCCGCCGGACGCGCGCTCATCTGGGGCTACTTCGACCGTGACGTCGACGAGGTCGACGAGATCGCGGCGGCGTTCTACGCCTGGGCCGAGGAGACCGCGATCGGCATGGCCCGGCTGCGCGACGTCGAGCAGACCCGCCTCGACGAGAGCCCCTTCGCCGACGACTCGCGGCAGGCCGGGTGGCTCGCCGAGGCCGGCTACGCCAAGCGACGCACGTGGCTGCACATGGAGCGTCCGGTCACCGCCGACGACGCGGCGCTCGAGCCGCGGGCCGGCGTGACGGTCCGCCCCGTGGAGCGACACGAGAACGGCTTCCCGGTGGCGGCCGACCTGCAGATCGTCCACCAGATGCTCGAGGAGTCGTTCGAGGACCACTTCAACTCCTACCGCGAGAGCTTCCCCGAGTTCGTCCAGCGGCTCCGCGAGGAGCCCGGCCACAGCTGGGACCACTGGTGGCTCGCCTACGTCGAGCCCGAGGACGGAGGCGAACCGGTCGCCGCCGGCACCGTCGTCTGCTCGGTCGTCTCGGCACCCGAGGGTGGGTCCGAGGGGTCCTACGTCGAGTACATCGGCGTCAACCGCGCCGCCCGCGGTCGCGGAGTCGCCAAGTCGCTGCTCGGCACCGTCATCGCCGACGCCGCCCAGCGCGGTCGCGACCGCGTCGGCCTCGAGGTCGATGCCGACTCCCCGACCAAGGCCGACCAGCTCTATCTCGCCCTGGGCTGGACGACCGACTACGCGACCGACTCGTGGTTCAAGGACATCACGATCGACACCGCCTAGGTCACTCGGCCAGCCTGCCCCTCTTGTGCTCGAAGATCAGGTTGGTCTCGGTGAGGGCCACCTCGGGCGCCGAGCTCAGGTGGTCGACGACGAAGGCGCGCAGGTCCTCCGGGTCGCGGGCCGCGACGTGCACGTGGAAGTCGTCGGCACCGGCGAGGAAGTAGACGTTGAGCACCTCGGTCATGCGAGCGAGCCGGTCGGAGAAGTCGTTGATCGCGCCGCGGGCGTCGCTGCGCAGGCGGACCGCGATCATGGCCTGGATCGGTCGGCCGAACCACGCAGGATCGACCTCGGCGTGGAAGCCGGCGATGACGCCACGGTCGACCAGGCTGCGCAGCCGGGTCAGACAGGTGGACGCCGCGATGCCCACCTTCTCGGCCAGGGCGTTGTTGGGCAGCCGCCCCTGACGACGCAACGCGGCCACGATCCGTTCGTCGATGTCGTCGAGCTCGCGAACATCCTTCGCCATGGGGGCTCCCTCGGGGTCGATATCTGCGGATCTGACTGCTCAGACAGAGTTTACAGAATCTTCTTCACGCTGTTGCCAGCACTTCCGCAGAACCTTCACCATGGAGGTCTCACCCCACGGATTCGAATCGCTCTGAAGGAGCAACCATGCTGGTCGGCGTCCCCCGCGAGATCAAGAACCACGAGTACCGCGTCGCCATCACGCCGGCCGGCGTGCACGAGCTGGTCCGGCACGGTCACGACGTCGTGATCGAGCTGGGCGCGGGCCTCGGCTCCTCCATCACCGATGACGAGTACGTCGCGGCCGGCGCCAAGATCCTCGACACCGCCGACGAGGTCTGGGCCACCGCCGACCTGGTGCTCAAGGTCAAGGAGCCCATCGCCGAGGAGTACGGCCGCATGCGCGCCGGGCAGACGCTCTTCACCTACCTGCACCTCGCCGCCTCGCGCGAGTGCACCGACGCGCTCCTGGCATCGGGCACCACGTCGATCGCCTACGAGACGGTGCAGCTGCCCGACCGCTCGCTGCCGCTGCTGGCACCGATGTCCGAGGTCGCCGGCCGGCTCGCACCGCAGGTCGGCTTCCAGCACCTGATGGCCAGCAACGGCGGCCGCGGAGTGCTGCCGGGCGGCGTCCCCGGCGTCTATCCCGCCGACGTCGTGGTCATCGGTGCCGGCGTCTCCGGCGTCAACGCGGCCGAGGTCGCACGGGGCATGGGCGCCCGGGTCGAGATCCTCGACCTCGACGTGGCCAAGCTGCGCGCCGTCGACGCCCGCTTCCAGGGCATGATCACGACCGTCGCGTCCAACGCGTACGCCGTCGAGAAGGCCGTCAAGGAGGCCGACCTGGTCATCGGTGCCGTGCTGGTGCCCGGCGCCAAGGCCCCCACCATCGTCAGCGACGACCTCGTCGCGCAGATGCGACCCGGCTCGGTGCTGGTCGACATCGCGATCGACCAGGGCGGCTGCTTCGAGAGCTCACGGGCCACGACGCACGACGACCCGACGTTCCGGGTCCACGACTCGATCTTCTACTGCGTCGCCAACATGCCCGGCGCGGTGCCGCGCACCTCGACGTACGCCCTGACCAACGTCACGCTGCCCTATGCGGTCGCGCTGGCCGACAAGGGCTGGCGCCAGGCCGTCGCCGACGACGCGGCCCTCGCCGGCGGTCTCAGCACCCACGAGGGCAAGCTCGTCAACGGCCCCGTGGGCGAGGCGCTCGGCCTCGAGGTCACCCCGCTCAGCGCGCTCTGAGGCGGACCGCCGGCTCGGGCTGCCACATCGGCGGTCCCGGGGTTCAATGACCCCATGGCCTCCGACGACGCGGGACGACCCGGCGACGCCGAGCTGACCATCGCCGTCCGGGCGGGCCTCGTCGCGGTCGTCGGCTGGTTCTTCGCCGATCTCGTGTCGGGCCTGACGTCGCCGACCGGTCTCTCGCTCACGTTCCTGCTGTGGCTCCTGACGTTCCTCGCCGCGGCACGGGCCCTCCTCGCGGTGTCGATCGGTCTCTGGCGTCGCAGCCACGGCTGACCGTGGGACGGGTCAGTAGCCCTGGTCGACCGGGACGGCCTCGCGCAGGGCCTTGTTGGACGTCAGCGCGATGACCACCGCCAGACCCGCCGCCGCGACCGTGACCGCGAACGCGGCGGTGTGCCCGTTGACGTCGGCGAGCCGGCCGGCCAGGGCGGCACCCAGCGCGTAGCCGATGCCGGTCGCTCCCGCGAGCATCGTCATCGCGGTGCTGACCTTGTGCACCGGCACGAGGATGCCGGCGAGGGCGAAGTTGCTGATCATGTAGGGCGCGACGGCGAAGCCGAGCAGCGCGATGACGCCGATCAGGCTCGGCAGGGAGTCGACGAGCAGCAGCGGCGACGCCAGCACCAGCAGCCCGATCGCCGCGACGGCCATGCGCGTCGCGTAGAGCACCCGCTCGGGCAGACCCGTCACCGCGAGCCCCGCGATGACGCTGCCGATGCCGAGCACCGCGTGGATCAGGCCGGCGAGGCCCGCCTGGCCCTCGGCCGTCGCGAGCACCGTCGTGCCGGTCTGCACGCTGCCGAAGATCATCCCGATGCACAGCTGAGCCAGCACCAGGACCACGAAGACGCCCGTCCAGAGAGGCTCGGCTCCGCCCCCTCCGGTGAGGGTCCGACGCGCGACCAGCGCCGACGTGGGGTGCAGCGCGAACCACGAGCCGAACACCGCGAGCAGGCCCGCGGCGGCCAGCAGCGCGCCGGACGGCTCGGCGACGATCGCCAGCACGCCGATCGTGGCGGGGCCGAGCACGAACGAGGCCTCGTCGGCGGCACCCTCGTACGAGAAGGCCGCGTCGACGAGTCGCCGCTGGTCGCCCTTGTCGCGGGTGATCGGACGCCACCGGACCCGGGCGAGCGGGCCCACCTGCGGCATCGCGAAGCCGGTGAGCGCAGCCATCGCGAAGATCGCGCCCTGCGACGCCTCGGGATCGGTGACCGCGACGACGCCGGCGAGTCCGGCGGCACCCACGAGCGACTGGACCAGCACGACGGGGCGCTGGCCGAAGCGGTCTGACAGCGAGCCGAAGATCGGCGAGCCGACCGCGTTGGCGACCGCGAGGATGCCGGCCGCGGCGCCGCCGACGCCGTAGCGACCGGTCGCCTCGCTGACCAGGACGAGGACTCCGAGCTGGCTCATGGCAAGCGGAATTCGCCCGAGGAAGGCTACGAGGATGTAGGCGGGCCCGACGATCCGCAGGAGTGCGCGGTAGGCGGCGATTGCTGACACAGCCGAACCATCCTAGCGGTGATTCGGACGTCCCCTGACCGGCGGCTAGGCTCGTCGGGTGCCCCCCACCAGAGCCCGGATCGCGACGTTCGGCATCTTCGCGCTCAACGGCTTCGTGCTGGGCATGTGGGTCGTCAACATCCCCACGATCAAGGACCGCACGGGCGTCGACCAGGCCGACCTCGGCCTGATCCTGCTGGCGCTCGGCGCGACCGCCTGGGTCGGCATGCAGCTCGCCGGCCCCGCGATCGACCGCTTCGGCAGCCGGCCCGTCGTGACGATCGCCGCCGTGGCCCTCGCCCTGACGATCCCGGGCCCGGCGCTCGCCACCAGCGGGCTGCAGCTCGTCCTCGCCCTCATGGTCGTCGGCTTCTTCAACGGCATGGTCGACGTGGCGCAGAATGCGCAGGCCGTCGTGGTCGAGCGCGCGTACGGCCGCCCCATCATGTCGGCGTTCCACGCCCTGTTCTCGCTCGGCGGGCTGCTCGCGTCGGTGCTCGGCGGCACCCTCATCGCGCTCGACGTCGACGTGCGGGCGAGCCTGGGCGTCGCCGCGATCCTCGGGGTCGTCGTCGCCCTGTCGCTGCGGCCGTCGCTCGTGGCCGCTCCCGCGATCGTCGAGGACGCCGCCCCGCGCGGTCGCGCCCCGTGGACGTCGCGCGTCCTGCTGCTCGGGCTGCTCGCCTTCGCCCTGCTGCTCGGCGAGGGCGTCGCCTACGACTGGAGCACGGTGCACCTGCGCGACTCGCTCGGCTCGAGCGAGACCGTCGCCGCGTTCGCCTACGGCGCGTTCTCGATCACGATGACGATCGTGCGCCTGTTCGCCGACCGGGTCGTGGCCGCGTGGGGTCCGGCGGTCTACGTCGGGCGAGCCGCCCTGATCGGTGCGCTCGGCCTGCTGGGCGCGGCGCTCGCCCCCAACGCCGGCCTGGCGATCGCGGCGTGGGCCGTGTTCGGCATCGGCCTCGCCGGGTGCGTGCCGCAGTTCTTCTCCGCGGCCGGCAACGTCGACCCCGCCGCGTCGGGCACCTATCTCGCCCGGGTGACCAGCATGGGCTACATCGGCCTGCTCGCCGGGCCGTCGGTCATCGGGCTGCTGACCCACTGGATCCCGCTGACGGCCGCGTTCGCCGTCCCCATCGCCGGGTGCCTGGCCGCGGGGCTGCTCGCGCCACGCGCGCTCGCCCCTGCCGAGGAACGGGTGTGAACCGCCCCCTCGCCGAGCTCATGGCGCCCGACTGGGCCGAGGCGCTCGAGCCCGTCGCCGACCAGGTCGCCGCGATGGGCGAGTTCCTGCGCTCCGAGATCGCCGCGGGCCGCTCCTACCTCCCCCACGGCGACCACGTGCTACGGGCGTTCGCCGAGCCGATGTCGTCGGTCAAGGTGCTCGTCACCGGCCAGGACCCCTACCCGACGCCCGGCCACGCCGTCGGGCTGTCGTTCTCCGTCGCGCCCGACGTCCGGCCGCTCCCCCGCAGCCTGAAGAACATCTACACCGAGCTCGAGGCCGATCTCGGCATCCCGCCCGCACCGTCCGGCGACCTGACCCCGTGGTCGCAGCAGGGCGTCCTGCTGCTCAACCGGGTCCTGACCGTGCGCCCCGGCGAGCCCGCCAGCCACCGCGGCGAGGGGTGGGAGGCTGTCACCGAGCAGGCCATCCGGGCCCTCGCGGCACGCGGCACCCCGCTGGTCGCGATCCTGTGGGGCCGCGACGCCCAGAGCCTGCGGCCGATGCTCGGCGACGTCCCCGCGATCGAGTCCGCGCACCCCAGCCCGCTGTCCGCATCGCGCGGCTTCTTCGGCTCACGGCCGTTCAGCCGGGCCAACGAGCTGCTGGCCGCCCAGGGTGCGCCACCGGTGGACTGGCACCTCGGCCACTAGGCTGGACACGTGCCCGACAACCAGCAGATCCGCGACCGGGGCGTCGTCATCGACGAAGCCTTCGGCAACATGCAGCGCTGGGGGCTGCGGATCATCGTCATCTCCGCCGCCGCGTTCGTCATCGGCTGGAGCATCGGCCACGTCTGGATGGTGCTCTTCCCCGTCTCGATGGCCCTGCTCGTCGCGACGGTCCTCGCGCCGCCTGTCACCTTCCTGCGCAGTCGCAGCTGGCCGTCGGGCCTCGCCGCGGCGTTCGTCGTGGTCACCTTCATCGCCGCGCTCGTCGGGGTCATCACGATCCTGACGCCGCAGGTCGCCGGACAGGCCGGCCCGATCGCCGCCCAGGCGTCGAGCGGCCTGCAGAAGGTCCGCGACTGGGTCACGGGCGAGCCGCTCAACCTCTCCGACGGGCAGATCACCCGGGCGATCGAGGCGCTGCAGGACAAGCTGCAGTCGAGCGCGAGCGCGATCAGCTCCGGCATCTTCTCGACCATCAGCACCGCGACCTCGATCATCGTCAACCTCGTGCTCGTGCTCATGCTGACGTTCTTCTTCGTCAAGGACGGCCACAAGTTCCTGCCGTGGATCAACACCCTCGGCGGCCAGCGCACCGGCGCGCACCTCACCGAGGTGCTCGGCCGGGTGTGGGACACCCTCGGCGGGTTCATCCGAACCCAGACGCTGGTGGCCCTCATCGACGCGATCATCATCGGCGTCGGACTGTGGATCCTCGGCTCGCCGCTCGCCGTCCCCCTGGCGGTCATCACCTTCTTCGGCGGCTACATCCCGATCATCGGCGCCTTCGTCAGCGGCGCCGTCGCAGTGCTCGTCACGCTCGTGACCAACGACTACAAGGACGCCCTGATCGCGTTGGTCATCGTCATCGCGGTGCAGCAGCTCGAGGGCAACGTGCTCTCGCCGATGCTGCAGGGCAAGAACATGAACCTGCACCCCGCGGTCGTCCTGCTGAGCGTCACGGCCGGCGGATCCCTGTTCGGCATCACCGGGGCCTTCCTGGCCGTGCCCGTCGCGGCGAGCGTCGCCGAGATCTTCCGCTACGTCAACGAGCGCATCGACGACTCGGTCTCGGTGCTGGCGCCCAAGGAGGACGCCCGCGCCGCCGAGACCCTCGCCGGCGACGACTAGGCACCAGCGGCCGCACCGGCCTTCACGAGCGCCAGCTCGCGGCGCCGCTCGGCGTGCGCCAGCGCGTCGTCCCACGAGGCGCCCTTCGCGATCATCACGCGATACTTCATGATCTCGGTCTGGCCGTTGACGGTGAGCGCACCGACGAGACGGTCACCGCGGCGGTAGAGCGCGACCCACCGTCCTGCGGTCTCGGTGTCGCCGTCGACCAGCAGCACCTCGTCCGCGTCCGGCACGCCGACGAACTGGATGCGGTCGTCGTACCAGTCCGACCAGAAGTAGGGCACCGTCGCATACGGCTTGGCCTGGTCGGGGGCGATCGCGTTGCGGGCGGCTGCGGCCCCCTGCTCGGCGGCGGCGGTCCAGTTCTCCATCCGCTGGCGCGTGCCGAAGACCGGGTTGACCCAGCTCGCCACGTCGCCTGCGGCGTAGACACGCGGGACACCGGTCCAGAGCGTCTCGTCGCACACGATGCCGTCGTCGATCGTGACGCCCGACCCCTCGAGCCACTGCGTGCTGGGAACGACCCCGATGCCCACCACCACGAGGTCGGCCGGGATGACGGTCCCGTCGTCGAGCACGACGCGCTCCACCCGCCCGTCGCCCTCGACGGCGGCGACGCCGGTGCCGCACAGCAGACGGGTGCCGTTGCGCTCGTGCAGGCCGGCGATCGCGGCGCCCATCGCGGTGCCGGTGGCCCGGACCAGCGGCGTCGGCAGGGCCTCGACGATCGTGACGTCCAGCCCTCTCCTCGTCGCCCCGGCAGCAACCTCCGAGCCGATGAAGCCGGCGCCGATCACGACCGTACGAGCGCCCGCCTCCAGCGCCGATCGCACCGCGACGGAGTCGTCGAGGGTGCGCAGTCCGTGGACTCCCGCCAGGTGCTCGGTGCCCGGGAGCGTCCGCAGCCGGCACCCGGTGGCGATGACCAGGGCGTCGTAGCCGATCTCGCGATCGCCGACCCGGACGACCCGCCGGTCGGTGTCGAGCCCCGTCGCCGCCTCCCCCAGCACCAGCTCGACCCCCAGCTCGTCACGCAGCACCTCCTCGGTGCGGAAGTGGGGCGGCTCGTCGTCGCTCGCGGCGAGGAACCCCTTCGACAGGGGCGGCCGGTCGTAGGGCAGGTGTGGCTCGGCGCCGACCAGGGTGATCGACCCGTCGAAGCCGGCCTTGCGCGCGGCCTCGACCGCGCGAAGACCTGCGAGCGACGCCCCGACCACCACCAGGCTCCGCACCGTCATGACCGGATCAGCAGGGCCTCGGTCGGGCAGCTCGCGACGGCTTCCTCGACTGCCTGGAGCTCCTCGTCGCTGATGTCCTCCTTGAGCAGGACCAGCTCTCCGTCGTCGTTGACCTCGAAGAACTCCGGCGCCATCGACTCGCAGATGCCGAGCCCCGTGCACTTCTCGAAATCGACCACTACCTTCATGTCACTCACCTCTTCGTCTGGTGCGAACCGGTCTGGTTCGGGTTCGTCTGGTGCGAACCGGTCTGGTTCGGGTTCGTCTGGTGCGAACCGGTCTGGTTCGGGTTCGTCTGGTGCGGGCTTGTCTGGTTCGGGCCTGGATGCGAGTCGCCCCGGTCAGAAGATCCGGCGCAGGATCTTCTGGGCCCGATCCGAGTAGGGCGGGTAGACGACCTGCAGGTCGGGCGTGAACGTCTTGGCGAGCACCGACTTGCGGTGGCTCAGCGCCTGGAACCCCCACTCCCCGTGATAGGCGCCCATGCCGCTCGCCCCGACGCCGCCGAACGGCAGCGACGGCACGAGGCAGTGCAGCGCGACGTGGTTGACTACCGCTCCGCCTGCGGGGATGCGGTCGACGAGCCGGCGCTGGATCGCCCTCGACCGCGTGAACACGTACAGGGCGAGCGGCTTGGGTCGGCTGTTGACGAAGGCGATGGCCGTGTCGACCGAGGTGAACGACAGCACCGGGAGGATCGGTCCGAAGATCTCGTCGGTCATGCTCGGCTCGTCGGGATCGGGGTCGACGATGACCGCGGGCTGGATCGTCAACGACTCGCGATCGGTCTCGCCCCCGGCGACGACCACACCCCGGGTCGACTCGAGATAGCCCGCGAGACGGTCGAACTGACGCTCGTTGACGATGCGCATGCCGGCACCGCCCTGGTCGGCGCGGAACGCCACCACGGTGGCGACGATCTTGTCGACCAGCTCGTCGCGGACCGATGCGTCCACCAGGACGTAGTCGGGTGCGATGCAGGTCTGCCCGGAGTTGAGCAGCTTGACCCAGGCGATGCGGCGGGCGACGACGTCGAGGTCGGCGTCGGCCGTCACGATGACGGGGCTCTTGCCGCCGAGCTCCAGCGTGACCGGCGTCAGGGTGGCGGCCGCCCCGGCCATGATCTTCTTGCCGATCTCGGTGCCGCCGGTGAACAGCGCGTGGTCGAAGCCCAGGGCGAGCAGCGACTGGGTGGTGCGGCCGTCACCCTCGACGACCTTGACGGCCTCGGCGTCGACGTACTGCGGGATGAGTCGTGCCAGCAGGGCGGACGTCGCCGGCGCGAGCTCGGAGGGCTTGACCACGGCACAGTTGCCGGCCGCGACGGCGGCGATCAACGGCGCGAGGCTGAGGTAGACCGGGTAGTTCCACGGGCCGATGACCAGCACGACGCCCAGCGGCTCGTACTGGATCCATCCCGACCCCGGCAGCTGGTTGAGCGGCAGCCGCTGCTTCTTGCGCCGCATCCAGCGCTTGAGGTGCTTGCGGGCGAAGACCACCTCGCCGTGGGTGGACGTCACGTCGCCCAACCAGGCCTCGACGGCGCTGCGACCCAGGTCTGCCGCCAGCGCCGCGGCGATCTCGGACTCACGCTCGACGAGGAGCCGCTCGATGCCCTCGAGCTGACGCAGCCGCCACTCGATCGGCCGGGTCCGACCACTGGCGTGGACGATGCGCAGCCGGGCGATCAGGTCTGCGAGGTCGCGCTCGCTGGGGGTCTGCTCGCCGGGGGCCAGGCCCGCGGAGGTCTGGTCGCTCGGGGTCTGGTCCGTCGGGGTCTGGTCGCTGGGTGCAGCGATCTCGGTCGTCATGGTCGCCGCCTCAGATCTCGGGCACGGGGACGAGGCCGGTGAACACCGAGCCGGAGACTCCGCCGTCGGCCAGGAGTAGGTGACCGTTGATCCACCGCGACTGGTCAGAGGCCAGGAACAGCACTGCGGACGCGATGTCGTCGGGTGCCGCATGACGGCCGAGCAGCTCCTTGAGCCCGTCGAGGGTGTCCTTGCCCATCGACTCCTCGAAGTCGGTGAGGATCGGCGTCTCGACCGGCCCGGGCAGCACGGCGTTGATGCGAAGACCCATCTCCCGGACGGCCAGTCCCATCGTCATCACGTAGACGTTGCTGACCTCCTTGGAGAAGTTATAGGCGTTGCCCTCCTGCGGGTGGTCGGCGAACCACTGCGCTCCCTCCTCGTACGTGTCGGTCGCGAGGAGCTCCTTGATCGTCTCGAGCCGGTCGGCCCACTGGAAGCCCGCGGTCGACGAGACGACGACGATGGCGGCCCCCTCGACGAGCTGGCCGAACAGCGACTCCGTCAGGTGCCGCACGGCCAGCGAGTTGACGGCGAGCACGGTGTCGGCCGGCGCCGTTCCGGGGATGCCGGCGATGTTGAGCAGACCGTCGTACTCGCCGTCGAGCTCGGTGAGGGCCTTGTCGATGCTGTCGACGTCGGCGAGGTCGACCGTGACGTGCTGGTCGACCGCTGCCGCCGGGTCGTTGCGGTCGAGGCTGTGGACGTGGGCGCCGGCAGCGAGCAGGCGCTCGGTCACCGCGTGGCCGATGCCGGACGCCGTGCCGGTGACGATGTAGCGCTTTCCTGCGAAATCAGACATGCGTGGTCCTCCGGGGGTCGGCACAGATGGGTCAGCGGATGGTGAAGGGCATGGACTTGACGGCTCGGACGAAGTTGCCGGTCAGGTACTCCGGCTCACCGAGCTCGAGCGTCGGCACCCGGTGGAGGAGCTGGTCGAAGATCTCACGCAGCTGCATCTTCGCCACGAAGTTGCCCATGCAGTAGTGCGGCCCGCCGCCACCGAAGCCCAGGTGCGGGTTGGGCCAGCGGCTGAGATCGAGCTCGTCGGGCGCGTCGAAGACGGCCGCGTCGCGGTTGCCGGAGGAGTAGACCATCGCGACCCACTCGCCCTCCTTGATCTGCTGGCCACCCAGCACGGTGTCCTGCGTCGCGGTGCGACGGAACGTCATGACCGGCGTCGCGAAGCGGATGAACTCCTCGATCGCCTTGGTGATGCGCCCGTCGAAGTCCTCGAGCAGCCAGTCCCGCTGGTCAGGGTTCTCGAGCAGCGCCTTCATCGTGAGACTGATCGAGTTGCGGGTCGTGTCGTTGCCGGCGATCGACAGCAGCGTGAAGAACGAGCCGATCTCCTCGTCCGTCAGCTGCACGCCGTCGACCTCGGCCGTCACGAGATTGGTCATGAGATCGGCGCGGGGCGTCTCGCGGCGCTCCTCGGCGAGCTCCATGCCCAGCATCAGCAGCCCGACGAGCGACTCGTTGAGCACTTCGCCCGGCTCGCGGCCGGCGGCGACGTCCTCGTCGGCCCACGAGACCATGCCGTCGGCGAAGTGCGCCGCCTGCTCCCGCTTGTCGGGGTCGTCGAGGCCGACCATCTCGTAGATGGTCCACATGGGCAGTCGTTGGGAGACCTGCTGCACGAAGTCGCCCTCGCCGGCCTCGATGAGCTCGTCGACGATCGCGACCGCCTGCTGCTTGATCTGGTCGTGGATCTTCGCGACCTGCTTGGGCGTGAACGCCGAGCTGATGAGCTTGCGGAGAGCCCCGTGACGCGGTGCGTCCATGCCGAGGAACGAGCCGGCCGCCTCGGTGACGTCGTCCGGCGCCTCCTCGAACTGGAAGCCCTTGCTCGAGCAGAACAGCTCGGGGTGCTTGCTGACCTCCGAGATCAGGGCGTGGCTCGTGACGACCCAGACCCCGTCGTTCTCGGGCGGGATCAGCGCGCCCTCGAGCGGTGGGTGCCAGCTGATCGGGCGCTGCTCCCGCAGCTGCCTGAACGTCTTCTCGCGCTCCTCCGCCGTCGTCGACCAGAAGCTGAGCGGGGAGATGCTCAGCGGGTCGTAGCCCGTCGCAGCGTCGATCGTGGAGGTCATGTCAGACGACCAGGTCGTCACGGCCGTCGGCCTGCAGCCGCTCGACGTAGACCGGGTAGAACTTCTTGCTGAGGGGAGCGAGCTTCAGGAGGCTGGCGACGTTGCCCTGCACCTTGATCTTGCTCTTGGCCATCGCCAGGGGCAGGTTGACCTTGCCCTGCCAGTAGGCGTTGCCGGTGTCGGCACTCATCGTCATCTCGGCCGTCGCCTCCTCGGTCGCGCCCTCGAGGTCGGTCACGGTGCCGTTGACGGTGTCGACGACGAGCACCGTGTCGGGGTCGCTGTAGACGGTCTTGAGGACGATGCCGGTGGCCTGCAGCTTCGGGCCGATCTCGGGGTCCTCGAACGCCGTGACGAAGATGCCGCCCAGGTACTTCTGGACCTCTGCCGCGTCAGCGAATGCCATGGTGCCTCCTTCGTGAGTGCGACCTGGAGCGGCCGCCGTGTCGTGTGCCTTGCATCACACCGGGACCATAACATAAGTTGACTTATGCTCGTCAAGAGCGGGATCTCGCGGAGCCTCCTACGATGAGGGCGACCACTCTCCCGCCGCCCCCACCCACGCCACCCGGAGGAACGTTGGCCACCACGACCGACCTGCGCACACCGTTCTTCGACTGCGCCCTCGAGATCCTCGGCACCGACGGCTACGCCGGGCTCAAGCTCGCGCCCCTGTGCTCGTCGATGGGGGTCACGACCGGCGCGTTCTACCACTCGTTCTCCAGCTGGAAGGACTTCACGACCCAGCTGCTCGACCACTGGCGCGCCGAGCGCACCACGCGGCTCGTCGAGCTGGTGCGCCAGATGCCCGACCCCCTCGACCAGCTGGAGAACCTGCTGCGCGCGACGATCGACCTGCCCCACCAGGCCGAGGCCGCGATCAGGGTCTGGAGCGCGATCGACCCGGACGTCGCCGTCCTGCAGGCCGGTGTCGACCAGGAGCGACTCGCCGTCATCCGCGACGCCTTCTCGACCATGGTGAGCCCCGGGGAGGCCGAGACCTTCGCCCGGGCCGGCATGTTCCTGCTCATCGGCTTCGAGCAGGGCGACAGCACCCGCGACCCCCATACCCTCGAGTGGGCCCTGCGGATGATCAAGCAGACGGCCGCCGACCTCTCAGCGCAACGGAGCACCTCATGATCCCGACCGACCTCCTGTCGATGCAGGTCACCACCAGCGGACCCGTCGCCGAGGTGACCCTGCTCGGCCCGGCGCCCGGCAACGCGATGGGCCCGGACTTCTTCCGTGAGCTCCCCGAGGTCTTCGCCGCGCTCGACGCCGACCCCGAGGTCCGGGCGATCGTCCTCACCGGGTCAGGCGGCCAGTTCTCGTACGGCCTCGACCTCACCGGCATGGCACCCCTGCTGCAGCCGCTGCTGGGCGACGCCTCTGCCACTGCACGGCAGGCTTTCCTCGCCCACCTCAAGCAGCTGCAGGCCGCCATCACCGCGGTCGCCGACTGCCGCACGCCCGTGGTCGCGGCGATCGCCGGCTGGTGCATCGGCGGCGGCATCGACCTCGCCGCCGCAGCCGACATCCGCCTCGCATCACCTGATGCCCGCTTCAGCGTGCGGGAGGCCCGGATGGCGATCGTCGCCGACCTCGGCAGCCTCCAGCGACTGGTCGGCATCATCGGTGACGGGCACCTGCGCGAGCTGGCCCTGACCGGCGCCGACATCGACGCTGCCCGCGCCGAGCACATCGGGCTGGTCAACGACGTCCATGACGACGTCCTCGCCGCGGCTCACGAGCTGGCGGCCACGATCGCGGCCAACTCGCCTCTCGTGCTCGGCGGCATCAAGGACGTCCTCGACGCCGAGCGGGCGCCACGGGTCGAGGCGGGCCTGCGCTACGTCGCGGCGTGGAACGCGGCCTTCCTGCCCAGCCGCGACCTCGGCGAGGCGCTCGCCTCGTTCACCGAGCGTCGCCCGCCCCGTTACACCGGCGCGTGACCTCTTCTCCCCCACCGCCCCGTCCCCACCGCCCTGTCCTTGAAGCACCCGACCCAGGAGCACCCGTGAGTTCTTACGACGGCAAGGTCGTGTTCGTGTCCGGCGGCACGAGCGGCATCAACCTCGGCATCGCCCGGCGCTTCGCCGGCGAGGGCGCCCACGTCGCGGTGATGAGCCGAAGCCAGGACAAGGTCGACGCGGCCGTCGCCGAGCTCGGGGAGCACGCCATCGGCTTCGCAGCAGACGTCCGCGAGCCCGACGCCGTCGCGGCCGCGCTCGCGGCGACGGCCGAGCGTCTCGGGCCCATCGACGTCCTCATCTCCGGAGCGGCCGGCAACTTCCCTGCTCCCGCCGCCACGATGTCGAGCAACGCGTTTCGCAGCGTCGTCGACATCGACCTCAACGGCACGTTCAACGTCATGCGCGGTGCATACGAGCACCTGCGCAAGCCCGGGGCGGCGATCATCAACATCACCGCGTTCCAGAGCTGGTCGCCGACCCCGTTCCAGGCGCACGTCTGCGCGGCCAAGGCCGGCATCGATCAGCTGACCCGCACCCTGGCGATGGAGTGGGGCCCCTCGGGTGTGCGGATCAACTCGATCGCGCCGGGTCCGATCGCCGGCACCGAGGGGATGAGGCGGCTCGCTCCCACGCCGGAGGCGGAGGCCGCCACCACCGCTGCCGTCCCGCTGGGCCGCTACGGGACGACCGACGACATCGCCGAGGCCGCACTCTGGCTGTGCTCCGACAAGGCCGGCTATGTCACCGGGACCGTCCTGTCGGTCGACGGCGGGCTCGCCCTCGGCGGCTCGAGCGCCCTTTCGAGCGCCATCATGGCCTGACCCGTCCGAGCGTGCCGGTGGGCCGCCGGACCAGGGGGACGGGTGGCTGGTCAGGCGGCTCGGCGGTAGCCGGTTCGTCGTCGGCGGCGCAGTCGCCGTCCGTCGCGGGTCGTGAACACGAACCCGGACACGGCGTCCCCACTGATCTGCAGCAGGTTGCGATGCACTAAGTGATGGCAGCGGGTGCAGAGACCGACGAGCAGGTCGATGTCGGTCGGGCCACCGAGTGACCACCAGATCGAATGATGAATCTCCAGATGGGTCTGCTTGCACCCGGGGGCCGCGCACTCGCCCATCTGCCGAGCGATCACACCCTTGCGCTGCCGCAGGTTGGGCGAGTACATCGCCGTGCCGACGTTCAGGATCTGCGACTGGACGGCCTGGCCGTCCTTCATCACGATCGGCGTCACCGCAGCCATGCAGGTCAGCATCATCAACAGCTGCGGCCCAATCGCACCATGACCGGCCAGCACAGCGGGCTCCGTCGCCGGCATGGCCGGAGGGTTCAGATAAGGCTTCTTCGTGGTCTGCTCCACATGGGCCGCAGCAGCAGCCAGCGTCTCAGCGTCCACGAACACCGACATGTGGGGCTTCACGCCCTTGTCGGCCGGAAGACCCGAACCGAGGAACGCAGAGGCGAGATCGTCGACAGCCTGGACCCGCCGCTCAGCACCAGTGCGCTTGTCGTCAGCGTCCTTCGGAGCCGACAACGCGTCGATCGCCTTCTTCAGCTTCGACCCGGTGACGGTGTTCAAGAAACCGGTCACATGAAACCCGTCCGGCAGGGCGTCGATGGAGAAGTCCTCCTTCTCCATCCCGTCCAAGTACTTCTCATCCAGGTCCTCGGGATGCAGCACGTCCTGCAGATGCTTGACCGCCTCAAACAAGTCACCCGGCGCACGAGCCAACGCGACGTCGACGAACTCGGCCTCGAACTCGCGCATCGACTCCAACCCGATGTGCCGCAGCCCGTAGGCGAACACCGCCACATGAGCCGCGCTGATCTTGCCGGCCAGAGCAGCTTCAGCCACCAACGACAAGTCACCCAACACCTGAACGTTCCGAACGAGGATCGACGCCTGACCCGGCTTCAACCGCAGCTGGTTACGGACCCACGCATTCAGGGTCGACGCACCATCGAGCTCGAACTCCTTCGAACCCTGCAGCTCGGCCAGCAACATGGACTTCGCCGCGTCAACAGCGTCCTGGACCTCTTGAAGGGCGTGAAGCTTCTCCCGCACATCCCCCGACGAGAGTGCGAGCGCAGCAGTGCGCATCGCCTCGATCGTCGGCTGCGGATTCATGACTTAACACTACTCGAACAGATGTTCGATCACAAGACTTTGGCGGCATGAATTTGCTGCAAATGCAGCAGAAAGTGTGCGATTCTGCACCTCAGCCGCGAGCGGCCACCACAGCGTCGCGGAACGACGTCAACCCACCTGCGGGCTCGGCGACGTACGCCTCGATGTCGCGCTCCCGCACCACCATGTCGACCTGCAGGCTCTCGATCAGCGAGCTGGCGAGGCTGGTCGGCACCGGGGCGAGGATGCCCGCCCACAGGGCCGCCGTCCGCGGCATCAGGATCGGCACCGTGAGGATCGCCCGCCGCCGCAGTCCGGCGACCTCGGCATAGACCTGGATGAGGTCGCGATAGGCCAGTGCGTCTGGGCCACCGATGTCGAAGGCACGGCTGACCTCGGCCGGCAGATCAGCACTGGCGGCGAGGTAGTGCAGCGCATCGTCGATCGCGATGGGCTGCACCTGGTGGTTCAGCCAGTCCGGCGCCACGACGACCGGGAGCCGTTCGGCCGACAACCGAAGCATCTCGTACGACACCGAGCCGCGACCCACCACGATGCCCGCCTGGAGCACCGCGGTCGGGACTCCGGAGCTGATCAGCGCCAGACCGACGTCACGGCGCGAGGCGAGGTGCGGCGAGAGGTCCTCGTCGGGCGCGAGACCGCCGAGGTAGACGATGCGCGAGACGCCGGCCTCGCTGCACGCCCGTCCGAAACGCTCGGCGATCTCGAGGTCGCGGTCGGCGTAGTCGTACGTGCCCGTCATCGAGTGGATCAGGAACCAGGCGACGTCGACACCCTCGGTCGCACGGGCCAGGACCCGCT
The DNA here is from genome assembly GCF_013283745.1 of Aeromicrobium stalagmiti. GTDB lineage: Bacteria > Actinomycetota > Actinomycetes > Propionibacteriales > Nocardioidaceae > Aeromicrobium > Aeromicrobium stalagmiti. Next base: position 220,583 of record NZ_JABSTZ010000001.1, read on the forward strand.
GGCTGCGGGCGTCTCCCTCGATCACCTCGACGTCGCCGCGCCAGGGCTGGTCGGCCAGGCCCGACGCGTCACGGGTGATGACGCGCACCGCCCAGCCGTCGGCCAGGAGCCGCGTCGTGAGGTGGGAGCCGATGTAGCCGGTCGCACCCGTGACGAGCGCCGTGCGGGTGGGGGAAGCCATTCATCGACGATGACACGAGCCCGGCTGTCTCGCCTCCCGACGGGCGCTCGTGCGGCCGCGACGTAGAGTTCAGGACATGGCCGGCCGACTCACTCGTCGCACCCGCGTCACCCGGTTCGACCCCGCGGCGACGACGGTGCAGCGCGAGGACACCCTCGCCGTCGAGGAGCCGCTCGAGATCCGGGTCGACGGGCGCTCGTTCTCGGTGACGATGCGCTCCCCCGGCGACGACTTCGACCTGGTCGCCGGGTTCCTCGTCTCCGAGGGCGTCGTGTGGTCGGCCGAGCAGCTGGTGTCGCTGCGCTTCTGTGCCGGCACCGACGACCAGGGGCTGCAGACGTTCAACGTCGTCGACGCACAGCTGAGCGCCGACACCGCTCCACCGGACCTGTCGCTCGAGCGGCACGTCTACACGTCGAGCTCGTGCGGCATCTGCGGCACCGCCTCGATCGAGGCGGTCGAGAAGGCCACCCACTTCGGTCACGCCGACGACGACCGCACCTGGTCGGCCGAGCTGATCGGGTCGCTGCCCGACCGGCTCCGCAACCACCAGAAGGTCTTCGACCGCACCGGCGGCGTGCACGCTGCCGGCCTGTTCGACGCTGCCGGCGATCTGCTGTGCCTGCGCGAGGACGTCGGTCGGCACAACGCCGTCGACAAGGTCGTCGGATGGGCGCTGCGCGAGGGGCACCTGCCGCTGCGGGGCACGACCCTGCAGGTCTCCGGACGCGCCTCGTTCGAGCTCGTCCAGAAGGCCCACATGGCTGGCATCCCGGTGCTCGCCGCGGTGTCGGCGCCGTCATCGTTGGCGGTCGAGCACGCCGAGGCGGCCGGCATGACCCTGGTCGGGTTCAGCCGGGGCGGCGCCTTCAACGCGTACGCCGGCGCCCACCGCATCACCTGACCGGAAGTGGGCGGTCAGCTCACGTAGTCGGCGAGGTGCTGACCCGTCAGCGTCGAGCGCGCTGCCACCAGGTCGGCCGGGGTGCCCTCGAACACGACCGCACCGCCCTCGTGACCGGCGCCGGGGCCGATGTCGATGATCCAGTCGGCGTGCGCCATCACGGCCTGGTGGTGCTCGATGACGATGACCGACTTGCCGGAGTCGACGAGCCGGTCGAGCAGGCCGAGCAGGTTCTCGACGTCGGCGAGGTGCAAGCCCGTCGTCGGCTCGTCGAGCACGTAGACCCCGCCGTCGGTGCCCAGGTGAGTGGCGAGCTTGAGCCGCTGCCGCTCGCCGCCCGACAGGGTCGTCAGCGGCTGACCGAGGCTGACGTACCCGAGACCGACGTCGTCGAGGCGCAGCAGGATCTTGTGCGCTGCGGGGACCTTGGCCGCGTCGGAGCCGAAGAACACGGCCGCCTCGGCGACCGGCATCGCGAGCACCTCGCCGATGTTCTTGCCCCCGAAGGTGTACTCCAGCACCGCGGCCTGGAACCGGCGGCCCTCGCAGTCCTCGCACTGGGTCGGCACGCCGGCCATCAGGCCGAGGTCGGAGTAGATGACGCCGGCACCCTTGCAGGTCAGGCAGGCACCCTCGGAGTTGGCGCTGAACAGGGCGGGCTTGACCCCGTTGGCCTTGGCGAACGCCTTGCGGATCGGCTCGAGCATCCCTGTGTAGGTCGCGGGGTTGCTGCGCCGCGATCCCTTGATCGCGCCCTGGTCGATCGACACCACGCCCTCGCGGCCTGCGACCGATCCGTGGATCAGCGAGCTCTTGCCCGACCCCGCCACCCCGGTGACGACCGTCAGCACCCCCAGCGGCACGTCGACGTCGACGTCGCGCAGGTTGTTGGTCGAGGCACCGCGGATCTCCATCGCCTCCGTCGAGGTGCGCACCGCCTCCTTGAGCGAGGCCCGGTCGTCGAGGTGCCGGCCGGTGAGGGTGTCGCAGGCCCGCAGCTGCTCGACCGTGCCCTCGAACACGATCTCGCCGCCGGCCGTGCCCGCCCCGGGCCCCAGGTCGACGACATGGTCGGCGATCGCGATCGCCTCGGGCTTGTGCTCGACGACCAGCACCGTGTTGCCCTTGTCGCGCAGCTGCAGCAGCAGCTCGTTCATGCGCTGGATGTCGTGCGGGTGCAGCCCGATCGTGGGCTCGTCGAAGACGTACGTGATGTCGGTCAGCGCCGATCCCAGGTGACGGATCATCTTGGTGCGCTGGGCCTCGCCGCCGGACAGCGTCCCCGACGGGCGCTCGAGCGACAGGTAGCCCAGACCGATCTCGACGAACGAGTCGAGCGTCTCGGACAGCGCAGTCAGCAGCGGCGCCACCGAGGCGTCGTCGAGCTGCTTGACCCACGCAGCGAGGTCGCTGATCTGCATCGAGCACAGGTCGGCGATGCTCCGGCCCTCGATCGTGGACGAGCGGGCCTCCGCACTGAGCCGCGTGCCGTCACACTCCGGGCAGGTGGTGAACGTGATGGCGCGCTCGACGAACGCCCGGATGTGCGGCTGCATCGCCTCGACGTCCTTGGCCAGGAACGACTTCTGGATCTGCGGGATGACGCCGAGAAACGTGAGGTTGATGCCCTCGACCTTGATCTTGGTCGCCTCGGAGTGCAGCAGGGCGTCGAGCTCCTTGGCCGTGAAGTCGCGGATCGGCTTGTCGCAGTCGAACAGCCCGACCCCGCGCAGGATGCGGCCCTGCCAGCCGTCCATGCTCCAGCCGGGGATCGTCAGCGCGCCCTCGTTGATCGTCTTGGAGTCGTCGTAGAGCGCGGTGAGGTCGAAGTCGTTGACCGCTCCGCGGCCCTCGCACCGCGGGCACATGCCGCCGGTGATGCTGAAGCTGCGCCGCTCCTTGGTCTCGCGACCACCCTTCTCGAACGTGACGGCGCCGGCACCCGAGACCGAGGCGACGTTGAACGAGTAGGCCTGCGGGCCGCCGATGTGCGGCTCACCGAGGCGGCTGAACAGGCGGCGCAGCATCGCGTTGACGTCGGTCGCGGTGCCCACCGTCGAGCGGGGGTCGGACCCCATCCGCTCCTGGTCGACGATGATCGCGGTGGTCAGGCCGTCCAGCACGTCGACATCGGGCCGCGCCATCGTCGGCATGAAGCCCTGCACGAAAGCGCTGTAGGTCTCGTTGATCATCCGCTGCGACTCCGCGGCGATCGTGGCGAAGACGAGCGAGCTCTTGCCTGATCCGGACACGCCGGTGAAGACGGTCAGCCGACGCTTGGGCAGGACGACGCTGACGTCCTTGAGGTTGTTCTCCCGAGCGCCGACGACCCGGATCAGGTCGTGGCGGTCGGCGGCATGGTGTGCGGTGTCCATGGGCGTCACTCTAGGGAGTGTCGCCGACAGGATGTCTTCGTCTGACGATCCCCGCGACACCACATCGCAACCTTTTCCGTATGGCGTGTGTCCGGGGCGTCGGCGAGACTGACGTCCACCGAGTCACTTCCCCGGGGGGAAGTCGGGCCATCACCCGAGTTGAGAAGAGGACGTCCTTCATGTCACATCCACGCGTCACGCGTCGAAGGGCCGGCGCCACCGTCGGCATCATCGGCGCCTTCCTGGCCGCATCGATCACACCGGGATCGGCGGCCACCACCGACGACCCGAAGGCCAAGGTCCAGAAGGCACCTGCAGCCGACGCCCAGACCGAGCCCGCCAAGGAGGTCCGCTCAGGCGACAAGCTCGGCCAGCACGACCGCGAGCTCCTCGCCAAGGCCGAGAGCAAGGGCACCAAGCGCGTCACCGTGATGCTCGCGACCGACCGCAAGGCGACCCAGCCCGTCGTCGCGTCGCTGGAGTCCGCCGGCGCCTGGGTCGGCATGGTCAACGACAAGGTCGGCTACGTCCGCGCCAGCGTGCCCACCGGCTCGGTCGACAAGGTCTCCAAGCTCAGCGCCGTCACCGCTGTCGACCTCGACGAGAGCGTCAAGGTCGACCCGCCGCCCGCCACGAAGTCCGGCGCCGCGGCCGCAGCCGTCGCCGCGCCTGGTGCGAAGACACCCGACAGCAACCCCTACATGCCGACCCGCGACATCGGCTCCGTCGCGTTCAAGAAGGCCCACCCGAAGTGGGACGGCCGCGGCGTCACGATCGGCGTGATCGACTCCGGCGTCGACCTCGACCACCCGGCCCTGCAGGAGACCACGACCGGAGAGCGCAAGATCGTCGACTGGGTCACCGCGACCGACCCGGTCCTCGACAGCGACGCGACCTGGCGCGCCATGATCACCGAGGTCGACGCGGCCCCGACGTTCACCTACGCCGAGGCCACCTGGACCGCTCCGGTCGAGGGCACGTTCACCGTCAGCCGCTTCTCCGAGAACATCACCGCGGCGAGCGAGCCGGGCGGCGACGTCAACCGTGACGGCGACACGACCGACCAGTTCGGCGTGCTCTACGACGCCGAGACGAACGACATCTGGGTCGACGCCGACCAGGACAAGACCTTCACCGACGCCGAGAAGATCGCTCCCTACGCGGAGCGCTTCGACGTCGGCCACTTCGGCACCGACGACCCGGGCACCGACATCGTCGAGTCCAGCCCGTTCGTCGTGGAGTACCGCGAGGACGTGAGCCTGGCGCCGTACGGCCTGCCCGGCGACGCCGACTTCGTCAACATCGGCCTCGTCGAGGACGCCCACGGCTCTCACGTCGCCGGCATCACCGCCGCCAACTCGATGTTCGGCGGCGCGATGGACGGCCAGGCGCCCGGCGCGCAGATCGTCTCGTCACGTGCGTGCACGTGGGGCGGCGGTTGCACCAACGCGGCCCTGCTCGACGGCATGGTCGACCTCGTCACCAACCGCGGTGTCGACGTCGTCAACATGTCGATCGGCGGCCTCCCGGCCCTCAACGACGCCAACAACGCCCGCGCCCGCATCTACGACCGTCTCATCGCCGACTACGGCGTGCAGCTGTTCATCTCCGGCGGCAACAGCGGCGCCGGCGTCAACACGATCGGCGACCCGTCGGTCGCCACCGACGTCGTGAGCGTGGCCTCGTCGATCACCAAGGAGACCTGGCTGTCCAACTACGGCTCGGTCGTGTCGTCGGCGATCAACCTGCACACGTTCTCCTCGCGTGGCCCGACCGAGAGCGGCGGCTTCAAGCCCAACATCTCCGCTCCCGGCTCGGCGGTCTCGACCGTCCCGCGCTGGCTCAAGCAGCCCGACCTCGCCGAGGCCGGCTACACGCTGCCCGTCGGCTACGCGATGTTCAACGGCACGTCGATGGCATCGCCGCAGGCGGCCGGCGGAGCAGCGCTGCTGCTGTCGGCATCGTCGGCGAGCGACCTGCCTGTCACGCCGCGCAAGCTGAGGGACGCTCTCTACTCCTCGGCCGACCGCATCCCGTCGGTGCAGTCGATCGCCCAGGGCACGGGCCAGATGGACGTCCCGGGTGCATGGAGCCTGCTCAACAAGGCCGGCAACGGTCGGACGTTCAAGGTCACCGCGCCCGTCTGCTCGCCGCTGTCGGGCCTGCTCGCGACGCCGCAGCAGGGATCCGGCATCTACAACCGGTGCCCCGCCGGCGCCGGAGGTCAGAAGCTCAACACCGCCAAAGCCTACAAGCTCAAGGTCACCCGCACGTCCGGCAAGACGGGATCGATCCGGCACAACCTGCGCATCGTCGGCAACGACGGCACGTTCTCGGTCGCCAAGTCCATCTCGTTCACCCGCGGCAGCACCAAGACGATCAACGTCACGGCCAAGGCCAAGACAGCCGGGCTGCACTCGGCGATCCTCGAGATCGACGATCCGGCGAGCCCCGTCGTCGACCACCGGGTCATGCTGACCGTCGTCCAGTCGACGGCGTTCACCGAGCCGAGCTTCTCGCAGACCAGCACCGGCGAGGCGCAGCGCAACCTGGCGTCGTCACGGTTCGTCACGGTGCCCGAGGGCACCAAGGCGCTGCAGGTCAACCTGACGGGCATCGCGACCAAGAGCCAGACCCGGTTCATCGCGATCAACCCCTACGGCGTACCGGTCGACCCGACGGCGACGACGGCCTGCTACACCAACTACAGCGACCCGTCGGTGTGCAAGCCGACCTCGCGCAGCTACGCCGACCCGATCCCGGGCGTGTGGGAGATCGTCACCGAGTCACGGCGCACGTCGCCGTTCCTCAAGAACCCCTACACCCTCAAGGCCGCGATCCAGGGCGTAACGGTCGATCCGGCGTCGCAGACGCTCGAGTCGGTCACCACGGGCGCCGCCACCCCCCTGGAGTGGGACGTCAAGAACGACTTCGGTCCGGTCACCATCAAGCCGACCGGCGGCGACCTCGGCAGCGCGCTGTCGGAGCGCAAGACGATCGGTGACGGCGACAGCCAGGAGTTCGAGGTCGAGGTGCCCGAAGGTGCGTCGACGTTCACCGCCACGATCGGCAGGACGGCGGACGCCTCGGCAGACCTCGACCTGACGATCTACGACGCCGAGGGTGCCGTGGCCGGGCAGTCGGCCGACGGTGACTCCGAGGAGTCGGTGACGCTGGATGCTCCGGCGGCCGGCACCTACTCGGTCGTCGTCGACGGCTACTCGGTCCCGGCCGGCAGCACCGAGTACGACTACCTCGACGTGTTCTACTCCGGCGGCCTCGGCACGCTCGACGTCGCCGGCACGGAGGTCGAGCTGGCTCGCGGCGCGACGGTGAAGATCACCGGAGCGCTCACGGCCGAGACCGCGCCTGAGGAGGGACGCCGGCTCTTCGGCGAGCTGCGCGTCCTGTCGGGCGAGGGTGCCGTGCTCGGCACCGGGTCCGTCACGGTCGGCGGTGTGACCGCCGAGTAGTCGCGCGTCGAACGGTCAGCCCGGCTCCACGGCCTCGACCACGAACGGTGTCCCCTGCTGGCACCGCGTGGCGAGGTCGGGGGCCGGGCTTCCGCGTACGGTGACCCGGTCGCCCGCGACGACACCCGCCGTCGACCCGACCAGCAGCCACGTCGTGCGGGTGCCCGTGGTGGTCGTGAGCGTCAGGCAGCCGCTCTCGTCGGTTGCACCGACCACTCCCGTCAGGACGACACCCTGGGCTGTCGGAGTCGTGGGGGCCGGCTCGTCAGGCGTCGTCGTGCTCGCGGACGTCGTCTGCGGCGTCGGATCCTCCGGCTCGTCGGAGCCGGCTCCGCATCCCGCGGCGAGCAGGAGCGCCGTCACCGCCAGCATCACGCGCATCGTCATCGCTCCATCGTGCCCCAGCCGTCCACGGACGACGCCCGATGAGGCAACTGAGTCGCTACTGCGGCACCACGGCAAACTCGTTGCCGTCGGGATCGAGCATGTCGACGGCACCGTCCTTGCGGGTGGTGACTCTGGTCGCGCCGAGCGCGACCAGCCGGTCGACCTCGGCGCCCTGCCCGCTGCCGGCCGCAGGCACCAGGTCGAGCTGCAGCCGGTTGCGACCCGTCTTGGAGTTGACCGGCGGCCCGCCCCAGGAGATCTTCGAGCCACCCTGCAGCGACTGGATCGCCGTCTCCTCGTCCTGGTCCCAGACCAGCGGCCAGCCGAGCGCCTTGCTCCAGAAGTAGCCCACTGCCTGCGTGCCGTCGCTCGACAGCGCGCCGATGAACGCCGTGTCGGCCAGGAAGTTGTTGCCGGCCGCGATGACGCAGAGCTCGTTGCCCTCGGGGTCGGCCATCACGACATGGGTGTCGTCCGGTCCCTGCCCGATGTCGAGGTGGCGTCCGCCGAGCTCCAGGACGCGCGCCACGGTCACCTTCTGGTCGCCGGGCCAGTTGCTCGTGAGGTCGAAGTGCATCTGGTTGGGTCCGGTCTTGTCGCCCGGCTGCTCGACGAACCGGACCGGGAAGTCGGTGGCCTCGCCCGGCAGCACGGTCACCCCGTCCTCACCCAGCTCCCGGCGCAGGACACCCGCCCAGAAGTGCGCCAGCTCGTGCGGTTCGTTCGCGCCGAACGACATTGCGTGCAGGTGTGCCGTCATGAGTTCTGCCCCCTGATCAGATGCCCACCGGCTGCGGGCCCGTCGCTTCCACGCTAGGGCGCCCCTGCGGATGCTGCAAAAGCGGCCCCTGACGGGCAGGGCACTCAGTCTCGATACTGCAGCTCGGCGGTGACCCTCAGCCCGTCGTGGTGCTCCACGGTCCACGCGTCGCAGATGTGCTCGACGATCGCCAGGCCACGCCCCCGCGCGCCGTCGTCGCTGAACGAGACCTTGCGCAACGTCGAGGGCGGCCCGCCGTCGCACACGCTGATGCGCACCACGCCGTCGTCGATGCACCACGAGATGTCGATGAGCCCGTCGGCGTTCGGCCTGCCGTGCTCGAGGCCGTTGGCAGCCAGCTCGCCCAGCACCAGCTCGGCGTCGTGCACGAAGGTGTCGCGCATCCCCAGCATCCTGAGCTCGGCCACCAGCTGCTTGCGGGCCACTCGTGCACTGGCCGGCTCGAACGGCAGGTGCAGCGCCGTGCAGGGGTCGTCGTCACGTTGCTGCCGGTCGTGGCGCGAAGTCATCGTGAGTGCCTCTGTGCGGGGAAGGTGCGGATGACTAGGTCTACCCCGAACAGCCACTTTCATGCCATCCGGGCCCGCGGTACGCGTCGGGGGCATGAGTCGCGGCACCTCACGGCCACCTGCAGGTTCTCAGGATTTTTTCAATTGCCGCCCTTGAACGATCACGAGATCCACGTCTATAACTATCCGTAGTTGAGTCATGTCGGCTCAACTCTGACTGAGAGGAGAACTGCCATGAACGCAATGACTTTCGATCCTTTCGGAGGGCTCGACCGCCTGGCCCAGAACCTGACCCAGATGAGCACCGGTCCCCGCGCCGTGCCGGTCGACCTGTTCAAGGACGGCGACCGCTACCTGCTCAACGCGGACCTGCCCGGCGTCGACCCCGGCTCGATCGACATCGACCTCGACGGACATCTGCTCACGATCCGCGCCGAGCGCACCGCCGCCGCACACGAGGGCGTCAGCTGGATCGCTCGGGAGCGACGCGCCGGCAGCTACGTCCGCCAGTTCACGCTGGGCGAGGGCCTGGACACCGAGCGCATCTCGGCCAGCTACGACAACGGCGTGCTGTCGCTCGTCATCCCGTTGACCGAGCGGGCCAAGCCGCGCAAGATCCAGCTCTCGACCGCAGACGGCCGGGCATCCATCTCCGCGTGACCTGATCGTCGCGTCCTCGCCCACCCTCGAGGGCGCGGGCCGTGCCGACTCACGCAGACGGCGCGGTCCGCGTCCTCCACTGCTGGCGTCCTTGCTGTGGAGCCTCCGACAGTGTGCTGCTTCAGGACATACCGGACAGATGTCTCAAGACATCCCGGACATGGCGATGATGCTCCGTGAGTGAGCAAAGCCCGCCTGGTCATCACCGCCGTCATCGTGGAGAAGCGCAAAGTGGCCGAGGTCGCCAAGACCTACGGCGTCTCGCGGTCCTGGCTCTATGAGCTCCTCGCCCGATATCGAGACGAGGGCGAAGCGGCATTCGAACCCCGGTCCAGACAGCCCAAGACAGTGCCGCGGGCAGTGCCCGCGACCACCGTCGAGCTCATCCTCAAGATCCGTCGTGCCCTCACAGCCGCGGGCCTGGACGCAGGCCCCGACACGATCGGCTGGCACCTGGCGCAGCACCATCAGGTCGTCGTCTCCCGGGCCACGATCTCCCGCCACCTGACCCGCGCCGGCCTCGTGACACCGGAGCCGAAGAAGAAGCCGAAGTCGTCCTACATCCGCTTCGCCGCGGCGATGCCGAACGAGACCTGGCAATCAGACTTCACCCACCACCGACTCACCAACGAAGACGGCAGCACCGGTGCTGACGTCGAGATCCTGACCTGGCTCGATGACTGCACCAGGTTCGCGATCCGCGTCACCGCCCACCCCCGAATCACCGGCCCAACCGTCGTCGCTGAGTTCCGCCAAGCGATCAAAACCCACGGAATCCCAGCCTCAACACTGACCGACAACGGCATGGTCTTCACCACCCGCTTCTCCGGTGGCAGAGGCGGACGCAACGGATTCGAGTCCGAACTCAGACGCCTGCACATCATCCAGAAGAACGGCAAAGCCAACCACCCCACCACCCAGGGCAAGGTCGAGCGCTATCAGCAGACCATGAAGAAGTGGCTACGCGGACAACCCGAACAGCCCGCAACGATCGACCAGCTACAGACCCTGCTCGACACCTTCGTCGACGAGTACAACCACCGCCGACCACACCGCTCCCTGCCCCACCTGGCCACCCCAGCAGCCCTGTTCACCACCATGCCGAAGGCTCTGCCCGGAGCCAGCCGAGACGCCGACACCCTCGAACGCGTCCGCCACGACCGCATCGATGAATCCGGCTGCGTCACCCTGCGAGTCAACGGGAAAATGCACCACATCGGCCTCGGACGAACCCTCGCCCGAACCCACGTCCTGATCCTCGCCCAAGACCTCGAGGTCCGAGTCATCAACGCCATCACCGGCGAGCTCATCCGAGAACTCACCATCAACCCCGACCGCGACTACCAACCCACCGGCGCACCCAAAGGACCCACCCGAAAATGACGAACCCCGGACCAGTCGTGGGTCCGGGAGTCCGGGATGTCTTGAGACATCACATGGAGCCTCCGACAGGATTCGAACCCGCGACATCCTTATTACAAGTAAGGCGCTCTACCGACTGAGCTACAGAGGCGACGGGCCAAGGCCCGGTGTCGAGTGTAGTGGCCGACCAGACTGCCCACCGAACGGCCCGAGCGGCCAGAAAAACAATTGCGCCCAATCTCGTACGAGACATTCTCTCAGCCCTCTACCGTGGCCAGACCAACATCTGCGAATGGGAGTACGCGATGAAGAGAACAGCAATTCTGCTCGCCGGGGGAATGATCTCGGTGGGACTGGTCGGCGGGCCTGCACAGGCCTCGGGGAGCGACGATCCAGACGACGTGAACGCCTGTGGTGCGGACTACGTCCTCGCCGGGCACACCAAGATCGAGGGTCCGACGGGACGCGAGTCGCTGGGCAAGATCGTCCAGACGACCAACCTGCCACCCTCGACGCCTGCACGTTCGTGGTGCTCAAGAAGGACAGAGGCACCACTGGAACGCTCACGGTGACGGTGCGGACGGCGGGGGCCGAGACGCCCGAGGGCACGTGGGACACCACGACCCCGACCGACACCGCGATCGACCTGGGCGAGAGCTTCGTGTCGCCGCCGACCTATCTTGCCGCCGCGGACGTCAGCCGCGCCTCCGTCACGGTCGACATCGTCGGCGAGGCGCTGCAGGGCAAGCAGCACGGCAAGAAGAGGCTCGTCGTCGTCCCGGCCACGAAGGCCGAGAAGAAGGCCGCGCTGAAGGCGTACAAGGACGCCGTCAAGGCTGCCCGCAAGGCGCTGCGCAAGCACGATGACGACGACCGCTACGACCGTGCGGTCGAGCGGGCCCGCGACCGGCGGGACGACAAGCTCGACGGGCGCAAGAAGCACGTGATCGTGCAGGTCGGCGTCGCGACGCCGTTCACCACGACGGCCACGCACGAGTTCGAGCTCGCGACCGCCATCCCGACACCGGACGACGACTCGGATGAGCCGGTGGTCGACCCGATGCAGGGCTGACCGACCCGTCACCACGAACGGCACCTCGCACCGCGGGGTGCCGTTCGTGCGTCAGACGGCGCCGTCGCGGCAGCGCTTGAGGTAGTCGGCGTCCACCTGCTCGTCGACGTCGAGGTCGGGCATCTCGACGTCATCGGCGTTGCCCACGCGAGCGAACGTCCTCAGGTCGGACGTCGTCTCGTCGAGGTCGGCATCGGGCACCAGGTGGTCGTCGAGCGCGAGCGCGCAGTCGCCGGCGCCGAACTCCTGCCAGCCTCCGCTGACACCGAAGTCGTCGGTCGTGTCGTCGTAGGCGCTGAGGCCGTGCACCCGCAGCACCCCGATCACGCGGGTCGGGCCGTCGTCGCCGAGCCGCACCTCGTACGCAGCGCGGGTCTGCAGCTCCAGCACGACGTACGGCTTGCCGTCCTCGTCGTCGGCTTGCGACACCTGCCACGCGGTCGTGACCTTGGGCTTGCCGATCACCGTGACGTCGTCGGCGAACACGTTGGCGACCGCGAGCCGCGGGGACACCGCGTCCTTCGTCTGCCGCCGCAGCGCGTCGCCGGCCTTGCCGCTGAGCACCTTCCCGACAGCGTCGACCGGTGCCGCGCCGTGCCACACGGAGGTGTCGAGGGTCGTGACCTCGGCCCAGTCGCTGAGCGTCGTGACCATCCGGTCGTACGTCTCCGCGTCGAACCCGCCGGGACGAGCTGGCGGGTCACCCGGCTCCAGCTCAGTGCGCCACCCGAGGTCGAGCGACGCCAGCGTCAGGTCGGTGTCCGGGGCCGACGTCGGCGCGGCCTTCGCGTCCGATCCGCCGGTGCACCCCGCGCACACGACGAGTGCTGCCACGACCAACCCCAGAAGCCTGCGCATCGCCCCAGTATCCGTGACCCCGCCAACCGATCCGGTTGCGACATACTGACCAGATGCCACAGCCGTACGACCGACTGCTCGCCGCGACGTCGTCGCTGGACACCCCGTTCGCGGTCGTCGACGCCCCTGCGCTGTGGTCCAACGCCGACGACCTGGTCCGGCGCGCGGCCGGCGTGCCGATCCGCGTCGCCAGCAAGTCGGTGCGCGTCCGGTCGATCGTCGAGCAGACCCTCGCCCGCGACGGGTTCGCCGGCGTCATGTCCTACTCGCTCGCCGAGTCGAACTGGCTGGTCGACCAGGGCCTCGACGACGTCCTCCTGGCCTATCCGACGACGAGCCGTCAGGCACTGGCCGACCTCGTCGCCGACGACCGCCGCCGCGCCGCCATCACCGTCATGGTCGACAGCACCGAGTCGCTCGACCACATCGACGCCCTGCTGGGCGCCGACCACCCGGCCATCCGGGTCTGCATCGACGTGGACTCCTCGCTCAAGATCGGGCCCGTCCACCTCGGCGTGCGTCGCTCCCCCGTCCACACGGCCGAGCAGGCCGGCACGCTCGCCGCCGCGATCGAGAAGCGCGCGGGCTTCGACCTCGTCGGCGTGATGTTCTACGACGCGCAGATCGCCGGGCTCCCCGACTCCTCACCCGCGGTGCGCCTGGTCAAGAAGCGCTCGGCCGCCGAGCTGCTCGAGCGCCGGACGACAGTCGTCGAGGCAGTTCGGCTGCACGCCGACCTCGAGATCGTCAACGCCGGCGGCACCGGCAGCCTCGAGGTCACGGGGCTCGACCCGTCGATCACCGAGCTCACCGCCGGGTCCGGGCTGTTCTCCCCCGTCCTGTTCGACGGCTACGACGCCTTCGAGTCGCGCCCCGCCGCCTACTTCGTGCTCTCGGTCGTGCGCAAGCCCGCTCCCGACATCGCCACGCTGTTCGCCGGCGGCTACATCGCCTCGGGACCGACCAACAAGAACCGCCAGCCCGCGCCGACCTGGCCCGAGGGCCTCTCCGCGATCGGCACCGAGGGCGCCGGCGAGGTGCAGAGCCCGGTCAAGGGAGCGGCGGCCCGCGACCTGTCGATCGGTGACCGCGTCGTCATGCGCTACGCCAAGGCCGGCGAGATGTGCGAGCGGTTCGACCAGGTCGCTGTCGTCGACGCCGACGGCGGAGTCGACCTCGTCCCCACCTATCGCGGAGAGGGCAAGAACTTTGGCTGAGACCCGTTCGACGCAGACCTGGCAGAACTGGGGCCGCAGCGTCGAGACCCACCCCGTACGCATCGCGCACCCCGCGTCGACCGCCGAGGTCGTCACGATCGTCCGCGAGGCCGTCGCCGCCGGGCACCCGGTCAAGGCGGTCGGCGCCAGCCACTCCTTCACCGCGATCGGCGCCACCGACGGCGTCCTGCTCAGGCTCGACCGCATGAACGCGATCGTCGGCACCGACGTCGCGACCCGGCGGGTCCGCGTCCAGGCCGGCATCTCGCTGCACGACCTCAACCCCCGGCTCAAGGCCATGGGCCTGGCGCTGCCCAACCTCGGCGACGTCGACCCGCAGTCGGTGGCCGGAGCCATCTCGACCGGCACCCACGGCACGGGCGGACGCCTGTTCGGCATCTCCCGGGCCGTCGTCGGCGTGCAGATCGTCACGGCGACGGGCGACGTCCTCGAGATCAACGAGCAGCACGAGTGGTTCGGCGCGAGCCGGGTGACGCTGGGCGCGCTGGGCATCGTCACCGAGGTCACGCTGCAGTGCGTCCCGGCGTTCCTCCTCCACGCCCGCGAGGAGCCGATGGCGCTGCCCGAGGTGATGGGCCGCATCGACGAGCTCGTCGCCGACAACGACCACTTCGAGTTCTACTGGTTCCCCCACACCGAGAGGACGTCGATCAAGCGCAACAACCGTGTGCCCGAGGGCACCGAGCGCCGGCCGATCGGACGGTTCCGGCACTGGCTCGACGACGAGTTCCTCAGCAACACCGCCTTCGAGGGCATCAACCGCGTCGTGGCGAAGCGGCGATCGTGGATCCCGCGGGTCAACGCGATCGCAGCCTCGACGCTGAGCGCCCGTGAGTACGTCGACGACTCGTTCAACGTCTTCGTGTCGCCGCGCACCGTTCGCTTCCGCGAGTCGGAGTTCGCGATGCCCCGTGAGGCACTCCCCCACGTGCTCGGCGAGCTGGCGGCGTGGTTCGGCGCCGGCCACGAGAACGTCTCGTTCCCCATCGAGGTGCGGTTCACCGCCGCCGACGACGTCTGGATGTCGACCGGCCACGAGCGCGACAACTGCTACGTCGCCGTCCACCAGTACTGGCGCAGCGACTACACCGACTACTTCGCCGCCGCCCAGGACATCTTCACCGCCCACGAGGGCCGTCCACACTGGGGCAAGATCCACACGCTCGACGCGTCGTACTTCGCCCAGCGGTATGCCCGCTTCGGCGACTTCGTCGCGATCCGCGACGAGCTCGACCCCGGGCGGACGTTCAGCAACGCCTACCTGGACCGCGTCCTCGGCTGACCCCCGCTGCGTCATACCTTCTGAGGTCCCGGACCCACAGAAGGTATGACGCAACACCGGGGATCACTCAGGCAGGAGAGTTGACGACGACCAGCGAGGTCGGGACGTCCTCCAGGGTCGAGCGCTCGCGCTCCTTCCCGCTCGTGAGGTCGAAGACCGCGACAGAACGGTCACGCGGGTCGGTGACCCAGGCGAAGCCGCCGCCGATCGCGACCTGCGGCTTGGGGTCGCTGAACTCCTCCGTCATGGTCCACGGCTCCACGACCTTCAGCGTCCGGACGACCTTGCGCGACTCGTCGTCGACGACGTGCAGGGCCCCGTCGGTGCCGAGCGCCACGGTCTGACCGTCGGCGCGGACGAAGCCGGAGTACTCGACGCCCAGGTCGACGGATGCGACCTCCTTCGCCTCGACGTCATAGAACGCGATGCGCTGTGCCATCTCGGCGTCCTGCTCGCTGAAGAGATTCCCGACCACGACATCGGAGTCGTCGGCTCCCACGAGGGTGCTCGTCCCGGAACCCTCGAACGGCGCCTTGATCAACGACCCCTCGCCGTCCTCGACGACGAGCACGCCGTCGGAGCAGCCGAAGGCGTAGCCGTCATCTCCGACGTGCGTCTCGCCGTGCAGCCCGTTGCAGCCGTCGATGCGGTCCGTCTCCTTGCCCTGGGCGTCGAGCACCAGCAACCCGGCAGCCTCCTCGCCCTCGGGGTAGGACGCGAGAAATCCACCGTCGGCCGTCGGTGCTGCGACACCGTGGTGAGGCGCGCCGGTCTCGACACGCTGGACCTCGACGTCGTCGTCCTCGAGACCTGTCCAGTCGAAGGCCTCGAACGAGCCGTCGTCATCGAACCAGACGATGCTGCGCTCGTCGTCGCTGACGGCGTGATAGCTCGTGCCACGATCGAAAGTCGTGTCGAGCACCGAGGGAGCCGTGACGTACGCGTGGCTGTGGTCGCCGTGCGCCTCGGACCACGTGCCGGCGTCGACGACGCCGACCTCCTTGGCATCCGACTGCAGCGTGAACACGTGGCGGCCGTCGCCCGCGACCTGCAGCTTGGGACGGCTGGCCATCGGAAAGCGGCCCAGGCCCTCCAGGTCGGAGCCTGCGACGAGCTCGACACCCGCGTCCGAGCCGATCACGAGGCGTGGCTGGGCGGTGGGGGTCGACTGGCGTCCGGAAGTCTCCGCGGTCGCCCCCGCGTCGGTCTCTGGTCGAGGGTCGGACTCCGCGCAGGCGGCCACGGTGGCGCCGAGAGCGAGGAGGGTGATCACGGTGCGGGTCATGTGCTGTCTCATGAGACGACATCCCACCCTTAACGAGAATGATTGTCAAATTCATCTAGAGGTCAGCGAGCATCTAGCACGCCGGAGGGGATGCCGGGCGGCTCGTCCACGTCGTGAGAGCCGCCCCGCCCGCCGGCGGATCGGCCTACGTTCGAGGCATGTTGACGACGGCACAGCGCACCGCGCAGGGACGCCCTTGTCCGTCCTGCCGCTGTCTCCGCTGAGCACCGCTCGCACACCGCTCCCACCCATCCACCTCCCTGAAGGGACAGCCTTGCCATGCCCATCTCCCCCGACCCGCTGAAGTTCGCCTACTGGGTCCCCAACGTCTCCGGCGGCCTCGTCACCAGCACGATCGAGCAGCGCACCGACTGGTCGTACGACTTCAACGTCGAGGTCGCGCAGCTCGCTGAGAAGGTCGGCTTCGAGTACGCCCTGAGCCAGGTCCGCTACACCGCGTCGTACGGCGCCGACCAGCAACACGAGTCGACCAGCTTCTCGCTCGGCCTGCTGACGCAGACCGAGAAGCTCAAGGTCATCGCGGCGGTCCACCCCGGCCTGTGGCACCCCGCCGTCCTCGCCAAGCTCATCATCACCGCCGACCACATCTCGGGTGGCCGGGCTGCGGTGAACGTCGTGAGCGGCTGGTTCAAGGACGAGTTCACCGGCCTCGGCGAGGCATGGCTCGAGCACGACGAGCGCTACCGCCGCAGCGAGGAGTTCATCCGCGTCCTGCGCGGACTGTGGACCGAGCAGGGCTTCGAGCACCGCGGCGACTTCTACAGGATCCACGACTTCACGCTGCAGCCCGGCCCGGTCGACGTCCCCGGCCGCCCGCACCCGGAGATCTTCCAGGGCGGCAACTCCACCGCCGCCCGTCGCAACGGCGGCACGGTCGCCGACTGGTACTTCTCAAACGGCAAGGACTTCGACGGCTTCACCGAGCAGTACCTCGAGGTCAACCAGAACGCGGCGCTCGCCGGCCGCGAGGGACAGGTCAAGTTCGGCCTCAACGGATTCGTCGTCGCCCGCGACTCCGAGGAGGAGGCACACGCCGTCCTGGAGGAGATCATCGAGAAGGCCAACCCCGACGCGGTCGAGGGGTTCCGCCAGGCCGTCCAGCAGGCCGGCAGCTCGACCGGTGACGGCAAGGGCATGTGGTCGGACTCCACGACCCGCGACCTCGTCCAGTACAACGACGGATTCCGCACCGGCCTCATCGGCACGCCCGAGCAGATCGCGACCCGGATCGTCGACTACAAGTTGCTCGGCGTCGACCTGTTCCTCCTGGGCTTCCTGCACTACCTGGAGGACATCGCCTACTTCGGCGAGAAGGTCCTGCCCCTCGTCCGCGAGCTCGAGGCCGACGCCGTCCGCGCCGGCGAGCTGGCACCCACCCGCTGAACCACTCCCCCACGAAAAGTGCCTGCCGGGTCGACCAGGACCCGGCAGGCATGTCATCCCCAGTAGAGAGACAAGGAAAGACTATGACCATCACCGTCCAGGAGGCCCTGTCCTCCTCCCCCTGGGCCGACCAGCCCCGCCCGACCACCGCCGCCGGATGGCTCGACCGGGCCGCGGAGGTCGCGGGCATCCTTGCCGTCGACGCCGTCGAGCGCGATCGCGCGCAGGCCGTCCCCGCAGCCGAGGTGCAGCTGCTCAAGGACGCCGGCCTCGTGACGCTGCTCGGCCCCGTCGAGCACGGCGGCGCCGGCCAGACCTGGGAGACCGCCTACCAGATCATCCGTGAGATCGCCTCCGGCGACGGCTCGATCGGCCAGCTCATCGGCTACCACTACCTCTGGGCCTGGGCCGTCCGTCTCGTCGGTACACCCGACCAGATCGCCGCGGTCGAGGAGCTCTACACGACGCAGAACTTCTTCTTCGGCGGCGCGGTGAACCCGCGCGACAACGACCTGACGATCACCGAGGACGGCGACGAGCTGGTCTACAACGGCCGCAAGTCGTTCTCGACCGGCTCGAAGATCAGCGACCTGACCGTTCTCGAGGGCGTCTTGGAAGGGACCGAGAAGCACATCTTCGCGATCGTCCCGACCCAGCAGGAGGGCATCGTCTTCCTCGACGACTGGGACAACCTCGGCCAGCGCCTCACCGAGTCCGGCGGCGTCACGATCACCGATGTCCGGATCCCGTGGGCGGCCGCGGCCGGCTACGTCGACAAGGAGCCGGTCGAGCTGACGTACGGGACGCTCAACCTGCCGACGATCCAGCTGGTCTTCGCCAACTTCTACCTCGGGATCGCCAAGGGTGGCCTCAAGGCCGGCACGGCGTACGCCCGAGAGAAGACGCGTGCCTGGCCCTACGGCGGCGACGACAAGGAGACCGCCGGCGAGGAGTGGTACCTGCTCGAGGGCTACGGGCGTCTGCAGTCGCAGCTCTGGGCAGCCGAGGCCCTCGCCGACGATGCCGGCCGGGAGATCGCGGTCCTGCTGCACGCCGACCGGGAGGCCCTGACGCCCGAGCAGCGGGGTCACGCCGCCGTCCGCATCGCAGCCGTCAAGCAGCTCGCGACCGACGTCTCGCTCGAGGTCGGCACCAAGATCTTCGAGCTCACCGGTGCGCGCGCCTCGAGCAACGCGGTCGGTCTCGACATCTTCTGGCGCAACGCCCGCACGCACACCCTGCACGACCCGGTCGCCTACAAGCGCCGGGAGGTCGGCGAGTACGCGCTGCTCAACAAGATCCCCGAGCCCACCTGGTACACGTGAGCCGCACCTAGCACGGGACGTCGTGTCCCGCTCGGCGGTCCGGATCGCAGGAACGAGCGATCCGGACCGCCGTTGCGGGTCACGATCAAGACATCAACCCCTGAGAGGAACACCATGAGCAAGCAGATCGTCCCGTTCGTCGTCGACGGCCGCGGCACCGGCGTCGCCCAGCAGCTGACCGTCGCCGGCGACAACGCCCACACGTTCTCGGCCGACACCTATCCGGCGTTCGGCGGCGCCGACGCGGCACCCAGCCCGCTCGCCTACACGCTGGGCGCCCTGACGTCGTGCAACCAGATCGCGGCCCAGCTCGTCGCCCAGGACCTCGGCGTGACCCTCGGCGAGTTCCGGATCTCGGCACGCGGCGACTTCGACCCGTCGGTGTTCGTCGGTGGCGCCGACGGCAACGCCAACTTCGACGCCGTCACGGTCACCGCCTCGGTGCAGACCGACGCGGACGAGGAGACGTTCACGACCTTCGTCAGCGAGCTCGAGCGCCGCTGCCCCGTCACGCAGCTGTTCAAGCGCAGCGGCCTCGAGTACGTCTCGAGCTGGACCGCCGTCCCGCTGGACACGGCCTCCTGATCGTGTCCGAGACGCTGCTCCGTACCGCCCAGCTTGCCGCGACGTTCGCTGTGGGTGCCGTTGATCGCGACCGTGACCGCACGCTGCCGCGCGACGAGCTCGACGCCCTGTCGTCAGCCGGCGCACTGGCGGTCACCGTGCCCACCGGGCACGGCGGTCCCGGTGGTGGTGCGGCGGCAGCGTTCGAGGTCACCCGCCTGCTGGCCACCGCCGATCCGAGCATCGCGCAGATCCCGCAGAGTCACTTCGTCTACCTCCGCCTCGTCGAGCTCGCCGGCACGCCCGCGCTGCGCGACGAGATCTTTGACGCCGTGCAGACCGGCGCCCGGGTCGCCAACGCCCAGTCCGAGCGTGGCGGCGCCACGATCACCGACATCCGCACCCGGGTCCGCGCCGAGGGCGAGGAGGCCGTCGTCGACGGCGAGAAGTTCTACAGCACCGGCAGCCTGCTGGCCGACTGGCTGGCCGTCCTCGCCCGCGACGACGGCGGGGTCGACCACATCGCCTTCGTGCGCGCCGACGCCCCGGGCGTCACGATCGTCGACGACTGGACCGGCATGGGGCAGCGCACGACCGCGAGCGGCACGGTCCGGCTCGACGGCGTACGCCTGCCGCTCACCCACCTGGCGCCCCGGTCGGCCGCCGTGACCGGCCCGTTCGCGTACGGTGCGTTCGCCCAGGGTCTGCACGCCGCGATCGACACCGGGCTGGCCCGGGGAGCCCTCGCGGAGGCGGCGCACTTCGTGCGCGTCTCGAGCCGTCCGTGGTTCGAGGCCGGGGTCGATCGGGCAGACCAGGACCCGTTGCTCCTGCAGCGCTTCGGCGAGCTCGAGGTCGAGGTACGGGCCGCGGAGTCCGCCCTGACCACGGCCGCGACAGCCGTCGACACCGCCGACGAGCGACGGTCCGACGACGCAGCCGCCGAAGCCTCCCTGACCGTCGCGACGGCCAAGGTGCTGGCTGATCGCGCCGCGCTCTCGGTGACCAACGCCCTGTTCGAGCTCGGCGGCACCCGCGCCAGCGACGACCAGCTCAACCTGCACCGGCACTGGCGCAACGCCCGGACCCACACCCTGCACGACCCCGTCCGCTGGAAGCTGCAGCACCTCGGGCGGTGGGCCGTCCGCGGCGAGCTGCCCCCGCGCGGCCCCCAGCTCTGACCCCGACACCAAGGACCCCCATGAGCCTGACGTTCGACTGGTTCCTGCCCACGACCGGCGACAGCCGCGCCCTCGTCGGGGGCGGCCACAGCGTGCCGAGCGACCTCGGCCGGGCCGGCGGCTCGATCGACACCGCCGGACGCTTTCGCGAGCCCGACCTGCGCTATCTCGCCCACGTCGCCCGGACGGCCGAGGACCTCGGCTTCGACGCCGTCCTGACCCCGACCGGCACACCGTGCGAGGACGCATGGGTCGTGGCGTCCGCGCTGATCCCCGAGACCGAGCGGCTCAAGTTCCTGGTCGCCCTGCGGCCCGGTCTCATCACGCCGACGCTGCTGGCCCAGATGTCGTCGACGTTCCAGCGACTGTCGGGCAACCGGCTGCTGCTCAACGTCGTGGTGGGTGGAGACCCGTCCGAGCAGTTGCGCTTCGGCGACCGGGTCCAGAAGGACGACCGATATGCCCGAGCTGCCGAGTTCCTCCAGGTGTTCCGGGAGTCGTTCACGGAGGCGGGCAGCAGCTTCACCGGCGCCTTCTACGACGTCGAGGACGCGCGGACCCGGCGGCCTGCACCCGTCCCCGAGATCTACCTGGGTGGCTCGTCGGCGGCGGCCGGTCCGGTCACCGCGGCCCACACCGACGTCTACCTGACGTGGGGCGAGCCACCGGCCGCCGTCGCGGAGAAGATCGCGTGGATCCGGGGACTCGCCGACGAGGAGGGTCGCACGGTTCGTTTCGGGGTTCGCCTGCACACGATCAGCCGCGACCACTCCGAGGACGCCTGGCGCTTCGCCGACGCCCTCCTCGCCCAGCTCGATCCTGCGGAGGTCGCGAAGGCTCAGGACGTCATCGCAAGCAGCGAGTCGGAGGGGCAGAAGCGCATGCGCGACCTCCACGGCGGCCAGTACGACCCCCAGGACGCCCGGTCACTCGAGGTGCACCCCGCACTCTGGTCGGGCATCGGCCTGATGCGCAGCGGCGCCGGGACGGCCCTCGTCGGCAGCCACACCGAGGTCGCCGACCTCATCGGTGAGTACGCCGAGGTGGGCATCGAGGAGTTCGTGCTGTCGGGCTACCCGCACGTCGAGGAGGCGTACTGGTTCGCGGAGGGAGTCCTGCCGATCGTTCGGCGGCGCGGCCTCATCGCGCCGTGACGGGGTGCAGAATCGCACACTTTTTGCACTGTAATTGTAATGAATTATGGTCAGATGCGCCTTGCACTCGAACATCTGTTCGAGTAGGCTGGAGTCATGAATCCGCAGCCGACGATCGAGGCGATGCGCACTGCTGCGCGGGTCCTGTCGTCGGGGGATGTGCGGGAGTCGTTGCATGCGGTGCAGGTCGCCCAGGACGCGTTGGATGCGGCGAAGTCCATGTTGCTGGCCGAGCTGCAGGCGTCGAAGGAGTTCGAGCTCGATGGTGCGTCGACCCTAAATGCGTGGGTCCGCAACCAGCTGCGGTTGAAGCCCGGTCAGGCCAGCATCTTGGTCAGGAACGTTCAGGCGTTGTCCGATCTTCCGGGAGTCGCGGAAGCTGCTCTGGCCGGCAAGATGTCCGCGGCTCATGTGGCGGTGTTCGCCTATGGTTTGCGGCACATCGGTTTGGAGTCGATGCGTGAGTTCGAGGCCGAGTTCGTCGACGTGGCACTGGCTCGTGTGCCGGGTGATCTGTTCGAGGCGGTCAAGCATCTGCAGGACGTGCTGCATCCCGAGGACCTGGATGAGAAGTACCTCGACGGGATGGAGAAGGAGGACTTCTCGATCGACGCCCTGCCGGACGGTTTCCACGTGACCGGGTTCTTGAACACCGTCACCGGGTCGAAGCTGAAGAAGGCCATCGACGCGTTGTCGGCCCCCAAGGACGCTGACGACAAGCGCACCGGGGCCGAGCGGCGGGTCCAAGCGGTCGACGACCTCGCGTCGGCGTTCCTCGGTTCGGGTCTTCCGGCTGACAAGGGCGTGAAGCCGCACATGAGCGTGTTCGTGGACGCTGAAACGCTCGCTGCCGCGGCCGAGCACGTGGAGCAGACGACCAAGAAGCCTTATCTGAATCCTCCGGCGATGCCGGCGACGGAGCCCGCGGTGCTGGCCGGTCACGGAGCGATCGGCCCACAGCTGTTGATGATGCTGACGTGCATGGCTGCTGTGACGCCGATCGTGCACACGGTGCAGGCCAACCCCTCGGACGTCACCACAGGCCGAGCGAAGCGAGGCAGGTGCCCGGGCGAAGCCCGGCAGCGACGTAGTCGCTGATGCGGCGAGGAACGAGCCGCGCACCCCATCACTCGATCTGGTGGTCCATGGGTGGCCCGACCGACATCGACCTGCTCGTCGGGTTGTGCACGAGGTGCCATCACCTGGTGCACCGCAACCTCCTGCAGATCAGCGGGGACGCCGTCACCGGATTCACCTTCACGACCCGCGACGGCAGACGACTACGCCGCCGACGACGAACCGGCTACCGCCAAGCCGCCTGACCAGCCACCGCCCCTGGTCCGGCGGCCCACCGGCACGCCCGGACTCAGAAGCGTTGGTGCGTCCCGAAGGCGCGCTGCCAGTAGGTGAGAGGAGCGACGTCGCGGGCATCCGCGGCCTCAACAAGACCCAGCACCAGCGTGTGGTCACCGGCCACGACGAGACTGTCGACCGTCAGCGACACCCATGCGTGGCGGTCGCGCAGAGCAGGTGCACCGTCCTCGAGGTCCCATGGGATGTCGAGGAACTTGTCCTCTCCCTTGCCCGCGAACCGCAGGGCGATCTGGTCGTGGTGGGCGGCGAGGACGTTGACCCCGAACCGTGAGCCGACCGCGAGCTTGCTCAGCAGGTTCGAGGTGTTGTCGAGCGAGACGAGCAGCATCGGTGGGTCCATCGAGAGCGACGAGAAGGCGCTGACAGTCGTCCCGTGCGGGCCGCCGTCGTGGAACGTCGTCACCACCGACACGGCAGTGGCGACGTTGCCCATCGCGGACCGGAACGACTTCTGCAGCACCTCGGCATCGACGTCGGGCCCGTCCTGGTGCTTCATGCTCATGCCATCGACGGTAGGTCGAACGAGCGTCGACACCTGACCGTTCCCGGATGGCGGACGCGGGCCCGGATCGTCACCTGATGAGGTACGCGACCGCGTCGTCGGCTGACCCCGTTGCGTCATACCTTCTGGGGTGCGGGGGCCCCGGAAGGTATGACGCAGGGTCGGAGGGTCAGCCGCGCTGCTTCGAGATCGCGTAGAGCGCGATGCCCGCCGCGACGCCGGCGTTGAGAGACTCAAGACCCGTCGACATGGGGATCGACACGATCTCGTCGCACGTCTCACCGACCAGGCGTGACAGGCCCTTGCCCTCGCTGCCGATCACGACGACCAGCGGGCCGTCGATCATCTGGGAGTCGGCAACGTCGACCGTGCCGTCGGCGGCCAGGCCGATGACCATGCAGCCGTCCTCCTGGAACTCCTTGAGCGTGCGGGTGATGTTGGTGACTCGCGCGACCGGCACCCGGGCCGCAGCACCGGCGGACGTCTTCCACGCGGCGGCCGTGATCTGCGCGGCCCGACGCTCCGGGATGACGACGCCGTGCGCGCCGAAGCCGGAGGCCGACCGGATGATCGCACCGAGGTTGCGGGGGTCGGTGATGCCGTCCAGCACGAGGATCAGGGCCGGCTCGTCGCGCTCGGCGGCGAGCTCCATGAGGTCCTGCGGCGCGGCGTACTCGTAGGCGTTGAGCTTGGCGGCGATGCCCTGGTGGACGGCGCCACCGGTGAGCTTGTCGAGCTCGATGCGGCCGATCTCGAGCAGGCTGACGTGCTGCTCGGCGGCCAGCTTGAAGATCTCGCGGACCTTCTCGTCGCGATCGGTGCCCTCGGCGACGTAGAGCCCGTGCACCGGGACGGTGGCCTTGAGCAGCTCGAGGACGGAGTTGCGTCCAGCGACCCACTCGGCGGCGTCACCCTGCTTGCGCTTGGGCCGAGCGGCCTCGCGCTTCGCGGTGGCGTTCTTCATCTTGTAGATCTTGTGGTTGGGACGGTCCTCCGCGCGCGGAGTCGGCCCCTTGCCCTCAAGACCCTGACGGCGGCGTCCACCGGAGCCGGCAGTGGGGTTGCCCTTGCCGGTCTTCTTGATGGCGCCTCTGCGCTTGCTGTTGCCTGGCATTGCTCAGCCCTTCACGGACCAGCGCGCACCCTGCGGCGTGTCCTCGATCTCGATGCCGGCCGCCATGAGCTGGTCGCGTACG
Source organism: Aeromicrobium stalagmiti (assembly GCF_013283745.1). GTDB lineage: Bacteria > Actinomycetota > Actinomycetes > Propionibacteriales > Nocardioidaceae > Aeromicrobium > Aeromicrobium stalagmiti. The sequence continues at coordinate 245,650 of NZ_JABSTZ010000001.1, forward strand.
CGGTCTGCGGTGGCGAAGTCCTTGGTGGCGCGTGCCTCCTGGCGCTGCTCGAGCAGTCCCTCGACGAGGGAGTCGATCACCTGCGCATAGGCCGCATCGTCACCCCTAGTTTCCCACGTGGAGGACAGAGGATCCAAACCGAGCACGTCGAGCATGACCCGGACGTCGGCCAGGGCGGCCGAGAGGTCAGCCGATGCGCCCGCCGCGAGCAGCTGGTTGCCGTCGGAGACCCGCCCCTGCAGCACCGCCAGGGCGGCCGGCACGGACAGGTCGTCGTCCATCGCTGCGGCGAAGGCCGCCGGCACCTCGCCGAGCTCGCCGGGGCCGACCAGCTCGGTCGCGCGGGTCACGAACCCCTCGATGCGGTCGAACGCCGTCGCGGCCTCGGCCAGCGACTCCTCGGAGAACTCCACGATCGAGCGGTAGTGCGACGCCGCGAGGTAGTAGCGCAGCGCGATCGGACGGACGCGCTTGACGACCTCGCTCACCATCAACGTGTTGCCGACCGACTTCGACATCTTGGCGCCCGCGAGGTTGAGCATCGCGTTGTGCATCCAGAATCGGGCGAACGGCTGTCCCGCCGCCCGCGACTGGGCCAGCTCGTTCTCGTGGTGCGGGAACCGCAGGTCGAGGCCGCCGCCGTGGATGTCGAACTCGTGGCCCAGATACTTCGCGGCCATCGCCGAGCACTCCAGGTGCCAGCCGGGACGTCCGCGCCCCCACGGGGTCGCCCACGAGGCGGACTCCGGGTCGCCGACCTTGTGGCCCTTCCACAGGGCGAAGTCGCGACCGTCGCGCTTGCCCTCCGGCGGAGCGTCCTCGGCCGGGAGCATGTCGTCGACCTTCTGGTTCGACAGCTCGCCGTAGGCCGGCCACGACCGGACGTCGAAGTAGACGTCGCCCGAGCCGCCGGCCGCCGGGTAGGCGTGACCCCGCTCGATGAGCTCTTGCATCATCTCGATCATCTCGGGCACGACGCCCGTCGCGCGCGGCTCGTACGTCGGCGGGATGCAGCCCAGCACCTCGTACGCCGCGTGGAGCGCCCGCTCGTTCTCGTAGGCGACCGCGAACCAGGGGCGTCCTTGCTCGACCCCCTTGGCGAGGATCTTGTCGTCGATGTCGGTGACGTTGGCGACGATCGCGACCTCGAGGCCCGACCGCTCGAGCCAACGCCGCAGGACGTCGAAGACGACCTCCTTGCGGATGTGACCGATGTGCGGCGGCCCCTGCACCGTCAGCCCGCAGTGATAGATCGAGACGCGTCCGGGGATGACCGGGACGAGCTCGCGAATCTGCCGGGATGCGGTGTCGTAGAGGTGAAATGCCACATGGCAACCCTATCGGCTCCGACGACCTCCGCGGCCCGCGAACGACCAGCGATCACTTGTCACATCTGCCCCATGCGTCACAGATCTCGCCTAGCATGGACAGATGCGTCGTCATCTTCCCCTGCTCGTCGCCGCCGTGCTCGGTCTCACCCTGCTGCCGGGCCTGCCCGCCACGGCCGCCACCGACAAGGCCGCGTTCGCCCGCTGGACCCTCAGCCGTGACTTCGCGAAGGGCGACTCCTACGGGCTCAAGGCCGGCACCGGGCAGATGACGCTCGGCTCGGGCACCGTCCTGCACCGCTACGACGACCCGGAGGTCTCGGGCGGCACCAAGACCTACGACCGCGGCTACTGGAAGGGTCCGTGGCAGAAGGCGGGCTTCGACGCCAAGGCCCTCATTCCGTCGTGGAGCATCACGACCCCCGGCGGCACCTGGGCGCGCATCGACGTGCGGGTGCGTGACGGCGCCACCGTCGGCAGCTGGGACACCGTGGCCCGTTGGGCCGGCGGCACGTCGAGCATCAAGCGCTCGTCGTACGGCTCACAGTCCGACGACCTCGCCAGGCTGTCGACCGACACCGTGCTCGCCAACAGCGGCAAGACGTTCGACCAGTGGCAGGTGCGGGTGCTGCTGCTCAAGCCCCGCGGCACCAAGACCAGCCCCACCCTGCACGCCGTCAACGGCGTCGCGTCGACCTACACCGCGCGCAACCTCAACAGCGCGAGCAGCACCACGATGACCTCGACCAAGGACCTCGCCGTCCCGATGTCGTCGCAGATGATCCACGAGGGCGAGTTCCCGCAGTACGGGGGTGGCGGCGAGGCATGGTGCTCGCCGACCTCGACGTCGATGGTCATGCGCTACTTCGGCAAGGGCCCCGCCAAGGCCGACTACACGTGGTCTCCCTACGCCGACTCGTTCGTCGACCACGCCGCCCGCTACACGTTCGACCACGCCTACGACGGCACCGGCAACTGGCCCTTCAACACCGCCTACGCAGCCGGCTACTCGCTCGACACCTTCGTGACCCGCCTGCACACCCTGCGAGACGCCGAGGCGTTCATCAAGGCCGGCATCCCGCTGGTCGCCTCGGTCGCGTTCGGCAAGGGCGAGCTGTCGGGCTCGCCGATCTCCGCGACCCCCGGGCACCTGATGGTCATCCGCGGCTTCACGTCGTCGGGCCAGGTCATCGCCAACGACCCGGCTGCGCCGAAGAACTCGACCGTCCGCCGCACCTACTCGCGCGCCCAGTTCGAGCGCGCCTGGCTGCGCGGCTCCGGTGGCGTCGTCTATGTCATCCGACCGACGAGCCGAGCCCTCCCGGCCGACACGCCCCGCTGGTAGGGCGCGCTGCGGTGCTCGGTCGGGCTGCGGTCAGCCCGCCGACACCTGGATGCCGTGATAGCCCGTGGCGCCGTCGGGCAGCACGTCGGCACGCTCGGCCGTCTGGGTCTCGCCCGTGCGATCGGTCGCCCGCACCTGGATGACGTGGTCGCCCTTCTGGGCCGACCAGTCGATCTTCCACTGCACCCACGTGTCGACGCTGGGTGACTCCGCGATCGTGGCCTCGCGCCACTCCCCTTCGTCGACGCGCACCTCGACCTTCTCGATGCCCGTGTGCTGCGCCCAGGCGACACCGGCGATCGTGACGTCGCCGACGTCGACCGAGTCGCTGTTGCGCGGCACGTCGATCCGCGACTGGGTCTTGATCGGACCGCGCTCGCCCCAGCCGCGCTGCGTCCAGTAGGCCTGGAAGTCGGCGAACCGGGTGACCTCCCAGTCGGTGACCCACTTGGTCGCCGACACGTAGCCGTACAGCCCGGGGACGACCTGCCGCACCGGGAACCCGTGCGGCACGGGCAGCGGCTCGCCGTTCATGGTCAGCGCCAGCAGCGCGTCGCGGCCGTCGGTGAGGGCGGCGAGCGGGGTGCCGCACGTCCACCCGTCCTCCGACGTCGACAGCAGGGCGTCTGCGCCGGACTGGATGCCGACCTCCTCGAGGATGCCCTTGATCGGGACACCGCCCCAGACCGTGTTGCCGATCAGGTCGCCGCCGACGGTGTTGGACACGCAGCAGATCGTGATCCACGCATCGGTCAGGCCGCGGTCGAGCAGGTCCTGATAGGTCAGGGTGATCTCGCGGTCGACCATGCCGTGGATCCGCAGGGTCCAGTCGGCCGGGTCGATCAGCGGCGGCGAGAGCGTCGTGTCGATCCGGTAGAAGTCGCGGTTGGACGTCAACCACGGCTCCTGCCCGGCCACCTGCAGGTCGGTGCCCGCGGGAGCACTGACCCGGCGCGACGGGAGCGTCAGCGAGGCACGGACGTCCTCGATCTCCTGACGGCGGCGGCGCCGGGTCGCCAGCGCCTGGCTGCCCACGCCCACCACGGCGGTCGCGACGGCGATGATGCCGAACGTCCGCAGGAACCCGCGCCGGGCGAGGTCGGCCGGCTTGCGCTCCCCCGCGCTGAGCAGCAGCTCGAGGACGCCCATGACGACCACCCCGGCGGCGACACAGGCGAAGACGCCGGGCGCCGAGGCGTACGGGCGAGACAGGATCGACGCCGCCGCCAGCACCACGAGCACGCCGACCAGCGCGCAGGCTGCGACCCGGCGGGCGACCCACCACCGGCCGGCCAGCGCCCCGAGCAGCAGGATCGCCACGATCACGCTCGCGATGGCGAGCGGCTTGTCGGCCGTGCCGACGACGCCGATGATCGCCTCCGCGATCGGGCCCGGCGTCAGCTCGATGACGGACTGGCCGACAGACAGCACGGGCGACTCCCGCAGGTCGAGCACGGCGGCCAGGGCCTCGCTCGCGGCGATGCCGGCCAGGGCAGCCAGGACGCCGGCGGCGGTCGTCATTCGAGATCTCACGTCTCCATCGTCCCTCGCCCACCGGGGGTGCGCCGCGCGAACTGGCATGATCAACCTGTGACATCTGCACGCATCGGCATCGGCACCGACGTCCACCGCCTCGTGGACGGCCGCCCGATGTGGCTGGCCGGTCTCGAGTGGCCGGGCGAGCCCCAGGGCCTCGAGGGCCACTCCGACGGCGACTGTGCCTCGCACGCGATCGTCGACGCCGTGCTCGGTGCCGCCGGCCTCGGCGACATCGGCGGCCACTTCGGCACCGGTGACCCCGAGTGGGCCGGCGCCTCAGGCGTCGACTTCCTGGTGGAGACCGCCCGGCGCCTGCGCGAGCACGGCTGGGCCGTCGGCAACGTGTCGGTCCAGGTGATCGGCAACCGGCCCAAGATCGGCACACGGCGCGACCAGGCCCAACGCGTCCTCTCCGACGCGATCGGCGCCCCGGTGGGCCTCTCGGCCACGACCACCGACGGCCTCGGCCTCACCGGTCGCGGCGAGGGCATCGCCGCGATCGCCACGGCGCTCGTGCACCCGCTCTGAGCCTCCCGGCCACACCGTCCCGCCGCACCGTCCCGCCGCACCGTCCCGCCCGGGAACGACGAAGCCCCGGCTCGCGAGTAGCCGGGGCTTCGTACGGGTCAGATCAGGACGCGAGGACCTCGTCGAGACGAGTCTCGGCCTTGTCCTCGTTGGTCTTCTCGGCGAGCGCGAGCTCGGAGACCAGGATCTGGCGGGCCTTGGCCAGCATGCGCTTCTCACCAGCGGACAGTCCGCGCTCGTGGTCGCGGCGCCACAGGTCGCGGACGACCTCGGCCACCTTCAGGACATCACCGGAGTGCAGCTTCTCGAGGTTCGCCTTGTAGCGACGCGACCAGTTGGTCGGCTCCTCGACGTGCTCGGCACGCAGGACTCCGAACACCCGCTCGAGTCCAGCCTCGTCGACGACGTCGCGAACACCGACCAGATCGAGGTTGCACGCGGGGACGCGGACGACCAGATCGTTCTGCGAGACGATGCGCAGCACGAGGTAATCACGCTCCTCGCCCTTGATCGTCCGGGTCTCGATGTCCTCGATGACTGCAGCGCCGTGATTGGGATAGACAACGGTTTCGCCGACAGTAAAAGTCATAGAGAAAACACCCTTCGTAGAATCCAAGAATACCATGAAGAGCCGACAAGAGCCCCTGCCGTTTCAGGGGTCGGACGCCATAGCAGACGACGTGTCTGCAGGTCAAAGGCAATGTGGCGGGCCGTCTCCGATACCATCGTCCCGGGGTCTCGCACCCCTCGAAACCCACCGACCGAAAGAGTGATCTGGTGAGCTCTGCACGACGTCGTCCTCTGGCGGCCGCATCCCTGGCCGTGGCCATGACCCTGGGCCTCGGTGGCTGCGGGACCGGTTTCAGCGCCCAGACCAATCAGGTCTACCAGCCGGGAGTCGGAGCCAACGCCCGCGGCGACGTCGACTCGCTCAACACGCTGCTCGTCGCCAACAGCGACGGCACGGCCACGCTGTCGGCCTCGCTGCACAACAACCTCGACGCCGAGCAGTCGCTCTCGTCGGTCAAGGTCGCCTCGCTGAGCGGCGAGGAGCTGGTCGTCCAGAGCCCCAAGATCATGCTGCCGCTGCCCGCAGATGGCGTCGAGACGCTCGGCGGCCCGCAGTCGGCCGGCATCTTCACCGTCACCAAGGACGCCCCCGCCGGTGCCTACGTCACGGTGACCTACACGTTCTCCGACTCGCCCGCGCTGACGGTGCAGGCCCCGATCGTGGCGCGCTCGGCCGAGTACGCGTCGGTCTCCCCCGGCGGTGCCGGCGAGCCCGACGCGGAGCCCGCCGCCGAGTAGTCCCGGGGGCTGCCTGGCAGGTGGCCCCGGACAGACAGAACCCCCGCTGCGGCAGGCAGCAGGGGTTCTCGGGTGGGTCGGACGGTCTCAGGTCAGCTGACCCGTGACCAGGTACACGACCCGGCGCGCCATCGAGACCGCGTGGTCACCGATGCGCTCGTAGTAGCGGCCGAGCAGGGCCACGTCGACAGCCGGCTCGACGCCGTGGTCCCACGAGTCACCGAGCAGCGAGCGGAACAGGTCCTTGCGGAGCAGGTCCATCTCGTCGTCCTCGGACTCCAGCTGCGCGGCCTTCGCGACGTCGCGGTTGGCGACGATGCGTGAGGCGGAGTCGATCATCGAGTCGGCGACCGCAGCCATCGACAAGATGGTCGGGTGCAGGTGCTCCGGCACGGCGGAGTCGGGCATGCGACGCCGGGCGATCTTCGCGACGTGCACCGACAGATCACCCATCCGCTGCAGGTCCGCGAGCATCCGCAGCGTCGCGATGAGCTGACGCAGGTCGGTGGCGACGGGCTGCTGGGTGGCGAGGAGCAGCAGGGCTCGCTCCTCGATGACCTCGGTCGTCTCGTCGATGTCCTTGTCGCCGGCGATGACCGCCTCCGCGATCTGGCCGTCTGCTTCGAGCAGGGCCTTGGTCGCATTGGCGACGGCACGGCGGACCGTCCCGGTCAGGTCCACCAGGTCGTCGACGATGGCATCGAGCTGTTCGTAATACTGATCGCGCATGCCCTGCACTCTAGGCAGGCGCGGTGAACGGACGGCGACCCCCGGTGAACGGGATGTGAACGCCAGCGGAAAGGCCTGTCGTACCGGGCCTCGCAACGGGCCTCCGCAGCGTCGCGCCCCCTATCCTCATGATGTGGACACCAGCGCAGGAGTGTTGATCGCCGGAGCTATCGGCGCTGTCATCGGCGCGATGGTCACCTACCTCTGGCGCTACAGCGAAAGGCAGCAGCACACCGTGGACGAGCCGACACCCGTGGTTCCCGCCGGCGCCGAGCTGGTCCTCTCGGTGCTCTCCTCCTCGGCAGTGCTGATCGACTCGGCCGACACGGTCGTCAAGGCGTCCGCACCCGCGTTCGCGATGGGGATCATCAACGACGACCGCCTCGAGCCCGACGAGCTGATGGGTCTGGTGCGCCAGGTGCGCCGCGACGGCCAGGTCCGCGAGGCCGACATCTCCCTGCAGCCCAAGCGCGGGACGACGGCCTACATCCACGCTCGCGTCGCCCCGCTGACCTCCCGGCTGATCCTCGTGCTGGCCGACGACCGCACCCGCGAGCAGCGGGTCGAGTCGATCCGCCGCGACTTCGTCGCCAACGTGAGCCACGAGCTGAAGACTCCGGTCGGCGCCCTCAACCTGCTGGCCGAGGCCGTCGGCGAGGCCAAGGACGACCCCGAGGCCGTGGTCCGCTTCTCCAGCCGCATGCACCTGGAGAGCGAGCGGCTCACCCGCCTGGTGCAGCAGATCATCGACCTGTCCCGCCTGCAGAACGACATCCTCAGCGACGACGCCACCGTGGTCAAGATCGGCGAGCTGGTGTCCGAGGCGTGCGAGCACTCCGCCACCGAGGCCGAGCACAAGGACATCGAGATCGTCACGTCGCTCGAGCCCGACCTCTTCGTCCACGGCGACCGTGCCCAGCTGCACGCCGCGGTGAGCAACCTGGTCGAGAACGCCGTGACCTACAGCCCGTCCGGCTCGCGGGTGACCGTCACCGCGCAGCTCACGGACGACGACGTGCGACTGACCGTGACCGACAACGGCATCGGCATCCCCGGTGACGAGCTCGACCGGATCTTCGAGCGGTTCTACCGCGTCGACCCGGCCCGCGCCCGCGCCACCGGCGGCACCGGGCTCGGCCTGTCGATCGTCAAGCACGTCGCCGCCAGCAACGGCGGCAGCGTCGAGGTGTGGAGCGAGCCGGGCCTCGGCTCCTCGTTCACCCTCGTGCTGCCCGCCCACAACGAAGACATGGAAGAGGAGCACGCGTGACGAAGGTACTGGTCGTCGAGGACGAGACGAGCTACAGCGAGGCGCTGTCGTACGTCCTGCGCAAGGAAGGGTTCGATGTCGCCATCGCGGAGACCGGGCCCGACGCGCTGACCGAGTTCGACCGGGGCGGGGCGGACATCGTCCTGCTCGACCTCATGCTGCCCGGGCTGTCGGGCACCGAGGTGTGCCGCGCCCTGCGCCAGATCTCGTCGGTGCCGATCATCATGGTCAGCGCCAAGGACACCGAGGTCGACAAGGTCGTGGGCCTCGAGCTCGGTGCCGACGACTACGTCACCAAGCCCTACTCGCCCCGCGAGCTCGTCGCCCGCATCCGAGCCGTGCTGCGCCGCGGTGTCACCGACGAGATCGACGACAACGCGTCGCTCGAGGCCGGACGGGTCCGCATGGACGTCGACCGGCACCTCGTCACGATCGACGGCGAGGTCGCGAAGTTCCCGCTCAAGGAGTTCGAGCTGCTGGAGTACTTCCTGCGCAACCCCGGCCGGGTGCTGACGCGGGGCCAGCTCATCGACCGGGTCTGGGGCGCCGACTACGTGGGCGACACCAAGACCCTCGACGTCCACGTCAAGCGTCTGCGCGCCAAGATCGAGCCTGATCCGACCAACCCCGTCACCCTGACGACGGTCCGAGGCCTCGGCTACAAGTACGACTCGTAGCCGAGGGCCGGGGCGTCAGTTGCGGACGCGGATCGTGCTGGCGCTGTACCACCGGCCAGCGTCCTTGATCGAGAACGACACAGCCTCGCAGGTGTCGTCGGCGACGATCATGGTGGTCTGGGCCCCCCGCATCGGCCCGGCTCCGCTGCCCGCCGCGCCCAGCTGCCGACCGCACACGCCGTCGACTCGTACGTAGGTCGCCTTGCCGGTGCTGCCGGTGACCGTCCGGCCACCGGTCTGGAACTGCACGCAGTAGCGGTGGTAGTTGGCCACGGTCCCGGTCACGACGAGCCGGCCGTAGGACAGCGTGTCGCCACCGTTCGTGAGCTGGTAGACCTCGCGGCGGTCGGGGTTGAGCTGCTGGCTGCAGGCGTCGGCGGTCGCTGCCCCTGCTGACGCACCGATCACCCCTGGGCCGACGATGGTGAGACCGATGACTCCGACGGCGCCGATGAGCGTGGCCATGATCCTGCGCATGATGTGTCCTCCCGATGACGTGCCACGCCCCCTGCGCGCACCGCGCCACGATACCGACACGCCTCGGCCGGCCGGCACCTTGGCCGGCCGAGCGGTCCGGTTCAGCGACCCTGGTTGGCGACCGCGGCGATCGCGGCCTCAGCGGCCGACGGGTCGAGGTAGGTGCCGCCCTTGACGGTCGGCCTCAGGTCGGCGTCGAGGTCGTAGACCAGCGGGATGCCGGTGGGGATGTTGAGGCCCACGACCTCGTCCTCGCCCAGCCCGTCGAGGTGCTTGACCAGAGCGCGCAGGGAGTTGCCGTGCGCCGTCACCAGCACGACCTTGTCGTCGAGCAGGTCGGGGACGATCGAGTCGTACCAGTAGGGCAGCATGCGGTCGAGCACGTCCGCCAGGCACTCGGTGCGCGGCAGCAGCTCGTCGGGCAGCGCGGCGTAGCGCGGGTCCTCGGCCTGGCTGAACTCGTCGTCGTCGGCGATCGCCGGCGGCGGGACGTCGTAGGAACGGCGCCAGGTCATGAACTGCTCCTCGCCGTACTCCGCCAGCGTGGCCTTCTTGTCCTTGCCCTGCAGCGCCCCGTAGTGACGCTCGTTGAGACGCCACGACCGCTTGACCGGGATCCAGTGACGGTCGACGCCGTCCAGCACGATCTGCGAGGTGCGGATCGCGCGGCGCAGCAGCGACGTGTGCGACACGTCTGGCAGCAGACCGGCGTCGGCCAGCATCGTGGAGCCCTTGCCGGCCTCCTCGACGCCCTGCTCGTTGAGGTCGACGTCGACCCATCCGGTGAAGAGGTTCTTGGCGTTCCACTCGCTGTGGCCATGACGCAGCAGGATCAGGGTGCTCATCGACGTGCTCGCTTCGCTCCGTGCGCCGACGAGGTACGCCGAACGCTGTGCTGAATGATTCGCTCGCTCATGCCAGTGAGCCTAGTCGGCGGCTTCGGCGCCCTTCCACTCCGTGTAGATCTGGTGCAGCGCCTGCACGTAGTCGTTCTGCGACTGCACCCCGGTCAGCGTCCACTGCTGCTCGATCGCGATGTAGGGCAGCTGGGTGATGCCCAGCGCCTCGCCCGTCTCGCGCTGCGTGCGGACCTCGTCGGCGTACTCCGTGCTCGCCAGCAGCGCCTCGGCCGTCTCGAGCTCCAGGCCGACCAGGGCGGCGCGGGTCGCGAGCGTGAAGTGGTCGCCGATGTCGGCGCCCTCGAGGAAGTGACCGCGCCACAGCTGGTGCGCGAGGTCGCGCTGCAGCCCCGGGCCCGCTTCGTCGGCCCAGGTGAGCAGGCGCCACGCGTCGAAGGAGTTGGCCTGGACAGCCTCGTCGAAGTTGAGGTCGATACCGGTGATCCGCGCGGCGGCGGTGACCTGCGCGTTGATCAGGTCGACCTTGTCGCGGCCCCCGAGGCGCTCCTCGAGCGCCTCCAGCAGCAGCCGACCGTCGCTGGGCTCGTCGGGCTCGACCTGGAAGGCCCTATACGTGAGCTCGACCGGCTCGCCCGTCAGGATCGAGAACATCGCCGCAGCACGCTCGAACCTGGTCGATCCGATGTATGCCCACGGGTCCGTCACGTCGGCGAACACGATGACCTTCACGCGTCCCACGCTACGCGAGACGCGGTGACCACGCCCCTAGGGCTTGAGGTGCTTGAACGCCTCGAGGTTGTGGGTCGGCTCGCCGCGCGACTCGCGCCACTCCCACTCCTTGCGGATCGAGGTGGCGAAGCCGAGCTCGAGGATCGTGTTGAACGACTCGTCGGCGTAGGTGAGGACGGCGCCGAGCACGCGGTCGAGCTCGTCGGCCGTGACGGCCTCGAGCGGCATTCGGCCGTCGAGGTAGATGTCGCCGGAGGAGTCGACCGCGAACGCGACGCCGAACATCTTCAGGTTGCGCTCGAGCAGCCAGCGGTAGACGACCTGGTGGTTCTCGTCGGGGTTGCGCGCGACGAAGGCGTGGATGCCGAGCGCGTGCTTGCCGATCTCGAGCCGGCACGTGGTCTGCAGCTTGCGCTCGCCCGGCAGGGTCACCTCGAACGTGCCGGTCTGGTGCTCGGTGTAGGCGAGCTCGGACGCCTCGAGGGTGTCGATGATCGTGGCGCGGACGGTGCTCATGCAGTGGCCTCCTGGTGGGCGATGACAGCCTGGTCGTAGACGGCGAGCGTGCGGTCGGCGGTGACGTCCCACCCGAAGCCCTCGGCATGACGGACGGCCTTGTGGCTCATCGCGTCGCGCAGGCCCGGATCGGTCAGCAGCGGGTGGAGCGCCGAGGCGTAGTCGGCCGGGTCGTGACCGTCGACGAGCACGCCGGTGACACCGTCGGAGACGGCGGTCGACAGGCCGCCGACGCGGGCGGCCACGACGGGAGTGCCGCACGCCTGGGCCTCGATCGCGACGAGGCCGAACGACTCGTTGTGCGACGGGACGCACGCGACCGTCGCTGCGGCGTACCAGTCGGCGAGCTCGCGCTGGCTGACGGTCGGGACGAATCTGACCACGTCCTGCAGACCCAGCTCGACGTTGAGGTCGGCGAGGGCGGTGGGGTGCTCGAGGCCCGACCCGGAGGCGCCGCCCACGACGGCCACGACCAGCCGCTCGCGCAGCGCCGGGTCGCGCTCGAGCAGCACGGCAGCGGCCTTGAGGACGACGTCGGGCGCCTTGAGCGGCTGGATGCGGCCGGCGAACAGGATCAGCGCAGCATCGGCAGGGATGCCCAGCAGCTCGCGGGCCTCGGCGTGACGCCCGGGACGGAACACCTCGACGTCGACGCCGGGGTGCACGACGGCGACCCGGTCGGGTGCGGCGTCATAGAGCTCGATGAGCTCGCGGCGCTCCTCGGCGGTGTTGGCGATGAGACGGTCGGCCAGCCGGACGATCTCCTCCTCGCCGTAGATGCGTCCGATCGGCTCGGCGGCATCACCGTCGGCGAGCATCGCGTTCTTGACCTTCGCCATGGTGTGCATGGTGTGCACGAGCGGGACGTTCCACCGCTCGCGGGCGACCGTGCCGACCTGGCCCGACAGCCAGTAGTGCGAGTGCACGAGGTCGAAGTGGCCCGGCTCGCGCTCGACCTCTGCCCGCAGGACGTCGCGGACGAACGAGCACAGCTGCGACGGGAGGTCGTTCTTCTCCAGGCCCTCGAACGGCCCCGCGGCGACGTGGTGCACTCGGATGCCGGGCTCCGCGTCGTGGACCGCAGGCTGGTGGCGGGACGTGGCACGGGTGAAGACCTCGACCTCGATGCCCCGGGCGGCGAGCTGGCGGGACAGCTCGAGCACGTAGACGTTCATGCCACCGGCATCCCCGTCGCCGGGCTGCTCGAGCGGCGACGTGTGCGCCGAGAGCATCGCAATTCGCTGGAGCATCTGCACCCGCCTTTCGGCTCCATCGTCCCACCCACGTCCCACTCCGTCATTCCCAGTGCGCGGGCCCCGGCGCCGGAGCAGTCGCGCTGCACGTGCTGCGCACGCCGCCGCGACCGCCCTCTGCGACGATGGAGCCATGCCCACAGCCGTCGTGACCGGAGCCAGCAGCGGCATCGGCGCCGCCACCGCCCGATCCCTCTCCACCGCCGGATTCCACGTCTTCTGCGTCGCTCGACGCACCGAGCGCGTCGAGGCGCTCGCCGCAGAGATCGGCGGCACCGCCATCACCTGCGACGTCACCGACGAGGCGCAGGTCTCGGCCCTCGCCGAGGCCGTCGGGCCCACGCTCGACCTGCTGCTCAACAACGCCGGTGGCGCGATCGGCACCGACGCGGTCGCCGACGCCGACCCTGCCGACTGGCGGCGGATGTACGAGGTCAACGTCATCGGCACCCTGCTCGTGACGCGCGCCCTGCTGCCCGCCCTCGTCGCCAGCGGCGCCGGCACCCTGATCAACCTCGGCTCCACCGCGGGCCACGTCACGTACGAGGGCGGGGGCGGTTACACCGCGGCCAAGCACGGCGTCACCGCGATGACCGAGACACTGCGCCTCGAGCTCAACGGCCAGCCCGTGCGGGTCACCGAGATCGCGCCGGGCATGGTGCGCACCGACGAGTTCGCGCTCAACCGGTTCGAGGGTGACGCCGACAAGGCCGCCTCGGTCTATGCCGGCGTCCGCGAGCCGCTCGTCGCCGAGGACATCGCCGACGCGATCGCGTGGGTCGCCACCCGGCCCCAGCACGTCAACGTCGACCTCATGGTGCTCAAGCCCATCGCGCAGGCCGCGCAGCACAAGGTCGACCGCTCGGGCTGACCACGACCGGTGGGCGCGATCCACTCGTGCCGGTCACACCCCAGACGACGACGGCCCCACCGGGAACCCGGTGGGGCCGTCATCGTCAGCGGGCGATCAGTGCATCATGACCGGCGGCGTGGCGCCGTCCTCGCCCTCGAGCAGGTGGGACTCCTCGCGCTTGCGCGGCAGGAACGCCACCGGCACCAGGGTCACGACCAGCACGAAGAACGCGACCCAGTACGACGACTGGAAGGCGTCGGCGAGGTCCTGGAAGCCCCTGGCCAGCACGTCCTTCGAGACGTCCAGCGCCTCGACGATCCCCGCACCCTGTTCGGTGTTGGAGGTGGCCGCCAGCTGCGCCGCCGTCAGACCGCCGTCGACACCCGGCAGCTGCTGCGAGCCGGCGAGGACGTCGCCGCTCTTCATGGCGTTGGTCAGGACGACCGAGATCGTCGCGATGCCGGTGGCGCTCGCCACCTGCTGCGTCACGTTGAGCAGCGTCGAGCCACGGGCGACGTCGGCCGCCTTGAGCGTCTTGAGCGCCGACGTGAACAGCGGCATCATCGTCGCCCCCATGCCGAGGCCGGTCACGAACAGCCAGCCCATGATGGTCACGTCGGACGTGCCCGGATCGGTGCTCTGGGTCAGGCCGAACATGCCGACCAGGATGCCGAGGAAGCCGAACGGGACGATGCGTCCGACCGGCATCTTGTCGGTCAGGGCGCCGGCGATCGGCATCGTCAGCATCGCGCCGATGCCCTGGGCCGCGATGAGCAGTCCGGCCTTCTTGACCGAGTAGCCGTCGACCTGCTGGAAGTAGGTCGGGACCAGCAGCAGCGCACCGAAGAACGCCGCGGCGAACAGGAACATCGTGATGATCGAGACCGTGAGGTTGCGATCCTTGAACAGGCGCAGGTCGAGCAGCGGGTGCTGCGGCTTGAACGACCAGAACACGAACGCGCCGATCAGCAGCACGCCCAGGATCGCGGGGACCAGGACCTTCGCCGCCAGGACGGTGCCCTGCTCGGGGATCGTCGAGACGCCGTAGAGCAGCGCCGCGAGGCCCGGCGACAGCAGGAGCATGCCGACGACGTCGAGCGACTCGCTCGGCTCGGGCGCGTCCTTGGGGAGGACCCGCTGCGCGTAGAGCAGGCCGACGATGCCGATCGGCAGGTTGATGATGAACACCCAGTGCCACGACGCAGCATCGATCAGGATGCCGCCGATGATCGGGCCCAGGATCGGTCCGAGGAGCATCGGGATGCCCAGGATCGCCATGAGGCGGCCCATGCGGTGAGGGCCGGCGGCCTTGGTCATGATCGTCATGCCCAGCGGCATCAGCATGCCGCCGCCGAGCCCCTGGAGCACGCGGAACCCGATGAGCGCCTCGATGTTCCACGCGGTCGCGCACAGCAGCGAGCCGAGCGTGAACAGGCCGATCGCGGTCATGTAGAGGCGCTTGGTCCCGAAGCGGTCAGCAGCCCATCCCGTGAGCGGGATGACGGCGGCCAGGGCCAGCATGTAGGCGGTCGCCGTCCAGGCCACCGTCGAGTAGGCCAGCGCCTCGCCGTTGCTGGACAGCTCGGTCTGGAAGGTCGGCAGCGCGACGTTAACGACGGTCACGTCGAGGATCGACATGATGGCGCCGAGGACGACGACACCTGCGATCTTGAGCAGCTCCGGGGTGATCTTGTCGTCGTCGGATATCTGTTCGGCTTGCGTGGTCATAGGCAGGTCTCCTGATCTTTGCGCGGGCCGAGGGTGCCGCCCGCGAGGATGTCGGACAGAGCGCGATGCAGGTCGTCGCGCTGCTGGGGTGGAAGGGCCGCTGTGAAGGCCTTGATGGAGTCTCGCTTCGCCTCGAGCTGGCTGTCGGCGATCTTCTCCCCGACCGGCGTCAGGGAGACGAGCTTGACCCGACGGTCGTCGGGGCTCTCCCGCCGCTCGACGACGTCGAGCTTGAGGAGACGGTCGACGTTGCGACCTGTGGCCGCGTCGGACAGGCCCAGCCGTGCCGCGATGGCATGGATGGGCATGGGCTCACCGTTCTTGGCCAGGAGGAACAGCGTCCGGGCCTGGGAGAACGAGAGGTCGAGCTCGACGAGGGCGTCCATGCTGTCGGACTCCGAGAGGTGCATCAGGCGCATCACGAAGTCCTCGAGCGAGTCGTAGAGCTCTGCAGGAGTGGTCACCGGAAAATAGTAACGTTTGCGCAACTATTGATCAAATGAAGTCTTTGTTAACACGCAATGACTTCGGTGCGTCGGCACCTGGCACCGCGATTCGTCCCCGGAGGCCTGCCACCCGTAGAATGTCAAGGCTCCGACTTCTGTGAGCATTCCCCACGCTTAGGACATTTTTTCGCATGCCCATTCGCTCTGATCTGCGCAACGTCGCAATCGTCGCCCACGTCGACCACGGCAAGACGACGCTCGTCGACGCCATGCTCCAGCAGCAGGGCCACTTCGACGAGCACCACCAGCTGACCGAGCGGGCCATGGACTCCGGTGACCTCGAGCGCGAGAAGGGCATCACGATCCTCGCGAAGAACACCGCCGTCCGCTACAACGGCCCCGGTTCGCCCGAGGGCGGCGTCACCATCAACATCATCGACACCCCCGGCCACGCCGACTTCGGTGGTGAGGTCGAGCGCGGCCTGTCGATGGTCGACGCGGTCATCCTGCTCGTCGACGCGTCGGAGGGCCCGCTCCCCCAGACCCGCTTCGTGCTCCGCAAGGCCCTCGCGGCCAAGATGCCCGTCGTCCTGGTGGTCAACAAGGTCGACCGTCCCGACTCCCGCATCGCCGAGGTCGTCGACGAGACCTACGAGCTGTTCCTCGACCTGCTCGAGGACGGCGCGAGCGAGGACGCCCTCGACTTCCCCGTCGTCTACGCCTCGGCCCGCGCCGGTCGCGCCTCGCTCAACCAGCCCGAGGACGGCGGCCTGCCCGACAGCGAGAACCTCATCCCGCTGTTCCAGACGATCATGGACGCCGTGCCGGCCCCCGAGTACACCGAGGGCGCGCCGCTGCAGGCGCACGTCACCAACCTCGACGCCTCGCCGTTCCTGGGCCGCCTCGCACTCGTCCGCGTCTTCGAGGGCACCCTCAAGAAGGGCGCACAGGTCGCGTGGATGAAGCAGGACGGCACGACCGAGCGGGTCAAGATCACCGAGCTGCTGGTGACCGAGGAGCTCGAGCGCGTGCCCGGCGAGAGCGCCGGCCCCGGTGACATCGTCGCGATCGCCGGCATCCCCGAGATTACGATCGGCGAGACGCTGGCCGACCCCGAGAACCCCGTCGCGCTGCCGCTCATCACGGTCGACCAGCCGGCCATCTCGATGACGATCGGCACCAACACGTCCCCGCTCGCCGGTCGCGAGAAGGGCACCAAGGTCACGGCCCGCCTGGTCAAGGACCGCCTCGACCGCGAGCTCATCGGCAACGTGTCGCTCAAGGTCGTCGACACCGAGCGTCCCGACGCCTGGGAGGTCCAGGGACGTGGCGAGCTCGCCCTGGCGATCCTGGTCGAGCAGATGCGTCGCGAGGGCTACGAGCTCACGGTCGGCAAGCCGCAGGTCGTCACCAAGGAGGTCGACGGCAAGGTGCACGAGCCCATGGAGCGCCTGACGATCGACGCCCCCGAGGAGTACCTCGGTGCCATCACGCAGCTGCTCGCGGTCCGTCGCGGTCGCATGGAGCAGATGATCAACCACGGCACCGGCTGGGTCCGCATGGAGTTCATCGTCCCCGCACGTGGCCTGATCGGCTTCCGCACCGAGTTCCTCACCGACACCCGCGGCACCGGCATCGCGCACCAGACGTTCGAGAAGTACGAGCCGTGGGCCGGCGAGATCTCGACGCGTCCGTCGGGCTCGCTCGTCTCCGACCGCGCCGGTGCGGCCACCTCCTACGCGATGACGAACATCCAGGAGCGCGGCACGCTGTTCATCGAGCCCGCGACCGAGGTCTACGAGGGCATGATCGTCGGCGAGAACTCGCGCGCCGACGACATGGACATCAACATCGTCCGCGAGAAGAAGCAGACCAACGTCCGCTCCAACGCCGACGAGTTCGAGAAGCTGGTCCCGCCGCGCAAGCTGTCGCTGGAGCAGTCGTTGGAGTTCTGCCGCGAGGACGAGTGCGTCGAGGTCACCCCGGCGTCGGTCCGCATCCGCAAGATCATCCTCGACGCCACCGAGCGCAACCGCGCCAACCGCGGCAAGAAGTGACGTAGCGGCCACACCTCCCCCGGCGCGGTGTGCTGGCGTCCACTCGGCTCGAGTTCTTGGACGCTGGCGCACCGCCCCGGGTCAGGGGGATGGCCGTGGGACTGGACACCCTCCACCGTCGAACGTCCCGGGCGATCGCTGCGACGACCGACGTCAGACCTGTGGACGCCAGCGCACCGCCTTGATCAGAGGACGCCGCGGGGGCGGAACTGGACGCTGATGCGGGGGCCCACGGGCCGGGCCGTCTTGAGGATCGCGTGGTCCCACGTGCGCTGGCAGGAGCCGCCCATCACGACGAGGTCGCCGTGACCGAGGGCGAAGCCGATCTGCGCGCCACCGTCGCGGGGCCGCAGCGACAGGCGTCGGGCAGCGCCGAGCGACACGATCGCGACCATCGTGTCGTCGGTGCGCCCGCGGCCGATGCGGTCGCCGTGCCAGGCGACGCTGTCGCGGCCGTCGCGGTAGTAGCAGAGCCCGGCCGTGGCGAACCGCTCGCCGAGCTCGGCCTCGTAGTGGTCCGAGAGCGCCTCGCGCGCCTCGAGCAGCAGCGGGTCGGGCAGCGGGTCGCGGGCACCGTAGGCGGCCAGCAGGCGCGGGACGTCGACCACCCGGTCGTACATCTCACGGCGATCGGCTCGCCACGGCACCTCGGACTGCAGCCGCAGGAAGACGTCGTCGGACCCACCGATCCATCCCGGCACGACGTCGACCCACGCCCCGCCGGCCAGCACCGTGCGCTGCACCGCGAGCGGCCCGATCTCGGGCGCTGCGCCGGCGTCGAGCAGCGACCCCTGGTAGTAGTCCGTCACACGACGATCGTACGCCTGATCGAACACATGTTCTAGAGTCAGTCGATGTCGCGCCGCTCGAGTGCCGCGATGCCGGCGATGCCGAGCACTGCCACGAGCACCGCCTGGCCGATCCAGGGACCCGGCGAGAACGACTCTGCGGGCACCAGGGCGAGGGCGTTGAAGGGCGAGAGGTCCATCAGCCAGCCCGGCAGCTGTAGGGTCGCCCCGAAGAGCAGGACGACGAGGCCGAAGACCAGCAGCACCCAGCCGGCCCGCGCCCATGCGGACCTCAGCGACCACGCCAGCGTCGTGACACCGCCGAGCACCAGGGCGGGCACGACGTACGCCGAGGCTGCCGCCGCGAACGTCGCAGCCGTCCCGACGTCGCCCGTCACCAGGGCGAACCCCAGCCCCAGGCCGAGCGCGCCGGCCGCCACCACCGCGACGGTGCCGATCACCGCGACCGCCAGGTGCGACACCGCCCACCGGCGACGGGAGAGGCCCGTCGAGAGGAGCAGCTCCGCGAAGTGGTCGGACTCCTCGCCGCGCAGCCGCAGCACCGACGAGATCGTGAACCCGGCGGCGAGAAGACCCAGCATCACCGCGAGCGTCGCGTAGAAGGAGTCGACGATCGATCCGCCGCCCTGGGCGAAGACGTCCTGCGAGAAGCTTGAGTCGCCCACCAGGTCGCCGACGTCGTCGCCGATCGACCCGAAGGCGAGCCCGCCGAGCAACAGACCGACCAGCCAGCCGACGACGCTCCCCCGCTGCAGCCGCCACGCGAGCCCCCACGACGACCCGAGCCGACCGCGACCGGGCCCGGGACGCGTCGCCCAGAGGCCTGACCCGAGGTCGCGCCGATCCAGCAGCCGTACCGCCACCGCGGCCAGCACGACGACGGCTGCGACCGAGAGGAGCGCCGGCCGCCACGACTCGTCCGCGTACGGCCGCATGGACTGCCCCCAGCCGATGGGCGAGAGCCACGACAGAGCGCCGTCGCCGGTGTCGCCGACCGCCCGCAGCAGATAGGCCACCGCGATCGCCGCACACGTCATCCCCACCGCGGCCCGGCTGCCCTCGGCCACCTGGACCGCGACGAGCGCGACCGCGCCGAACACGAGCCCCGCGAGCGCGGCAGCGAGACCCAGGGCCCACGAGCCGGCCCCGGGCAGCCCGTACGACAGCAGGCTCGCCGCGACCAGGCTGCCCAGCAGGACGTTCGCGACGACCACCACGAGTGCCGCCGCAGCCACGGGCGCGTACCTCCCGACGACGGCCGCGCGGACGAGCTCGTCGCGTCCGTTCTCCTCCTCCGCGCGGGTGTGCCGGACGACGAGGAACATGCTCATGAGGCCGGCCACCACCGCTCCGAACGCCGCCGCCTGCCAGGCGACCTGGCCACCGATGGTGTCGAGCGCACGAGCAGGCCCGGCCATCGCGATGAACGCGACGTTGGACTTGATGCCGCGAGCCGCCCGGTCGAGCTCGGCCTGCGTCGCGTAGAGCGAGTCGGTGCTGACCGCCTGCGAGTAGTAGAGGAGCACGCCTCCGAGCACCCACCACGTGAGCATCAGCCGGTCCCGACGCAGGTGGAACCGCAGGAGCGTGAGGGTGCCCGTCACGCCGGGTCCTCGGCCGAGTAGTGCCGCAGGAACAGCTCCTCGAGCGTCGGCGGCCGGCTGGTGAGGCTGCGGACGCCGAACCCGCCCAGGGCCGCGAGCGCGTCACCGAGGTGCACGGTGTCGACCTCGAACGTCGCCCGCACCCCCTGCACAGCCAGGTCGTGGACGCCCTCGAGGCGCTCGAGCCCGGTAGGGGTCGCCGCGAGCTCGGCGGTGATCGAGGTGCGCGTGAGGTGGCGAAGGTCCGCCAACGTCCCAGACTCCACCGTCCGGCCCGCCCGGATGATGCTGACGGTGTCGCACAGACGCTCGACCTCGGCCAGGATGTGGCTCGAGAGCAGCACGGAGCGACCGGCGTCCTTGAGCTCGTCGACGCAGTCGGTGAACACGGCCTCCATCAGCGGGTCGAGGCCGGAGGTGGGCTCGTCGAGGATCAGCAGCTCGACGTCGGCCGCGAGAGCCGCGACGAGCGCGACCTTCTGGCGGTTGCCCTTGGAGTAGGTGCGGGCCTTCTTGGTCGGGTCGAGCTCGAACCGCTCGACCAGGTCGGCCCGGCGTGACTCGTCGAGCCCGCCGCGCAGCCGACCCAGCAGGTCGATGATCTCGCCGCCCGACAGGTTGGGCCACAGGTCGACGTCACCCGGGACGTAGGCGAGCCGGCGGTGCAGCTCGGCAGCGTCGCGCCACGGGTCACGGCCGAACAGGCTGACCGCTCCCCCGTCGGCGCGCAGCAGCCCCAGCAGCACGCGGATCGTGGTGGACTTCCCCGAACCGTTGGGGCCGAGGAATCCGTGCACCTCGCCCGCCGGCACCCGCAGGTCGAGGCCGTCGAGCGCCGTGGACCGCCCGAAACGCTTCACGAGCCCGGAGACGTCGATGACGGTGTCCATGAGGCCGAATCTAGACCTCCCAGCGGCCAGTCCCGCAATCCGTGGAGCCGCCCGGCGCTCCGATCAGGCCCCCACTAGGCTCGGCCCATGGACTCCGCCTGGGACCGACTGCTCGACCTGGTCGACCACCTGGCCGCGGACCCGGCCAGGTCGCTCGACGCCGAGGTCGAGCAGACCTTCGCGACCCTGTGCGCCGAGGCGATGCAGGTGCGCGACATCGACGGCGAGCTGCACGTGCCGGACGTCGCCCGCTGGCTGGTGGGGCTGCTGCACGGCCACCGCGCACTGCGCGACAACCGTCCGCAGGTCGACGCCGACCGCGACCTGGCCGACCTGCGCCTCATCGCGACCCGCTGGCTGCACCCGCCGCGTCCGCGCTGACCTCGCACCCCGGCCGGTGAGCGGGCGCCGCCACGAGGCAGCGCCCGCCCTGGTCAGGTCGTGCCGGACGAGCCCTTGTCGTCGGACAGTCCCACGTCGCCGGGCTCCGCCGGCTCGACCACCAGCACGAAGTCACCGTCGTGCTCCTCGACGCCGGTGACGACGGCCGTCTCGACCATCTCCTCGCCGAGGCGGGACCGCACGACCATGGGATCGGTCTGCAGGTCCTTCCAGAGCGAGACGCACAGCGCCGCCATGACCAGCACGAACGGGACCGCGGCCACGATCGTGATCTGCTGCAGCCCGTTGAGCGCGTCGTCGCCGCCGATCACGAGCATGATCGCCGCCACGCCGCCCATCACGGTGCCCCAGAAGACGACCGTGCGCTTGGAGGGCTCGATCGAGCCCCGCTCGCTGAGGGTGCCCATGACGATCGACGCGGCGTCGGCGCCGGACACGAAGAAGATGCCGACGAGCACCATCACCAGGACGGTCGAGACCGACGCGAGCGGCAGGTGGTCGAGCATCGCGAACAGCGCCGAGTCGACGTCGACCGAGCCGGCCTTGCCGACGAGGTCACCCGTCGAGCGCTGGATGTCGATCGCCGATCCACCGAAGATCGCGAACCACACCAGGCTGACCAGCGACGGGACGATCAGCACGCCGGTGACGAACTGACGGATCGTGCGGCCGCGGCTGATGCGGGCGATGAACATGCCGACGAACGGCGTCCACGAGACCCACCACGCCCAGTAGAAGATCGTCCAGCCCGCGAGCCACTCCTTCATCGCGTCGTCGCCGCTGGCGGCGGTGCGCGAGGCCATCGTGGTCATCTGGGTCGCGTAGTCGCCCAGCGCGGTGGGCAGGAGGTTGAGGATCAGCAGCGTCGGTCCGGCGACGAACACGAAGAGCGCGAGCGTGAGCGCCAGCACCATGTTGATGTTCGACAGCCACTGGATGCCCTTGGCGACGCCGGAGACCGCCGAGGCGATGAAGCCGATCGTGAGCAGCACGATGACCGCCACGAGGATCGCCTTGCCGACGCTGTCGACCCAGCCGTTGAACTCGATGCCGCTGCCGATCTGCAGGGCACCGAGGCCCAGCGAGGCGGCCGACCCGAACAGGGTCGCGAAGATCGCCAGGATGTCGATGACCCGACCGATCGGCCCCTCGGCGCGTCGCTTGCCGATGAGGGGCTGGAACGCCGACGAGATGAGCTGCGAACGGCCCTTGCGGAACGTGCCGTAGGCGATCGCGATGCCGACGACGGCGTAGATCGCCCAGGGGTGCAGGGCCCAGTGGAACATCGTCGTGGCCATCGCGGTCTGCATGGCCTCGTCGGACTCGGCCTTGGCCGTGCCGGGCGGCGGCGACGCGAAGTGCGACAGCGGCTCGGCGACACCCCAGAACATCAGGCCGATGCCCATGCCGGCGCTGAACATCATCGCGATCCAGGAGACGGTCTTGAACTCCGGCTCCTCGCCGTCCTCACCCAGCGGGATGCGGCCGTACTTGCTGGCGGCCAGCCAGATCACGAAGATGACGAAGAAGGTCGACGCGAGGACGAAGAACCATCCGGTGTTGGTGATCACCCAGTCCTGGGCGTTGGACGAGGCGGTGCCGAGGCTCGGCGTGCTGATGAGACCCCAGGCGACGAAGGCCACGGCAATGACCCCGGTGACCCAGAACACCACCGGGTCGATGCGCTCTCGCCACGACGTTGACGGCTGATTCATACGATCCCCCATGATCGAATAGACGTACGGTGCAACCTTTCGACCGTACGCGACTCACGCGGGGAAGGCGATTCAGCGGGGGTCGGAGCCCCTCACCTGCGCGAGGTAGACCAGCGCCCCGACCGTGCCCAGCAGGTTGAAGATGCTGAGCGGGTTCCACCAGATCAGGTGCGCAGCGAGGGCCACCCCGAGGATGATCAGCCAGTTCCGCTTGGGCAGCGTGTCGAGGTAGGAGAACTGCGACGCCCGTCGGACGACACAGTCGACCAGGGCGAAACCCTTCGCCGCGAAGAGGCCGATCGACAACGCGATGAGCAGGCCACCCTGCAGCTCGAACATGACCGAAGAGTACGGGACGCACCAGAGGCGGGCCCCCCGAAGGGGACCCGCCTCTGGCGGTGGTGCTGGTGGTCAGGCCTTCTTGGCGGCCGGAGCCTTCTTGGCAGCCGGAGCCTTCTTCGCGGCCGGAGCCTTCTTCGCAGCCGGAGCCTTCTTCGCAGCCGGAGCCTTCTTCGCAGCCGGAGCCTTCTTCGCAGCCGGGGCCTTCTTGGCGGCCGGAGCCTTCTTGGCCGGCTCGGGCGTCTTCTTGACGGTCGTGTCGACCTTCTCGGCAGCCTTGCGGGCGGTCGTCGGCGCCTTCGAGGTCACCTTGGTGACCTGCGTCTTGGCGACGGTGACGTACTCGGCGGCGGTCTTCTGCGCGTCGTCGGCGAGACCCTTGGCGGTCTTCTGCGCGTCGTCGGCGAAGCCCTTGGCGGTCTTGGTGGCGTCCTCGACCGAGCTGTCGACGGTCTTCTTGATGTCGTCGAGCTTGATGCCCTTGGCCTTGGCGACGAAGCCCTCACCCTTCTTGGCGAGGTCGGTGTAGGTCGCGGTGGCGGTGCCGACGGCGGTCTGCACGAGGCCCTCGGCCTGCTTCTGCAGGTCGGCGATGTCGATCTTCTTGAACGTCTCGGGCAGTCCCTTGACGTCGTCGACGAGTGCCTTCACCTGCGTGGTGATGGTGTCAGTGATGGTCATGCTTCCTCCTGATGGGGTTCGGACTCCTGGTTGGCCTCGGTCACGGTCGCGGCCAGCTCGGTGTCCGTGGCTTCGTCGGTGCCGACGAAGGAGCGGTAGATGTCGAGCAACGCGGTCTTCTGGCGCTCGGTGAGCCGCGGGTCGAGGGCGATGGCGTCCTCGACCATGCGGGCTCCACTCTCGTCGGCATCGAGGATGCCGGCGCGGACGTAGAGCGACTCGGCCGAGATCCTGAGCGCCTTGGCGATCTGCTGCAGCACCTCCGCCGACGGGCGACGCAGGCCCCGTTCGATCTGGCTGAGGTACGGATTGGACACATCCGTGAGCTCGGCCAGCTGTCGAAGCGACATCTGCGCCTGACCGCGCTGCTCACGCAGGTAGTCGCCGAGTCCCTCGACGGTCTTCTGCATGCTCAGCTTGGCCATGACTCCATGGTGCTTGCAAAAGTTAGCAAATGCAAGCAGTCCTGCTTGCGACATGAGTCACATGGCGGTGAAACCGCAGGTCAGAAGGCTGGACGGACCTCTCCGACCGGGTGCCCGCCACCCAGCACGACGGGGTGCTCGCGCAGCAACGGGGCCTGGACCCCGGCCAGCTCCAGGGCCCTGTTCATGACGGCGTAGAGCGGCCTCTCACCGCCGTCCTCGATCTTGAGCGCGAAGGCAGAGCCGTCCGGCAGACCGACGACATAGACGCTCTCGGCCCCCGACTTCGCCACCAGGCCGGGGACGGCCCGCATCAGCGCGAGCTCGGCCCGACGGGTCCCGCTGACGTACTCGGGGTGGGCCGTCATCGCGCCGACCAGGCGAGCGCCCGGCGTGCCGGCCGGACCCTGGATGATCCGCCCCACGGCCCGCGCGAGCTGCTGGAGCTCGGTGGCCAGCAGGGGCGCACCGCAGCCGTCGACGCCGACGACCGGCGGCGGGCCGCCGGTCAGCTCGGTAAACGTCTCGGTGATCTTGACCTGCAGGGGGTGCTCAGGGTCGAGATAGGTGTCGAGCGACCAGTCGTTGACGACGCACGTGAGCAGCATGGCCGCATGCTTGCCGGAGCAGTCCATGAAGATCGGGGCACGGCCGCCCCCGGCGCGCAGGACGTCGGCGTGCACGTGCGGATCGAGCGGGTAGGACGCGGGCGTCTGCAGGGCCGACTCGTCGAGGCCGGCCAGTCCGAGGATCTCGCGCACCGCCTCGAGGTGGAACGGCTCACCGGAGTGGCTGGCCGAGGCGAGGGCCAGCAGGCGACCGTCCAGCGGCAGCCCGGCCCGCAGCATCCCGAGCGCCTGGATGGGCTTGTTGGACGACCGCGGGAACACCACGGTGCCCGGATCACCCATCGACCAGACGACATCGCCGGCGGCGTCGACGCCGACGGCGACTCCCCGGTGCCGGCTCTCCACGAGCCCGGAACGGACGACTTCAGCGAGAACTTCCACACCACCCACCCTAGGCGGATCCTGCGCATTCTCTTTCCCCCCGGTGAATTCTTGGCTTACCCTCGTAGGACTGGTTGGTCCGTCCGGGCCGCTTCCCCACCAGCAAGGTTGTTCGCATGGATTCTCGGTTCCGTCGCGCCTGTGCGCTCGGCGTCCTCCTCTGCCTGCTCACCGCCGGCCTGTCGGGCACGGCTCACGCCGCCACGACACCGTCGACGCCGACCGGTCTCAAGGCGGTGACGACCGACTCGACCGCCGTCCTGACGTGGAACGCCTCCGACAACGCGACGAAGTACCGCGCCTGCCTCAAGGTGGCCCGCGACAAGCCGTGCATGAGGTTCTCCCCCACCTCGTCCAAGCGCAGCTGGAGCCTGAGCAACCTCACGCCGACCGCCGACACCGACTACTACTTCCTCGTGACCGCCTACAACGGCGACCGGTCGAAGACGTCCTCGCTCAAGGGCTTCAACCTCCGGCAGGTCGTCGTCCCCGACGCACCGACCGCGATCAAGCAGACCGTGTCGTGGTCGAAGGCCACGATCACCTGGCCCGCGGCCAAGAACGCCACCGAGTACTCCGTCTGCATGTCGGCCAGCGAGGCCATGACGACGTGCTCGCGCCAGTCGCCCCGCTCCACGGAGCGTTCGGTCACCTTCCGCGACCTCACGCCCAACGGCGGCGGCGACTACTTCTACCGCGTCAGCGCGCACACCGGCTCGCAGACCGTGCCGTCGGCCCGCCAGCGCATCGACCTGCCCGTCGCCAAGGTCGCCGACATCGCCCCCGTCCGCGGCGCCGCCACCGGCCAGGCGACCGCGACGTGGACCCCCGCGCTCAACTCCGAGTCGTACGAGATCCAGGTTGCGCGGAACTCCGCGATGACGTCGGGAGTACGGACGCTCACGAGCCCTCGCACGTCGGTGTCCCAGTCCGGCCTCACGATCGGGACGACCTACTACTTCCGTGCCCGTGGAGTGAACAGCCCCCGCCACGGCGCCTGGTCGCCCGTCCATGCCGTCCGCCTCCCGTCGCTGCCCGCCCGCATCACCGTGATGACCTACAACCTCTGCGGCCAGGACAAGTGCGTCACCCGTTCCAACGGCATGATGAAGTGGTCGACCCGGCGCACGTTCGCCGGAGGGATCGTGCGCGACTCCGGCGCCGACATCGTCGCGACCCAGGAGTCGCACGACAAGGACACCCAGTTCGGTCGCGAGCTGCCCGGCTTCGGCCTCGCCGCCTACTACAGCGCCAAGTCGCTGTTCTACGACAAGGCGAAGTACGACGTGCGCCGCTCCGGCAAGATCACGCTGAGCGCCAAGGAGAGGAAGTACGCCGTCTGGGCCGAGTTCCGCGAGACGGCGACCCGCACGACGTTCATCGTCGTCGACGTCCACCTGCAGCCGTTCAAGGGCCGAAGGCTCGACGACATGCGGGCCAAGCAGTCCCAGATCATGCTCGACAAGATCAGGTCGGTGAACCCCGAGAACCTGCCCGTGGTCTATGCCGGCGACTACAACTCCAACAAGAGCAACGCCGACCAGTCGCGCTACAAGGGTGGCTACGACGCCCCCAAGAAGGTGCTGACCGCCGCCGGTCTCGTCAACACGGTGTCGCGGGCCGCGAACCCCGTCCACCGGACGTTCAACAGCGCCAACCAGGCCATCAACCCGCCGCTGCGCAACGGCGACCACGTCGACCACGTCTACGTCGACCGTCGCATCGCGGTCCTGCAGTGGCGGATCGCGGTCGAGATGGCCCCCGGTGGCAAGAGGTACGCGACCCCGTTCGCGACCGACCACAACCCCATCCGCACCGTCCTCGAGGTGCCGGGCCGATGACGTTCCTCCGTTCCAAGCCCTCCTGCCGTCCCACCACCTAAGGTTCACCCATGCGCAGATCAGCCGTCGCGGCCGTCACGGGCCTGCTCGTGCTCGCCGGCCTCCAGCCAGCCAGCGCGGCCACGACACCGAGCCAGGTCGGCCTCGTGTCGTTCGTCGGGGCCAACTACTCGCGCACCTCCGACACCGGCAGCCTCTCGCTCGACTGGCCCGATGCGCGCGCCGCGAGGTACTACCAGGTCTTCATGTCCCGCTCGTACTCGATGAGCAGCGCCAAGACCTTTGCGGTGAAGTCGAGTCGCATCACCGTCTCGGGGCTCTCCCGGGGCCGCGACTACTTCTTCCAGGTCCGGGGCGTCAACGGCAGCAAGCACGGCACGAAGTCCCAGCGTGTGGGTCGCACGACGATCGTCCGGCCCGGTCCCACGTCCGCGACGCCGTTGCGCGTCATGACCTACAACGTCTGCTCCGCGGTCTGCGACGAGAAGCAGACGACCCGCTACCCGTGGACGCCGACCGGCCCCGACAGTCCGCCTGCCCGGCAGCCCCGCGCGCTCGAGCGCATCGCCGCGGCGTCTCCCGACGTCCTGGCCACCCAGGAGGCCGGCGAGCTGGTGACGGCGCCGCCCGGCTACACCGAGGCCATCAACGTCAGCGCCAAGCGGCTCTACTTCAAGACGAGCCGGTTCGCACTCGCCGACGCCCCGCGATACGCCTACGGCACCAAGGACAAGAACGGCTGCCGCGCCAGCACGGCCTTCGACGCGCAGACCGGCCACATCTTCCTCGGCCGGCACTCGCAGGGCTGCCGCTACGCGGTCTGGGCCGACCTGGTCGACAAGGCCTCCGGCAAGCGGTTCCTCGTCGTCGACGTCCACACCGTGGCGGGGACCTCCGACGGCGCCGTGGCCAACCGGTTGATCGAGATGAATGTCCTGATGGCGGCCGTGAAGCAGATCAACAACCGCGAGACCCCCCTCCCGGTCGTCTTCGCGGGCGACTTCAACTCCCACAAGAACCGCGACGACGACGTCGTCGGCACCGTCATGAACCGCAACGGCTTCCGCGACGCCTACGACCTCGCGCGGACCGTCGAGCGCCAGCACCTCAACAGCTACAACGACTTCCGCACCGCACCCGTGATCAGCTACAAGTGGGGCGACCACGTCGACCACGTCTACGTCAGCCCCTGGACCAGCCGGGTCGACGCGTGGCGCAACATCGTGCTGATCGGGAGCGACGGCCGGCTGGTCAAGCCCATCCCGTCCGACCACAGCCCCATCGTCGTCGACGTGAGAATCGGCTGAATCTTCCCGGACCGGCAGAGACGGCGCCCGGGGTCGTCGTAGAATTCATCCACCCTGTCCGCACGTCCCGGGAGTACTGCCGTCGCCACCCGAAGAAAGATCGCTCCAGCGCGACGCCGCGCCGAGCCCGCCGGGCGATCGACCACCCCGAAGCGTGTCGCCCGCCGCCGACGACGACACGACCGTCGCCGACTCCTGATCGGTCTCGTCGCCGCGCTCGTCGTCGTCGCGCTGGGCGTGGGCCTGTCGCTGACCTACGCCGAGACGCAGAAGCTCGAGGCCCCCACGGCCCTGTCGGCCAAGCCCCTGACGCCGACCAGCGTCGAGCTGGACTGGAAGGGCTCGTCCAACGCTGACGAGTACGTCGTCAAGGTCGGCTCCGACCGCGCCCTGACCAAGGCGCTCAGCACCAAGGTCAAGGTCACGTCCGACGACTCAGGCAAGAGCACCAAGGTCACGCTGTCGGACATCAAGGCCACCACGCCCGGCATCGACCAGTTCTACCGCGTCGACGCCATCAAGGACGGCAAGGTCCGCTCGTCGCGCACCGCACGCTTCAGCCTCAAGCCCGGGTCGGTGCGCAAGCTCGCCGTGCCGAGAGTCACGGCTGGCGGCTTCAAGGCCACCTGGAAGAAGGTGCCCAACGCCCGGCAGTTCGACATCACGGTCGCTCGCAACAAGAGCTTCTCCCGGCAGGCGACGACCGTCCGCACCCTCAACAGCGACCACACCTTCACCACCTCCGGGCTCAAGCCCGACACCGACTACTGGGTCAAGGTCCGCCCGGTCAACGGTGCGCAGGTCGGCGCCTTCACCGAGCCGGTCAAGCTCACGACCATGGTGCGCGAGACGTCATTCCGCGTCGGCACGTGGAACGTCTGCTCCGAGAAGTGCTCGGGCTACGCCGGCCGTGCCCGCATCATGGCGTCCTACATCAACGCCAACAAGATCGACATCTTCGGCCTGCAGGAGTCCGGCGGCCAACGGGTCGGCGCCACGACCAACGCGATCTTCAGCGGGGGCACGCAGAAGTTCGTCCGCGCCGACGGGGGCGCCCGCGCCCGCTACATCTTCTACCGCCCCGCCCTGTTCACCCAGCTCAGCGGCGGCAGCTTCCCGATCGGTGACGGCCGCGACACCACCTGGGCGAAGTTCGAGGTCAAGAAGAGCAAGCGCGTGTTCTACTTCGTCGACGTGCACCTCGAGAACGGCAAGAGCGGCGGTGCCAACGCCAAGCGGTCGCGCGAGATGGACGTGATGCTGGCCCGGATGGCGCAGATCAACGACACCGGCAAGCCCATGATCTATGCCGGTGACTTCAACTCCGGCACCCACCGCTCGGCCGACGCCCCCGGGGTCAAGATGCGCGCGGCCGGCTTCGCCAACTCCTTCCTGCAGACCAAGGACGTCACCAACGGCCGCATCAACACCAGCCACACGTTCGCGACGACCCTGCTGAGCTCCGGCGCCCACGTCGACCACATCTGGATCTCCAAGGAGTTCGACGTCGAGTCCTGGGCCCAGCTCGTGCGCCTGAGCGGCAACAGCTACACCCGTCCGGTCGTATCGGACCACAATCTCCTGAGCGCCGTCGTCGCGCTCGACGCCGTCACCGCGTCCCTCGGCGACCCGACCCCGACGACGACCGTCGGCGGACTCGCACCCTGACCCCAAGGACATCATGACCTCCCCCGAGAGCCTCGACTCGTTCCACGCCGTGATCCCCGCCGGAGGCGCCGGCACCCGGCTGTGGCCGCTCTCGCGAGCCGCCCGTCCCAAGTTCCTGCTCGACCTCGACGGCTCCGGTCGGTCGCTGCTGCAGCAGACGTGGGACCGCCTCAACGACCTGATCCCGGCCGAGCGCATCCACGTCGTCACCGGTGCGGCCCACGCCGACGCGATCCGTGAGCAGCTGCCCGAGCTCACCGGCCTGCTCGTCGAGCCGTCCCCCCGTGACTCGATGCCGGCCATCGGGCTCGCGGCGGCCGTGATCGGTTCGATCGACCCCGACGCGATCATCGGCTCGTTTGCCGCCGACCACATCATCGACGACCAGGTCGCGTTCGCCGACGCCATCGGCCAGGCCGTGGCCGTCGCCCGAACCGGGCTCGTCACGACGATCGGCATCACGCCGACCGGGCCGTCGACGGCCTTCGGCTACATCGAGTCCGGTGACCAGCTCACGGTCGAGGGGGGCGGCTCCGCCCGGGCCATCGCGGCGTTCGTCGAGAAGCCCGACGCCGCGACGGCTGCCGCGTACGTCGCCGGCGGCCACCACAGCTGGAACGGCGGCATGTTCGTGACGCGCACCGATGTGCTGCTCGGTCACCTCGCCCGGCTGCAGCCGGCCCTGCACACCGGACTCACCACGATCGCCGCCGCATGGACGGGCGAGAAGCGCCAGGCGGTCCTCGAGGCCACCTGGCCGGCCCTGACCAAGATCGCGATCGACCACGCAATCGCCGAGCCCGTCTCGCTCGAGGGCGGCATGGCCGTCGTGCCCGGCGCATTCACGTGGGACGACGTGGGCGACTACGCCGCGCTGCAGGACGTCGGGGCCGCCTCGTCGCCCGAGACGGTGTGGATCGACGCGAGCGGTCTCGCGATCGCCGAGGACGGCACGACGATCGCGGTCGTCGGCCTGCACGACGTCGTCGTGGTCCGCACGCCCGACGCCCTGCTCGTCACCACCCGCGACCACGCGCAGCGGGTCAAGGAGGTCGTGGCCGAGCTCAAGGAGCGCGGCCGCACCGACTTGGTCTAGTCTCCGGCCGGCCTACTGGTCGCTCGCGCGTCGTCCGCCCTGCATACGGCGCTCACGGCGCACCCGACGCTCGCCGAAGGGCAGCACGAGGTCGACCAGCTCGGCGGTCGGCGCATCCGGGCTCGGGGTGTAGGCCTGGGCGACCTCGCCCGTGCCGATCACCCGCACGTCGCCGTCGTCGGGACCCGCGTAGATCGAGTCGCCGCGTGACAGCTTGAGGTGGTCGCCGGCGGCGTTGACCAGCTCGACCTCGCCGCCGGTGCAGACCACGATGCGGTGAGGCGCAGGGGGCAGCAGGACGCCGTCCGGCTCGGCCCTGGACGACTGCGTGACCGCGAGCGCGAACTCGCGGACGTCCGGGTTGAAGATGTCGGTCGACAGGCCGAAGGGCTCCGGGGTCACCCGGGCGAGCCTCGACATGCCCCGGTCGAGGCACTTGACGAGCCCGGCCGGGTTGAGCGGCTTGGTCGTCAGGCCGGCTCGCAGGACGTTGTCCGACGCCGCCATGACCTCGAGGCACATGCCCTTGAGGTGTGCGTGGATGATGCCCGCACCGAGGAAGGCGGCCTCGCCCGGCTGCAGCGTGAGGCGGTTGAGCGTCAGCGAGATGATGACGCCCACGTCGTGCGGGAAGTACTCGGCGATCTCGACCGCCGTGACGTAGGCGCGCTTGACGTCGATGCCGGCCTCGACGAGCTCGCGGCAGGCCTCGACGACGGCCGTGACCTCGGCGGGCTCGATGCCGTCGGTGAGCAGGCGCTCGACGAGGCGGATGATGCCGTGGAAGCCCGGGGCCGCGTGCAGGTCGTCGACGAGGCTGCGGGTGAGCGGCGTGTCGATGCCGTGCAGCACCCGCAGGATCTCCGCCGTGGGTCGAAAGCCCACCAGGGTGTCGAACGTGGTCAGCGCGTAGGCCATCTCCGGCTTGTGGTGCGGGTCGCGGTAGGTGCGCTCCGGGGCGTCGACCGGCACACCGGCAGCCTGCTCCTCGGCGTAGCCGGCCTGCGCCATCGCCTCGCTGGGGTGCACCTGCAGCGACAGCGGACGGTCGGCGGCCAGGATCTTGAACAGGAACGGCAGGTCGCCGGCGACGTCGGCCAGCGGCACGCGCTCGGGCGCCTCGAGGGTCGAGGACCCCAACGGGTGGGTGCCCATCCAGATCTCCGCGAGCGGCGTCCCGTCGGGGGACCGCCCCATGAATCGGGGGATGTCCGAGGCAGAGCCCCAGTCATAGCTCCGGGAGGCGTTGTCCAGCAGGAACATGAGCGACCTTGTCAGGGAAGGGGCCGGCGGGTGCCGCCAGTCTAGTCACGGCCGTTACTTGTGACGGGGCTTTCTGACAGGCTTTCCATCGGTTGTGGTCTTCGTCTCGTACGGCTTCTTGTCGGCCGCCTTCGACGGGTAGGGCCGGTTCTCGTGCGAGCCCTTTCCACTGGCCGAGGACTTCTTGTAGGGCTTGCCCTTGCGGTCCTCGCGCGTGCGACGGATCGGCGGCCCGGTGTCGGGCTGCAGCTCGATCAGCTTGCCGGAGATGCGCGTGTTGGCCAGTGCCTCGAACACCGCGTCGGGCAGGTCGGCCGGCAGCTCGACGAGCGTGTGGTCCTGGCCGATCGTGATCTTGCCGAAGTCGGAGCGCTTGAGGCTGCCCTCGTTGGCGAGCGCGCCGACGATCGCGGACGGACCGATCTTGTGGCGCTTGCCGACCGCGACGCGATAGACCGCGGCGCCCTCGGCCGGGAGACGGTCCGAGCGCTCGTAGCCGGCAGGCTTCGGGCGCGGCTCGAAGTCCCGCGCACGGGCCGGGGCCTTCGGCGGATCGGGCCGCAGGAAGAACTCCTTGTCGGTCTGGCTCATGACAGCCAGGGCGGCGGCGACGTCGGTCATCGCGACGTCGTTCTCCTGCGCGTACTCCTCGACCAGCGTGCGGAACGCATGGAACTGCAGCGACCCCATGCTCGAGGTGATGGCCTGGGCGAAGCGACCGGCGCGACGCTCGTTGACCTCCTCGGCCGTGGGGACGGACATCTCCTCGACCGGACGACCCGAGACCTTCTCGATCGCCGAGAGCATGCGGCGCTCACGCGGCGTGACGAACAGGATCGCCTCGCCGGTGCGACCGGCGCGGCCGGTGCGGCCGATGCGGTGGACGTACGCCTCGGTGTCGTGCGGGATGTCGTAGTTGACGACGTGGGAGATGCGCTCGACGTCGAGGCCGCGGGCCGCGACGTCGGTCGCGATGATCAGGTCGATTGCGCCGGACTTGAGCTGGGCGACGGTGCGCTCACGCTGGGCCTGGACGAGATCGCCGTTGAGGGCCGCAGCGGCGTAGCCACGGCCGCGCAGCTTGTCGGCGAGCTCCTCGGTGGCCGACTTGGTGCGGACGAAGACGATCATGCCGTCGCCCGTCTCGACCTCGAGCAGACGCGTCAGCGCATCGAGCTTGTGGTGGTGCGAGACCTGGATCCAGCGCTGGCGGACCGTCGCGGTCGATGTCGTGGCCTTGGGCGTCGCGATGTCGACCGGGTCGTGCAGGTACTTCTTGGCGAGGCCGCGGATCGTCTTGGGCATCGTCGCCGAGAAGAGCGCGACCTGCTTGTACTCCGGGGTGTCGGCCAGGATCCGCTCGACGTCCTCCGCGAAGCCCATGTTGAGCATCTCGTCGGCCTCGTCGAGCACGAGGAACTCCAGCGCCGTCAGGTCCAGGCTGCCGCGCTCGAGGTGGTCGATGACGCGGCCGGGCGTGCCGACCACGATGTGGGCCCCGCGCTGCAGCCCCTGCAGCTGGAAGCCGTAGCCCTGGCCGCCGTAGACCGGCAGCACCCGGACGCCGGGGATGTTGACAGCGTAGGCGGTGATGGCCTCGCAGACCTGGAGCGCGAGCTCACGGGTCGGCGCGAGGACGATCGCCTGGGTCTTGCTGTTGCGCGGATCGATCTTCTGCAGGATCGGTAGCGCGAAGGCGGCGGTCTTGCCGGTGCCGGTCTGCGCGAGGCCGACGACGTCCTTGCCCTCGAGCAGCGTGGGGATCGCCCGGGCCTGGATCGGCGTCGGCGTCTCGTAGCCGAGCGAGGCGAGGCGCTCGACGAGGGTGTCGACCAGGCCGAGGTCGGCGAAGGTCGGGGTCTCGGCGGGCAGTGCGGTGGACAGGTCGGACGTCATGAAGGGCTCCTGGGATAGGGGGCGCGGGACCGGATCGGTCAGTCCCGGTGACCCCGTCGGCAGCCCCAATGCATGCCCAGGTCGTGCGGAAACGTACGCGCTAGGACTCCACGATATCGGTCGAGGACCGGATCGGTGAAACCCAGCGGACGTTAGATGCGACTCAGTAGGCGCCGGACGACGACCGCACGGCCTTGATCGTCTTCCACAGGATCAGCAGGTCGCCGACGATCGACCAGTTCTCGACGTAGTAGAGGTCGAGTCGCATGGTCTCCTCCCAGTCGAGGTCGGAGCGCCCGGAGATCTGCCACGGACCCGTCATCCCCGGGCGGACGAGCAGCCGCCGTCGCGCCTCGGGTGCGTAGCCCGAGACCTCCGAGACCAGCGGCGGCCGCGGTCCCACCAGGCTCATGTCGCCCTTGACCACGTTGATGAGCTGAGGCAGCTCGTCGAGGGAGTAGCGCCGCAGGAAGCGGCCGGCGCGCGTGACCCGCGGGTCGTCGCGCATCTTGAACATGACCGCGTTGCCGGTGTCGGGCGTCAGGTCCTGGACCATCTCGTGGGCGCCGTCGACCATCGTCCGGAACTTGATCATGCCGAACGTCTGCCCGTCGTGCCCCACCCGCTCCTGGACGAAGAAGACCCGACCCGGGCTCGTCAGCTTGATCGCGACCGCGATGACGGCGAACACCGGCATCGCCACGAGCAGCAGCGCGCTGCCGCCCAGGAAGTCGAGCAGGCCTTTGGCCCACCGCGACGCGCCCCGGTAGGACGGCTGCTCGACGTGGAGCAGCGGCAGGCCCGAGACCGGACGGATGTGGACACGGGGTCCGGCGATGTTGGCGAGCGACGGCGCCACGATGATCTCGACGTCGTAGCCCTCGAGGTCCCAGCCGAGGCGGCGCACCATGTCGGGGTGCGTGGCGTCGGACGACGTCACGATGATCGCGTCGGCACCGTAGGAGAGGGTCGTCGTCATCAGGTCGTCGACGCCGCCCAGCACCGGGAGCCCCGCGACGTGGGTCGGCCGAGACGGCTCGGTGATGCAGGCGCCGACGAGACGGTAGCCGTAGGACTGGTTGCGCCCGACCACCGCCGACAGGTGCTCGACCGACGCCAGGTTGCCGATGACGATCGCGTTCTGGGTCATGTGCCCGTGCTGCCGCTGCACGAGCAGCCACTGCCGCCACGACCAGCGGCTGACCGTGAGCAGGGCGATCCCGAAGGGCAGGGTCACGAGCACGTAGCTGCGCGGGACGGTGAGGCTGAACAGGTAGCCGAAGAAGGCGATCAGGGAGAAGATCACGATCGTCGAGTTGATGACGCGCTTGTACTCGTCCGGCCCGCCCCCGAGCACCCGCGGGTCACGGGTGCCCGCCAGGGTCAGCACCACGTGCCAGGTGACGAGCAGGTTGAACGAGACGAACATCCACGTCCACTCGAGCGCCGGGTTGGCGTCACGCCAGGCGGGGACGCTGAACCACACGACGTGGTTGATCACGAACACCCAGGTCAGGACGACGGCGTCCGAGACGGCGAGGATCCGCCCGTAGCGCCGGTGCCAGTCAGGCCCACGGACGCGCTCGGGCTGACGCTTCACCAGAACCCCCGAGGATCGTCGCGGCGGAGCGGCAGGCAGGTCCTGCCGCGTGCTCACGCGCCGGAGGGACGCCGAGACACTCGACGAGCAGCCTGCCACACGACGGTGGCAAGCGCTGCGAACGTCATCGCAACGACGGTGCTTCCAACGACGAGCACGAGCCCACGGTAGCCGTCGCCGCCGAGCCCGAGGAACCCCAGGGACCACGTGGTCGAGCTCATCGACACGGCCACCAGCGGCAGGAGCGCCATCATGATGGTCAGCGAGAATCCCAGCACCACGCGGCGCGCGCTGATCGGCGTGTAGTCCATCGTCGTCACTCCTCGGGGGAAAGAGCTCCCAGGCCAGGGCGAGAGACCCTGTTGCCAAGAGAACGAGCCACGTCCGCCGGAGTTACGACCTCCGGGCCTGCTTTGCCAGATGGTCATCTGCCGCACGTCGATGCGTTATCTTTCCGACAAGGCGATCGCACCTGGAAGGGGACCTGACGTGAGGCACACGCTCGGCGTGCGACAGCTCCTGAGACGGTGGCCCTCGATCCTGGTCATCACGCTGATCGGCATCGGCGTCGCAGCCGGCGCCCTCTCGCTGGCACCGACGCAGTACGCGTCCCACGCCGACGTCCTGATCAGCCCGCCGGCCAACCGGAGCACGACCGCCGTCGCCGAGCGACTCGTCGAGTCCTACGCGCACGTCCTGGGCGGACGGGCGACCGCGGCCGACGTCGTCGACGCCCTCGGCCTGACCCGCGGCACCGGGGCCGTCGACCGCGACCTGTCGGCCGAGGTCGTCGACGGCACCTCCGTGCTCCGGGTGACGGCGACCAGCGACTCCGGCGGTCGCGCTGCCGAGATCAGCCAGGCGGCCGCGGAGTCGTTCGTCACCTGGCTCGGCGAGCAGGACAACCCGCTGGTGGCGACGATCGTCGAGCCCGCCGCTGCGTCGTCCACGCCGTCCAGCCCCGACCGCGCGCCCTGGCTCGTGCTCGGCGGCCTCGTCGGGCTGCTGGCCGGCCTCGTCGTGGCTGCGGTCCGCGTGGTGTCCGACCAGAGCGTCCGCACGCCCGCCGAGCTGGAGGAGCTCGCAGGGGCCCCCGTGCTGGGCGCCGTCGCCTACGACCGCACCGCCGTCCAGACCCCGCTCATCACGTCGCTCGGCACCCACCACCCCCGCTTCGAGGCCGTGCGCATCCTGC
Organism: Aeromicrobium stalagmiti; assembly: GCF_013283745.1. Lineage (GTDB taxonomy): Bacteria > Actinomycetota > Actinomycetes > Propionibacteriales > Nocardioidaceae > Aeromicrobium > Aeromicrobium stalagmiti. Next base: position 283,034 of record NZ_JABSTZ010000001.1, read on the forward strand.
GGACCAACCTGCAGTTCCTCGACATCGACCACGACCACAAGGTCATCACGATCACGAGCTCGGTCCCCGGCGAGGGCAAGTCGACCACTGCGACCAACCTGGCGATCGCGCTGGCCCAGGCTGGCTCGCGCGTCGTCCTCGTCGAGGGCGACCTGCGCCGTCCCCGCGTGAGCGAGTACCTCGGCATCGAGAAGTCGGTCGGCCTCACGACGGTGCTCGTCGGCCGGGTCAACCTCGACACGGCCCTGCAGGCAGCCGGCACTCCCGGACTCGACGTGCTGACCAGCGGCGCCCTGCCGCCCAACCCGTCCGAGATCCTGCAGACCAACGCCATGAAGGCCCTGGTCGCCGAGCTGCGCCAGCGCTTCGACGTCGTGCTGATCGACGCTCCCCCGCTGCTGCCCGTCACCGACGCCTCACTGCTCGCGTCGATCTCCGACGGGGCGATCCTGGTCGTCCGCCACGGCGAGACGGGACGCGAGGAGGTCCGGTCGGCGGCCGGACGCCTGCAGGCCGTCGGTGCCCGCCTGCTCGGAACCGTGCTCAGCATGGCCCCGGTCAAGGAGCTGTCTCGTCACGGCTACGGATACGGATACGGCTACGGGCCCGAGTACTTCGAGCGCACCACCGCGACCCGCAGCCGCGGCGGCGCCCGCAAGGGCTAGCCCCGGACGGTCTCGCTGCCCACGAGTGCGTTGAGCCGGGTGCTCACCGTGGTGACGGCCTCGGCGATCTGGTCGGCGATCATCCGGTGGACCTCGGGCCCGCGCCGGTAGGGGTCACCGATGTCGGCCTTCGCCGGGGCGAGGCTGCGCCGCACGGCGGCCTGGGCGACGAGCTGCTGGGGGGTGTCTGCGTCGACGATGCCGCACAGCGCCGCGAACTCCACCAGCGTGAAGCTGCGTCGCAGGGCCTGGGGGTTCATCGCCAGCACGTCGGAGCGGTGGGCCCGCGTCGCGGTGAGGATCAGGTCGGCGGAGTCGACGAGGTAGGAGTCGATCGCGTGGGAGCGGAACGTCGTCGCGGACTGCCCGAGACGCATCAGCTCCATCGCCGCCATCGAGTCCATCGGCTTGCGGTCCCAGCCCTGGACACCGGCGCTCGCGACCTCGAAGCGGGTGTCGTCGAGCTCGGCGCGCAGCAGGGCCTCGATCATCGGGGACCGGCAGATGTTGGCGGTGCAGACCGCCAGGATCGCGAAGCGGCGCTCGCTCACGACAGCACCGGCCGCACGTGCAGGCCGGCCTCGGGGTCGACCAGGACCTCCTGCGCCGCGGCGACGCCGTCGGCCTCGAGGGTGGCCGCGGGGTCGACGTTGCGCTTGACCATCGCGAGGGCGATCGGACCCAGCTCGTGGTGGCGGGCCGCGGTGCCGACGAACCCGACCCGCACGCCGTCGAGCATCACGTCGGAGCCGTGCGGCGGCAGGTGGTCGACCGATCCGTCGAGGTGCAGCCGGACGAGACGCCGGGGCGGGCGTCCGAGCGTGTGGACCCGGGCGACGGTCTCCTGACCGCGGTAGCAGCCCTTGTCGAGGTGGACCGCGACGCCGAGGAGCCCGGCCTCGTTGGGGATCGTGCGGTCGTCGGTGTCGAGGCCGACCCGCACGAGGCCCGCCTCGATGCGCAGCGCCTCCCAGGCCCAGAGGCCCACGGGGTCGCCCAGCTCGGCCGGCAGGTCGACGAGCGAGGCGCGGGGAACGATCTTCCAGGCCAGGTCGCGCAGGCCGATGACGGCCCAGGCGTCCGAGACGAGGGCGACCTCGACCCGCATCATGAAACGCATGCGGTCGAGGAACTCGACCAGGGCGGCGCCGGCGCCGGGCTCGGTGTGGGCCCAGAACGTCTCGCCGTCGTCGATGCCCGAGAAGCCGTGCTCGATCTTGCCCTGGGGTGACAGCAGCAGGACGTCGGTCGGGACGCCGGGGGCCAGACCCTCGAGGAACTGGGTCGTCAGCGAGTGGAGCCAGGTCAGGCGATCGGGCCCGCTGACGGTGACGACGTCGCGGTGCGAGAGATCGACGAAGGTGCCGCCGGCCGTGAGACGTCGCTGCTCGGCGGAGATCGCGCCGTAGTGGGCCGCGACGCCTCCGTCGGGGGCGTCGCCGGGCACCGCGCCCGGCAGGCTCAGCAGCGGGCTCGTCCGCACGGCCTCGTCAGACACGCTGCAACCGTCCCCACAGGTGCGACTGCATCTCCTGGCCCTCGGCAGCCATGTCGTAGGCGTACATCAGGTCTCCGTCGACGAGCCCGTACATGCGCTGGCCGGCGGTGTACTCCTTGGCCGACGACGTGCGAGCCACCAGGTCGGTCGCGAGCGTGACCCGCGCACCGTCGACCTCGCCGTACCAGACCTCGGCGTAGCCGGTGGGGTGAGCAAGCACCAGCTCGAGCTGGTTGTCGCCGGCCGGACGCAGGAAGCCCGTCTCGATCGCGCCGGGGCGGACGCGCTCGCCGGCCTCGTCGGTGATCCAGGTGCGGCTGAAGTAGTGCAGGAACGGCCTGGTGTCATGGGCGAACACGACGTCCTGCTCGTAGGAGAACGGCTCGATCGTGGGGTAGTCGCCCTGCCCGTTGCCGTGCCAGTTGCCGAGCAGCCACACGACCGGCATCAGGTCGGGGTGGAGGTCTGACGGGATCTCGAACGGCATGGATTCCAGTCTACTGTCCCCTACTAGTCTCGAACCATGAGAGCCGTCGTGCAGCGAGTCACACACGCCCGGGTCGACGTCGGGGGCGAGACGGTGGGCGAGATCGGCACCGGGCTGATGGTGCTCCTGGGCGTCACCCACGACGACACCCCCGAGGTCGCCGGACGCCTCGCGGCCAAGATCTGGGGACTGCGGATCCTGCGCGACGAGCTCTCCGCGTCCGACCTGGACGCCCCGATCTTGGTCGTCAGCCAGTTCACGCTCTACGGCGACGCCCGCAAGGGCCGACGGCCGACCTGGACCGCCGCCGCACCCGGCCCCGTCGCCGAGCCGCTCTACGACGAGCTCTGCGCAGCCCTGCGCCGGCTGGGCGCGACCGTCGCCGAGGGGGTCTTCGGCGCCGACATGCAGATCACGCTGACCAACGACGGTCCGACGACGCTGGTGCTCGAGATCTGACCTCGCCGGTCGACGCCGAGGGGCTTGGAGGGTCGACGCCGAGGCGGCACAATGGCCCGGAAGATCACCGGGGCGGAGGACGATGGCAGGCAGGATGCGCACGACGTACCGCGACGCCGGCAAGCGCCGGGTCGGCGGCATCCCCTTCCACCGCCGCCACCGCCGGCTGATCGTGACCCTCGTCGCGGTGCTCGTCGTGGTCCCGGTCCTCGGCACCGCCGCCTACGCGTACGTGTTGAACACCAAGCTCAACGGCATCGACAAGGTCGAGAAGAAGCTCCCCGAGGCGGACCGACCCGACCCCGACGAGGGCGACGCGATCAACATCCTGCTGATCGGGTCCGACAAGGGCAAGAAGATCCCCGGCGAGTCCGGGGACACCTCGATCGCCGAGGACGCCAAGGCTGACGAGTGGCCCGCCGGCAAGTACCGCAGCGACACGATGATGGTCGTCCACGTCACGGCCAACCGGAAGTACGCCTTCCTCACCTCGATCCCCCGCGACACCCTGACGACGATCTACGACGAGCAGGGCCGACCCCAGGGCATGTCGAAGGTCAACGCCGCGTTCTCCGACTATGGACCGCTCGGCACCCAGTCGACCGTCGAGCACCTCACCGGCATCCGCATGCAGCACTTCGCCATCATCGACTGGGCCGGCTTCAAGGACCTGTCGCGAGCCGTGGGCGGCGTGCCCGTCACGATCCCGCGCTCGTTCTACGACCCGCAGCAGAAGATCCAGTGGGAGGCCGGCGAGCAGGTGCTCGAGGGTGAGCAGGCCCTGTCCTACGTCCGCACCCGGTACGGCCTGCTCCGCGGCGACTTCGACCGCATCGCGCGGCAGCAGAACTTCCTGCGCGCGATGATGAAGAAGGTGCTCTCCAAGGGCACGATGCGCAACCCGGTCAAGCTCGTCAAGACGGTCTCGGCGCTGACCGAGAACCTCACGGTCGACGGCGAGTGGTCGGGCGGCGACATGCGGGGCCTCGCCCTGTCGTTGCGCGGGGTCAGCACCGAGGACGTCATCTTCCTCACCGCGCCGGTCGCCGGCACCGAGACGATCGACCCCTACGGCAGCATCGCCCGGCTCGACGAGGCCAAGACCGCCGAGCTCTTCGACGCGTACCGCAAGGACAACCTGCGGGCCTACCTCAAGAAGTACCCGGACGACGTGCTGAAGGGCGAGGACGAGGTCAGCTGAACGCCGGCGTCACTGGCAGGCGGACTTCACCTCGACGTCGTTCTGGGTGCTGCGCACACCCGGGGTCGTGGAGAACACCGCGTCGCCGTCCTGGCCCTTGCCCGTGATCATCGTCGTCGTGATCGTCTGCGTCTCGCCGGGCTTGATCGTCAGCAGCACCTTGGTGACGTTGCGCCCCTTCTGCTGGTCGGCGTAGATCGTCTGCGGCACGTTGTTGAGCTTGACCGACGTGAAGCCACCACCGAACGGCGCGTAGAAGCGGGCGATCAGCTTCATGGTGCCCTTCGGCGTGTACTTGCCGGTGCCCACGACCGACTCGGCCAGCTGGGCCGCGTTGGACGGCGCCGTGGACGTCAACGAGGTCGACGTGCTGATCTCCTGGATGTCGCCCGGGAGGCAGCGGCCGGCCGCCACGGACGTGGCGTAGTCGAGGTAATACTCCATCTTGCCGGAGGCCGCGTCGCCGAGATACATCCCGACGTGCGGGGTCGACCCGTCGTCGCCCTTCAGCGCTCCCGACAGCGCCGAGGGGCCGATGAGCGCCTGCTCCTCCGCGCGGGACGACCACACCATCACCCGGTTCTCGGCCACGCCCTGCACGAGACCTCCGATGACCAGCCGTGGGTCGGCCTTGCCCTGGGTGATGACGTCGAACACCGTCCGCGCCGCGATCTCGAAGGCGTCGTCCTGCTGCTGCAGGCCGAGCTTGAGGTAGGTCGTGTTGAGCAGCAGGTCGACCGCGTTGACCTCGTTGAGCACGAAGCCGGGCAGGTCGGTCTGCACGGGTCCCGTCGCCCGCAGGATGAACGACATCGCCACCGGGTCGACCGAGATGACGCCGTCGACGTCCTCGTCGCGGACCTTCTTGACGAGGGCACGCGCGATCTCGCCGGACCGCGGGAAGTCCGGGGTCACGTTGACGTCGAGGATGTTGGTGGCCAGGGTCGCCGGGAAGAGCGTCTTCTCGGACGTCGTCATGGCGACGACGGGCTCCGGCGACTGCACCAGGTCCGCGTAGGACCCCTGGAAGCCCATCGAGAGCTTGCCGTTCTTGGCCTTCAGCATCGCGAACGATCCGGAGATGCCGCCCGTCGAGCGGACCTCGGCGTTGTTCTGGATCAGGAGCAGGTAGCGCCGCGTGGTGCCCTCACCGAGCATCGACGGGAGCAGGCGCGCGGCCAGCACGCTGTTGGACGACGCGCTCGCCGCGTTGCCGATCTTGAACTGGATCGCGCCGACGGGACCCCGCAGCGGCACGAGCAGCGACTGGGCGTCGATGCCGTCGAGCTTGCGCTCGGCGCGCTGCAGCGCGCGGTCGGCGGTGATGATCGACGGCGAGATCTTCTTGACCGCGGCCAGGTCGACCCGGCCGTCCTTGGGGCTGAAGGTGTCGAGGTTGATCTGCTTCGACAGGGCCACGACGGGCGGGAGCGCCTCGGTGGCGACCTGGTCGATGACCTCGGACACCGTCTGGACCGCCTTGACGTTCTTGCCCACCAGCGGCACCCGGGAGCCGATGTCCCACATCAGGCCGTCCGTCGTGCCCTTGGCGCGGTCGGCCGACTCCTGCAGACGACCCAGGGTCGCCTTGGCACCGGCGTCATCGCCGGCGACGATCTGGTTCTGGAGCAGCTCGGCCTGGCTCGCGGCGAGCCGCAGCGAGCTCGAGGCGCGCATCGCCTGCCAGCCGAAGAGGAGCACGAGGAGCACGACAGCCGCGAGCGCGGCCAGCAGGGCCCGCTCGCGGGTGATCCTGCGGTACCACGGCTTCGGCCGACGACGTTGTTGCGACGATGCCATCAATACGCTTCCGTCAGAGCAGTCATGCACGCCCCGACACGCGGGACGTGCATGACCAGGTGGTGTACAGGGCGATCAGTGAGCCGAGTGGCGCCGGCGCGAGGCGTACAGGGCGCCTCCACCTGCGAGCACGAGGCCGGCTCCGAGCACGAGGATCCACAGGTTGGAGCCACCCGTGTCGGGCAGGGCGCCGTTGTCGTCCTCGTCGTCGCCGCCGCGGGGCAGCAGGGTCACGGTCGCCGAGGCGCTCGCGTCCTGGGTCGCGGCCTGCAGGGTGCTCGCGGAGCCGGAGTAGAGCGCGGGCGTCACGTCGTTGCCCGTCAGGATCTTGGCCGAGACGGCGGGCACGCCGTCGTCGTAGACGCACGTGGCGGTGATGGGTGACTTGAAGGTCTTGCTGACGACCTTGGTCTTGTAGGAGCCCGAGAGGGACTTGCCGCTGCCGTTCTGGCCGGCGGCCACGCCCGAGGCGCGACCCTCGGCATAGGTGACGGTCCACTCACAGTCGACGTCGGCCTTCGCCGTGTAGGAGAACGTCTCACCGCCGTAGATCACCGAGTCGGGGATGGTCAGGGTCACGTTGGGCACGTCGGGATAGGCCTGGGCTGCGCCCGAGGACAGGAGCGTGACCACGCCGGCGATGGCCGCCGCCGCAGCAAGCCGAAGATTCTTCATTCCATGTCTCCCCGTGGAGTCCGAGTGGGTGGTGCCGATGACACGTGCTGCATGGAGCAATCGGTCGGCGTTGACCGAGACCGCACGTCACGCATCGACAACGAGCGCGCCGAGCGGTTTGTTATGGGTCACTGTAGCGCAGGTCACCGGCGACGGGGCCGACTTCTCGGGCCGCCCCAACGGCTCGATTTTCGCTGTGATGGCGAGGCAGAAACGACGACGAGGTGTGCCGGCCGGAGCCGGGCACACCTCGTCAGGATCGAGCTGATCGGGTCAGACGGCGACCGCGACCTCCGCGACGACACCGGTGGCGGCGGTCACCGGGTTGTCGACCGACACCGCCTTCGGAGCGAGCGTGCGCAGCGTCCACTCGCCGGGTCCCGCGAAGAAGCGGAACTGACCGGTGGCCGAGGTGGGCACCTCGGCGGTGAACTCGCCCGTGCGGTCGAGCAGACGCACGTACGCGTTGCCGACCGGCTGGCCGTCACGCGTCACGACGCCCTGGATCACTGCTTCGTTGGCCACGTCGACGCCCTCGAGCGAGGGGCCGCCCTTCACCGCGCCGCACATCAGGCAGCACCCGGCTCGTCGCCCAGCGCGACCGGCACGGCGCGCAGGGCGCCGTACTCGGTCCAGGATCCGTCGTAGTTCTTGACGTTGTCGTGACCCAGGATCTCCTTGAGCACGAACCACGTGTGCGAGCTGCGCTCGCCGATGCGGCAGTAGGCGATGGTGTCCTTGGCGTCGTCGAGACCGGCGTCGGCGTACAGCGCCTTCAGCTCCTCGTCGCTGCGGAAGGTGCCGTCGTCGTTGGCTGCCTTGCTCCACGGCACGTTGCCAGCCGTCGGGATGTGACCGCCGATCTGGGCCTGCTCCTGCGGGAGGTGCGCGGGCGCCAGGAGGCGACCCGCGTACTCGTCGGGGCTACGGACGTCGATGAGGTTCTTGACGCCGATCGACTCGATGACCTCGTCGCGGAAGGCGCGGATCGAGGTGTCGGCGTCCTTCGCGGTGTAGGTCGTGGCCGCGCGGTCGACCACGTCGGTGGTCAGCTCACGCGAGTCGAGCTCCCACTTCTTGCGGCCGCCGTCGAGCAGACGGAGGTTGTCGTGGCCGTAGTACTTGAGGTACCAGTAGGCGTAGGCCGCGAACCAGTTGTTGTTGCCGCCGTAGAACACGACGGTGTCGTCGTTGCCGACGCCCTTGGCCGACAGGAGGGCCTCGAGCTTCTCCTTGGTCACGAAGTCGTGACGGACGCCGTCCTGGAGGTCCTTCTTCCAGTCGAGCTTGATGGCACCGGGGATGTGCCCCTTGTCGTACGCCTCGGCGTCCTCGTCGACCTCGACGAGAACCACCTTCGGGTCGTTGAGGTTCTCCTCGACCCAGTCTGCTGTGACGAGCGCGGTCTCGCGGCTCATGCTTACCTCCGTTGTGCCCGGGCGGGCGTTGGTTGTGGCGAGTGGTGGCGGGATGAAGTTGTCAGGCGTTGACCGGCCGGAGCCGGCGCAGCACCAGGTAGAGCTCGCATCCCAGGCAGAACCCGACGGATGCGTTGAGCAGGGCCGCCACGAGCGCGAACGCCGTGGCGACGAGGGCGGCCGTCGTCGCACCCGCGAGGAGCAGGACGAGGGCGACGGTCGCGAACGCGAGGCCGACGGCCTGCGCGAACCGCGGTGGGCGGGAGTCCTCGAGCTCGGCCGGACGGCCGATCCGGGGACGGACGACGCGGGCGAAGAAGATCGCGTACGGCGACTTCTGCAGGCCCGCGACGACGGCGATCGCGAACACCACGACCTGCACGGTGAGCAGCGCGGTCCGCACCGGCTCGGACGGAACCACCAGCACGACGGCCAAGACTGCGGACGTGATGCCGGCGACGACCCGCAGTCCTCGCGGGTCGACCTGAGTGGGTGTGGACATGATGCTCCTGCGCTGATGGCGTGGGCACAGCCCGGCAGAGGCCAGGGCGGTGCAGGCTGACGGTCGAGAGGTGTCAGGCCATACGACACAGCGACGAGCGCGTGCGGCAGTTGTCCACTGCACGTCGGCGCGTCAGGTGTGTCGTCCGGAACATGTCTCCAGAGTAGGGACACCACCCGGGGATTTCACTCCCTCATCCCACATGATGGACAACCATCCCACTATATGGCGCGCATGCTGCAACGACAGTGGTTATCGGGTGCTTCCGACGGCGGCGTCGAGGGCGGCCAGCACCTGATCCCGGCGCGGAAGACCCGATGCCCTGGTCGTCACGACCCCTGCCGCGTCGAGGACCAGCACCGTCGGTGTGCGCATGATGTCGAGCTCGCGCACCAGCTCGAGGTGCTCCTCGGCGTCGATCTCGACGGTCACGACTCCGTCGACCTTGTCGGCGATGTCGGCCAGCAGCACCCGCGTCGCTCGGCACGGGCTGCAGAACGCGCTGGAGAACTGGACCATCGTGGCCCTCTCGCCCAGCGGCGCACCGATCTGCTCGGCCGTGACGACCTCGCGATCGTCGTCGACGACGGACGTGAAGCGTCCGTTCTTCCACCGCATCGCGGCGGCGACGGCAGCGGTCACGACGACGGCGGCGATGAGGACGAGGGCTCCGGTCACCTCTTCAGGATACGTCGGTGACCACCGCCCGGCCCGGCGTCGCTCAGAGGCTGGGCACCGTGAGGAGCTGTCCCCCGACGTAGACGATCGGTGCGGCGAACGCGACCGCCATCGCGCCGGGGAAGCCCCACGTCGCGGCCGCGTGCGTGTGGCCCCTCGCGATCGAGCGGGCCGCGACCTGGCCGATCACCGCGAACAGTGCGGCGGCCGCGCCGACCAGCACGCCGAAGAAGACCGTCATGGACGACTCAACGGTGGCGGCGACCACTGCGCCGGTGCCGGCGCCGGCCACGACCGAGAGGCCGAGCGAGATCCAGCGGTCGATCGGCACCGCCCACGCGACCAGTCCGCCCGCGACACCGGCTGCTCCGACGGCGATGACCTCGGGCCCGTCGATGGCGTCCACGGCACCGATCCAGCCGACCGACAGCGCGGCGACGACCGCGAGCATCACGGCGTACCCCACCGACGTCACGAGGTGGGCCCTGCCGTCGGAGCGGAGCATCTGGGCGACGAGGGCGACGAACACCGCCGCGGCGGCCGCCGGGAGGACACCCGCCAGCATCCCGGTGTCGGTCGCGCCAACCACGTCGGCAGACGTGCCCGACGCCCCGGAGAGCAGGTCCGGCTCGAGCGTCACGACCGTGGCGACGACGCCGGCGACGACCACGGGGAAGAAGCGCGGGGACGGTATGGCCTCACCCGAGGCGGTCACGATGCCCGGGGCGGTGGCGACGAGCACCTGGACCAGCAGGACCGCGGCGCCGACCAGCACCGGGTCGGCGTAGGCAGCGAGCGTGATGACTCCCACGAGGACGAGGGAGAGCAGCGTGGATCCGAGTCGAGACACCCCCGCATGATGCCAGCCCGGCGGTCAGCCGCCCGCGAACGGTGGAAGGAACTCGACGTTGTCGCCGGGCCGCAGCGCGACCTGGGCCGGGTCCTTCGCGCCCACCGGGGTCTCCCCCACGAGCACCGAGCAGATCGCGATGACGTCGTCGAACCGGTCACGATCGCGGTGCCGGCGGCTGATCTCGTCGAGCAGATCGGCCAGGGTCACGGCCGAGACGGTCTCCTCGGCGATGCCTGCAGCGGCGCGCGCGGCGGCCCAGTAACGGACTGTGACGTCGTTCTCATTCACGTCACCTCGCGGCAATTGATCCGACACATGAAGTATTGTTGACCATGCAACGAGGCCACGGTGATCCACCATGGCCTTTTTGCATAACTGCACACAGTGCAAGCACGCTTGCCCCGCACGAATCGCAGCACCGGAGGTCGACACCATGTCCCACCTGCTCCTGCTCACCAAGAGCACGCAGTCCTCGGTCGAGGTGCTGCCCGCCTTGGCGCTGCTGCCTCACCACGTCAAGATCCTCCCGGCCGAGGCGAGCGCGCTGCTCGACGCCCCGCCCTGCGACGCCGTCCTGGTCGACGGCCGCCACGACCTCGCGCAGGTGCGCAGCCTGACGCGCGTCATCCGCACCACGGGCGTCGAGTGTCCGCTGATCCTCATCCTCACCGAGGGCGGCCTCGCCGTCGCCGCGTCCGACTGGGGCATGGACGACGTCATCCTCACGACCGCCGGGCCGGCCGAGCTCGAGGCCCGCCTGCGTCTCGGCATCGGACGCATCGCCGCCACCCTCGACGGCGACAACGAGAGCCACGTCATCTCCTCCAGCGGCCTCGTCGTCGACGACGCGACCTACACCGCCAAGCTCGAGAACCGCACGCTCGACCTGACGTTCAAGGAGTTCGAGCTCCTCAAGTTCCTCGCGCAGCACCCGGGCCGGGTCTTCACCCGCCAGCAGCTGCTGCAGGAGGTGTGGGGCTACGACTACTTCGGCGGCACCCGCACGGTCGACGTCCACGTGCGCCGGCTGCGGGCCAAGCTCGGCACCGACAACGAGACGCTGATCGGCACGGTCCGCAACGTCGGCTACCGCTTCGTCGCGACCAAGTCCGAGCCGGCACGCGACACCGCCGACGCGAAGTCCTGACACCATGGGCTCATGGCCCATCTGACTGCGCAGGGACTCCTCGACCTCGTCCTCGACGAAGGATCGTTCGAGTCCTGGGACCTCCCCGTCGACCGGTCGGGGCTCGACCCGGCCTACCAGCAGGAGCTCACGGCCGCCGCTGAGCGCGCCGGCACCGACGAGTCCGTCCTCACCGGACGCGGTCTCATGCGCGGACGCCCGGTCGCCGTCGTCGTCAACGAGTTCCGCTTCCTCGCCGGGTCGATCGGACGCGCCGCCGCCCTGCGCATCGTCTCGGCCGTGCGCCGCGCCACGGCGGAGGGCATCCCCGTGCTCGCCACGACCGCCTCGGGCGGCACCCGCATGCAGGAGGGCACGCCGGCGTTCGTCCACATGGTCGACATCACCCGGGCGATCATGGACCACCGGGCGGCCGGGCTGCCCTACCTCATCTACCTGCGCCACCCCACGACCGGCGGGGTCTTCGCCTCGTGGGGGTCGCTGGCCCACATCACGATCGCCGAGCCCGGCGCACTGATCGGGTTCCTCGGCCCGAAGGTCTACGAGATCATGGAGGGCAAGCCGTTCCCGCCCGGCGTCCAGACCGCCGAGAACCTCGCCGATCGCGGCATCATCGACGCCGTGGTCCTGCCGGACGAGCTGCCGCTGCTCGTCGACCGGGCGCTCGGCCTGCTCGTCGACGCGCCGACCCGCCAGACCCGAGAGCTCCGCACCTCCGAGGTGCGACGCGAGCGCTCCGCGTGGGACTCGATCCAGATCACCCGTGGGGCTCGGCGGGCCGGTGTGCGTGAGGTGCTGCGCTACGGCAGCGACGCGACCGTCCGCCTGCAGGGCACCGAGAAGGGCGAGCGCGACAGCGCGATGATCGTCGCCCTCGCCCGGCTCGACGGCCAGCCGTGCGTCGTGATCGGCCAGGACCGCACGACCCAGACCAGGTTCAAGCCCATGGGCCCGGCAGCCCTGCGCGAGGCCCGGCGCGGCATGCGGCTCGCCAACGAGCTGCGACTGCCGCTCGTCTCGTTCATCGACACCCCCGGCGCGGAGCTGTCGCCGGAGGCCGAGCAGGGGGCCATCGCCGGCGAGATCGCGCGGTGCATCAGCTGGATGTCGACGATGCGGGTGCCCACCGTCTCGGTGCTGCTGGGCCAGGGCTGTGGCGGTGGCGCGCTGGCGCTGCTGCCGGCCGACGTCGTCATCGCCGCCGAGAACGCCTGGCTGTCGCCGCTGCCGCCCGAGGGTGCGAGCGCGATCGTCCACGGCGACCTCGAGCACGCCGCCGAGATGGCGGAGGCGCAGCGCGTGGGTGCCCTCGACCTGTTCGACAACGGCACGGTGCACCACATCGTCCCTGAGCCTCCCGGCGACACCCCCGAGGCGTTCGCGCGTGCCATGGCGGCCGAGATCGGCGCGCAGCTCGTGGCGCTGAGGTCACGATGAGCCTCCTCGACCTCGCCGACCGGGCGACCACGGCCGACGGCGTCGCCCCGTTCAACGAGGCGAGCGTCTTCGCGTTGCGTGACCGGGCCCGGGCCCGCGTCCTGGTGCAGCAGTCAGACCGCGACGGCACGATCATCGCTGCGGCGTTCGCGGTCGGCGACGCGCCCGTCGAGGTCGTCGTCGACCCGCAACGACGACGCCAAGGCCTCGGCCGACGCATCGTCGACGAGCTGCTGGCTGACGGCGAGGACACCTTCTGGGCCCACGGCGACCTGCCCGGCGCGCGGGCGCTCGCCTCCTCGACGGGGCTCGAGGTCGTCCGCGAGCTGCTGGTGCTGCGCCTCACCTTCGACGGACCCCCCGCACCCGAACGGGTGCCCGCCGCGACCACGATCCGGGCCTACCGGCCCGACGACGCCGACGCGGTCGTCGCGGTCAACGGTCGGGCGTTCGCCCACCACCCCGAGCAGGGGGCCATGGACCGCGCCGACCTCGACCGCCGCATGGCGTCCAACTGGTTCGACCCGGCCGGCCTCTTCGTCGCCGAGCGGGACGGCCGGGTCATCGGCTTCCACTGGACCAAGGTCGAGGACGGCGTGGGCGAGGTCTACGTCGTCGGCATCGACCCCGACGCGCAAGGCGGCGGGCTCGGCACCGCGCTCACGGCCCGGGGCCTGCGTCACCTCCACCAGCTGGGGCTCCCCGTGGTCGACCTCTACGTCGAGGGCGACAACGCGCCCGCCCTCGCGGTCTACCGCAACCTCGGCTTCCGGGACTGGAAGAAGGACACGCTCTACGCAGCGCCGCAGGACGACGCCGCGCACGTCCACGACCACACCTGAGACACCAGCACGTCGTCGCGACGGGGTGTCTGGTTTGTCACAGCCGAGCAGGGCATGTCGACTGGTGGTTGAACGTTCACCTAGATGTGGCGCGTGCCCACCCTGTCGAGAGGAACCCCTCATGTCCACCTATGACGTCGCCCAGCGATCCGCCATCGTCACCGGCGCCGGCTCGGGCATCGGCGCATCCGTCGCCACCACGCTCGCCGCCCACGGCGCATCCGTCCTGGTGACGGACATCAACGCCGAGGCCGCGCAGTCGATCGTCGACCAGATCACCGCGAAGGGCGGAACGGCCGAGGCCTTCGCCGGCGATGTGAGCGACACCGACTGGGTCGCCGAGAGCATCGTCCGCGCCAACGCGCTGGCGCCCCTGCGCATCGCGGTCAACAACGCCGGGATCGGCGGCGAGGCCAAGCCGGTCGGCGACTACTCGCTCGAGAGCTGGCGCAAGGTCATCGAGGTCAACCTCAACGCCGTGTTCTACGGCCTGCGCGCGCAGCTGCCCGCCATCGCGGCCAACGGTGGCGGCTCGATCATCAACATGGGATCGGTGCTCGGCAGCGTCGGCATCCAGAACTCCTCCGCGTACGTCACCGCCAAGCACGGCCTCGTCGGTCTGACGAAGAACGCCGCCCTCGAGTACGGGCCGCAGAAGGTGCGCGTCAACGTTTTCGGACCCGGCTTCATCGAGACTCCCCTGCTGCTCGCCACCATGGACGTCGCGGCCCGCGAGGCGCTCGGCGCCAAGCACGCGCTGCAGCGGCTCGGCACGCCCGAGGAGGTCGCCGCGCTCGTGGCCTTCCTCTCCAGCGACGACGCGACCTTCATCACCGGCAGCTACCAGCTCGTCGACGGCGGGTACGCCGCCCAGTGACCCCACCCCGCTGATGAGAGCGTTCTCGCCCCTCGAGGAGAGGGTTTCCGCCCCTGACCGGGGCGGAAACCCTCTCGCCACGGGGCGACAACGGTCTCGTCAGGGGGCGGAAAGGGTCTCGTCAGCGGTGGGGGGTGGTGAGGCCGCGCTGGAGGGCGGTGGCGGCGCGGCGCGCTGCCTTGGGGGCCGTACGGCCGATCGCGACCATGTTGATGAAGCCGTGGATGAGGCCGTCCTCGCAGACGTGCTCGACCGGCACCCCGGCGGCACGCAGCTTGTCGGCATAGGCGTTGCCCTCGTCGAGCAGCGGGTCGAAGCCGGCCGTCACGACGTACGCCGGCGCCACCCCCGAGACGTCGCCGTGCAGGGGCGAGAGTCGCGGGTCGGAGCGGTCCTCGCCCCCGACGAGGTAGTTCTCCTCCGCGAGATCCATGAAGGCCTTGGTCAGGAAGAAGCCGTCGGCGTACGTCAGGCGGCTCGGCGCGGTCTCGAGGAAGTCGGTTGCCGGGTAGATCAGGAGCTGGAACGCCGGGGCCGGCCCGCCGGCACGCGTCGCCTGCTGGGCGACGACCGCGGCCAGGTTGCCGCCCGCGCTGTCGCCACCCACCGCGATGCGGTCGGGGTCGATGCCCAGGCCCTGGGCGTGCTCGACGACCCATGCCCACGCCGCCATCGCGTCGTCCACGGCCGCCGGGAAGGGCGCCTCCGGCGCGAGCCGGTAGTCGACCGCGACGACGCGCACCTGTGCCTCCTCCGCGAGGAACCGGCACGTGGCGTCGTGGCTCTCCAGGTCGCCGTAGATCCAGCCGCCACCGTGGAAGAACAGCAGCGCCGGCGCCTGGCCCGACAGGCCACGCGGGGTGTAGAACCGCAGGCCGAGAGGCCCGCCCGGACCGTCGATCGTGCGGTCGGTGACGGCGCCGATCGGCTGGTTGCCGCCGGCAAGGCGTGACGACGCGCGGATGATCTTGCGACCCCGGCTGATCGCGACCGTCTCGGCGGCGGGGCCCGCGAGGCGCTGGAGCCGCAGCAGCAGCTGCATCTCCGGGTCGAGGGTTCGCCCGTCGACGACGACCGGCGAACCCGCCAGACGAGCGAGGACGGGCCGCGGCAGCTGCATCAACGACCGTGCGGTGACGCCTCGTGCGGCGCCGATGAGCTGGGGTACGAGAGCCATGGGGCAACGCTAGCGCCTCGGAGCGCCGGAGCGCCTTGTTCAATCGGCGTTCACCTTGGTCTGACACTCTGGACGTGTGGACACACACGACATGGCGGTCGCCGATCTGGAGGATCCGGCCTCCCCGGACGAGTTCGACGTCGACCCGCCGTTCGACCCGGCACAGAGCGCCCTGCCCGCCGACCGGTTCCTCGACCGCGAGCTGTCGTGGATCGCGTTCAACTCCCGCGTGCTCGAGCTCGCCCAGGACGAGGACCTGCCGCTGCTGGAGCGCGTCCGCTTCGCGGCCATCTTCGCGAGCAACCTCGACGAGTTCTTCATGGTCCGCATCGCCGGCCTCAAGCGCCGCATCGCCGCCGGCGTGGCGGTGCCGTCGGCCAGCGGCCTGAATCCCCGCGGCGTCCTCAGCCGCAGCCTGGCCGCGAGCCAGGAGCTCATGGTCCGGCACGCCGAGACCTACCACGACCACCTCGTGCCCCAGCTCGCCGAGCAGGGCATCGAGCTGATCCACTGGGAGTCGCTGCGAGCGGACGAGCAGGAGCGGATCAGCTCGTTCTACCGCGATCGGGTCTTCCCGATCCTGACCCCGCTCGCGGTCGACCCGGCGCACCCGTTCCCCTACATCTCGGGCCTCTCGCTCAACCTCGCGCTGGTCATGCGCAACCCCGCCACCGGCAAGAACCACTTCGCCCGCGTCAAGGTGCCGCCGATCATCAACCGGTGGATGGAGGCCGACCCCGGACGGTTCGTCCCGCTCGAGGAGGTCATCGCGGCCCACCTCGACCTGCTGTTTCCCGGCATGGAGGTCATCGCCCACCACGCCTTCCGCGTGACCCGCAACGAGGACCTCGAGGTCGAGGAGGACGACGCCGAGAACCTGCTCAAGGCCCTCGAGAAGGAGCTGCTGCGGCGCAAGTTCGGCCCGCCCGTGCGCCTCGAGGTCGAGGAGTCGATCGATCCGGGCGTGCTCGACCTGCTCGTCTCCGAGCTGGGCGTGAAGGCCGACGAGGTCGTCCGCCTCAAGGGCCCCCTCGACCTGCGCAGCCTCAACGAGGTCGCCGACCTCGACCGTCCCGAGCTGCGCTACGAGCCGTTCATCCCGGGCACCCACCAGCACCTGGCCGAGGTCGAGACGTCGGAGCCGGCCGACCTGTTCAGCGCCCTGCGCAAGCGCGACGTCCTCGTGCACCACCCGTACGACTCGTTCGCCACCAGCGTCCAGCGCTTCATCGAGCAGGCCGCCGCCGACCCGCACGTGCTCGCGATCAAGCAGACGCTCTACCGCACGTCGGGAGACTCCCCCATCATCGACTCCTTGGTCGACGCTGCCCGCGCCGGCAAGCAGGTGCTGGTGCTGGTCGAGATCAAGGCCCGCTTCGACGAGCAGGCCAACATCCGGTGGGCCCGCAAGCTCGAGCGCGCCGGCTGCCACGTCGTCTACGGCCTCGTGGGTCTCAAGACCCACTGCAAGCTCGCGCTGGTCGTCCGCGACGAGCCCGACGGCCTGCGCCGCTACGCCCACATCGGCACCGGCAACTACAACCCCAAGACCGCGCGCCTCTACGAGGACTTCGGCCTGCTCACGGCCGACCCGGCGATCACCCACGACCTCACCGACCTGTTCAACAACCTGTCGGGCTTTGCCCAGGACTTCTCCTACCAGCGGCTCATGGTCGCTCCGGCGGGGCTCCGCGACGGCATCATCGAGCGGATCGACACCGAGATCGCGCACCACCGCGCCGGACGGCCTTCCGGCATCCGCATCAAGGTCAACTCCCTGGTCGACGAGGCCACGATCGACAAGCTCTACGAGGCCTCACGGGCCGGTGTGCAGGTCGACCTGGTCATCCGTGGCATCTGCACGTTGCGGCCCGGCGTGCCCGGCCTCAGCGACAACATCCGCGTGCACAGCATCCTGGGGCGCTTCCTCGAGCACAGCCGGATCTACTGGTTCGCCGGCGGGGGCGAGCCCGAGGCGTGGATGGGCTCGGCCGACCTGATGCACCGCAACCTCGACCGCCGCGTCGAGGTGCTGGTGCGCGTGCCGACGCCGGAGCACACCGAGGTGCTCGGCGACCTGCTCGCCCGCTCCGTCGACCCGGAGACGACCTCGTGGCACCTCGACGGCGACGGCGCCTGGACGCGTCACGTCGGGTCCTCGGACCTGCAGGCCGTCCTGATCGAACGGGCACGGTCGCGCCGCTCCCGCTGACGTGTCAGCGCGGGCAGCTGGCGAACAGCAGCGGACCCTCGCCGGCCATGTAGGCGCCGCGGTCGGGGTCGAGGTCGAACCGCAGCGTCGCGGTGCCGCCGCTCGACGTCGCCCCGACGAGGTCGAGGGAGTCCTCGATGCGGCCCGACTGGCCGATGAACGGGCCGAACGCCAGCGCGCGACGGACGCGCAGCTGCTCGGCGGCCTCGGCCGGTGAGTCGAACGCCGCGACGAAGCGGATGTCCTGCCGCGGCGACCCGTCGACCAGGCCGCGTCCGCTGAAGACCGGCGCGGCCAGCCGCCCTGCGCGGGCCACGGCTGCCGCGGCCTGAGCCGCGACGTCGGGGTCGGAGTCGCCGACCGCGGTCGAGCGACAGCCCTCCTGCCGCGCCTGCAGCAGCGCGGTGTCGGAGCCGGCCAGGGCGGTCGCCAGCTCGGCCACCGGGCGCCTCGAGAGCAACGATGCCCGCTCGTGACGGACGGTCGCGAGCACGGTGGGCGCGTACGCCTCCTCGCTCACCGCGACGACGAGCTGCTCGTCAGGCAGGACGGCCAGCGTGCCCAGCGCAGCCGCGAGCCCCTGGCCCACGGTCCGCCGCCCCTCGTCTCCCAGCACCCAGGTCTCGCCGCTGCGGGCGTAGCCGATCGAGCGGAGCCGCTTCTGGACGTCGTCGAAGGACACCGAGCCGGTGAGGCGGGCGACGAGAGCGGCTCCCCCGGCCGCCTGCCCGTACGACTCCCACTCGACGTCGGCGGCCGACCATCCGTAGAGCGAGTGCATCTCGTCGATCGAGGCACCCAGCACCGAACGGGTCGTGAGGTCGCGCAGCGAGGCGTCGTCGCTCAGCGCCGCCCTGGCGCGGGCCGTGGACGCATCGCCCAGGCCGAGGCCTGCACGGATCGCCGACCAGTCGGTGAAGCCTGCCACGACCGTCCCGGTCGGCAGCGCGTCGAGAGCCGAGGCGAGCGGCGGACGCGGGTCGGCGGCCACCCGATCGGCGACCCATCCGCCGGCCGCGAGCGCCACGGCGATGACCACGACCGGGGCGAGGACGGCACGGACACCGAGGCTGCGCAGCACGTCGTCCACACCTCCTTCACCTGTCGGCCACTTCCTCAGGGGACAATACGCACCATGGCAAGTGAACGGATCACGACCGCAGCGGGTGGCATCGTGTGGCGCAACCGGCCCGGACCCACCCGGCCGGAGCCGCGCGTCGAGATGCTGGTCGTCCACCGTCCCTCGTACGACGACTGGACCTTCCCCAAGGGCAAGACCGATCCGGGCGAGGCCCTGCAGACGACCGCCGTCCGCGAGATCGCCGAGGAGGCAGGTGTCCGCGTACGCCTCGGGCACCCGCTGCAGGAGCTGTCCTACCCGATCAGCGGCGGCACCAAGTCGGTCACCTACTGGTGCGCCCGGGCGACCGGACCTGACGAGGCCACGCCGTTCGTGCCCAACAAGGAGGTCGACGAGGTGCGCTGGGTCGGCGTGCGCGAGGCCCGCAAGCTCCTGACGTACGAGCACGACGTCGAGCTGCTCGAGACGTTCCGCGACCTGCGCGAGAACCAGGCCCACCGGACCCGCACGCTCATCGTGCTGCGGCACGGCAAGGCCGTCCCCCGGTCGAGCGACCTCGACGACCTGGACCGGCCGCTCACGGCCTCCGGCACCGGCCGCGCCCAGGCCCTCGTCCCCGTGCTCGACGCCTACGGGATCCGCCGGGTCGTCAGCAGCCCCGCCGTGCGCTGCGCCCAGACCGTCGAGCCGTACGCGCAGTCGATCAGCACGTTTCTCGAGATCGACGACCGCATCTCCGAGCAGACCCGTGCGGCCCAGGTGCAGCGGTCGATCACCTCGCTGCTCGACCGCAAGAAGCCGGTCGTCCTGAGCACCCACCGGCCCACCCTGCCGTGGGTCTTCGACGCGCTGGGCGTCGACGTCGTCGACCTTGCACCGGGCGAGGGAGTCGTCGTGCACCACCGCAAGGGTGTGGCGCTCGCCACAGAACCCCTGATCTGACGGCGATTCGTTCCCACCGTTACGGCACCGTTCACCCGCTGTTCACCGTCGGTCGGAAAGCGATACACCTGGGCTCCCTACGTTCACGGAGTACGCATCATCAGATCCCAGAGAGGGACCCCCGTGAACCGCAAAAACCTGCGCATCGCCGCCCCCGCGGCCATGCTTGCACTCGCCCTCGGCCTCAGCGCCTGCGGTGCCGCGAACGAGTCCGACGGAGGCAGCGACGCGCCGTCCGGCGACAGCGTCTCCGGCACGCTGAACGGCGCTGGCGCCACCTCCCAGGAAGCGGCCATCGCCGCCTGGAAGAAGGAGTTCCAGACCGCGAACCCCGACGCGACGGTCAACTACGACCCGGTCGGCTCGGGCGGCGGCCGTGAGCAGTTCATCGCCGGAGGCGTCGCCTTCGCCGGCACCGACTCCTACCTCGAGGACGAGGAAGTCACCGCGGCCGCCGAGAAGTGCGGCAGCGACATCGTCGAGGTCCCCGTCTACGTCAGCCCCATCGCCGTGATCTTCAAGCTGGACGGCGTCGACGAGCTGAGCCTCTCGCCGAAGACGATCGGCCAGATCTTCGAGGGCAAGATCACCCAGTGGGACGACGCCGCGATCAAGGCCGACAACCCGGACGCGACCCTGCCGGACACGGACATCACCGCCGTGCACCGCTCGGACGACTCGGGCACCACGAAGAACTTCACCAACTACCTCGAGGCTGCCTCCGAGGGTGGTTGGACCGGCGGCACCGTCGAGACGTGGCCCATCAAGGGCGGCGAGGCTGCTGAAGGCACCTCTGGCGTCGTCGCTGCCGTGACCGGCGGAAACGGCACCATCGGCTACGCCGACGAGAGCCAGGCCGGCGAGCTCGGCAAGGCGAAGGTCAAGGTCGGTGAGGACTACATCGAGCCCACCCCCGAGGCCGCTGCCAAGACGCTCGACACCGCCACGCCGGTCTCGGGCCGCGCCGAGACCGACATCGCCGTCGACATCGACCGCAAGACGTCGGAGGCTGGCGTCTACCCGATCGTCCTGGTGTCCTACCAGGTCGCCTGCCAGACGCAGAAGGACGCCGCGACGGCCGATCTCGTCAAGGGCTGGATGACCTACATCGCGAGCACCGAGGGACAGGCTGCCGCCGCCAGTGGCGCCGGCTCCGCCCCCCTCTCGGGCGACTTCGCCACCAAGGTCCAGGCCGCGATCGAGACCATCGCCGCTGCCTGATCCACCCGCTGCCGCCCGGTCCTTCACAGGGCCGGGCGGCAGCACCCGGTACTCCCCCCTCCACTCCTGAAAGGCACCGCCTGTGACCAGCACGCTGGCCCCCCGTCGCAAGCGCGGCACCGTCGTCCGCGCCGGTGACCGCATCTTCTCGGGGCTGTCGACCAGTGCGGGAATCCTGATCCTGCTCGTCCTCGCAGGCGTCGCCGCGTTCCTCACGATCGAGGGCGTCCCCGGCATCCTCGCCAACCCCGACGAGGTCAAGAGCGGCCAGAGCTTCTGGCCCTACGTGTGGCCCCTCGTCTACGGCACCCTGATCGCCGCGACCGTCGCCCTCATCATCGCGACCCCGGTCGCCGTCGGCGTCGCCCTGTTCATCTCGCACTACTCGCCGCGCAAGCTCGGCCAGATCCTCGGCTACCTCGTCGACCTGCTCGCCGCGGTCCCCAGCGTCGTCTACGGCCTCTGGGGCATCCAGTTCCTCGCGCCGAACATGGTGCCGGTCTACACGTGGCTCGAGGACAACCTCGGCTTCGTCCCGTTCTTCGCCGGTCCGGCGTCGGCCACCGGCCGCACCATCATGACCGCCTGCATCGTGCTCGCCGTCATGATCCTGCCGATCATGACCGCGATCTGCCGCGAGATCTTCCTGCAGACGCCCCGCCTCCACGAGGAGGCCGCCCTGGCGCTCGGCGCCACGCGCTGGGAGATGGCCCGGCTCGCGATCTTCCCGTACGCCCGCTCCGGCATCGTGTCCGCCGCGATGCTCGGCCTCGGCCGCGCCCTCGGCGAGACCCTCGCCGTCGCGATGGTGCTGTCGGTGACCGCCGGCACCGTGACCGCCAACCTCATCAGCAGCACCAACCCGAGCACGATCGCCGCCAACATCGCGCTGAGCTTCGGCGAGGCGAGCGGCAAGACCGTCAACGTCCTCATCGCCAGCGGCCTGGTGCTGTTCGTGATCACCTTCCTCGTCAACTTCGCCGCCCGGTCCGTCGTGGACCGCCGCAAGGAATTCTCCGGAGCCAACTGATGACGACCACGCTCTCCCCCCAGACCCCCGGGTCCGGTCCGCTCGACGTCCAGCAGGAGCTCTACGGAGCCCAGCTGCCGTCGTGGGGCTCCAAGGCCGTCGTCGGCCTCGCCCTGGTGGTCGGTGCCGCGCTCTACCTGACCGGCACCAACCTCGTGCTGGCCGCCCTCGCCGTCTGGGTCGTCAGCCTGGGCCTACCCGTCTGGTCGGTCGTCGTCGAGGGACGCCGCAAAGCCACCGACCGCCTGGTCACGGTGCTGGTCACCTCGGCCTTCGCGCTCGCGATGTTCCCACTGGTGAGCATCCTCTACACCGTCATCAGCAAGGGCACCAAGGTCCTGTCGGCCGAGTTCTTCACCTACTCGATGCGCAACGTGGTCGGCGAGGGCGGCGGCATCTACCAGGCCCTCGTCGGCACGCTGCTCATCACCGGCGCCGCGGCCGTCATCTCGATCCCGATCGGCATCTTCGCCGCGATCTACCTCGTCGAGTACGCCGACGGCAACCGGCTCTCGCGCTGGATCCGCTTCCTCGTCGACGTCATGACCGGCATCCCGTCGATCGTCGCCGGACTCTTCGCCTACGCCCTGTTCGTGGTGTTCTTCGGCGAGGGCGTCCGCATGGGCATCGGCGGCTCGGTCGCGCTGTCCGTGCTCATGATCCCGGTGCTCGTCCGCTCCACCGAGGAGATGTTGAAGCTGGTGCCCAACGAGCTGCGCGAGGCGTCGTACGCCCTCGGCGTGCCGAAGTGGCGCACCGTCGCCAAGGTCGTCCTGCCGACGGCCCTGGCCGGCATCGTCACGGGCATCACGCTCGCGATCGCCCGTGTGATCGGCGAGACGGCTCCCCTGCTGATCATCGCCGGAGCCACCGACTCGGTGAACTTCAACCTGTTCGACGGACGCATGGCGACCCTGCCGGTGTTCGCCTACCAGTCGATCCGCAGCCCCGGCATCCCGCCGGAGTTCAGCATTGACCGCGCTTGGGGCGCGGCACTTACCCTGCTGTTGATCGTCATGCTCCTCAACCTCATCGCCCGTCTCGTCTCCTACTTCTTCTCGCCCAAGGGCGAGCGTTAAACCGGAAGGTTCCACCATGGCCAAGAGCATCGACGTCTCGGACCTGAACATCTACTACGGCGACTTCCTCGCCGTCGAGGACGTCACCATCCCCATCGCGGCGAAGTCCGTCACCGCGTTCATCGGCCCCTCGGGCTGCGGCAAGTCGACCTTCCTGCGGTCGCTCAACCGCATGCACGAGGTCATCCGCGGCGCGCGCGTCGAGGGCAAGGTCCTCATCGACGGCCAGGACCTCTACGGCGCCGACATGGACCCGGTGAACGTCCGCCGCATGATCGGCATGGTCTTCCAGCGCCCCAACCCGTTCCCGACGATGTCCATCTACGACAACGTCCTCGCGGGCCAGAAGCTCAACAGCAAGCGCATGAAGAAGTCCGAGTCCGACGACATCGTGGAGCGGTCGCTGCGCAGCGCCGGCCTCTGGGCCGAGGTCAAGGACCGCCTCGACCGTCCCGGCTCGGGCCTGTCCGGTGGTCAGCAGCAGCGCCTGTGCATCGCGCGGGCCATCTCGGTCGAGCCCGAGATCCTGCTGATGGACGAGCCCTGCTCGGCGCTCGACCCGATCTCGACCAGCGTCATCGAGGACCTGATCCACGAGCTGAAGAGCCAGTACACGATCGTCATCGTCACCCACAACATGCAGCAGGCGGCGCGCGTCTCCGACGAGACCGCGTTCTTCAACCTGTCGGGTGTCGGCAAGCCCGGCCGCCTCATCGAGGTGGGCCGCACCGAGACGATCTTCTCCAACCCCACCGACCCCGCCACCGAGGCCTACATCCAGGGCCGGTTCGGATAACCCCTCCTCCTGATGCCTAGGAGAACCCCGCAAACCACCACCTCACCTCGGTCACGACCGAGGTGAGGTGTTCGTTTCCCAGGAGAACCTGGGAGACAGCCGGGGGGGTCAGTTGCCGGGGATGAGCACGCGCAGGATCAGGTACGTCACGGCGCCGACCGCGGCGGCGGCGGGGATCGTGACGATCCACGCCGTGATGATGCCGCGAGCGACGCCCCAGCGCACGGCACTGAACCGCTTCGTCGCCCCGGCACCCATGACCGCGGACGTCATGGTGTGGGTCGTCGAGACCGGGGCGTGCAGGCCGATCGCCATGCCGTACAGCACGACGGCGGCGGTGGACTCGGCCGCGAACCCGCGCGGCGGGTCGAGCGCGATGATGCGCCGGCCCATCGTCCGCATGATCCGCATGCCGCCCGACAACGTGCCGAGCGAGATCGCACCCGCGGCCGCGAAGACGACCCAGTAGGGGATCTCGCGCTCACCGGCGGACGGACCGTAGCCGCCGGCGACGAGGGCCAGCACGATGACGCCCATCGTCTTCTGCGCGTCCTGCAGACCGTGGCCGAGCGACAGGGCCGCCGCCGACACCGTCTGCGAGAGCCGGAAGCCCCGGTTGACGGTGTGCGGATTGGCGCGGCGGAACAGCCACATGATCGACAGCATGACCAGGAAAGCCCCGCCGAAGCCCAGCGCCGGGCTCATGACCATCGGGATGACGACCTTGTCGACGACCTTGTCCCAGTCGACCGTCACGCCCGCCGCCAGGCCGACCCCGATGAGGCCGCCGATCAGGGCGTGCGACGACGACGACGGGATGCCGAAGTACCACGTGATGAGGTTCCAGGTGATGGCGCCGACGAGCGCGCTCATGACGACGGTCAGGGCGTGCTGGGAGGTCATGTCGTCGAAGCCGACGAGGATCTCCTTGATCGTCTTGGCCACGCCGACGCCCAGCAGGGCACCGACGAAGTTGAGGATCGCGGCCATCGTCAGGGCGATCCGCGGCGTGAGCGCCCGCGTCGAGACCGAGGTCGCGATCGCGTTGGCGGCGTCGTGGAAGCCGTTGGTGTAGTCGAAGAACAGGGCGATGGCGACCGTGGCGATCACCAGAGCGAGGACGAGGTCCACTACTCAGGACTCCTTGACGGCGATCTGCTCCACCGTGTTCGCAACGGACTCGAGGGCGTCGATGGCGTGCTCGAGCGAGTCGACGACGTCCTTGAGCTTCATGACCTCGAGCGACTTGTAGGCGCCGCTGAACAGGTGCGCGACGATGCGGCGGTAGGAGCGGTCGCCCTGGTTCTCGAGGCGGTTGATCTCGATCCAGTACTCGTCGAGGTCCTTCATGGTGCGCAGGCGGGGCATGGCCTCGGCGGTCAGCTGGGTCGCGCGCTGCAGCACCTCGACCTGCGGGGCGAAGTCGGCCGGCAGGTCGCCGAGCTCGTAGAGCCCGACGAGGTCGACGGTCTCCTCCATGAAGTCCATGACGTCGTCGAGGCTGCTCGCGAGGCGGTAGATGTCCTCGCGGTCGAACGGGGTGATGAACGTGGAGTTGGCCCGCTTGACGATCGCGTGGGTCGTCTCGTCGGCCTGGTGCTCGGCTTCTCTCATCTGCTCACCGAGGGCCTTCTTGTCGGTGCTGGAATCGAGCATCTGCGCCAGCAGATTGGCCCCTTCGACGAGGTGGTTCGCCATCTCGGTGAACAGTTCGTAGAAGGATGTCTCAACTGGTCGGATGCGAAAACGCACGACTAGCTCCTGTCAATGCTGAGTAGGGCAAGCCCATGCTAGAGGCAGGCTGTTCACGCATGTCAATCGCGGGTGTCACCCACAGGTCAACTGGCGTTCGCTATGCCCAGGATCTCGTCGACCTCGCGCTGCGACAGGTGGCCGTCCTTGGCGGAGGCCGCGATGATCAGACGACTGGTGAGCTCGATCTCGTCGAGCGCCTCGTCGTCGCGCAGGCGACTGTCCAACGGCTCCGGCATACGGGGGGCTCCAGCGTCCTTCAGGTTCAGCATGTGTGTCGTCGTCCTGTCTGGGCCGGTGTCGAGGACCCGGTCCCCCAGGATCGTTCTCCCTGACGCCGAGGCTATCTGGTCGGTCCGCACGGCGCAGCCATATCGGTCGACTCGGGGTCAGTCGCTGCGGGCCCGCCGCACCCCGTCGGCGAGGGCCATCACGAGCGCGAACGCGACGAAGGCGATCGTCACGTGCAGGCTGTATGACAGCGCGTCGGCGTAGTCGCCGTCGGTCGACCTGACGCGTTCGAAGAACAGGGCGAGGACGATCGCGACCCCGATCGCGGAGCCCACCCGCTGTGCCGTCTGGAGAAGTCCGCCGCCCGCCCCCGCGCGCGCCGGGTCGACCTCGTCGAGCGACAGGGTGATGTTGGGCGAGATCACGAGCCCGCCGCCGAGGCCGGCGAGCAGCAGCAGCGGCGCGAGCCTGAGGCCGACCTGTCCGTCGAGGTGCGGGACGACGAGGTCGACCGCAACGAGCGCTGTGGTGATCATCACCAGGCCCGTGACCACCAGGGCCCGACCGAAGCGCTCGACGAGCCGGCCGCCGATCCACGCCGAGGTGGCGGACCCGATCGCGAAGGGCAGCTGCGAGAAGCCCGCCTCGAGCGCGGAGTAGCCCAGCCCCTGCTGCAGGTAGAGGGTCAGGATGATGAAGATCGAGGTGAACCCGGCGAAGTAGGCCGTGCCGACGCCGAGCCCGAGCATGAACGACCTGACCTTCACGAGCGACAGGTCGAGCAGGGTCTCGCTGCCGCGGGCCGCCCACCGGCGCTCCCACGCGACGAACACCGCGAGCAGCACGACCGAGATGCCCATGAGCCACCAGGGCCGCTGCGACAGCGACGAGTCCTGACCGCCCTGCACCAGGGGCAGCAGGACGAACAGCATCGCCGCGCCGAACAGCACGACGCCGACGGGGTCGAGCGACTGCTTCGGCCCGTGCTCCGCCCTGGGCAGGTAGCGAGCGGCGAGGAACATCAGCGCGATGCCGATCGGCACGTTGACGTAGAAGACGAGCCGCCATCCCGACTCGGCGCCACCGACGTGGACGAGCAGGCCGCCCAGCAGCGGCCCGATGGCGGTCGAGACCCCGATGGTGGTGCCGAACAGCCCGAACGCCCGGCCCCGCTCGGGCCCCTTGAACAGGTTCTGGATGAAGCCCGAGACCTGGGGCGTGATGAGGCCACCGCCGATGCCCTGCAGCACCCGGGCGGCCGCGAGCATCAGCGGGGTCTGCGCCGCCCCGCAGAGTGCGCTCGACAGCGTGAAGAGGCCGACGCCCCAGATGAAGACCGTGCGACGGCTGCGAGCGTCGCCGAGGCGGCCCGCCGGCACGAGCACGATGCCGAAGGCGAGCGCATAGCCCGCGACGACCCACTGGATCGTGCTGTTGCCGGCGTCGAGGCCCTCGCGGATCGAGGGCAGCGCCACGTTCACGATGCTCACGTCGAGCAGCGTCATCGCGCCGGCCACGAGGCAGACCGCGAGCGCGTGCCACCGCCGGGAGCGCTCGTCCGCCGTCAGGTCAGGGGTCTGCACGTCGGTCACTCCCCCACGCTAGAGCGGGGGCCATGACTGCGCGCGCCGATGCCGGCGGATGTGGCAAGGTCATAGGTGCAGACGGACGACACAGGGGGCGTCGATGACGACACACAGTGCGATCGACCGCGACGAGGCGCTCGAGCAGTACGCCGTGCTGAGCGAGCCCGCGGGCCGCGACCTGCAAGGTCTGGTCGACCTCGTCGCCCAGGTCTGCGCCGTCCCCACCGCGGCGATCAACATCATCACCCGCGACCAGCAGCACCAGATCGCGACCGCTGGCTTCGACCCGTCGGTCTGCTCGCGCGACGACTCCATGTGTGCCCTGGTCATGACCGAACGAGCACCGGTCGTGGTGCCCGATGCCAGCCTCGACCCCCGGTTCTCCTCCAACGCGTTCGTCACCGGAGACATCGGCAGCGTGCGCTTCTACGCGTCCGCCCCGCTCATGACCCCCGACGGCACGACGCTCGGCCGCCTCTGCGTCTTCGACGACGTCGCCCGCACCCTGACACCCGAGCAGGAGCAGGGCCTCATGACGCTCGCGGCCCAGGTCATGGACGTCCTCGAGCTGCGCCTGCGCACCCGCGAGCTCGAGAGGTCGCTCGCCGAGCTTGCCATGCTGCGCGACGAGCTGCGCCGGTCCAACCGGCACCTCACGCTCTTCGCCGGGCAGGTCAGCCACGACCTGCGCAGCCCGCTGACCGCGATCCTCGCGACAGCCGAGCTGCTGGCGACCGAGCCTGTCGTCGAGACCGACACCGACCTGCTGTCGATGGTCTCGGCCGTCAACAGTGCCGGCCAGCGGATGAACCGCATGATCGAGGAGATGCTCGACTACGCCCTGCAGGGCGGGCAGCTCCAGCTCGCCGACACTGCCGTCGAGCACGTCGTGAGCCTCGTGCTGGCCGACCTGGCGCCCCTCGTCACCCAGAAGGGCGCCACCGTCCGGGTGCTCGACCTCCCGACCGTCACGGCGGACGCCGACATGCTCTACTCCGTTGTGCTCAACCTGCTCACCAACGCGTTGAAGTTCGTCCGGCCCGACGTCCCGCCCGAGATCGAGGTCTCCGCGACACGCGGTCCGGACCGGTGGCGCGTCACCGTGAGCGACAACGGGGTCGGCATCCCGGCCGACCGGCGGCAAGCCGTGTTCAGCCTGTTCGAGCGCGAGGAGTCGACCGTCGGCGGCCATGGCATCGGCCTGGCGACGACCCGCAGGCTCATCGAGGCGCACGGTGGCTCGGTCGGCGCCGACAGCTCCCCCAGCGGTGGCGCCGCTGTGTGGTTCGAGCTGCCTGACTGACCCTCCGGGTCAGGAAAACCATCACTGAACGCTCGCACCTCGGTGTGAGCGCAGGGAAAAACACGCCTTCAAACAAACCGTTCCGAAATGTGGCAATCGCGGGGAACTGGTGTGGAACGTCCGTGGATCCGACCTCCGTAGCGTCGTAGACATCACCTCACAGACACCCTCACCGCACAGGAGCACCACCACCATGAACGCCAAGAAGAAGATCCTTCTCCCCCTCGCCACTCTCCTCGGCGCCGGCGCCATCGCGATCGGATCGGGTGCCACCTTCACCTCGACCACCGCGAACACGATCAGCTCGGTCACCTCCGGCACGCTGAACCACACGAACTCCAAGAGCGACAAGGCGATCCTCAGCCTCACCGACATCAAGCCCGGCGACACCGTCAACGGCGCGCTGACCATCACCAACACCGGCTCGCTCGCCGCCGACTTCAGCCTCACCGAGACCAGCTCGACCAACGGCTTCTCGGACAACTACCTGACGCTGACGATCACCAACAACACGACCGGCGCCTCGGTCTACAGCGGCACCTTCGGTGGCCTCGTCGACGGAGCGAAGACCGCCCTCGGCTCGGTCGCGCCCGGCGTCGCCAACAACTTCACCTTCAGCGTCCACCTCGCGGACGAGGCCCCCAACAGCCAGCAGGGCAAGACGGCCACGGCCGCCTACCAGTGGGACTCGGTCCAGCAGGCCGCCACCACCACCAACCAGTAGCACCGAGGCCGAGGGGCGCCCCCATCCAGGGGGTGGGCGCCCCTCGGCCCTCTGCCATCTCCACGCACTTCCCCCACCACCACGTCAGGAGCAACCATGAGCGCCAGTCATCTGCGACCCAGCCGCCGAATCTCGGGGCGTCTGGGAGCTGCCGTGGTCAACGGACTCCTGCTGATCGCCACGCTCGCCGGCGTCGCCTACCTCGCGCCGAGCCTGTTCGGCTACGAGCGCTACGTCATCACCGGCGGCTCGATGTCCGGGACGTTCGAGAAGGGCTCGATCGCGTTCGAGAAGCCCGTCCCGGTCGAGGACCTGTCGGTCGGCGACGTCATCACCTACCAGCCCCCCGCCGACAGCGGCGTGACGACGCTCGTCACCCACCGCATCGTGTCGATGAAGCTGCTCCCCACCGGCGCCACCCAGTTCCAGACCCAGGGCGACGCCAACCCCGACCGCGACCCGTGGAAGTTCCAGCTCGTCAGCGGCGACCAGCCCGTCGTCCACCACACCGTCCCGTATGCCGGCTGGATCTTCGTCGGCCTGGCCGACCGCGAGATCCGGATGCTCGTCATCGGTGTGCCCGCCGGACTGATCGCGCTGCTCAGCGTGGTCGAGCTCGGTCGGGCCCTGCGACCGAACCGGCGCGACGACGAGCCCCAGGCACCGAGCCCGACGTCGACGCCCAGCAGCACCGTGCTTCCCGAGCCCACCCTCGTCGGGGCCCGATGAACCGGTCGACAGCTGTGGATCTCTTGTCGATGTCTCGTGGAGATCGTGTCGATCGCTTCTTCGTAGCGTTGTCCTCATGAACCAGCAGCCCCGCCACCGCCAGGAAGCAGCTCGCAGCACCCGCGTGCCGCGCGCCCTCGCCCTGGTCACGCTGCTGGCCGTCACGGCGTTCTCGCTGACGGGCTTCTCCTCGGCGTCGTTCACCTCGATGAGCGCCAACACCGGCACGGTCAGCGCAGCGTCCGACTGGACGCCGCCGACCGTGACGATGCAGAGCCCCGGCACCTCGGTGCGGGGCACCCAGACACTCACCGCGACCGCCACAGACGGCGAGTCCGGTGTGCAGAGCGTTGCCATCCAGCACCAGGCCGCGGAGGGAGCGGGCTGGACGACGGTGTGCACCGACACCACGACACCTTTCACGTGCTCGTGGGACACCACGGCCGTGGCCGACGGCGCGTACGACCTGCGCGCCGTCGCCACGGATCGTGCCGGCTACTCGACCACCTCGGACACGACGCGGACGATCGTCGCCAACAAGTTCACGGTCGTCCTCACCGATCCGGGAGACGTCGTCAAGGGCAACGTCACCCTCACCACCACGATCTACAACGCCGGGCTCACGATCTCCGGCTCCTCCGTCCAGTACGCCGTCGCCGGCTCGGGCAACTGGAAGACCGCCTGCACCAACGTCCTCTCCTCCAGCTGCACCTGGAGCACGACGGGGCTCGCGAGCGGCTACTACGACCTGCGATCCGTCGCGACCGTGCTCCTCGGCGGCACCTACTACTCGGCCGTCAAGACCGACGTGCTCGTCGACAACACCGCACCGACCGTGACCATGACCGATCCGGGCACCCCGCTCAACGGCACGCGGACGTTCGCCGCGACGGCGAGCGACGCCGACTCCGGTGTCGCCCAGGTCGTCCTGCAGTACGCCACGAGCGGCTCCACGACGTTCAAGACTCTCTGCACCGTGACCGACGCGCCGTACAGCTGCCGCTTCGACACCACGACGCTGGCCAACGGCACCTACACGTTCCGCGCCGTCGCCACCGACGTCGCCGGCACCAGCACGACGTCCACGACCGTGACCAACCGCGTCGTCGACAACTCCGCGTCGTCCGTCTCGGTCGAGGACCCGGGCACGTACCTCACCGGCACGGTCACCGTCGCCGCCACGGCCAACGCGCCGTCCGGGATCACCTCGGTGCGCATCCAACGCTCCCCCGCCGGCACGAGCACGTGGACCGACCTCTGCACCGACACCTCGTCGCCCTACTCCTGCTCGTGGGACACCAAGACGGTCGCCGACGGCAGCTACGACCTGCGGGCCCTGCTCCTCGACGGCGCCGGCAAGACCACGGCATCCGCGGTCGTCTCGGGACGGCTCGTCGACAACAGCGTGGTGCGCGGCGTCGACGTCCAGACCTCCAACGGCGGTGGCACGGCCGGCAAGGTCGACAACGGCGACAAGCTCACCCTCACCTACAGCGAGCAGCTGAGTGCCGGCACGGTGCTGGCGGGCTGGGACGGCAGCGCGACCGCCGTCTCGTTCCGCCTCCGCGACGGCAACTCGCTCGGGCTCGGCAGCTCCGGTGACACCGTCGACGTCCTCAAGGGCAGCACCGCGGTCAACCTGGGCGCGGTCGTCCTCAACAAGGACTTCGTCAAGACCAACAAGACGGCGACGTTCGCAGCGACGATGACCGCCTCGACCACCACGGTCGCCGGCGTCACCCGCACGGTGGTCACGATCCAGCTCGGGGCGCTCGCGTCGGGCAGCGGCCTCAAGACCGTCAGCTCCGCCGGAACCATGAAGTGGACGCCCTCGGCCTCTGCAACCGACCTGTCAGGCAACAAGTGCTCGACGGCACCGGCCACCGAGACCGGCACGGCCGACCGGGACTTCTGATCCGGGTCCGGGGAGTGCTGTCACCATATGATTCATGAGGTGCCCCACCACCTGCTTCTCGTCGAGGACGACGACCAGATCGCCGCACCCCTGATCCGCACCCTCGAGCGCGAGGACTACGCCGTCGAGCGCGTCGCGGCAGGTCTGCCCGCCATCGAGCGGGTCGAGGCCGGGGGCATCGACCTGGTGCTGCTCGACCTCGGCCTGCCCGACATCGACGGGCTCGAGGTCTGCCGGCGCCTGCGCGCCGCGCAGTTCGCCGGCGGGATCATGATCCTCACGGCGCGCGGTGGCGAGCTCGACCGGGTGGTCGGGCTCGACGTCGGAGCCGACGACTACATCGCCAAGCCCTTCCCGCTCGCCGAGATGCTGGCCCGCGTCCGTGCCCTGCTGCGCCGGTCGACCGTCGCCCCGGCGGCTGCACCCGCCGCCGCGCCGGTCGATGCCGTCCCCGCGCGGGCCGACGTCGTGCGCATCGACGCCCCGGCCCGTCGCGTCTGGGTCGGCGACCACGAGCTCGCCCTGACGGCCAAGGAGTTCGACGTCATCGCGCTGCTCGGGTCTGAGCCCGGCGCCGCGATCACCCGTGAGCGACTCATGGACGAGGTCTGGGACGAGAACTGGTTCGGCTCCACCAAGACCCTCGACGCGACGATCGGACGGCTGCGGCAGAAGATCGAGGACAGCGGTGCGAGGTCACGGGTCGAGACCGTCCGCGGCGTGGGGTTCCGTCTCGAGATCGATCCACCCGATGCCTAGGCGGCTCGCGGCGACGTTCGTCCTGGTGACCGTCGCCGCCGTCGTCGGCACGTGGGTCGTGGCGCAGGCGTCCGACTCCCTCGTGGCGCTGGTCGCGATCGCCGTGATCCTGGCCGTCGCGGCCGGAGCTGTCGGCCTCGCGACGGGCTCCCGGCTCTCCCGCACGTTCCGGGCCCTCGTGCGGCGTGACCAGGCCGTGGCCGTCGCCGCGTCGCACGAGCTGCGCACCCCCATCACGGCGCTCCGCCTCTCGCTCGAGGACCTCACGCTGTGGAAGGAGACCCCGGGCGAGGTCTCCGACGAGCTGCACCGCGCGATCAGCGAGCTCGACCGTCTCTCCGACGCCGTCACGCGGATGCTGGCCTCGCACCGCCAGGATCAGCAGGACGGGGTCGGTCTCGTCGACGTCGCCGCCCTGACCGCCGGCGTGGTCGACGGGTGGCGCCCACGCCTGGACGCGTCGCGCGAGGTCGTCGTCGATGCCGGCACTCCGTCGTACGTCCGGCTCGACGCCGGCAGCGTGAACCGGATCGTGTCGACGGTCCTCGACCAGTTCGCCGGCGGCGGGCAGGGCACCGTCTCGATCGACGTCGCCCGCCTCGGCCGGACCGTCCGCGTGCGGGTCGGCGACCAGTCGCCGCCGCGGTTCGCCCCGGGCGTCATCCACGGCCGCCCGACCGGCAAGGGCGGGACGGACGGCCTGACCCTCGACGAGGCCGGCGCAGTCGCCGAGGCGCTCGGCGGATACCTGGCCGTCGCGGCGGCGCCGACGACGCGCCTCGCGCTGATCCTTCCCAGCGCGCCCGAGAACGTCACGACCTGACGGCTCATACCCCCACTAGGTATACTGGGAGCGACGGCAGGAGAAGCCCATGACCACCGACGCCTCGGTCGAGCACGATCACCACACCCACGGCTACATCGACGACAAGGATGCGCTGCTCAAGCGGCTGCGTCGCGTCGAGGGGCAGGTGCGCGGCATCCAGCGCATGGTCGACGAGGAGCAGTACTGCATCGACATCCTGACCCAGGTCTCGGCGACCAACAACGCGCTGCAGAAGGTGGCCCTGGCCCTGCTCGACGACCACATCGCGCACTGCGTCGTCGACGCCGCTCGCGAGGGCGGCCCCGACGCCGAGGCGAAGCTGAAGGAGGCGTCGGACGCGATCCGGCGCCTCGCCCGCGCCTGACACCAGCACACAGAAGGGCGGTCCCGGCTCACGCCGGGATCGCCCTCGCCTGTGCCTCGCCCCTGACTCAGACCGCGTGGACCGAGTCGTCGGCAGGTGCTGCGATCGGGCTCTTGAGGAGCACGCCGGCGACGACGGCACCCACCAGTGCGACTACTGCAGCCCCCACGAAGGCGGCGGAGTAGCCCTCGGTCAGGGCGGCGGCGTCACCGACGAGGTCCGCACCGTTGGCAGCCGCGACGGCCGTCATCACCGCGAGCCCCAGCGCGGACCCGACCTGATAGCTCGTGTTGACGATGCCGCTGGCGAGGCCGCCCTCCTCCGGCCGGGCGGCCGAGATCGCCGTGCCGAGGGTCGGGATGAACGCGAGCGACATGCCCAGCGCCGCGACCAGCGAGGCCGGCAGCACGTCGACGGCGAAGGATCCGTCCGCGTCCACCATCGACAGCCAGCCCATGCCGACAGCCAGCAGCACCAGCCCGACGACCGTGGCCCGTACGGGGCCGATGGCACCCATGACCCGCGGCGCGACGACGACCATGCCGATCATGATCAGCGCCGTCATCGGGAGCAGCGCTGCGCCCGACGGGAAGGCGGAGTAGCCGAGGACCTGCTGCAGGTAGAGGTTGAGGAAGAACCACATCGGGATCCACGCGGCCCCCAGGAGCATCTGGGCCAGGTTGGCGGCCGCCAGGTTGGGGGCTGAGAAGACACCCAGGCGCAGGAGCGGGTCGCGTCCCCGTGCCTGCAGAGCGACGAAGGAGCCGAGCAGCACGACGGCGGCCGCGAGCGCGCCCCACGTCTGCCCGGCACCCCAGCCGACCTCCGGCGCCTTGACGACGGCGTAGACCGCGAGACCGAGACCGGCGGTCACCGTCGACGCGCCGACCAGGTCGATGCGTCGCCCCTGGGCGG
The DNA here is from genome assembly GCF_013283745.1 of Aeromicrobium stalagmiti. Classification (GTDB taxonomy): domain Bacteria; phylum Actinomycetota; class Actinomycetes; order Propionibacteriales; family Nocardioidaceae; genus Aeromicrobium; species Aeromicrobium stalagmiti. Next base: position 318,215 of record NZ_JABSTZ010000001.1, read on the forward strand.
CTCCCGTCTGCGGGAACAGGCGCGGAGTCACGGCGAGGACGACGAGGGCGATCGGCACGTTGATCCAGAAGACCCACGGCCACGAGAGGTACTCGGTGATGACGCCGCCGAGGAAGACGCCGGCCGTGCCGCCCGCCGGGGCCGCCGCGCCGTAGACCGACAACGCCTTGGTGAGATCGCGGGGGCTCGAGCCGAACAGCATGAACAGCAACGTGAGTGCCGACGGCGCGATGAGAGCCGACCCTGCCCCCTGGACGGCGCGACCGACGAGCTCGACGGCGGGCGACGTGGCCACCGCGGCGACGACCGACCCGACCAGCAGCACGCTCCACCCGGCGGTGAAGATGCGGCGGGCGCCGAAGACGTCGGACAGCTTGCCGCCCAGCAGCAGGAGGCCACCGAGGGCGACCACGTAGGCGTTGAAGACCCACGACAGGCTGCCGGGGCTGAAGCCGAGATCTGCCTGCATCTCGGGCAGAGCGACACCGATGATCGAGGTGTCCATGATGACCATGAACTGGGCCGCGGCGATCACCGCGAGCCCGAGCCATCGACGGTCCGGGGCCGCCGATCTTGAGGTTCGAGACATGAGGGAGTCCTTTCGTTATATACCCTAGGGGGGTATATAAGCACGAGACGGCAGTCGTATGCAAGTACCCCCTAGGGGTATGTCCTCGCGGTCCCGGATCACGCGGGCCATCCCAGTCACCGGCCGATCGGCGCGGTGTCTGTCGCTTCGCCTCGAGGCGCATTCCACGCCCCGCCCGCTCCTCTGCGATACTCGCTGGTGGACGCCGCGAGCCGCGTGCGTCCCGGGCCTCTGGGACATGGGGACAATAGTTCTAACCTGCAGAAACGCGATGCTGTCGCCTTCGCGACGCAGCCGGTCGAGAACGCGTTTGCGCACTTAGCAGGAACGCCAACTCACTTCCAGCATCGGAACGGGTTCGGCCAGCCGCCGGAACGTCCGAGACGCCCGCTGCCCGTTCGGCTGATCAGTCCGCCCGCATCGATACGCAGGACGCTGATCGGCGGTTGTTCGGCACCACCGTGGGAGGGCCCCGACGCGGGCGCGCAACCTTTCGGGCCGGACTCGTCAAACGGGCCGCCTTTCCTTGATCCGCCGGTTGGCTCGGTGGCGAGCCCCTGCGGTATCCCTCGGGCTTTAGGGTTGGAGTGAGCTAGGCGAAGAGCCGGGCCGCGCCGAGGAGGATCATGCCGGGTCGCATCGAGTGGGGTCGCTATGGAGGTGATGACATCGAAGCTGTCGTATCGATGATGCTGAATCGAGAGCATCCCAACTCCGTCCGCATCGCGCCGTCGCAAGGCGATGGAGGAGTCGACATTCTTGACCGCGGTGCCGGGCCAGACGGCGGAGACATCGTCTACCAGGTCAAGCGGTTCACTGGGCCGCTAGATTCTGACCACAAGTCCAAGATCAAGAGTTCGCTAGAGACGCTGTGGGGCAACCTGCACGACGAGGGTCGGTGGTCGCACCTCAATGTCACGTCTTGGCAGCTCATAACCGCTACGACGCCAAGCCCAGAAGGCGATGAGTGGTTCCACGAGACCTTGATGGCGGACTACGACACTCACTCCGTCTGGCACGGCCTCGACCACCTTGAGCAACTGGCAGCGAAGTATGACGACGTCATCGACTACTACCTGCGCGCCGGCAGAGACCAGATCCTGACGGCGTTCTCTCAGGCTATGGAACTGTCCAACCTCAGCTTGACGCATGAAGACGTCACCCCGGCTGAGGTAGTCCAGAAGGTCCAGCGCGCCATCGGCCTGCTCGAGCGAGACCCTCATTACCGGTATGGCCTGAGGTTTGGGCATGGCGAGCCCTCCGGCCCGCCGGTCCCGCCCCCAGAGCGGTACATGTTCAGCGAGTACAGGGTCAATCCTGCGGCCGACCAATGGCATGCGGTCGACGTCAGTGCGAGGTGTGCGCACTCGCCACACGAACGCCCCATTACGGGTGCGGGAACCTTCACGGTTGAGCCGGGCAGCGACTTCGCCGAAGCAGTTAGGGCGTTTCATGAATACGGTGCAGGGTTCACCAGCCCACCCGGCGCCTTCACCGGCAACCTTGACGCGCCTGGCGGCTTGGGGGGCGGACTCGAGGGCGCGCAGGTTCGGCTCATGCCCATAACAGAGTCAGACACCGTGATCGACCTCCGGCTAGAGATCCTCGACCCCACTGGGGGCCCTCTTTGCGAGGTGAAGGTCAAGCGCATCCAGAACACCACCGGTGCCTTGGGAAAGCGCGCCGTCTTGGCCGAGAGCGCAGGAGTGTTCGAGCTGACCATGTTGTTCAACCAGGTCGATGATCAGGCTGCCGTCTCATTCCGATTTCACGACACGACGGGCAAACCGGTGTCGGCTGTCCTGCCCGCCTACGAGTTTCTCGCGCTCTTCCGCGCGCCGAACGCACTTCGGGCCAGCAACTGGAACACCGGCGCACACCACGGGATAGCGCAAGAACTTCCCGAGCTGGATCCGACCGATCCGCATGCGCCCGACCGCGCCGAACTTCAGGAGGCGCTCCAGTCCACTGCCCGAATCTGTGCACTCCTCAACACATTCCAGGCCCTGGTTTCGACGCCAATTGGTATGCCCAGCGATGACGACATCCAAAAGCAGCACGAACTGTGGGACTTCGCCGGTGGCGTCCTGGCGGGCGACGTCATGGAGGTCACCGTCGACGACACTCAGACATTCCAAGTCGTTCTCGACGCAGGCACCGAGTTGCCGGAGGGTTCTTTCGCCGTGACCGTTCCGCTGAACGTAGACGTCGGCGAACAACGGGTGGAGCTCGGTTGGATGGTCGCGGAGTTCGAGGACCCCGTCCAGAGCGCCGACCCGGTGACGGTGGGCGACCAAGTAGTCCACTCCGTCACAACACTCAGCCACAAAGTGCGATACAGCCGGACGATTGAGCCCGTCGAGTGAGCGTGCAGCGACCCTCCAGTGCCTCGACCATGCCATCAGCCCTGACCTATCCGTATGGCTACGAAGCCCCGCCGGACGTTTATGGTCGTCTGAAGTGGGAGGAGTTGCCCTATGACTAACAAGCCGCACCCTGCGTTACGAATCTCGACTGCCCTGATCGACTCCGCCAGAGCTGAGGGGGCGAAGCGATCAGTGACAGCGGAGCAGCAGCTCGAGCACTGGGCCCGAGTCGGCAGAGCGCTCTCGAGCAGCCCCTTTGTGGCGAAAGACAGGATCGAGTCCGCCTTGGCCGGGCATCTTCCCCTAGACGCGATGACCGGCGATGAGCGTGCCGTCGTCAACGCCGAGATCGCTGCCACAATCGAGGAGCGCGTAGTGACGTCCGACTTCAGTTCAGCCCTCGCGTCGGCGGGACTGACGACCGTGGCACTCGATGATGAGGGCAGGCTGATCGAGTACCACCCGGATGGAACGCAAACCCTCCTGGACGAGGGCTAACGTCACCCCTGCTCCCGCGGCGTGGTGCAGCGGCTAGTTCTGTCTATCTCGCCCCGCGTGCACCCTGACGGGTCTACTGTCTGGCCATGCTCCTCAGACGTCTGGTCGCTGGTGCGGCACTCGCCGCAGGTCTCGCGCTATCGGTGTCCGGGTGCGCTGGCTACGCCGACGACGGGAGCGGTTACTCGGGGAACGAGGCTCCCTCGTATGACGACGTCGAGGTGCCCGAGTCCGACTACGACGCCCTGATCGAGGAGCAGGATGCTTTGGCGGAGGAGCAGATCGCTGAGGCCGCGTCGCAGTGGAGGTGCACCTACGCGCCGTCCTACGACAACGACTGGCACAACGACGTCGCCTGCACGAACGGTATTGACGTAGAAGTCCCCTACCTTCGCGAGTGGGACACCTTCATCACCGAGGACGAGATCATGGAGTCCGCGCGCGAGTACGAGGACCAGCTCAACGCCGGTCGATAACGCTGGGCCCCGACGACTACCGGGGCTCGATGGTGACGTCGCACATCTGATCACCGTGCTGCAGCCCGACCATGCCGTTCATGACCGGGGTGGGGACCTTCTCCGAGAACGGGACGCGCACGTCGTCGCCCGGCTCAACTGTGACGGTCTTCGAGGCGGTGTACGCCCCTGACCGACCGGGTACCACTCGACCGTCACCCTGGCCTTGCCGGCGACGGTGCCGCTGTTGGTCACGTTGCCCGTGGCGACGAGGGAGTACGCCGGATCCGGCGGTGGCCGGTGTGGGTTGTCGCCTACGTCGACCCGGAGCACCCAGACGACATCTTGGTCGGCGGCGCGATCGTCGTGACCGACAATGGCGCCGTCCACACCGTCGGGTCGATCCCCGACGCGCTCGACGCACTGATGATGGCCCTCGGTGCTACGCCCGAGACCGGTGACGCCTGGTAGCGGGAGGGCTTGGCCCTGCTCACTAGAAGGAGGCCCGCGGCCTCGCGGCCTACGCCGATGAGCGGCACGCGCGGCGCCGGCCGTCGGCCGCCTAGCTGTGTTGTTCGGAGAGGTTGTTGTCCCGGAAGACCGTCCAAGCCTCTTGTGCCCTCTGGCACGACGACCTCCACCGCGTGGCAGCGCGCAACGACACCCTGCCAAGACTCCGAGCGCCGGCATGCCAGTCAGGCGGTCAGATGGTCCGCTGACGTGCCTCGTCGACGAGCGCGTGCCCTGCTCGCAGCGCGCTGGCGCGCTGTGCGGACGTGAGGAGGGCGTTGCCGTAGTGGGCACCTGGCTTGAGCGAGAGGAGCGACCGGAGCTTACTCGCGAGGTCCTTGTCGACACGTCCCAGCAGGTCGGCTGCTGCCGCGTGGTCGCTGCCAGAGTAGTAGTGACCTAGGGCGCTGACGCAGATGGCGTCGGCGGCGGCGATGCCTGCGAGGACTGCCAGACCGACGCACACGTTGATGGCTTCGCCGTCCTCGGTGGCGGCCAACTCCGCGACCTCTAGGTACTTGGCGCCGACGTCTCGGCGGCCCCGAGCCCAGGCTTTGTCGGCGTCGCGGGTGGTGAGCTTCTTGGGGCTCATCTCGTGGCCGTCGTCTGACGCGTGGCGGTGACCAGCGGCCCCAGGGCCAGGCCGCTGAGGTCGTGGGCGTCGTTGAGCAGTTCGTCGATGATGCGCTCTTGGTTGTGGACCGCCCGCCGGAACGCGTCCAGCTCGAGGGTCAGCGTCTCGAGGCGGTTGCCCGTCCAGGCGAGGACCTGGTCCTCGAGGTCGCGCATCTGCGCCTCCCAGCGGGGGGTCACGTGTTGTCCTTCTTGAAGCACGATGAGCAGGTCGATGTCGCTGCTTTCGTCGCCGTCTCCTCGCGCGAACGACCCGAACAGCGACGCATGCAGCGGCGCGGGGTCCAGCGTGGTCACTGAGTCGGCCAGGCGCTTAAACAGTTCCTGGCGGGCTCGCGCCGCTGACAGGACCGCCGGTGTCAGCAGGTGGTCGCGGTTGAGGCTGTACACGTGCCCACGATTCGTCGGCTCGGCGACGACGAGACCGTGCTCGACCAGCCGGTCGAGGACCAACTGGATTCCCTGACGTGTTCCACGTCCGGCCAGTCGCGCCAGCTGTGTGGGCCCGAGGCCGGTCTTGCTGCGCGACAGCACCTCGAGCACCGCAGAGTCCAGACTTGGCACTAGTGAGCGCAGAGGTGAGGAGAGGTCCATGCTCCCACTGTGCCAAATATGCTTGCCATAAGCCAGTATTCTTGCCTAAAGCCAAAATACTTGCTTTGCCCCGTGGGCGGGGCGGCCGCCGCGTCGGTTGGGCGCTGAGTTGGGTGAGCACGATGACCATGAAGAGGATTTTGATGAGGGTTGCCGGGGAGCACGACGTTCTTGGTCTTGCGCATCGTGGCGTTCCGTACAGACCGGACCAGCCGTTCCCGATCGGGACTGCCCAGCCTTTGGTTGACACCAATGGTTGACAGTTTTCAGGCCGCGTCAGCGGCCATGTAGATGGTCTCAAACTCGATCGGGGTGAGCTTTCCGAGGCCCCGTTGGCGTCGCTTGCGGTGGTACTTGCTCTCGATCCAGGTCACGATCGCCAGGCGGAGTTCGTCACGGGTCTGCCACCGCTGAGTGTTCAGCACGTTCTTCTGCAGCAGCGAGAAGAACGATTCCATCGCGGCGTTGTCGCCACAGGCTCCGACCCGGCCCATCGACCCGACCAGGCCGTGGGACTTCAGGACGCGGACGAACTTTTTCGACCTGAACTGGCTGCCTCGGTCCGAGTGCACGATGGTGCCGGCGGGGTCTCGCAACCCGATCGCGTTGCGCAGCGCTGAGACAGCCAATGACGCCTTCATCCGCGAGTCGATCGAATACCCGACGATCCGACCCGAGTAGCAGTCCTTGATCGCACACAAGTAGAGCTTGCCCTCGGCGGTGTGGTGCTCGGTGATGTCGGTCAGCCACTTCTCGTTCGGCCTACTGGCGGTGAAGTCGCGGCCGGGCCGGCCGTGGTGGTCGACGGTTGCGAGCAGGTCGTCATGAACTGGCGGGCCCGCCTTGCGGTTCAGGCCACGCTTCTTCGAATGGATCGAGAAGATCCCTTGGATCGAGCACAGCCGCCACACACGGTTCTCGCTGGCGATGAAGCCCTGGTCGGCCAGCTCGTCGGCTATGAACCGATACCCGAACCCCGGGTCCTCCAGATGGGCGTCGAACGCGGCGTTGATCAGGTGAGCGTCGTCCCAGTCGCGCTGACAGAACGGCTCGGCGAGCCACTGGTAATAGCCCTGCCGACTCACCTTGAGAACCCCACACGCCACCGCGACCGGCACCCGCACAGGGGCACCGGTCGCGGCCATCTCACGAACGAGTGGGAAGACTATTTTCCCGGCAGGTTGGCCTGAGACAGATACGCAGCCGCCCGCCGCAGGACCTCGTTCTCCTGCTCGAGCAGACGGATGCGCTTACGCGCCTCCCGCAGCTCGGCGCCCTCAGCGGCAGTGACACCGGGACGTTTGCCGTCCTCGATATCGGCCAGCTTCAGCCAGCGTTGAAGACATGACTCGGACACACCGAAATCCTTCGCGACCTGAGCGATCGACGCCTCGCCCTTGCGGGCGACCGCGACCACGTCATTGCGGAACTCGATGGGAAACGCTCTCGGCACGTGAACATCCTTCCAGCAAGGATCGAAATCCTCACAAGTCAGATGTCAACCAAACTCTGAGCAGTCCCAAACACGCTCACTTGGGGCTTGATGGATGACGGGATGCGGACACTTCGCGAGTTCTTCGGATGGATGGTCACGGTTGGCACCGCATCAAATGGCGCCCGCTCTTGATCATCCGTGGATGATCTCTCGATCGAGTTCGTGGACCAACTCTCGGGTATTGAGCGCGTGCTCGAAAACTTGCTGGCTGTGACCCTCGATGGAGGGGTGCTCGATGAAGACTTCGGCCCATGACGGTGCTCAGGTCGACTTTCCGTCCAAGATCCATCACGCTCTCGACCCAGGCGATGGAGCGCCTGGGTCGAGAGCGTGAGCCGCAGAAGCCAACCTCTCAAGGGCAATATTCGCGACAGCCGAACTACAGGCGTGTTGTCCCGAGGATTCTCCCTAGGCACCAACCACACCGGCCGCAGTCCTCTGCGATACTCGCTGTTGGGCGTAGCGGGATTCTCCGGAAGGTTCTCCGGATTATTGTCCCCATGTCCCGGGCCTCTAGCTCAATTGGCAGAGCAGCGGACTTTTAATCCGCGGGTTGTGGGTTCGAGTCCCACGGGGCCCACTGTGTGATGACGCCGACCCGCAAGACGACGCCATCCACCGTGACCACCCCCACAACCGCTCACGTTGACTTCGAGTGCTTGAAGTTTTCTACAGTGGACAGGTGAGCCCGACCACCGCACAGCGCACCTACTCGATCAGGCAGGCAGCATCATTGACCGGCCTGCCGGCCAGCACCCTGCGCTACTACGAGTCGATCGGCGTGATCGGCCCGATCGGTCGCGGCGAGACCAGCAGCCACCGGGTCTACACCGAGGACGACCTCGACCTGCTCACGTCGGTGGCCTGCCTCAGCGCGACCGGGATGTCGGTCGACGACATGCGCACGTACGTGGCCAACGGCCCTCTCGGCGCACACGCAGCGTCCGAGCAGCTGGGCCTGCTCGTCGAGCAGGAGCGACGCCTCACGCTCGAGGCCGAGCAGATCGCCCTGCGTACGACCTACGTCCGCATCAAGATCGCCTACTGGCAGGCCGTCGAGGCGGGCGACGACGCCCGTGCCGACGACCTCGCGAGCCAGGCCCGTGCCCTCGCCGACGACCTGCAGAAGATCAAGAAGACCTGAACCAGCACTCCCAGACCAGCACGCCGCACCAGGAAATGAGGACCCATGACCACCGTCAACGCCTTCGCTGCCCCCTCGGCCACCGAGCCCCTCGTCCGCACGACCATCGAGCGCCGCGAGGTCGGCGAGAACGACGTGTCGATCGCCATCCGCTACTCCGGCATCTGCCACTCCGACATCCACCTCGTCCGCGGCGACTGGGGACCTGTCACCTACCCGCAGGTCGTCGGCCACGAGATCGCCGGTGAGGTCGTCGCGATCGGCTCGGCCGTCACGAAGTTCTCCGTCGGTGAGCGGGTGGGTGTCGGCTGCATGGTCAACTCCTGCCGCGAGTGCGAGAACTGCCTCGCCGGCATGGAGAACTACTGCCTCAAGGGCAACACCCAGACCTACGGCTCCGTCGATCGCGACGGCACCATCACGCAGGGCGGCTACTCCAGCCACGTCGTCGTCGACCAGGACTTCGTCCTGCGGATCCCGGAGGCCATCCCCTACGAGGCCGTCGCGCCGCTGCTGTGCGCCGGCATCACCACCTACTCTCCCCTCGCCCACTGGAACGCCGGCCCCGGCACCAAGGTCGCCGTCGTCGGCATGGGCGGTCTCGGCCACCTCGCGGTCAAGATCGCGGCGGCGAAGGGCGCCGAGGTCACGGTGCTGTCGCAGACGCTGTCGAAGCAGGAGGACGGTCTCGCGTTCGGCGCCGAGCACTACTACGCCACCAGCGACCCGACCACGTTCAAGACGCTGCGCAACACCTTCGACCTGATCATCAACACGGTCTCCAGCGCCGACCTCGACTTCAACGCCTACCTCAAGCTGCTCCGGCTCGACGGGACGCTCGTCAACGTCGGCGCCCCGCCGCAGCCCATCCCCGTCTCGGTGTTCACCCTGTTCGGCAACCGTCGCTCGTTCGCCGGCTCCGGCATCGGCAGCATCGCCGAGACGCAGGAGATGCTCGACTTCTGCGCCGAGCACGGTGTCGCGCCTGCCGTCGAGGTCATCACCGCCGACCAGATCAACGACGCGTACGAGCGGGTGCTCGGCTCCGACGTGCGCTACCGCTTCGTCATCGACGCCGCCACGATCTGACGCACGCCTCGTCGGTACGGACGCACCCCGGCAAGCCCTAGAATTTCACCGTGAGACTGGTGGAGCGGGCAGCATGCCCCGACTGTGGTGCGTCCGTCCTGGCCGGGGTGACCCTGGCCGAGGGCGGCACGGCTCAGCGGCAGTCGTTGACGTGCCCTGAGTGCGGCGTCACGTGGACTCCCGAGCAGGCACCCGGCCTGCGCGAACGAGGTGCGCCGGCCGTCGTCCCCGACGGCTTCAGCATCGCCGTCCACGTGGGCGAGGGCCATGCCATCGTCTCCGTCAGCGGCGAGATCGACCTCGCCACGGCCGTCCAGCTCCGCGACGCGGGCCTCGACGCCCTGGGCGTCGAGCCGACCCACGTGGTCGTCGACATGAGCGACGTGACCTTCATGGACTCCACCGGACTCGGCGTCCTCGTGCTCCTGCGGCGCAAGGCCCGCACCCGCCGGTGCCGGCTCAGCATCGTCTCCAGCAAGAGCATCGAGACCGTCCTGTACGTCTCGGGGCTCGACCAGGCGTTCAACGTGCGGCGCTCGGTCGACGAGGCGCTGGCCGCACCGGACGAGACCGTCTGAGGCGCTTCAGCCCAGACGGGACTGCCGGTCGTCCGGGACCGATCCGGACCGGCTGGTCGACAGGATGACTCGCCGGTGGCGCGAGCGCCGCACGCTCCCAGCGGGAGGCGGCCGCCGAAGATACCCTGCGAATGCGGGCAAGGTCACGTGCCGTTCACACCTTGTTCTCAGGTCGGCCTCGTATTCTGGAAGTTCTGCCGGTCACCACCGGCACCCCGAAACCGCAGGAGATGATCGTGACCACCCCCGATGCGCCGACGTCGCGCAAGCGCGAGCGCACCCGTGGCAAGCGCATCCTGCGCCGCCTGGGAATCGGCGTGCTCGCCTTCTCCCTCGTCCTGGGCATCGGTGCTGCAGCGGCCTACTGGAAGTTCAACAACAACATCGAGTCGGCCGCGCTCGGCGACACCGATCACGTCGTCAAGGACGACACCCCCAAGGGCGCGCTGAACATCCTGTTCATCGGCTCCGACTCCCGCAAGCTCAAGACCAAGGGCTACGGCAGCGAGAAGGGCCAGCGCAGCGACGCGCTCATGCTGGTCCACTTCTCCAAGGGCAACACCCGCATCGACGCGGTGCAGATCCCCCGCGACACCCTCACCGACCTCCCCGCCTGCGACGACACCGGCAGCGGCGCCTTCGCCGGTGGCGCCAACCAGATGATCAACTCGGCGCTGGCCGGCGGCCCGGCCTGCTCGGTGCGCGCGGTCGAGCAGCTCAGCGGCGTCCGCATCAACCACTTCGTGCAGCTCGACTTCGACGGATTCGCCTCGATGGTCAACGCGCTCGGCGGCGTCAACGTCTGCCTCAACCAGGCGATGGTCGACCCCGACGCCAAGCTCGACCTGCCGGCCGGCAAGCAGAAGCTGAAGGGCAAGGACGCCCTCGCGCTCGCGCGCACCCGCCACGCGGTCGGCGACGGCAGCGACATCGGCCGCCTCGGTCACCAGCAGGTCGTCATGTCCTCGATCATCAGCCAGGCCCGCAGCGCCGGCACGCTGACGCGTCCCGACCGGCTGTTCAAGTTCGTCAACGCCCTGACGTCGTCCATCACGGTCGACAACGGCATCTCGTCGATCAGCAAGCTGACCGGCCTCGCCAAGCGCGCCAAGGCCGTCGACGACTCGGAGATCCGCTTCGTCACGATGCCGAACGGCGCCGCACCGACCGACCCCAACCGCGTCGTCAAGACGGCGGACGCCGACACGATCTTCGGCGCGATCGCCGATGACCAGAAGGTGCCGGTCGAGGCCAAGGACGCCGAGACCACCACCAACGCGACCCCGGTCACGGTGCTCAACGCCGCCGGCACCGAGGGCCTCGCCACGCAGGCCCAGGCCGCGCTCGTCAAGGCGAAGTTCACCGTCTCGAGCATCGACAACGCGCAGAAGAACGCCACCGCGACCCGCATCTTCGTCGACTCGACGCCCGAGGCCATGAAGACGGCCAAGGCGATCAACAAGAAGTTCGGCTTCGACGCCGAGATCGTCGAGCAGCCCAGCGGCGTGACCGGCGTGTGGCTGATCGTCGGCTCCGACCGCGTCCAGGCCGGGTTCGAGCCGGCCGAGCCCGACGCCGTCAAGGCCACGACCCGCACGGCCAGCGACTCCCTCTGCGCCTGACGGCTCGCTCGTCGTCAGCCGCCGTGGACGCAGCGACCGTCGACGTAGGTCCGCAGCACCCGCACGTCGGCGATCTCGTCGGCCGGCACCGAGAGCACGTCGCGGTCGACCACTACGAGGTCGGCGGCGGCTCCCACAGCGATGCGCCCTGAGGTCTGCTCCATCCGGCTCACCCACGCGCTCCCCCGCGTGTAGGCCTCGAGCGCCTCGGCGACCGTCAGGCTCTGATCGCCGAGCAGCGGTGGCAGCGGGCTGCCCGGAGCGGTGCGGTTGACCGCGACGTGCATCGCGCCGAACGGGTCGGGCGACGACACCGGCCAGTCGCTGCCGAAGGCGAGCCGGGCGCCGGACTCCAGCAACGACCGGAAGACGTACTGCTGCCCGCGAGCGGCCTCGCTGAGGAACGGCAGCGTCAGGTCGACCATCTGGTCGTCGAGGCAGGCCCACAGCGGCTGGGCGTTCGCCGACACGTCGAGCGCCGCGAACCGGGCGACGTCATCGGGGTGCACGATCTGCACGTGCGCCAGGTGGTGCCGGTTGCCCCGGCGCCCGTTGACCGTGACAGCGTGCTCGATCGCGTCGAGGCTGTCGCGCACCGCCCGGTCACCCAGCGCGTGCACGTGCACCTGGAAGTCGAGCGCGTCGAGCTGCTGGACGTACGCCGCCAGCTCGGCCGCCTCGATGAACGTCATCCCGTGGTTGTCCGTCGCGTGGCCGTGACGGTCGAGATAGGGGTCGATGACCGCGGCCGTGAACGTCTCGCAGACCCCGTCCTGCATGATCTTGACGCTCCCGGCGTCGATCCCGGCCGAGGCCGCCCGTGCACGGCGCTCGACCAGGGCGGCCACCTGCTCGAGCCCCCTCGCCCGGTCCCACCACTGCGCGGCGACCACCTTGGCGGTCAGCGACCCGTCCCGCGCCGCCCCGAGATAGGTGTCGAGCGAGTCGGCCATGCCCAGCCCCTCACCGACCAGCGCGTCCTGCCAGCCGACGATGCCGAGCGAGTGCAGGTGGGCCTGCGCCGTCAGCAGCGCGCGGGTCTGCTCCTGGGCGGTGGCGGGCGGCACGAGCCTGCGGACGAGCTCCATCGCCCCCTCGTGCAGGGCGCCGGTCGGCTCGCCGTCGGCGTCGCGCTCGATCCGCCCGTCGGCCGGGTCGGGCGTCGACCGGTCGATGCCGGCGAGGCGGAGCGCCGCGGAGCTGACCCACGCGCTGTGGTGGTCGCGGTTGGGCAGGAACACCGGCCGGTCCGGCAGCAGACGGTCGAGCGGAGCGGCGGTCGGCACCCCGCCCGGGAAGGCGTCCATCGACCAGCCACCACCGACGACCCAGTCGGCACCCGGGTGAGCCGCGACGTGGGCAGTGATCACCCTGAGGTAGTCGTCGAGATCGTCGCCACCGCTCAGGTCGCAGGCGTTCATCTCGAGGCCCGCCTGGACGGGGTGGACGTGGGCGTCGTGGAAGCCCGGCAGGACCCATGCCCCGTCGAGGTCGACGACGTCTCCCGCGACCGGCAGATCCGACCCGATCGCCACGATCCGGCCGTCCCGCACGGCGATCGCATCGGCGTCGGTGCGCCACGTGGACCCATCGTGGACGCGCCCGTTGACGAGCAGGAGATCAGCAGCCATGGGATCAACCTGCCAGAGGTCGGCCAGGACATGCCAAAGCGGTCACCGGGACGACCGCGTGACACCCCCCTCCCCGATGTCAGGAAGCTCGCACGCCGCCGGGCGCCCCCCGTGCTTGCGTACGACGACGTGCGAGCCTCCACCAGGGGTGTGACACGTCAGATTGTGGTGGTGACCGTCTGACACCTGTTCATCCATCTCGCGGCGAGGTATTCACCTGTCGTTGACGATTCTTTGACGTGACCTGCATCACATAGCAATACCGGTGAATTTCGGGTCTCTTCTGGGATGAACAGTCGTGAAGATTCCCCCTGCTCTTCAGATCCTGTCCCTCTGGCTCCTGGTCACGATCATCGGCACAGCGCTCACGATGACGCGTGCCGATGCGGCCGAGACCACCGATCCGCCGACTGCTCCGTCGTCGCTCGTCGCACCGGCGGAGGCGGAGGCCACGACGGCCGAGACCACCGACGGCCCCGACGTGACGCCAGCCTCGACCAACCAGTGCGCGAGCGGCTACTTCTGCGTCTGGACCCAGGCCAACTACACCGGCACGATCCAGCGCTTCAAGACACAGAGCCAGTACTCCTCCATCGCGGTCTACCGGGTCGGGTCGTTCTACAACAACCGCAGCAAGCGCGTCTTCCTCTACGCGGACGCGAGCGGCGACACCTCGGCCTGCTACGGGGCGGGCGCCAAGCGCAGCTCGACCTCGGGCTGGGTCACCTACGCCGAGGGCACCTATCTCTCGACCGCGACGAGCTGCTGACCCGATGATGCCCTGCTCACGTAGCCTCCCTGTGTGGGAGAGGAAGAGTTCGCCGAGGCGTACGCACGCCTGCGCACCGAGATCTTCCGCTTCGCCGTGGGCCGCCTGTCACCCGACCAGGCCAAGGACGTCGTCCACGACACCTTCGAGGTGGTGTGGCGCAAGCGAGCCGAGAGCCCGACCGACCCGGCGCAGTGGCCCGCCTGGATCGTGGGCATCGCACGCAACAAGGTGCTGCAGGAGATCGACCGCGCCGCGCGCAAGCACCACGACTCGCGCTTCATCGAGGACCAGTCGTCGATCGTCGAAGCCGTCGTGACGGCCGACGTCGCCGACGTCGTGGTCGCCTCCGACAACGGGCGGCGGGTGCTCAGCCAGCTCACGCCGGCCGAGCGAGAGCTCCTCGACCTCGCGTTCGTCACGCGCATCGACCGTGACCAAGGGGCCACGATCCTCGGCCTCACCCCGACCGCGTACGCCACGCGGTTGACCCGGCTGCGACAACGCATCATGCGACTCGATGCCGACGAGACCGCAGCCCCCACGACCGACAAGACGGGCGACACACCATGACCGACACGATTCCTCCCCCCGATTGGGACATCGAGCTGCGCGCGCTCCGCGCGGCCGCCACGTCCGCGGGCATCCGCGGCGCCCTCGATCCTGCTGACGCCGGCGTCCGGCTCGACACGGCCGACGAGCTGCTGGCCCGCCTGCTGGCGACCGACCCGGTCGACGAGCTGGCACAGCGCCGCCGCCGCACGCGCCGCCGCGTGCTGCTCGCGAGCGGTGTCGCTGCCGCCGGCCTCGTGGTCACGAGCATCCTGCAGCCATGGGGCGGCACTCCTGTCCAGGCCGCGACCCCCGCGATCCTCGACTACGAGTTCGCCGCGGCCGACACCATCGCGGTCGCCCCCGGCCAGGACCCGTCAGCCGCGCTGGAACGACTGTCCGCCGCGGCCGCCGGCGCCCCGGCGGCGACCGGCTCCGGCGTGCAGCACGTCGTGACCGACAGCTGGGTGGCCGAGTTCGACACCTCCGCCGACGATGCCACCTCAGCCCTGATCCCCCAGATCACCGAGTCGTGGCTGGCACCCGACGGCTCGCTGCGCACCGTGACCCGGCGCGACGACGCGCTGGCACCCGACGGACGCGGCCTGCCCCGCGACGGCGCGTGGAACGACCAGCCCACGAGCGCCGACGAGTCGGAGCCCCCCGGCACGATCGATGCCGAGCTCGCCGCCACCCTCCCGACCGACGCCACTGGCCTGCGCCGAGAGCTGCTGGAGATCTCCGGCTGTCGCACGACCGACCGCAGCTCGGCCACGTCGCTGTGCCTGTACGACCAGGTCGTGGCTCTCAACCAGACCTACGTCATCCCCGCGGCACTCGACCGGGCCATCTGGGAGATGCTCGGCGGCGAGGCCGGCTTCCGGACGCTCGGCTCGGTCGAGGACCGGGTCGGGCGCGATGGTGTCGGCATCTCGCTCATCTCGTCGGACCGCCCCGAGTACCGCCTGGTGCTGATCGCCGACCCCTCCACCGGCGACCTCCTCGGCAGCGAGCAGATCTTGATCCGCTCCGTCCCCGGCCTGACGATCGACGCCCCCGCGATCACGAGCTTCAGCGCGATCCTGGAGTCGGAGCACGTGACGTAGAGCCCCGGCGAACGCCTGCGGCGGCCACCACCCAGGGGGCACAATTGCAGGGTGAGTACTCGCGACGACGTGATCGGGGCCGACCTGTTCAGCGCCTCGGCGCAGCGCATCGTCGACTACCTCAACGCGCACACGCCGATCCCCGACTGGTCGGTCTCCCGTATCGCCGGAGGCGAGCAGGTCCACGTCCACGTGCATCCCGAGGCCTTCCTGAGCGTCGGTCAACGCGAGCCGTGGCCCGAGACCTTCTGCATCCGCATGCTCGGGGGCGCTGCCCGGGTCGTTCCCGACTCCCTCGCCGATCCCGACTACGCCGACCACCCGGCGGCCGGTCACGTCCGCGCCTATGCGGGCTTCCCGATCGTCGACGACCTCGGCAACACCTTCGGCACCCTCTGCGGCGTCGGGCCCGACCCGCTGCAGGGCATCGAGGCGGTCGACGTCGAGCTGATCGAGCTGATGGGCAGCCTGCTGTCGTCTCAGCTCGCGATGTCCCGCACCGCTGACCGGGAGCGGCGAGCAGGCGAGATCGCCGTGGCCCTCGCCCACACCGATGCCCTCACCGGGCTCACGAACCGTCGTGGCTGGGACCTGCTGGTCTCCGACGCCCAGCAGCGCGTGACCGCCTACGGCGATCCGGTCGCGGTTGCCGTCATCGACCTCGACGGCCTCAAGAAGGTCAACGACGTCCACGGCCACGCGGCCGGCGACGACCTGATCCGCGGGGCCGCCGCAGCGCTCGCGGCGACCGCGACCGAGAGCGACCGGGTGGCCCGCTACGGAGGCGACGAGTTCGTCGTGCTGTCCAACAACGTCCCTGCGGCTCGACTCGACGCACACTTCGCGGCCTTCCAGCACTCGCTCGAGCAGGTCGGCATCAGCGCATCGATCGGCTACGCGCCGACCAACCCGGGCGTCGTGTCGATCGCCGACGCCTTCACCCTGGCCGATGCCGCGATGTACGAGGCGAAGCAGGAGCGCCGGATCGCCTGACGCCCGCGGCTCCGATCAGGGGCTGGCGGCGAGGAACAGGAACGCACCGAGGATCGCCAGGTGGATGCCGCCCTGCAGCAGGGTCGCGCGGCCGGGCACGACCGTGAGCACGCTCGTGATGAGCGTGAGCACGAGCAGGACGATCTCGGTCTCACCGAGTCCGAGCACGAGCGGGCCGTCGAGCCAGATTTGCGCGATCGCGATGACCGGGATCGTGAGCCCGATGCTGGCCATCGCCGAGCCGTAGGCCAGGTTGAGGCTGATCTGGACCCGCTTGCGCTTGGCGGCGTTGACGGCGGCGATCGTCTCGGGGGCGAGGATCAGCAGCGCGATGATGACGCCGACGACGGCCTGGGGCATGCCGGCTGCCCGCACCCCTTCCTCGATCGACTTCGACACGTTCTTGGCGTTGCCCACCACGGCGACGAGCGCGACGACGAGGAACGCCAGGCTGACGAACGCGGCCTTGCGGGTCGGCGGCTCCGCGTGGTCGTCCTCGGGCTTGATCTCGCCGGTGCTGGTGCGGGGCAGGAAGTAGTCGCGGTGCCGCACGGTCTGCATCGCGACGAACAGGCCGTAGAGACCGAGAGACGCCACGGCCGCGAAGGCCAGCTGCCCGGGGGTGAACTCCGGACCCGAACGACCCGTCGTGAACGCCGGGAGCACGAGGCACAGCGTCGCGATCGTGCCGACCGCCGCAAGGGCGCTGCCGGTGCCCTCGGCGCTGAAGTGGGCGATCTGACGGTTGCGGGTCGCTGCCACCAGCGAGATGCCCACGATGCCGTTGCAGGTGATCATGATCGCCGCGAACACGGTGTCGCGCGCGAGGCTCTCGCTGCCCTTCGCGCCGGTGAGGACGAGGGTGACGATCAGCGCGACCTCGATGACCGTGACCGCCACGGCGAGCACCAACGAGCCGTAGGGCTCGCCGACCTTGTGGGCGATCACCTCGGCGTGGTGCACCGCGGCGAGCACCGCCCCGGCGAGGAACACCGACACCACGATCACCGCGAGCAGCGAGAGATCTCGTTGCCACGCGAGGGCGAACACGACCAGCGCCCCGATCGGGACAGCCGCCGTCCATCGTGAAGCGAGGGCGGCGGCCGTGGAGGTCGTCATGTCTCCATTCTCCCAGACTGGCGGCCCATGACCCAATCGGTCAGCTGGTCTCGACGACCCCGGCGATGCGGTCGAGGAGCCAGCCGGTCCCGTGCTCGCGGCCGGCGGCCGCCTCGGGGCCGGGCCCGTGGACGCCGTCGAGGTGGACTCCCTGCTCGGTGAAGGTCAGGTGGGTCCCGCTCGCGGTCGCCGCGAAGACGATCGTCGTGATCGACGTCGAGGCGTGCACGCCGTCGCTCCACATGTCGTAGGAGTAGACGATGCGCTCGCGGTCGACGATGTCGGTGTAGACCGCGCGGAACTGGCTGCGGCGACCGTCCATCGTGCCGTCGTTGATCGCGATGCCGCCCACCCGGAAGTCCTCGGAGACCTCGGGGTCCTCGATCTCGTCGGGGCCGAACCAGCGGCTCTTGACCTCAGGGTCGGCGAAGGCGGCCCACACCCGGTCGAGGGGTGCGGCGTAGTCGCGCTCGAGGACGAACGTGGCGTGGGTCTGGGTGCGTGCGGGCGTGGTCATGTCGGTGGTGGTCATGTCAGTGCTCCTGGGGGTCGTCGTCGATGAGCTGGGCCGCGAGGCGGTCGAGTCGTTGCTCCGCCGGGAGCCGCTGCCGACCGATCCACTCGCCGCCCGCCGCAAGGGCGTCGGGGGCGAGCTGGACGGTCCGGACCCGCCCGACCTTCTGCGAGGTCACGATCCCGGCGTCCTCGAGCACCTTGAGGTGCTGGACGACGGCCGGCATCGACATCGCGAAGGGCTCGGCGAGCTCGCTCACCGACGCGGGGCTGCGCACCAGGCGTTCGACCATGGCACGCCGCGTCCTGTCGGCGAGGGCGTGGAACGTCCTGTCGAGACTTTCCGAATAGTTAAGCATCTACTTAAGTATTGCGATCCGGCGTCGAATGTCAAGCCCTGCGTCGACCGTCAGGCCGGATCGCGGAGCGATACGGTGAGTCCATGACCGCCATCAGGAGCCCGTGGCTGATCGGGTTCGGACTCGTCACGGTCGTGCACCTCGTGCTCAACGGCGTCGATGCGACCCCCTGGGACAGCATCACCAAGTGCCTGCTC
This sequence comes from Aeromicrobium stalagmiti, assembly GCF_013283745.1. Taxonomy (GTDB): domain Bacteria; phylum Actinomycetota; class Actinomycetes; order Propionibacteriales; family Nocardioidaceae; genus Aeromicrobium; species Aeromicrobium stalagmiti. The sequence goes on from NZ_JABSTZ010000001.1 coordinate 337,027, forward strand.
GCGCCGCTGCTCGCCGCATGGGTCGTCGAGCAGAAGGGCCCGCGCCTGCTGGTCGTCGCCTTGGTCTTCTGCTTCCTCGGTGACCTGTTCCTGGAGATCGAGGACCTCTTCACGGTCGGCATGGCCGCCTTTGCGCTCGGCCACGTCTGCTTCATCGCGTTCTTCGTGCAGCGCGGTGCGGTCAGCCAGCTGCGCCGCAAGCCGATCATCCTGCTGGCGTACGCGGCTGCGGCGGTCGGGCTCGTCGCGTGGTGCTGGGGCGGGCTCGAGCCCGACCTCAAGCCGCTGGTGCCCGTCTACGCCGTGCTGCTGCTCGGCACCGCGTCGACCTCGCTGGCGACCGACGTGCGAGCAGGTGTCGGCGGGGCGATGTTCCTCGTCTCGGACGGCATCATCGCGCTCGGCGAGGCCGGACGCATCGACCCGGACGCGACGCTCACCGGTCTGGCGATCATGACGCTCTACATCCTCGCGATCTTCTTCCTGACGACCGGCATCCTGTGGCGGGAGAAGCGCACGCTCGAGGCCGGCCCCGGATTCGACCCGACCGTCCGCACCGACTGCTGGCCGCGACTGCCCGCGGCGAAGGCCTAGATGGCCGTTCGACAGGCCCGGGGGACGCGCGACCTCCCGCTGGTCGGGTCCGACCGCACGTACCGGTGGGTCAACCGGATCTTCGCGGTGCTGTTCCGGCTCATGGGCTATCGCTTCGACGTGCGGGGCGCCGAGCACGTCCCTGCCGCCGGACCGGCCGTGCTCGCCGGCAACCACATCGGCTTCCTCGACTTCACCTTCATCGGCTATGCCGCCCGCGACCGGGGCCGGCTCGTGCGCTTCATGGCCAAGACGTCGGTCTTCGAGCTGCCGGTCGTCGGTCGGCTCATGACGGCCATGCGCCACATCCCCGTCGACCGCCGGCACGGCGCCCGCGCCTACCGCCGGTCGCTGCAGCTGCTCGACGCCGGCCAGCTCGTCGGGGTCTTCCCCGAGGCGACGATCAGCCGGTCGTGGCTGCTCAAGCCGTTCAAGCGCGGCGCAGCCGGCATGGCCATCAACCGCGGGGTGCCACTCGTGCCGGTCGTCGTGTGGGGCGGCCATCGCATCCTGACGGTGGACGGCCACCGGTCGCTCCGGCGGCGGATGCCCATCACGATCATCGTCGGCGAGCCCCTGGTGCCCGGGGACGACGAGACCGTCGACGAGCTGTCGGCGCGGCTCCACCTGCGCATGGAGGGCCTGCTCGCCGCGGCGATCGACACCTACCCGGCCGAGCCCCGCGACGACCAGGACCGATGGTGGCTGCCCTACGATCGCGGTGGGAGTGCCCCCGACCCCGAGACAGCAGCCGTGCTCGACCGCGAGGCCGTCGCACGCATCGGTGACACCTTCGAGTGAGCACCACCCGCCGAGCACCGTCGAGCGACCCAGGAGGTCCACCATGACGTACGACTCCACCACCCCCGTCCAGGTCGGAGACCTGACCTTCGACGTCCGCACCGCCGGGCCGCAGGACGGCACGCCGATCATCCTGCTGCACGGATTTCCCGAGACGTCGCTCTCGTGGACGGTCGTCGCGGCCCGCCTGGCCGAGGAGGGCTTCCGCGTGGTCGCCCCCGACCAGCGCGGCTACTCGCCCGGGGCTCGCCCCGAGAGCGTCGAGGACTATGCGACCGAGCTGATGGTCGCCGACGTCCTGGGCATCGCGGACGCCCTCGGCATCGGGACGTTCCACGTCTCCGGCCACGACTGGGGCTCGGTCGTGGCGTGGCTGCTCGCCGCCCACCACCCCGACCGGGTCCGCACCCTGACCGCGGTGTCGGTGCCGCACCTCACGGCCTACAACGCGGCGCTCCGCGACGATCCCGACCAGCAGGAGAAGGCGGCCTACATCCAGGTGTTCCGCCAGCCCGGCAAGGCCGAGGACCTCCTGCTCGCCGACGGCGCCCAGCGCCTCACCGCCCTCTACGGCGACGCCGTTCCGGTCGGGCTGGCCGTGCGCTACGTCGCGCACCTCGCCGAGCCGGGGGCCCTGACCGCGGCGCTCAACTGGTACCGCGCGATGAGCGCGGCTCTCGCCTCGACGCCCCGAGTCCAGGTGCCCACGACCTTCGTCTGGGGCGAGCTCGACATGGCGATCGGACGGGTCCCCGCCGAGGCGTGCGGCGACTTCGTCGATGCCGACTACCGGTTCGTCGAGCTCACCGGCATCGGCCACTGGATCCCCGAGCAGGCACCCGACTCCCTGGCCGAGGCGATCCTGGTGCGCGCCGGGACGTGACCCTCGCAGACGACCTCGCCCGGACGGCGCCACCCTTTCCCCTCCGGACCCTGCAGGCGCGGGCGCTCGAGGCGGTCGAGACGGCGGTGGCGTCCGGCCGGCGTCGCGTCTGGGTGTCGCTCCCGCCGGGGACCGGCAAGACCCTGCTGGGGCTCGAGATCGCCCGGCGCCTCGGCACGCGGACCGTCGTCCTCGCACCCAACACCGCGATCCAGGGGCAGTGGCGCGATACGTGGGCCCGCTACACGCCTGCCGTGGTCACGACGGGCACCGACCGCGACCTGTCGGCGCCGATCACGGTGCTGACCTACCAGGCACTCGCCACGTTCGACCGGGTCGAGGCCGATGACGATGAGCCCGAGGACGATCAGGGCGCCCTCGTCGACCGTCTGCACCCCAACGGGCAGGCCCTGGTCGCAGCGCTCAGGGCCGCCGGCCCCGTCACGATCCTGCTCGACGAGTGCCATCACCTGCTCGAGGTGTGGGGACGTCTGCTCGCCGAGGTGCTGGCCGACCTGCCCGAGGCGACCGTCGTCGGTCTCACCGCCACGCCGCCGACGGTGCTCGACACCCGGCAGGCCGCCCTCGTCGACGAGCTGTTCGGCGACATCGTCTTCAGCGCATCGATCCCTGCCGCGGTCCGCGAGGGGCACCTCGCCCCCTTCGCCGAGCTCGCCTGGCTGACCACGCCGACCGCGGAGGAGGCCGACTGGCTCCACGACCAGTCCCTACGGTTCCTGCAGCTCACGACCGACCTGGTCGACGTCAAGCTGGGCTCGACGCCGATCCTGGTGTGGTTCGATCGCCGGTTCCTCGAGCTCACGGTGCCGTGGGACCGTTTCGAGCGGGACTCCCCCGCTCTCGCCCGCGCCGCGCTGCGCCTGGTGCACGCCGAGCTGCTGGCTCTGCCCGACGGGGCCCGGATCCGTGAGGAGCACCGCCAGGCGCCGACCGCCGACGACTGGGCCGGGCTCATCGACGACTGGGTCAGACGCTGCCTGCGCCGCAGCGGCGACCCGTCCGACGACACCGTCTTGGAGTCGCTGCGCGCCGCGCTCCCGGGCATCGGCTTCCAGCTGACCCGTGCCGGCGTCCGCCGTGGCCGTTCACCCGTCGACCGGGTCATCGCCCGCAGCGAGGCCAAGATGCGCGGGTGCCAGCAGATCCTCGAGGCCGAGCACCTCACGCTCGGCGAGCGGCTCAGGTCGCTCGTGCTGTGCGACCACGAGCTCGCCGGTGCCACGACCCCGACCGGGCTGCGACCGACCCCAGCCCGGTCAGGGTCGGCACGGCAGATGCTGCGCACGCTCGTCGCGGCTCCGCCGACCCGCGCGCTGCGCCCGGTCCTCGTCACGGGTCGCACCGTCGCCGCACTGCCGGACGTGGCCCAGCGGATCGTCGACCTCGTCGCCACGACCGACCCCGCGGTCGCCGCCCGCCTGACGTTGGAGCCTCTGGACGATGCCCTCGACGACGACCCGCTCGTCCGCATCGCCGGCCCGTGGGAGAGCCGCGACTGGGTCAGGGTCGTCACCCGGTTCTTCGAGTCGGGCGGCACCCAGGCACTCGTCGGCACCCGCGCCCTGCTCGGCGAGGGCTGGGACGCCCGCGGCCTCAACAGCCTGGTCGACCTGACGACGGCCACGACGACGAGCGCGGTCGTGCAGACCCGAGGGCGGGCCCTGCGGCTCGACCCGTCCTGGCCCGACAAGGTCGCGATCAGCTGGACCATCACCTGCGTGGCCCCTGAGCACCCGCGGGGCGACGGCGACTGGCAGCGACTCGTCCGCAAGCACCAGGGCTTCTTCGGCGTCGACGACGCCGGCGAGGTCGTCTACGGCGTGGCCCACATCGACGCTCGCTTCTCACCGTTCAGCCCGCCCGACTCCACGACGTACGACTCCGTCGACGCCGACATGCTCGAGCGAGCCCGCGACCGCGACACGGTTCGCACCCGCTGGGCGGTCGGCACACCGTACGACGACCGGCTGGTGCACACGCTCCGCGTGCGGCCGACCTCGGCCCACCGCAGCACGACCGTCGCGGAGGGGCCCGTGTCGGCCGTCCGACCGGCCTACGTCCCGGGTCCCCACGGCCCCGTCGCGAGCGGTGGCGGGCCGGCCCCTTGGCGCAGCCCGTGGTCGTCGACACGGCTCGCGGCGCAGGACCCGGGCCTCATGGCCTATGCCTGCGTCGTGGCCGACGCGATGCACGCGGCCGGGCTGTCGCCCCACGGCGCCGACCGGGTCGAGGCCACGATCGACCACTCCGGTGAGTACCGGCTCCGGCTCGTCGACGTCGACGAGGCGACGTCCGCGCTGTTCGCCACCTCGCTCGACGAGCTGCTCGGCCCCGTGCGCTCGCCGCGCTACCTCGTGCCGAGGTACGTGCTCGGTGAGCCCGGGTGGACCGACGGCTGGCGGGTGCTCGTCGGCCGGCTGCGACCTGCCGGGCGGGTGTGGCACGCGGTGCCCAGCGTGTTCGGCACGCACGCCCGACTGGTGGCACACGTCGACGCCGCATGGGCGAGGTGGATCAGCGACGCCTCAGCGGTCTATGCCCACAGCCCGGAGGGCATCGCCGCACTGGCCGGCGGCAATGGCACGGCCCCGCTGGAGCTCGTGACGGTCATGCGCTCCGCGTGGTCGTGAGCGGTCAGCCCACTCCTACGCCACCGGGGCCGAACCAGTCACCGAACGATCCAGGCCCCTGAGCGGCTGCGGAGTCGCGGGTGCCGCGCAGGGCATCGCCATCCTGGCGGTGCCGCATGGTCTGGACCTGGTCCTCACGCGAGAGGCGGTCGAAGCCGGATCCCCGGTGACGCCGCAGCGTGAGCCAGAGACCGGCCAGTGTCGCGACCACGACGACAGCCACGATGATGAGCCACATGATGCCCCCGCCTTCTCGTCGAAGGCCTCGACCCTATCCGTGAGACAGGGAGAAGGCGAAGGTCTGTCGACGATCAGGCGGAGCGCACGACCGGTGCGGCGACTCGCTGCAGCGGCCATCCGGCCGGGTCGTCGAGGGTGCGACCCACCGTGGCGGCATAGCGGTTCCAGTCCTCGGCGCGATCGGCGTACCAGGCCCGCTGGCGATCCATGAGCTGCTCGAGCGATCCGGCGGCGATGTCCGGGTGGCGCCGGCCGATCTCGTGGGCGATCTCGCGAGCAGCCCGTGCATCGGCCGTCGCGTCGTGGGCGTTGTCGAGCGTGACGCCGTAGTAGGTGGCGACGTCGGTGAGCCGGCGCGGGCCGAGACCGCCCCGCTCGATGCCCCAGTCGACGACGTAGGGGTCGACGACGAGCAGCCGCGACCAGTCGGGCTGGGCCAGGCCCCAGCGCTCCGCCTCGGCCCGCAGCATCGTGAGGTCGTAGGCGGCGTTGAAGACGACGAGACCGATGCCGCGGTCGACGAGGTCCTGCACCCACGCGACGACCTCGGCGATCGCGTCGACAGGCGCGGGGGCGCCTGCCAGCGCCTCGGCGGTGAGGCCGTGGACGGCGGCGGACGCGGCGGGGATCGGGACTGCCGGGTCGATCAAGCCGCAGAAGTCGCGGCCGCGGTCGTCGAGCAGCGCGAAGCTGAGGACGCGGTCGGTCAACGGGTCGACGCCGGTGGTCTCGAAGTCGAGCGAGGCCAGGGCGAGTTCGTGCCACCCGCCGTGGTCGCCGCGCGGCGGGGGCGTGGGTGAGCAGGTCAGGCAGATCGTCCGCCAGCTGCCCGGAGCGCCGATCAGCTGACCGGCCTCGACGGCGACGGACGCTCCACACTCGGCGCACCGTCCTGCGTACTTGTTGACTCTCACTCGTGGCCTCCTGCTGACCACGCTAGTGGTCGGTCCCGACATGATCTGGGAGACACGTCCCACCGGGCTGATCCCCGACAAGCGATACGATCGTCCCAGTTGAGCCATCCAGGGGAGCAGAGGCAGATTCATGACCAGGACGACGTTCGACGGCCGGACTGCCGTCATCACCGGGGCCGGCAGCGGCATCGGCCGAGCAGCGGCCGTGCAGGCCGCGGCCAAGGGAGCACGGCTCGCACTGACCGACGTCAACGCCGAGGGTCTCGCCGAGACGGTCGCGCTGGTCGCCGGCAGCGTCGTCCACCACGAGGCGTTCGACATCGCCAACGAGGACGCGGTGGCTGCCTTCGCGCACCGCACGCTCGAGCGGGGGCCCGTGCACATCGTCATGAACGTCGCCGGCATCTCGACGTGGGGCCGGATCGAGGACCTCGCCTCGCAGCACTGGCGCGACTGCGTCGAGATCGACCTGATGGGACCGATCCACGTCATGTCGGCCTTCGTCCCGGCGATGATCGAGGCCCGCGCGGGCGGCCACGTCGTCAACGTGTCGTCGGCCGCGGGCCTGTTCGGCCTGCCGATCCACGCCCCCTACAGCGCGGCGAAGTTCGGCCTCCGCGGCGTCAGCGAGGTCCTGCGCTTCGACCTCGAGCGGCACGGCATCGGCGTCACCGTCGTCTGCCCGGGAGCCGTCAAGACACCTCTCGTCGGCACCGTCACGATCGCCGGGGTCGACCGCGACCATCCGGCGATCCAGAGGACGGTCGCCGAGTTCGAGGAGCGCGCGGTCACCCCCGAGAGCGCCGCGGCGTCGATGATCCGGGGCGTCGAACGGGGCAAGTACCTCGTCTTCACCTCCCGCGACATCCTCGCCGGGCACTACCTGCAGCGCTATGCGCCGTGGGCGTACGAGCGGGTCATGCGCGGGCTGAACCGCAAGCTCACCCGGGTGCTGTCGAAGGTCGAGGCCAGCCAACCCGCCTGAGCCGCTGGCCTGCCCGCTCGGGCTGTCGGACTACTTGGCGTAGGAGTGGAGCCCGCCGACGAACAGGTTGACCCCGACGAAGTTGAAGACGAACGTCGCGAAGCCGACCAGCGCGAGGATCGCGGCCGCCTTGCCCTTCCACCCTGCTGTGGCGCGGGCGTGGAGATAGCCCGCGTAGACGACCCAGGTGATGAACGCCCAGACCTCCTTGGGGTCCCAGCCCCAGTAGCGGCCCCAGGCGTACTGCGCCCAGATCGGGCCGGCGATCAGCGCGGCGAAGGTCCAGATCGGGAAGGCGAAGGCGTGCACCCGGTAGGCGAGCTGATCGATCTTGGCCGACGCCGGGATGCGCCACAGGAAGCCGACGCGGTCCTCCTCGGCAGTCGTGCGCTCGGCCTTGGCCTTGACGAGGTAGAGCACCGAGGCAGCGGCGCCGACCAGGAAGGCGGCACCGGCGATCATGGCGCCGAGCACGTGGATGACGAGCCAGTAGGAGTGCAGCGCGGGAACGAGGGGCCCGGCCGGGACGAAGACGAGGGCGGACGCACCGAGGACGACCGTGCCGAAGCCGGTGATGATCGGGCCGACCCAGTCGATGTCCCAGACACGGACCAGCACGACGTACGCGATCAGCGCCGACAGCGTCGCCGCGCAGCCGAACTCGTACATGTTGCCCCACGGCACCCGCTGGGCCGAGAGGCCGCGCGCCACGACACCGACGAGGAGCACGACGGCAGCCAGCTGCGTCAGGGAGAAGCCGATGCCGCCGGCCATGTTGCTGCGCTGGACCGGGTCGTCCGTCGTGGAGGGAGCCGTCTCGCCGTCGGACAGCACGAGCTCGCGCTCGGGTGCGACGTTGCGGGCCAGGCTCCACTGCAGGACGTACGCGACGAAGGCCAGGGCGAGCACGCCCGTGGCCGACGCGACGGCGTAGTTGGAGAACTGTTCGTACTGAGCGAGCGTCATGCCTGCTTCTCCTCGGTGTGTCCGAGCGCGTCCTTCAACCGCTCGAGGAAGTCGTCCAGGTCGGCGGGCAGGTCATCACGGGGCACACGGTCCAGGACGGCGACATCTACTACGGTACGTGAGCCCCCCTGACGTGCGCGAATCCACGTCCTGCGGGGCTTGATCGTGAGCGAGGCCATCAGCCCGAACAGGCCGGCGATGATGCCGAACAGCGGCACCTTGACCAGGGGCGACGAGCTGATCTGGAACCGGGCGAACTGGGCGACCTTGACGAACTCGATCGTCCCGCCGTCCGGGAGGTCGGCCGTCTGCCCGGGGCTCAGCGAGATCCGCAGGTTCTTGCTGCCGTCCTTGTACTGCGTCATCTTCGACTTGTCGAGGGTGAAGACCGACTGCGGGACGCCGTCGTCGAGCCCCAGGTCGCCGTGCCAGACGTTGAACGACAGCAGCGGGTTGGCGGCCGCGGGGTGGATCGAGATCGAGATGCCGTTCTGCTCCGCGGCCGTCGGCAGGAAGAAGCCCTGGAAGCCGAGCTGGTCGGGCTCGGCGTCGGGCACCTTGAGGACACCGTTGGACGTGTAGGTCGGGTCGGCCGGCAGGAACGGCACGGCGTCGTCCCAGACCGTGTTGCCCTTGCTGTCGGTCACCTTGATCACCGGCGCGTAGCCCTGACCCACGAGGTAGACCGCCGAGCTGCCGATCGAGAGCGGGTGGTTGACCGTGATGTCGAAGGGCCGCGGCGCCTGTCCGGGCTCGGCGGTGTAGGTGCCCTGGGCGCGGAACTCGCGCGGCGCACCCGCCTGCGGGCTGCCGAACGGCTGGAAGCGTGCCGTCATCTGCTCGAGCGTGAACGCGAACGGGGGCAGGTCGTCGTTGGTGAACAGCGAGCCGGAGGTGAACTCGTCGTACTGCGTCAGCGAGTTGGCGAACTGGCCGCCCTCGTCGGTGACGATGACCGAGCCGCGGTAGCCGAAGAGCGTCCCCACCGCGACGCCCACCAGCACCACCACGATGCTGACGTGGAAGACGAGGTTGCCGGCCTCGCGCAGGAAGCCCTTCTCGGCACTGACCTCGGTGACGTCGTCACGGTCGACGACGTCGACACGGGCCCGGCCGAGCGCGCTGCGGGCCGCCTCGACGACCTCCGCGGGCGAGCGGTCGGTCTCGAACGTCGCGGAGGCGGGCAGGCGCGAGAAGTTGCGGGGCGCCTTGGGCGGGCGGGCCCGTGCGGCGCGGAAGTAGACGAACGACCGCGGCAGGATGCAGCCGACCAGCGAGACCATGAGCAGCAGGTAGACCGCGCTGAACCACGGCGAGCTGTAGACGCTGAAGAAGCCGAGCTTGTCGAGGATGGGGGCGCTCGTGGGGTTCTCGATGAAGTAGGCCTCGACGGCCCTCGCGTCGACGCCGCGCTGCGGCACGAGCGATCCGGGGATCGCGGCGATCGCGAGGAGCAGCAGGAGGAACAGCGCCGTGCGCATCGACGTCAGCTGACGCCAGAACCACCGGGTGAACTCACGGCGCCCCAGGGCGGGGACCGCGTTGGAGGTGCCGCCGCGGGACGGACGCTGCTCGCTCATACGGGTGCCTCGAATCCGCTGACCCAGGTCTGCATCTCCCCGACGATGTCGGTCCACCAGCCGGTGACGAGCATGATGCCGACGGCGATCAGCATCGAGCCGCCGATGATCGAGACCGCCCGCTGGTGACGACGAAACCAGCTGAGCGCGTGCATGAACCGGCCGAAGCCGAGGGCGGCCAGCACGAACGGGATGCCCAGGCCCAGGCAGTAGACGAAGGCCAGGAAGGCACCACGCGCCGCGGTCGCGTCGTCGGTCGCGAACGACAGGCCGAGCACCGCCGCCAGCGTGGGGCCGATGCACGGGGTCCAGCCGAGGCCGAAGAAGACGCCCAGCACCGGGGCGATCGCCAGACCGACGGTCGGGACGGCGTGCACACGTCCCTCCCGCTGCAGGAACGGCACGAAGCCGATGAAGACCAGGCCGAGCACGATGACGAGGATGCCGGTGACGACCGACAGCGTGTCCTGGTAGCGGCGCAGCTCGAGCCCGATCGACCCGAACAGCGCACCGCCGAGCACGAACACGGACGTGAACCCGAGGACGAACAGCAGGGCTCCGGCGAGCAGCCGCCCGCGACGGGCCGACTCGAGGTCCTGTGCCGCGACACCGGAGACGTAGGAGAGATAGCCCGGCAGCAGCGGCACGACGCACGGGGAGAAGAACGACACCAGGCCCGCGAGCACCGCGATGGGCGCTGCGAGCAGGAGGTTGCCGGAGGAGACGGTGTCGCTGAACCAGTCGGTCACGCGGCACTCTTCTGGGCGGTGCTCTTCTGGACGTCGTCGACCAGGTTGGCGAGCGTCGAGGCGGTCGTCTTGCCGAGGATGCGGGCTGCGACCCGTCCCTCGGCGTCGATGATCCACGTCGTCGGCACCGAGATGCTCGGCAGGCTGTCGTTGAAGCCGAGCTCGAGCTGTCCGCCCTGGTCGGCGAAGCTCGGGTAGGTGACGCCCTGGCGACGGTTGAACGCGATGGCGCTCGCAGGGTTCTTGGTGCGGGTCAGGACGCCGACGAACTGCACGTCCTGATCGGCGTACTCCTCGGCGACCTGGTCGAGGGCGGGCGCCTCGGCCCGGCACGGCGGGCACCACGGCCCCCACACGTTGACGACGATGGTCTTGCCGGCGAAGTCGGCCGTCGACAGGGGCTGGCCGTCGAGTCCCTCACCCTCGAGGACCGGCGCCTCCTTGCGGTCGGCGGGGTCGACCCGGGTGATGGTGCCGTCGCCGGAGATGTAGCCGTCGGTGGTGCCGCGGTTGCCGACGCCTCCGCACGCGGCGAGCAGGACGCAGGCTCCCACTGCCGCCACGAGGCGGATGCGCATCGACGTCATGATCAGGCTCCGCCCACGACCTTGCCCCGCAGCGGCGCGGGCAGCAGGTCGGCAGCGGGCTCGCTGTAGGTGAAGCCCACGAAGTCGTCGCCGTCGAAGGTCAGGCTGGTGAGGCTGGCCAGCGTGCACTGACGCTTGCGCGGGTCGTGCACGAAGCTCTTCTGCTCGTAGGCGCGACGCGCGATCCACACGGGAAGCTGGTGCGAGACGATGACGGCCTCGTGGCCGCGGGCGGCCTCGCGGGCGTCGTCGACCGCGAGCCGCATCCGGGCGGCGATCTCCTTGTAGGGCTCTCCCCACGACGGACGGATCGGGTTGCGCAGCATCCACCAGTTGCGCGGGTTGGTGAACGCGCCGTTGCCGACGCCGACGGTCTTGCCCTCGAAGAGGTTGTCGGCCTCGATGACGCGGTCGTCGGTGACGATCGGCACCTCGAGCAGCTTCGACAGCGGCTCGGCGGTCTGCTGCGCGCGCTCGAGCGGCGAGGCGACCATGTGGACGATCTCGTTCTTGGAGAGGTACTCCGCCGCGCGGGCCGCCATCTGGTGGCCCAGCTCGGACAGGACGAACTTCGGCAGCCGGCCGTAGAGGACGCCCTCGGGGTTGTGGACCTCGCCGTGGCGCATGAGGTGCACGATCGTGCGTTCGGACATGACGTTCCTCGCTGGTGGTCGGGTCTAGCTCTCGGGCGTGGCCTGGGCAGCGGCGCGAGCGGCACCAGGAAGTGCCTCGCCAATTCTAGAGAGTGCCTGTTCGTCGTGTGCAGCCGAGACGAACCAGCACTCGAACGCGCTCGGCGGGAGGTAGACGCCGGCGTCGAGCATCGCGTGGAAGAACGGCTTGTAGCGCCATGCCTCCTGCGCCTGCGCACCCGCGAAGTCGGTGACCGGGGCGTCGACGCCCCAGAAGACGCTGAACATGTTGCCGGCGTTCTGGATGACGTAGGGCAGGCCGGTCGCGTCGAGCGCGTCGCGCACCAGGCCCTGCAGGTGGGAGGACGCGGCGTCGAGCCGCTCGTACGCTGCGGCGTCCGCGAGGCGCAGCGTCGTCAGCCCGGCCGTGGTCGCGATCGGGTTGCCGGACAGCGTGCCGGCCTGGTAGACCGGCCCGACCGGGGCCAGCTGCTCCATGACGTCGCGCCGACCGCCGAACGCCGCGGCCGGGAAGCCACCGCCCATGACCTTGCCGTAGGTCACGAGGTCGGGGGCCCAGCCCTCACGTTCGCCGTCCAGACCCCAGTGACCCGAGCGCGTCACCCGGAAGCCGGTCATCACCTCGTCGCTGATGAAGAGGGCACCGTGCCGTGCCGTGACCTCGGAGAGGAACTGGTTGAAGCCGGGCTCCGGCGGGACGACACCCATGTTGCCGGCCGCCGCCTCGGTGATCAGGCAGGCGATCTCGTCGCCGTACTCCGCGAAGGCCGCCTCGATGGCGGCCCGGTCGTTGTAGGGCAGCACGATCGTGTCGGCCGTGACGTGCAACGGGACGCCGGGCGTCTCGGGCAGGCCGAGGGTCACCACGCCCGAGCCGGCCTGGGCCAGCAGCGCGTCGACGTGACCGTGGTAGCAACCGGCGAACTTGACGACCTTGTCGCGACCCGTGAAGCCCCTGGCCAGGCGGATCGCCGACATCGTCGCCTCGGTGCCCGACGAGACCATGCGCACCATCTCCGACGAGGTCCGACCGACGATCTCCTCGGCGAGCAGCACCTCGGGCTCGCTGGGGGTGCCGAACGACGTGCCGCGGGAGACTGCGGAGCCCACCGCGGCGAGGACCTCGGGATGCGCGTGGCCCAGCAGCATCGGCCCCCACGAGCCGACCAGGTCGACATAGCGCTGCCCGTCGACGTCGGTCAGCCATGCCCCCTCGCCGGAGGCCATGAAGATCGGGTTACCGCCCACGGCGCGGAAGGCGCGCACCGGCGAGTTGACGCCGCCGGGCGAGACGGCACGTGCGCGGTCGAACAGCTGCTCTGATGCTTCGGTGGAGGTCACGTCTCCATTGTCCCGCGTGGCCCAACCGACCGGCAGGCGGCGTCATCTCCCCGTAACCTGAGGGGGTCGGGCCTCGTTGACTCACTGTTGGTGACTTGGCACACAAGTTCCCCGGCAGTAACATCGGTTTACGTTTCGCCGACGCGAGGTTCGCGTTGCTAGGGAGGGCACGTACGCATGGGAGCACGCAATCTGACGCGGTGGCAAAAGGCCAGCGCACTCGTCCCGATGGCAGTCCTGGTGGGCGCCTGGGGTGCAGCGCTGGGCAACTCCGGTCTCGCGACCGCATCCGGCGGCCTGTCCGACTCCGAGGTCCCCAGCGTTCCCGCCACGGCCTTCGAGCAGCCCGCGAGCGTCCAGCAGGCTCCCCAGGGCGTCGACGCCAAGGCCGGCGCTGCCGGCACGGTCTCGACTCTGTCGACCAACGGCATCCCGTCGGCGGCGCTCTATGCCTACCGACGCGCCGAGACCCTCCTGGGCCAGGCCGACAAGGAGTGCAAGCTCCCGTGGAACCTCGTGGCCGCGATCGGTCGCGTCGAGTCCAACCACGGCCGCACCGGCGGCAACGCGCTCAACGCCGACGGCATCGCCAAGCCCGGCATCTACGGCGTCCCGCTCGACGGCAACGACGGTCGCGCCCGCATCACCGACACCGACTCCGGTGCGCTCGACAAGAACTCGGTCTACGACCGCGCGGTCGGCCCGATGCAGTTCATCCCCGGCACCTGGAAGTCCGTCGGCGTCGACTCCGACAACGACGGTCGCAAGAACCCGCAGGACATCGATGACGCCGCCACGTCGGCCGGCATCTACCTCTGCGCCGGCGCGGGCGACCTGACCGATCCCGCCGACACAGCGGCTGCGCTCAAGCGCTACAACAACTCCGACGCCTACGTCGACCTGGTCATGAAGATCTCGTCGGCCTACGCCAGCGGCGACTTCACGCAGTCGCCCAACGGCTTCTCGACCGCACCGGTCCTGACCCAGATGGCGTCCGACCAGACCCTCACCCCGGCCGAGCGCAAGAAGGCCGCCCGGGACGAGCAGAAGGCCAGCTCCAAGCCCAAGCCCGACAAGGACCGCGGCGGATCGACCGGCGGCGGCTCCGGAACCGGAACGGGCGGTGGCACCGGCGGTGGCACGGACGGCGGCAACGGCGGTGGAACGGGCGGCGGCACCGGCGGCGGTTCCGACTCCGGCTCCAGCGGCAGCGTCGGCGGCCTCGTCGACGGTCTCGTCGGCGACCTGACCGGCGGCGGCAGTTCCAGCACGGGAGGCGGCTCGACCGACGGGTCGGCAACCCTCACCTGGGCCGAGGCCAAGGTCAAGTGCCTCTCGAGCGGCCTCTCCGCCCTCGACCTGGTCAAGCTGACCAAGTGCATCACCGACCTGCTCGCCTGAGCACCCGGTACGGCACGACCCAGCACTGACGCAGAAGGCCCGGTCCACCTGGACCGGGCCTTCTGCCATGTCATCGACTGCGCCGGGCCACCTGCACAGCGCGGTCAGCGCGTCTCAGTGCGATGAGCACCGCCAGGCGACGCCGCACGAGCAGCTGCCGCCGGCGCGCCGCGGCCCCCCGACCCCCGGTCATCCCACCCGCCCCTCACGCACGGCGGATCAGCTCGGCCCGGATGCGGGGCGCGCACGCCGCTACGGTCACACCGGCAACCGCGACAGCCGCGGCAGAGCTCACGGCGGCCAGGATCGTGATCGATCGCCACGGTGCGAACCCGATGTCGCCGGTCAGCGACAGATAGGCCAGGCCCACGGCCGATCCGGTCGACGTCGCGAGCAGCAGCCCCAGCACCAACGGCACCGCCGCCTCCCACCACTGGGCGACCCTGATGACGCGGCGCCCGGTGCCGACCAGCTGCAGGCTGACCATCTCCGCCCGTCGCGACACGGTGCGATCGATCGTCGCGATCGCGAATCCCAGCAGGCCGATCGCCAGCACCACGGCCGCGACGGCCCACAGCAGGGCCCGCAGACCGGCGACGAAGTCGTACGAGTCGTCGTCCCACGGATTGACGACGTCGGCGCTCGGGTCGATCGCCCGGACGGCCCGGACGAGACCGGCCTGGTCGAGCAGGCTCGTGTCGGCCTCGACGGCCACCGGCACCGCCGTGTCGGTCGCGATCGTGTCGAGGAGCGTCGCGACTCCCGCGGTGCCACGCGGGATGAAGACCTGCGCCTGCACCGCGTCGCTCGCGGCGTAGTCGGACTCGGAGGACGTGATGACGGCATCGGCGGCAGGAGCGGCCAGGTCGACCACGGGACGGTCGGGGTCCTCGCTGCCCGTGGTCCAACGGATGCTCGATCCGGGGCGCGCACCGGCCTCGGTGCCCACCCGGTCAAGCCAGGCGGCCTGCCCGTCACGACACCCGGCAGCGTCCGGAACGCTCGCCTCCAGATCTGCACAGGTGCCCACGAAGGCGCTGACGCACGGCGTGCCGATGTCGCAGGCGGTCATGAGCTGCCACTGGGGGTAGGCCGCGACGACCCCCTGCACCGAGGCGAGGCGCTCCGCCAAGTCTGTTGCTCCTGACCCCGGGTCGACGTAGACGTCGTAGGCCACCTGTCCGCCGCGGGCAGCACTGTCGGCTGCGAGGTACTGGGGGGTGCTCTCCCACGCGCCGAGCACCATCCGACCACCCGACACCACGAACAGCCCGATCAGGAGGCCGGCCACGACGCGGGAGACACCGGCGGGCTGGCTCTGGAGCCGCCGTCCCGCGATGCGCAGGGCGGGCCCGCCCTTGACCCGCACCACGAGGTCGGCGACGAGGCGGGTGAAGACCGGGATGACCATGATCAGGCCGAGCGCGGTGACGATGCCGCCACCGACCAGAACGACAAGGCGAAGATCGCCGACGTCTGCATCACTCTCCAGGCCGACCGTCGACAGGCTCACCGCGACCAGGCCGACAGGCAGGGGCAGGAGCCGCCACCTGCTGGGCGGCCTCGCCGCGATCGCCGTCGCCGGGGGCGTCGACAGCGTGGACGCAGGTCGTGCCCCCGGAGCCAGGGCGACGGCGACGGCCACCGACGGCAGAGTGAGCAGGACCAGGACGACCGCCCACCACCACGGCGCGAACGACGCCGACGACCAGTCGCGCCCCGCGACGTCGAGCCCGCGCAGGAGGGGCCGCGTGGCCCCGAACAGCAGTGCGCCGAGCACCGAGCCGATGGCAGCCGAGGCGCCGGCCTCGACCGAGGCGACCACACGCGTCCGGCCGGGCGACAGGCCCAGCACCCGAAGGCACGCCAGGCGACGGTCACGCAGGACCGCTGAGAGGCGTGCCATCGTCGCGAGCAGCACGATGATCGGCACGCCCACCGTGGCGACGACCGTGACGACGAGCAGCGGAAGCGCATCTCCGTCGTAGTCGGGCAGGGCGATCTCCGCACGAACTGCTGCGATGACGACCAGCAGGACCCAGACCCCGACGGCGTGGGCCAGCCCGGTCCCGATCATCCGCATCCGCTCGCGCGGACGACCTCCACCCGCCAGACGCAGTCCGAGTCGCACCTCGCCGCTCATGCGTCGCGGTCCTCGAGCACGACGCCGTCCCGCATGATCGCCAGACGGTCGGCGTGTGCCGCGACCCGGTGGTCGTGGGTCACGAGCACGACGCTGGCGCCCCGTGAGCGAGCACTGGTCAGGAGCAGCTCGAGCACCTGTTCACCGTTGACCGTGTCGAGCGCACCCGTCGGCTCGTCGGCGAGCACGACCTCGGGATCGTGGACGAGCGCGCGGGCGACGGCCGCCCGCTGCGCCTGACCCCCGGACACCTCGCCGGCTCGCCTGCCACCCGCCTCGGCCAGATCGACGGAGGCCAGCATCTGCTCGGCTCGACGGGCTGCCTCGGTGTGCCTGACACCCAGCAGCTGCAGAGGCAGCGCGACGTTCTCGGACAGCGTCAGCTCTGGGACCAGCTCGCCACCCTGCAGCACGAAGCCCACCCGGGACAGGCGCAGGTCGGCCCGGGCACGCTCGCCGAGGTCAGCCACCGGGTCACCGAGGAGGCGCACCTCCCCCGCGTCGGGCGTCAGGATGCCCGCCAGGCAGTACAGGAGGGTCGACTTGCCCGAGCCGGAGGCACCCATCAGGGCCAGCACCTCGCCGCGAGCGACGGTCAGGCTCGCACCCCGCAGGGCCTCGGTGCGACCGAACGTGAGGTGCAGGCCTCTCGCCTCGAGCGCCGAGGTGACCGTGGACGTCGCGGCGGTCATGCGCGGTCTCCCGACAGCTCGCCGCCGAGCGACTCGAGCCGTCCGCCCGCCTCCTCGATCCAGCGCAGGTCGGCGTCCAGATGCGCCAGCTCGTACGTCATGGCGAGCAGGTCGGAGGCCGATGCCACGGCCTTGGCCGCGGTGAGCTCGCGCATGCGCTCCAGGTGAACGGTCCGCTGCGCGTCGAGGACGGTGTCGGCGTCACGCCCGGAGATCAGGGCGAGCGTGACCTTGGTGAGCAGGGTGCTCGAGGCGTAGGTCGACGGAGGTTCAGGGGTGTACATCCAGGTCTCCCATGCAGTCACTCCATCGGGCGTGATGGCGTAGAGGATCCGGGACGGCCCGTCGCCGTCCTCGGTGCCCGTGACGACCGCCAGGCCGTCGCGTTCGAAGCGCGACAGCGAGGCGTAGACCTGGCCCGCCGGCAGCGGCTTGACCGGGCTGAAGCGCCGGTCGTACCGCTGCTTGAGGGTGTAGCCGTGCGCCGGCTCGGTCGCGAGCAGCCCCAGGAGGGTCTTCGAAACGGACATGCTCCGGACTATACACACAGTGTCTACTCGGAGCGACTAGCTAGGCATGAAGAACGACCCACGCCCCCAGAGCCTCAGCGCGACAGGCGCGCGGCCACCTCGGTCGCCCAGTAGGTCAGCACGATGTCGGCTCCTGCGCGGCGGATCGAGAGGATGATCTCGTCGATCGCCCGCTCCCGCTCCAGCCATCCGTTGGCCGCCGCGGCCTCGACCATCGCGAGCTCGCCCGAGATGTTGTAGGCGGCGACGGGGACGTCGACCGCGGCGCGCACGTCGGCGATGAGGTCGAGGTAGGTCATCGCCGGCTTGACCATGACGATGTCGGCCCCCTCCTCGATGTCGAGGAGCGTCTCGCGGATCGCCTCACGGCCGTTGGCGGGATCCTGCTGGTAGGTCTTGCGGTCGCCCTGCAGCGAGGAGTCGACGGCCTCGCGGAAGGGGCCGTAGAACGCCGAGGCGTACTTCGCGGCGTACGCGAGGATCACCGTGTCGTCGTGGCCGGCCGCGTCGAGCGCCGCCCGGATGACGCCGACCTGGCCGTCCATCATGCCGCTGGGGCCGACCACGTGGGCGCCGGACTCGGCCTGCACGACCCCCATCTGCGCATAGATCTCGAGCGTCGCGTCGTTGTCGACCCGGCCCCGCGCGTCGAGCACGCCGCAGTGCCCGTGGTCGGTGAACTCGTCGAGGCACAGGTCGGCCATGACGAGCAGGTCGTCGCCGACCTCGGCCCGCGCGTCGGCCAGGGCCACGTTGAGGATGCCGTCGGGATCGAGTGCCCCCGAGCCCTGAGCATCCTTGTGCTCGGGCAGGCCGAACAGCATGACGCCCCCGAGCCCGAGCTCCGCCGCCTCGGCGTAGGCCCGGCGTGCGGAGTCGCGCGTGTGCTGGACGACGCCCGGCATGCTGCTGATCGGCCGCGGCTCGCTGCGCCCCTCGGCGACGAACATCGGCAGCACCAGCTGGGACGGCTGCACGTGCGTCTCCGCCACCAACCGCCTCATCGCAGGCGTCGAGCGCAGACGACGAGGACGGTCAGTGGGGAACGACATGGGGCCTCCCTAGGCCTTGCGGCGCGACGACGGACGCTTCTGCGACGGCTTGGTCACCGGCTCGCCAGCCTCGACGAAGCCCAGACGACGGGCCGTGCCGAACTCAGCGAGCGCATCGGCCAGCTCCTCGACGGACGGCGACTCGGCGAGGACGTCGACCCGCAGGCCGTGCTCCTCGGCGGTCTTGGCCGTCGCGGGGCCGATGCACGCGATGATCGTCGACGTGTGCGGCTTGCCGGCGATGCCCACGAGGTTGCGGACCGTGGACGACGAGGTGAACATGA
The DNA here is from genome assembly GCF_013283745.1 of Aeromicrobium stalagmiti. Lineage (GTDB taxonomy): Bacteria > Actinomycetota > Actinomycetes > Propionibacteriales > Nocardioidaceae > Aeromicrobium > Aeromicrobium stalagmiti. Next base: position 356,073 of record NZ_JABSTZ010000001.1, read on the forward strand.
CCGCGTCGAACTTGCCGGTCTTGATCGCCTCGCGCGTCGGCGCTGGCGGCGGGGCCGCCCGGACGGTGCGGTAGGCGGTGACGTCGTCGACCTCCCAGCCCAGATCGATCAGGCCGGCCACGAGGGTCTCGGTCGCGATGTCGGCGCGCGGCAGGAAGACCCGGTTGATCGGGTCGAGCAGCTCGTCGAACGGCGGCCAGTCCTCGAGGAGACCGCGGGCCGATTGCTCTCCCGACGGGATGAGGTCGGCGCGGATGCCCCACGTGGCGATGGCCTCGGCGGTCTTGTCACCGACAGCGGCGATCTTGAGGCCGGAGAACGCACGGGCGTCGAGCCCGTACTCCTCGAACTTCTCGCGCACGGCCTTGACGGCGTTGACGCTGGTGAACGCGATCCACTCGTAGCGACCCTCGACGAGGCCCCGGACGGCCTTGTCCATCTGCTGCGGGTTGCGCGGCGGCTCGACCGAGATGGTCGGGACCTCCTCGGAGATCGCTCCGTAGCCCCGCAGACGGGACGCGAGACCGGCCGACTGCTCCTTGGTGCGGGGCACCAGGATGCGCCAGCCGTAGAGCGGCTTGGTCTCGAACCACGACAGCGCCTCGCGCATCGAGACGACCTCGCCGACGACCGTGATCGCCGGAGCGGTCATGCCGGCCGCCTTGGCGTCGGCCGCGATCTCGGCGAGCGTCGAGACGACCGTGGTCTGCTCGGTGGTCGTGCCGACCCGGGTCATCGCGACTGGGGTGTCGGGCTTGCGTCCCGCGTCGACGAGGCCGGAGGCGACCTCACCGATGCGGGCGACGGCCGACAGCAGGACGAGCGTGTCCTCGCTCGCGTGGTCGGCCCAGTTGATCGACGCGTCGCCGACGCTGACGACCGAGTACTCACGGTGCGTGCGGTTGGTCAGCGGGACGCCGGCATAGGCCGGGACCGCGGAGATCGACGAGATGCCCGGCACGATCTCGAACCCGATGCCGGCCTTGCTGCACGCAGCGGCCTCCTCGGGTCCGGTGGCGTAGGTGAACGGGTCGCCGGCGATCAGACGGACGATGTGGGCGCCGGTCTTGGCGTGCTTGACGACGAGGCGGGCACGAGCGGCGTGGGTGAGGATCTCGCCGTCCTCGCCGATGCCGCCGTCGATGATCTCGGCACCGTTGGTGACGAGAGCAGCCTGCTCCGGCAGCTCCGTGATGACGACGTCGGCCTGCGCGAGCAGCTCGGCAGCACGAACCGTCAGGAGACTCGCGTCGCCCGGTCCGGCGCCGACGAAGCTCACGTGGCCGCGCGGGGCCTTGCGTGCGCTCGGCGTCGACGTGGTCGGTGCTTCTCGCATCGGGGTGATGGTCACGGTGGTCCTTTTCTCGGTCTGTCAGGGGGTCAGGAGGTGGCGACGGCCACGAGGGCGTCGGCACCTTCGGCGAGCATCTCGACAGCAAGACGTTCACCGACCGCGGCGGCCTCCGAGGGGAGGCCGGTCGCGGACAGTCGGATGGTGGGCGAGCCGGAGACGTCTCCGACGACGGCACGGAGCCAGAGCTCGTCGCCGTGGTCGCCGTCGGCGATCTCGGCCAGAGCTCCCACCGGTGCACTGCAGCCAGCCTCGAGTGTTGCGAGGAGGCTTCGCTCGGCGGTGACGGCAGCACGGGTGTCGCTGTCGTCGAGCCGTTCGAGCAGGCGAATGGTCGCGTCGTCGTCGGCGCGGCACTCGCACGCCAGGGCTCCCTGCCCGGGGGCGGGGAGCATCTGGAGAGGATCGATCACTTCGGTGGCCTCGTCGGCGCGACCGAGGCGGAGCAGCCCGGCACGAGCCAGGAGCACTCCGTCGTAGTCGCCGGAGGCGATCTTCGAGATGCGGGTGTCGACGTTGCCGCGGATCGCGACGACCTCGACCCCGAGCCCGAGGGCGTTGAGCTGGGCCTCACGACGCGGCGAGCCGGTGCCGACGCGAGCGCCCTGCGGCAGCTCTCCGAGGGTCAGGCCGTCGCGGGCCACGAGCACGTCACGCGGGTCCTCGCGCCGGGGGATGGCAGCCAGCACCAGGCGAGGATCGGGGGCCGTGGGCAGGTCCTTGAGCGAGTGCACCGCGAGGTCGACGTCGCCGCGCAGCAGCGCCTCGCGCAGGGCCGCGACGAACACGCCCTGCCCACCCATCGTGGCGAGGGGGGCCGAGCTGCGGTCACCCTCGGTCGAGATCGTGACGAGCTCGACCGCGGCGCCGGTCTCGGCCGTGATGCGGTCGGCGATGTGCTGGGACTGGGTCACCGCGAGCGCGCTGGCCCGGGTGCCGAGGCGAAGTGTCGTCATGGCTTGTCACCCACCCGGGTCACGGCGTCGACGGCCGACTGATCGAGCGCGAACAGGTCGGCCAGCGCATCGGCGTAGGTCAGGCCCGCCGGTCCGTCGACCAGCTGCTGCACGCGCACGGTGGGCGCGTGGATGAGCTTCTCGGCGACACGGTGCAGCGCCTTGCGGACGTCGGCGCGCTCGTCGTCGGTGAGGTTGGGCAGACGCGACTCGATCCGGGCCTGCTCCGCGGCGACGATGTCGGTCGCCATGGTGCGCAGCGCGACGACGGTCGGCGTGATGTGCGACGCGGCCTTGGCGGCGAGGAACGTCCGGACCTCGGACTCCACGATGTCGCGCACCTGCGCGACGTCGGCCGCGAGCTCGGCGTTGGCCGACAGCTGGGAGAGGACCACGAGGTCGACGAGGTCGATGCCCTCGATCTCGCGAACCGCCGGGTCGATGTCACGCGGCAGGGCCAGGTCGATCAGGGCCATGCTGCGGCCCTCGGCGGCCTTCGCGATCCGCTCGGGGGTGAACACGACGCCGCTGGCGCCCGTGCAGCTGATCAGCACGTCGGCGGCCGACAGCTCGACGTCCATCGCCTGCCAGCGCACGGCGCTGACGCCGAACGTCGCGACGAGCGCGTAGGCGCGCTGGTAGGTGCGGTTGGCGACCATGATGCGCGTCGGGTCGACGCCGCGGTCGATCAGCGTGCGCACGGCCAGGCTGGCCATCGTGCCGGCGCCCGCGACGAGGAACCGGGTGTCGGCCGCGTCGACGACGGGCCCGGCGGCATCGAGCCCGGCCGTCACGATCGACGGGGCCAGGCGGTCGATGCCGGTCTCGGCGTGGCCGCGCTTGCCGATGCGCAGGGCCTGCTGGAACAGCGCGTTGAGGGCCGAGCCGACCGTCGACTCGGCCTGGGCGCTGTGCAGCGCCTCGCGGACCTGGCCGAGGATCTGGCTCTCCCCCAGGATCATGGAGTCCATGCCGGCGGCGACGCCGAACAGGTGGGCGACCGCGGCCTCGTCGAAGTGCACGTAGACGTGGCGGACGAAGTCGTCACGATCAAGGCCGGAGTGCTCGGCGAGCAGCCGCGAGACCTCCTCGACCGCACCGTGGAAGCGCTCGGCCTCGACGTAGATCTCGACCCGGTTGCAGGTCGAGATGACCGCCGACTCCGTGACGAACGGGGCCTCGAGCACGAGGTGCGACAGCTTGACCGACGCGTCGACGTCGAGCGAGGCGCGCTCGAGCACGTCGATCGGCGCCGACTTGTGGGACATGCCCACCACCAGGACGCTCATGCGTTGCTCACCTTCGGCTCCTTGCTGTCCGTGCCGGTCTTGCGCTGCTCGTGGTAGGCCAGGATCTGCAGCTCGACCGACAGGTCGACCTTGCGGACGTCGACCCCGTCGGGCACCTGCACGAGCGCAGGCGCGAAGTTCAGGATGCTCGTGACACCGGCGGCGACCAGACGGTCGGCGACCTGCTGGGCCGCGTCGCCGGGCGTCGCGATGACACCGATCGAGATCGACCGGTCGGCGACGATCGCGTCGAGGTCGTCGAGCGAGCTGACCGTGAGGCCCGAGACCGTGGAGCCGACCCGCTGCGGATCGGCGTCGACGAGGGCCGCGACGCGGATGCCACGCGTGCTGAAGCCCTGGTAGGCCGAGAGCGCCGAGCCGAGGTTGCCGATCCCGACGATGACGACCTCCCAGTCCTGGGTCTGCCCCATCTCGCGCGCGATCTGGTAGCGGAGGTACTCCACGTCGTAGCCGACGCCGCGCGTGCCGTAGGAGCCGAGGTAGGACAGGTCCTTGCGGAGCTTGGCGGGGTTGACCCCGGCCTTCTCGGCGAGCTCGATCGACGAGCAGGACCCGACGCCCTGCTCGGTCAGCGCGTTGAGTGCGCGCAGGTAGACCGGCAGACGGGCCACGGTGGCATCAGGGATGCCACGGGCAGTTCCGTCGGCGAGCCGAGGGCTGCGAAGAATGGTCACGGTGCTCCTGCGCTGCCGTGCTGGGGATTATCCCTTGCGGGACGGGCACGAGGCGCATCACCAGTTTAAGAGTTTGTGAACGCGTTAACAAAATCGAGACATGGTCCGGTGGTCCATGTCACACGTCATCTGCGCCTGGCGAGCGCCTTCCGCAGGCGCAGAGGATCGACCCGCCAGAAGTCGTGCTGGGCGCCGTCGATGAACGTGACGGGCACCTGCTCGGTGAACCTGGCCCGCAGATCCTCGTCGTCGTCGATGTCGACGCGCACCCAGGTGTCGCCCGTCTCGGCGCAGATCTGCGCGACCTCGGCCTCGGCCACCTCGCACAGGTGGCAGCCCTCGCGGGTGTAGACGACGACCCGCGCGTCGGACGAGTGCGCGATGGTCATGACGCGTCGAGCCCGAGGGTCTCGCTGCGCGCGAGGGCCCGCAGGCGCCCCTTCGCGACCTTGCCGGTGGCCGAGTGCGGGAGCCCTGTCACCACGACCGACCGACGCGGCTGCTTGAAGCGCGCCAGGCGGGTGCGGCAGTGCTCGTCGACGGCAGCGAGCAGCCCCGCCTCGTCGGACGCGGCATCGGGCTCGGGCACGACGAACGCGACGACGGCCTCGCCGGTCTCCTCGTCGGGCAGACCGACGACCGCGACCTGCGCGACGCCGGGCACCTCCGCGATGACGTCCTCGACCTCGAACGGGTAGACGTTGAAGCCCGACACGATGATGAGCTCACGCAGCCGGTCGACCAGCGTGAGGTCGCCGTCCTCGTCGACGAAGCCGACGTCGCCCGTGGGGTACCAGCCGTCCTCCCGCGGACCGTCGACGCCGTCGGGCCAGTAGCCGGAGAAGAGGTTGTCGCCCTTGACCCAGATCTCGGCCGGGTCGCCGGGAGCCGCGTCCAGCCCGCTCGCCTCCACGATCCGCACCTCGATGCCCGGCAGCGGTCGTCCGACCGACCCGGGCTTCGGCGGCGTGCCGGGCTCGCGGGACGAGCCCATCGTCGTGGCGATGACGGGCGCGGTCTCGGTGAGGCCGTAGCCCTGCTCGATGTACTTGCCGGACGACTCGCGGAACGACTCGGCCAGCTCCGGGTCGAGGGCGGACGCGCCCGACAGCACCATCGAGACGCTGCTGAGCTGGTCACCGAGGCCCTCGCGGCCGGCCCACGCCGCCACGACGGGTGGCGCGAGCGGGATGTTCGTGACGCCCTCCGTGCGGATCAGCTCCAGCAGGCCGCCGGGGTCGAAGCCGTCCACCATCAGCACGCAGGCGCCTTGCCGCACGGCCTGGCCGAGCACGCAGTTGAGGCCGTAGATGTGGAACATGGGCAGGAGCCCGAGGCAGACGTCGTCCGGCGCGACCGCCGGCGGGTCGAGCTGCGCGATCTGCTCGATGTTGGCGACTAGGGCCCGGTGCGTGAGCATCGCGCCGCGAGGCTTGCCGCTCGTGCCGGACGTGTAGAGGACGACGGCCAGGGCCTCGGCATCGGCGGGCGCGGCCGGCGCCGCTCCGGTCGCATCAGCCAGGAAGGCGTCGAACGCCGTCTCGCCGGCGAGCGGCTCGGCGCCGTCGACGACGATGCTGACCTGGTGCTCGTCGGTGACGGCCTCGCGCACCTGCGCCACCCCGGCCTCGTCGCAGAGCACGACGCGCGCGAGGGAGTCGGCCAGCATCCGGCCGATCTCCCGCGTCGTCGACCGGGGGTTGATCGGCACGGCGACCATGCCGCCGCGCAGGATGCCGAAGTAGGCGATCGGCAGGTCGATGCGATTGGCCATGACGACCGCGACCCGCTGCCCGGCGACCAGCCCGCGGCCGGAGAGGGCGCGGGCCACGGCGTCCGCGGACTCGTCGACCTCACGCCACGTGACCTGTCGGCGCACGTCGCGGTGCTCGACCAGCGCGACTCCGTCCGGGTCGTTCGCCGCGGCCTGGTGGAGGTAGTCACTGACATTCACCGTCACCCCCCGAGTCAACCACAGGTCGTGGTGCCCGGAGGGCGTTAGGCTCGGGCCCATGGCACGGGACGCAACACCCGATCGGCCGCGCAATCTCCAGTCGAGATCAGTGCTCGCGGGTCAGGCCTCCGCGTCCTCGTCCGAGATGGAGAGCGCCCTGTCGACGGCGCCCGACCCCACGGCGGCCGCCTTCTTCGACGTCGACAACACGATCATGCAGGGCGCGTCGATCTTCCATCTCGCGCGCGGGCTCCACCGCCGCAAGTTCTTCACGACGCGCGACATCCTCTCCGCCGCCTGGCAGCAGCTGTACTTTCGCGTCGTCGGCAGCGAGGACCCCGAGCACATCGCCAAGGCCCGCGCGACCGGGCTCGCGTTCATCGCCGGGCACAGCGTCACCGAGCTCGAGGAGATCGGCGAGGAGATCTTCGACGAGCACATGGCGGGCAAGATCTGGCCGGGGACCCGGGCCATCGCCCAGTGGCACCTCGACCGCGGCCAGCGGGTGTGGCTCGTGACCGCGGCGCCCGTCGAGATCGCGTCGGTCATCGCCCGCCGCCTGGGCCTCACGGGTGCCCTCGGCACCGTGTCGGAGCACGTCGACGGCATCTACACCGGCGCCCTCGTCGGCGAGATGCTGCACGGCGAGGGCAAGGCCGTCGCGATCCGCGAGATCGTCGAGCGCGAGGGCCTCGTGCTCGACGACTGCTACGCCTACTCCGACTCCAGCAACGACCTGCCGATGCTGTCGCTCGTCGGACACCCCTGCGCCGTCAATCCCGACGCCCACCTGAGGTCGCACGCCCGCTCCCACGGATGGCGCATCCGCGACTACCGCACCGGACGCAAGGTCGCCCTGGTCGGCGGCAAGGGCGCGGTGGCCGCTGCGGCTGCAGGCGGAACGTGGCACCTGCTGCGTCAAAAGAATAAAAAACAAAGACACTGACACCCTGCCGTCATCAGGCTAGAATCGCCGATGATCAGGGAGGGCCTGTGAGGGATGTCGTCGGCGGACTGCGCACTGCGCTGTCGCTCGCCCTCGCGATCCCGGACGACCGCTCGCTGCAGGTGGCCCTGGCCCTGGCCGACTCGCCGGCCTACGCCCCGTCCAACGGGAGCCCGGTCCCTCATGACGACAACGATCCCGAGGCCTCACGGCTACGGGCGCTCGTCGACCTCGCCAAGGAAGGCGACTCCGAGGCGTTCGGTCAGCTCTACGACCACTACGTCACCGGCGTCTTCCGGTTCATCTACTACCGCGTCGGGTCCCAGCAGCTCGCCGAGGACCTCACGAGCGAGACGTTCGTCCGCGGCCTGCGGGCGATCCAGCGCTTCAACTGGCAGGGCAAGGACTTCGGCGCCTGGCTGACGACCATCGCGCGCAACCTCGTCGCCGACCACTTCAAGTCGAGCCGGTCGCGCCTCGAGATCGTCTCCGAGACGATCCCCGAGGGCAAGACGCACGCCGCGAGCCCCGAGCAGGAGGTCCTCGCCCTCATCTCCAACGAGATGCTGTTCGAGGCCGTCAAGGCGCTGCCCAACGAGCAGCGCGACTGCATCCTCATGCGGTTCATCCAGGGTCTCTCGATCGCCCAGACCGCTGCCGCGCTCGGTCGCAGCGAGGGAGCCATCAAGCAGCTCCAGCTGCGCGCCGTGCGCAGCCTGGCCAAGTCAGTGCCGGGAGATGCCCGATGAGTCGACATCTCAGGACCTTCGTCCTGTCACCTGGCCGTAACTTCTTCACCGTCGAGTTCGTTGTTCGTCATGACATATTCACGGCAGTGAGGAACCCATCATGATCGGCCGTCGCTCATCAGACGACGCCCAGTCCTTCGAGGAGGCCTGGAACGGTCGCACGCCTCGGAACGAGCACATCGCCGATCTCGTCGCGTTCGCCGAAGGCCTCTGCGAGGCTGCCGTCGTCGAGCCGTCGATGCAGTTCCGCACCGACCTGCGCGCGCAGCTGATGACCGAGGCTGCCACGGTCCTCGTGCCCATGCCGGGCGCCTCCCGACGCCCCGTCGCCGCGCCCGTACGTGAGACGCGCTCCGGCCGTCGCCGCGTCGCCGGCCTCACCGCCGCCCTCATCGCTTCCGCCGGCGCCGTCAGCATGGTCGCCTCGAGCGCCTCCGCGGTTCCCGGCGAGATGCTCTACCCGGTCAAGCGGGGCATGGAGAACGTCGAGCTCGCCCTGCACCGCGACGACGCGTCGCGCGGGCAGTTCCAGCTGGCCCGCGCGTCAGAGCGACTCGCCGAGGCCACCACGCTCGCCGCCGGAGACGGCAGCTCCCAGCAGCGCGTCGCCGACCTGCTCGACGACTTCACGACGACCGCGACCGACGCCTGGGTGTCGATGGACGAGGCCTTCGCGGCCGACGCCTCGACCGCGACGATGCAGCGGGTCAGCACCTTCGCCCAGTCCGCCGCCCAGGAGCTGACGGCGCTGCGGTCCGCACTGCCCGCGGGGTCCAACCCCTCGTTCAGCGACGCGACCGACGTCGTCGTCGCCATGACGACCGGCGTGGCCGAGCGCTGCACGAGCTGCGGACCGGTCGACCTCGGTCAGCTGGTCAACGCGGTCACCGACGTCGCCCAGACGACACCGGCCGATCGCACACCCGCCCAGGACACCGGCACGAGCAAGCCGGCCGGCTCGAAGTCGTCCGGCTCCTCCGACTCGACCACCGGGTCCGGCGGCAGCGCTTCCCAGCCGACCCAGACGCCGACCACCACCCCGACGACGACTCCGCCGGCCGTGCCGGTCAAGACGCCGAGCCTCAGCGACGTGACCGACCCCCTGCTGGGCGGCCTGCTCGGTGACGACGAGCAGGTGGGCCTCGTGCCCGGACTGCTCAACGGCCTGCTCGGCGGCGGCAAGTAGGTCGCGCGGGGCCCTCGGGCCCCGGGGTCGTGGAAGGCTCGTGGAAGACCTCCACGCCCCCGTGACGCGTCGCCCTCAGAAGAAGGCGTTGCCCCGGTCGACGAGCAGCTTGTAGAGCGTCTGCTGGATCGTCTCGCGCACCTGGTCGGTCACGTTGAACAGCAGCATCGGGTCGTCCGCGGCCTCGGGCTCGTAGGCGTCGGTGCGCACCGGCTCGCCGAACTCGATGATCCACTTGCTCGGCAGCGGCACCATGCCGAGCGGACCGAGCAGCGGGAAGAAGGGCGTGATCGGCAGGTAGGGCAGGCCGAGCAGCCGGGCCAACGAGGGGACGTTGCCCACGAGCGGGTAGATCTCCTCGGCGCCCACGATCGAGACGGGCACGATCGGCACACCGGCCCGCATCGCGGACGACACGAATCCGCCGCGCCCGAACCGCTGCAGCTTGTAGCGCTCGGCGAACGGCTTGCCGATGCCCTTGAAGCCCTCGGGCCACACGCCGGCGAGCTCGCCGCTGGTCAGCAGGCGCTCCGCGTCCTCCTGGCACGCGAGGGTCGCGCCGACCTTGCGGGCGACCTGGCCGACGATCGGAAGCGAGAACACGAGGTCGGCGCCCAGCGGGCGCAGGTGGCGGCCGGCGTACTTCTTGACCGCGTAGCCGGTGATCAGACCGTCGAGCGGGACGGTGCCCGAGTGGTTGGCGACCAGCAGGGCGCCGCCGTCCTCGGGGATGTTCTCGATGCCCCTGACCTCGAGGCGGAACCACTTCTCGGCGATCGGCTCGACCGCGGCGCTGAGCACCTCGGCGATCTGCGGGTCGAAGCCGAACTCGTCGATCTCGTAGTCGCCGCTGAGGCGCTTGCGCACCGTGGCCAGCAGCGTAGCGATGCGCGACTCCCAGTCGGTGCCGAGCACGCGCTGGGCCGCCTGGACGACCGCGACGACGATCTCGTCGAGCGGGATGCCGGCCGACAACGGTGCGGCCCCGGCCGTGCGGGTGCGGCGGGCGGCCTCCTCGGCCGCCGCGGCAGCGGCTGCTGCGGCGTCTTCGTCGGTGACGGCGCGCAGGCGGGGCTTCTCCGCGGCAGGAGGCGGCTGCGACGCAGCGGGCTTGGCGCCGGCCGGCTTCTTGGCGGCCGGCTTCTTGGCAGCGGGTGCCTTCCTGGGCGTGACCTTCTTGACCGGGACCGGCTCGGTGACCTTCTTCTTGGCGACGGCCTTGCGCGGCGCAGCACTGCCACCGGCCAGCGAGCGGGCTGCTGCCGACGGCGACGTCTCGCGGTTGCCGCGGCCCGGTGTGCCGCCGGAGCCGATCGTCTTGCGCTCGTCGGTCATGGACGTCCTCCGATCGAGGCGAGGAGGCCGGGGCGCAGCGAGGCACGGAACTCCTCGAACGTCTCCTGCGAGCTCTGGGTCAGGTCGTAGCCGAAGATGTCGCGCAACGCCGAGGTGTCGACCGCACGCCCGAACGTGAGCAGGCGGTGCAGGTCGGGCGGGATGTCGGAGCCCATCGCACGGATGAACCGTCGGGCAGCCATCGCGAAACCGACCGGCGGCAGCGGGATCGTCGGCCGGCCCATACGGCGTGCGGCCTGGCTCAGCAGGACGACCCCGTTGCCGGCGGCGTTGAAGGTGCCGGGTCGATCGTTGACCACGGACTCGGAGAGGATCGCGAGGGCGTCCTCGAGGCCGAGGAACTGCAGCCTCGGGTCGAAGCCGAGCACCGTCGGGAGCACGGGGTTGCTGAAGTAGTTGCGCATCGGGGTGTCGACGTCGGGGTGCAGCACCTGCGCCGCCCGGATCGTCGTGATGATGACCTCGGGCCGACGGCGGGAGAACCCTCGCACGTACGACTCGACCTCGACGATGTCCTTGGGGAATCCGGTGCGGACGCCGTTGCGGGCCAGGAGCGACTCGTTGAACATCGCCGGGTCACGCGGCGACGAGCCGTAGACCGCGGTGGACGAGCCCAGCACGAGCTTGCGCACCGTCGAGGAACGCTGGCACGCGGCCAGCAGCTGCATCGTGCCGATGACGTTGAGCTCCTTGGCGCCACCGATCCGACCGCGCTGCGGCGGGTTGACGTCGAGGTGCACGACGGTGTCGACCTCGTCGACGGCGATGACCTTGCCGATGACCGGGGTGCGGATGTCAGCGCGGACGAACTTGACCTTGCCGAGGTCGGCATCGGGCAGGATCGTGTCGATGCCGATGACCCGCTCGATGCCTGAGCCCTCGCCAAGGTCAGCGAGCCGCCGCGCGAACTTCGACGCGAACGAGCCCGCCACACCCGTGACAAGGACGACCCGGCTCATGTGGGACTACTTGCCCAGACGACGACGCTGCACTCGGGTGCGCTTCAGCATCTTGCGGTGCTTCTTCTTCGACATCCGCTTGCGACGCTTCTTGATGACTGAACCCACGGGTCACTTCACTTCTGGTCTGGCCACGCGGAGGTGGCAGGTGTGCACTTGAGACTGCTCGCCACGACGGCGGCCGCGGGCAGAAACGCCCTGCGCCCCCGGTGGCGGCTGAGCCTCAGCCTACACGTGTGCCTCGGTCGACACTGCTGCCGACCGGGGAGGTGGACGCGGCGGCGCCCGGCGGACGACTCGGGTCAGCCGGCCTGGAAGTAGGACTTGCCCAGGAACTCGGTGACGGCGTGCTCGGGCACACGGAACGAGCGTCCGACGCGGACGGCCTCGAGCTCGCCGGAGTGGACGAGACGGTAGACCGTCATCTTCGAGACGCGCATCTGACCTGCCACTTCGGCGACGGTCAAGAACGTCGGTCCGGATGCCATGTCACCACCTGCTTCCTGAGGGGCACGCGCGCTCTCTGGCTTCCCCACCAGAGAAACAGCGCGCGTGCCTTGGTTGAGACTAGTGCCTCGCGATGCTGCAGGGACAGTAGTTGTCCAAAATCGGCTCAGGTGGGACGCGTCACGCGATTCGGCCCGTCACGGCAGGGGGTCGAGGCCGTTGAGCGGGAAGACCGCCTCGCGGGTCGCGTGGATCGAGCGGTCGAGCCAGCTCGCGGGGTCGTAGCCCTGCTCCCAGGCCCGGTAGCCGACCGCCCGGCCGTCGGTCATCCGCTGTGGTCCGGGGGCTCCCCGCATCTGCTCGATGCGGTGCCGCCAGCCGTCGGGCGTGAGCGACTGCGGGTCGAGCGGGGCGCCGGCCACGATCGCGAGCAGGTGCGCCCAGGCCCGCGGGACCACGTCCATGACGGCATATCCCCCACCACCCGTGGCGACCCACTTGCCGTCGCACACCTCCTCGGCGAGGGACTTCAGGGCCAGGTAGGACGCCCGCTGCCCGTCGACGCTCAGCATGAGGTTGGTCAGCGGGTCGTCCATGTGCGAGTCGCAGCCGTGCTGCGTGACGAGGATGTCGGGCGCGAACTCCCGGACCAGGGGCGGGACGACGGCGTGGAACGCGCGCAGCCAGCCGGCGTCGGACGTGCCCGGGGGCAGCGGCACGTTGACCGCGGAGCCCTCGGCACCCTCGCCGCCGATCTCCGTCGAGAACCCGGTGCCGGGAAACAGCGTCTGGGGACCCTCGTGGATCGAGATCGTGAGGACCCGCGGGTCGTTCCAGAACATCCGCTGCACGCCGTCGCCGTGGTGCGCGTCGACGTCGACGTAGACGACCTTCTCGGCCCCGTTGTCGAGGAGCCAGCGGATCGCGAGCGCGACGTCGTTGTAGATGCAGAAGCCGCTCGCGTTGCCCGGCATCGCGTGGTGCAGGCCGCCGCTGATGTTGATGGCCCGTGGCGCCGCTCCCGTCCAGACGCGGCGCGCGGCCTCGACGCTCGCGCCGGCGATCAGGGCGCTCGCCTCGTGCATGCGCGCGAAGACCGGGTTGTCCTCGGACCCCAGTCCCACCGACAGGTCGGTGTAGGTCGGGTGGTCGCTGAGCTTGTGGACCTTCTCGATGTACGACGCGGAGTGGATCAGGTGCAGCTCGTCGTCGGTGGCCGGTGCGGCACCGACGACGTCGAGGCCCTCGACGATGCCGAGCTCACGGGCGAGGTCCATCGTGAGCTCGACGCGGACCGGTGCCATGGGGTGCGTCTGGCCGAAGTTGTAGTCGGTCAGGTGCTCGTCGAAGACGACGCACGCGCGATCGTCGGCAGCACCGGTGCTCTGGGTCACACCTGCAGCCTATGCCGGGCCCGAGAGCTCAGCCGAGCGGGCCGCGCAGGCGAGCACCCCGGCCACCAGGCCGTCCTTCACGCCACGGTCGTCGAACGTCGTGATCGCGGCATGGGTCGTGCCGTTGGGCGACGTCACGCGGCGGCGGAGCTCCTCGGCGCTGTCGCCCGACTCCGCCAGCAGCTTGGCCGCCCCGACGAGGGTCTGGGCGGCGAGCGTGCGGGCCGTCCCGGGGTCGAGGCCGGCCTCGACCCCGCCGGCGATCATCGCCTCGGCGAGATAGAAGACGTAGGCGGGACCGGAGCCCGAGACCGCCGTGACGGCGTCCTGCCGGCTCTCGTCGACCACGACGACCTTGCCACCCGACTCCAGCAGGGTCACGACGGCGGCCAGCTGCTCGTCGCTCACCGACGAGCCCGGCGAGATGCCGAACATCCCCTCGCCGACGAGAGCAGGGGTGTTGGGCATCGCCCGCACGACCGCGACGCCGCCGGGGAGGGCCGCCGTCATCGTGGCGATCGTGATGCCGGCGGCGAGCGAGACGACTGTCGCGCCGGGGCGGACCGAGCCGGCGATCTCCTCGAGCAGCGACGGCACGTCCTGCGGCTTGACCACCAGGAGGACGACATCGGCTCCGGCGGCAGCGGCGGCGTTGCCCGTCACCTCGACACCGTAGGACTCGCGGAGCTCGGCCGCGCGGTCGTCGCGCTTCTCGCTGATGACGAGGTCTGCGGTCGGGTGTCCGGAGGAGAGGATCGCCGACAGGAGGGTCTCCCCCATCACGCCGGCGCCGAGGATCGCGATCCGTGAGGTCATACGCCTCACACTAGTGTCGGGGGCGTGCGCCTTCGTCCCGACCCGTTCATCGTGGGACTCCTGCTCTCCGCCCTGGTCGCGTCGTTCGTGCCGGCGACCGGCGATGCCCTGGAGGTGCTCAAGCACGTCGCCGTCGCCGCGATCGGGCTGCTGTTCTTCCTCTACGGCACCCGCCTGTCGACCGCCGAGACCGTCGCCGGCCTGACCCGGTGGCGCCTGCACCTGGTCATCCTCGCCACGACGTTCGTCGTGTTCCCGCTGCTGGGCCTGGCGACCCAGCTGCTCGAGGGCAACCTCCTGCGGCCCTCGCTGGCCAGCGGCGTCCTGCTCCTGTGCCTCGTGCCGTCGACCGTGCAGTCGTGCGTCGTCTACACCCAGATCGCCGGCGGCAACGTCGCCGGTGCAGTGGTCAGCGCCTCGATGTCCAACCTCCTGGGCGTCTTCCTCACCCCGGCACTGGTCGCGCTTCTGATGGCAGCCGACGCCTCGGTCGACGCGGGCTCCATCATCAGGATCGTCCTGCAGCTGTTCGTCCCGTTCGTCCTCGGCCAGCTGCTGCGTCCCTGGCTGGGCGGGTTCGTGACGCGCCACGACAGCCGGCTCAAGCTGTTCGACCGGGGCAGCATCCTGCTCGTCGTGTTCGTCGCGTTCAGCGAGGGTGCCGAGGCGCACATCTGGTCGTCGCTCAGCGTCTGGTCGATCCTCGCGGTGGCGCTGGTGTGCGCGGTCCTGCTGGCCGTGGCGATGGGGTGGGCGGTCCTCGTCGGACGCCTGGCCCGGCTGCCGCGGGCCGATCGCGTGGCGGTGCTGTTCTGCGGCTCCAACAAGTCGCTCGCCAGCGGTCTGCCGATCGCGTCGGTGCTGTTCGCCGGCAGCAACGTGGCGCTGATCGTCCTGCCGCTGATGCTCTATCACCAGATGCAGATCATCACCGGCGCCGTCCTCGCCAAGCGCCTCGCCCGCCCCACCCGCTGAGCTGGCGCACCGCCTCAGCGGTGGTCGCCGGTGACGGCCAGGCCCACGCCCAGACCGATCATCGAGGTGCCGCCGACGACGCCCATCGCTGCACCCCGTCGCGGAGACGCGTTGAACCACGTCCGCAGCTGGCTCGCGATGACGGCCCAGAGGGAGTCGGACGCGAGCCCGATGACGACGGCCACCAGGCCCAGCAGGAGCATCTGCACCGGGACGTGACCGCTCTCGCGGACCACGAACTGCGGGAGCACCGCGCCGAAGATCATGAACGCCTTCGGGTTGGAGACGCCCACGACGAAACCCTGTCGGACGACGGTCGCCCACGAGAGCGACGGCGGGCCGCCCTCCCCGGCATCGCGCACGACGAACCCCGACCGGTGCCGGATCGCCTGCACGCCGAGCCACACCAGGAAGGCCGCGCCGGCGAGCTTGAGGACCGTGAACACCACGATCGACTCCTGCACGACCGCACCGAGCCCGAGGGCCACCAGCACGACGACCAGGAGCAGCCCGAGGGTGTTGCCGAGCACCGTGGCCAGGGCGACCCCGCGCCCGTACGCCAGTGCGCGACCGATCACGAACACGACGCTGGGTCCCGGGATCGCGATGAGCACGAACGCCGCGAGGCCGAACGTGAGCAGCTGGTCGCCGGTGATCATGACCGGCATCCTAGGTCAGACGGCAGCGTGCAGGCGCGTGAACGCCAGCGCCTCCAGGAGGTCGGCCTCGCGCTCGGCCGGGTCCTTGGCCTTGCGGGTGTTGATCTCGACGACGATCTCGCCGGTGAACCCGGAGGCCGCGACGGCGGACAGGAACTCCTCGCACGGCTGGGTGCCACGGCCGGGGATCATGTGCTCGTCCTTCGCCGACCCGGAGCCGTCGGCGATGTGCACGTGCGCCAGGCGCGGGCCGAGCGCCTCGGCCATCGCCACGGGGTCGCCGCCGGCGGTCGAGCTGTGCGAGAGGTCGAGGGTCACGTGGGCGTAGTCCTGCTCGACGGGGTCCCAGCCCGGGGCGTATGCCTGGAACTCACGCTTGCCGGTGCGCCACGGATACATGTTCTCGACGGCGTAGGTGATGCCGTGCTGCTGCTCGAGGTCGGCGATGCCCTCGACGAACGTCCTGGCGTAGTCGCGCTGCCAGCGGAACGGAGGGTGCACCACGACGACCGAGGCGCCGACCTCGTGGGCCATCTCGGCGCTGCGGTGCAGCTTGCCCCACGGGTCGCTGCCCCACACCCGCTGCGTCACGAGCAGGCAGGGTGAGTGGACCGAGACCACCGGGAGCTCGTGGAACGCGCTCAGCGCCTTGATCGCGGTGATGTCGGCGCTGACGTCGTCGATGCCGACCATGACCTCGACCCCGTCGTAGCCGAGCCGGGCAGCCGCCTCGAACCCGCTCGCGGTCGACCCCGGATAGACCGAGGAGGTCGAGAGGGAGACGCGGAGGGGATCAGGCACGACTCCCACTGTAGGGCGGAGGGATGAATCGACGGGTCAGAGACCGTCGAGATGCTCCAGCAGGACGCCTTCGCGCAACGCCCACGGGCAGATCTCGAGCTCGGTCAGGTCGAAGAGGTCCATCGTCGCCTCGGCCACGATCGCACCGGCCTGGATCTGGTGGGCCCGGTCCGGCGAGACGCCCGGCAGGTGCAGGACGCCGTCGGCCGGCAGGGTCCGCAGCTGCTCGACGAGGGGCGACAGGTCGCGCTTGTGGAGGACCCGGCGGACGAAGCGTCCCTCCGACGACGGCGCCGCACCACAGATGCGGGCCAGCGACCGGAACGTCTTGCTGGTGGCCACCGCACGATCGAACGAGCCGCCACGCAGCACGGCACCCGCCTCGTCGGCGATCGTCGCCCGCACGTGCAGCCGCAGCTCGGCCTGGCTGCGGCCGGCGTCGAGCCACTCCCGGGTGAGCCGTCCGGCGCCGAGCGCCATCGACTGGGCGACGTCGGGCGACTCGTCGGAGCCGGCGCCGATCTCGAGCGAGCCTCCGCCGATGTCGAAGACTCCGAGTCGACCGGCCGACCAGCCGAACCAGCGGCGCACCGCGAGGAACGTCAGCCGTGCCTCGTCCTCGCCAGCCAGCACCTGCAGGTCGACCCCGCTGGACTCGGTGACCCGCGCGATGACGTCGTCGGCGTTGACAGCGTCGCGCACGGCCGACGTCGCGAATGCCAGGATCGTCGTGCAGCCCTTGTCCTCGGCCTCGGCACGCGCCTCGATGACGTACTTGACGAGCCGCGAGATGCCCTCCTCGGTGACCGCGTTGTCAGCGTCGAGGTGCTCCGCGAGACGCAGCGGCTCCTTGTAGGAGTGCGCCGCGACCGGGGGGCCGCCGCGGAACGCGTCGACCACCAGGAGGTGCCCGGTGTTGGATCCGATGTCGAGGACGCCCATGCGCATGCGCCCCATTCTGGCACTCCCCGGTGGCCGGGCCGGGTGCGGCAAGGCCGGATAGACTCCAGCGGATGCCAGAAGTCGAGCTCGGATTCCCACGGACGTACGTGGAGTTCGCCCATCCCACCGATGCGGACGAGGTCTTCCGCTGCGACCTGACCTGGCTCACGTCGCGCTGGACCTGCATCTTCGGGCAGGGCTGCCCCGGCATCTACGAGAGCAGTCCCGAGGCCGGGTGCTGCACGCTGGGCGCACACTTCGCCGACGACGAGGACGCCGAGCGCACCCGGGCGGTCATGGAGCGACTCACCCCCGAGCAGTGGGAGAACCACGACGAGGGCCACCGCGGCGGCTGGACCGAGAAGGACGACGACGGCGAGCTCAAGACCCGCGCCTTCGAGGGCGCGTGCATCTTCCACAACTCCCGCGGCTTCGAGGGCGGCTACGGCTGCGCGCTGCACGGACACGCCCTCGCCAACGACCTCTTGCCCCACACCGTCAAGCCCGACGTCTGCTGGCAGCTGCCGCTGCGTCGACAGTTCCGCGACGTCGACCGCGGCGACGGCACGACCTACACCGAGACCCAGATCGGCGAGTACACCCGCGCAGGCTGGGGACCCGGCGGTGCCGACCTC
Source organism: Aeromicrobium stalagmiti (assembly GCF_013283745.1). Lineage (GTDB taxonomy): Bacteria > Actinomycetota > Actinomycetes > Propionibacteriales > Nocardioidaceae > Aeromicrobium > Aeromicrobium stalagmiti. Next base: position 374,183 of record NZ_JABSTZ010000001.1, read on the forward strand.
GACTGGTACTGCTCGTCCAACACCGAGGCGCACGTCGGGACCGAGCCCGTCTACGTGTCCAACCGCGACGAGCTGACGGCCCTGATGGGCGAGGCCGGCTATGCCGAGCTGGCCCGTCATTGCAGGGACCACGAGGCTCGCGGGGCCAATACACCACACCTCGCCGACCCCCTGCGCTGACCCCCTGACCCACCGTGATCCGCTGCTGGGTCAGAATGCCGTATGCATCTCGATCACGTATCTTTTGCCGTCGGCGCCGATGGTCTCGCCGGCACGACCGCCGAGCTCGGTCGTCTGCTCGGTGCGACGTTCGTCGACGGCGGTGCCCACCCCCGCTTCGGCACCCGCAACATGATCCTGCCGCTCAAGAACCGCCAGTACCTCGAAGTCGTCGAGGTGCTCGACCACCCGGCGTCCGACAAGGCCGCGTTCGGCCAGGCCGTGCGCGAGCGCTCCAACGCCGGTGGCGGCTGGATGGCGTGGTGCGTCTCGGTCGACGAGATGACCGAGGTCGAGCACCGCATCGGTCGCCACGCGGTGCCCGGCAACCGTCGCCGCCCCGACGGGTTCAACCTGCAGTGGCGCCAGATCGGCACCAGCAGCATGCGTGCCGACCCGCAGCTGCCCTACGTCACGTGCTGGGACATCGACCCGGCGGAGCACCCGTCGCAGATGGCCGACTCCGAGATCGAGCTCGTCGCGATGGACATCGCCGGATCGCCGCAGCGTCTCTCCGACTGGCTCGGTGAGCCTGCCGTCGACGCGCTGGAGCAGATCGACGTTAACTGGACGGCCCCGCACGGACTGCCCGGCATCATGGCGCTGACGTTCAGGACCCCCGCGGGCGACATCAGGATCTGACCCGGCCCGCTCCCTGCTGGTGCGCCAGCTCCAGCTGGGGCGCCACCTCGGTGAGCCGTCCCCGCTGCCACAGCGCGTGCACGACGACTCCGGCGATGAGCGACCCCACCGCCCCGAGCGTCATGTCGCTCAGGGTGTCGGCATACGCGCCCAGTCGTTCCGGCGACCACCGCAGGAACGCGAAGTACTCCGCGATCTCCCAGACGAGCGCGGCGCTGACGCCGAACGCGATCGCCCGCTCGACCACGGCTCCGAGCGATGACGAGCGGTGCATCGTCAGGAGGATGACCGCGGCGGTCAGCAGGCCGGTGTTGGCGAAGTGCATCACGTTGTCGAACGACTCGATCGAGTCGTAGAAGTCGAGCTGGTTGCCGAGGGTGTCGGTGAGGCAGGCGATCGTGATCAGGAAGTCGGCGGCCCACGGGAACGACGCCCGTTGGCGCCACCACACGAGCCACACGATCGGCACGGCGAACGCGGCGAGCGGGTAGCTGACGGCACGCGGCACGAGGCCCTTGCCGTCGAGGTTGCCGAACCCCGGGATCATGACCGCGAGCGTCAGCAGCGCGACGAGACCGGCCTTGGCCGCCAGGTCGAACGACCGGATGAACGACGGAGCCTCGTAGCGGGTGATCACGGCGGCAGACGTCACCGACCGAGTCTAGGCTCACGCCCGACTCCCCGGACCGTCGACACCGCGAGAGCCCTGGCGCGAGGCACGGAGCCGGTCGTACCCTGCCGCATGGAGACCACCACGTCGGCCGACGGCACGACCCTCGCGTTCGACCGGCTGGGGTCCGGTCCGCCCGTCGTGCTCCTCGCCGGTGCCACCTGCACCCGCGGCGTGACCGCCCCTCTGGCCGAGGCGCTGGCAGCGCACCTCACGGTGCTCAACGTCGACCGGCGCGGGCGTGGCGGCAGCGACGACCGGAGCAGCCGACCGCCCTACCTCGTCGAGCGCGAGGTCGAGGACGTCGCCGCGCTCGTCCGGACCGTCGGCGGCGCTGCGGCGGTCTACGGCCACTCCTCGGGAGCCGCACTCGCCCTGCACGCGGCGGCCGCCGACATCGGCGTGACCCGGCTGGTGATGCACGACGCCCCCTACAGCCCGCCCGGCGCCGAGCAGCGGGCCCGTGACTGGCACGAGTCCCTGCTGACGACGCTGGCGGACGGCCGCCGGGGTGACGCGATCGCGATGTTCCTCGCCATGGTCGGCATGCCGGACCAGGTGCTCGCGGGCCTGCGCGAAGGGTCCGCGTGGCCGGCCATGGAGGCCGTCGCACCGACGCTGGCCTACGACTCCGCAGCGATGGGCGACCGCGACGGCGGTCTGGTCCCCGCCGATCTGCTCGGTGCGATCGACGTGCCCACCTTGGTCGTCGTCGGGGGTGCCGACCACGGCTTCATGGTCGACGTCGCGCGCTCGCTCGTCTCGGGCCTGCCCGACGCCCGGCTCGAGCACCTCGTCGGCGCCGGTCACGACGTCGGCGCCGACGTCGTGGCTCCGCGCATCCTGCCGTTCCTGCTCGAGTGACCGGTCCTGTCGGTGCCCTGACCTAGGCTGGCGCCATGGCCAGCACCAAGACAGCTCGACCCGCCTACGTGTGCGCCGACTGCGGATGGACGACGAGCAAGTGGGTCGGTCGGTGCGGCGAGTGCCAGGCGTGGGGCACGGTCGACGTCGCCGCGCCCGCTCGCGCCGGACGCACCCAGGCGGCCCCGGTCACGACACCGGCCGTCCCGATCAGCCAGGTCGCGGTCGAGACCGCCCGGTCCGTCGGCTCGGGCATCGGCGAGCTCGACCGCGTGCTCGGCGGCGGCGTGGTGCCCGGAGGGGTCCTGCTGCTGGCCGGCGAGCCGGGTGTCGGCAAGTCGACATTGCTCCTGGAGGTCGCAGCGCGCTGGGCCCGCGCCGGCCGTCGCACCCTCTACGTCACCGGCGAGGAGTCCGCGGCGCAGGTCAGGCTCCGGGCCGAACGCACCGGCGCGGTCGACGACAATCTCTACCTCGCGGCCGAGACCGACCTCGGCGGGGTCCTCACCCACATCGAGACCGTCAGGCCGAGCCTGCTGATCGTCGACTCCGTGCAGACGATCGGCTCGGCCGACGTCGACGGTGTCCCCGGCGGCGTGACCCAGGTGCGCGAGGTGGCCTCCGCGGTCATCCAGCGCGCCAAGCGCGACAGCATCGCGACCCTGCTGGTCGGCCACGTGACCAAGGACGGCTCGGTCGCCGGGCCCCGCGTGCTCGAGCACCTCGTCGACGTGGTGCTGCAGTTCGAGGGCGACCGCACCTCCCGCCTGCGCCTGCTCCGCGCCGTCAAGAACCGCTTCGGCCCCGTCGACGAGATCGGCTGCTTCGACCTCGTCGACGACGGCATCGTCGAGGTGCCCGACCCCACCGGGCTGTTCGTCTCGCGCCACGACCAGCCCGTCGCCGGCACCTGTGTCACGGTCACGATGGAGGGACGCCGTCCGCTCCTCGCCGAGGTGCAGGCGCTCAGCGTCGCCTCCACGACGCCGTCCCCGCGGCGCACGTCGAGCGGCCTCGACTCGTCGCGGGTGGCCATGATCCTCGCGGTGCTCACCAAGCACTGCGGCATCCCCCTCGGCCAGCTCGACGTCTATACCGCCTCGGTCGGGGGCGCGCGGCTCATCGAGCCGTCTGTCGACCTGGCCCTGGCCGTCGCGACGCTCTCGGCGGTGTCGGGCATCGCGGCGACCCCCGACCTGGTGGCCATCGGCGAGGTCGGGCTGGCCGGAGAGGTCCGCAAGGTGAGCAACCTGGCCGCCCGGCTGCGCGAGGCCGAGCGCATCGGGTTCAAGCGCGCGGTGGTCCCCGCCGGCTCCGAGGGGCTCGACACGATCTCGTCGACGATGTCGATCCGAGCGGTCCACACGATCGCCGAGGCCGTGGAGTGCCTGGACGTCTCCAGCCTCGCCTGACGCCCCGTAGACTGTCTGCCAACGAAGCGGAGGGGATGGGGACATGGCGACGGCTGCAGAACGTCTGGCGGCGTCTCTCGACGTGTCCACGCGCATGCGCGCGACCCTCTCGTCCGTCGCCCCGGGCACCTCGCTGCGTGAAGGGCTCGAGCGCATCCTCCGCGGTCGCACCGGCGCCCTGATCGTCATCGGCCACGACAAGAGCGTCGAGGCGATCTCGACCGGCGGGTTCGCCCTCGACGTGCCGTTCACCGCCACGGGCCTGCGCGAGCTCGCCAAGATGGACGGCGCGATCATCCTCGACAAGGATGCGAGCCGCATCGTCATGGCCGGCGTGCACCTCATGCCCGATCCGTCGATCCCGACCGAGGAGACCGGCACCCGCCACCGCACGGCCGACCGGGTCGCCCGCCAGACCGGCGTGCCCGTGATCTCGGTGTCGGCCTCGATGCACATCATCGCGCTCTACCTCGAGACGCTCCGCCACGTCCTCGAGGACACCGGCGCGGTCCTCGGCCGCGCCAACCAGGCGCTCCAGACCCTCGAGCGCTATCGCAACCGCCTCGACGAGGTCTCCGACGCCCTGTCGGCCCTCGAGATCGAGGACCTCGTCACGGTCCGCGACGTCTCCGCCGTGGCCCAGCGCCTCGAGATGGTCAGCCGCATCGCCGGCGAGATCGACACCTACGTGCTCGAGCTCGGCACCGACGGCCGCCTCCTGGCGCTGCAGCTCGAGGAGCTCATCGCCGGCGTCGACGCCGAGCGCGAGCTCATCATCCGCGACTACATGCCGACCGGACGCCGCGGCCGTCCGCTCGAGGCGGTGCTGGCCGAGCTTGCCGCGATCGAGTCGACCCACCTGGTCGACCTCGGCGCCGTCGCCCGGGCGTTGCGCATCGGCACCGAGGAGACGCTCGACGGCCCCCTGGCCCCCCGCGGCTACCGGCTGCTCGCGCGCATCCCGCGTCTGCCCATCTCGGTCGTCGAGGGCCTCATCGAGCACTTCGGCTCGCTGCAGAAGCTGCTCGCTGCGAGCATCGAGGACCTCCAGAACGTCGACGGCGTCGGCGACCTGCGCGCCCGTGGCGTCCGCGAGGGCCTGTCCCGCCTCGCGGAGTCCAGCATCCTCGAGCGCTACGTCTAGCAGCCGCTCGTCCGGCGGCCTACTCGTCAGCCGGCTTCGTCGTGCCCTTCGGCGGCTTGGGCGTGGCGGTGGTCTTCGTGGCCGTGGGCTTGGGGGCCGGCCTGTTCTCGAGGTCGAACGTCGCCTTGCCCGGCTCTCCGCCGAGCGTGCCGATCTGCACGGTGTACTTGCCCGGCGAGGCGAAGTCCTCCTTCGAGGTGCACTTCGAGCCCGACCCCCGACCGGTCCACTGGACCGTCGCGAGGGTCGACCAGCCGGGCGTGATCGCGACCGGGTCGGTCAGGGGCGACACCTTGCAGACCGTGGAGTCCCAGACCGCGGTGCCGTTGGCGCTGATGACCGCGATCGCGTCGGCGTCGGCCGGGGTCAGGGTGCACGCCTTGCTCGCGGTCGAGCTCACGACGAGCCCGATCTCGACCGCTGCACGGGTGAGCTGCCCTGAGCGGACCGTCGGAGTGATGCGGACCTTCTCGGGATCGCACGCCGCGGCATCGCTCACCAGGGCCACGTCGACGAGGCCGTCGACCTTGGCCTCCGGCGTCGGAGCCGTCGTGGGGGCCGGTGTGGTCGCCGTCGCCTTGGCGGTCGGCTCATCGACGTCGCTGCCACCGGCCACCTGGAGGACCAGCCAGACGATCGCGATGACGCCTGCCAGCAGGAGGAGTCGACGTCGCCAGTAGACCTCGGCGGGCAACCTGCGCTGACTCACGGTCACACGATATGCGGGTCGGGGCCCGTGCGAAGATCGACGCGCCATGACGTCACCGAAGCCTCCACTCCCGCTCACGGACCTGACCCACCTGCACGAGGACGTCCTCGACTGGTTCGAGGGGGCCGCCCGCGACCTGCCGTGGCGCCGAGACACCTCGCCGTGGTCGGTCATGGTCTCGGAGTTCATGCTGCAGCAGACACCCGTGATCCGCGTGCTGCCGGTCTACGCGGCGTGGATGGACCGGTGGCCCACACCGGCAGCGCTCGCCGCCGAGGCCACTGGTGAGGCCGTCCGCGCCTGGGGACGGCTCGGCTACCCGCGGCGGGCGCTTCGGCTGCACGCGGCCGCGACGGTGATCGTCGAGCGCCACGGCGGCGAGGTGCCTCGGACGCGCGAGGAGCTGCTCGCCCTGCCGGGCGTCGGCGACTACACCGCGGCCGCGATCGAGTCGTTCGCGTTCAGCGGTCGGGCCGTGGTCATGGACACCAACGTCCGGCGCGTCTTCGCCCGGGTCGTGTCGGGTGTCCAGTTCCCTGCGACGGCCGTGACTGCCGCGGAGCGGGCGCTCGCCACGGCCCTCCTGCCGATCGACGACGCCCATCGGTGGGCCGCCGCCACGATGGAGCTCGGGGCGGTCGTCTGCACGGCCCGTTCACCCCGCTGCGACGAGTGCCCCGTCGCCTCGCTGTGCCGGTGGCGCGCGGCGGGCTATCCGGCCCACGACGGCCCGGCGCGGCGCGGCCAAGCCTGGGACGGCACCGACCGGCAGTGTCGCGGACGACTGATGGCGGTCCTGCGCGAAGCGCCCGGGCCGGTGCCGAAGACAGCGCTCGACGCCGTCTGGCCCGATGCGCTCCAGCGCGAGCGCTGCCTCGACGGGCTCGTCGCCGACGAGCTGGTCGAGCCCGTCGGCGACGACTCGTTCGCGCTACCGGGCCAGCGCTGAGGCCAGGTCCTCGACGACCTGACGCAGCGCGGCGTCGCCGTCGAGCGGCCGGTCGAGCATCAAGCCGTTGAACGTGGCATCGACCAGGGTCGCCAGCCGCGGCGCATCCTGCTCCGCCGCACCCGACGCGGCCAGATGGCCCGCGATCGCGGCGATCCACACCAGGTTGGAGTCGCGGACCGACGAGACGTACGGCTCGCGGCCGAACAGTCCCAGCGCCGCCGCCTCGACATACATGCGTTGGCAGCGCTGGACCTGCTGGGCGGTGAAGGTGTCCCAGAGGTCGATGACCGCCTGCGCCACCGAGGCCGACGGCGGCATGGCCGAGATGATGGCCATCGACCGGTCGTTGGACGTCGACAGGACCGCCGCGACCAGCTCGTCCTTGGACCCGAAGTGGTAGATCAGCATGCGGTCGCTCGTGTCCATCGCTGCGGCGAGCGGCCGCAGGCTCAGCCCGATCAGCCCGTGCTCCAGCGCATGGTCGGTCGCCCGTTCGGCCAGCTCGTCCCGCCTCGACATGACCCCAAACGTAGCACGTGCTACGTTTGGCATGTAGCAAGTGCTACAGAAAGCCGGGATCCATCATGCTCGTCGCCGCAGCGCTCCTGCTGGTCGCCATCGCCACGGAGGTCTTCGCGACCGCTGCCCTCCCCCACGCCCAGGGGTTCACCGACCCACGCTGGACCGCCGTCGTGGTCGGCGGCTACGCCCTGTCGATCTGGCTCCTGACCCTCGTCGTCAAACAGATCCCGGTCTCGATCACCTATGCCATCTGGGCCGGCCTGGGCACGGCGGCGATCGCCGTGGTCGGCGTGGTCTTCCTCGACGAGCCGCTGAACGCCCTCAAGGTCACCGCGCTCGCCCTGATCATCGGCGGCGTCGTCCTGCTCAACCTGCAGGGCTCCCACTAGCCGCAGGCACGACGAAGCCCCCGCAGCCGGGCTGCGGGGGCTTCGTTCGTCTCAGGCCTCGCTGGTCGAGGACCCGCGAGGGGCGAGCAGGTGTGTCGAGATCACTCGGCTCCGGCCTCGACGGCCGGGGGCACGTCGGGCATCTCCAGCTCGAGCTCGGCCTTGTTACGACCCTCGAACGTGAACACCGCCTCGGAGCCCTCGCCCTCGACACCGACCAGGACGATCTGACCGGGGTGCAGCTCTCCGTAGAGAAGCTTCTCGGCCATGACGTCCTCGATCTCGCGCTGCACCGTGCGGCGCAGAGGACGAGCACCCAGGACGGGGTCGAAGCCACGCCTCGACAACAGCTCCTTGGCCTCCATCGTGAGCTCGATGTTCATGTCCTTCTCGGCCAGACGCTTCTCCAGGGAGCCGATCATCATGTCGACCATCTGGAAGATCTCGTCCTGCGTCAACGGCGGGAACACGATGATCTCGTCGACACGGTTGAGGAACTCAGGCCGGAAGTGCTGCTTGAGCTCGATCGACACGCGCTCCTTCATCTTGTTGTAGGACCCCGCGGTGTCGCCGGCCTGGCTGAAGCCCAGGTTGACGCCCTTGGAGATCTCCCGCGCACCGAGGTTGGTGGTCATGATGACGACGGCGTTCTTGAAGTTGACGACGCGTCCCTGACCGTCGGTCAGGTGACCCTCCTCGAGCACCTGCAGCAGCGAGTTGAAGATGTCGGGATGGGCCTTCTCGATCTCGTCGAACAGGACGACGGAGAACGGCTTGCGGCGCACCTTCTCGGTGAGCTGGCCACCCTCTTCGTAGCCGACGTAGCCGGGAGGCGAGCCGAAGAGACGCGAGACGGTGTGCTTCTCGCTGTACTCCGACATGTCGAGCTGGATCAGGGAGTCCTCGTCGCCGAACAGGAAGTTGGCGAGCGCCTTGGACAGCCACGTCTTGCCGACGCCCGAGGGGCCGGCGAAGATGAACGATCCACCGGGACGCTTGGGGTCCTTCAGACCCGCACGCGTACGACGGATCGCCCGCGACAGGGCCTTGATGGCCTCGTCCTGGCCGATGACCCGCTCGTGCAGCTCGGCCTCCATGTTGAGCAGGCGGCTCGACTCGGCCTCGCTGAGCTGACCGACGGGGATGCCGGTCGCCTTGGCGAGGACCTCGGCGATGAGCTGCTCGTCGACGACGGCCACGGTGTCGAGGTCGCCGGACTTCCACGCCTTCTCACGCTCGCCCTTGGCGTTGATGAGCTTCTTCTCCTCGTCGCGCAGCGAGGCGGCAGCCTCGAAGTCCTGCGCGTCGATGGCGCCCTCCTTGCGGCGGCGGACGTCGGCGATCTTGTCGTCGAACTCCTTGAGCTCCGGCGGGGTCGCCATGCGACGGATGCGCAGGCGGGCGCCGGCCTCGTCGATCAGGTCGATCGCCTTGTCGGGCAGGAACCGGTCGGAGACGTAGCGGTCGCCCATCGTCGCCGCGGCCACGAGGGCCTCGTCGGTGATGGAGACGCGGTGGTGCGCCTCGTAGCGGTCGCGCAGACCCTTGAGGATCTCGACGGTGTCGGCCACCGACGGCTCGTCGACGAGGATCGGCTGGAAGCGGCGGTTGAGGGCCGCGTCCTTCTCGAAGTGCTTGCGGTACTCGTCGAGCGTCGTCGCGCCGATCGTCTGCAGCTCTCCACGAGCCAGCATCGGCTTGAGGATGCTGGCGGCGTCGATCGCGCCTTCGGCGGCACCCGCACCCACGAGGGTGTGGATCTCGTCGATGAACAAGATGATGTCGCCGCGGGTGCGGATCTCCTTGAGGACCTTCTTCAGGCGCTCCTCGAAGTCACCGCGGTAGCGCGAGCCGGCCACGAGCGCGCCGAGGTCGAGCGTGTAGATCTGCTTGTCCTTGAGCGTCTCGGGCACGTCGCCGCGGACGATGTCCTGGGCGAGGCTCTCGACGACGGCGGTCTTGCCGACGCCGGGCTCACCGACGAGCACCGGGTTGTTCTTGGTGCGGCGCGACAGCGTCTGCATGACGCGCTCGGCCTCGTCGTCGCGACCGATGACCGGGTCGAGCTTGCCCTCGCGGGCAGCCTGGGTCAGGTTGCGGCCGAACTGGTCGAGCACCGCGGACGTGCTGGGGGCGGACTCGCTCGGGGCACCGGCGGCCTCGGCCTCCTTGCCCTGGAACCCGCTGACCAGCTGGATGACCTGCTGGCGCACGCGGTTGAGGTCGGCGCCGAGCTTGACCAGCACCTGGGCAGCGACGCCCTCGCCCTCGCGGATCAGGCCGAGCAGGATGTGCTCGGTGCCGATGTAGTTGTGGCCGAGCTGCAGCGCCTCGCGGAGGCTGAGCTCGAGCACCTTCTTGGCACGAGGGGTGAACGGGATGTGCCCGCTCGGTGCCTGCTGGCCCTGGCCGATGATGTCCTCGACCTGGCCGCGCACGGCCTCGAGCGAGATGTCGAGGCTCTCGAGGGCCTTGGCAGCCACTCCCTCGCCCTCGTGGATCAGGCCCAGGAGGATGTGCTCCGTGCCGATGTAGTTGTGGCTGAGCATGCGTGCCTCTTCTTGGGCAAGCACGACCACACGACGAGCGCGGTCAGTAAATCTCTCGAACATGGCGTCCCCTCTGATGGACTATCAGTTCAGTTTAGGCCCGTACGGAAATCCGCACGAACGAAGTCCATATGTGTAACCCAACCTTCATGCCGCCCGGGTCGTTCCCTCGTTCGCCGTCGGCGTAATGATCGGCGCGATGACCGCAGATCTGAGGTGTTCCCCTACTTCCCGGTTCCCTCCGTCTCGTTCCTCGACGTCGGACCTACCTACCCGTTCCCTCCGTCTCGTTCCTCGACGTCGGACCTACCGCCCGGTTCCCTCCGTCTCGTTCCTCGACGTCGGACCTACCTGCCCGTTCCCTCCGTCTCGTTCCTCGACGTCGGGAACAAGATCGCGTCGCGGATGCCGATGCCCTGCAGCAGCATCACCAGGCGGTCGACGCCGAAGCCCAGGCCACCGGCGGGCGGCATGCCGAACTCGAGGGCCCGCAGGAAGTCCTCGTCGACGTCGTTGGCCTCGGGGTTGCCGGCGGCCGCCTGTCGCGCCTGCTCCTCGAGCCGCTCACGCTGGATGACGGGGTCGTTGAGCTCGGAGTAGGCGGGCGCCAGCTCCACACCGTTGATGATGAGGTCCCATGCCTCGACGAGCCCCGGCTTGGTGCGGTGCTTCTTGGCCAGCGGACGGACCGACTCCGGGTAGTCGCGGACGAACGTCGGCTGGATCAGCGTGTGCTCGACGACCTTCTCGTAGAGCTCCAGCACGATCTCGCCGGCGTCCCAGCCGTCACGCAGCGCGACGTCGTGCTGCGCGGCGAGCGCGACCAGGTCGTCGACCGACGTGTCGATGTCGACGGTCTGCCCCACGGCCTCGCTCACCAGCCCGTGCACCGTGGCGTGGCGCCACTCGGCCTCGAGGTTGATCGGCGAGCCGTCGCGACCCGTGACGACCGTCTTGTCGACCGAGCGGGCTGCGTCGATCACGAGCTCGCGGGTCAGGACGGCCATCGTGTCGTACGAGCCGTAGGCCTCGTAGGCCTCGAGCATCAGGAACTCGACGTTGTGGGTGTTGTCGACCCCCTCGTTGCGGAACGTCTTGGCCATCTCGTAGACCTTGTCGATGCCACCGACCAGCGCACGCTTGAGGTGCAGCTCGAGCGCGATGCGCAGCAGGGCCGGCTCGTCGAAGGCGTTGACGTGCGTGCGGAACGGACGCGCGGCTGCGCCGCCGTTGGTGTGCTGCAGGACCGGTGTCTCGACCTCGACATAGCCGAGCCGGTCGAGGGTCGAGCGCAGCGACTGCATGACCTTGGCCTTGACCCGCACGTTGTCACGGGCCTCCGGCCGCACGATCAGGTCGACGTAGCGCATCCGGCTGCGGGCCTCGTCGGACAGCGGGTTGTGCTCGTTGGGCAGCGGGCGGACCGTCTTGGCCGCGACCTGCCACGCGGTCGCCATGACCGAGAGCTCGCCGCGCTTGCTCGTGATGACCTCGCCGGTGACGGCCAGGTGGTCGCCGATGTCGACGGTCGACTTGAACGCCGCGAGACTGTCCTCGCCGACGCCGGCCAACGAGACCATGGCCTGCAGCGAGGTGCCGTCGCCCTCGCGCAGCACGACGAACACGAGCTTGCCGGTGCCGCGGACGAAGATGACGCGGCCCGCGACGGTCACCGTGTCGCCGGTCTGGGTGTCGGGTCCGAGGGCCTCGGCGTCGTACGCCTCGACGACCTGGCCGATCGTGTGCGTACGGTCGACGACGGTCGGATAGGGCTCCTCACCGCGGTCGATCAGCTGCTGGCGCTTGTCCAGACGGACGCGCATCTGCTCGGGAAGATCGTCCTCGATGGCCGGGGTGTTCGTCGCGTCGCTCACGAGGATCAACTCTAGTGCCGTGGGAAGGACGCGAGAATCGGGGTTTGTCCGCGCCGGCACGGACAAACCCCGATTCCCGTCAACGGTCAGCCCTCGGCAGCCGCGCAGGTCGCCGCGCTCGTGGCATCCGGCGTGACGGCGCTCCTGCTGAGCTGTTCAGTCCTTCGCCGCTGCGCAGAGCTTGGCGCTCTCGCCTCGACTCTGAGCCGCAGCGAGGTCGCCGACTGCCATGAGCTCGTCCGCCGAGGGCGACGAGATGTCGACCGGATCGCCGAACCCCTCGTACGTGGTGACCATAGTCACGTGCTCCAGCGCCTCACCGAACATCGCAGCCTGGTCGGCACTCGCACCCTTAGACACCACCTGCATCCCGGCGTCCTCAAGTCCCGTCAGGGCATCCCCCAGGGAGATCCTCAGAGTGGAGAACTTTCCCTCGTCCAGCGTCAGCACGGCAGGCACCCAGATCTGCTCCTGCGGAAGCGTGACATAGCTGGACAGCATGATCCTGTTGAAGAGGACGGACAGCGCCGAGTCGGCGAACACCTCAACTGCGACGACGTCCTTGTCACCGTCGACGAAGCCCAGCGCCCGCGCCTCCGAGGCGATCATCATGGCTGGCTGGTACCACGGGTAGGGATTGGCAGGCATGCTCATGCCGGTCACCTGCTGCTGCACCTGATCGATCCCCTTGGTGCCGTAGTCGAACCAGCACTTGGCGGCGGGGCCGAACTCAGGACCTCCGTAGACATGATCGTCGATCGTCATGGAGCGCATGACGAACGTGCCGTCGACGGCACCTTCACTGTCCGCGCCGGGCGTCGACAGCCTAGCGAGACTTCGCCGGCCCTCGATGTCCCAGGCACCTTCTGCCGTGATGATCCTGTCGAGGAAGTCGGCCTCCGACCGAAAGCGTCCGGTGCTGTCGTCGACGAACTCCTCGTAGGCAGCGTCCAGCGCCTTGGTGGCCTCGGCCTTGGTGGCTGGGTCGACAGCCGGTCCGGTCGATGCGGTAGCCGTTGCCGTCCTCGCCGGCTGCTGGCGATCGGACTGCACGTCCTCGCTCGAGGCACAGCCGGCCAGCACCACTGCTGCAGCCGCGGCCGCCCATCCGATCCTCATGGGAGGACGGTAGCCGGGCGGCTGCCTCAGCCGTGGTTCTTCTCGTGCACCAGACGCAGGCCCGTGAGCGTCAGATGGGGGTCGCGGGTCGTGATGGTGGCGCAGTTGTCGACCACGGCCTGGGGGAACGAGCCGGTGGCGATGACCGTGACGTGGTCGGGATCGCTGCCCAGCGAGTCGATGATGCGGTTGACCATCCCGTCGACGAGACCCGCGAATCCGTAGACCAGGCCCGACTGGATCGCCTCGACGGTGTTCTTGCCGACCACGTCGCGAGGCAGCGAGAGCTCGACGCTGCGCAGCTGTGCGCCGCGCCGGGCCAGCGCCTCCAGCGAGAGCTCGACGCCCGGGGCGATGGCGCCGCCGATGTAGCGGTTGGACTCGTCGACGACGTCGAAGATCGTCGCTGTGCCGTTGAGGTCGACCACGATCGCCGGGCCGCCGTAGAGCTCGGCCGCCGCCAGGGCGTTGACGATGCGGTCGGCGCCGACCTCGCGGGGGTTGTCGGTGTGGATCGGCACCCCCGTCTTGACGCCGGGGCCGACGATCGCGACGGGCAGGTCGGCGTAGTAGCGGTCCTGCATCGCCCGCAGCTCGACGAGGATCGTCGGCACGGTGCAGCACATGCTCACCGCGTCGATCTCGTCGATGCCGGCGCGGATCGTCAGGCCGGTGATCAGCACCTGCCACTCGTCGGCCGTGCGGCGCTCGTCGGACGCCACCTGCCAGTGGTCGATCAGCGCCTCGTCGTCGCCGGTGGAGAGGTCGAACGCCCCGATCGTCGTGTGGCTGTTGCTGACGTCGAGGCAGAGCAGGATCACGGCCGCGGCCTCATCGCGAGGCGACCAACGGGTTGTCGACCACATCGCCGCGGATCAGCCCCGTGCCCGGCAGCGCCTCGGCAGGATCGCTGCCGAGCGACATGACCTTGTTGTCGGCGTCGACGAAGACGACGCTGGGCTCGAAGGCCCTCGCCTCGGCGTCCTCCATCTGCGCGTAGGCGATGAGGATGACCAGGTCACCGGGGTGCACCAGGTGCGCCGCGGCACCGTTGATGCCGATGACGCCGGAGCCCCGCTCGCCGGCGATCGTGTAGGTCTCGAGCCGCGCGCCGTTGTCGATGTCGACGATGTGGACGAGCTCGCCGGGCAGCAGGTTGGCCGCGTCGAGCAGGTCCTGGTCGACCGTCACCGAGCCGACGTAGTGCAGGTCGGCCTGCGTGACGGTGGCGCGGTGGATCTTGGACTTCATCATGGTGCGGATCATGGGAGGTTCCTTCCGGTGGCGAGCCCGCCGAGGGTGAGGCCGATGTTGTCGAGCAGACGTGGCTTGCCGACCCGGGCCGCGACCAGCAGCCGGGCGTCCTCGCCGGGCACGGCGGGCCCCAGCTCGGGATCGGTCAGGACGAGGTAGTCGAGGTCGACGTCGGCGGGGTCGATCACCGCGTGCGCGGCAGCCAGGACGGCGTCCGGGCCGTGCGCCGCGGCGGCGACACCGGCCCGCAGGGCGGCGGACAGCGCCGCAGCGGTCTGCCGCTCGTCGGCGGTCAGGTAGCGGTTGCGCGAGCTCATCGCGAGGCCGTCGGTCTCACGGACGGTGGGGCACCCGACGACCTCGACGCCCAGCGCCAGCTCGCGTGCCATCTGGGTGACGAGGGTCAGCTGCTGATAGTCCTTCTCGCCGAACACCGCGACGTCGGGACGGACCAGGCCGAACAGCTTGGAGACGACCGTGAGCACGCCTCGGAAGTGGGTCGGGCGCGAGGCACCCTCGAGGATCGTGCCCAGGGGCCCGGGGTCGACGGTGACGGTGTCGACGAGTCCGGAGGGATACATCGTCGGCACGGCCGGCGCGAAGACGACGTCGACGCCGGCCTCGGCGCAGCGCTCGAGATCAGCCTCGAACGTCCGCGGGTAGTCCTCGAAGTCCTCACCCGGCGCGAACTGGGTGGGGTTGACGAAGATCGACGCGACGAGCGTCTGGCCCAGCGGGCGGGCGTGCTTGAGCAGCTGCACGTGGCCGTCGTGCAGCGCGCCCATCGTGGGGACGAAGGCGACGGTGTCGCCACCGCGCGCCTGCGCCAGCTCGGCCCGGGTCCGGGCGATGACCGGGGTGGTCATGGATCAGATCCCGGCGGCGATGTGGGCCATCGCGTCCCAGTCCGCCTCGTCCAGCACCTGGCGGATCGTGCCGGCGACCGCAGGAGCCAGACGCTGGTCGACCTCGGCGCGGCCGGCCGTGGCACGGGCCAGCTCGAGGTAGGCGTCGACCGTCGCGTCGTCGACGTCGGCGGCAGCCAGGGCGTCGACGTGGGCGCGGATCGTCGTGACGTCACCGCGGACGACCGGTCCGGTCAGGGCGGCGTCTCCGTAGGCGAGCACGTTGTCGAGGGCGGCCGTGAGCAGCGGTCGCAGCACGGCGGCGGGGTCCTCGGCTCCGGCGGTGCGCAGGAGGTCCATCGACTGGGCCACCAGGGTCACGAGGTGGTTGGCGCCGTGCACGAGTGCTGCGTGGTAGAGCGCACGGTCGGACTCCGCGACCCACATCGGCACGCCACCGAGCGCGGCGACGAGCTCTTCGGCGAGCGGGCGGTCGACGGCCGCGGCCGTCAGGCCGAACACCGGGCTGTTCTCGAAGTCGACGGCCGTGCCGGTGAAGGTCATGGCCGGGTGGAACGCGATCGGACGGGCGCCGAGCCGGGTCAGCGCCGCGAGGGCGTCGAGGCCGTGACGGCCGCTGGTGTGCAGGACGTACTGGCCGGGGCGCACGGCGCCGGACGACGCGAGCTCCTCGGCGACGGCGATGAGGCTGTCGTCCGGCACGGCGAGCACCAGGATGTCGCTGCGTGCGGCGATCTCGGACGGGCTGAGGACGTCGACGCCCGGCAGCAGCGTGCTGATGCGCAGGCGCGAGGCGGCGGAGCGTCCACTGACACCGACGACCGGATAGCCCGCCGAGCGGAAGCGCGAAGCGAGGACGGAGCCGACCTTGCCGGCGCCGACGACGCCCATGGAGAGTCGCAGCATGAGGGGTGCCTTCCCGTGATGTCGCTGTGTTCCAGTCCCTGACGGGTACCAGACAGATTGACGACCTCAGTCTATCCCCGTGGGCCCGACTGCCTAGGGGAGCGGCCTGTGCGGTGGATCACAGCCGCGGCAGGCCCGAGGTCAGGGGTGCGGGATGCGCGCGGTGACGGTGCCCGACCGGGGACCGTCGACGAGCGTCACCGTGACGGTGCGCGGTGCACGACGAGCTGCCCCGCGCAGCGTCACGGCCCAGGCCGACCGGGCGTAGCGACGCTGCGCGCCCTGCCGCGAGGTGACGACCTGCGGCTCTCCCCACTGGACGACGTCGACGAGATCGCCGTCGGTCTTGACCGACAACGACGGCGAGGACGGCTCGACGTTGGTGAACCACGCGGCGACGTCGAGCACCAGGTCGGGCCCGTCGTGCCGCGCGGCGCGGACGACCGCCCTCGCCTGGGTCTGCTCCGCCGTCAGGACGTACGCCTCGGCGGGAACGTCGTCGACGCCCCACCCCGGCAGGTGCACCGTGAAGCCGGCGGGCTCCTCGGCCGACGGGTGCATCTCGGGCTGCATGCCCTCGGCCCGCACGAACCGCCACACGGCGTCGCGGTCGCCCGCGGTCAGCAGCGTGTTGAGGACGCGGTGCTGTGCGGGCACCTCGGCCGCGTAGCGACCAGCCGGTGCGGCCGCGACCACGCGCGGGACCCGCTCCACCAGCGCATCGAGGTAGGCGTCGTCGGCCCGTTCGAGCTTGAGCGTCGAGTTCGGGACGTTGTAGCGGAGGTACTGCAGGGCCCGCTCGGCCCGGACGTCCGGCAGGTCCGCGAGCAGGTCGAGCACGGCGTCGATCGCGTCGAACCGGGCATGCACCGCCTGCGCGGTCACCTGACCCTGCGAGATGGACGACTCCATGCGCCGCCAGTCGTAGGCCGTCGTGCCGCAGATGTCGATGCCGTCGGCGTCGCGGTAGGCCCGCGCCGTGACGATCTGGTCGCCGGCGAGCAGGACGGTCGGGAACTCGAGCGCCTGGGCGTCCCAGAACGTGCGCCGGAAGATCTTGGCGCACGCGATGGCGTTGACCAGCACGTCGGGGCGCTCCGCCAGTGAGGTGCGGCTCTCCGGCCGGGCGTGCAGGGCGCGGATCCACGGGGCGGCGGGCTTCAGGCCCGTGGGCTCGAGCCGCTGGTAGGGCATGACGGCGAGGTCGGAGCCGCTGGTCTCGAGGCCGTCCATGGCGGCCCGGATGCCGCCACGGGTGACGGTGTCGTCGGCGTCGACGAACGTCAGGTAGGTGCCCGTGGCTGCGGCGACTGCCGCGCGCCGGGCCGCACCGACGCCGGCGTTGGCCTGCGACAGCACCGTCACCCGGCGGTCGGCCCGCGCGTGCCGGCGGGCGATCGCGAGGCTGTCGTCGGTGGAGCCGTCGTCGATCACGACGACGTCGAGCCGGCGGTAGTCCTGCCGGCGGATCGACCGCAAGGCCTCGTCGAGGTGCTCGGCGCCGTTGTAGACCGGGACCACGATGCTCAGCACCGGACGTCGTCGTTGGCGCCAGCGGTCGAGGGGCGTCGCGGCGGCGCGTCGAAGTCGGCGCCTGAGTCGATCCACGCGCCGAGCATAGCGAGGGGTCACTAGGTTGAGCCCATGGCGAATCAGCCGCGTCCCTGGCGCAGCGTGTGGGAGCAGGCCCTCTATGGCGACGACGGCTTCTTCCGCCGCTCGCGGCCCGCGGCGCACTTTCGGACGAGCGCCCACGTCGCCCTGTTCGCCGAGGCCGTCGCCGAGCTGGCCCGACGCACCTCGGCCGGCACCGTCGTCGACCTGGGCGCCGGGGGTGGCGAGCTGCTGATCGCGTTGCACCAGCATCTCCCCGGCGTCCGTCTCGTCGGCGTCGAGCTCGCCCCCCGTCCCGCCGCGCTCCCCCACGAGATCGCCTGGGAGACAGCGCTTCCGGGCCGGATCGACGGCCTGCTGATTGCCAACGAGTGGCTCGACAACGTCCCGTGCGACGTCGTCGAGGTCGATCCGGCCGGCGTCGTGCGACAGGTGCTGGTCGACCCGTCCACCGGCGACGAGCAGCTCGGCGACCCCTACGCCGACCCGTGGCTCGACGGCTGGTGGCCCCTGACCGAGCCCGGCCAGCGGGCCGAGGTGGGCGCGGTCCGTGATGCGGCATGGGCCGATGCGGCCGCGCGGGTCACCGGCACGGCGGTCGCGATCGACTACGGCCACCGACGCGACGACCGTCCGCCGTTCGGGAGCCTGCGGTCCTACCGTGACGGTCGGGAGGTCGACGTCGTCCCCGACGGCAGCCGCGACGTGACGGCGGACGTCGCTGTCGACTCGGTCGCCCTGGCAGCGGGTGCGACGGTCCTGCGGCAGCGCGACGCCCTGACCCGCCTGGGGGTCGACGGAGCACGTCCGCCGCTCGACCTCGCGGGCACCGACCCCGCGGCGTACGTGCGGGCGCTCAGCCGTTCCGGCGAGGCCGGCGAGCTGCTGGCCCGGGGCGGTCTCGGCGACTTCTGGTGGATCATCACCGACACCACCGGCCATGGAACACTAGGCGCATGACACGGCTGCTGATCCGTTCGGGCAAGGATCCGTTCACCCCGGTGGTCGCTGAGTCGACGCTGACGCAGGACGTCTTCAACAGCAACAGCGGCAACTACCTCTTCCAGCACGCCGTGTGGAAGGCGCTCGCGACCGACGACGCCGAGCTCGTCTCGAACGGCACGCTCTCCGAGCGGGTCGTCCCCCAGCCGGGCGACGCCGCCCGCATCAACCGCGAGTTCGACCACTTCGTCGTGC
The DNA here is from genome assembly GCF_013283745.1 of Aeromicrobium stalagmiti. Classification (GTDB taxonomy): domain Bacteria; phylum Actinomycetota; class Actinomycetes; order Propionibacteriales; family Nocardioidaceae; genus Aeromicrobium; species Aeromicrobium stalagmiti. The sequence goes on from NZ_JABSTZ010000001.1 coordinate 393,085, forward strand.
CGCTCGCCAACGCGTTCCGCCCCGACTTCGAGGACCGCCTCTCGCGCCTCGCCGACCTCGTCGAGGGCCTCTCGATCCCGGTCACGGTCACGGGCATCGGCGCGCAGGCCCCCCACGGCCAGGGCATCGAGTCGCTCGAGCCGATCTCCGCCACGGTCAAGAGGTTCGTCGGGGCGGTGCTCGACCGGTCGGCGTCGATCGGCGTCCGGGGCGAGTTCACCAGGTCCTACCTGCTGAGCCTCGGCTTCCCCGAGACGTCCGTCGACGTCATCGGCTGCCCGTCCCTGTTCCTGCACGGTCGCGACTTCCGCGTCGACAAGCGCGTCGAGCAGATCAGTGCCGACAGCCCGCTGGCGCTCAACCTGACGCCCGAGGTGAAGGGCATCGGCGCCTTCGCCACCGCGCAGGCCGAGCGGCACCCACACCTGACCTACGTCGGCCAGGACGCGCACGACCTGCGGCTGCTGCTGTGGGGCACACCGTTCCCGCACGTCCACGACCCGCTGGTGCCGGTGCACCTCGAGCACCCGATCTACCAGCAGGACCGCATGCGGCTCTTCCTCGACACGTGGACCTGGTACGACTTCATGGCCACGCAGGACTTCGCGTACGGCACCCGCTTCCACGGCAACGTCGCGGCGCTCCTCGGCGGCACGCCGGCGCTGCTGCTGGCCCACGACTCCCGCACGCTGGAGCTCGCGGAGTACCACCAGATGCCCTACACCGTGATGCCCGAGCTCAGCGCCGACCTGCGGGCCGAAGACCTCTACGCCGCCACCGACATGACGACGTTCAACGCGACGCTGCCCGAGGGCTTCGACCGCTACACCGCCTTCCTCGAGCGCAACGGGCTGCAGCACATCTGGGCCGAGGGCAACGGCACCGGCGACTTCGACGAGCGGCTCGCAGCCGCGACGTTCCCGCGTGCCGTGCAGCCCCTCATCGCCTCCGACGGCCACGAGATCGCGTCACGCCTCAAGTGGCTGCGAGACGGCATGGTCCTCGACATCACGCGCCACCCCCAGGCGTACGTGCGCCCGTTCGAGCACCCCCCGTGGGACGGCGCCGGCAGCCGGCACGCCCGCCTGAAGGCGCAGACCGACGAGAAGATCCAGGCGCAGAAGGGCCAGATCGACGAGCTCTACGCCCGCCTCGAGCGGCTCGAGCGCAGCTCGCCGCGCGGCCTGACGCACCGGTTCATCCGCCGGGTCAGAGGCTGGTTCGGCCGCTCATGACCGAGGTCACCGCGAGCGTCGGCACCGGGTTCGCCACGACCGACATGGTGCTCAACATCGGTCCGCAGCACCCCGCCACGCACGGCGTGCTGCGCCTGCGTCTCACGCTCGACGGCGAACGGGTCAAGGCGTGCGAGCCGATCATCGGCTACATGCACCGCGGCGTCGAGAAGCTCTTCGAGGTCCGCGACTACCGCCAGATCATCGTGCTGGCCAACCGCCACGACTGGCTCAGCGCGTTCTCCTCCGAGCTCGGCGTCGTCCTCGCGGTCGAGGACATGCTGGGCATGGAGGTGCCCGAGCGGGCGACCTGGATCCGTACGCTCCTCGCCGAGCTCAATCGGGTGCTCAACCACCTGATGTTCCTGGGGTCCTACCCGCTCGAGCTCGGCGCCATCACGCCGATCTTCTACGCGTTCCGCGAGCGCGAGACGATCCAGGAGGTCATGGAGGAGGTCTCCGGCGGGCGGATGCACTACATGTTCAACCGGGTCGGCGGACTCAAGGAGGACATCCCCGCCGGGTGGACCGGGCGCGCGTCCGCCGCGATCGCCACGGTGCGCTCGCGGCTGGCCGAGCTCGAGGACCTCATCTTCGGCAACGAGATCTTCCGGGCCCGCACGGTCGGCGTCGGCGTGCTGTCGCCGGCCCTCGTCGCCGACTACGGGGTGTCCGGGCCCATCGCGCGGGCGTCCGGGCTCGACATGGACCTGCGCCGCGACGAGCCCTACCTCGCCTACGGCGACCTGCAGGACGTGCTGCGGGTGCCCGTGCGCTCCGAGGGCGACTGCTACGCCCGCTTCGCCGTCCTGCTCGAACAGACCAAGGTGTCGCTCGACCTCGCCGACGCCTGCCTCGAGCGGCTGGCGGGGCTGGCACCCGGGCCGGTCAACGTCCGGCTGCCCAAGATCCTCAAGGCGCCGGAGGGGTCGACCTACGTCTGGACCGAGAACCCGCTCGGCCTCAACGGCTACTACCTGGTGTCGCGGGGCGAGAAGACGCCGTGGCGGCTCAAGCTGCGGTCGGCGTCGTTCAACAACGTCGCCGTGCTGCCGGAGATCGTCAGCGACACCGTCGTCGCCGACCTCGTGGCGATCCTCGGGTCGATGTTCTTCGTCGTCGGCGACATCGACAAGTAGCCACGGCGCTCGCGGCTAGGGTCGAGGCATGACCGACCAGCGCATCGCGACACCCATGGACGACCTCGCCGAGGAGTGGCTCGACACTCTCCTCGACCTCGAGCCGGAGATGCACGTCCACCTCGGACGCCCCGGCCGCGAGTCCGACTATGCCGACCGCTCGCCCGACGGGGTCGCGGCCTACGCCGACGCGGCACGCGCGGCGCTCGCCCGCGTCCGCAGCACCGTCGTCGAGGACGACACCGACGCCATCACGCAGGCCGAGCTGGTCCGCACGCTCGAGCTCGACATCGAGAAGATCGAGGCGGGCTTCTGGCAGCGTGACCTCAACGTGATCGCGTCACCCGGCCAGGATCTTCGCGACATCTTCGACCTGATGGACACCGAGACCGACGACGACTGGTCGCACGTCGCCCGCCGCATGCAGAACGTCCCGGCCGCGATGTCGGGCTACCTCGACTCGTTGCGCATCGGCATCGCCGCCGGCAACGTGCCCGCGATCCGCCAGGTGCGGGAGGTCGCGGCGCAGGCCCGCAAGCAGGTCGGGCCCGACAGCTTCTTCGCCGCCCTCGCCGCCAGGGCCCAGGTGCCTGCCGCGCTGAAGGCCGACCTCGAGGCGGGAGCACGCGGCGCCTGCGAGGCGTACGGCGCGATGGTCGAGTTCCTCGAGAACGACCTCGCACCCGCGGCGCCCGAGCGGGACGCCGTGGGCCGCGACCACTACGCCCTGGCGTCCCGCGCGTTCGTCGGTGCCGAGATCGACCTCGACGAGACCTACGAGTGGGGCATCGAGGAGCTGCGCCGGATGGTCGAGGAGCAGACGGCGATCGCCGACCAGATCCTGCCGGGCGCATCGGTCGAGGAGGCCATCGCCCACCTCGACACCGATCCGACCCACCAGCTGCACGGCACCGACGCGCTGCAGGAGTGGATGCAGCGGACCAGCGACCAGGCCATCGCCGACCTCGGACGCACCCACTTCGACATCCCCGAGCCGATGCGGCGCCTGGAGTGCATGATCGCGCCGACCCAGGAGGGCGGGATCTACTACACCGGGCCGAGCGAGGACTTCGAGCGCGCGGGTCGCATGTGGTGGAGCGTGCCCGAGGGCATCACCGAGTTCGACACCTGGCGCGAGCTGACGACCGTCTACCACGAGGGCGTCCCCGGCCACCATCTCCAGCTGGGCCTCGCGACGTACAACAGCGCCCAGCTCAACGGCTGGCGACGGCTCAACTGGAACTCCGGCCACGGCGAGGGGTGGGCGCTGTACGCCGAGCGGCTCATGGCCGACCTCGGCTACCTCGACGCTCCAGCCGACCGGCTCGGGATGCTCGACGGGCAGCGGATGCGCGCGGCCCGGGTCGTCGTCGACATCGGCGTCCACCTCGGCAAGCCCAAGCCCGACGGCAGCGGCCCGTGGACGGGCGAGGACGCGTTCGGCTTCATGGCCCAGCACGTCAACATGAACGACTCGTTCGTCCGGTTCGAGGTCAACCGCTATCTCGGCTGGGCCGGTCAGGCGCCGTCGTACAAGGTCGGGCAGCGGATGTGGGAGCAGCTCCGCGACGACTGGGTCGCGGCCCACGGCACCGACCTCAAGGCGTTCCACGCGCAGGCCCTGGCCGTCGGCAGCATCGGTCTCGGCACGCTGCGCACGGCCCTCCTCCCCGACCGCTAGCGGGTGGGGTCAGGCGGGGGTGGGGTCAGGGCGGCCCTTGCTGCCCTTGCCACTGCTGCCCTTGCCGTCGTCGTCCTCGTCGTCGTCCTCGGGCAGGCGGCAGGCACGCTCGAGCAGCAGGGCGGCGCCCATCAGCAGCAGGCTGGCCACAGCCGCCCCGATGCCGCGGACGAACCGCTCCTTGCCCAGCGTCGCGTCGAGGCTGTCGATGAACGCCAGCGCGAAGCCTCCGTAGTAGCCGGCGACGAGAGCACCGACGATGGCGCACGACTTGGCCAGCGACAGCATCGTGATGCCGTGCTGGGCGGTCATCCGCTCGTGCTTCTTGTGCAGGCTCTGCCAGGTGTTCCACGCGAAGATCGCGACCACCATCGCACCGGCGACGAGCAGCAGGGGGGCCGCCCACCCGAGGCGCGGCGGGGTGCCGTCGAGCCGGACGATCAGCGGCGGCGTGAGGCGACCACCGATCAGACCGACGCCGATCAGGGCGACGAGGAAGAGCGGCGGCGTGGGCCGGGACATCCTCATGACCGGGCCATCATGACAGCGTCATCGGGGTGTGGAGATCAGAGGATGATCTCGAGGTCCTCACGCTTGACCACGTCGCTCGTGTCGACGCCCCCGATGAGGTCGGCGACGAAGCCCTTGCCCGGGATCTCGCCCTCGGGGTCGATCTCGAGCCACGGGACGAGCACGAAGCCACGCTCGTGGGCCCGCGGGTGGGGCAGGATCAGCTGCTCGTCGTCGGCGACGCGGTCACCGACGACGATGACGTCGACGTCGAGCGTGCGCGGCGCACCCGGCTCGGAGCGCTCGCGACCGAACGCGTCCTCGATGGCCAGCGCACGGTCGAGCAGGGTGTGCACCGTCAGCGTCGTGTCGATGAGGACGACGGCGTTGAGGAACTTGCCGGAGTCGTCGGGGCTGCCGACCGGCTCGGTCTCGTAGACCGAGGAGATGGCGACGACCGTGACCTCAGGGGTGTCCTCCAGCGCGGAGACTCCACCCTGCAGCTTGTCGATCCGATCACCCAGGTTGGACCCGAGCGCCAGGACGGCCTGACGGATGGGGCGCATGCCGCCTGTCATCGTGTCGGCATCGAGGACGTACGGGGTGGGCGCTTCGGTCACAGTTTGCTCCGCTCTATCGTGACGGCGACGTCGTCGAACGTCACCGCGATGGGCGCTTCCGGCTTGTGCACCGTCACGCTAACCCATTGAACCGACTCTTCGGCCAGACACAAGTCCACCATACGGAGCGCGACCGTCTCGATGAGGTCGACCGGATCGTTGACGATGGCGTCGTGTATCTGCTGCGCGAGGATGCCGTAGTGGACCGTCTTGGTCAGGTCGTGCTCGCGCGCGGCCGGGCCGAGGTCGAGCCCCAGGCTGACGTCGGCGATGAACGTCTGCCCGTCGCGCTTCTCGTCGTCGAACACGCCGTGGTGACCGTGGGCGGCGATGCCGCGCAGGTCGATGCGGTCGAGACCGTCCGGTATGGGCACTAGTCCTCCTCCAGGTGGAGCTCTGCGATCGGGGAGGCGTGACGGGACCAGAACTTCCAGTCGCCCGCCGTCCTGCCCCCGGACGGGTCACGCACCAAGATACTGGTGCACACCGCCTTGCCTCCCGAGAAGGCCTCCGGCGACGACATGCCCTCGCCCGACAGGATGTTCTCGGTGCAGACGACCACGGCCATGGTGGGCTCGTCGTCGCCGAGCGGGAACGTCCTGACGTCGATGTCGGTGAGGAAGAACTGGATGTAGCCGACGTTGGCCATGAGCACGGTCCACGACCGCAGCACCGCGCCGGTGCCCCGCAGCGGGACGGCCCCGGGGTGCACGCACGAGACCTCGGGGTCGTCGACCCACAGCGTCGCCATGAGGTCGACGTCGCCGGTCTCGACCGCGTCGTAGAACGCGCGGTGGACGGCGAGGGCGGTGTCGGACATCAACCCTCACGTCCCAGCCGGGCCGCGACCCGGACGGCGTCGGCGGACGGCGCCGGGTCGTGGACCCGGATGCACCAGGCCCCGGCAGCGGCCGCCAGGGTCGTGACGGCGGCCGTCGCGGCGTCGCGGCGGTCGACCGGACGCAGGGCGCCGTCGTCCCCCGCGAGCAGCTCACCGAGAAACCGCTTGCGGCTCGCCGCGACCAGCAGCGGAAAGCCCATCTGGACGAACTCGTCGAGGTGGGCCAGGACCGTCCAGTTCTGGTCGCCGGTCTTGGAGAAGCCCAGGCCCGGGTCGACGACGATGCGTGACGGGTCGACGCCGGCCGCGATCGCGGCGTCGACCTGCTCGCCGAGCTCGGCGCAGATGTCGGCGACGATGTCGTCGTAGTGGGTGTGCTGCTGCATGACGTCGGAGTGCTCGCGCCAGTGCATCAGGACGATCGGTGCGTCGGTCTCGGCGGCGACCGAACGCATCGCCGGGTCGGCGCGACCTCCCGAGACGTCGTTGATGATCGAGGCTCCCGCGGCGAGCGCCTGGGCCGCGACCGCCGCGCGCATCGTGTCGACCGACACCACGACCCCCTCGGCGACGAGTCCGGAGATGACCGGCAGGACGCGCCGCAGCTCCTCGGCCTCGTCGATGCGCAGCGCACCGGGGCGGGTCGACTCACCACCCACGTCGACCAGGTCGGCGCCCCGCGCCACCAGGTCGATGCCGTGCCGGACGGCGGTGTCGGCGTCGAGCCAGCGTCCGCCGTCGGAGAACGAGTCGGGCGTGACGTTGACGACCCCCATCACGAGGCAGCGGTCCTGTGCGAGGCCGGCGAGCACGGGTCCTAGTGCCCCATGATGAGGCCCATGGCCTCGGCCCGGGTGGCGGGATCGCGCAGCTGTCCGCGCACCGCACTCGTGATCGTCTTGGCGCCGCCCTTGCGGACGCCGCGCATGGCCATGCACAGGTGCTCGGCCTCGATCACGACGATCGCGCCGCGGGGCTTGAGGATCGAGACGAGCGACTCCGCGACCTGGGTCGTCAGGCGCTCCTGCACCTGCGGGCGGCGGGCATAGACGTCGACGAGACGACCCAGCTTGGACAGCCCGGTCACGCGGCCGCCCTCGCCCGGGATGTAGCCCACGTGCGCCACGCCGAAGAACGGCACGAGGTGGTGCTCGCACATCGACCACATCTCGATGTCCTTGACCAGGACGAGCTCCTCGTGGCCGACGTCGAACTCCGCCGTGAGGACGTCCTCGGCGGTCTGGTCGAGGCCGCACAGCAGCTCGTCGTACGACTTGGCGACCCGCTGGGGGGTGTCGCGCAGGCCCTCGCGGTCAGGGTCCTCCCCGACGGCGAAGAGCAGCTCACGGATGGCGGCCTCGGCGCGCGGGCGGTCGACGGTCATGGTGCGTCAGGTCCGTTCTCCATGGGGGGTCCGGCGGGCGGCGGTGCATCGACCCCCGCGTCGGGGCCGATGACGATCGGGGTGCCGTTGTCGCCGCTGTAGGACTTGCCGGGGATCGTGTCGACCGGCGGACGGGTGTCAGGCACCCGGGTCTCGGAGCCGGTCCAGGCGGGCCGGACGTCGCGGCGTCGCAGCGGCTCGAAGATCGCGGCGACCTGCCCCTTGTCGAGCGTCTCCTTCTCGAGCAGCTCGGTCACCAGGGCGTCGAGGACGTCGCGGTTCTCGTTGAGGATGTCGAACGCCTCCTGGTGGGCGAACGTGATCAGCTTGTTGATCTCGTCGTCCACGATCGCCGCGACGTTCTCGGAGTAGTTGCGCGCGTGGCCGATGTCGCGACCCAGGAAGGGCTGTCCCTCGTTCTCGCCGAGGCGGACGGCGCCGAGGCGCTCGGTCATGCCGTACTGCGTGACCATCGCACGGGCCAGGTTGGTGGCCTTCTCGATGTCGTTGCCGGCGCCCGTCGTGGGGTCGTGGAACACGAGCTCCTCGGCGGCGCGGCCGCCCAGCATGTAGGCGAGCTTGTCGAGCAGCTCGGCCCGGGTCTGGGAGTACTTGTCCTCGTCGGGCAGGACCATGGTGTAGCCGAGCGCGCGGCCGCGCGGCAGGATCGTGATCTTGTGCACCGGGTCGCTCTGCGGCAGCGCCGCGGCCACGAGCGCGTGGCCGCCCTCGTGGTAGGCCGTGATGCGTCGCTCGTTCTCGTTCATCAGGCGGCTGCGCTTCTGCGGGCCGGAGATGACGCGGTCGATGGCCTCGTCGAGCGATGCGTTGTCGATCGTCTTGGCCCCGTTGCGGGCCGTGAGCAGCGCGGCCTCGTTGAGGACGTTGGCCAGGTCGGCACCCGAGAAGCCGGGGGTACGACGGCCGATCGCCTCGAGGTCGACGCCCGGCGCGATCGGCTTGCCCCGTGAGTGGACCTTGAGGATCTGCGTGCGGCCGGCGAGGTCGGGCGCCTCGACGCCGATCTGCCGGTCGAAGCGACCCGGGCGCAGCAGCGCCGGGTCGAGGACGTCGGGGCGGTTGGTCGCGGCGATGAGGATGACGCCACCACGGACGTCGAAGCCGTCCATCTCGACGAGCAGCTGGTTGAGGGTCTGCTCGCGCTCGTCGTGGCCGCCGCCCATGCCGGTGCCGCGGTGACGTCCGACGGCGTCGATCTCGTCGATGAAGACGATGGCAGGCGCGTTCTCCTTGGCCTGCTCGAACAGGTCGCGGACGCGGCTCGCGCCGACGCCCACGAACATCTCGACGAAGTCGGAGCCGGAGATGGAGTAGAAGGGAACGCCGGCCTCACCGGCGACGGCACGCGCCAGCAGGGTCTTGCCGGTGCCGGGAGGCCCGTAGAGCAGGACGCCCTTGGGGATCTTGGCGCCGACCGCCTGGAACTTGGCGGGCTCCTGCAGGAACTCCTTGATCTCGCCGAGCTCCTCGATCGCCTCGTCGCAGCCGGCGACGTCGGCGAACGTGGTCTTGGGGGTGTCCTTGCTCATGAGCTTGGCCTTGGACTTGGCGAACTGCATGACGCGGCCGCCACCGCCGGCGGCGTTGTTCATCAAGAAGATGATGAGGCCGAAGATGAGGATGAACGGCAGGATCGTGAACAGCAGCTGCAGGACCGGGTTGGTCTTGGGGACCTTGACGTCGAACGTCTTGAGCTTCTTGTCCTGGACCGCCTGCTCGGCCTGCTCGACGAGCCGGGCGCCCTGCTCGCCGAGGAACTTGGCCTTGACCTTCTTGTCGTCGGTCAGCGTCGCCTGGATCTGCTGGTCGCCCTCGACGAAGGTGACGTCCTTGACCTTGCCGTCCTCGAGGTAGGTCACCATCGTGGCCGTCTTGACCTGCTTGAAGCCGTCGGCGGACGACGAGAACGACACGATGGTGATCACGAGGACCGTGATCAGGAAGATCCAGAGCCAGGGGCCCTTGAAGAGGCGCTTGAGAGTCATGTACGGCGTGGAGCTGGTCCACTCCTCCTCGTGTGCTGGTCGGTAGTCGAACGGTACACGGGGCACTGTTCACCAGTTGAACGTGCTCAGGACCGGCCAACGTTCCCCGATGGAGTTCGCCTGCAGCGAACGGCCGCGTCACGACAGGAACATCAAGACGCCTGACGGGACCGCGCCCAGCCCCTAGGGTGATGGCCGTGTCCGGACGATCGGCGGTCAGCTCGGCGGCGCGCCGCGTCGTCGCGAGGTGGCCGGGAGTGGCTGCTCGTCGCCGCCGGATCGCCGTCCTCGAGGCCTCGGTCCGGGCCACCCGCACGACCGTCGAGGCGGTCCGCGACGAGCGCGACGCGATCGAGAAGGCCGTCGGCCTCGAGCCGTCGCTGCTCGACCTGGAGTGGGTCGAGCACCGGGCCGCGCTGCAGCACGGCGCGTCGACGCCCGAGGACGATGCCGAGCTGGCCCGTTCCTGCGGCCTCGTGATCGTCCCCGGCCCCGGCGACATCGAGGTGATGGCGTTCTACGGCCAGGTCGGCGCGCTCGTCGAGCCGCGTGAGGGCGGCCGGCCCGTCGTGATGCTGATGGATCCCGGCGGCTGGCTCAAGCCCACGTCGACCGGCTACATCGAGCACCTCCCCGCCGATCTCGACACGTTCCTCGCCGGTGTCGCCGCGCTGTCGCTGCGTCGCAGCGCCGTGCACCTGCGCGTCGAGGCGCTGCGCTCGGGCGACTCGATCGGGTTCGTGCGGATCGTCCCGCCGACCGTCCAGCCCGAGCCCCGCTTCACCCGCAACGTCGACCGGCTGCTCGGCCTTCGCGCCGAGCGCGCCCGCGTCCGTCGCCGCCACGACCTCGCCCGGCCCGCGGCGGGTGACCCGTGAGCGGCCTCCCCCGCTGGCGCCTGCTCGCCCGGCTCGACGCCCAGATCGCCTCGCTCGAGCAGGAGCAGACCGCGCTCGACCTCGAGCTCGCCGACCTGGAGGCCGAGCTGGCGGTCGTGCAGCAGCGCGGCCCCCACGTCCCCTCCCAGCGCCGGCTGCTGCTCGCCTGGTGGCGGGACTGCTTCATCCGGGGCCGCCACTGGACCGACGACCCCGTCCACTTCTTCGAGAACAAGCTGAGCTCCTACCGGTGGGCCAGGTCGCACGGCATCGACCACCCGCCGCTGCACGGCGTCTGGGCCACGATCGAGGAGATCCCGTGGGACGACCTGCCCGACGAGGTCGTCGTGAAGTGCGCCCACAGCCATGCCTCGCGTGGCGTGCTGCCCATGCGCCGCGTGCCCGGCGGCTGGCAGGTCGTGACCGAGCAGCGCATCCAGACGTCCGCCGATCTCGCCGCGCGCCTCGCGACCCTCGTCGAGGGTCATCGCCGGTTCGCAGGGCCGTTCTTCGCCGAGGCGCTCCTGACCGATCCACACGACCCCGACCGCAAGCCGATGGAGGTCAAGTCGTTCACGTACGACGGCGAGATCTCGTACGTCGTCCTGCGCCACTCCCTCGACCACCACGACACGGGCGCCGTGCGGTTCCGCTATCTCACCGAGGACCTCGAGCCGATCGAGGCGGCCTACCGCAACACGGTCAGCGACCACACGCTCCCGATCCCCGACGACCTGCCGAGGGCCGTCGCAGCGATCCGCACCCTGTCGTCGGCCACGAGGCGCCCGTGCGCCCGGGTCGACCTCTACCTGAACGAGGGACGCCTGGTCTTCGGCGAGCTCACGGCGCTGCCCAACCGCTGGTCGGTGCTCGCGCCGGCCTGGGACGAGCGCGCCGGCGCGCTCTGGGAGGCCGCGGAGCGACGGATCACCGCCGACGCCCTGGCCGGACGGGGACTGCTGGCCGAGTGGGGCGACGGTGCGCGGACCCTCCTGCGGTCCGAGGACACGTGGCTCGGCGGGGTGCCGGGCTACGAGTAGACGTGCGGCGCGAGCGTGCCGATGCAGCGCAGGTTGCGGTAGTGCTCGTTGTAGTCGAGGCCGTAGCCGACGACGAACGCATTGGGGATGTCGAAGCCGACGTACTTGACCTCGACCTCCATCTGCTGCGCGTCGGGCTTGCGGAGCAGCGTGGCGATCTCGACCGACGCCGGTCCGCGCGAGCGCAGGTTGGTGATGAGCCACGACAGCGTCAGGCCGGTGTCGATGATGTCCTCGACGATCAGGACGTGGCGGCCGCTCAGGTCGCTGTCGAGGTCCTTGAGGATGCGCACGACGCCGGAGGACTTGGTGCCGGACCCGTAGGAGGACACCGCCATCCAGTCCATCTCGACGTGGCGGTCGAGGCTGCGGGCGAGGTCGGCCATCACCATGACCGCGCCCTTGAGCACGCCGACGAGGAGCAGGTCCTTGCCCTCGTAGTCCGCTTCGATCTGGCTCGCCATCTCCTTGAGACGGCTGACGATCTGCTCCTCGGTGAAGAGGGTCTGATCGAGCTCGAGGTCACCTTCGACATGCGTCTGATCCACGGTCTCACTGTCCCACAGGGGTGTCTGCGAAGGCGAGGGAAGCCCCCGTCCGGGTCACGCACACCCCGCCGGGCAGCTCGATCCGGTGCTGACCGTGCCACCCGGTCACGAGCCGGTCGAGCGCGGCCAGGTGCACCGCTCCCAGGGCGCCCGCGTCGGCGCCGGCGGCGAGCGCGACGTGCCGGAGCACCCGGGAGCGCAGGGCAGGGGGCAGCGCGGCGAGCGTCGGCACGTCGCAGGGGTCGGCGACGTCGGCGGCCAGCCGGTCGAGGACCTCGCTGTCGTCCCTCAGCTGGGCTGACGTGCGGGCGAGTGCCGCGGCGACCCCGCCACCGAGGACGTCCTCGAGCAGCGGCATGACCTCGGTGCGGATCCGCACACGACGGTAGGCGGGATCGCTGTTGTGCGGGTCGACCCACCAGGAGAGGCCGGACGCCTGGCAGATCTGCTCCGTGTCGGAGCGCCGGAGCGTCAGGAACGGCCGCCGCCAGACCCCCTCGTGCTCCGCCATCCCGGCGATCGACCGGGGGCCCGATCCACGCCCCAGGCCCAGCAGGACCGTCTCGGCCTGGTCGTCGAGCGTGTGGGCGACCACGACCGCGTCCGCCCCGCGCGACGTCAACGCTGCGTGCCGGGCGCGCCGGGCAGCGGCCTCTGGGCCACCCACGGTGCCGACCTCGACCGCGACGACCTCGACGGCCATGCCCAGGCTGTCGAGCTGGGCAGCGGCAGTCGCGGCCACCTCGGCCGACCCGGGCTGGAGCCCGTGGTCGACGACGACGGCCTGCAGGTCCCACGCCTCCCGCTCGGCCACGAACGCCGTGACGGCAGCGAGGGCCAGGGAGTCGGCGCCACCGGACACCCCGACGACGACGCGCGACCCCGCACCCAGGTCGGCCAGCACCCGACGCACCTGGTTGCGACCGAACGCGACGGTCGGGTCGAGGGCGCCACCCATGAGGTCAGCCGTGGACGCGCGTGACCCACGACGCGGGGTCGAGGATCTCGGACTTCCGGGGCAGGTTGGCCGGCTCGGCCCACACGGCGTTGAAGCCGCTGAGACCGACCTTCTCGTTGACCTCGCGGACGAAGGTCGCACCGTCGCGGTACTGCCGCATCTTGGCGTCGAGCCCGAGCAGCCGGCGCAGCAGCCGGTCGAGGCTGCTCGTACCCTGTCGGCGCTGGGTGAACTTGCGGCGGATCTCGGCGACGCTGGGGATGACCTCGGGGCCGACCCCGTCCATCACGACGTCGGCGTGGCCCTCGAGCAGCGACATGATGCCGGTCAGCCGGTCGACGATCTCGCGCTGCTTGTCGTTCTGGAACAGGTCGGCGAGCGATGCGTCGGAGTCGCCGCGCGCGATGCGGACGACCTCGCCCATCCCGTCGGTCACCAGCGACGAGAGCGCGGAGGCGTCCATCTCGGTCGCGTCGACGAACTCGTCGATCAGCGAGCGCATGTGTCCGCGCATCCAGTCGACCGCGGTGAACTGCACGCGGTGGGTCTCCTCGTGCAGGCACACCCAGAGCCGGAAGTCGTGGGGGTCGACGTCGAGCTGGCGCTCGACCTGGACGATGTTGGGCGCGACGAGCAGCAGCCGCCCGGCCTCGCCGTGGGGGCCGTCCCAGAACGGGTCGAACTGGCCCAGCACCTTCGACGACATGAACGACATCAGCGCACCGAGCTCGGCGCCGCTGATCTTCTCGCCGATCGATCTCGTGACGCCGGTGGGCATCTTGTTGGTCGAGGCGAGCTTGGCCATGACCGGGTCCATGATGATCTTGAACGAGTCGAGGTTGGCCTCGATCCAGCGTGGCCGGTCGATCACCAGGACCGGCGCGGGGCCCACCCCGCTGGTGGGCGAGACGTGCAGGTCGCTGAACTCGCGGACCGGAGCCTCCGATCGGGCGGCACCCTCCCGCAGCTCGGCCACGGCCTCGGCGACCTCGGCGGCGGACACCTCGGGGCCCGGCTTCGACAGCCTCTTGGCCGTCGTCAGCGCCAGGTTCCAGTCGATCATGGCTCCACCGTACGCCGGGCTACCCGCACCGACAGGACGCGATCGCGGCCGCGACCCGGTCGAGGGCGGCCTGCGCCTGGAACGGCTGGTCCTTGTCGGCACGGTCGACCATGACGGCGAAGACGACCGGCCGGCCGTCGGCGTCGACGGCGTAGCCCGCCAGCGAGTGGATGCCGCTGAGCGTGCCCGTCTTGGCACGCACCGAGCCGAGCGCCGTCGAGAGCTGTGAGAAGCGACCGACGAGGGTGCCGGTGAACCCGCTGACCGGCAGGTCGGCCAGCAGGCCCGACGCCCGGCTCGACGTCGACGCGGCTCGCAACGCCTCGACCAACGTCTCGGGGCTGACCCGGTTGCGCCGCGACAGCCCGCTGCCGTCGTTGAGGGTGAGCCCGGCCGTGTCGACGTCGGCGTCCTCGAGGGCGTCCTGCACCGCCGCCGCGCCCCCGTCGAAGCTCGCCGGCTCGCCGGCGGCGATCGCGACGTGACGCAGCACCACCTCGGCGGCCTGGTTGTCGCTGACGCGGATCAGGGTCTCGACGATCTGGCCGATCGTCGCGCTGCGCACCGCGGCGACGGTGCGGGCACCGTCCGGAGCCGTCGTCTCGGACGGCTGCCCCGAGACCGAGATGCCACGGCCTGTCAGCAGGTCGGCGAACCGGTCGGCTGCGGCCCGCGCCGGGTCGTCCGCGCGGATGCCGTTCCCGATGCCCTGGTCGGCCCACAGCGCGCTGACCCGGGTCGCGATGTTCTCGGTGACGTAGGAGGGCTCCCACGCCGGGCTCGCGTCAGGTCCGGTGAACAGGGAGGAGTCGTAGCCGAGCGAGACCTTCGAGACGCCGGCCCGGTCGAGCGCCGCGGCGGTGCGCCGCGCCAGCGTGGTCAGGTCGGCCCGCACCACGCGGTCGTCGCCCTTGCCGGCCGGCTCGGTGGCCAGATAGGGGTCGCCACCTCCGACCAGCACGATCCGGTCACCCGAGCGGACGACCGTCGTCGCGAACCGCGTGCCGGGGTCGATCGTCGTCAGGGCAGCGAAGCCGGTGAGGACCTTGGTGGTCGACGCCGGCGCGTAGGACCCCGTGCCCGTCTCGGCGAGGACCCTTCCGTCGTCGGGCGCGACGGCCGCGAACCCGACCCGGGGGCCGAGCACCGAGGCGTCGAGCTCGGGGGCGACGGCCGCCTCGAGCCTGGCCGGGTCGACCGGACCGGGATCCGCAGCGTCGACACCCGTGTCGGCGGGCGTCGTGCCGATCGCGAGCCCGGTGGGCGCGATGACGTTGGACGGCCCGCAGTCGCCGTCACAGATGTAGCGGTTGAGGTCGCCGCGCTGCCACAGCACCGTGCCGCCGGCCGCGACGAGCGCCACCACGAGCAGCGGAATCATGGCAGCGAGCAACGCCCTGCCGACCCTGATGTCTCGTTGACCCGTCACGTACGCCAGACTATAGAGACCCCGTGACGCGATGCCCTGTGGCGCGCGCACCCCACTTCAACCGCCGGAGGCACCAGTGATTTTCGACGTCACCGTGGAGATCCCCAAGGGCAGCCGCAACAAGTACGAGGTCGACCACGCGTCGCATCGCATCCGCCTCGACCGCACGCTGTTCACCGCGACCCAGTACCCCGCGGACTACGGGTTCATCGATGACACCCTCGGTCTCGACAGCGACCCGCTCGACGCCCTCGTGCTGCTGTCCGAGCCGACGTTCCCCGGCTGCGTCATCTCGTGCCGCACGATCGGCATGTTCCGCATGACCGACGAGGCCGGCGGAGACGACAAGGTGCTCTGCGTCCCGGCCAAGGATCCCCGCCAGGAGCACCTGCGCGACATCCACCACGTGCCGGAGTTCGACCGCCTCGAGATCGAGCACTTCTTCACGGTCTACAAGGACCTCGAGCCCGGCAAGTCCGTCGAGGGCTCCACGTGGACGGGTCGGGTCGAGGCCGAGGCCGAGATCCAGGCGAGCTACGACCGTTTCAAGGCCAACGGCGGATACTAGTCCGGGACACGCTGGCCTCAACGCCATGAGGTGACCTCACGCCTGCCTACGCTGCTGCGGTGCTGTCACCGCTGCGGATCGTCGTCGTCGCTCTCGCGACGGTCGCCGTGGTCGGCGGGCTGGCGGGTCCGGCGTCGGCCGGGCACGCCCGGGTAGGCACCCCCTACGTCACCGCGTCGTCGCCGCACTCGATGACGGTGAGCTGGCCGGCGTCGCCCGGCGCCCGCCGCTACGTCGTCTCGTACGCCACGAGCGCGTCCGCGGCGCGCAAGGCCTCCGCGCCGGTCAAGGTCTCGCGCAAGCACCGCACGTCGGTGCGCATCGCGGGCCTGCGCCGGACGACCCGCTACTGCTTCACGGTGCGCGCCGTGACCCGTCACGGCGCCGGCCCCCGGTCGGCCGTGCACTGCCACTACACGATGCGCCGGTCGATCCCGTGGGAGAGCTCGCGGGTCTCCGTGGCGACCTTCAACGTGTGCGCCGCGGCCGTCAACTGCCGCCGGTGGAAGGGCCGCGAGAACGCGATCGTCCGCCGGATCCTCGACGCGGACGCCGACGTCGTCGCGCTGCAGGAGTCGACCAACCGCTCTGACGACCTGGCCCGCCGGCTCGCCCCGCACGGCTATGCCCGCTACACCGACCGGGCCTACCGCGACGACGAGACGATCTACTACCGCACCTCCAAGCTCGAGATCGACACCCAGCCGGCGACCCGGACGACGTGCGCCCAGGACCCCTACGTCGGCGACGCCGACACCTCGACCTGGGCCGGACCCCGGCACTTCGACCAGGCGACGGGCCAGTGGTACCTCCTGCGCGACGAGGGCTGGTTCACCGAGGTCGACCTCTGCCGTCCGCGGAGCCTCGACAAGCTGTGGCGCGGGACGTTCGACTCACGCACCGGCGCGACGGCCGTGTGGGCCTCGCTCCGCCTCCGCTCGACCGGCACGGCGTACGTCTTCGTGTCGGCCCACCTGACCCACGCCAACACCCGACACATGTCGCGACTGCGCCGCACCGAGACCCGGCAGCTCATCCGCAAGGCGACGCAGGTCGCGCGCGGCCGCACGATCGTGTTCATGGGCGACTTCAACTCCTACCGCGGCATCCCCGACGACAGCCCCCGCACCGAGATGGCCCGTCGCGGCTGGTTCGACGCGTTCGACCGCTCGGCCACCTACACGCGGCCGTTCCTCAGCAGCCTCAACGGCTGGGACACCCGGGCGCGGACGTTCAAGACGTGGGGCGGCCACATCGACCGCATCTTCATCCGCAGCTCCGTCGGGTCGACCGACTGGAAGATCGTGGCCCGCACCAAGCACCGTCGCTACGTCGGCACCAAGGCGTCCGACCACAACCTCGTACGGACGACGCTCTACCTGCCCTGAGAGCGACTCTGATCGCCAGGCGGGTGCACATCGGCCACTCCCGGCGCACACTGGACAGATGATGCGCTGGTCGCGGGTCGTGCCCGCCGTTCTCCTGTCCGTCCCGCTGCTCGCCGTCCAGGCGGCGTCCCCGGCACAGGCGGCGAAGCCGGACCTCACGGTCACCGTGGTGCAGGACGGGCTCGCGATCCCGTGGGACCTCGCGTTCCTGCCCGACCGCTCGATGCTCTTCACCGAGCGCACCGCCAAGCGCCTGAGCCTGCGCACCGCGGACGGCTCGACGCGGACGATCTTCACCTCGCCGACGCACATGTGGGCCTCGGGCGAGACCGGCCTGATGTCGGTCGAGGTGGCGGCGGACTTCGCGACGACGCGCGAATTCATCACGTGCCACGGCTACAAGGCCGACGGCAACCCGGAGGTGCGCGTCGTGCGCTGGCGCCTCAACACCGCGATGACGTCGGCGTCGTACGTCCGCACCCTCGTCGCCGGCCTTCCCGCGACGAGCGGCCGTCACGGCGGGTGCGCGCTCGTGAAGGGCAGCCGCAACCAGCTCTACGTCGGCACGGGCGACGCCGCGACCGGCACGAACCCCCAGTCGCTCCGCTCCGGCGGCGGCAAGGTGCTGCGGGTCGACGCCACGACGGGCAAGCCGGTCTCGACCAACCCCTACGTGCGCAGCGGCAACAAGATGACCCAGCGGATCTTCACCTACGGGCACCGCAACGTCCAGGGCCTCGCCCGCCGCAGCGACGGCTCGATCTGGTCGGTCGAGCACGGCAGCTATCGCGACGACGAGGTCAACCGGCTGGTCAAGCAGGGCAACTACGGCTGGAACCCGGTGCCCCGGTCGTCCGGCGACCCGGCCTACAACGAGGGGGCCGACTCACCCATGACCGATCACACCCTCCCGGGCGCCCAGCGCTCGGCGGCGTGGCGCTCCGGCGACCCCACCGTCGCCACCAGCGGTGCAGCGTTCGTGGGCTCCTCGTGGGGCGACTGGAACGGCGCCCTGGCGGTCTCGGTGCTCAAGGACTCCGAGCTGCGGCTCCTGCGGTTCAGCTCGGCCGGCAGCCTGCGCGAGGTCTGGAAGCCGTCGGCCCTCGACGGGACGTACGGACGCCTGCGCGGCGCCGTGCGCGGGCCCGACGGGGCGCTCTACCTGACGACGTCGAACGGGTCGGACGACAAGATCCTCAAGGTCACCGCGACGCCCTGAGCCTCAGACGGAGCCCTTGAGCAGGGCGCGCATCGTGTCGGCGAAGACACCGACGTCGATCGTGTGGTCGAGCGAGCGGAGCGTCCCGAGCCCGATGCCGAGGCTGAGCAGCGTCGTGGCGGCCTGGTCGGCGTCGACCACGTCACCGAGGCCGGCCTCGGTCGTGACCTGCCGGACGAGCTGGGCGATCGCGGCGCGGATCTCACGGTGCCGCTTGACCAGCTCGGTCGCGACGTAGGGGCTCTGGCGCGCGATCGCGCCGAACTCGACCTCGAGCGCGGTCCAGCGGGGCTGGCCCAGCCCCTCGCGGGCCCACATGGCGAAGGCCTCGATGCGCCCGTCGAGGTCGGTGTCGCGGGTGAAGGCGTCGACGACTCCGGCGATCTGCTCCTCGTGGATGCTGTCGAGCACGGCCATGCAGAGCTCCTCCTTGCCCGAGAAGTTGGAGTAGACCGCGCCCTTGGAGAAGCCCGCCCGGACGGCGACCTTGTCGAGCGAGGTCGCGGCGTAGCCGTCGGAGAGGAACATCTCACGAGCGACCACGATCAGGCTCTGGCGGGTCTGCGCCTGACGCTCCGCGCGAGTCGTCCTGGCTCCGTCGACCGTCACTGCTGCTCCTCGTCTGCCGGACCCCTAGTGGTCCGAAACACCCTTGCATCGTACTCAGATACCGATAGTATCTGAAACGTGATCAAAAAGGACATCGTCATCATCGGTACCGGATTCTCCGGCATGGGCATGGCCATGAAGCTGCGGGCCTCCGGCCGCGAGGACTTCGTGGTGCTCGAGAAGGCACAGGACGTCGGCGGCACGTGGCGCGACAACACCTACCCCGGCTGCGAGTGTGACATCCCCAGCCACATGTACTCGTTCTCCTACGAGCTCAACACCGACTGGAGCAAGAGCTTCTCGGGCCAGCCCGAGATCTACTCCTACATGCGCAAGGTCGCCGACGAGCAGGGCATCCGCCCCTACATCGACTTCGGCGTCGAGGTCACCGGCGCCGCCTGGGACGAGGACCGTCGTGTGTGGACGATCCGCACCGCGTCCGGCGAGGACTACGAGGCGCGCTTCGTCGTGGCCGGCGTCGGCGGGCTGCACATCCCCAACATCCCCGAGATCGCCGGGGCCGACACGTTCGAGGGCCCCAAGTTCCACTCCGCCCAGTGGGACCACTCGGTGGACCTGAAGGGCAAGAAGGTCGTCGTCATCGGCACCGGTGCCAGCGCGATCCAGTTCATCCCGATCATCGCCCAGGAGGTCGGCCAGCTCACGGTCTTCCAGCGGACGCCCCCGTGGGTGCTGCCCAAGAAGGACAAGCCGACGCCCGAGTGGCGCAAGTCCGTGTTCGCCAAGGTGCCCGGAGCCCAGCGGGCCTACCGCAACGCCCTCTACTGGGGCCTCGAGGCACGCGCGATCGCGTTCAACGGCCACCTCAACGTGCTGCCGTTCGCCGAGAAGATCGTCACGAAGTACCTCGAGAAGAAGATCCCCGACCCCGAGCTGCGCGCCAAGCTGACGCCCGACTACCGCCTGGGGTGCAAGCGTGTGCTGCAGTCCAACACGTACTACCCGACCTTCCTGCGCGACAACGTCGAGCTCAGCACCGACGGCGTCAAGGAGATCCTGAGCGACGGCGTGATCGACGGCAACGGCGTCAAGCACGAGGCCGACGTCATCATCTACGGCACGGGCTTCCACGTGATCGACGCGTTCGACTACCTGGACATCAAGGGCAAGGGCGGCGTCGACCTGGCGTCGCAGTTCCGTGAGGGCGGCGTCGAGACCTACATGGGCATGATGGTCAACGGCTTCCCGAACCTCGCGTTCATGCTCGGCCCCAACACGGCGCTCGGCCACAACTCGGTCGTCTTCATGATCGAGCAGCAGACGAAGTTCATCATCCGGCTGCTCGACGAGATGGACCAGCGCGGCGCCGCGGCCGCCGAGCCGACCAAGGAGGCCCAGGTCGAGTTCAACGAGGAGATCCAGCGCCTCGTCGAGAAGGGCATCTGGACCCAGGGCGGCTGCACCAGCTGGTATCTCGACAGCCAGGGCAAGAACCGCACGATCTGGCCGAAGTTCACGTTCCAGTACTGGTGGGAGACCCGCAAGGTCAACGTGCCCGACTTCGCGTGGGAGCAGGCGGCCTGACATGAGCGGAGCGCAGGAGCGTCCGACGTACGACCTCCCGGACGGGCCCACGACCCACCCGGCGGTCATGACGTGGAGGTTCCTGCGCAGCCGCGACCGGCTCGTCCCGGCGTTCCACCGCGAGTTCGGTGACACCTTCACGATCCGCATCCTGCCGGGACCCCGCACGCTCGTGGTCTTCAGCGACCCGGCCGACGTGAAGGAGATCTTCGCCGCCGACCCGTCGCAGTTCCACGCCGGCAAGGGCAACGAGATCCTCAAGCCCGTCATGGGGCACCACTCGGTGCTGCTCACCGACGACGCCCAGCACCAGCGCGCCCGCAAGCTGCTGATGCCGGCCTTCACCGGGCCGTCGATGCGGGGCTACCAACCGCTCGTGGAGTCGATCGCCAAGGTCGAGGTCGACTCGTGGCGCGACGGCGACCGGCTCGTCACCCTCGACCGGATGAACGCGATCACCCTCGACGTCATCCTGCAGGTCGTCTTCGGCGTGACCGACGAGCAGCGGCTCGCCGTGCTGCGGCCCAAGGTCAACCGCATGGTCGACATCGACGCCAAGATGCTGCTCGCCTGGTCGTACCCCAGGCTGTTCGCCCTGCCACCGTGGCGGGGCTACTTCAAGAACCAGCAGGCGGTCGACGAGCTGCTCTACGCCGAGATCCGCGAGCGTCGGGCGGCGCACGACAGCGGCCCCGACGGCCTGGCGGGCAGGGACGACGTCCTCTCGCGGCTCCTGCGCGTCGGCGACGGCGACTCCGACGAGCCACCGCTGACCGACGAGGAGATGCGCGACCAGCTCGTCACCCTCCTGCTCGCCGGGCACGAGACGACGGCGTCCGCGCTGTCGTGGACGCTCCACGAGCTGGGTCGCTCCCCCGAGCTGCTCGCCCGGGCCACGGCCGCCGCCGACACCGGCGACGACGCGTTCCTCGAGGCCTGCCTCAAGGAGGGCATGCGACTGCACCCGATCATCGACTTCGTCGCCCGCACGCTGCAGAGCGACCAGGTCGTGGCCGGACGGCTCCTGCCCAGGGGCACGACCGTCACGCCGTCGATCATGCTGTCGCACAGCCGTGAAAAGAGCTTCGCGGACTCCCACACGTTCTCGCCCGACCGCTTCCTGGTCGACAAGATCGCCCCCAACACGTGGATCCCGTTCGGCGGCGGCGTCCGTCGCTGCATCGGTGCCGCGTTCTCGCTGATGGAGGGCACCGTCGTGCTGCGCGAGGTGCTGCAACGGTTCGAGGTGCACGCCGACCGGCCGGCGCCCAACAAGCTCCGCAACATCACCAACGTCCCCGCCGACAAGGCACCGCTCCGCCTGACCTCCCGCTGACCCTCGTCAGGACGCTGGTGCACCGCCTCAGGCGGGGCCGACCGCCGTCACGGTCACGACGGCCTCGCCGGCCTCGTCGGACGCCGCCAGGTCGACCGTCGCGCTGATGCCCCAGTCGCGATCGCCCTCGGGATCGTCGAAGGTCTGCCGGACGGTCCACGTGTCGGGCCCCTCCTGCACCATGAACAGCTCCGGCCCGCGCGACCCCGGCCCGGTGCCGATGTTGGTCGCGAAGCCCGACTCCGCCGGGTACTCCTCGCGGTAGGCCGCCATCGCCTCCATCCACGCGTCGGCGTCCCACTCCCCGTCGGGGTCGAGCGCGGCCAGCTCGGTCCAGCGGCCGAACGCCGCCAGCTCGACCCGGCGGAACATCGCGTTGCGCACGAGCACCCGGAACGCGCGCGTGTTGCCGGTGACCGGACGCGGCGTCTCGGACGCCATCGCCTGGGGCCGGACCTCGAGCGGGTCGACCCCGGGGGCGATCAGCTGCTCCCACTCGTCGAGCAGCGACGAGTCGGTCTGGCGCACGAGCTCGCCGAGCCACTCGGTGAGGTCCTCGAGCTCGTCGTTGCGAGCCTTCTCCGGAACCGTGCGGCCGAGCGTCTTGTAGACGTCGGAGAGGTAGCGCAGCACCAGCCCCTCCGACCGGGCGAGCTGGTAGTCGCCGACGAGCTCGGAGAACGTCATCGCCCGCTCCCACATCTCGCGGACGACCGACTTGGGCCGCAGCTCGTGGTCGGCGACCCACGGGTGCCCGATCCGGTACGTCTCGTAGGCCGCGGTGAGCAGCTCCTCGAGCGGCTTGGGGTGCGTGATCTCCTCGAGCAGCTCCATCCGCTCGTCGTACTCGATGCCGTCCATCTTCATCTCGTTGATGGCCTCGCCGCGGGCCCGGTGCCGCTGCGCGTTGATGATCGGCCGGGGGTCGTCGAGGGTCGCCTCGACGACCGACACGACGTCGAGCGCATACGTCGGCGACTCGCGGTCGAGCAGGTCGAGCGCCGCCACCGCAAACGGCGAGAGCGGCTGGTTGAGCGCGAAGTTGGCCTGCAGGTCGATCGTGAGCTGGAGGGTGCGGCCCTCGGCGTCGGGCGGATCGATGCGCTCGACGACCTCGCCGGCGAGCAGCGCCTCGATGATCTCGTCGACCTGCGCCAGCATCCGGTCCTGCGAGTCCTCGGTCTCGCCACTCTCACGCAGCAGCCGCTCGAGCGACGCGCGGGCGTCGCCGGGGCGCGAGACGACGTCGAGCACCATCGCGTGGCTGACCTTCATCCGCGAGACGAGCGACTCCGGCGTGCCGGTCGAGAGCTTCTCGAACGTGCCCTGCCCCCACGACACGAACCCCTCCTGCGGCTTCTTGCGCTGGATGCGCTTGAGCTTCTTGGGATCGTCGCCGGCCTTGCGGACGAGGCGGGCGTTCTCGATCTCGTGCTCGGGCGCCTCGACGACGACGTGGCCGATCGTGTCGTAGCCGGCACGGCCGGCCCGCCCGGCGATCTGCTGGAACTCGCGCACCTGCAGCTGGCGCTGGCGCGTGCCGTCGTACTTCGACAGGCCGCTGAACAGCACCGTGCGGATCGGGACGTTGATGCCGACGCCGAGCGTGTCGGTGCCGCACACGACCTTGAGCAGGCCCTGCTGGGTCAGCGTCTCGACGAGCCGTCGGTAGCGCGGCAGCATGCCAGCGTGGTGCACGCCGACCCCCATGCGGATGAGCCGCGACAGCGTCTTGCCGAACGCCGACGAGAACCGGAAGTCGCCCAGCGCGTCGGCGATCGTGTCGCGCTCCTCGCGCGTGGCGACCTTGATGCTGGTGAGGGCCTGGGCCCGCTCCAGCGCCGAGACCTGCGTGAAGTGCACGACGTAGACGGGCGTCTGACCGGTCTCGATGAGCTGCTCGAGCGTCTCCTGCACCGGGGTCGAGACGTACTCGCTGACCAGCGGGACCGGACGCTCCGTGGACGAGACGACCGCCGTCTCGCGTCCCGTGCGCCGTGACAGGTCGGCCTCGAGCCTGGTGGTGTCACCGAGGGTCGCCGACATCAGGAGGAACTGCGCCCGCGGCAGCTCGATCAGCGGCACCTGCCACGCCCAGCCCCGGTCGGGATCGGCGTAGAAGTGGAACTCGTCCATGACGACCAGGCCGATGTCGGCGTCCGCGCCCTCGCGCAGCGCCATGTTGGCCAGGATCTCGGCCGTCGCCGCGATGATCGGGGCATCGGCGTTGACCGCGGCGTCACCGGTCACCATCCCGACGTTCTCGGCACCGAAGATCTCGCAGAGGTCGAAGAACTTCTCGCTGACGAGCGCCTTGATCGGCGCGGTGTAGACGCTGCACTCGCCGCGGGCCAGCGCGGCGGCCATGGCACCGGTGGCGACCAGGCTCTTGCCCGAGCCGGTCGGGGTGGCCAGCACGACGTTGGACCCCGCCACGCACTCGAGGATCGCCTCGTCCTGCGCCGGGTAGAGGGTCAGGCCACGGCTGTCGACCCACTCGGCGACGGCCTCGTAGACGGCGTCCTCGTCGTACGCGGCTCCGGTGGGTGGGAGGAGGTCGATGAGGCGGGGCATCGTCCCATTGTCCCCGCCGTCCGGCCGTCCCTAGACCGAGGGCGGCGCCCAGGCGGCCTGGATGATCTCCAGACCCCGGTCACGGGTGACGAGCTGACCGCGCCCCGGCGCGGACGGCCGCGGACGGGCGTTGCCGATGAGCGCACCCTCGTCGGGGCTGCCCGAGAGCAGGATGCCGGGCTGGGCGAGCTCGCGCAGCGTCTGCAGCACCGGATCGAACGAGGCTCGCGACGCACCGCCGGAGCGACGGGCGACGACCAGGTGCAGGCCGACGTCGCGCCCTTGGGCGAGGAACGGGACGAGCGGGCCCAACGGCGAGGAGCTCTGCGGGGCGACGAGGTCGTAGTCGTCGACCAGCACGTAGGCCTCGGGGCCGCTCCACCACGAACGGGTGCGCAGCTGGTCGGGCGTCACGTCGGGCCCCGGGATGCGGGTCTTCAGCACCTCGGCCAGGCCACCGATGACCGCCTCGATCTGCGCCGAGCTCGAGACGTACTCCATCTGGAAGTCGTCGGGCAGCTCGCCGAGCATCGCGCGGCGGTAGTCGACGACCACGAGCTGCGCCTGCGCCGGTGTGCGGCTGCGCATGATCTCGCGGGCGTAGGCGCGCAGCAGCGAGCTCTTGCCGGATCGGCCGTCGCCGTAGACCACGAGGTGCGGCTCGGCCTCGACGTCGAGACCGACGGGCTTGAGGTCACGCTCGTCGATGCCGAGCAGGACGCGTCGGTCGCCCTCCTCCAGGGCCGCCAGCTCGCGCACGCGGTCGAGGTCGACCCGCGACGGCAGCAGCCGCAGCTTGGGTCCGCCCTGTCCGGGCCACGACGCCTTGACCCGCGCCACGAGGTCGTCGACCGCCGGACCGACGGTCGCGCCGTCGGCCTTGCCGTCGAGCCGGGGCAGGGCCGACAGGAAGTGCAGCTTGGACGAGACGAGACCGCGTCCGGGCCGCTCGTTGGGCACCAGCTGGGCGATCTTGCGGTCGACCTCCGAGTCGGTCGGGTCACCGAGGCGCAGCTCGAGCCGGGTGCCGAAGAGGTCGCGCATCGCGGCACGGAAGTCTCCCCATCGCGACGACGAGGCGAGCACGTGGACGCCGTAGGTCAGTCCCCGCTGCGCGAGGTTCTGCATCTCCATCTCGAGCGAGTCGAAGTCGGAGCGCAGGGTGCTCCAGCCGTCGATCACGAGATAGACGTCGCCGTAGCCGTCGTCGACCGAACCCTCGCGGCGGCGGGCACGGTAGGTCTCGACCGAGTCGATGCCCTGCGAGCGGAGATAGGCCTCGCGCCGGTCGGCGATGCCGCTGACCTCGGCGAAGATGCGGCGCACGACGTCGGGCTCGGCGCGGGTGCCCACACCGGAGACGTGCGGCAGGTCCGTCATGCCGGCGAACGTGCCGCCACCGAAGTCGAGGACGTAGACCTGGGACTCGCGCGGGCTGGACGTCAGCGCGATGCTCGCGACGACGGTGCGCAGCACGGTGCTCTTGCCGCTGCGGGGGCCACCGACCACGGCGAGGTGACCACCGGCGCCGGAGAGATCGACCGAGAGCACCTCGCGGCGCTGCTCGCGCGGACGGTCGAGCGTGCCGACCGGGACGCGGAGGCCGCCGTAGACGCTCCAGCGGGACGACAGCAGACCCGTGTCGTCGGTCTCGGTCAGGTCGGGCATGAGCACGTCGAGCGTGTCGGGCACGTCGAGCGGCGGCAGCCACACCTGGTGCGCCTGCGGCCCCTGCCCGACCATCGTGTCGACCGCGATGTCGAGCACGGACGCCGTGCTCTCGGCGACCGGAGCCACCACGACCTCGGGCGTCGACGGCTCGCTCTCGATGGGCGCGAGCACGTGGCTCGTCGTGAACGGGAGGATGCTGCGCGCCTGCTGGCCGTCGGGGGCGACGGTCGCGACACGACGCGGCGGCGGCCCCGAGACGTAGGCGGCCTTGAACCGGGTCATGCTCGACTGGTCCGCCTTGAGGTAGCCCAGGCCGGGCACCGAGGGCAGCTCGTAGGCGTCAGGAGACCCGAGCACCGCCCGGGACTCGCCGGCCGAGAACGTCCGGAGGCCGATGCGGTAGGACAGGTGGCTCTCCAGGCCGCGCAGGCGGCCCTCCTCGAGGCGCTGCGAGGCGAGCAGGAGGTGGAGGCCGAGCGATCGACCGAGACGGCCGATCGCGACGAACAGGTCGATGAAGTCGGGCTTGGCCGAGAGCATCTCGGAGAACTCGTCGACGACGATGAACAGGCTGGGGAGCGGCTCGAGGTCCTCCCCCGCGGCGCGGGCCTTCTCGTAGTCGCGCTGCGAGGCGTAGTTGCCCGCGCGGCGCAGCTGCTCCTGACGACGGACCATCTCGCCCGACAGGGCGTCCTGCATGCGGTCGACCAGTGGCAGCTCGTCCTCGAGGTTGGTGATGACCGCCGAGACGTGGGGCAGGTCGGACAGACCGGCGAACGTCGCGCCGCCCTTGAAGTCGACGAGCACCATGTTGAGCGTCTCGGACGAGTGGGTCAGGGCGAGGCCGAGCACGAGAGTGCGCAGCAGCTCGGACTTGCCCGAGCCGGTCGCGCCGATGACCAGGCCGTGCGGACCCATGCCCTGCTGGGCCGACTCCTTGATGTCGAGATAGACCGGTGCGCCGTTGCCGGCCACGCCGATCGGCACCCGGAGCTGGTCGCGGGCCGGACGGTCGCGCCAGGCGTCCTCGACGTTGAGGCCCCGGACGTCGCCGAGACCCAGCAGGTCGGTGAGGTCGGGGGTGCCGGCCATCGCGTCGTCGCGGACGGGACCCTCGACCGCGCCCAGCGGGGCGAGTCGGCGGGCGAACGCCTCGGCGGACGCCACGTCGAGGCGGTCGGCCGACGCGCGGACGGGCTCCTCGTGGCGGCGCCACGCGGTCACGGCGCTCTCGTCGCGGCGGTCCTCGAACTCCAGCCGCAGCCGGGTGGGGTCCTCCAGCTCGCCCCAGCGCTCGGGCAGCTCGAGCACCGTCACGCCGTGGACGCCCTCCTCGGGCACGAGGTGGTTGCCCGGAGGCAGCGCGGCACCGTCGACCACGAGCAGCAGGTGCGGACCCTCGACCGGCTGCTCGGCACCGAAGCGGGGACGATCGATGAGCTCGCGCGGCAGCATCGCGGCGAGGTCGTCGATCGACCGCGAGACCATGCGGCTCGGCCCGACCGCGTCGGACTCGCGGCTGCTCTGCGCGTGCGGCAGCCACTTGACCCAGTCCCACTGCTGCACCGCGTCGCCGTCGGCGAGCACGGCGACGACGAGCTGGTCGGGGCTGTGGAACGCGGCCGCCTCGCTCACCATCGAGCGGGCCAGGCCCCGGACGGGCTGCTCGGCGCCGATGAGCTCGATCCGGCTGAAGGCGCCGAGGTCGATCGCCGCGGGCAGGCCGGGCTGGGCCCGGTGCACCGCGAGCAGCCGGTGCAGCGCCGACGCGCACACGGGGTCGACCTGGTCGATGGGGGCGCTCTCCGGCGGCACCAGCTCGACGGCCAGCGGCTGGGTCGACGTGCCGTAGCGGACGTGGAGGCGGTGCGGGTCGTCGGCGCCACGCTCCCAGACCCGACTGCCCTCCTCGGCGAAGGTGGCGAGGACGGTCGGCGACGGGTGCAGCCACATCAGGCCTGCGCGCTGCGCGTCGGCCGCACGGCGGACGCTGCTGCGCACCGTCGAGAGGTACTGGAGGTACTCACGGCGGGAGCCGGCGACCTTGGTCTTGCGCTGCTTGATCTGACGCTCGACGTTGACGACGACGAAGCCGAGTGTCGCGACCAGGAACATGCCTGCCGCGATGAAGCCGCGGGCCCCGGCACCGCTCGACGCGACGAAGACGATCGAGCCGACGCTGGCCAGCATCGGCAGCGCCATCATCAGGGCACCGCCGATGCCCTCGTGCGGCTGGAGCTCAGGAGGCGACTGGACCTCGAGCCGTCCCTCGGGCACGGCCGGTCGCTCGATGCGCTCCCCGCGGCGCAGTGTCGTGGACACGTGGACCTCCGTCGATCCTCGGATGAGGGGCGGCCATGCCTCGGCCCCCCGTTGCTCGCACGATTCTAGGGGTCCAGATGTGGGCCGGCACCGCGGGCGACAGCCTGTGGCGACAACCTGAGCGCGATCGGGCACCATGGTCCCAGGCGAAAGGGGGGCCGACATGACCGACAGCATCGTCCACGCGACCGTGCGACTGACGATCCTCGGCGACGGCGGACGCGTCGACCTGGCCGTGCCGCTCTGGACCGAGATCACCTCCCTCGCCGCGATGTACGTCGACCACACGCAGTGCGACCCGATCACCCTGCACGCCTCCTCCGGTCGCCCCTTCGCCGCCGGCAGCACCGTCCACGGCGCCGGCCTGACGCACGGCGACGTGCTGGTCGCCATCACCGGCACCGGGCTGCCGGGGCGTCGGGTCCTGGGCCGCGACGAGGCCGACGACGACACCCCCGCACCCGTGCGCGCCGAGGCGCGGCGCGACCTGATGGGCCCGGTCGCCACCGTCGCCGCGGCGATCGTCGCCGCCGTCGCCGGATCGCTCGAGGGCGGAGTCGCCGCCGACGGCGTGACGGCCGGCCTCCTGGTGCTCGCCCTGCTGACGATCCTGCTGGCCCGCGGCCATCGCCGCGTCGACCGCGCCTGGCTGTCCGTCGTGCCCCTTCTCGTGGCAGCTGCGGCCGCCACGTCCGCCGTCGCCACGCTCGGCGACGGTGACAGCGGTGACGTCCTGCTCGTGGCCGCCGTCGCCGGGCTGGTGGCCGCAGCCTCAGCGGCCGCCGTCCGCACCGGATCCCCGCGGGTGGCCGACGACTGGCTGATCGCGTGGATCTTCACCGGCGCCGCCGTCGCCGGCGCCGCGTCCGCGTGCCTCCTGATGGACTGGTCCACCACGACCTTCTGGGTCCTGGTGCTGACGCTCGCCACCGTGTCGACCCGGCTCGTCCCTGCACGCGTCGTCGAGGTGCCCGACCACGTGCTGCTCGACTTCGCCCGGCTGGCCGTCACTGCCTGGACCGCTCGCGAGCAGCCCCGGCGCTCGTTCCGCGGGGTCATCCGCCGCGACGACGTCGAGTCGGTCGCCCGCCACGCCCTGCGTCTCGTCGACGCCGCGAGCGTCTTCGCCGCCGCAGCAGCCCTCACCGCCACGGCTGCGCTCGCCATGGGCGATCCCGGCACGAGCCGCCGCATCGGCATCGTCATGCTGTGCCTCGGCGCCGGTGCGTCCATGACGCTCGGTGCGCGCAACCTGCGCATCCGGGTGGCCCGACGGGTGCAGCGGACCACCGGCACCGTGATCCTCGTCCTCATCACGCTCTCGATGCTCACCGGGCTCGGGGTCTCGGCCCGGCCGATCTTCACCACGGCGGTGGTCGCGCTCGGTGCGCTGCTGCTCGTCGTGGCCCGAGCGGCCGGCCGAGGGTGGACGTCGGTGCGCTGGTCGCGGACCGCCGAGACGGCCGAGACGCTCGCCGGCGTCCTGGTCTACGGGTCGCTCCCGCTCGCGACCGGACTCTTCGACTGGATGCGGGTCCTGACCTCCGGATGACGACCGGTGCGACCCTAGTCACGATGAACTAGAAATTCATCATCCTCGAGTAGTCATTCAAGACTTGCTGTCATAGTCTGGGGCCACACATCGTCTGGGCGCGAGAGCGCAAGGGGGACCACTCATGACCGATCTCAGTCGCGAAGAACAAGCGCTGACCAAGGCCGCCGGACTCGTCCGTGACGCCTACGGTCAGCTCAACAGCCAGGTTGCCGACCTGCCGACCCGTCTGGAGACCAAGGGCTCCTGGGAGGGCGGAGGCTCCGAGAGCTTCACCGGTCTCGTCGGTGCATGGACCCGCGAGACGGGCCGCATCCTCAAGGCCCTCGAGGTCTTCGAGCAGAACCTCACCAGCGCCGACAAGGCCTACACGGTCACCGACCAGGCGCAGCAGGACAAGTACCAGCAGATGGCCAACCGCATGACGACGCAGGGCTGAGAGAGGACTTCACCATGACCGGAAGCACAGGACGTCTTGCTGTCTCCTTCGGCGGACTCGGCGGACTCGCCGGAGAGGTCGGCGCAGCTGTCACCAAGCTGCAGAGCCGCCTCGACCAGCTCGACCAGGACCTGACCCCGCTGAAGGCTGACTGGACCGGTGAGGCCTCGGCCTCCTACCAGCAGGCCAAGGGCAAGTGGGACCAGGCCATCGCCGACCTCAAGATGACGCTCCAGGCGTCGGGTCAGGCCGTCAACGACTCGCACGACGACTACAAGCACACCGAGGGCAAGAACTCGGCGGCGTTCGGCGGCTGATCGACCATGGTCCGTGACGACGACTCCGCAACCGCCCCCGCCACTGGCGGGGGCGGTTCGACCGCTGACCTCGAGCTGACGATCGAGGACGTCGAGAAGATCGGCCAGGACACGTCCGCACTCACGGCCAAGACCCAGGCCGCGCTGGCCATGCTCGCCGACGCCAAGGGATCGCCGGGCGACTTCAGCAGCTATGGCCCCGCGCAGGCCCTCTTCGCGCAGCACCAGGCCGTCGTCGAGGTCTTCGAGAAGACGCTCTCGGCCATGACGACCGACATCGACGACTTCGGCGCCACGATCGTGCAGGCCGCGCGCAACCACGCACAGACCGACGGCGACGTGCTGGCCGCGCTGACCGCCATCGGATCCAAGGTCACCGGCAGCGTCACCCGCAGCGCCCACAACGATGCCCGCAACGAGGGTGGCTACGCGCTGCTCGATGCCGACGAGCAGCTCGACTCCGACAGCGAGATCGACACGTACGGCGAGAAGCACGAAGAGGTTCTCGATCCGTCGATCAACGCTCTGCGCCCGCAGGACGAGGGGCACGCGGGCACCGGTGGCGCGGCGCTCGACGGGAACGGCCCGCCGTGAGCCCCCGCGGCCGCCGGGGCACAGCGGTCGCCGCCGCTCTGACGCTCCTCACGCTCGCCGTGCCTGCGCCGGCGTCGGCAGAACCGCTCGACCCTTGGTGGTTCCAGGGTCTGGCGGTCTCCGAGGCGCACCAGCAGTCGACCGGCAAGGGCGTGCGGATCGCGGTCATCGACGGTGCCATCAACACCGACGTGCCCGAGCTCGACGGCGCCAAGGTGACCTTGCGCGGGGCGGTCAAGCCCGATGGGTCCGAGGGACTCGCCGAGGCGCGCTCGTATCCCACTGCCCGCTATGCGGGTCACGGCACGGCGATGACGAGCCTCATCGTCGGTCAGGGCAAGGGCAATGCCCCGGGCGGAGCCGGCATCACGGGCATCGCGCCCGATGCGGAGGTCTTCTTCTACCAGAAGGACCCCGATCCGACCGATCGCGAGTCCGGCTATCCCTCCGAGCTGTTCGACCAGGCCATCAAGGACAA
Source organism: Aeromicrobium stalagmiti (assembly GCF_013283745.1). Lineage (GTDB taxonomy): Bacteria > Actinomycetota > Actinomycetes > Propionibacteriales > Nocardioidaceae > Aeromicrobium > Aeromicrobium stalagmiti. The sequence continues at coordinate 425,029 of NZ_JABSTZ010000001.1, forward strand.
GGTCGACATCATCAGCTACTCGTTCACCAACACGCTCCAGCTGCAGTACGAGGTCGAGCAGGCCCAGAAGGCCGGCATCGTCGTGGTAGCCGGGGCCGGCAACCCCAACGGGCCCGTCACCGAGCCCGCCAGCATTCCCGGGGTCGTGGCCGTCGGCGCGATCGACAAAGACGCCAAGCCGTGGAGCAAGCAGCCCGACGGCAACCTCTCGATCGTCGCCCCAGGGGTCGACGTGGCCTCCGGGATCATGGAAGGCCCCGTCGACCAGGCCCGATGGGTGTCCGGCGAGGAACGGACCGGCACCTCCGACGCGACACCGCTCGTGGCGGGCGCCTTGGCGCTGGTGAAGTCCAAGTACCCCGACGCCACCGGCAACCAGCTCATCCAGCAGCTCATCCACAGCTCCGGAGGTCGTGACTTCGGCTACCGGCAGTCGACCGGCTTCGGCGTGATCAGCCTGCGCAAGCTGCTCGCCCGCGACCCGTCCGGCTGGCCCGACGTCAACCCGCTGCTGAAGAACCCCAACGACGCCTTCGCGGCCTACCCGCTCTCGGCGTGGAAGGACCCGAAGACCACCGAGCCGACGTCGCCGAGCGCGAGCCCGACGCCGGCCGACGATCCGACGCCGCAGGCCGCTACGACCGCCGACGACTCGTCCGGACCGGCGATCTGGATCAGCATCGCGGCCGCCGTGGCCCTGCTCGCGGTCCTGCTGGTCCTTCGACACCGACGCACCACTTCACGCGCACTCACCGGAACGACAGGGGGCAGCACCGATGGGACCCAATGAGCTGAAGCTGCAGGAGATCGCCGGGACGGGGGCCTCAGGCGCCGCGACCAAGAAGCGCGCCTGGAAGGACTCCTACGCCGAGGTCGACGACCTGCTGATCGACCTGCGGATCCACCGCGCCCGGACCCGCAACGCCTGGACCGGAGCGGACGCGGAGGCGGCCTCGGCGGCCTTCGACAAGAAGGTGACCGAGCTCGAGACGTACCGCGACCAGATGAGGGACTCCGCGCTGGCGATGGAGGAGGCCCGCAACGGCCTGGCCAACGCCAAGACCAACCTCGCGGGGCTCCCGGCGGTCGGCGCCCCGCCCGTGTCGCCGGGAACGATCGACGCCGGAGCGACGAAGGACGAGCAGGACGCGCACTCGGAGAAGCTGCGCGACCACGCGATGGCGGAGCGGGCACACACCGACGCCATCGAGGCGCGTGAGAAGCGCGCGGGCGAGGCCCTCACCGAGTTCGAGGCCTCGGTCAAGGTTGCGCAGGCACTGCTGAGCAAGGCGGCTCCTCGCGGCGACCAGCCCGTCGACTCCGCCGATCGCGGCGGCGACGGCCCCGGCACGTCGACCACCAACGGCACCACAGGCAGCACGGGCGGCAGCAGCACGGGCACCCCTGTGGTGGGCGGCAGCGCCTCGATCGACCAGATGCTGACCACGACCGGAGCCGTGGCGACCACCGGCCTCATCGGCGGGATCAAGTCCCCGCCGGGCACCCAGGGCTCCACGCAGGACGGCAACGCGGGCAGCAACGCCGGACAGGACCTCACCGGCGGCGCCGGCGGCAGCGCCGGCATGATCGGCGGCGGCGGCACGAGCGCCGCGACCAGTGCGGCCGGTGTGCTCGGTGCGGGCCGCGGCCTGCTCAACCGTCTCACCGGCGGCGCCGCCAGCGGCAGCGCGGGTGCACCGGCCGGATCCGGTCGCACCGCCGGCATGCAGAACGGGTCGACGCTCGGCTCTCGGACTGCGGGCCAGCCCGCCTCGGGCTCGAGCGCGGCTCGTCCCGGAGGCGCCCCGTCGTCCGGCGCCCAGTCGTCGGCCGGTCGCCCCGGGGGCGCTCAGCCGTCGGGTGGTCGCTCCGGCGGATCCGGCCAGGCCGGCAGCCGCGGGGCAGGCCCCGGCACCGGATCGCGCAGCAGCGGCACGGGCGGCACGGGCGGGCGTGGAGCCGGCTCCGGAGCCGGCCGCGGCGGTCAGCAGCGCGACGGTGACGACCAGACGCTCGACCACATGGCCTTCGACGACGACCAGTGGCTCGACGACGACGAGACGTCCCCGGGAGTCATCGCGTGAGCACAGCGGTCTACTCGCTCGGCGGCCTGGTGCGCGTCACGATCGCCTCGGGCGACCGGCGCACCGACCTCGCCCTGCCCTCGGCCGTGACGGTCGCCGAGCTGCTGCCCGAGCTCGCCCGCTCGATGGGCGTGCTCGACCCGAGCTCGGCCCACACCGGCTTCCGGCTGCTCGCCGCCGACGGCAGCGAGCTCTCGGCCTCGGCCGGCCTGGCGTTCCAGAACGTCCACGACGGCGCGCTGCTGACCCTCGCACCCGGCGGGCAGGCAGCCCCCCGCGTCTACGACGACGTGGTCGAGGCCATGTCGGACGTCATCGAGGACAGCACCAGCCCGTGGGAGGCCTCGGCCGCCCGCAGGACCGCTCTCGTCGCGGCCGGCTCGCTGCTGGCCCTCGGCGCCCTGTCCATCGCGATCGAGCGCACGAGCGTGCTCGCCGGATCGCTCGCCGGCGTCATCGCCCTCGTCCTGCTCGCCGCGTCGATCGTGCTGTCGCGGCTCGAGCACGAGGACGAGATCGCCCTGATGCTCGGCTGGTCGGCCGTCGTCTTCGCCGCCGTCGGCGCGTTCACCGGCGTGACGTCCGACGAGGTGCTCGGCGCCTCCGTGGCCTCCGCCGGCGGCGCAGGTGCCGTCACGGCCGTCCTCGCCATGGCCGGTCTGGAGCGTCACCGGCTCCTGCTCCTGCCCGGAGCGATCCTCGGCGTGCTGGCCGCCGCCGCCAGCGGCCTGGTCATCGCGACCGACCTCGGCGCTGCCGAGATCTACCTCGTCGCCCTCGCCCTCGTCGTGATCGCCTCGGGCGTGCAGCCGGCCCTCGCACTGACGTCGGCCGGAGCCTCGTCGCCGCAGCCCGAGGACCCGGCCCTCATGCCCGACGACCCGGCCGAGGTCAGCATCGACGAGGTCCGGGCCGGTGCCCGCATCGGCCACGAGATCCTGCTGGCCACCACGATCACCAGCGGGCTGCTGCTGGTCGCCGTCGCCCCGCTGGCCGTCACGCTCGGTGTCACCGGCATGCTGACGACCGTCGCCGCGGCGATCGCGCTGCTGGTCCGCACCCGTCAGTTCCGCTCCGGCACCGAGGTCGGCGCCGGACTCGTCACCGCTGCCGCCGGCATCCTCTCGATCGCCGTGAGCGTCCTGGTGCTGCAGCCCGACTGGCGTCCCGGCCTGATCGTCGTCCTGACGGTCGTCGCAGCAGGCACGCTCGTCACGACACTCGTCCCGTCCACCCACACCGTCTCGCGAGGACGGACCGCCGAGCTGCTCGAGCTCGTCGCCCTCGTCGCGATGATCCCCCTGCTCGTCATCGCCATCGGAATCGTCTCGGCCGTCCGGTCCTGACCTACTAGGAGAACCATGCACACCGCCCGCAAGATCGCCGCCACGAGCTCCATCGCCCTCGGACTCGCCATGGTGTCGTTCGCCGTGCCCGGGATCGCCCAGGCCGCCGACGGCGACGACCTCGCCGCCACTCCCGCAGCCGCCACCGCGACCCCGACCGACAAGGCACCGAGCCTCGATCTCGACCTCTTGGTGCCGCAGGTCGAGCTCGACATCCCCGAGACGCTCCCGACCCCCACGCTGCCCACCACCCCGGGCGACCCGGTCGAGACCACCGAGCCCACGCCCGAGCCGACGCGCCCGACGGACAACCCCGGTGACGACGTCGACGTGCCCGGCACGCCCGGAGGTGTCGAGACCGACGACGACAGCGGCAACAACGGCAACGGCAACGGCAACGGCAACGGGAACCCCGGCGACAGCACGGACGACGACAGCGGCTCCAGCGACCCGGGATCGGGCGACTCCTCCTCGCAGGGCGAGGACGACAACAACGGCGTCGACCCCGTCCTCGGCAACGGCGTCGCGCCGCAGCAGGGCCTACAGGACGCCACGCCGCCCGCAGCCGACACGCAGCGCACGCTGCCTGCCGCCGGTGGACCGGCGCAGCTGCCCGTGCTCGTGCTCGGCCTGGGCCTGATCGTGGTCGGCGGGGTGCTGGTCAAGCGCCCGTACGCTGCACGTCACCGCGTCGTCTGACGCATGGCGAGCAAGCGTGACCTGGTCGAGGCGCACGACTTCAACAGGCGTCGGCTGGTCACTGCGTTCCTGAGCGGAGCGCCGGGCGGACGGGAGGTCGAGCCCGTCCGCTACGGCCGTACGATCATCGGCGGGCTGGTCCTCGCGGCGATCCTCGTCGCCGGAGCCGCCGTGGCCGGCGTCCTCAAGCCGACCGTCAGCGACGACTGGCGCGAGAACGGGCTCGTCATCGGCAAGGAGAGCGGATCGCGCTACCTGATGTTCGAGAAGCAGCTCTACCCGGTCGCCAACATCACGTCGGCCCGCCTGGCGCTGCAGGACGAGCTCAAGATCAGCTACGTCCCCGACGACGTCCTGGTCAAGGAGCCCAAGCGCAACGCGATCGGCATCGTCAACGCCCCCGACTACCTGCCGCCGGCCAACCGCCTCGTGCAGGACGGGTGGACCGCGTGCACCAACGGCGACGGTGGTCTCCGGACCGTCGTCAGCACCCGGTCCGGTGCCGAGCGCTCCACCGGCACGGCCCTGCTGGTGAAGTCCCGCGACGACGGGAAGTACTGGATCGTCTCGGGCAGCCGGCGCTACCCCGTGCCCAAGGGCAACGTCGGGACCGCCATCGTGCGAGCCCTCGGCCTCGACACCACCACGGCGTTCCCCGGCACCAACCGCTGGCTCGACCTGCTCCCCATCGGCAGCACGGTCACGGCATTCACGGTGCCCGGCAGCGGCTCGTCCGTCGACAGCGGCGTCCCCGGCCTCGACGTCATCGGCACGCGCGTGCAGGCCGACGGGCGCGACTACGTCCTGGTCAAGGGCGGGCTCGTGCTGCTCCAGCCCTTTGCGGCGGCCATCTACTCGGTGAGTCCCGGCACGGTCGACGCCGACCCGGTCGAGCTCGACCCGACCGACTTCGGTCGCATCCAGACCCTCAACAGCGCCAAGCTGTTCCCGGCGGACTGGCCGAAGGCCCTGCCGAGCACCTACTCCGAGCAGACGCCGTGCCTCGTGCTCGGCCGCGCCGAGCAGGAGGACGACACCAGCCGGGCCTACCTCGCGACGCCGACCGAGCCGTCGATCGTGCCGACGGGTGCCGAGGCCTCCGCCGAGGTCCAGCAGGGTCGCGGCGCGCTCGTCTACGGCAGCACCCGCACCTCGGGTGGCCCCGTCGACACCGAGTACCTCATCGACTCCCTCGCGACGCGCTATGCGATCGAGCCCAAGAACGCCGCCGCCGAGGCGCAGCGCCGGCTCGGCTACGGCGACGTCGAGCCGGTGCCCGTGCCCCGCACGTGGACCGAGCTGTTCCGCGACGGGCCGGCCCTCGACGCCACCAAGGCCGGAGCGCCGGTCGGATGAGGCGACAGCTGTCCGCAGCACTCGCGGCGACGATCGGCGCCATCGCGCTGCCGGTCGTCGTCGACGCCCCGGCTCGGGCGGCAGAGGGCCGCAACTGCACGACTGATGAGACGCAGTACGTGACCGAACCGGCCGGGCTGCTCAACCTGCAGCAGACCGGCTTCGAGCAGTCGTGGCGGTTCGCGACCGGCAAGGGTGTCGTCGTGGCGGTCGTCGACTCCGGCGTCAACCAGCGCAACGTCCACTTCTCCCGGGGCCTCGAGGACGGCACGTCGTTCGTCGGCGGTGCGGGCACCGACGACCTCCAGGGACATGGCACGGCCGTGGCCGGCATCATCGGCGCCCGCACCTTCGGCGACTCGGTGCTGGTGGGCGCTGCGCCCGACGCCACGATCGTCCCCGTCCGCGTCAACACCGTGGCCGACCAGATCTCGACCGCCAACGTCGCCAAGGGCATCCGCTGGGCCGCCGAGCGCGACGAGGTCGACGTCATCAACATCTCGATCAGCACCGGACCCAGCGACCCGCAGCTCAAGGCCCTGAGGGCGGCAACGGCCCTCGCGGTCAAGAACGACAAGGTCGTGGTGGCGTCTGCCGGCAACGGCCCGGGTCGCGACAACCCCTACACCCAGGTGCAGTACCCCGCTGGATTCCCCGGGGTGCTGGGGGTCGCGGCGACGACTCCCGGGGGCGGCGTCGACAACTACTCGATCCATGGCAAGCACGTCGACGTGTCCGCGCCTGGCGTGAACGTTTTGGCGCCGTTCCACGCGGTCGGCGACTGCCTGTTCGGCATCGACCAGCCCTACACGAGCTATGCGACCCCGTTCGTCAGCGCACTGGCCGCCCAGCTGCGCGAGCGGTTCCCGAAGGACTCGGCCGCCGACATCGCCAACCGCATCACGTCCACGGCCGACCGGCCGCGCATCGCCGAGCGCAACGACATCGAGGGCTGGGGCCGCATCCAGCCGGTCGCCGCGCTCACGAGCAGCGAGGCCACACCTCCGGGTGAGCGCCGCTCGAGCATCAAGCCACCGGCCGGCACCAGCATCACCGCGAGGGCCGCGGCCGACGACCCCCTGGCCGGCCCGCGGGACCGTCTGCTCTGGTGGGCCCTCGGCGCGACCGCACTGCTGTCGGTCGCCCTGGTCGCCCGTCCGCTCAGCGCTCGGATGCGACGCTAGGACGACGCGCCCCCGGCAGCGACAGCCGCCGCCAGGCGATCATCACCCCGCCGGTGATGGCGCCGCCCAGCAGCCAGCCGACCAGCACGTCGGTGAGCCAGTGACCGCCCAGATAGATCATGGCGGCGGCCGACACGACGCACCCGACGACGCCGAGCGCCGCGACGACGCGGCGCCAGGCGATCGACGTCCACCACGGCGCCAGCACGACGGCGATCGTCGCCGCCGACGTGATCACGGCGTGCGACGAGGGCATCGACGACTGTGCCAGCGACGTGATTGCGAGGTCGGCAGGTGGACGCGGTCGGTCGAAGACCTCCTTGAGTGGCCCGGTCACCACGACCGTCACGAGCATCGATCCGATGACGCTGGGCAGGCTCGCCCAGACCCTCAGCCGGGCGACGACGACGAGGCCCACCAGCGCCGCGACGGCGAAGAAGATCCATGACGTGCCGAGGTCCTCGAGGAACCGGCACACCCGGGTCAGCGGCACCGTGCGGTGGTCGGCGACCCAGCGGGCGATCTCGAGGTCGACGGCGTCCATGCGCCCAGCGTACGGAGGTCGCGCCGATCTCCTAAGCGCTCGCTTAGTTCTGCGGTAGTGTCGCCACCATGAAGGCGATCCAGATCACATCCCTCGACGGCCCCTCCGCAGTGGAGCTCCTCGACGTGCCCGAGCCCGTGGCCGCACCCGGCCAGGTCCTGATCCGCGTCCGCGCCGCCGGCGTCGCGTTCCCGGAGGTGCTGCAGTCGCGCGGGCTCTACCAGATGAAGCCCGACCTCCCCTTCACCCCGGGAGCCGAGATCGCGGGCGAGGTCATCGCCGCTCCCGAGGACTCCGGGTTCGCCCCGGGCGACCGCGTCGCCGCGCTGTGCCTCCTGGGCGGCTTCGCCGAGCAGGCCGTCGCCCCGGTCACCGAGACGTTCAAGCTGCCCGACTCCGTCTCGTACGGGCAGGGCGCCTCGATCATCTTCAACTACGGCACCGCCTACTTCGCGCTGATCGAGCGCGGCCACCTGCAGGCCGGTGAGTCGGTGCTGGTGCAGGGCGCGGCCGGCGGCATCGGCACCGCTGCGATCCAGGTCGCCAAGGCGTTCGGCGCGGGTCGCGTCGTCGCGGTGACCTCGACCGCCGAGAAGGGCGCCGTGGCGCTGGAGGCCGGCGCCGACGAGTTCGTGCTGGCCGACGGCTTCAAGGACGCGACCGTCGCCGGCGGCAAGGTCGACATCGTCGTCGACCCGGTCGGCGGCGACCGCTTCACCGACTCGCTGCGCTGTCTCAAGGACGACGGGCGCCTGCTCGTCATCGGCTTCACCGCCGGCGAGATCCCGACCGTCAAGGTCAACCGCCTGCTGCTCAACAACGTGTCCGTCGTCGGTGTCGGCTGGGGCGCGTACGTGCTGCAGCGTCCCGGGCACATCGCGACCGAGTGGGCCGCGATGGAGCCGCACCTGGCCAGTGGCGCCCTGCAGCCGGTCGTCGGACCGACGTTCCCCCTCGCCGAGGCGGCACAGGCCCTGCTCACGCTCGACGAGCGTCGCGCCACCGGCAAGGTGCTGCTCACCCCCTGACACCCCCACCGGCCGGCGGGGAGGTGAGCTGCTCGCGGGTGACGAAGGCGAGCTGGGCGGTCTTGTCCGCCAGCTCGACCACGGCGCCCTTCGTCAGACCCGTGCGCTCGGCGCGGGCGATCGACCGCGCATTGGCGACGTCAGGCTCCGCGACGATGCGGCGCACCGCCGGGTCGGCCAGGACGACGCCGAGCAGGTAGGACGTCAGGCGACCCGTGAACCCGGGCTCCGGGACGTCGGCCGGCCCGACGAAGAGGTGGCAGCCCAGGTCACCCTCCTGCACGTCGTACGACTCCCCCATCGGGTCGTGCGCCGGGTCGTACGTCTGGAAGATCGCGACCGCCCGTCCGTCGCGGTGCACGAGATAGGCGTGATGTGTCGTCAGGCCGTCGAGGTAGGCGTAGACCTCACCGACCTCCTCACGGGTGTAGGTCGTCATGCCCCAGAACGTCGCCCGGGGCGCGGTGACCCACGCGTGCAGGAGGTCGAGGTCGCCGACCGGGTCGACGGGGCGGTGGGTGAAGGTCATGCGGACTCCGGATCAGTGGGGACGGGGACGAGTCGACCGCCCGACCAGTGGTCGAGCTGGTCGTGGTGGTGGGGATCGGCCGGGTCACCGGACGCCCCGAGCGGGACGATCCACCGGCTCGCGGCGCGATCGGCGAGGTCCCACACGTAGCGGGCGACAGGCCCACGCAGCACCTGGTCGGTGACGCCCGGGACGCTCGAGGTCGACAGCACGCACTCGGTGTCACCCGACAGCGCGACCGCCGGGACGCCCGCCGGCGCCCAGACGTGGGTCGCTCCCCAGGTCTCGGGCGGGCCCGCCGCGGCGACCTCCTCGAGCGCACGGGTCGCGAGCGCGGCCAGGTCGATGCCCCACGGGGTCGGGCTTCGGTCGACCAGCCGGTCGAGCTCCTGACCGAGCCGGCCGACCACGTCGACCCACGGGTCGAAGAGAGCGGGCCAGGGCGACGGCTCGCGCAGGGCGGCGAAGGCGGGCTCGTCGGCGAGGCGGCGCACGAGGGCGCCCCGCACCGCGGCGAACGCGGCGGCACCCGCGCTGCCGGCATCCATCCGCCCGTCCCACGAGCCGATGATCGAGCGGAGGTCGGCCGCCCCGGGCGTCAGGGTCTCGACCGAGTCGAGCAGAGACCGCAGCCTGCCGGCGGGCGCGAGGGCCGTGTCGAGGTGCAGCGACCGCGCGTCCTCGACGGTCAGGTCACGGCGGTCGCCGAGCAGGTCGCGCAGCCGGTCGGCGCGGTGCGGCGGGGCGAACTCGTGACCCACCGCCGCGCTCTCGGGGCCGCGGCGCTCGTTGGCGGTGACGAGCACGTCGTCCGCCCCGACGTCCGACGACGGCAACGGGTCGAGCCAGCCCATCCACGCGTGCTGCTCGTCCCACGCCGGGACCGGCACCCGCCGAGCACGCTCGTCGCGCACCGGCACCCGGCCGGCCACCCGGTAGCGGACCCGGCCGGATCGGTCGGCGATGACGACGTTGTTGACCGGCTCGACCCAGCGGTCGAGGGCGCGGTCGACGTCCTCGACGGTGCGCGACCGCAGCAGCGGCAGGATCGCGTCGAGCCCGAGGTCGCGACCGACCCGCGACGCCGTCCGCAGGCTGAGCCCCTGACCGGCATCGGGTCCCCCGACGACGAGCGGACCCTGTCGGGTGACGACGACCTCGACCGGCACGGGATCGGCCCCGCGGACGTCGATCTGCTCGGTGTGGACGTCGGCGGCGTACCAGCCCTCCGCACCCCGCGCCTCGACCCCGGCGGCGGTGCGCCGCAGCTGCTCGACGAAGAGATCCTGGTAGTCCGCCATCGCGTTGGTGATGGCCCACGCGACCTCGCCGGCGTGGGCGAAGTGCTGCACCCCGGGCACTCCCGGGAACGTGAGACCGACGACGTCGACGCCGGGGCAGACCAGCCGCACCTGCTGATAGACGCCCGGTGACTCGAGCACACGGTGCGGGTCGCCGGCGATGATCGGGCTCCCCGAGACCGTCCGACCGCCGCCCGCGACCCAGGCGTTGCTGCCCGACAGGGCGGGACCCTCGCCACCGATGAGGTCGAGCGCGTCCTCGCCGAGCGCCGCGGCGACCCGCGCCCGCCACAGCTTGGTCGGGAACGTCCCGAACAGGACGTGCTGCACGCAGAAGATGCCCAGCGGCGTCCACGGCGTCCATGCACCCGGCTGCCGGCGGTCGAGACCTTCCTCGACCCCCGCGACGTACGCCGCGCAGAACCGCTGGGTCTCGGTGTCCATGCGCTCGAAGCACTCGCGGGCGGTCCGGTCGATCAGGGTCTGCCGCGCGAAGGTGTCCCAGCCGACCCCGGCGACGCCCAGCACCTCCGCCGTCCGCCCCACGGCATGGAGGCGGTCCATCTCGATCTGGTCGCCACGGTCGATCGCCGTGACGCGCCCCTGCTCGCGCGCGAGCTCGTCGATCGACGCCGCCCGGACCGTCGGCACGCCCCACGGGTCGCGCTCGACGCTCACCGGCGGTGCCGGGCGATCGGGTTGGCGAGCGTGCCGGCGAACATCAGCGACGTCGCCTGGTCCGACAGGTCGACCATCTGACGGGTGTCGCGCAGCTGCAGCCGGTTGAGGCAGGAGTGGGCGAACTTCGGCGCGAACAGGTCGATCCGGGCGAAGGCCTCGGCCAGCTCGGGGTGGTCCGCCTGGTGCTCGGCGATCGTCGCCGCGACCAGAGACCAGAACTCGTCCGACGCCAGCACGCCGTCCTCCGCCAGGATCGCCGCGAGGAACCGCAGGAAACCGTCGAAGACGTCGGTCAGCACCGACAACGCCTTGACGTCGTCGGGGACGTCGGCCCGCACCCGCTCGATCTCCTCGGGCAGCGGCAGGTCGCCCAGCACGGCGATCTCCTCACCGATGTCCTTCATCAGCATCCGCGTGGGCACGTGCCCGTCGAGCACCATGATCAGGTTCTCCCCGTGCGGCATGAACGCGAGCTCGTAGCGGTGCAGGCAGTGCACGACGGGTCGGACGTAGGCCCGCAGGTAGCGACGCACCCACTCGCGCGGGTCGAGGCCGGAGGCGCGGACGAGCCCGACGGCGAACGACGCACCGTCGCGGTCGCGGTGCAGCAGCGACGCCATCGTGGCGAGCCGATCGCCGGGAGCGAGCTGGGCGACGGGGCTCTCGCGCCAGAGCGCCGCGAGCATCTTGGTGTACGGCTGGGGCGCCGCCCCGCTCGCCGGGGTCGACGTGCCGATCCGGTGGTAGGCGTCGCCGGTGTAGCCGATCGCCGCCCGCTCGCGCAGCACGCCGAAGCCGGTCGACCGCAGCTCGTCGTCGGACGCCACGAGGTCGGCGACCCAGTCGTTGATGGCCGGCGTCGCCCGCATGTAGCGCGGCGACAGCCCCCGCATGAAGCCCATGTTCTGGATCGACAGCGCGGTCTTGACGTAGTGCCGCTCCGGGCGGTCGACGTTGAAGTACGTCCGGATCGACTGCTGCGCCTGGTAGTGGTCGTCACCGCTGCCGAGCAGCACGAGGTCGTGACGGGCCACGTCGGGCGCGAACGTGATCGCGATCTTGTGCTCCCACTGCCAGGGATGCACCGGGATGAGCAGGTAGTCCGACGGGTCGAGCCCGAGGCCGCGCAGCGTCCCCTCGAAGCGTCCACGGGTCGCGGCGTCGATCTCGCCGGCGTAGAGCGCGCGCTCGTCGAGGCCCTCGCCGGTCGACAGGTGCGCGAGCGTCCGCCGGGCGGCGACCCACACCACCGCGAACGTCTGCCCGGTCTCGGGCGCATACGCCGCGTGGTCGGCGACGGAGAACCCGATCCGCCCGTTGTTGGCGACGAAGGCCGGGTGGCCCTCGGTCATCGCCGCCTCCACCGCCTGGAAGTCCGCCTGCAGCAGGTCACGGACCGAGGTCGTGGAGTGGACGTCCTTCCACGCCGAGCCCGCAAGGGTGCTGCTGATCTCCTCGAGATAGGTCGGCAGCAGGGCCCCGGGGATGCCGAGCACCTCGGCGTGCTCGATGACGAACGCGAGCGCATCGACCTCCGCCTCCTCGCCGTCGACGACGCGCGAGATCGACCACGGACCGACGACCCAGTGGTCGAGCTCGTAGCGGTGGGCGTGGAACCGGTAGCTGACGCGGCCGTCGGGCGAGACCAGCTCGTGGTCGGGCCCGACCGGGCGCGGGTCGAGCAGCCGCTCGTGCGCGAACTCGCCGATCGCCTTGGCCACGAGGAACCGGTGGGCTCGCTGCATCGGCTCGGGCGCGAGGTGACGGGTCAGGTCGCGCAAGCGGTCCCCCTCGTCGTCGACGGCTCGCAGCAGCTCGCTGCCCGCGAAGTCGTCGCGGGTGCAGACGCTCAGCGCGGCGACCTTGTCGGTCAGCTGCACCCGGCCGAGCACCCGGAACCCCGCCGCCGCGTTGAGCGCAGCGATGCGGTCGTTGCGGACGTCCGGCTCCACGACGACGCGCATCCGCCGCGGGTCGTCGAGGCACAGCTCCATGACGGTGCGGAACACCGCGGACGTGAAGCCGGTCCGCGGCGAGTCCGTGGGCGCGACGAGCACGTGCATGCCGATGTCGCCCGGCTGCCAGTCGTACGTCCCGGCGAGCTCGCTGTGCTCGGGGTCGTAGGTCTCGGCCAGGAAGGCCGGCTCCCCGTCGACCCGGCCGAGCCACGCCTCGTGGTGCGGGTCGGCACCGATCTCGGCGTACGCCGCGCAGACGTCGTCCACCGAGGCGCCCTGCATCCCCCAGAACACCGATCGGGGGTGGGTGATCCAGGCGTGGAGCAGGTCGCCGTCACGGTCGAGGTCGACCGGCTCGATCGTGATGCACCCGACCGCGGTGTCGCGCGACAGCAGGACCCCCGCGCTCATGCGCCGACCTCCATCCGCAGGCGCGCCCCGGGATGCCGGGCGAGGTCCGTCGGCACACCGAACTCCTGGAAGGCGATGTGCTCCTCGACGGGGTAGACCTCCCGACCACACATCTGCCGGATGATGATCGAGCTGCGGTAGGCGCCCATCCCGAGGTCGGGGGCGATCAGCCCGTGGGTGTGCTCCTCGGCGTTCTGCACGAAGATCTCCTGGTCGGTGTGGTCGATCGTGTAGCCGGCGGCCACGTCGTAACGGCCCCGGTCGTCCCAGCGGATGCGGTCGGCGATGCCCTCCACGAAGGCGGGCACCTGCGGGCGGTAGCCCGTCGCGAGGACGAGCCCCTCGGTCTGCAGGTCGAGGGGCTCGTCCAGCTCGGTGTGGCGCAGCTCGAGCGCGTAGCGCCCGGCGGCGGCGTCCCACGACGCACCGCCGAGCTCGGTGTGGGTCAGCAGACGGGTGGGGACGTCACCGTGCACGCGCTTGCGGTAGAGCGTGTCGAAGATGGCGTCGACGAGATCGCCGCTGATGCCCTTGTAGAGGCCCTTCTGGTCTCGCAGCAGCCGGTCACGGGTGCCGGCGGGGAGCGCCTGGAAGTAGCGGGTGTACTCCGGTGACGTCATCTCCAGCGTGAGCTTGGTGTACTCCATCGGGAAGAACCGCGGCGACCGCGTCGCCCACACCAGCTCGTAGCCGAACGTGTCGATGTCCTCGAGCAGGTCGAGATAGATCTCGGCGGCACTCTGGCCGCTGCCGACGACCGTGATCGACGCCGTGGCCTGCAGGGCCGCCTTGTGGGTGAGGTAGTCGGCGGAGTGGATCATCGGCCCGTCGACGCCCTCCACCACCGACGGCACGTGCGGCCGGGTGCCGGTGCCGAGCACCAGGCGCCTCGCCCGGTAGGTCTCGGTGCCGCCCGAGCGCAGACGCGCGGTGAGCACGTACGCCTCGCCGTCGTGCTCGACCCGGTCGACGTGGCGTCCGAAGCGGACGCCCTCGACCTGCGACGCGGCCCAGCGGCAGTAGGCGTCGTACTCGGCCCGGAGCGGGTAGAAGCTCTCGCGGATGTAGAACGGGTAGAGCCGTCCGGTCTGCTTGAGGTAGTTGAGGAACGAGTAGCGCGACGTCGGGTCGGCCATCGTCACCAGGTCGGCCATGAACGGGACCTGGAGCGTGGCGTCCTGCAGCATCATCCCGGGGTGCCAGCTGAAGTCGTCGCGTGACTCCAGGACGATGCCGTCGAGGCCGTCGACGGGCTCGGCCAGGCAGGCGAGGCCCAGGTTGAACGGGCCGAGGCCGATCGCGGCGAAGTCGTGGGTGCGCATCAGTGAACCTCCTCCGGCGCGTAGAGGTCGTCGAGGAGCTCGTGCCCGATCGAGCGGACGAGGTCGAGCACCGCCCGCAGGTCGTCCGTCGTCGTGGCGGGGTTGAGCATCGTCAGCTTGAGCCACGACCGGCCCTCGACCTTGGTGCCGGCGATCACGGCGGAGCCACTGCCGGCGATCGTCCGCCGGATGCCCGGGTTGACCTCGTCGGCCACCGACTCCGGCACCCCGTCCGGGCGGAAGCGGAAGACCAGGGTGCTCAGCGTCGGCGCGGTGACGACCTCGAGGTCGGCGTCGTCCCGCAGCAGCTCGTAGCCCGCCTGGGCGAGGTCGACCACGGCGTCGACGTACTCGCCGATCGCGTCGGCTCCCATGGTGCGGAGCGTCAGCCAGAGCTTGAGGGCGTCGAAGCGCCGGGTCGTCTGCAGGCTCTTGTCGACCTGGTTGGGCTGGGCCGAGGAGCGCGGGTTGAGGTAGTCCGCGTGGTACGTGACGTGCCGCAGGTCGGCCCCGTCGCGGAAGATCACCGCGCTGGAGCTGACCGGCTGGAAGAACGTCTTGTGGAAGTCGACCGTGACGGAGTCGGCGCGCTCGATGCCGGCCAGCAGGTGGCGGCGGCGCGGCGAGACCAGCAGTCCTCCGCCGTACGCGGCGTCGACGTGCATCCAGACGCCGCTCTCGGCGCACACGTCGGCGATGCGCTCGAGCGGGTCGATGCTGCCGAAGTCGGTGGTTCCGGCGGTCGCGACGACGGCCATCGGGATGAGGCCGGCGGCGCGGGTGTCGCGCAGTGCCTGCTCGAGGGCCCACGGGTCCATCCGGCGGCGCCCGTCGGTCGGGATCGTCACCACGGCGTCCATGCCGAGCCCGAGGATGTTCGCGGACTTCTGGACGCTGAAGTGGCTGTCGCGCGAGGCGAAGATCCGGAACCTGGCAGCGGTGTGGGCCAGCGGCTCGGCCGGGTCGGCGTCACCTGCGAGATAGGCCTGGCCACGGGCGACCAGGAGCGCCTGCAGGTTGGACTGCGTGCCGCCGCTGGTGAAGACGCCGTCCCCGGCGGCGTCGAAGCCGATCCGCGCGGCGGTCCAACCGACGAGCCGACGCTCGATCTGCGTGCCGCCGGCGCTCTGGTCCCACGTGTCGAGCGAGGAGTTGACCGACGACACCAGCACCTCGGCGACCAGCGCCGGGATGACGACGGGGCAGTTGAGGTGCGCGAGGTAGCGCGGCTCGTGGAACCACACGGCGTCATCGAGGTAGACGTCCTTGACCTCGGCCAGCGCCTGGCCCATGTCGGCGAGAGGACGGTCGAGATCGATGTCGTCGACCCGCGAGACCACCTCGGCCACGCCGGCGCCGGTCCACGGCCCGGTGACGGTGGCGACGTGGTCGGCCACGGCCGTGACGCCTCGGGTCATCTCGTCGCGATAGCGTTCGATGTTGTCGGCGTTGAACAGGTGCTGTCGCACGCGGTGGTTCCTTCCCCCGAAGATTGCTTAGGACAGGCTTACCTAAGCAGATCGACGACGGATGCGACAACCGGGTGGGAGATGCCTCACACCACCTCCCACCCGCGACGGACGTGACCCGCCTACTTCTCGCTGTCGAGCATCGCCATCTGGTCCTCGGCGTAGCGGGTGCCGGCGACCCGGTCGGCCGGCATCGCCTGCTCGATCGCGGCGAGCTGGTCGGCGGTGAGGGTCACGTCCACCGCACCGAGGCTCTCCGCCAGGCGCTCGCGCGTGCGGGCACCCACCAGCGGCACGATGTCGTCGCCGCGCGACGCGACCCACGCGATGGCCGCCTGGGCCACCGTGACGCCGGCCTCGGCCGCGATGCCGCGCAGCGCCTCGACGAGCGCGAGGTTGGCGTCGAGGTTGTCGCCCTGGAATCGGGGCGTGTGCGCCCGGAAGTCACCGGCGCCGGTCTTGGCGGGGTCGTAGTGCCCGCTGATCAGCCCGCGGGACAGGACGCCGTATGCCGTGATGCCGATCCCGAGCTCGCGGCACGTGTCGAGGATGTCGCCCTCGACGCCCCGCGAGATCAGCGAGTACTCGATCTGCAGGTCGCTGATGGGGTGCACCGCGTGCGCCCGGCGGATCGTCTCGGCGCCGACCTCGGAAAGGCCGATGTGTCGGACGTGCCCGGCCTCGACCAGCTCGGCGATCGCCCCGACGGTCTCCTCGATCGGGACGCGAGGGTCGAGCCGGGCGGGGCGGTAGACGTCGACGTGGTCGGTGCCGAGGCGTTGCAGCGAGTAGGCCAGCCACGTCTTGGTGGCGGCCGGGCTGGCGTCGAACCCGAACCAGGAGCCGTCGGGGCCGCGCAGCGCGCCGTACTTGACGCTGATCTGGACCGCGTCGCGGTCGACGCCCCGCAGCGCCTCGCTCAGGAGCAGCTCGTTGTGCCCCATGGCGTAGAAGTCGCCGGTGTCGAGCAGCGTGATGCCGGCGTCGAGCGCGGCGTGGATCGTGGCGATGCTCTCGTCACGGTCCGCCGGGCCGTACAGGGCTGACATGCCCATCAGGCCGAGGCCGATCGGCGGGGTGGCACCCAGGGTGCCGAGGGTCTTGGTCGTCCGTGTCTGTGTGGTCATGTCTCCACCGTGCGTCCGCTGCGACACCGGCGAAAGAGGAGCGTTCAACCACGGACTGCCGGTCCCTGTTTACGCGCTGCACACCGCGTCATGATGGACGCATGGAACGCGAAGCACTGGCCGACTTCCTCGTCCGCCGCCGGGACGCCCTGCAGCCGGCCGACGTCGGCCTGACCCCGGGCACCCGCCGCCGCGCTCCGGGGCTCCGCCGCGAGGAGGTCGCGCAGCTCACCGGCATGTCGGTCGACTACTACGCCCGCCTCGAGCAGGGCCGCAGCCCGCAGCCCTCGACCCAGATGCTGCGCGCCCTCGCCCGGACGCTGCGTCTCAGCCGCGACGAGAGCGACCACCTGCACCGGCTCGCCGGGCACCCGGCGCCCGACCGCGTCGGGGTGTCGACGCACGTCCGCCCCGTCATCCTGCACGTGCTGGACCAGCTCGATGACTGCGTCGCGTTCGTCTGCTCCGACACCGACGTCGTCCTGGCCCAGAACCGTCTCTCGCTGGTCCTCCAGGGGGACCACCGCGGACGGACCGGGGTCGAGGCGAGCTCGACGTACGAGTGGTTCACCCAGCCCGGCGCCCAGGACCGGATCGTCGCCGAGGACCGGCCCGAGCACAGCCGTGTGCGGGTCGCCGACCTGCGGGCGACGTGGTCGCGCCGCCACCAGGACACCGACATCACCGAGCTGGTCGACCGGCTGCTCGCCGAGAGCCCGGAGTTCGCCGAGATCTGGGCGCGCCACGAGGTCGGCGTCAAGCACCTGCAGACCAAGCGCTTCGACCACCCGCAGCTCGGCGTCCTCGAGGTCGACTGCGAGACCATGGCGACCGGCGAGGACGGTCAGCGCCTCGTCATCCTCGGCGCCGCGCCCGGCACCGAGGCCCACGGCAAGCTCCGCCTGCTCGGCGTCCTGGGCGAGCAGAGCCTCGAGGTCTGACCCCGCCGCGCCTCCCCCGTAGGCTCGTCGGGTGACCTTCGACGGATTCCCCGAGGCAGCGCTCGACTTCTACGACGACCTCGAGATGGACAACACCAAGACGTTCTGGGAAGCCCACAAGGAGACCTACACGACGGCCGTCGCGACGCCGATGAAGGCGTTGACGTCCGCGCTGACCGACGAGTTCGGCGAAGCCAAGATCTTCCGCCCCTACCGCGACGTGCGGTTCGCCAAGGACAAGACGCCCTACAAGACCCACCAGGGCGCGTTCGTCGCGAAGGGGCCGTCGACGGGCTACTACGTGCAGATCGGGGCACCCGGGGTGCGGGTCGGCGCCGGCTTCTACGAGGCCTCGGCGGCCCGGCTCGCCAGCATCCGCGAGGCGATCGTCGAGAAGCGCCGCGGCGGTGAGCTCGAGGAGATCCTCGCGCAGCTCACCGCCGCGGGCTGGGAGGTCGGCGGCCAGCGGCTCAAGACCGCGCCGCGCGGCTACGACGTCGACCACCCCCGCATCGAGCTGCTGCGCCACAAGTCGATGACCCTCGGGCGGTCGTACGGGTTCGAGCCGTTCATCCACACCCCCGAGCTGCTCGACCGGGTGCGCCTCGACTGGCGCGCCGTCACCCCGCTGGTCGACTGGGTCCTGCGCTACGCCAAGGGCTGAGTCTGCCGGGTCAGATCGTCAGGCCCTTGAGGGCGGCCTCGGGGTAGCGGTCGCCCGCCGCGACGCCGACCGGTGCTGCCTCGGCCAGCGCGGCCAGGTCGGCCTCGGTGAGCTCGATGTCGGCGGCGGCGACGTTCTCCTCGAGATACGTCCGACGCTTCGTGCCGGGGATCGCGACGACGCCGTCCTGGTGCAGCACCCACGCGAGCGCGAGCTGTCCGGGCGTGACGCCCTTGGCCTCGGCGAGCGCACGCACGCGGTCGACGACGCTCAGGTTGGCCGTCAGGTTCGCCTCGGTGAAGCGCGGGCTGCTCCGGCGGAAGTCGTCGGCGTCGAGGTCGTCGGCCGACGCGATCGCGCCGGTCAGCACACCGCGACCGAGCGGGGAGTACGCGACGAACGCGATGCCGAGCTCACGGGTCGTGTCGAGCACGCCGTTGACCTCGGGCGACCGCTCGAAGAGCGAGTACTCCGTCTGCACCGCCGAGAGCGGGTGCGTCGCGTGGGCGCGCCGGATCGTCTCCGGCGAGGCCTCGGAGATCCCGAGGTAGCGGACCTTGCCCTCCTGGACGAGCTCGCCCATCGCGCCGAACGTCTCCTCGATCGGCGTGCTCGGGTCGACCCGGTGGATGTAGTAGAGGTCGATCGTGTCGCGGCCGAGGTTGCGCAGCGAGCGCTCGAGTGCCGTGCGCAGGTATGCCGGCGAGCCGTTCGGGCCGCGGCGCTCACCGTCGTCGGTGATCTCGACGCCGGTCTTGGTCGCCAGGGCGTACTCGCTGCTGCGGCTGCCGATCGTCCGACCGATGAGCCGCTCGTTGAGGAACGGTCCGTACAGCTCGGCGGTGTCGATCAGGCTGACCCCCAGGTCGAGCGCCCGGTGCAGGGTCGCCGCGGACTCCTCGTCGTCCCGCGCGCCGTAGAACGCGGACATGCCCATCGCGCCGAGCCCCTCGACGCCGGCCTCGAGGCCCTGGCTTCCCCATGCTGTGGTCTTCATCTGCCCCATCACTTCCCGTCCATCACTGCGGTCTTGTAGTAGTCGATCTTGCGGTTGATCGCCGTGAGGTGCGTCTGCACCTCGTCGAGCTGCTCCAGCACGTGGACGCGGTGCGCCTCGAGGATCGCGAGGCGGTCGGCCTCGGTCCCGTCGCGGCGGTAGAGCTCGACGAACTTCTTGATGTCGCGGATCGGCATGCCGGTCCGGCGCAGCATCACCAACGTCCCGAGCCACTTCACGTTCTGCTCGGTGTAGCGCCGCTGCCCCGACGACGAGCGCCCGGGGCGATGGAGGGTCAGGCCCTCCTTCTCGTAGTAGCGCAGGGTGTCGACGCTCAGGCCGCTCATCTGGGCGGCCGCGCTGATGGTGAGCCCCTCCGGGGGCACCTCGGTGACGGTCATGCTTCCAGCATGAACCTTGGAGTGCGCTCCAGCACAAGTCGAACGACGGGGTGACTCCGCACGCGACGTCCCGGGCCACCGCTCGTGGTGGGGTCGGGGATCAACTGGCAGGATCGAGGCATGACCGATCGCATCGAGACCGAGCGGCTCATCGCCGCCTCCCCGGCCGAGATCTTCGCCGTGCTGACCGATCCCCAGGGACATGTCGCGATCGACGCGACCGGCATGCTGCAGGACGCCGACGGCGACCGGGTGACGGCGGCGGGCGACACGTTCGTGGTGCACATGGACCGCGAGTCGCTGGGCGACATCCCCGAGTACGGCACGTACGACGTCGAGGTGACGATCCGCGACTTCGTGCAGGACGAGCTCATCTCCTGGACGATCCTGGGTCGCGTCAGGCCCGGCATGGGGCACGTCTACGGCTACCGGCTGGTGCCCGAGCCCGACCACGGGACGCTGGTCGTCTCGTTCTACGACTGGTCCGAGATCACCCCGGAGTGGCGGGAGGCGGACATCTTCCCGGTCGTGTCCGAGACCGCCCTCAGCGGGACGCTCGGCATCCTCGACCGCACCGTCCGACGCGGCTACCCGCGCGGATGATCGTCGAGCAGGGCATCCTGCGCATCGTCCCGGGCGAGGAGGCCGCCTTCGAGCTGGCGATGGAGTCGGCGAAGACCATCATCGCGGCGATGCCGGGCTTTCGCCGGCTGCAGGTCTCGCGCGGCATCGAGGCCTCGGAGACGTACCTGCTGCTCGTCGAGTGGGACACCCTCGAGGACCACACGCAGGGGTTCCGCGGGTCGGTCGACTACGAGCGGTGGCGATCGGCGCTGCACCACTTCTACGACCCGTTCCCGGTCATCGAGCACTTCGCTCCCGTCATCGAGATCGATCGGACCATCGACAAGGTGTGACCTGGGTCACTAGGTTTGACGTGGGCCCGACGGGTCGGGGGAGCACGTCAACCAAGGAGACACCGCATGCTGCTGGTCCACCGGGTGCTGAGCACCCGAGCACGTCCGATCCTGGGGGCCGCGGCACTGCTGCTGGCCACGCTGCCCTTCACCGCGACGCCGGCCCAGGCCGACGGTCCCGGCGTGGGCGCACCGTGGGTCGTGTCGGTCGGTGACTCCTACATCTCCGGCGAGGCAGGTCGCTGGGCCGGCTCGTCCAACAGCAACAGCGCGGCAGCCGACGCCCTCGGCGGCACGGCCTACTTCGACAACGCCGGCAACAACGCCGAGCAGATCGACCGTTGCCACCGCAGCAAGAGCGCACAGGTCTACGTCGGCGGCGGCGTCAGCGGGCTCAACCTCGCGTGCTCCGGCGCGACGACCGCGACGTCCGACGGCAGCACCTTCAAGCCCGGCCTCGACTTCTACGACAACGGCGCCGGCAAGATCGGGCAGGCCAAGGCCCTGCAGCAGTTCGCCTCGACCCACAACGTGCGGATGGTCAACGTCTCGATCGGGGGCAACGACTTCAACTTCGCGAGCGTCGTCCAGTCGTGCGTCGTCGACTTCCTCTACTCGCCGTCGTGGGCCAAGGACTACTGCAACGACGACAGCAGCGTGAAGGCCAACTTCACCGCCGCCAACGTCGCCGCGGTCAAGACCAAGGTCGCCACCGCGTACCTCAACGTGCGCGCCGCGATGCGGAGCGCCGGCTACGCCGACAGCGCCTGGACGATGCTGGTGCAGAACTACCCCTCGCCGGTGCCGAACGGATCAGGGTTCCGCTACGGCCAGTCGGGCTACACGCGCCAGAGCACCGGCGGCTGCGGCTTCTGGAACAACGACGCCGACTGGGCCAACGCGACCGCGCTGCCGACGATCAACAGCACCGTGACCGGTGCCATCAGCCAGGCCGGGATCACGAACGCCAGGACGCTCAACCTCGCGTCGGCCTACAACGGCCGCCGCCTGTGCGAGGCCGGGGTCGGGCTCTACGAGGAGGTCGGGCTCAGCTCGTGGACCCAGTCCACCGCCGTCGACCGCACCGAGTGGGTCAACCAGATCCGCACGGTCACGACCGCCGGCAGCAGCCCGTACTACATCCAGGAGTCGCTGCACCCCAACTACTGGGGCCAGCTCGCCAACCGGTCGTGCGTCCGCCAGGCCTACAACGGCGGCGCTCCGCGTTCGGGCACGTGCGTGCGCAGCGGCAACGGCCTCACGACGCTCGGCGAGCCGAGGATGGCCCTGCAGTAGCCCGAGGGCCCGAGGGAGGTGGGTCAGCGTCCGGCCTGAAGCCTGAGACCGGCGAGCAGCAGGTCGAGGCCGGCGACGAACTGCTCGGCGTCGTCGTGGCCCTCGAACTCGTCGGTGATCTCGTGCAGGAACGGGAACTCGACGGGGTCGAGGGCTCGCCACTGCGCGACGAACCGCCCGAGGTACTCGTCGCGGTCGACCTCGCCGTCGAGGATCTCCTGGGGCGGCTGCTGCCCCAGGTCGGCGGCGATGCCGACCACGTAGCCGAGCACCGCGGACACGGCGTGGAACCGCTGCCGGGCCGTGAGGTCGAGCCGCAGCGCCTGCTGTCCGAGACGTTCGTAGAGCCTCAGCCCGTTGGGCTGCACCCCCGTGTCGCGCATGAAGTAGCCCCCCAGCCACGGTCGGTCGGCGACCGCGTCGAACAGCGTGATCGCGATGGCCCGTATCCCGTCGATCGGGTCGTCCTGCGCGGCCAGCTGCTCGGTGTCGGCGAGCACGTCGGCCAGGACGTGGTCGGCGGCCCGGTCGAGCAGCTCGTCCTTGCCCGAGACGTACCAGTAGATGCTGCCGACACCCGTCCGGAGGCGACCCGCCAGCGCGCGGAACGTCAGCGCCGACTCACCGGACTCGTCGAGCAGGGCCACCGCCTCGGTCAGCACCGCCTCCATCGAGTGCGACGCGCGCCGGCGTGGACCGGCGGGACGGGCGGGGGGTCGTTCACGTGCGGGTGCCATGACTCACATCCAATCAGGTCTTGCCGTACATCGAACACTGTTCTATCGTATAGAACGTCGTTCGATTGTCGAACGCCGTTCGATAGGAGGTGTCATCATGACTCCCACCACCACGTCCACGCCGCCGCGGACCTACCCGTCCCTGCGAGCCGCCTGGATCCCCCTCGCCGCCCTCTGCCTCGCCTTCTTCGTCGAGATGGTCGACAACACCCTGCTGACGATCGCCCTGCCGACGATCGGCCGCGACCTCGACAGCGGCACCACGTCGCTGCAGTGGGTCACCGGCGCGTACTCACTGACGTTCGGAGGCCTGCTCCTCACCGCCGGCTCGATGGCCGACCGGCTCGGTCGCCGGCGCGTGCTGCTCGTCGGGCTCGTCGCCTTCGGCGTGGTCAGCGCCTGCGTCGTGCTCGTCTCCAGCGCCGGCGAGCTCATCGGCCTGCGGGCCGTGCTCGGCCTCACCGCCGCAGCCATGGCGCCCATCACCAACTCCTTGGTGTTCCGTCTCTTCGACGACCAGGCGCTGCGCATGCGCGCCATGACGATCATGATCGTCGTCGGCCTGTCGGGCTTCATCCTCGGACCACTCCTCGGCGGGACCGCGCTCGCCCACGTCAGCTGGGAGTGGCTGCTGCTCGTCAACGCCCCGATCGCGCTGATCGCGTTCGTGGGCGTACGCCTCGGCGTCCCGGCCGACCACCCGGACGACCTGACCTCGGATGCCCTCGACCTGCCCGGCGCCGTGCTGAGCATCGCCACGATCGGCCTCGCCTGCTACTCGCTCACCAGCGGCGTCGAGCACGGCTGGCTCTCGGTCGTCACCCTCGCCTCGGTCCTCGGCGCCGTCGCCGCGGGCATCGCGTTCGTCCGGCACGAGCGCCGGGCCGCGGCACCCATGCTCGACCTCGGCCTGTTCGCGAACGGCACCGTCCGTGGCGCAGCGATCGCGCAGACCGGGACGTCGATCGCCATGGCCAGCGTGATGTTCGGGCTGATCCTGCACTTCCAGTACGCCTACGGGTGGAGCCCCGTCCGGGCCGGCCTGGCGAACCTGCCGCTGATCGCGACGATGATCCTGGCGACGCCGGTGTCGGAGTGGCTCGCCAAGCGCTTCGGGCACCGGATCGCCTGTCTCGTCGGCGCGGCCCTCCTGGCCGGTTCATTGGCCGGCATGGCTTGGAGCGTCGACCACGGCTACACCCCGATCGCGATCTCCATGGTTGTCATGACCATCGGGCTGCGCACCGTCATGACGATCTGCGCCGTCGCCCTCGTCGAGGCGATGCCGGCCAACCGCACCTCGATCGGCACCGCCCTCAACGACACCGCCCAGGAGGTGGGAACCAGCATCGGCACCGCCGTCGTCGGCACGCTGATCGCCGTGCTGGTCACGACCCAGCTGCCCGCGGGCACCTGGAGCAACGAGCTGGTCCAGTCGTTCTTCCACGGCGAGCGGGTGACGTACTCGATCCTCGCGGTGGTCGTCGGCCTGGTCGCCGCGCTCGGCGCCTCGACCCTGACGAGCTCTCGCAGCACCGACGAGCACGCCGCCGACACCCCACCGGCGCGGTGACTTCTCCACCGCGCTGGGGTCAGGAGCGGCGCAGGAGGTAGGCGTCCATGACCCAGCCCGCGCGAGCCTTGGCCTCGTCGCGGGCGGCGAGGACGGTCGGGAGGACGTCGCCGACCCGTCCGGCGACGAGCGCCTCGTCGGCTGTGCCGAGGTTGGCGCCCCACCAGATCTGCCAGTCGTCCAGGCCGTCGAGGTCGAGCCGCGCGTTGAGCATCACCAGGACGTTGTCGGCACCGGCCTCGACCGCCTCGCGCAGCCGGCGGCCGGTCGTCACCAGGATCGGCTGGCCGATCTCGTGCAGCACGATCCGGTGGCGGGCCGCCAGCATCTGCAGGCTCGAGATGCCGGGGATGACGTCCCACTCCGCATCGACCCGGCCGCGCGCCAGCACCTTCTCGACGATGCGGATCGTCGAGTCGTAGAAGGCAGGATCGCCCCAGACCAGGAAGCCGGTGTCACCTTCGTGCTCGAGGATGGCCTGCTCGTACGCAGCGGCGCGGGCGTCGTGCCAGTCGACGACGACCCGGTCGTAGCCGGCAGCATCGGCAGTCGACGACGCCGACCGGTCGCGCTCTGGATCACGCACGGCCACGACGGGCGGGACGACGTCGAGGTGCCGCGCCAGCAACGCCTGCCGGGCCGCGAGCAACGGGTCGTCGCCTCCCTTGTCGGCCGTGACGAAGAAGTCGACCGACCGCAGCGCCTCGACGGCCTCGACCGTCACCTGGTCGGGGTGCCCCGCTCCGATGCCGATCACCCGGATGCGCCGCGGCCGGTCCGGCGTCATGCCTGGCGGTCCTCCAGGTCTCCCTCGATGTCGAGGTAGACCTGCTGCATCTGCGCGAGCAGGTCGGCGTCGGGCTCGGCCCACAGGTCGCGGTCGACGGCCTCGTTGAGCCGCTCGATGATGCCGCGCAACGCCCAGGGGTTCGACTTCTTCATGAACGCCTGGTTGGTCTCGTCGAGGACGTACTCGTTGGCGAGGGTCTCGTACATCCAGTCGTGCACGACGCCGGTCGTGGCGTCGAACCCGAAGAGGTAGTCGACGGTCGCGGCCAGCTCGAACGCACCCTTGTAGCCGTGGCGCTGCATCGCGCCGATCCAGCGGGGGTTGACGACGCGGGCGCGGAACACGCGCGTCGTCTCCTCCTGCAGCGTGCGGGTGCGCACCGCATCGGGCGTGGTCGAGTCGCCGACGTACGCCTTGGGGTCCTGGCCCGTCAGCGCACGGACCGTCGCCACCATGCCGCCGTGGTACTGGAAGTAGTCGTCGGAGTCGGCGATGTCGTGCTCGCGGGTGTCGATGTTCTTGGCCGCGACCGCGATGCGGCGGTAGTTGGCGCGCATGTCGTCGGCGGCCGGTGCCCCGTCGAGGTCGCGGCCGTACGCGAAGCCGCCCCACGCCGTGTAGACCTCGGCGAGGTCGTTGTCGTTCTTCCAGTTGCCGGCCTCGATGACCTGCAGGATGCCCGCGCCGTACGAGCCCGGCTTCGAGCCGTAGATGCGGGTCGTGGCGCGGCGCTCGTCGCCGTGCTCGGCGAGATCGGCCTGGGCGTGGGCCCGGACGTAGTTCCGGTCAGCCGGCTCGTCGAGGTCGGCGACCTGGCGGATTGCGTCGTCGAGGATGCCGATGACGTGCGGGAACGCGTCGCGGAAGAAGCCCGAGATGCGGACCGTGACGTCAATGCGGGGGCGGTCGAGCTCGTCGAGCGGCACGACCCGCAGGCCGTTGACCCGGCGGGACGCGGGGTCCCACTCCGGCTCGACGCCGATCAGCGCGAGCACCTCGGCGATGTCGTCGCCGGACGTGCGCATCGCCGACGTGCCCCACACCGAGAGGCCGACCGACCTCGGGTACTCGCCGGTGTCGGCGAGGTGCCGCTCGATCAGCGAGTCGGCCATGGCGCGACCGGTCTCCCACGCGAGGCGGGACGGCACGGCCTTGGGGTCGACGGTGTAGAAGTTGCGACCCGTGGGCAGGACGTTGACCAGACCGCGCAGCGGCGACCCGGACGGCCCGGCGGGGATGAAGCCTCCGTCGAGGGCGTGCAGCACGTGGTCGAGCTCGTCGGTGGTCTGCGCCAGACGCGGCACGACCTCGGTCGCGGCGAACTCGAGCACGCGGACGACGTCGGGAACGTCGGTGAGGGTGCGGGCGACCGAGGCGTCCCAGTCGGCCGCTTCCATGGCCAGCACCAGCGCACGGGCCTGCTCCTCGATCTGGTCGATGGCGCCGAGGTGGCCGTCGCCCTCCTTGAGGCCCAGGGCGGCACGCAGACCGGGGACGGCACCGGCGTCGCCGCCCCAGATCTGGCTGGCGCGCAGGATCGAGAGCACGAGGTTGACCCGCGCCTCCCCTGCCGGCGCCTGGCCGAGCACGTGCAGCCCGTCGCGGATCTGGGCGTCCTTGATCTCGCACAGCCAGCCGTCGACGTTGAAGATGAAGTCGTCGAACTCCTCCTCGTCGGGGATGTCGTCGAGGCCGAGGTCGCGGTGCATCTCCGCGGCCCGCATGTGCGTCCAGATCTGCGACCGGATCGCCGGCAGCTTGGCCGGGTCCATGGCCGCGATGTTGGCGTACTCGTCGAGCAGCTGCTCGAGCTTGGCGATGTCGCCGTAGGACTCCGCGCGGGCCATCGGCGGGATCAGGTGGTCGACGATCGTGGCGTGGGCGCGGCGCTTGGCCTGCGCGCCCTCGCCCGGGTCGTTGACGAGGAACGGGTAGATCAGCGGCATGTTGCCGATCGCGGCGTCGGTGCCGCAGGACGCCGACAGGGCCGCGTTCTTGCCCGGCAGCCACTCCATCGAGCCGTGCTTGCCGAGGTGGACGACCGCGTGGGCACCCCACTCCTCCTCGACCCAGCGATACGCCGCGAGGTAGTGGTGGGACGGCGCCATGTCGGGGTCGTGGTAGATCGCGACGGGGTTCTCGCCGTAGCCGCGGGGCGGCTGGATCATCAGGATGACGTTGCCGGCGCGGATCGTGGCGAGGACGATCTCCTGGTCGTCGTTGACGAAGAGCTTGCCCGGCGCGGGGCCCCAGGCCTCGAGCATCCCGTCACGCAGGTCGGGGTGGAAGCCCTCGAACCAGCCGGCGTACTGGGCGGCGGGGATGCGCACGTGGCTCTCGGTGAGCTGCACCTGGGTCAGCCACTCCTCGTCCTGGCCGCCGGCCGCGATGAGCGCGTGGATCAGCGCGTCGCCGGCCTCGGTCAGGTCGTCGAGCTCGAGCCCGGGGACGTCGCCGGGCGCGCCGAGGTCGTAGCCCGCGTCTCGCATCTCGCGCAGCAGGCGGATCGTCGACACCGGGGTGTCGAGGCCGACGGCGTTGCCGACGCGGCTGTGCTTGGTCGGGTAGGCCGACAGCATCAGCACGATCTTCTTGTCGGCAGCCGGGAGGTGCCGCAGGCGGGCGTGGGCGATCGCGATGCCGGCGACGCGGGCGCTGCGCTCGTCGTCGGCGACGTAGCGGGGCAGCCCGTCCTCGTCGATCTCCTTGAACGAGAACGGCGCGGTGATGATGCGGCCGTCGAACTCGGGGATCGCGATCTGGTTGGCCGAGTCGAGCGGCGTGACGCCGTCGTCGGACGCCTCCCAGTCCTCGCGGCTCGACGTCAGGCAGAGACCCTGCAGGATCGGGATGTCGAGGGCCTTCATGCGGGCGACGTCCCACGCCTCGTCGTCGCCGCCGGCGCTGACGGTGCCGGGCTTGGTGCCGCCCGCGGCCAGGACCGTGACGATCAGGGCGTCGAGCGTGCCGAGTTCGGCGAACAGGGCGTCGGGGGCCGCGCGCAACGACGAGCTGAAGATCGGGACGCCGACCGCCTCGCCCGTCGCGTCGATCGCGTCAGCCAGCGAGTGGGCGAAGCCGCTGTTGCCGGACGCCTCGTGGGCCCGGTAGTAGAGCACGCCGATGCGCGGCAGCGCGGTGCCGGCGATCTCGACCGCGTCCCGCTTCGCGACGCCCCATTCGGGCAGCACCGCCGGGGGGTCGAAGCCCTCGCCGGTCAGCAGGATCGTGTCGGACAGGAACGCGTGCAGCTGCTTGAGGTTCTCCGGCCCGCCCTCGGCCAGGTAGACGTGAGCGTCCGCGGCGATGCCGATCGGGACGGTCGACTGCTCCATGAGCTCGGCGCTGGGGGTCTGCTCGCCGCCGAGGACGATCATCGGCTTGCCGATGTCGCGGATGCGCCAGAATCCTGAGCACAGGTCCTGCGGGGAGCCGAGGATGCGGGCGACGACGAGGTCGGCCGACATGATGGCCTCGGCCATCCCCTCGTGGGCCGGCCGGGCCGGGTTGGCGTACGTGAAGTCGGCCCCCGACGCCCTCGCCGACAGCAGATCGGTGTCGGACGTGGACAGCAGCGCGATGCGGGTCATGGTTCCTCCTCGGGGTTCTCGCCCCGTGTGGTGGGTTGCTCCACGCACAGTGTCTGGCTGGGCCTCCCGCTCGGGAGACGCCTCACAGTGGCGGAACCGCTCCGGACTCGCACCGGATTCCTGCGGCGTGGAAGTGGCCTCAGCCTACTGGCACCCGCTCCTGGACGACGAGTCGTCATGGCCGCTGCCCTTGCGGCAACGCCGAGTCGGGGACACGATGGGGCGAACTACTTCGGGGGGTCCACATGCCCATGCACGTCATCATCGCCACCGACGGCTCCAAGCAGTCACTTCAGGCAGCCCGTTATCTCCGCGGGTTCGCCGAGCCCGACACCATCGCGTCGGTGGGCGTCGTCGCCGTGGTGAGCCCGCTCGCCGCGGTCCCCTTCGCCAGCGACACGTCGGGCAGTCGGAGCAAGGACGCCGAGACGTCCTTCCGCACCGCCGCCGAGGGCGCTGCCAAGGACGTCGCCGCGGCCCTCGACGGCTGGGGCCCGAAGGTCACCACCCACGTGCGCAGCGGATCGCCCGCCACCGAGATCGTCAAGGCGGCCAAGGCCAAGGGCGCCGAGCTCATCGTGATCGCGAGCCAGAGCAGCCGCGCCGAGGCCGTGCTGATGGGGTCGGTCGCCCACAAGGTGCTCAACCACGCGACGTGCCCGGTGCTCGTCGTGCGGCCGGGGGCCAAGCCCAGGAAGAAGTAGCCCGCACGGGCTGCCGGGCACGGTCCGTACGATGACCCGGTGAGCCGACGCACCTACACCGACCGCTGTCCCGGGGTTTTTCGACCGTGGATCGCCGACGACGGTGCGATCGTCCGCCTTCGGCTCGTCGGCGGCGTCGTCCCGTCGGCGGCCCTGATGCCGCTGATCGACATCGCCGAGGAGCACGCCGACGGCACGGTCCTGATGACCAAGCGCACCAACCTGCAGCTGCGGGGCATCGCCCACGACGACGGCTGCGTGTCGTCCGAGCTCGTCGACGCGCTGACGGCGGCCGGGTTCCTGCCGTCCCCCAGCCACGAGCTGGTGCGCAACATCATGGTGTCGCCGATGACCGGCCGGATGGGCGGACAGGCCGACCTTCGCGGTCTCGCCCGCGAGCTCGACCGGCAGGTCTGCGCCGAGCCCGAGCTCGCCCGTCTGGCCGGAAGGTTCCTGTTCGTCCTCGACGACGGACGCGGTGACATCGGCGAGCGGTCCCTCGACCTGGGCGTCACGGCCGTCGACCGCGAGCACGTCCAGCTCCGCGTCGGCACGCACCACTGGGGCGACGTCGTCGCGATCGCCGAGGCGCCCGAGGCCCTCGTCGCGTACGCGCTCCGGTTCCTCGCGGCGGCCGGCACCGGCGACTCCGCCCTCTGGCACGTCGACGAGCTGCCGGGCGGCGGCGCCGAGCTGATGGGCGACCACCACGCCCGTGACGTCCGCACCCAGGTCACGTCGCTCCCCCTGCCGTACGGCATGATCGCGCAGGACGACGGCAGCGAGGCCGTGCACGTCGCCGTCCCTGACGGGCTGCTGGACCGGGGTCTCCTGGAGGCCATCACCGTCCAAGCCGCGGACGAGGTCATCGTGACGCCGTGGCGCAGCATCCTCCTTCCCGACCTGGAGCCTGAGTGAATCTCGAACGTCCCTCCCGCCACTTCGACTACGTCGACGACGGATCGGCGATCTATGTCGACTCGTTCGCGACGATCCGCGCCGAGTCGAACCTGTCGCACATCCCGGCGGACGCCGAGAAGGTCGCGGTGCGCATGGTGCACGCCTGCGGGCAGGTCGACCTGACCGACGACCTGGTGATCCACGACCACCTCGTGACGGCCGCCCGCGGCGCGCTGCAGGCCGGGGCGCCGATCCTGACCGACGCGACGATGGTCGCGTCCGGGGTCACCCGCGCCCGCCTGCCGCAGGACAACCAGGTGCTGTGCTTCCTGCGTGACGAGCGCGTGCCGGGCCTGGCGGCGGCGTGGAGCACGACCCGGTCGGCGGCCGCCGTCTCGCTGTGGGCCGACCACCTCGAGGGCGCCGTCGTCGCGTTCGGCAACGCCCCGACCGCCCTGTTCCACCTGATGGAGATGCTCCTGGACGGCGCGCCCCGTCCTGCAGCGATCATCGGCACGCCGGTGGGCTTCATCGGTGCCGCGGAGTCCAAGGACGCCCTGGCCGAGCTCTCGCTCGACATCCCGTTCCTGACGGTGCGCGGTCGACGCGGCGGGTCAGCGATGGCCGCCTCGGCGCTCAACGCGCTGGCCCAGGAGAAGGAGTGACAGCCCCCGGGCGCCTCTACGGGGTCGGCCTCGGCCCCGGGGACCCCGAGCTCATCACCCTCAAGGCCGCCCGGCTGATCGAGTCGGCCGACGTCATCGCCTATCACCAGGGTGTGGGCAAGCAGTCCAACGCGCGGCGCATCGCGGTCGGCCTCTTCCCCGCCGGCGTCGTCGAGGAGGTGCTGCAGTATCCGGTGACGACCGGCACGACCGACCACCCCGGCGGATATGCCGGCGCGATGGCCGAGTTCTACGAGGAGTGCGCTGCCCGTCTCGGCGCTCACCTCGAGGCCGGCCGGACGGTCGTGATCCTCGCCGAGGGCGACCCGCTGTTCTACGGGTCGTACATGTACATGCACGACCGGCTCGCCGACCGGTTCGAGACCGAGGTCGTGCCCGGCGTGCCGGCGTTCGCCGCCGCGACGGCCGCCGTCGCGTCACCGCTCGTACGACTCACCGACGTCCTCACGATCCTGCCCGGCACCCTGCCCGAGCCCGAGCTCGCGCGGCGGCTGGCCGACACCGACGGCGCCATCATCATGAAGCTCGGCCGGACGTTCCCGGCGGTCGTCTCGGCGCTGCGCCAGGCCGGCCGGCTGGACGGCGCGCTCTACGTCGAGCGGGCCTCGATGCCGGAGCAGCGGTGGATGCCCGTCGCCGACGTCGACCCCACCTCCGTGCCGTACTTCTCGCTCATCGTCGTCCCCGGCGACACCAAGCCGCGTCTCGCTGTGGATGTGACGAGATCCCACCCGGCTGCCGCCGAGCTGCTCGTCATCGGCCTCGGCCCCGGCCCCGACCGCTGGCTGACGCCCGAGGTCACCGAGGCCCTCGCCGACGTCCAGCACGTCATCGGCTACGCGCCGTACGTCGACCGGGTGCCGCAGCGCGAAGGCCTCACCCGCCACTCCTCGGGCAACACCGTCGAGGTCGACCGCGCCCGCCTCGCGCTCGACCTGGCGCTGGGTGGCGAGCGCGTCGCGGTGGTCTCCGGTGGTGACGCCGGCATCTTCGGCATGGCCGCCGCGGTCTTCGAGGCAGCCGAGGACGCGGCGTACGCGGACGTGCCGATCCGGGTGCTGCCCGGCCTCTCCGCCGTCCAGGTCGTCGCGGCTCGGGCCGGCGCGCCGATCGGAGGCGACTTCGCGGTCATGAGCCTGTCCGACCGGCTCAAGCCGTGGGAGCTCATCGAGAAGCGGATGCGTGCCGTCGCCGAGGCCGACCTCGTGCTCGCGGTCTACAACCCGCGTTCTCGGTCGAGGACGACCCAGGTCGCCGACATGCAGCGCATCCTGCTGGAGCACCGCGACCCGTCGACCGTCGTGGTCGTCGGCCGCGACGTCGGCCGCGCAGAGGAGTCACTGACCGTGACGACCCTCGGCGAGCTCGACCCCGAGACGATCGACATGAAGTGCCTGCTGATCGTCGGCGCCTCCGGCACCAGGGTCACCCCCGCCGGCCAGGCCTGGACCCCCCGTTTCGCTGACGAGACCCGCTGACGGTCTCGTCAGCGGGTGGGGTCGTCGCTGACCTGGATGAGCAGCTTGCCGAAGTTCTTGCCCTTGAGCAGGCCGAAGAAGGCCTCCGGAGCGTTGTCGAGGCCCTCGACGACGTCCTCCTTGTAGCGCAGCGAGCCGTCGGCGATCCAGCCGGACGCCTCGGCCTGGAAGTCCTTGTAGTGCGCCTTGACGAACTCGTTCTGGATGAATCCGCGGATCGTCAGGCTCTTGGTCAGCACGTGCCGCATGAGCTGGCCGGACCGGTCGGGCCCGGCGGGCAGCTCGGTGTCGTTGTAGCCGGCCACGAGTCCGCAGACCGGCACGCGCGCGTACGTGTTGAGGCGCGGCAGCACCGCGTCCCACACGTGCCCGCCGACGTTCTCGAAGTAGACGTCGATGCCGTCGGGCACCGCAGCCGAGA
The DNA here is from genome assembly GCF_013283745.1 of Aeromicrobium stalagmiti. Classification (GTDB taxonomy): domain Bacteria; phylum Actinomycetota; class Actinomycetes; order Propionibacteriales; family Nocardioidaceae; genus Aeromicrobium; species Aeromicrobium stalagmiti. Next base: position 458,163 of record NZ_JABSTZ010000001.1, read on the forward strand.
GATCGTCCTTGAAGGTCGGCGACCGGTGGTCGAGCGCGACGTCGAAGCCGAGCTCCTCGAGCCAGGCGACCTTGTCGGGGCCACCGGCGATGCCGACGGCGCGAGCGCCCTTGATGCGGGCGATCTGTCCGACGGTCGAGCCGACCGGTCCGGCCGCCGCCGCGACGACGACGACGGTCTCGCCGGGCTGCGGGTCGCCGATCTGCAGGAGCCCTGCGTACGCCGTGAAGCCCGGCATGCCGAGCACGCCGACCGCCGTCGACACCGGCGCACGCTGCGGGTCGAGCTTGCGGACGTGACGCGCGGGCTGCACGCCGTACGCCTGCCAGCCCAGGTGCGACAGGACGATGTCGCCGACGGCCAGCGACGGGTCGCGGGACTCGACGACCTCGGCGACGGTGCCGCCCTCCATGACCGTGCCGACCTCGACCGGCGCGGCGTACGACTTGGCGTCGCTCATGCGTCCGCGCATGTAGGGGTCGAGCGACAGGTAGATGGTGCGCAGCAGCACCTCACCGTCGCCGGGCTCGGGGATCGGCGACGTGGTGATCTCGAAGTTCTCGGCGGTCGGCTCCCCGTGGGGGCGCGAGGCGAGCAGGATCTGGGTGTTCTGGGTGGAGTCGGTCACCTGCCCGACACTACCCATGCGGCGTGGGAGGCCCGTCCGGCGTCGGCAACACTGGGGCCATGACGCAGAGCAGACCCTTCTGGCGCGCGATCGAGGCCATCCATTCCGGTGTCTACTTCGCCCCCGGCGCCAAGGAGCGCTACGAGGCACTCGGGCTCAAGGGCTATTGGATGGGCTACGTCGCGTCGCGGTCGGTGGCGCTCGGCACCCCGGGGCCCATCACCGTGACGGCCGTGTTCCACGGCTTCGCACCCGCCATCATCGAGCGGGCCGTGCCCGACGCGTGGTCGCTCGCCGACCGTGGGGCGATCCTCGCCGCCAGGCACGACCTGGCTCGTGACGCACTCGCCCCCGCCGTCGAGGGCTCCGACGTCGCGGCGCTGGCCCGTACGCTCGGCCTGGTCGTCGAGCGGCTCGACTTCGCGGGCAAGCCGCTCGCCGCGGCCCACGCCGACCTGCCGGTCCCGGACGACGAGGTGGGACGCCTCTGGCACGCGGCGACCGTGATCCGCGAGTATCGCGGCGACTGCCACGTCGCCGTGCTGACCGCCGCCGGCATCGACGGCTGCGCGGCCAACGCCCTCGCGGTCGCCACCGGCCTGGTGCCGCCCGAGCAGAGGACGTTCCGGGGATGGACCGACGACGAGTGGGAGTCGGCGATCGGTCGCCTCGGCGCCCGCGGCTGGGTCGACGTCAGCGGGCAGATCACCGACACCGGACGCGCAGCGCGCGACCAGATCGAGGACACCACCGACCGGGTCTGTGCCGCGGGCCTCGACCGTGAGGCGACCGCACGGGCCATCACCGCCGAAGCACCCCTCGTCGAGATCGCCCGTCGGATCGAGCAGGGCGGCGCGATCGGCTACCCGAACCCGACGGGCGTGCCGCGCCCCTGAGCGTGGGACATACTCGGCGGGTGACTCTCCGCAGATCGTTCTGGCACGCCGTCGAGACCATCCACCACGTCGTCTACTTCTCGCCGCACGCGAAGCCCGCGTTCGAGGGGATCGGGCTCAAGGGCTACTGGATGGGCTACTTCGCGTCGCGGTCGGTGGCGCTCGGCCGCCCGGCGCCCGAGGTCGTCATCGCGACGTTCCACGGCTTCGCGCCGCGCCTCGTCCACCGCGCACTGCCCGACGCCTGGGAGCGCGCGTCGCAGGGCGACATCCTCCGGGCCCGCTACGAGGTGGCCCGCGCGACGATCAGCCCCGGGTTCGAGGGCGTGGACGTGGCCCGGCTCGCGGCCGGGCTGCAGTCAGGCCTGCCGGGGCTGGAGCTCGCAGGGCGCCCCCTGGCCGCCGGTCACGTCGGGCTGCCCGTGCCGGACGACGACCTCGGCGCGGCCTGGCACGCGGCGACCGCGCTGCGGGAGTACCGCGGCGACTCGCACCTGGCCGTCCTGACCACGGCAGGCCTCGACGGCGTGGAGGCCAACGTGCTGGCCACCGCCGCCGGACTCGCGCTGCCCGGTCAGCAGCAGCTGCGGGGATGGGACGACGAGGAGTGGGAGGCCGGAGCGACCCGGCTGCGTGAGCGCGGCTGGATCGACGCCGACAACGCCATCACCGAGGCAGGCATCGCAGCGCGCACCCAGATCGAGGCCGACACCGATCGGGTGACCCTGGCCGGCATCCCCGCGGCGTCGGTCGAGGCCTTCGCCGCGGTGGCCGACCTGGCGGTCGCCGCCTCCAAGGGGATCGTCGCCAGCGGGGCCGAACCGACGCACTGATCCGGCCCCACCGGGCGACGCAGGCAGGTCAGGCGACCTCGACCTCGAGCGTGACCTCGACGTTGCCGCGGGTCGCGTTGGAGTAGGGGCACACCTCGTGGGCGACGGCGACAGCCTTCTCGGCGTCCTCCTGCGAGACGCCGCCACCGAGCTCGACGTGCAGCGTGACGGCGAGCTCGAAGCCGCCCTTGCCATTGGAGCCGATGCCGACCTCGGCCGTGACCGCGGAGTCGACGATGTCAACGCCGTGCACCTTGCTGGTGGCCTTGAGCGCGGAGTGGAAGCACGCTGCGTAGCCGGAGGCGAAGAGCTGCTCGGGGTTGGTCGCCCCACCGGCGCCGCCCATCTCCCTGGGCGTGCGGACGTCGGTGTCGATCAGTCCGTCGTTGGTGCGGACGTGACCGTTGCGGCCGTCGCCGTCCGACGTGGCGACGGCGGTGTAGACGATGCTCTCGGGCATGTGTGCTCCTGGAAATCGATGTAGACTAACTAGTACGTCCACCATAGAACCACGACCCTCCAACCCCGACAAGAGGCAGGTGCCCATGAGTGTCATCGAGATGAAGCCCGTCCGTGAGCGCATCCTCGACGCAGCGATCGAGCACTACTACGCCGAGGGCATCCGCGCCGTCAGCGCCGACAAGCTCATCGCCGCGGCCCACGTCTCGAAGGTCACCTTCTACCGCCACTTCCCCACCAAGGACGACCTCGTCGCGGCCTACCTGCAGAGCCGGTCGGACGAGGAGAAGGACGTCGTCACCGCGCGCCGCGAGGAGTCGCCGGACGACCCCGCCGCGGTGCTGCGGTGGTACGCCGAGATCGTCGGCGAGGCCAGCTGCTCGCCGGGGTTCCGCGGCTGCCCGTTCATCAACGCCGCCGCCGAGCTGCCCGGCGACGACCACCCCGGCCGCGCGATCATCAGCGAGCACCGCGCATGGCTGACCGGCCAGATCGCCGAGCTCCTCGGCCAGCTCGGCGTCACCGACACGGCGGTCAAGGCCGAGCAGATCATGATGCTCCGCGACGGCGCGATGGTCTCGGGCTACCTCGGCCGCGCGCCGGAGCAGGTCGCCACGCAGCTCGTGTCCGGCGCCCGCTCGCTCATCGGCCGCTAGGGCCGGCCGGCTCCCTCAGCGACGCTTGGCGCTGCGGTCGCGGGTGGGGTCGTAGAGGTACGACTCGGCGCCGCGCACGTCCGGCGCCAGCGCCTTGCCGACGAGGATGACCGCGGCCTGCCGCAGACCTGCAGCCTCGACCTGGTCGGCGATGTCGGCGAGCGTGCCCCGCAGGACGACCTGCGACGGCTGGCTCGCGTTGGCGACGACCGCCACGGGACAGTCCGCCCCGTACGACTCGGCGAGCTCGGCCGCCAGCACCCGGGTGCGCGTGATCGCCAGGTGCAGGACGAGGGTCGCGCCGGTGGCGGCGAACGCCGAGAGGTCCTCGCCCGCCGGCATCGCGGTCGACCGCGCCTGGGTGCGGGTGAGGACGACCGACTGGACGACCTCCGGCACGGTCAGCTCGGCGCCGAGCAGGGCCGCCGCTGCCGCGTACGACGGCACGCCCGGCGTGACGTCCCACGGCACGCCATGCGCGTCGAGGCGCTTGGTCATCTCGTGGATTGCGGAGTAGATCGACGGGTCGCCCGAGCAGAGCCGGACGACCTCGTGGCCGGCCGCGTGGGCGTCGACGAGCCGGGCCGTGATCTGGTCGAGGTCGAGGTCCTGGGTGTCGACCAGGTCGGCGCCGTCGCGGCAGTGCCCCAGCACCTCGGCATCGATGTAGGTGCCGGCATAGACGCAGACGTCAGCGGCGTTGAGCATCGCGACCGCCCGCAGCGTCAGCAGGTCGGCGGCGCCGGGCCCGGCCCCGACGAAGTGGACGGTCACGCGTCCGGCTTCGTGACGGCCCACTGGGTGATGGCCCGCGACGGCGTCCAGCCCGTGAACGAGCCGATCGGAGCAGCGTGCTCGACGTGCAGTCGGGTCAGCTCGCCGCCGAGACGGGCGTAGCGGTCGGTCAGCAGCGCCTCGGTCTCGAGCGTCACCCCGTGGATGACGAGGCGACCGCCGGGCAGGAGGGCGTCCCAGCAGGCGTCGACGAGACCCGGCTCGGTCGCGCCGCCGCCGACGAAGATCGCGTGAGGCGCCTCGAGGTCGGCCAGCGCCTCGGGCGCCTTGCCGGTGACGACCTGCAGCGCCGGGACCCCGAGGGTCGCGGCGTTGCGGCCGATGCGCTCGGCGCGGTCGTCCTTGGCCTCGATCGCGACCGCCCGGCACGTGGAGTGCGCGCGCATCCACTCGATGCCGACGGACCCGGCACCGGCTCCCACGTCCCAGAGCAGCTGGCCGGGCACCGGGGCGAGTCGCGCGAGGGCCGACGCGCGGACGTCCCGCTTGGTGATCTGGCCGTCGTGCTCGAACGCGTCCTCGGGCAGTCCGGCGACGAAGCCGAGCGGTCGGGCGCCCGAGCTGACGAGCTCGACGGCGATGACGTTGAGGGCCGGCGACTCGTCCGACCACGTCGCCGCGACACCGTCGACGCGCGACTCGGTCTCGGAGCCGAGGTCGGCGAGCACCGACATCGGGCTGCCGCCGTAGCCGGCCGCGGTCAGCAGACCGGCGACCTCGCCCGGCGTCGCACCGTCGGCCGACAGCACGAGCAGCCGCAGGCCGGGGGCGAGGGAGCGTGCGACGAGGTGCGGGTCGCGGCCGACGAGCGTGACGACCTCCGTCGACTCCGCCGACCAGCGCATGCGGGCCCGGGCCAGGGCGACCGACGACAGGGCCGGGACGACCGTGACGGCGTCCTTGCCCAGCAGGTCGACCAGGGTCGTGGCGACGCCGGAGACCAGCGGGTCACCCGAGGCGAGGGCGACGACGTCGTGGCCCTCGAACTTCTCCAGCAGCGCCGGAAGGCCCTCGACCAGCGGCGACGGCCACGGCTCGCGGATCTGGTCGGGCGTCTCCGGGAGCATCGCGAGGTGCCGCTGGCCACCCAGCACCACCGCCGCGTGGTCGACCAGCGCCCGGGCGGCGTCCGTCAGACCCGCCCATCCGTCCGCGCCGATGCCGACGACTGTCACCCGTGTGCTCACGAACGTCGACGATATCTGGCGCCGGCCGAACCCACCCCCGCGCGGTGCGTACGCCACCGTATGAGCGCCCAGATCACCTGAGAAGGTGGAATCTCAACCGCTCCCGGTCGAATAACGTTGCAGGTCCACCTTCGCCCGCGACGAGAGGTGGAAGATCCACCTTCCTGGGAGCGTGCGTGACAGGACCGCGCCATTGGCTTATCGTTTTTCGTTATTAGCGACTATCGATAAGGAATGACGTGGCCAAGAAGCCGAAGGTCGTTGACGCCCTGAGCCCCCTGGACGCGATCACGAGCGCGTTCGCGATCGTGATGATCGCCCTCATGAGTCTCGGCGTGGTCGCTGTCGTGTTTGGCGGCAGCTCCATGGGCATCGGCGAGGAGTCCGTCTGCGTGGACGCAAACTTCTCGTCCGGCGACGAGCCGACCGCCGACGACAGGGCACTCGCTCGCGAGGCGTTCGATCTCGAGAAGGGGGTGACGGTCCAGCAACCGGACACCGTCATCTGCCAAGCCGATCCGTCTCTCGCCCAGAGCACCCTGGACACGTTGTCGATCGCGCCGTCGTTCGTGGTGTTCCTCGGCTTCCTGCTCCTGACCCGTCGGATCATCAGGCATGCACGCCGAACCAGCCTGTTCTCGGCTGCACTGGCCCAGATAATCGAGCGGGCAGGCTGGCTCCTCCTGCTGGGCCTGCTCGCCGCCGCGGTCGTCGAGTTCCTGGCCGATGGCCTGCTCAAGGCATCGATGTCGTCGATGAGCTGGGTCAACGGCTCATTCAGCGTTTCCGTGGCCGGCATCATCGGCGCCTACGGGATCATCACGGTGGGCCGTGTCATGCTCCACGCCGCCTCCCTGCAGGCCGACTCAGACGCGACGATATGAGCGACCACCGCATCCGGATCACGCTCGACGAGGTGCTGGAGCGGCGGGGCATGACCCTGACGGAGCTCGCTGTGCGGATCGACATCTCGCTCGTGAACCTGTCGATCCTCAAGACCGGCAAGGCGCGGGCGATCCGTTTCAGCACGCTCACCCGGATCTGCGAGGTCCTCGACTGCCAGCCCGGCGACCTGCTCACGTACGACGGCCCTTGACCTTCTCTCTCCGCGCGGTGCGTACGCCACCGTATGAGCGCCGAATTCGTCCCAGAAGGTGGCAGATCCACCGCTCCCGGGGAGGACGGCAGCCGCAGCCGTTAGTCTTGCCCTCACAAGGCTCGAGGTGCCCCAACGCTCAGGTGACGGGGAGAATCGGGAAGCCGGTGAGAATCCGGCACAGGGCCCGCTGCGGTGACCGAGGCACAGACCCCGGAAGTCCGAAGACCGGCCTCGCGCCTGACCGGTGGTCGCAACCGCGCCCGCCGGACGTCGGCAGACGAGCGGGAGCCCCACATGCCACAGCACTACCCCTTCAGCGCTGTCGTCGGATCCGACGACATGGCGCTGGCCCTGACCCTCAGCACGATCTCGCCGGCCATCGGCGGCGTGCTCGTCCGCGGCGAGAAGGGCACGGCCAAGTCGACCATGGTCCGCGCGCTCGCCTCGATCCTCCCGCCGATCGACGTCATCGCGGGCGACCGCTTCTCCACCGACCCGCGCGAGGCCAACCCCCTGTCGCCCGACGGGCCGTTCGCCCCCGACGCCGACGTCGAGACCCGCGCCGTACGGCTCGTGGAGCTGCCGGTCGGCGCCACCGAGGACCGCGTCCTCGGCTCGCTGCACCTCGAGAAGGCCCTGTCGGAGGGCGTCACCGAGTACGAGCCCGGCCTGCTGGCCCGCGCCCACCGCGGCATCCTCTACGTCGACGAGGTCAACCTGCTGCACGACCACCTCGTCGACCTGCTGCTCGACGCCGCCGCGATGGGACGCTCGACCGTCGAGCGCGACGGAGTCTCGGTCGAGCACGCCGCCCGCTTCGTCCTCGTCGGCACGATGAACCCCGAGGAGGGCGAGCTCCGGCCCCAGCTGCTCGACCGCTTCGGCCTCACGGTCGAGGTCGCCGCGCCCCGCGACCCGGCCACCCGCGTCGAGGTGGTCCGCCGCCGCATCGCGTACGAGACCGACCCCGCGGCGTTCGCGGAGCGCTTCGCCGACGACGAGTCGTCCCTGACCGACCGCATCCAGGCCGCGCAGAAGCTCGTCGAGCAGGTCGACCTCAGCGACTGGGCGCTGCTCAAGATCGCCGAGGTGTGTGCCGCGTTCGAGGTCGACGGCATGCGCGCCGACATCGTCACCGCCCGCGCCGCGGCAGCCCACGCAGCGTGGAACGGCCGCACCGGTGTCGCCCGTGAGGACATCCGCGCAGCCGCCCGCCTCGCCCTGCCGCACCGTCGCCGTCGCAACCCGTTCGACGCCCCCGGCATCGACGAGGACCTGCTCGACCAGATCCTCGGCGACGACGAGCCCGAGCCGGAGCCGCCGCTCGACACCGACGAGCCCGGCGACGACGGAGACGGCCAGGACCAGGCCCAGCCCGAGGCCGGCGACTCCTCGCCGACCGAGAGCGACTCGTCGCCGACCGGCCCCGACTCGTCGGCCGACGCCGAGACGGCCGACGCCGGCGAGCAGCCCCAGGCAGAGCAGCCCCCCGCGCCGCAGCAGGAGCAGCCCGACAGCCCCGCAGGTGGCACCGAGGACGTGACCGTCGCCGCCCCGCAGCAGCCCTACCGGCCCAAGCTCTTCACGGTCGGCGGCACCGGCGCTGGCGAGTCCGGCCGCCGCTCGCGCGCGATCACCGAGACCGGTCGCCGCATCGGCGCCGCACCCCGCACGGGTGCCGGAGGATCGATCCACCTCACCGAGACGATCCGCGCCGCAGCACCGCACCAGGTCGCGCGCGGTCGTACGGGGCGCGGCCTCGACTTCCGCGCGTCCGACCTGCGGCTCGCGATCAAGGAGGGCCACGAGTCCAACCTGATCCTGTTCTGCGTCGACGCATCCGGCTCGATGGCGGCCCGCAAGCGCATGGAGCAGGTCAAGACCGCGATCCTGTCGCTGCTGATGGACGCCTACCAGCGCCGCGACAAGGTCGGCCTCATCACGTTCCGTGCCGACGGCGCCGAGCTGGCCCTGCCCCCGACCGGGTCGGTCGACATCGCCGCGACCCGCCTCTCCGAGCTGCCGGCCGGTGGACGGACGCCGCTGGCCGAGGCGCTGCTCAAGACCGTCGACGTCCTGCGCCTGGAGCGCGTCCGCGACCCGCGCCGCCGCCCGCTGCTCGTCGTCATCACCGACGGCCGCGCGACGTACGGCGACAACGCCCTCGCCCGCGCCCACCAGGTCGCAGCGCACCTCGGCTCCACCGGCGTCGCCAGCTTGGTCATCGACTGCGAGACCGGCAAGTTCCGCATGGGTCTGGCCCGTCAGCTCGCCGACCACCTGATGGCCGAGTACGTCCCGCTGGGCGAGGTCAGCGCGTCCGCGCTCACCGACGTCGTCCGGTCGGGCATGCACGAGAGCGGAGCGGCCTGATGCCCAAGGGTCAGCCGCTCGCCGTCCCCGACGACGGCCTCACGACGAAGCAGCGCCGCAACCGGCCGCTGCTGATGGTCCACACCGGCCCGGGCAAGGGCAAGTCGACCGCCGCCTTCGGGCTCGCGATGCGCGCCTGGAACCAGGGCTGGAACATCGGCGTCTTCCAGTTCGTGAAGTCGGCCAAGTGGCGCATCGGCGAGCAGACCGTCCTCGAGCGTCTCGCCGACCTGCACACCGAGACCGGTGTCGGTGGCCCCGTCGAGTGGCACAAGATGGGCTCGGGCTGGAGCTGGTCGCGCAAGGAGGGCACCGACGACGACCACGCCGCCGACGCCGCGGAGGGCTGGCAGGAGGTCAAGCGTCGCCTCGCCGCCGAGACGCACGACCTCTACGTGCTCGACGAGTTCACCTATCCCATGAAGTGGGGCTGGGTCGACGTCGACGACGTCGTCGAGACCCTCGCCAACCGACCGGGCCGGCAGTACGTCATCGTCACCGGACGCGACGCCGACCCGAGGCTGGTCGAGGTCGCCGACCTCGTGACGGAGATGCAGCACGTCAAGCACCCGTTCGACCAGGGCCAGAAGGGTCAGCGAGGCATCGAATGGTAGGCAAAGATCATCCTGCTGCGGTCAGCCTTCCACGGCTGGTCATCGCCGCGCCCGCCTCGGGTCACGGCAAGACGACGATCGCCACGGGACTCATGGCCGCGCTGAGCCGCGCCGGCCACGACGTGTCGTGCCACAAGGTCGGCCCCGACTACATCGACCCCGGCTACCACGCGCTGGCGACCGGCAAGCCCGGCCGCAACCTCGACCCCCACATGGTCGGCGAGCACCGCCTCGTGCCGTTGCTCCTGCACGGTGCCCGCGACGCCGACATCGCGATCGTCGAGGGCGTCATGGGCCTGTACGACGGACAGATCGGCGGCAACGGCTTCTCGTCGACGGCCCACGTCGCGACGGTCACGAAGACCCCGGTCGTGCTGGTCGTCGACATCTCCCACGCGTCGCGGTCGATCGCGGCGATGGTGCAGGGCATGGTGTCGTTCGACCCGTCCGTGCGCGTCGTCGGCGTCATCGTCAACAAGGCCGGCTCGCCCCGCCATGCCGGCGAGGTCGTCAGCGCCCTCGAGGCGACCGGCGTCCCGGTGCTCGGCGTTCTTCAGCGCGACGACGGCATCGTCGCCCCGTCGCGTCACCTCGGCCTCGTGCCCGCCGACGAGCGGGACGACGCGGCACACGCCCTCGACCGGCTCGCCGCCCAGATCGCCGAGAAGATCGATCTCGAGCAGCTGCTGGCCCTGGCCCGCACGGCCCCCGACCTCGACGCCGAGCCCTGGGACCCGGCTCGCGAGGTCCACCCCCCGAGCGATGCGGCAGCGTCCAGGCCGGTCGTGGCGATGGCCGGCGGCCGGGCGTTCACGTTCCGCTACGCCGAGACCGAGGAGCTGCTCCGCGCGGCCGGCTGCGACGTGGTCACGTTCGACCCCCTGACCGACGACGCCCTGCCCGAGGGCACGGCGGGCCTCTACCTCGGCGGCGGGTTCCCCGAGGTGCACGCCGCGGGACTGGCCGCCAACGCACCGCTGCGCGAGTCGCTGCGCGCCGCCGTCACGTCCGGCATGCCGACGGTCGCCGAGTGCGCCGGGCTGCTCTATCTCTGCAGCACGGTCGACGGCATCTCGATGGTCGGCGCCCTCGAGGCGGACGCCGTGATGACGCCGCGTCTGACGCTGTCGTACCGCTCCGTCGTCGTGCCGACCGACCAGCTGATGGGCGTCGCCGGCACCCGCGTGACCGGCCACGAGTTCCACCGCACCGCGCTGGTCCAGCCCGTGGAGCAGTCGACGGCGGCCTGGCTGCTCGACGGAGCGGGCCACGGCATCGGGTCGGACACCCTCAGCGCGTCCTACCTGCACACCCACTGGGCCGGGCACCCGCAGATGGCCCAGAGGTTCGCCGACGCAGTCCACGCGTACGTGCCGGGAACATCTGGTCTCGATACACCTGCTCGTTCCTCGCAGGCACTCGACCAGCGGGGCCCGGCCGACCGAGTGACCCCCGGGGCCGAGGGCCTCACCTTCCATGGGGACGCCGAGCTCGCCGAGGGCCTCGTCGACTTCGCGGTCAACATCCACGACGGCGCCCGCCCGGACTGGCTCACCGAGGCGCTGCGCACGAGCCTCGACGAGGTCGGCGCCTATCCCGACGCCCGGGGCGCCGAGCACGCGATCGCCCGCCGCCACGGCCGTCCCGCCGAGGAGGTCCTGGCCACCGCCGGCGCCGCCGAGGCGTTCAGCCTGATCGCCCGGGCCCGGCCGTGGAAGCGGCCCGTCGTGGTGCACCCGCAGTTCACCGAGCCCGACGCGGCCCTCCTCGCCGCAGGCCACACCCCCGAGCAGGTCATGTGTGACCCAGGCACCGGCTTCGCCCTCGAGCCCGACCGTGTCCCCGCCGACGCCGACCTGGTGATGATCGGCAACCCCACCAACCCGACCAGCCGGCTGCACCCCGCCCAGACGATCCGGGCGCTGCTGCGACCCGGCCGCGTCGTGGTGGTCGACGAGGCGTTCATGGACTCCGTCCCCGGCGAGCAGCACTCCCTGGCCGGCGCCCCGCTGCCCGGGCTGCTCGTGGTGCGCAGCCTCACCAAGCTGTGGTCGATCCCCGGAGTCCGGGCCGGCTACGTCATCGGCGGTCGCCAGCTACTCGACGACCTGCGCGCGCAGCAGTCGCCGTGGTCGGTCTCGGCCCAGGCCATCGCCGCCATGACGGCGACGGCGTCCGACCAGGCCCTGGCGGAGGCGGCCCAGCGCGCGACCCGCATCGCCCAGCACCGCGCCGTCCTCACCGACGGGCTCACCGAGCTCGGCATCACGTACGTCGCACCCGCCGCCCCGTTCGTCCTCGCCAAGGTCGGCCGTGGCACCCACCAGCAACTGCGCGAGGTCGGCTACGCCGTGCGCCGCGCCGACACGTTCCCGGGCCTCGACGACGGCTGGATCCGCATCGCCGTGCGGCGCCCCGACACGACCCGCAAGCTGCTCGCGACCCTGAGGATCGAAGGCCCATGGACCTGAACGTCACCGGCATGGATGCCGTCGTGGTCGGCGGTGACACGCGCGCGGCAGGCCAGGTCTCCGGACTGCTCGACGGCGGGGCCCGGGTCACCGTCATCGCCGCCGAGGCCACCGCCACGATCGAGGACCTCGCCGACCGCGGGCTCGTCACGTGGATCCGTCGCGACGTCGTCGCCGGCGACCTCGCGCCGTACGACCTGGTCCTCAAGGGACACCCGACGACGGCCGCCGACGACGACCGCATCCTCGGCACCGGCTCGGTCACCCTCGTCGGAGGTGGGCCCGGCGACCCGGGCCTCGTGACCGTCGCTGGTCGAGCCGCCATCGAGTCGGCCGACGTCATCGTCACCGACCGACTCGCCCCGCTCGCGGCCCTGAGCTGGGCCCGCGCAGACGCCGAGGTCATCGACGTCGCCAAGGTGCCGGGCGGACGATCGACCAGCCAGGACGAGATCAACCGCCTGCTGGTCGAGCACGCCAAGTCCGGCCGGCACGTCGTGCGGTTCAAGGGTGGCGACAACTTCGTCTTCGGTCGCGGCAGCGAGGAGCTGCTCGCGTGCCTCGACGCCGGCATCGCGACCCGGGTCATCCCCGGCGTCACGTCGGCGATCGCGGCACCGGCCATGGCCGGCATCCCGGTGACCCACCGCGGCCTCACGCAGGGGTTCACGGTCGTGTCCGGGCACGTCCCGCCGGGACACGCCGACAGCACCCTCGACTACACCGCGCTCGCCCGGTCGGGCTCCACGATCGTCGTGCTCATGGGCGTCCGCACCCTCGGCGCGATCTGCGCCGCCCTCGTCGCGGGCGGCCTCGACCCCGACACCCCGGCCGCGGTCGTCGCCGACGGCTCGCTGCCGAGCCAGCGGGTCGTCCGCGCGACGTTGGCGACCATCGACGGCGCCGCGGTCGAGGCGGGCATCGGCGCCCCTGCCGTCGCGGTCGTCGGCGACGTCGCCACGATCCCCGGCCTCGATGCGGAGGGCATCGCATGATCCTGTGGGTCCGCCACGGGCAGTCGACCTGGAACGTCATGGACCGGATGCAGGGCCACGAGCTCAGCCCGCCCCTGACCGACCTCGGCCGCGAGCAGGCCGCCGAGGCCGCCGAGTCGCTCGCCGATCGCGGCGTCGTCCGCCTGCTCAGCTCGCCGGCCACCCGGGCCACCGAGACGGCCGAGATCATCGCCGCACGGCTCGGCCTCGAGGTCGAGATCGAGCCGCTCCTGCTCGAGAAGGGGCTCGACGAGAACTACACGAACGTCCTCGTCAGGGTCCAGCAGATCCTCGACCGCGACCTGCCCGAGCACACCGTCGTGGTCAGCCACGGCGACACGATCGGCCTCGCGGTCGGCCTGCTGAGCGGCCAGCGCCCCGAGCCGGCAGCCAACGGATCGATCACCAGCGTCGATCCGGCGACCCGCGAGGTCAGCATCACGCGGACCCGTCGTTGACCGCGTGTGACCCCATCCCTAGGATGAGCGAAGCCACTCCAGAGGAAGCCGGTGAGATTCCGGCGCAGTAGCGCTACTGTGACGCCCAGATCGACGATCACGCGGCGGAGCCAGACCCGACGGAGCGGTGGTCACATCCATCCACGGGACGCATTCATCCCACTAGGAGCACCCATGTCGCAGGTCACTGCCACCCCCGAGGTCGAGATCCCCGCGATCCCGGTCGCCCAGCTCGCACCGTGGGCCGCGTTCGTCTTCCTCGTCGCCGCCATCGTGCTGTTCTTCATCAGCGCCGACCAGGGCGCCGTGTCGATCCCCTCGGGCACCGCGATCCACGAGTGGGTCCACGACGGACGCCACCTCCTCGGCTTCCCCTGCCACTGATCCTCACCCCCTGATCCGACTCGCCGGCCTCGGCCGCGGTCGGATCTTTGGGCTTTCCAGAACTGGACATGGTCATGACCCCACGCAACTTCCTGGTCCGCGGCCTGCTCGCGGGCTTCATCGCGTCCCTCTTCTCGTTCGCGGTCGCCTACACCGTCGGTGAGCCGCAGGTCGATGCCGCGATCGCCGTCGAGGAGGCCAACGCCGCCGCTCCCGCCGATGCGACCGCCGAGCACTCCGACGGCCACAGCCACTCCCACGCCGACGAGGACGCCGAGGCGGGCGGCACCGAGGTGTCGCGCGAGAAGCAGTCGACCCTCGGCCTGGCGACCGGCATCCTCACCGTCGGCACGGCTCTCGGCGGTGTCATCGGCCTGGCGTCGGCCTTCGCGGTCGGACGCATCGGACGCCTGCGCCCCAGCCAGTCCACGGCGCTCGTCGCCCTGGTCGGCTACGTGTCGTTCAGCCTCGTGCCGTTCCTGAAGTATCCCGCCAACCCTCCGGCGGTCGGCAGCGGCGACACGATCGGCGACCGGACGCTCTACTACTTCATCGTGCAGGGCATCGCGATCCTCGCCGCGATCGTCGCGGTGCTCGTCGCGCGCCGTCTGCTCGACCGGATCGGCACCTACCGCACGGTCCTGGCCACGGCCGGTGGCTACCTGGTCGTCGTCATCGTCATGGCGCTGGCCATGCCGACGGTCAACGAGCTCGGCGACTTCCCGGCCGACACGCTCTGGTACTTCCGCCTCGCGTCGCTGCTCACCAACGTCACCCTCTGGGCCGGCATCGGCATCGTCCTGGTCGGCCTGATCGGCCGCTTGTACGAGCAGGAGTCGGTCAAGGCCGCTCGTCGTGAGCTGGCGGCGAGCCTGTGAGCGCGCAGACGCCCGTCACCCCGCCGCTGGCGACCGTACGAGCCGCCGCGGCCGACCGTCTGGCCGGCCTCGCCACCCCGCCCGGAGCACTCGGACGGCTCGGCGACCTGGCCGTATGGGTCGCCGCGACGCAGGGCCAGGTGCCGCCCGTCCCGGTCGACCACGTCCGCACCGTGATCTTCGCGGGTGACCACGGGGTCTCCGACCACGGCGTGTCGGCCTTCCCCAAGGCGATCACGCCCGCCATGGTCCGCACGTTCCTCGCCGGCAAGGCCGGGGTCTCGGTGCTCGCGGCGCAGCACGGTGTCACCGTGCGGGTGCTCGACCTCGGGGTCGACGACGACCTCGACGGCGTCCCGGCCGACGTCACGGCGTTCAAGATCCGCCGCAGCAGCGGCGCCATCCACCTCGAGGACGCCCTCACGGCTGACGAGACCGCCCGGGCGATCGCGGCCGGCGAGGCCGTCGCCGCCGAGGAGATCGCCGCCGGCGCGCAGCTGCTCATCAGCGGCGACATGGGCATCGGCAACACGACCCCGGCCGCGGCCCTGATCGCCGCGTCGCTGGGCCTGCCGGCCTCTGAGGTCACCGGCACCGGCACCGGCGTCGACGGCGCCGGGCTCGCCCACAAGACCGCCGTGGTCCAGCAGGCCATCGACCGTGCCGCAGACCGCGTGGCCGACCCGGTCGACACCCTGACGGCCCTCGGCAGCGCCGACCTGGCGGCGGCTGCCGGCTTCATGGCCGCTGCTGCGCGCAGCGGCGTGCCGGTGCTGCTCGACGGCGTCATCTCGGTCGCCGCGGCGATCATGGCCGACCGGCTCGCCCCGGGTGCGGCGGCGTGGTTCGCCGCCGGCCACCGCTCGACCGAGCCCGCCCAGGCGTTCGCCCTCGGCAAGCTCGGCATCGAGCCGATCCTCGACCTCGGCATGCGTCTCGGCGAGGGCAGTGGCGCCGTCGCCGCCGTCCCCGTGGTCCGCTCCGCCGCGCTGCTGCTGGCCGAGGTCGCACTGCTCTCCGACCTCGGCTGATGCTCGACTCCTGGCGGCTTGCCGTCGGCACCCTGACGGCTCTGCGCGTCGGGCACCCGACCCAGGTCGATCGCCGGGTGGCCGGCGGGGCGATGCTGCTCGCGCCGCTGGCCGTCGTGCCGCTGGGCCTCGCGGTCGCCCTGGTCTGCTGGGCCGGTCGCGAGCTCGACCTCGCTCCCCTGCCCGTCGCGGCCGTCGCCGTCGGCGCCCTCGCGCTCGGCAGCCGCGCCCTGCACCTCGACGGCCTGTCCGACGTGGCCGACGGCCTCACCGCGTCGTACGACCGGGAGCGGTCGCTCGCCGTCATGAAGGGCGGGACGGCGGGCCCGGCTGGTGCCGCTGCCCTCGTGCTGGTGCTCGGCGCCCAGGTCGCCGCCCTGGCGTCGGTGCTGTGCGTGCCCCGTGGCCCCGTGGTCGCCGGGCTGCTGGTCTGCGTCTCGCGGGGCACCCTCGCCCTGGTGTGCGCTCGGGGCGTTCCGGGAGCTCGTGCCGACGGGCTCGGATCGACCTACGTCGGCTCGGTCCGACCGATCGCCACGGTGCTGACCTGGCTGGTCCTGGCCGCCGCGTGCATCGCCGCCTTCGCCTGGGCCGACCTCTGCTGGTGGCGCGGGGCGATCGTCGCCGCCGTCGGCCTGGCCGTCGCCGCGGTCGTCGTCTGGCGCTGCGTGCGTCGCTTCGGCGGGGTGACCGGCGACGTGTTCGGCGCCTCGATCGAGCTGTCGCTCGCGGCGATGCTGGTGGCGGCCTCGTGAGCGACGCCCAGCCCGAGCCCACCGAGCCCACCCAGCCCGAGCCCACGGTGCTCGTCGAGCGCCGCGGACGCCTCGGCGTCCTGGTCCTCAACCGACCCCGCGCGATCAATGCCCTCGACCTCGAGATGGTCCGGCTGATGCAGCACGCCCTCGACGCGTGGGCGACCGACGACGACGTGACGACGATCCTCGTGACCGGCAGCGGCGACCGCGGCCTGTGCGCCGGCGGCGACCTGCAGGGCATGTATCGCTCCGCCCGCGAGGGCACGACCGAGTCGGTCGACTTCTGGCGCGAGGAGTACGTCCTCGACCACACCGTCGCGACCTACGCCAAGCCCGTCGTCGCCCTGATGGACGGCATCGTCCTCGGCGGCGGCGTCGGCGTCTCCGCGCACGCGTCGCACCGCGTCGTGACCGAGCGGACGTCGGTCGGCATGCCCGAGACCCGCATCGGCTTCGTGCCCGACGTCGGTGGGCCGTGGCTGCTGTCGCGAGCCCCCGGCGAGCTCGGCACGCACCTGGCCCTGACCGCTGCCAACGCCGACGGCGCCGACACGATCGCGCTGGGCATGGCCGACGTCATGGTGCCGAGCGAGCGGCTGGCCGCGCTCGAGGCCGCGCTCGAGGGCGAGGACCCCGACACCGCCCTCGCCCGCCTGTCGGTCGATCCCCCCGCGTCTGCCCTGGCAGCACGGCGCTCGTGGGTCGACGCGGCCTATGCGGGCGACGACGTGCTCGCGATCGTCGAACGGCTCCGGTCGTCAGACGTCGAGGACGCTCACCGCGCCGCTGACGAGATCGAGGCCAGGTCGCCCACCGCCGTCACCCTGACCCTCGCGGCGCTGCGCCGGGCTGCGACCCTGCCCGACCTGCGCACGGCGCTCGACCAGGACCTCGCGGTGTCGACGTTCCTGCTCGACGTCCCCGACATGGCCGAGGGCATCCGTGCCCAGGTCATCGACAAGGACCGGTCACCCCGGTGGGACCCGCCGTCCCTCGCCGAGGTCGACGTCGCGGCCTTCGACCACCTGTTCGCCTGATCGGGTCAGAGGCGCAGGGCGCGACCGGCGACGACCAGCAGCACGTCGTCGCACTCCTGGGCGACCCGCTGGTTGACGATGCCGAGCAGGTCGCGGAACACCCGGCCGGAGCGGTGCTCGGGCACGACGCTCATGCCGACCTCGTTGGTGACGGCCACGACCGTGCCGTCGTGCTCGGCGATCGCCTCGACGGTGTCGGCAAGGCGATCGAGCAGCACCGGCTCCCAGTCGTCACGGACCTGGTCCCAGCCGTCGAGCTCGTCGATGACCGACGTGAGCCACGTGCCGAGGCAGTCGATCAGCACCGCACCGTCGGCGCCGCGCACCGCCGCCGCGAGGTCGTGGGTCTCGATCGTGTCCCAGTGGTCGGGGCGCCTGGCCCGGTGGATCGCCACGCGGGCAGCCCACTCCGGGTCGAGGTCGACGTCGGGCTCCGGGCCCGGCGCGACGTACGTGACGCGCGGCGCTGCGACGAGCAGCGACTCCGCGTGGAACGACTTGCCCGAGCGCACACCGCCCGTGACCAGAACCTTCATGCCACCTCGCTAGTGTCGTGACGAGACTACCGCCAGAGGAGCACCCCATGCGATCGCGAGCCATCGGACTCGTCCTCGGGTTCGCCGCCGATCGCGTGCTCGGCGACCCGGCCCGGCACCACCCCGTGGCCGCCTTCGGCACGATCGCCGGCACGCTCGAACGGCGGGTCTGGGCCGACGACCGCCTCACGGGCGTCGCCTACACTGCAGCGCTCGTCGGGGGCACCGGTGCCGTCGGGCTCGTCGCCGACCGGCTCAGCGCGCGGCACCCCGTGGCCCGCACGCTGCTGACCGCGGCGGCGACGTGGGCCGTCGTGGGCGGACGGTCGCTCGGCCGCGAGGCCGAGCACGTCCTCGCCTGGCTCGAGGCCGACAACGTGCCGGCAGCGCGGCAGCAGCTGACCCACCTCGTCGGTCGCGACCCGTCACGGCTCGACGCCGGCGAGATCTCGCGCGCGACGGTCGAGTCCGTCGCCGAGAACACGTCCGACGCCGTCGTGGCGCCCCTGCTGGCCGGCGCCGTCGGTGGCGTCGGCGGGCTGATGGCCTATCGCGCGGCCAACACCCTCGACGCGATGGTGGGCCATCGCAGCGAGCGCCACCTGCGCTTCGGCTGGGCGGCCGCCCGCCTCGACGACGTGCTCAACCTCGCGCCGGCCCGGCTCTCCGCGCTGCTCGCGGCCGTCCTCGCCCCGACAGTCGGTGGACGCACCTCGGCGGCTTTCGAGGCGTGGACCCGCGACGCCCGCCGCCATCCCAGCCCCAACGCCGGACCCGTCGAGGCGTCGTTCGCCGGGGCCCTGGGCATCCAGCTCGGTGGCACCAACGTCTATGGCACCCGGATCGAGCACCGTCCGACGCTCGGCGACGGCGTGCCCGCGCAGCAGGACGACATCGGTCGCGCCGTACGTCTCGCCGACGCGGTGGCCGTGGGGGCCGTGGCGGTCAGTGCGTGGATCGCCGCACGACCCAGTCGGCGGCCTCTCTAGCACTCGGCACGGTCTCGACACCCGCGACGGCGGCCGCCCGACGCACCACGACGACCGGGATGCCCATCTCGCCGGCGACCCGCATCTTCGACCAGGTGTGGTCGCCCCCGGAGTCCTTGGTCACCAGTGCGTCGATCGTCGCCATGACGGCCCGCTCGTCGTCGAGGTCGTACGGGCCACGGCTCTGCAGCAGCGTCCATGCCTCGGGCAGCTCGATCTCGGGCGGATCGACGACCCGGACGACGGCCCGATGGTCGGCGAGAGGCCCGACGAAGCGGTGCAGCGACTGACGTCCGACCGTGAGGAAGGGCCGCTGGGCGAGGGTCGCGGTCAGCGCCGCTGCTGCATCGTGGTCGGCGACCCAGTGCCAGGTGTCGGCACCGGGGCGGTCGGACCAGCCGGGACGCTCGAGGCGGAGCAACGGCACGCCGTCGGCGGTGCACGCCTCGACCGCGTTGCGACTCATGCCCTCGGCGAACGGGTGCGTCGCGTCGACCACCGCCACGATGCGCTGCTCGGCAAGGTAGGACCGCAGACCGTTGACCCCGCCGAAGCCGCCGATCTGCACGGCACCCACGGGCAGCCTGGGCCGGGCCACCCGCCCGGCAAGGGACGACACGAAACGCACCTGCGCCTCGAGCAGCAGCCCTGCGAGGGCACGGGCCTCGGCCGTGCCGCCGAGCACCAGGACGGTCATGCGGGCCCCGCAGGCAGCAGCGGCAGGTCGGCCGGCGCCCCCGCCTCGGCCAGCGACAGCAGGACGTCGACGTCGAGCTTCTGCTCCACGAGGTCGCCCAGCAGGTCGAGACGTGCCTCGCGACGCTCGGCGAAGCTCACGTCGGACGGCTCGTAGGTGCCGCCGGCCAGGCCCGCAGCCTCGGCGAGGAACGCGCGGCGCAGCCCGTCGGACTCCAGGCTGCCGTGCCACATCGTGCCGAAGACGTTGCCCGCGCGCGCTCCCCCGAGGAACTCCTCGGCGTCGCCGCGGGTGATCCGCCCGTGGTGGATCTCGTAGCCGTGCGCCTCGGCACCGAGCGCCTCGCCCGTGGGCAGGCGCAGCACCTTGTCGGCCCCGAACGTCGTCGTGACGTCGAGCAGACCCAGTCCCTCGACCTGGGCGCCGGCGTCGCCCTCGACACCGTCAGGGTCGCTGATCGCGCGACCCAGCATCTGGAACCCGCCGCAGATGCCGAGGACGGGACGTCCCGCAGCGGCGTGGTCGAGGATCGCCCGGTCGAGGCCACGCGACCGCAGCCAGCGCAGGTCGGAGATCGTCGCTCGCGTGCCCGGCAGGACGACGATGTCGGCGTCGGTGACGTCGCGCGGATCGCTGGCGAAGAGCACGTCGACCCCGGGCTCCAGGCCCAGCGCGTCGACGTCGGTGAAGTTGCTGATGCGCGGCAGGCGGATGACCGCCACCTTCAGCGCGGCATCGTGCTCGACGGCGCGACGTCCGGCCAGGTCGAGAGCGTCCTCGGAGTCGAGCCACAGGTCGGCGCTCCACGGCAGGACGCCGTAGACGGGGCGACCTGTGGCGGCCTCGAGGCTCCGCAGCCCCGGCGCCAGCAACGTCTCGTCACCACGGAACTTGTTGACCACGAACCCGGCGATGAGCCGCTGGTCGGCGGGCTCGAGCAGCGCCACGGTGCCGTACATCGCGGCGAACACCCCGCCCCGGTCGATGTCGCCGACGACGATCGTCGGGATGTCGGCGTGCCGGGCCAGGCCCATGTTGACGTAGTCGCCGGCGCGCAGGTTGACCTCGGTCGGGCTGCCGGCGCCCTCGCACACCACGATGTCGTGACGCGCCGCGAGGTCGTCGAACGCCGCATGGGCGGCCGCGGCGAGGTGCGTGCGTCCGCCGATGAACTCCGCCGAGGTGATCTCGCCGGCCGGCTGCCCCATGACGACGACGTGGCTCGCCCTGTCGCCACCAGGCTTGAGCAGCACGGGGTTCATCGCTGCCTCGGGCACCGCGCGGGCGGCGAGCGACTGGATCCACTGGGCCCGGCCGATCTCAGCGCCGGTGCCGTCGGGGCCGAGGCACACCATCGAGTTGTTCGACATGTTCTGCGCCTTGTAGGGCGCGACCTTGAGCCCGCGGCGGGCGAAGGCCCGGCACAGCCCGGTCGTCAGGATGCTCTTGCCGGCGTCGGACGTCGTGCCGGCGACGAGCAGCGCTGTCATGCCAGGCCCTTGGCCGGTGAGCGGTGCAGCCACGGGGCGAGGAGGCGCGTGATCCACGGCAGGAAGACGTAGGTCATGAGGGGGGTCATCACGCAGACCGTGAGCAGCACCCGCGGCGCCAGCCACCAGTCGCTCAGATAGACCCGGCCCAGCTCGTTGGCGACCAGGCTCAACGGGAAGAACACGATGAAGATCGACACCATCTGCTTCCAGCGCGGGGGCGGGGCCGGCGTCGCCCGCAGGTCGCGCACGTCGACGCTCGACGGCTCGTCGAACCAGCCCTCGATGCCGGTGCGGTGCTCGCGCGCCGACTCGTCGACGATGCCCTGCGCGGAGTCGAGCCACCAGCGGCGCTGCGCCGACTGCTCCCACGACTCCAGCGACTCCTGCGAGGCGAACCGGTAGAGCATGTGCCACTCGGTCGAGTCGATCTCGGGGCGGATCCAGCCCGACCCCAGGAAGCCGTCGAACCGCTCGGCGAGCTCGGTGCCGGCGCGCAGCCAGGCGAGCATCTGGTCCTCCTGCGACGGATCGACGTGTCGCGTGATGGAGACGGTCACGGGTCCGGTCATGGATCAAGCCTAGGCCCGTGGTGGAACGACAAGACCCCCGGAGCCGAGGCTCCGGGGGTCTTGCTACTGATCTAGATCAGGGGGGTGAGTCAGAGGGGACGGATGTTCGTCGCCTGCAGGCCCTTCTGGCCCTGCTCGACGTCAAACTCGACCTTCTGGTTCTCGTCCAGCGAGCGGTAGCCGCTCGTCGCGATGGCCGAGAAGTGCGCGAACACGTCCTCGCTGCCGTCGTCGGGGGCGATGAATCCAAAGCCCTTGTCAGCGTTGAACCACTTGACGGTTCCTGTTGCCATTGTCTTGCTCCTTCATGCGAATTGTCATTCGCGCATTTCGCGAACGACCGTCGCGACACACATCCAACCGAGAAGAAATCAAGACCAAAACTTGGAACGTCATTCGTTCGTACAGCCCAACGTCGTGCAACTACCCACCACCCTACCGGTTAGGTGCACCCAGCCGTCAATCGTCGATCCTCGGCGTGTGCGCGGCGCCGGCCGGCGCGGGCGAGCTGACGGCTAGACCGACAGCTCCACCGAGGAGACGACGACACCGTTGGCGTCGGCATAGACGAAGGAGCGCAGGATCGGCTCCATCACCCGCACCTGCGAAGGGTGGGCGTCACACAGGTCAGGGGTCGCGAACACGGTGGATCCTCTCGACGGGTGAGCCCCACGCTACCGACGCCTGTGAGATCGGTCGGACGACCTGCCGACCGCGCTACCCGCGAGTACCGTTGACACATGACGCTCAGCGACGAACTCCGCATCTCCCTCGACGGCAAGTGGCGCCACGTCCGCGAGCAGTCCCGCAAGGAGCTCGCCGAGCTCGACCTCGCCTACGACCACGACCTGACGCTCGACGAGGCCCGCGCCCGCGTCCTCGACCAGATGAAGAAGCTGGTCCCGACCGGCATCCCCGCGGCGGGCTTCCGCGAGTCCAGCGGCGGCACCGGCGACCCGGGCATGGCCGTCACCGGCATCGAGATGCTCGCGCAGTTCGACCTCTCGCTGATGGTCAAGGCCGGCGTGCAGTGGGGACTGTTCGGCGGGGCGATCGAGAACCTCGGCACCGAGAAGCACCACCAGGCCTACATCCCCGGCCTCATCAACCTCGACATCCTCGGCTGCTTCGCGATGACCGAGTCGGGGCACGGCAGCGACGTCCAGAGCCTCGAGACGACCGCGACGTACGACCCGGCGACGCAGGAGTTCGTCATCAACTCCCCCACGCCGTCGTCGCGCAAGGACTACATCGGCGGTGCCGCGGCGCACGCCCAGGTCGCGGCGGTGTTCGCCCAGCTCATCACCAAGGGCGACTCGTACGGCGTGCACTGCTTCGTCGTGCCGCTGCGCGACGAGGACGGCAACGACCTGCCCGGCATCACGACGTCCGACGACAAGCACAAGGGTGGCCTCGGCGCGGTCGACAACGGCCGCATCATGTTCGACCAGGTGCGCATCCCCCGCGAGAACCTGCTCAACCGCTACGGCCAGGTCGACGAGGGCGGCACCTACTCCTCGCCCATCGACAGCTCCAACGCCCGCTTCTTCACGATGCTCGGCACCCTGATCCGCGGCCGCATCAGCGTCGGCGGGTCCGCCAGCGCCGCGACCGAGGTCGCGCTCAGCATCGCCGGTCGCTACGCGCTCAAGCGGCGTCAGTTCGGCCCCGACGCCGATCACGAGATCCTGCTCATGGACTACCGCATGCACCAGCGTCGGCTGCTCCCCCTGATCGCCAAGTCGTACGCGATGCGGTTCGCCCAGAACCAGCTCGTGGCGCGCATGGACCGCATCCAGAGCTCGGAGGAGCCGCCGCCCGCGCACCAGCAGCGCGAGCTCGAGAGCCGTGCAGCCGGCCTCAAGGCCGCCCAGACGTGGCACGCGACCCAGGCGATCCAGGAGGCGCGCGAGGCCTGCGGCGGTGCCGGCTACCTCGCCGAGAACCGCCTCACGACCCTCAAGGGCGACACCGACGTCTTCACGACGTTCGAGGGCGACAACCACGTGCTGTTCCAGCTCGTCGCCAAGGAGCTGCTCACCTCGTACGCCCAGGAGGTCGGCGGGCTCGACCCGGTCGGGCTCGTCCGCTTCGCTGCCGGCACCGTCGCCGACGTCGTCAAGGAGCGCACCGCGGCCTCGCAGCTCATCCAGCGCCTCATCGACGCGCGCCCCGGCAGCAGCGACGACAACCACGACCTGCTCGACCGCGGCACCCAGCTCAACCTGTTCGAGGACCGCGAGGAGCACGTGCTCGAGACAGCGGCCCGCCGCCTGCGCCGCGCAGGCAAGGACCCCGTCGAGGCGTTCACGGTCTTCAACGCCGCCCAGGACCACGTGATCCGCGCCGGCCGCGTCCACATCGAGCGCATCGTGCTCGAGGCGTTCACCGCCGGCATCGCGCGCTGCGAGGACCCGGAGGCGCAGGACCTGCTCCGCGACGTCTGCTCGCTCTACGCCCTCACCGCGATCGAGCAGGACCTCGCCTGGTTCATGGGCCACAACCGGCTGTCTGACCAGCGCGCCAAGACCGTCACCTCGCTCATCAACGAGCTGCTCGACAAGCTCCGGCCGCACACCCTGACCCTCATCGAGGGATTCGGCGTCCCGGAGTCGACTCTCAACGCCGCGATGCTGGTCGACTGACGCCCGGAGGACGTCGCGTGAACGCTCTGGGAAATACCCCACGGAGCACCCCGGCCCCGTGGCAGGATGAGACGTCCTTTCACAGATCCTTCGGGGAGATACACATGCGTATGACCACCCTGGCCAGGGGCGGAGCCGTCTCGACGGCCGCCGTCCTCGCCCTCACCCTCACCTCCGGTCCGGCCAACGCCGACTCGGACGACAGCGCCTCACTGCGCGCCAAGGCCACTGCGTCGCAGGGCCTGACCAACACCGGTGGTTCCGAGTGGGCCCCGGTCGCGGGTGGCAAGTCCACTGCCAACGTCAAGACGCCCTCCGTCGTCATCATCGACAAGCTGCGCATCGCCTCGGGCGTGCTCTTTCGCGATGGAAGCAACAGCGTCCAGATCCTCGAGATCAACGGCGAGCCGGGGTCGTCCACGGGCGGTCAGCCCCCCGTCAAGACGGCCTTCACGCTGAAGGTCGGCGACAAGACCCACCGTGGCGTCCTCTACAAGTACGACGAAGGCGCAGACGTGTCCTACTTCGACACCAAGAGCGGCTGGGGCTCCGGCAAGGCACAGATCCTGGCAACGACGGTCACCTACGCTGACGGCACGTCGTCGACCGACGGCACCGACAGCAACGTCTTCTACCTCCGCCGCGCCGTGAAGACGTCGGACCCGGCGGCGAAGATCAGCTTCTACAGCCCCGGCACCAAGGTCAAGGTCCAGCCCCGTGGCTGGAAGGTCTTCAAGCCGTCGAGCGGCAAGTACGTCTCGCTCGGCAAGGTGCGCCTGCAGTACCGCAAGAGCGGATCGTGGAAGACGCTCAAGAGCATCAAGCTCGACAGCCGCGGCAACGGCTCCTACACGTTCAAGGCGCCGACCCGCACCTACCGCCTGTACGTGCCGAAGACGTCGAACGTCCTCGGCAACAGCACCACATCGGTCACCGGCTGATCCCAGCCACCCGAAGGCCCTCGACCCGTACCGGGTCGGGGGCCTTCGCTCGTCCACCAGCGTTCATCGGCCGGACGACGAAAGACTGTCTGGTCCGCGCGGACGTGTGGAAGGATGAAGCGTCTTTCCAGACCATCCGACATCTCAGGGGAGTTTCACCATGCGTCCATCGACCCTCGTCCGCTCGGGAGCCGTGCTCACGGCCACCGCGCTCGCGATCACCCTCGGCACCGGCCCGGCCTCTGCCACCGACTCCACGTCGAGCAGCGCCGTCCGCGCCGCCGCGCCGGCCGCCGAGGCCCGCGGCTCCTTCGCCGACGCCGCCGCCCGGACCTCCGGACCGGTCAAGCCCGCGGCCGTCACGCTCGGCACCTTCCGGCTCAACTCCGGCGTCATCACGAGCAAGGACCTCACCGGCATCTTTGGCGACGTCATCCCGTCTGGCTCCGGCACGGTCACCTCGGCCGTGACGACCGTCACCGTCAACGGAGTCGTCAAGGGGCAGGTACCTCTCTACCCCGGTGACGACAACGGCGGCGTCGACATCCCGCGCGTCTGGGGCTCCGGCGCGGTCGTCCTCGGCCCGACGACGTTCAACTACCAGGGCGAGCCCAGCACGCTCGAGACCAAGAAGAGCAACACGTTCTACGTCCGCAAGAACATCAAGACGACCCGCAGCGACGGCATCGCCCTGAAGATCCGTCGGGTCAACAGCAACATCTCGTTCAAGGCCCAGCAGATCAAGATCGTCAACCCGTCGTCGGGTCAGTACGTCTCGGCCGGCTCGGTCAAGCTGCAGTACAAGTCGGGCACCACCTGGAAGACCAAGAAGACGATCAAGCTCGACAGCTCGGGCAACGGCTCCTACAGCCGCACCACGTCGAGCAAGTACCGCTACCGCCTCTTCATCTCCAAGACGTCGCGGAGCGTCGAGTTCCGCACCGAGCAGAGCAGCCGCATCTGATCGCGTCGCACCACTGACGAAGGCCTCCACCCGCCCGGGTGGGGGCCTTCGTGCGTGCGGGGCCCGGTCAGCCGAGCGGGACGACGTACGAGTCGACGCGAGAGATCAGCCCGTCGCGGAAGGTGAAGAGGTCGTTGAACGCAAAATGGAACGGGCCGTGTTCACGGTGCACCCCACGCCCCTCGCCCGTCGTGACGACGACCGCACCGGCCTCGATCACCCGGTCGACCCTCAGGTCAGGACTGCCGCTGAAGGCGGGATTCTCGATCTCGCCGTCGAACTCCGCCTTGCCCACCGTGGTGCGGTGACCGTGGATGACCCACTCGACGTCGTCCGTCAGCGTCGCGAGGACGCGCGCATGATCGCTCTCGCGGAACCCGTGGAAGTACTCGTCCACCAGACGCTGCTGCGGGGAGCTCTGAGTCATCGCCGTCTCCGATCGTGTCGTTGCGGTGATACTGCCAGACGCCGGTCAGGACAGAGCCTCAGTCCGAGAAGTCGCCCGAGGCCTGGCGCACGTGGCGGAGCAGCTCGTAGGCCTCGTCCTGCTGGCTCGCATCGAGACCGACGACCGCGAAGTCGATGTCCATGACGGCAGCGGTCGACTGGGCCAGCACCCGCTCACCCTCGTCGGTGAGCTCGGCGAACGTCCGTCGGCGGTCGGTCTCGTCGGCGACGCGGCGCACGAGGCCCTGCGACTCGAGCCGGTCCATCGCGTTGGTCACCGACGTCGGATGCACCATGAGCCGCTCGCCGATCTTGCTGAGCGGCAGGCGTCCGGCCGAGCTGAACGAGATCAGCTGCAGCACCTCGTAGCGCGCGAAGGTGATGCCGAACGGCTTGAGCGCCGCGTCGAGCTCGGAGCTGATGAGCTGCTGCACCCGCATGATCGAGGTCGCGAGCCGCATCGAGCGGGACTCACCGATGTGCCGGTCCCAGATCGCGGAAGCGCGCTCGATGGGGTCGAAGGGGAGCTTGGGCTCGCTGGGCACCGCCCCATCGTAGGGGACCGGGTCCGACGCCACGGCATCCCGCTCGTCGACCGTTCCCGGTAGCCTGACGGCATGACCGGGGGGTTTGGCGTATGGATCGATGCACTGCGGACGTCTGCGACCGAGTGGGACGCCCAGGCAGAAGAGCTGCGCGGGGCGCGCCGATCGCTCAACTCGGCGTCGTCGTCGACGGCTGACCTCGGGCCTCGGGTCGCGCCCGCCGCCGAGGCCTTCCTCGACGCCTGGATCAACGGCCTCAAGGACCGCGTCGAGGACGCCGCCGCTCACTCGACCGCGCTTTCCGACGCCGTCACCGCCTATCAGGTCACCGACGCCGCCCAGTCCGAACGACTCGCCCAGCTGCTGCCGTGGGACGAGCGCAACCTGACCCCGGAGGGCTGATGCCGACCGTCATCATCCCGGCCCCGCCGCCCACCGTCCCGGCCCTCGAGGCTGACGCCGACGCCACCGCGGTCTCGTCCGCCCTGCGCCGCGCCGGCTCGACCACCTCGAGCATCGCCGACTGGGCCCACGACGGGGGCGCTCCCGCCGACTGGACGGGAGATGCGGCCGAGGCCGCGTCTCACGCGCGCACGTCGTTCGGCTCCGAGCTCGACATCGTGGTGACGGTCATCGGTCACGTGGCGGGCGCCTGCGAGCGCTACGAGTCGGCCCTCGTCGGCCTGAAGTCACAGCGCGACACGCTCGTCGAGGAGCGCTCCTCCCTGTCCGGCCGGCAGAGCGACTTCGCACAGCGGGCCGCGACCTACACCGAGGACGAGGAGGCCGGGCTCGTCTCGGAGTCGACCACGTTGCAGGGCGACATCGACGCCTTCGTCGACCGCGTCGAAACCTGGCAGACCTCCCTCACGCGGGCCGAGGACACGCTCATCGCCGCGTTCCAGTCGGTCGACACTGCCGCCGAGGCCGACCAGTTCACCGCCGGTCAGTCGCAGGGCGTCCAGTCGACGATGAACCGCCTGATCGACAACGGCACGCTGCCCGAGGACGTCCGCGGCATGGACGCGACGCAGCTGCGCGAGTATCTCGCCGACCACCCCGACGTCGCCCGCCAGCTCTCCGAGCAGCAGCCGGCGCCGGGCGCGACCGGCCCCGAGGGCGTCCTGGCCGGGCTGCTGCAGCCGGCGTTCACGACCACCGACGGTGCAGCCGACCTGCACGAGCAGCGACGCACCGACGCGCGCACGCTGTTCGAGGGCCTCTCACCCGCCGACGCGAGCCTGCTCGCGACCCTCTTCCCCGGCGCCGTCGGCAACATGTCGGGCGTCCCGTTCGACTATCGCGCCGACGCCAACGCGGTCAACGTCATCGTGGCGCTCGACGACGAGCAGGACCAACTACGCGACCTCGAGGACCAGCACCAGGACAACCAGCACGACGGGGACCTGTTCGGGCGCAACAACAACGACCTCGACGACCCGATCAGCGACTCCCAGGACCGGATCGAGCTCTATCAGTCGATCCTCGACGGCGACCGCCAGATCATCTTCTTCGATGCCGCCGACGACGGTGCGATCGCCGAGCTGCACGGCGACATCGACTCGTCGACGCAGAACGTCGGCGTCAGCGTGCCCGGCACGACGACCGACATGTCGAGCTACCAGGGGGTCGCCGACAAGTCGGAGAACTTCGTGGCTGATTCCGGAGGCGATCTGGCGATGATCTCGTGGATGGGCGGCGACCTGCCCGACGACATCATCAAGGACGCACCCTTTGCCGACTACTCCGAGCGGCTCGGCCCCGGTCTCGCCGACTTCTCGCACGACGTGCGCCAGGAGATCGAGCACTCGGCGGCCGCCCCCAACGACGTGCAGACGACCTACCTCGGGCACTCCTACGGTGGAGCCGTCGTGGGCCGGGCCGAGCTCTCCGGGCTCGATGCCGACCGCGTGCTGCACGTCGAGTCGGCCGGCATGGGCCATGACATCTGGTCGCCCAGCGACCTGCCCGACTCACAGCAGGGCGTCGACCGCTACTCCATGACCGCGCCGGGCGACATCATCGGAGACATCCAGGGCATGCAGGTCGGCGACATCGGCCACGGCGCCGACCCGGACGGCTTCGACGGCACGACCCGTCTCGACACCGGCGACAGGACCGACGGCACCCCCAACATCGGCAAGGACTCGCACTCCAACGTCTTCCAGCGTCAGTCTGACGCCTACACCAACATGCTCGAGGTGCTGAACGGTGGCGAGGTGACGACCTATCGTGAGCCCGAGTACGAGGACCCGCCGCTCTATCCCTACCCGGGATGGACCCCCGAGCAGACGGGCTGGGAGACACCTGGCGAACGGATCGACATCGAATGAGACGACTCTTCGCGGCAGTAATGCTGATCAGCATGGCGGCTCTGGCCGCCTGTGGCGACAAGGAGGACGAGATGGTGGACCAGGAAAAGGTCGAGAGCGTGGCGGCCGAGGCTCGAGCTTCGATCGACAAGCTTGCAGCCCTTGTCGGATCACGTCCGCAGGTTCAGGACGATGTGATGACCGACTGCGTGCCGGGCGATCGAGAGTCCGGCACGATGCTCAGCTACGGCGTGAAGGTGTCGATCACGGACGACGCGCTTGACCGCCTGTCGTCTGAGATCGCCGACAGCTTCGAGGGTGATGGCTGGACGGTCAAGCGCGAGACGTACAGCAATCGCGTTCGGTTCCAGCGCGGGAACGCCACGATCGGCGCGACGATCTTTCCTGGCCGCGGGTTCGCGGTTGTCAGTGGGTCCGGCGGCTGCGTGAAGTGAGACTCGCGCCGACCGACCTCACGGCTCGGGCGGATGCGTCCCGTGACAGGAGACGGTGGCCTTAATTAGTTGGATGTCCTAGTATTGGACTTCCACAGATCTTTGGGAGCCTGCATGCCCGACCTCCACGTCCCCGCGAACCCCGTCCGGTTCGTCACCGCGTCCGCGCTGTTCGACGGCCACGACGCGTCGATCAACATCATGCGGCGCATCTTCCAGAGCCAGGGCGCCGAGGTCATCCACCTCGGGCACAACCGCTCGGTCAAGGAGGTCGTCGACGCGGCGATCGAGGAGGACGTGCAGGGCATCGCGGTGTCGTCCTATCAAGGCGGCCACGTCGAGTACTTCGAGTACCTCGTGGAGTCGCTGCGCGAGCAGGGCGCCGGGCACATCCACGTCGTCGGAGGCGGTGGCGGCGTCATCGTCCCCGACGAGATCGCCCGGCTGCGCCAGTCAGGCGTCACGATCTTCTCGCCCGAGGACGGGCAGCGCCTGGGCCTCGTCGGCATGATCAACTCCGTCGTCAAGGACTGCGACTTCGACCTCAAGGCAGTCGGGGAGCTCGACCTCGACGCGGTCGTCGCGGGCGACCGCGCATCGATCGCACGGGCCATCACGTATGCCGAGTCCGGCTCGCTCTCCGACGACCAGCGCGAACGGATCCGCTCGGCTGCGGCCGGCCACACGTCCCCCGTGCTCGGCATCACCGGCACGGGCGGCTCCGGCAAGTCGTCGCTCACCGACGAGCTCGTGCGCCGCTTCCGCGTCGACCAGCAGGACAAGCTGCGCATCGCCGTCATCGCGGTCGACCCGACCCGCCGTCGCGGAGGCGGCGCCCTGCTCGGCGACCGCATCCGCATGAACTCCCTCGACGGCGAGCGCGCCTACTTCAGGTCGCTGGCCACCCGCGGCTCGCACGAGCTGCCCGAGTCGCTCGCCGACGTCATCGACGTCGTGAAGGCAGCCGGCTTCGACCTCGTCATCGTCGAGACCCCCGGCATCGGCCAGGGCGACGCCGCGATCGTCCCCTACGTCGACTCCTCGATGTACGTCATGACGCCGGAGTTCGGCGCCGCCTCGCAGCTGGAGAAGATCGACATGCTCGACTTCGCCGACACCGTGGCGATCAACAAGTTCGAGCGTCGAGGCGCCAAGGACGCGCTGCGCGACGTCGGGCGTCAGATGGTCCGCAACCGCGAGGCGTTCGGCAAGAAGCCAGAGGACATGCCGATCTTCGGCACGTCCGCCGCGACGTTCAACGACGACGGTGTCACCGCGCTCTACCAGCACCTGCGCGACACCTTGGGCGAGCAGGGTCTGCCCGTCGAGGAGGGCATCCTTCCCGCCGTCGACGTCCGCCACTCCAGCGGCATCCGTCAGGTCGTGCCGTCCGACCGGGTCCGCTACCTCGCCGAGATCACCGAGACGATCCGCGGCTTCCACGCCGACACCGAGCGGCTCGCGACGGCGGCGAGCCGTGCGCAGCGTCTAGAGCTCGTGGCCGGCGAGGACCTCTCGGCCACCTCCCGGGACGAGATCTCGGGCCTGCTCACGGAGGCGAGGAAGGCTCTCCCGGCCGAGATCGCCGACCAGATCGAGGCCTGGCCCACCGTCGTCGAGTCGTACTCCGGCGACGAGATGGTCGTGACGGTCCGCGACAAGGAGATCCACACCCAGCTGACCCGCGAGTCGCTGTCGGGCACCAAGGTGCCGCGCGTCTCGCTGCCGAAGTTCACCGACCACGGCCAGCTCGTGCGCTACTGGCGCAAGGAGAACCTGCCGGGCTACTTCCCGTTCACCGCGGGCGTCTTCTCGTTCAAGCGCGACGGCGAGGACCCGGCCCGCATGTTCGCCGGCGAAGGCGACCCGTTCCGGACCAACCGCCGCTTCAAGCTGCTGTCGCACGACGGCGACGCCACGCGCCTCTCGACCGCGTTCGACTCCGTGACCCTCTACGGCCGCGACCCCGACCCACGCCCCGACGTCTACGGCAAGGTCGGCACCTCCGGCGTCTCGGTCGCGACGCTCGACGACATGAAGGCGCTCTACGACGGCTTCGACCTGGTCGCTCCCACCACATCGGTGTCGATGACGATCAACGGCCCCGCGCCGACGGTGCTCGCCTTCTTCCTCAACACCGTCATCGACCAGCAGGTCGACGCGTTCCGCGAGCGGGAGGGCCGCGAGCCGTCGGCCGACGAGCACGCCGAGCTGCGGTCGTACGCGCTGCGGTCGGTCCGCGGCACCGTGCAGGCCGACATCCTCAAGGAGGACCAGGGCCAGAACACGTGCCTGTTCTCGACCGAGTTCTCGTTGCGGATGATGGGCGACATCCAGCAGTACTTCATCGACGAGGGCGTGCGGAACTTCTACTCCGTCAGCATCTCGGGCTATCACATCGCCGAGGCCGGGGCGAACCCCATCAGCCAGCTCGCGTTCACGCTGTCCAACGGGTTCACCTACGTCGAGTCCTACCTCGCACGCGGCATGGACATCGACGACTTCGCGCCCAACCTGTCGTTCTTCTTCTCCAACGGCATGGACCCGGAGTACTCCGTGCTCGGCCGTGTCGCCCGCCGCATCTGGGCGGTCGCGATGAAGGAGAAGTACGGCGCCAACGAGCGCTCGCAGAAGATGAAGTACCACGTGCAGACGTCGGGCCGCTCGCTCCACGCGCAGGAGATGGACTTCAACGACATCCGCACGACCCTGCAGGCCCTCATCGCGATCTACGACAACGCCAGCAGCCTGCACACCAACGCGTACGACGAGGCCGTCACGACCCCCTCGGAGGAGTCGGTGCGCCGCGCCCTCGCGATCCAGATGATCATCAACAAGGAGTGGGGCCTCGCGATGAACGAGAACCCGACCCAGGGGGCGTTCATCACCGACGAGCTGACCGACCTCGTCGAGGCGGCCGTGCTGGCCGAGTTCGACGCGATCAACGAGCGCGGCGGCGTGCTCGGCGCGATGGAGACCGGCTACCAGCGCGGTCGCATCCAGGACGAGTCGATGCTCTACGAGCACAAGAAGCACGACGGCTCGCTGCCCATCATCGGCGTCAACACGTTCCGCAAGCCCCACGTCGAGGGCGAGGAGCCGCCGACCGTCGAGCTCGCCCGCGCGACGGAGGCCGAGAAGGAGTCGCAGCTCTCCCGGGTGCGCGGCTTCCAGGAGTCGCACACGTCCGAGGCTGCCGAGGCCATCGAGCGGCTGCGGCTCGCCGCGATCAACGACGAGAACGTCTTCGCGGTCCTGATGGATGCCGCTCGTGTCTGCTCGCTGCAGCAGGTCACCGAGGCGTTCTTCGAGGTCGGCGGGCAGTACCGCAGGAACGTCTAGTCGACCTCCTCGCTCCTGCGGCAACTTTCGCCCCGCCCGGCGCATCTCTTCGTGACGACGACGGTCACGAAGGGGGTCCGGCATGACGATGGTGCAGGAGCAGCGGCGAGCGCTCGGGGAGTCCGTGGCGACGCCCCGCGCGCAGCACGCGCAGCGCGACGACATCCAGGGGTTGCGCGCGCTCGCGGTGCTGGTCGTGGTGGCCTATCACGCGGGGCTGCCCTTCGTGCCCGGCGGATTCGTCGGTGTCGACCTGTTCTTCGTGCTGTCGGGCTTCCTCATCACGCAGCTGCTCCTGCGCGAGATCACGGCCACCGGCACCGTGAGCCTGCGGGAGTTCTGGGCGCGACGGGCGCGGCGCATCCTGCCGGTGTCGGTCCTCGTGCTCATCACCACGATGATCGCCTCACGCGTGCTCATGAGCCCGCTCGAGCGACCTGCGATCGGGACCGACGTGCTGTGGTCGGCGCTGTTCTCGGGCAACTGGCGGTTCGCCCAGCAGCAGACCGACTACCTCGCCGCCGACCGTGACCCCTCGCCGGTGCTGCACTACTGGAGCCTCGGCGTGGAGGAGCAGTTCTACCTGGTCTGGCCGGTCCTCCTGATCGTCCTGGCCGTCGTCTGGCGCCTGTCCGGGCGGCGGCCGCGGGCGTACGCCGTCGTGTTCGGCGGTGCCTTTGTCGCCGTGATCCTGGTGTCCCTCGCCTGGTGCGTCCGCACCACCGCGACCGACCAGCCGTACGCCTTCTTCGGCACCCCCGCCCGTGCGTGGCAGCTCGCGGCCGGCGCGCTGACCGCTCTCGCAGTGCCCGTGCTCGTGCGGCTGCTCCCCCGCACACGCGTCGTCCTCGCCACCGCGGGGATCGCCGGCTTCGCGCTCTGCGTCGCCGCGCTCGACGAGGCGGGCGTCGCCGGCCTGACCTATCCGTCGTGGCTCGCCGTGGCACCCACGGCTGCCGGGGTGTTGCTGGTCGCCGCCGGCACGGGTGGCTCCACCCCGCTGGGCCGGCTCCTCTCGGTGCGCCCGCTGACGTACGTCGGTGACATCTCGTTCTCGCTCTATCTCTGGCACTGGCCTGTGCTGGTCATCGGCATGGCGGCGATCGGCGCCGAGACCCCGGACGTCCGGATCGCCCTCGTGGTGCTCGCCCTCGGCCTCAGCGTCGTCAGCCACCACCTGGTGGAGAACCCGCTGCGCCGTGCGCGCGTGCTGGCTCGACGCCCGGCGCTCAGCCTCGCGTTCGGCGTCGCGCTCGTCGCCGCCGTGCTTCCGGTCGCCTCCTATGCCTCGGCGACCGGGACGATCGACCGGGTCACGGTGGCACCGGTCGCTCAGGGCGGGACGCCCACGGCCACACCGGCGACGCCCGAGACGATCACCCCCGCGCTGGAGGACGCCGCCGGTGACGAGGGCCCGTTCAAGGCGAGCGGGTGCCACGTGGGGTTCTCGCAGGAGACGACGCCGTCGTGGGACGGCTGCACCTTCGCGGACCGCGGCGGCTCGCGCGAGGTGGTCGTGCTGGGCGACTCCATCGCCGGCGCGGTGGGTCCCGCCGTCGTCAGGGCGGGCGAGCAGCATGGCTGGGCCGTCACGGTCTGGGCCAAGAGCAGCTGCCCCATGGCCGACGTCACCCGCTTCGACGCCGCACGCGGTGGCGCCTACCTGGCCTGCGACGCCTTCCGTGAGGCGGCGCTGCGGGAGATCGAGCAGCGACACCCCGACGTCGTCGTCCTCGCCATGAGCCGTCTCACGACCGAGCGCGTGACGGTCGACGGCGAGATGGCCGGCGGCCGCGAGTCGGTCGTCCTCGCCACCGAGGGCATGGAGCGCACGGTCGACCGGCTGCATGCGGCCGGCATCGGGGTCGTGCTCTCGGACTCCCCGAACCGTGCGCCCTTCTTCCCGACGGACTGCCTCGCCGAGACGCGGGACGCCCGTCAGTGCACCTTCCACGTCAACGGGAAGACGTCGATCATGGCCGCGACGTCAGACGCGATGGGTGACGACGTCGTCCTGGTGGAGCCCAACGAGGCGGTCTGCCCCGACGGGACGTGCCAGCCCGTCGTCGACAACGTCGTGGTCTATCGCGACAAGGTGCACTTCACGCAGACGTTCGCCCGGACGCTGGCCGACCGGTTCACGGCGGGCGTCGACGCCGCCCTCAGGTGACGGGCCTGGCGATGGCCGCGACGTCGTCCTCGCCGTGGCCGCTCTCGATCTCGGCGCGTAGTGAGGCGGCGGCCGCCTCGACCGCCGGGAGCGGCTCCGCCGTGGTCTGCAGCATCAGGCCGAGGTCCTTCGCCAGGGCGTTGACCGAGAACTGGGCGTCACTGAAGTCACCGCCCCGGACCAGGTCGCCCTTCATCCCGGCGATCGCCTGCAGCATGGTCTTGTCCTGCACCTGGGCGAGCACCTCGTCAGTCGTCAGGCCTCCGCCGCGTCCCAGCCGCAGCGCCTCGGCGAGGCCCTGGAGCGACACGGCCAGCGCGAGGTTGGCGACGAGCTTGCCGGTCGCGGCCCTTGCGGCGTCGTCGAGGACGTGGAGCCGATCGGGGTCGGCCCAGAGCGAGACGACGGGCAGCGCGACGTCGGTGGCGGCCTTCGTGCCTCCCAGCAGCACCCCGAGCTGCCGGGCGCGGGCCGGCGCCAACGAGCCGATGACCGGCGAGTGCGCGTACGCGACCCCGTGCTCGGCCGCCCACGCTGCGAGCTCGGTCGCGTCGGACGGCGCGACGGTCGTGATGTCCACCCAGGTGGCGCCCTCGGCGAAGGGCAGCTCTCCGCGGAGCACGACGTCGCGGACCGTGTCGGGTCCGAACAGCGTCGTGACGACGAGCTCGGCACCAGCGACCGCGTCGGCGGCGGAGTCGGCCACCCGCACCCCCTTCGGCTCGAGGGCGCGGGCGCGCTCCGGGCTGCGGTTCCAGACCGTCACGTCGTGTCCGGCGTCGATGATGTGCAGGACCAGCTCTCGACCCATGCGGCCGAGTCCGAGGAAGGCGATACGCATGTCCTCGACACTAGTTCGGCCTCGCAGAGCCCGCCGCCCGGCGACGGCTAGCGTGGTGGCATGGCCACGCCGGAGTTCGTCCTCGACCTGCGCGACAAGATCGGCACGGCGCCGCTGTGGCTCTCGGGCGTGACGGCCGTCGTCGTGAGGGGCGACGACGTGCTGCTCGTCCGTCGTGCCGACACCGGTGAGTGGACGCCCGTCACCGGGATCATCGACCCGGGCGAGGAGCCGTCCGTCGCCGCCGAGCGGGAGGTCTTGGAGGAGGCCGACGTACGGGCCACCGCCGAGCGCCTCTGCTGGGTGCACGTGACGCGGATGTACACCTACGCCAACGGCGACCAGTCGCAGTATGTCGACCTCGTGTTCCGGGCCCGCTGGGACGCCGGCGAGCCGTCTCCCGCCGACGGCGAGAACACCGAGGCACGGTGGTTCCCCCGCGACGCCCTGCCCGAGATGTCGCACGACATGCGGCAGCGGGTCGACGCCGCCCTGAGCGAGCGGGTCGAGGCCCGTTTCGGGCCGTTCGGCGACTGATCGGCAGCGCACGGCCGCCGCCGACTATCGTCGGAGGGTGAGCACTTCCCTTCCCACGTACGAGCAGGTCCTCGAGCTGGCGGCCCCGATCGACCGCACCGTCCCGCCGGAGTTCATCGACGAGAACGGCCACATGAACATCAGCCGCTACCTCGAGCTGGGCGGCACTGCTCTTTGGCAGCGCTGCCAGATCGAGCTCGGCATGCCGGAGGACTACATCGCCACCCGGGGCATGTCGACGTTCACCGCCGAGCACCACCTCACCTACTACGCAGAGATCCTCGAGGGCGAGCGCGTCTCGGTCCATCCGCGACTCATCGCCCGGTCCGACAAGGTGCTCCACACCGCGACCCTGATCCTCAACCGCACGCGGCAGCAGCTGGCCTGCGTCGTCGAGGCCACGCTCGTCCACATGGACATGACCGCCCGTCGTCCGACGCCCTTCCCCGACGACGTGGCCGACCTGGCCGACGCCGCGCTCAAGGCCGACGACCTCGCGTGGGCCGCTCCGCTGAGCGGCTCCATGGGAGTGCGTCGCCGGTGAACGACGACCTCGGGCACCCGGTCGACGTCGCCCACCCGGCCCGCCGGGTGGTGTCGCTCGTGCCGTCGCTGACCGAGGCGATCGCCGCGACCCGCCCCGAGGCACTGGTCGGCGCGACGGACTGGTGCACCCACCCCGCCGACCTCGACGTCACGCGGGTGAGAGGCACCAAGAACCCGGACCGCGCCGCCATCGCCGCGCTGGCGCCTGACCTGGTGATCGCCAACCAGGAGGAGAACCGCGAGCTCGACGTCACCCGCCTGCGCGACGCCGGCATCCAGGTCTGGGTGACCGAGATCGAGACCCTCGACCAGGCGTTCACCTCGATGCGCCGGATGTTCGTCGACGCGCTCGGGTGGGACGTGCCGCAGTGGCTCGTCGACGCCGAGGAGGTGTGGGCCGCGCCCCCGGCAGCCGACGGCCGCCGGGTCGCGATCCCGATCTGGCGCGACCCGTGGATGGTCGTGGGCGCACGGACGTTCACCGGCGACCTCGTCACCCGGCTGGGGCTCGTCCACGCGTTCGGTGAC
The DNA here is from genome assembly GCF_013283745.1 of Aeromicrobium stalagmiti. GTDB lineage: Bacteria > Actinomycetota > Actinomycetes > Propionibacteriales > Nocardioidaceae > Aeromicrobium > Aeromicrobium stalagmiti. The sequence goes on from NZ_JABSTZ010000001.1 coordinate 496,272, forward strand.
AGCGCAGACCGCTATCCCCACGTCGAGGTCGACGACATCGATGCTGACCTCGTCCTGCTGCCCGACGAGCCGTACGTGTTCACCGCCGACGACGGGCCGGAGGCGTTCGGCTCGACCCCGACGACGCTGGTCTCCGGCCGAGCGCTGACCTGGTACGGCCCGTCGCTGGTGACAGCCCGCGCCGACCTCGAGCAAGCCCTCAACCCCTCCGGTCCCTAGCGACACAGCCGAATCCGCTCCCTAGCGACGAAGTCGCGGGAGGGAGCGCCAGCGACCGAAGGGACCCACCCAAGCAGTCACGCCTAGACCCTTCGGTCGCTCGTACCTCGCTCCCTCCCGCTCGCAAGCTCGCTAGGGACCGGACGGGGAGACATCTCGCAAGCTCGCTAGGGGACGAGGTGCCAGCCGAATCCGCTCCCTAGCGACGAAGTCGCGGGAGGGAGCGCCAGCGACCGAAGGGACCCACCCCCTCACGCGTACTGCGACGGATCAGTGACCCTCACTCCGGGACCCGACTCGATCAGCCGCTTCTTCTTGCTCCGGGTCCACCCGTGCACCCGCCGCTCACGCCCCCACGCCTCGGACACCCGGTCGTACTGCTCGAAGTAGACGAGCGTGACCGGGAGCCGTTTTCGTGTGTACGCCGCACCGAGGCCCTCGCTGTGCTCCCAGAACCGTCGCTTCAGGTCGCGGGTGCTGCCGGCGTAGAACGTCCCGTCGGCACAGATCAGGAGATAGAAGTAGCCCATCGCTGCATCGTCGGCCTCGCGGCTGCGTTGCGCATCTCGCTGTCCACAGCCCCTTCGGTCGCTCGTACCTCGCTCCCTCCCGCTCGCAAGCTCGCTAGGGAACGGACGGGATGCCGAATCCGGTCCCTAGCGACGAAGTCGCGGGAGGGAGCGCCAGCGACCGAAGGGACCCACCCAGACAGTCACGCCTAGCCCCTTCGGTCGCTCGTACCTCGCTCCCTCCCGCTCGCAAGCTCGCTAGGGACCGGGGTGGAGGCACCTCGCAAGCTCGCTAGGGGACGGGGTGCCGGCCGAACCCGGTCCCTAGCGACGAAGTCGCGGGAGGGAGCGCCAGCGACCGAAGGGACCCACCCAGACAGTCACGCCTAGCCCCTTCGGTCGCTCGTACCTCGCTCCCTCCCGCTCGCAAGCTCGCTAGGGGACGGGGTGGGACGGGGTGGGGGACGGGGTGGGGTGTAGGGGTTGTCAGCGGGATGTGAAGGCTCGGACGAGGCGCTGCGCCTCGTCGGAGGTGACCGCTGCGGCGATCGTCGCCGACTCGTCGGCACCCTGCTCGGGACCCGTGGTGTCCCACGAGCTGCGGATCAGCCGCTTGGCCTGGCCGAGGGCCGCCGGCGCCGTGTCGGCCCACGTGCGGGCGATCTCGTCGACCTTGGTCTCGACCTCGTCGTCGGCGACGACGTACGTCACCAGACCCCAGTCGCGCGCCTCGGCCGCTGTCAGCACCCGGCCCGTCAGCGCGAACTCGAGCGCCCGGTGCTGGCCGATCGCCCGGGGCACCAGGTAGGACACGCCGCAGTCGGGCGTCAGGCCGATGCCCGGATAGGCCATGACGAACTTGGTCGACTCCGACGCCACGATGACGTCGGCGCTCAGCATGACGGCGAGACCGGCTCCGGCCACGGCCCCGCGCACGCCGGCGACGACGGGCTTGGGCAGGTCGGCGAGGTCGCGCAGGGCGCCTTCGAGCGCGTTGGCGAGCTCGAGCAGGTACGCGGCAGGCTCCTGCGCCGCGACGAACGACGCCACGTCGCCCCCGGCGCAGAACCGCTTGCCCTCGGCCGTCAGGGTGATCGCCTGGACGTCATCGCCGCTGACCGCGTCGACCGCGAGCGCCATGTCGCGGGCGGCCGGGAGGTCGAAGGAGTTGGCCTGGTCGGGTCGTGCGAGGACGATCCGACCGATGCCGTCGACGATCGAGTGGGTGACTGCGGCCATGGGGCGCCTGCCTTCGTGCGGGGTCTGGGTCGAGCCCAGCCTAGAGCGCCTGCCCGCGACCTACTTGTCGGCCGTGACCTTCTTGGCGGCGGTCTTCTTGGCCGTCGTCTTCTTGGCGGCACCGCGACGCGGCGAGCGCGCCTCGACCGTCGTGGGCTTCAGCGCGACGACCGGCGGCGTCTCGCCGACGATCGCGTTGTGGCTGCCCCAGACGAGGTACTTGGCCGTGAGGTTGATCAGCGTCGCGAACCGGTTGCGGTTGCCCAGCAGGGTGGCGATGTGCAGGCCGACCCAGATGATCCAGGCCGGGAAGCCCTTGAGCCGCGGCAGGAACTTGATCTCGGCGACGGCGGACGAGCGGCCGATGGTCGCCATCGTCCCCTTGTCCTTGTACTTGAACGGCTTGGGCAGGCTCTTGCCCTTGAGCTCGGCGTTGATGACCTTGGCGACGTGCTTGCCACCCTGGATGGCCGGCTGGGCCAGCTGCGGGAGCGGCTCGTCGGGGCTGACCGAGACGTCACCGATCGCGTAGACGTCGGTCATGCCCTTGACGCGCAGGTGCTCGTCGGTCTCGATGCGCCCACCGCGACCCTGCGGCACCGACCACTCCTTGACCGTCGAGTGCGCCGTGATGCCCGAGGCCCACACGACGATGCCGGCCGGCAGGAACTCCTGCTCGCCGTTGTGCTCGACGAGCACACCGTCCTCGCGGACCTCCTTGACGGCGGTCTCGAGGCGCAGGTCGACGTCGCGCTTCTCCAGCGAGTTCCTGGCGTAGTCGCGCAGCTTGGGGTGGAACGGGCCGAGCACGTGCGGCAGCATCTCGATCAGCGTGATGTGGACGCGCTTGGTGTCGAGCTCGGGGTAGGTCGTCGGCATGTCGTTGTTGCGCAGCTCGGCGAACGCACCGGCGGTCTCGACGCCGGTGGCGCCACCACCGACGACGATGATGCGCAGGTCACGGTCCTGGCCGTTGATCGCGGCGTCCTCGAGGTTGGCGAACATCTTGTCGCGGACGGCGAGCGCCTGCGAGCGGCGGTAGAGCGGCATGGAGTACTGCTCGGCGCCGGGGATGCCGAAGAAGTTGGCGGTCACGCCGACCGCGATGACGAGCTGGTCGTACTTGACGTCGAGGCCACCGTCGAGCTGCAGCGTCTTGGCGTCGTGGTCCATCGAGATGACGGTGCCCTTGAGGAAGCGCACGTTGGACTGCTTGGCGCGGATCGCGCGCAGGAACCAGGTGATGTCGCCGGGGTTGAGGCTGGCGGTCGCGACCTGGTAGAGCAGCGGGTTGAACGTGTTGTAGTTGTGACGGTCGATCAGCGTGACGTCGACGTCGGCGCGCTTGAGCTTGCGGACGGCTGCGATACCTCCGAATCCGCCTCCCACGACGACGACGTGGGGGCGTTTCTGACCGGACGCAGTGCTGTCTGACATGTTTTCAGTCTAGTCCTCGCACCAGAGACGGCGCACATCGCGTGCGGAGGATGTGACCACCATCATGTCTTGACAAACCAGCGCTTCGACTCAGGCTTGCGCAGCTGCACGATCACGACGATCGAAGCGGCCGTCCAGGGCAGCCCCACAGGGAAGAACACGATCGACGTGATCGTCGTGACGACGGCCATCACGAACAGGAAGACACCCGCCGAACGCTTCCGGGCGAGGGTGAGCGACGACGCCGCGATGCCGCCGATCGAGAGCGCGACGCACAGGCCGGAGACCAGCAGCGAGGCCCGGTAGAGCTGGTCGTAGTCCATCCCGGAGTCGACGAGCCGGTCGCTGAACGGGCTGTCGCGCATGAGCGACTCGTAGTCGTTGCCGATCAGGCCCAGCGTGAGGAGGGCGAGGGCCGACATGCCGCCCACGACGATCGAGCCGACCAAGGTGACCCAGCCCGCGACGCTGACCGACTTCGGCAGGCGCTCCGACCCGGCGTGGACCTGGGGATCGGTCCAGCCGGGATGCACCGGATGCACGGGCTGCGCCGGCCCGGCGACCGGCTCCACCACCGCCGCCGCTGGCGCCGCGGCCTTCTCGGCTGCCCTCTTGCTGGGCTTCTTGACCGGCAGGACCATCGGCTCGCCGGTGCGCAGTGCGCGGAACCAGGCCTTGGACTCGCCGGTCCAGAGCCGGACCGTGAAGGCGATGGCGAGCGCACCGATGACGGCGTCGAAGAACGATCCCCCGGTCGCGCCGAGGAAGAAGAAGATGCCGACCAGGGTCATCACGACCGTGAGGCCGACACGGCTGGCCCGGTCACCGCGGGCGGTGTAGACCGCGAACACGACGCCGGCCGCGGCGAGCACGGCGAGGACGGTCAGGAACACCTTGTAGGCCGACTCGGCCGATGCCTGCGACATGCCGCCGTCGCGCAGAGCCCTGAGAAGCGGCGCGACCTTGTCAGCACCGTTCTCGGCGTTCCACGTGGAGACGAGCACCATCGCGCGGATGCTCTGGATGGCGGCGAGGCCGCCGAGGTAGGCACAGGCCGCCGCCAGCATGGGAGGACGCTTCGGCGCGGGGGCATTCATGCGCCCATCCCATCATGGCGGGGCAAGGAGGATGCGGTCAGAGCCCGCCGACGGCCACGCCGATCCGCGCGATCTCCTCGACCAGGTCGTCGCGGCCCAGCGGGAGCCCGTCGGCCAGCCACCGGCTGACGACCTCGGTCGTGCCGGCGACGACGAGCAGGCCGACCATCCGGTGGCGGTCGTCCGGGGGCGACGCCTGCAGCACGTCAGACATCAGCAGGTCGGCGAACGTGTCGATCGCGGCGTCGCGTCGTGCCCGGAGCACGGGATGACCGGGGGCCTCGACGTACATCCGCGCCCGTCGCCGGTCGCGGTCGAGCTCGTCGACGAGCGCGCCGACCGTCACGGTCGCCCGGTCGGCCACCGTCGGTGACGCGCCGGTGAGCGCTGCCCTGATCGCCTCGAGGACGTCGACGAACATCGCATCGATCGCGACGGCGAGGATCTCGTCGCGGTCGCCGAAGCTCTCGTAGAAGTAGCGCTTCGTCAGTCCGGCCCGGGCGCACACGGCCTCGACCGTGGTGTCGAGGACGCCGACGTCGAGCACCGTGTCGAGCAGCGCCTCGACCAGTCTGGCCCGTCGTTCCAGGCGCCGATCGTCGGCGCTCACGCCACGGTACGAGCGCACGGGCGGGGTCGACGAGCTCACACCCACATCTTGACACGCGGGTGTCTCAGATTTAGCGTGACTTCTGACACGGTGTCGTGTCAGAAGGAGGTCCCGATGGGGTGCTGCCTGGTCGCCGCCCTGGTGATCTCCGTCCTTCGTCGGGTCCGGTACGCCGTGCTGCCGGGCCAGCCGCCCGTCACGGCGGCGTTCGCGCCGTCCCCGCGCCGCCCCGCCCCCGGGACCATGCTGGTCGGCCTGGCCGCAGCACCACCCGCCACCGCACCGCCGGCCCGCCTCGTGAGCGCCCCGGTCGCGGCCGGCCTCGCGGTGCTGGCCTACGTCACCGCTGTGGCGCTGCTCGACGCGGTCGGCCTGCTCGTCACCGGCGACGACCCGCTGGTCGGCTGGACGGCCCGCGACCTCGGCGCCGCCGCCCTCCTCGTCGCCGCCCTGCTCGCGGCTGCCGGCACCACACCGCGAGCACGATCGCGGCTGGACGACGTCTCCGTCGCCTGCATCGCCGCAGGCGTCACGTGGACGGCGCTCGCGATCGTCGACATGCACGTGCTCGGGCTGTTCGAGCTCGGCACCGTCGGCGACGTGCTGCTCCACGGATCGGGACTCGCCCTGCTCATGACCGGCCTCGCCCTCCACGCACCACCGAAGGAGTCCTCCCGATGACCGCCGAGACCCAGATCCCGTCCGATCGCGACCGCACGGCCCGCGTGCTGCTGCGCACCCCGAGCGGACCGTTCGCCCCGGTGACCGCACGCCGCATGCGCCGGGCCCTCCTCACGTACGCCGCGGTGTGGGTCGTGGCGGTCGCGCCGAGCGTCCTCGGCGCAGGCCCCGGCCTCGCGACCGGCGCCCTCGGCCTGGCCCTCCCGGGAGGGGGCTTCGCCGCGGCGGGCCATCCGTGGCTGGCCGTCGCGACGGTCGTGGTCTTCGTCGTCGCGCTGGTCGTGTGGTGGTTCTTCGGCGCGACGATCGTGCCGCCGATCATCTGGATCGGCGCAGCCGTCCTCGCCGGCGTCGGCGCCGAGGCGGTGTCGGACGCCGGTCGCGCCGTCGCCCTGGCCGCCGGGCCGGTGCTCGTCGCGCTGTCCGCGGCCGTGCACGTCGTCCGCCACCGCGCCCAGGTCCGCATCGGCGAGCGGCTCAACCGTCGCCTCGAACAGGTCGACTTCGTCATCACCGGCATGCCCGACATGTCGGCGGGCCTGCCTGTCGCCGAGAGCAGCGCCGAGGACCTCGCGCGTCTGCGCTACGGCCTCGACCTCGCGCTGCAGCCGATCGACCGCTTCGACGGCTTCACGCACCTCGACCAGTACCGCGAGGCGGCGCTCCGCTACCAGCTCAACGCACTGTCGTACGGACTGTCGATGTCACGGTTCACCCGCACCCCGGCCTTCAGCGGATACCTCGCGGAGGCGCAGCGCAGCTCGATCGAGAAGATGCTGCAGCGCAAGGTCTGGGGCTACTGGGCCAAGGAGAACGCGTGGGGCAACCTGCGGTGGGACCCCGAGCCGGTCGAGAACTCCGAGAACATCATGCTGACGGGCTTCATGGGTCTCATGCTCGGGATGTACGAGACACTCAACGACGACCGATACGCGCAGCCGGCGGGACTGCCGTTCCGGTGGTCGCCGACGCGGACGTACGACCACTCGTACGGAAGCCTCGCGGCCTCGATCCACCGCAACATGGGCGGCTCGGACTTCACCCTCTTCCCGTGCGAGCCCAACTGGATCTACACGGTCTGCAACACGTTCGGGCTGAACACCCTGGTGAGCCACGACCGGCTGCACGGCACGTCGTACGCCGCGGACGTCCTGCCGGGTCTGCGCGACGGCTACGAGGACGAGTTCATGCGCCCCGACGGCAAGATCGTCGGTGTCCGTGCGCGGCACCTCGGCCTGTCGTGGAACTTCTGGGCCAGCCCGTCGGTGCAGATGACGACGACGTACTGGATGCACGCGGGCCTGCCCGAGCTGTCGCAGCGCACGTGGTGGCTGCTGCGCGAGAAGGGGCTGACGCTGCGCGACGGGCTGCTCGAGCTGCCGAAGTTCGCGACGAACGGCCTCGACCCGGGCAACTACCTGATGGGCCGTGACACGTTCGGCCAGGTCGTCACGATCATGGCCGCGCGCGAGGTCGGCGACGAGGAGTACGCACGGGCCGCCGAGCGGACCCTCGACGAGCGGGAGCCGATCGAGACCTCCGAGACCGGCGTGCGCCGCCTCAAGGACTCGTCGGGCCTGGCCAACCACTACGCCAACCTCGGCCGGTTCGGGCGTCGCAGCGGTCTGCGCGACCTCGTCGCCCACGGCGTCCCTGACACGTGGCGCACCGGGCCACGCCTGGCCGAGGCGGCCTATCCCGAGGTGCTGGTGGCACGCGCCGTCACCGACGGCACCGCCCTCGACCTCGTGCTGCTGCCCGGCGCCGGCCCCGTGCGGACGACCCTCGGCATCGACCGACTGGTGCCCGGACGGACGTACACCGCCACCGGCACGACGACCGGCGGCGTCACGGCAGACGCCTTCGGTCGCGCGCTGGTGGAGGTCGACCTCGGCGAGAGGCTCGAGGTCAGGCTCTACTGACCCCGCTCGACGCTGAGCTCGTCGGCGTCGACGGGCTTGTCGACCACGACGGTGTCGCCGTCACGGACGTCGCCCGCGAGCAGCGACCGCGCCAGGCGGTCACCGATCGCCTGCTGCACGAGGCGGCGCAGCGGACGGGCGCCGTAGGCCGGGTCCCATCCGGTCAGCGCCAGCCACTCGCGGGCCGCTGCGGTCACGTCGAGGGTGATGCGCCGCGGTGCGAGACGCCTGCCGAGCGCCGTCACCTGCAGGTCGACGATGTGGGCGAGCTCCTCGGTGCCGAGGGCGTCGAACGTGACGATCTCGTCGAGGCGGTTGAGGAACTCCGGCTTGAACGAGGCCTGCACGACGTCCATGACCGCCGACCGCTTGGCGGCGTCGTCGAGGGTCGCGTCCATGAGGAACCTCGAGCCGAGGTTGGACGTCAGGATCAGGATGACGTTGCGGAAGTCGACCGTGCGACCCTGCCCGTCGGTGAGCCGACCGTCGTCGAGCACCTGCAGCAGGATGTCGAAGACCTCGGGGTGCGCCTTCTCGACCTCGTCGAGCAGCACGACCGAGTAGGGCCGGCGACGCACCGCCTCGGTCAGCTGACCGCCTTCGTCGTAGCCGACGTAGCCGGGAGGTGCACCGACGAGACGGCTGACCGAGTGCTTCTCGCTGTACTCGCTCATGTCGATGCGGATGATCGCCCGCTCGTCGTCGAACAGGAACTCCGCCAGCGTCTTGGCCAGCTCGGTCTTGCCGACGCCCGTCGGGCCGAGGAACAGGAACGACCCGGTCGGGCGATCGGGATCGGCGATGCCGGCGCGCGAGCGGCGGACGGCGTCGGAGACCGCGGTGACGGCGGCGCGCTGTCCGATCAGTCGCTTGCCCAGCTCGTCCTCCATGCGCAGGAGCTTGCCGGTCTCGCCCTCGAGCAGCCGGCCCGTCGGGATGCCCGTCCATGCCGCAACCACCTCGGCGATGTCGTCGGCGCCGACCTCGTCGTGCACCATCGAGTCGCCCTCGCGGGCGGCCTCGGCGGCCTGGGCGTCGGCGAGCTGGCGCTCCATGCCGGGGATCTCGGCGTAGAGCAGGCGGCTGGACGTCTCGAGGTCGCCCTCGCGCTGGGCCCGCTCGGCGGCGACGCGCACCTCGTCGATGCGCTCCTTGATGTCGCCGACCGCGTTGAGGCTCTGCTTCTCGGCCTCCCACCGCTGCTCGAGGGCGCGGAGGGTCTCCTGCTTGTCGGCGAGCTCGACGCGCAGCTTGTCGAGGCGGTCGCGGCTCGCGTCGTCGGACTCCTTGGCCAGGTGCAGCTCCTCCATGTGGAGGCGGTCGACGGACCGACGCAGCTCGTCGATCTCGATGGGGCTCGAGTCGATCTCCATGCGCAGCCGGCTGCCGGCCTCGTCGATCAGGTCGATGGCCTTGTCGGGCAGCTGGCGACCGGGGATGTAGCGGTCGGACAGCGTGGCCGCGGCGACGAGCGCGGCGTCGGAGATCGAGACCTTGTGGTGCGCCTCGTACCTCTCCTTGAGCCCGCGCAGGATCGCGATGGTGTCCTCCGGCGACGGCTCGCCGACGAAGACCTGCTGGAACCGGCGCTCGAGCGCGGGGTCCTTCTCGATGCGCTCGCGGTACTCGTCGAGCGTCGTGGCACCGATCATCCGCAGCTCGCCGCGGGCCAGCATGGGCTTGAGCATGTTGCCCGCGTCCATCGCGCTGTCGCCGCCGGCACCCGCGCCCACGACGGTGTGCAGCTCGTCGATGAACGTGATGACCTGACCCTCGGACTCCTTGATCTCGGTGAGGACGGCCTTGAGACGCTCCTCGAACTCGCCGCGGTACTTCGCACCCGCGACCATCGCCGCGAGGTCGAGCGAGATGAGGCGGCGACCCTTGAGCGACTCGGGGACGTCGCCGGCGACGATGCGCTGCGCGAGCCCCTCGACGACGGCGGTCTTGCCCACTCCGGGCTCGCCGATGAGGACCGGGTTGTTCTTGGTGCGCCGGCTCAGCACCTGCACGACGCGGCGGATCTCGCTGTCCCGGCCGATGACCGGGTCGAGCTTGCCCTCGGCGGCGACGGCGGTCAGGTCGACGCCGTACTTCTCGAGGGACTGGTAGGTGTCCTCGGCGTTGGCGCTGGTGACGCGCGTCGAGCCGCGCACCGCGGCGAAGGCGGCCTCGAGGTTGTCGGCGGTCGCGCCGGCGTCCTGCAGGACGGTCTGGGCAGAGGAGCCGACCGTGGCGACGCCGACCACGAGGTGCTCGGTCGAGACGAAGTCGTCGCCGAGCCGATCGGCGAGCTCCTGGGCGCGCTGCAGCACCTCGTGGCTCGACCGGCTGAACGCGGGGTTCTGCACGCTGCTGCCGCTCGCGCTCGGCAGGGCGTCGAGAGACGCCTTGAGCCCGGCGGCGACCACCTGGACGTCCACGCCGGCGGCCTGGAGGAGCGGCGCCGCCGTGCCACCCTCCTGGGTCAGGAGGGCGTGCAGGACGTGGGCCGGCTCGACACCGGGGTTGCCGGCCGCGGCGGCGGACGACATCGCGCTGCCCAGCGCCTGCTGGCTGCGCGTCGTGAACTTCGCAAGGTCCATGAGTGTTCTCCTGACAGGACGGTCACACCAAGGATGTGGTGTCATCAGGGTCAACGTCTACAAAGTTGAGTCCATTCCTGTCAACTTTGGATATTTTTCCTGGACAGGCGAGGGTCAGTAGCCCGTGAAGTAGTCGGTCCGCAGGCTCTTGCACCGCTTGGCCAGATCGGCGCGAACCGCGTTGACCATGGCCGGCGGCCCCGAGACGTACGCCGCGCGGTGCCCGAGGTCGGGGACGGCGCCGGCGATGATCTCGGCTGACAGGAACGGCGCCTCGACGTACGTCCACCCCTCCGGCAGCGAGGACGGTCGCTCCGGGCAGACCAGCACGACCCGTACGCCCGCGAGCTCCTCGGTGAACGGCACCTCGTCGGGCGACGACGCGCCATAGACGAGGACGGCGTTGCGGGTGCCCTCGTGCCGCAGCTGACTCAGGAACGGGGTGATGCCGATGCCCCCGGCGACCAGCAGCACCGGCACGGACGGGTCGGCCGGCAGCACGAAGTCACCACCGATGCCCGTGCCGTGGACCCGATGACCGGGCTCGAGGGCGAGCAGGGCCCGCTTGAAGCTCGACGACTGCTCCGGCACGCGCAGCGCGACCGAGACCCGCCCGTCCTCGTCGGGCGCCGAGCTGATGCTGAACGTCCGACGGCTGCCGCGGCTGTCGACCCCGGCGTGCGGGACCGTCAGCTCGACGTACTGCCCCGGCGTGAACGTGACGGGACGCCTCGACCGGAACGTCAGCTCGTGGGTCTCCGGCGTCAGCTGGCGCGTGCCCTCGAGCTCGAAGGTCAGGCCGCGGCGACGGGCGAACGCGAACGCGACCAGGTTGCCGAGCAGCAGCGCGATCTCCGGCGACAGGAACAGGACGCCGACCGAGATCGGGCCGACGCCGATCACCGGGGAGAAGATGGCCCATCCCGTGGCCACCGCCATCACCGTCGCGACGGCGAGCTGCTGCAGCCGACGCGGCGGCAGGGTCAGCGGCTCCGTCACCATGAAGCCCGCCATGAACACGACGGGGTAGGAGTAGGCCGTGACCTTGGCGAGGTCGACGAACGACTGGTCGGAGGAGTCGGCGAGTCCGATGATCAGCAGGGCTCCCGCCACGACGACGAACAGCAGACCGACGTCGAGGCGACGGGTGCGCCACAGCACGAGCAGCACCGCGACCGCCACGAACGGCAGCAGCTTCTCAGCAGCGATCCACCAGGTCGGGTTGATCGACAGGTCACGCCCGACGAGGTCCTGCACCACCACGACGAGGACGGCGCCGGCGGCGGCAGGGTTGAAGACGTGGCGACCGCGCCACGCGAGGACGTACTTCGACGCGTTGGCGAGGACTGCCGCGATGCCCAGCCAGAGCAGGTCGTCTGCCTCCTCCGAGGGCCAGAACATGAAGAACAGCAGCAGCGCGGTGATGATCGACGACTCCGCATGGGGCGTGATGCGCCACGCGAGACCGAGCAGCCGGTTGCTGACGTACGACGCCACGAGCAGCACGGCGAGCGTCATCAGCTGGCCGGGCACCGTGAACGGGTCCTTGAACGTCCCGGCGGCCGTGAAGATGATCATCACGACCGCGAGCAGCGCGAGGACGATCGTGACGAGGCGATACATCGTCACGCGTCCGAGCTGACGGTCGAGCAGGTCGCGAACTGCGGTCATACGAAGACCTCTCCGGGGAAGTCCGGCGACCACTGGACGCGGCCGTCGGCGTGCATGCGCACGAACTCGTGCTGGAAGCGTCCCATGAGGACGTCGGGCCCAGCGAAGAAATGGGCGGTGGCCAGACCGTCGGCCCGCATGCACGACTGCGGCGCGACGACCCACGTCGCGACGACATCGGTGGTGGGGCGACCGGTGCGGGCGTCGATGACGTGATGGAGCCCGTCGCCCCACGTGCGGCGGTTGGTGGCGGAGGCGCACAGGGCGTGACCGGGCGCGAGCTCGACCACCCCGATCGCGCGGGCGGGGTCGTGCGGGTGCTCCAGCGCGACGCGGATCGGGGCCGATCCCCCGTGCCGGATGTCGCCACTGGCGTCGATCGTCGCCCCCTGGCTCTGGGGGATCAGGCCCGCGACGAGGTCGACGAGCAGGCCCTTGCCGCCCGCGCCGACGTCGAGCAGCACCGGCTCGGCCGTCGTCAGCACCGGGGACCGCCACGAGACGGACTCCCACGACGGCACGGCGGCCGGCTCGGCAGCCGGGACGAGCGAGTAGTCGGCGTCGTAGCCGAGGTCGGACAACGTCCGACCGATCAAGGGGTTGACGGCTCCCCCCGTCGCCTCGTGCAGCTCGGCGTAGAAGCCGAGCAGCTCGGTCGCCTCGTCCGGCAGCTCCCAGGCGCCGGGCTCACGAGCCATGGCGGCGACGATCGAGTCGTCGCGGAAGCGTGACCACACGCGGTCGAACTGCTCGATGCGATCCAGCACCGCCGCCGTCTCGCCCGCGGCGAGCGGCTCCCGCGTGTCGATCTGCCACGCGGTGCCGATCGCCTCGAGCTGCCAGGCGTGCACGTCAGGCCTGGGCTTCGGCCTTGATCGCGTCGATGGCCTGGTTGAAGCCGCCGCTGGTCAGCGACGACCCGGCGACCTTCGAGACCTCGATCTCGTCGAGTCCCTTGCCGACGACCTGGTCGGCGATGCCGCCGGCGAACTGCTCCTGGTACTGCTTCGACGTGCCGTTCGTGGCCTCGGGCGTGACGGTGACGTCAGAGACCTTGCCGTCGGCGAGCGTGAGGTCGACCTTGACCGTCGACTCTCCGCCGGGGTTGCTGTAGCTGCCCTCGCCGGAGTAGTCGCCGTCAGCGAAGTCACCGGAGGCGCTGTCGTCGGTGCTGTCGGTCGCGGCGTCGTCGCTGGGCGCCGCGGAGGTGGCGGTGTCGGTCGTCGAGGCACCGTCGGACTCGCTGCTTCCGCAGGCCGCCGTGATGAGCAGGACGGACGCGGCTGCAGCAGCCGAGAGCATCTTCTTGTGGGCGGGGAGTTTCATCGGATCGGGCTCCTGGGCTCGAGGGAAAAGGATGAAGGTTCAATCGGTAGAACGAGGTCAGGTCCGCCTAAGTTTCGCTCGCGGTCTACTGGTGCGAACTGACAGGTTCGTCACAGGATGCGCCCCTTGGTCCTCCTGCCCGGACTTCGGTCTACAGCTCGGCCAAGGCCGCGGTCGCGGCGTTGAAGCCACCCATGCCGTGCACGCCGCCGCCGGGAGGCGTCGAGGCCGAGCAGATGAACAGCCCCTTGACGCCGAGCGAGTACGGGTTGGGCGACATGCGCGGGCGCATGACCAGCTGCCACGGATCGTTCGCGCCGCCGCCGATGTCACCACCGATGTAGTTGGCGTTGTGGGCCTCGAGCTGCGCGGGCCCGCTCGTCGTCTGCGCGACGATGCGGTCGCGGAAGCCGGGGGCGAAGCGCTCGACCTGCCGGATGATCGCCTCGGTCGCGTCGCCGGTGTAGCCGGTCGGCACGTGCGCGTACGTCCACACCGGGTGGACGTCTCCGACAGACCGTCCCGGGTCGGCGAGGTACTGCTGGCACAGCAGGACGAACGGACGCTCGGGCATACGACCAGCGTGCACCTCACGCTCGGCGGCGTTGAGCTGCTCGAACGTGCCGCCGAGGTGGACGGTGCCGGCCCGGGCCGCCCACTCGTTGGCCCACGGGATGCCACCCTCGACCGCGAAGTCGACCTTGAAGACGCCGGGCCCGGTGCGCCACCGCGACAGCGGCCGACGCACCCGACCGGGCAGCCGGTGGCCCGCGACCTGCAGCACCGTGGCCGGGGCGGTGTCGAACATGACGATGTCGGCCTCCGGCAGCTCGGTGACCCGGTGGCCGGTCTCGATGCGTCCGCCGTGCTCGAGCAGGTCGGCCGCCAGCGCGTCGGCGATCGCGATCGATCCACCCTTGGCCACCGGCCAGCCGTACGAGTGGCTCGTCATGCCGAACATCAGGCCGAGGCCGCCGGTGGTCGGACGGTGCAGCGGGTGGATCGCGTGGGCAGCCAGCCCGGCGAACAGGCCGCGCGCCTCCTCGGTCTTCCAGCGGCGGGCGATCCACGAGGCCGGTTGCAGGGCGCGCAGGCCGAAGCCGGCCAGCAGGATCGGGTGCTTCGGGACGTGCAGGAGGGGTCCGAAGATCTCACTGATCAGCTCGTCGGCGTGGGCCGCCAGCGGCGCGTAGAGCGAGCGCCAGGCCTCGCCGTCCTCGCCGAGACCCTCGACGGTGCGGTCGAGGTCGCGGAACATGACGCCGGCGCGACCGCCGTCGATCGGGTGGGCGGCGTCGACCTCGGGCCAGAGCCACTCGAGCCCGTGACGGCCGAGGTCGAGGCTCTGGAAGAACGGCGACGCGACACCGGTCGGGTGCGTCGCCGAGCAGATGTCGTGCAGCACGCCGGGAACGTTGAGCTCGGCCGATCGGGTGCCGCCGCCGATCTCGTCCTCGGCCTCGAGCACCGTCACGTCGACGCCGGCGCGAGCGAGGACGACGGCTGCCGAGAGTCCATTGGGCCCGGAGCCCACCACCACGGCTGACGTCATGCGTTCAACCTAGTGCGGATCGCGCGAGGGCGCTTCTGCCCGCGACGTCACCCGGAAGGGCAGGCTGCCGTCCCACGGCTGCCGGCTGATCATCTCGGCGACGTCGACCTCACCGGTCTCGATGACGCCGTCGGCGGCGTCGATGATGCGGTAGCGCTGGATCGGGTTCCAGAACGGCTGCGACTCCATCGCGATGACGCGCAGCTGGCCCGGCGCGAAGTGGCACCGCTCCTGCACCGCCGCGAGCAACGCCTCCTGGTGCAGGTGACCGTCGCCGAAGTTCCAGCCGATCGCCGAGCCGCACACCATCTCGCCGTCCATGATGAAGCGCGACTCGTGGTCGTCGGCGGCGTGCGGGTAGAGGCCGACCATCGCCCGGCCGTGCGTGTGGAGCCCGCGCCAGGCCTGGAGCTTGCCGATCATCAGGTCGACGGTCTCGGGCGGGTAGAGCTTCTCGAGCTGACGGTGCGGCAGCTGGGCGGCCTTGGTGACCCGCTCGCTGTAGGTCTGCTCGGCACCCTCGCCGAACAGCCAGACCGACGTCGACCAGGTGCCGGCGTAGTAGCGCATCGACGGCAGGAACGACCAGAGGTCAGGACGCCGGTTGCCCCACGCCACCGAGATCACGACAAGTGCCAGGAGCCCGTAGACGAGCACCGGCTGCGAGGCGTCGGTGAGCCCGACCGCGGAGTAGTGGCCGAACAGGACGAGCGCACCAAAGCCCATCAGCACGTTCCACTCCAGCGGCACCCCCATCGGGATCGAGGCCAGGATGTTGAGGTGGAACAGCAGCATCACCACGAGGGCGATCGTCGTGACAGTGCCGCCGCGGGAGAACAGCAGCACGAGCGGCACGCCGAACTCCACGACCGTGCCTCCGTGCGCGAGCGCGCCGGACAGGCGCGAGGGCCGCACGTCGGTCTCGACGTCGCGCCACAGCCGGCGCTTGACGGCCTTGGGCAGCAGCGGGGCGTTGCTCATCATGGTCGAGACGACGTAGGGGAAGTGCTGGTTGAGCTTGGAGGTCGCAGCGCCCCACCAGATCGCGACCATGAGCAACTTGGCGGCGAGGATCATGTCGACGAACGGGAAGAGGAACGCGATCGTCGTGACCCAGTAGTGCTCGGAACGCGCCGCCAGGAAGATCGTCTTGTCGCGCAGCCCGAGCACCGGCAGCAGCACCAGCAGCGGCACGAACCGCTCCGGCTCGATGAGGTCCTGCCCGCGGTCAGCGGGCGAGACCAGGACGTAGACGGCCGCCGCGATCACCGCGAGATAGAGCGCCACGTCGAGCAGCGTGCGGTGGGAGCCCTTGGTGCCGGGGACCTTGTCGGGCCACGGCGGGAGCCGGATCGTGCCGGGCCGCAGCCAGTAGAGGAAGGTCCCGATCGGCGGCAGGAAGCGCATCGTCAGCGGCCCGAAGCCACAGCCGAAGCCGAGCACCTCGAACAGCAGGGTCCAGATGATGATCTTCTGGAAGACGACGGGCTCGAACCACCAGTCGCCGACGTCGCCGAGCGAGCCGATGCCGGGCGTCGCCGCGGCGAACGCCAGGCCGCCCAGGACGTAGAGCGCAATCTTGAGGACGTACAGGCCGTAGACGCCCGTCGGCGTGCCGAAGCCGTAGACGGCCCAGTGCTGCTGGAGCGCGCGGGTGCGTTCGGCGCGTGGCAGCGCCCGCCACTCATCGACGTCGAGGTCAGGCAAGGTCGGCGCGATCAGGCCCACTAGAGCTCCTTAGATGTCCCCTCCGACCTGAACCCTAAGGCCTCGGCGTGACCCACGCCACACGATTCATGTTCGTATCGCAAGACGGACTTCGCCCTGTTGGACAGGCCTTTTAGGCTTGCCTAAGAGTGTGGTCTTCCCTCCCCCCAGGAGCAGTGCATGAGCAGGCAGTTGCGAGTCGCCGTCATCGGCGCCGGCCCGGCAGGCATCTATGCCGCCGACATCCTCACGAAGTCGGAGCTCTCCGGCGACGTCAGCGGTGTGACGATCGACATCCTCGATCGTGACCCCACGCCGTTCGGCCTGATCCGCTACGGCGTCGCGCCCGACCACCCGCGCATCAAGGAGATCGTCAAGGCCCTCAAGCGGGTCCTGTCGAACCCGGACATCCGCTTCTTCGGCAACGTCAACTACGGCGCCGACCTCAAGCTCGACCACCTCCAGCAGTTCTACGACGCGGTGATCTTCGCGACCGGCGCCCGCGCCGACCGCGACCTCGACATCCCCGGCATCGACCTCAAGGGCTCGTTCGGCGCGGCCGACTTCGTCTACTGGTACGACGGCCACCCCGACGCGCCGCGCGAGTGGGACTTCCAGCCCCACGCCGAGTCGGTCGCCGTCCTCGGTGTGGGCAACGTCGGTCTCGACGTCGCCCGGATGCTCGCCAAGACCGCTGACGAGCAGCTCGTCACCGAGATCCCGCAGAACGTCTACGACGGCCTCAAGGCGAACGTCGCCAAGGACGTCCACGTCTTCGCGCGGCGCGGACCGGCCCAGGTCAAGTTCACCCCGATGGAGCTGCGCGAGCTCAGCCACTCGCCCAACGTCGACGTCATCGTCCACCCCGAGGGCTTCGAGCTCGACGAGGGCTCGATGGACTCGATCCGCGCGTCCAAGAGCGTCAAGCTCGTCGTCGACGTGCTGCAGAACTATCTCGCCAAGGAGCCCTCGGGCGCCGACCACCGCATCCACATCCACTTCTGCCACAACCCCGTCGAGATCCTCGGCGAGGACGGCCAGGTCGTGGGTCTGCGCACCGAGATCACCGAGCTCGACGGCACCGGCAACGTCCGCGGCACCGGCGAGTTCACCGACTGGCCCGTCCAGGCCGTCTACCGCGCGGTCGGCTACCGCTCCGACAACCTCGCCGGCATCCCGTTCGACAACAACTCGGCGACGGTCCCCAACGACGGCGGCCGCGTCATCGACATCGACGGCCAGCCGCTGCCCGGCGCGTACGTCACGGGCTGGATCAAGCGCGGACCCGTCGGCCTCATCGGCCACACGAAGTCGGACGCCGCCGAGACGATCCGCCTGCTCCTCGAGGACGTCGACCAGCTGCGGACGCCGGCCAACCCCGGGCGCGAGGACGTCGACGCCTACCTCGCCGGTCGTGGCATCGAGTTCACGACGTGGGAGGGCTGGGAGAAGCTCGACGAGCACGAGATCGCCCTCGGCGAGGCCGTCGGTCGCGCCCGCATCAAGGTCGTCCCCCGCGACGAGATGGTGCGGATCAGCCAGGCGTAGCCGTCACGGCCGCGTGCCGTGCAGGTTGCACATCATGGCGTGCATCGACTCGTCGGCCGGAGCGATCAGGGGCAGCGGCCCCTGGTCGGGGCGCGCCCGCAGGCCGTCGAGGAACAGCGCGAGATAGCGCCGCCACAGCTCGGGCTGCTGCGGTGTGGTGATCGAGCTCATCAGCATCAGGCTGACGCCGAGATCGGTCGCCTCGACGTCGGACCGCAGCGTGCCGTCGGCCTGCGCACGCACGACCATCGCCTCGATGAGCGGACCCAGCTGCTCGCGCCCGATCGTCATGTGGGCGTCCTGGTCGACGGTGCGGACCATCGCCTCCTTCAGACCCCGGTCGGCGACCTGCCGCTCGAGTGCCCGCTCGAGGAACCACACGAGCCCGTCCCAGGGATCGGGGCGGGTCGTCGCCTCCTCGGCGATCGTCACGATCTCGCGGATGCGTGACTCGAACAGCGCCTGCACGAGCTCGTCGCGCTCGGGGAACCGGCGATAGACCGTGCCCACGCCGATGCCGGCGCGCCGGGCGATCTCGTCGTACCCGGCGTCGAGCCCGTGCTCGGCGAAGACCTCTGCCGCGGTGTCGAGGATCAGCTGACGGTTGCGCGCAGCGTCGGCGCGCAGCGGTCGGTCCGCCTCGTCGCCCTCGGGGATCTGCGTGGTCATGAGGCCGATGGTACCGGAGCGGAGGAAGTTTTCCGTTTAGTGCGAGACATCACACGTTCAAGTGGAGACAGGTTTCCGGTTATGTCCTAGAGTGAAACGGAAGAGACTTTCCGCTTTCGCACGGAGCACCGACCCAAGACCTGGAGATCCCATGGCAACCACCCTCACCGACGACCGGTCACCCGACCGGGTCGTCGACCCCGCAGACAATCCCCACCACGCGACGCGCTGGCTGATCCTGGCCGTCATCGCGCTGGCCCAGCTCATCGTCGTGCTCGACGCGACCATCGTGAACATCGCGCTGCCGTCGGCCCAGGAGGCGCTCGCGTTCTCCAACGACAACCGTCAGTGGATCGTGACCGGCTACGCGCTCGCATTCGGCTCGCTGCTGCTGCTCGGTGGCCGGCTGAGCGACCTGATCGGCCGCCGCCCGATGTTCATCGCCGGCCTGATCGGCTTCGCCGCGGCCTCCGCCGTCGGTGGCGCCGCGCAGAACTTCGAGGTGCTCGTCGGCGCCCGCGTCGCCCAGGGCGTCTTCGGTGCCCTGCTGGCCCCCGCGGCCCTCTCGCTGCTGACCGTGACGTTCACCGATGCCAAGGAGCGCGCCCGTGCGTTCGCGATCTTCGGTGCGATCTCCGGCGCCGGCGGCGCGATCGGCCTCATCCTCGGCGGAGCCCTCACCGAGTACCTCTCATGGCGCTGGTGCCTCTACGTCAACGTCCCGCTCGCGGCCATCGCCGTCGTCGGAGCGATCGTGATGCTCAAGAAGCAGCCGAAGGCGGAGGACGCCAAGGGCATCGACGTCCCCGGCACGGTCATCGTCGTCGCAGGTCTCGTGTCGTTCGTCTACGGCCTCGCGAGCGCCGAGTCCGACGGCTGGGGCAGCGCCACCACGCTGATCTGCGTCATCGCGGGCCTCGCCCTCCTCGCCCTGTTCGCCGTCGTCGAGAGCCGGGTCAAGGACCCGCTGCTCCCGCTGCACATCGTCTGGGACCGCACCCGCGGCGCCTCGTTCCTCGTCGTGGCCTTCGTCGGCATCGGCCTGTTCGCGGTGTTCCTCTTCCTCACCTACTACGTGTCGCTGACGCTCGGCTACTCGCCGCTCAAGACCGGCTTCTCGTTCGTCCCGATGATCCTCGGCATCATGGCCACGGCCACCGGCTCCGCCGGCCTGGTCGCCAAGATCGGCCCGAAGATCCCCGTGTTCGTCGGCATGCTGCTCGCCGCGGTCGGCATGGTCCTGTTCGCCCAGCTCGAGGTCGACAGCTCGTACGCCGCGCACATCCTGCCCGGGCTGATCATCACGGGTCTCGGCATCGGACTGTCGATGGCGCCGGCGTTCAGCGCAGCCACCTCGGGTGTCGACGCCGAGCATGCTGGTGTCGCATCGGCGTCGGTCAACACGTTCCAGCAGATCGGTGGCTCCATCGGCACCGCGGTGCTGAGCGCGTTCGCCGCGACCGCCACGACGGACTACCTGGCCGGCAGGTCGGCCTCGGAGCTCAACCAGCAGCTCGCCGCGGTCCACGGCTACACCACCGTGTTCTGGTGGGCGGCCGGCATCTTCCTGGTCGGCGCGATCCTCTGCGGCGCACTGTTCCGCAGCGGCCCCGTCGAGGTCGATCCGGACGCTGCTCCTGTCCTCGCTCACTGAGAGCCAGGACCACCTCGTGTCCAGCCTGACCGGACACCGGCACAGCCCGGCCCGCGCGACCACTCCCTCGTCGCGCGGGTCGGGCCTGCTCGCGCTCGCAGGCCTCCGTGAGGTCGCCCTGCTCACGGCGCTGTGGTTCACCTACGCGTTCAGCCGGGTCGCGGCGAGCGACGACCTCGCGTCCGCGCGCGACCGGGCGGCCGACGTGCTCCACCTCGAGCAGATCCTCCACCTCGACGTGGAGTCGTGGCTCAACCACACCCTCACGCCCCTGTCGCAGATCGCCGTCCCGATGTCGTTCTGGTACGCGTCGCTGCACTACCTCGCCACGCCGGCCGTGCTGGTCTTCCTGTTCGTCCGCCATCGTGCCGAGTACCCGCGGGCGCGCAACGCGATCGTGATCGGCTCGGCGATCGGGCTGGCCGGCTACGTGCTGCTCCCGACCGCCCCGCCACGCCTGATGCCGGGCGGCGCCTACCTCGACACCCTCGTCAGCACGGCCGACGTCGGCTGGTGGAGCGGGCAGACCTCGCTGCCGGGCGGCCTCGGGCAGATGGCCAACGAGCTGGCCGCGATGCCGTCGCTTCACGTCGGCTGGACGATCTGGGTCGCCTGGGCCGTGTGGCGTCACACGAACGGGGTCGGCCGAGCGATCGCCGTCCTGTACGCCGCGGGAACGACGCTCGTCGTCGTGGCGACGGGGAATCACTGGGTCCTCGACGCTGTTGCAGGAGCCGTGGTCGTCGCAGTGGGCATCGTCGTGTCGGGCCGGATCGATCAGCGTCACCGGCCGGTCACATGACCAGCGCCCTGCTGGGCTTCGCCTTCGCCTTCGCCGAGTCGGGCCTCGGGCTCGGCGCGATCATCCCCGGCGAGGTGGCGATCTCGAGCCTCGCGGCCAGCCTGCAGGGTCCGGTCACGATCATCGCGCTCGGCCTGGCTGTCGCGATCGGCGCGACCACCGCGGACCACCTGGGCCTGTTCATCGGGCGCGCGGGCGGCACGCGGCTGCGGGAGTCGCGGCTCATCGCCCGGGTCGGCGTCGACCGCTGGGACCGCGCCGGCGAGCTCGTCCAGCGTCACGGATTCTGGGCCGTGCTCGCCAGTCGCCTGCTGCCGCTGGTCCGCACGGTCATGCCGGTGGTCGCCGGCGCCGCCGGCCTGCGCTACCGCTGGTTCCTGCTCGCATCCGTGATCGGCGCCCTCGCGTGGTCGTCACTGTGGGTCGGCGCAGGCGCCGGCATCGCCGCGACCGGGGTGCTCGACGATCCGTGGCTGATCGGCGGGATCGTCGCGGCCGCGGTGGTCGCGATCGCCGTCCGCAGCCTCGTCCGGCGGCGTCGCGCCAGCCGATCAGCTGGACAGCCGGCCGGCGAGACGGTCGCGGAACGCGGTGCTCCGGTCGTCGAGACCGGTGACGACGACCTCGGCGCCGCGAGCCTCGTACCGTGCCTGGATGGCCTCGATCACCGCGACCGATGACACGTCCCACACCTGACCCTCGCTGAGGTCGATCACGACCGTCGACGGGTCGTCAGGGTGGCCGAAGTGCTCCGGCAGGTCGTGGCTGCTACCGAAGAACAGCGGGCCGACCACCCGGTAGTGCACAGCCGCTCCGTCGTCGGTCACCGAGCGGTGGACGCGAAGGACGCCGGAGACCCGGCGCGCGAACAGCACGAGCGCCAGCAGGACGCCCACGGCCACACCGGCCGCCAGGTTCTCGGTCAGCACGACCGTGGCGATCGTGACGACGAGCACCGCGGTCTCCGACAACGGCATGTGTCGCAGCGTGGCAGGCCGGACGCTGTGCCAGTCGACCGTGTTGATCGCCACGATCATCATCACGGCTGCCAGGGCGACCATCGGGATGTGGGCGACCAGCCCGCTGAGCACCGTGATGAACAGCAGCAGCGCCAGACCCGCGACCACCGTCGAGAGCCGCGTGCGGGCGCGGCCGATCTTCACGTTGACGATGCTCTGACCGATCATGGCGCAGCCCGCGATGCCGCCGTAGAACCCGGCGAGGACGTTGGCGACGCCGAGCGCCCACGACTCGCGGGTCTTGTTCGACCGGGTGTCGGTCAGGTCGTCGACGACCTTCGCCGTCAGCAACGACTCGAGCAGCCCGACGAACGCGACGCTCAGGGCCGTCGGCCAGATGATCCGCAACGTCTCGAGGTCCAGCGGCACGTCGAGGGGCGTCCAGCCCGGCAGACCGCCACCGATGGCACCCTCGTCGCCGACGTCGGGGACGTGGGTCGTCATGACCCAGGCGATGGCGGTCACCACCACGATCGCCACCAGCGGCGCGGGCACCGCCTTCGTGAGGCGCGGCAGACCGAGCACGATCGCGACCGTGAGGGCGAACAGCACGTAGGCGACGACAGGGACGTCGACGAGGTGGCGCACCTGGGCGGCGAAGATCAGCACCCCGAGCGCGTTGACGAAGCCGAGCATCACCGAGCGCGGGACGAACTTCATCAGCCGGGCCAGCCCCGTCACGCCGAAGGCGATCTGGACCGCTCCGGCCAGCACGACCGCCGGGAGCAGGTACTCGACCCCGTGGTCCTTGACCAGCGGCGCCACGACCAGGGCGACGGAGCCGGCTGCCGCCGTGACCATCGCCGACCGCCCGCCGAGGAAGGACATCGAGATCGCCAGGACGACCGAGGCGACGAGGCTGACCTGCGGGTCGACGCCGGCGACGACGGAGAAGGAGACCACCTCGGGCACCAGGGCGAGCGTCGTCAGGATGCCCGCCAGGACCTCGGCGGAGACGACGCGCGGATCGCGGAGGGCACGCCGCAGCGTCCTGGCTTGCTCCATGGTCCTGGCTCCTGCGCTCGAGGTGTGGCTTCCCCTCGCGAAAGCGTCTCCGCCCAGTCTAGATCGAGGTGACCAACGGCACGACCGACGAGTTGGGAGTCGTTGATCGGGCGAGATAGTATGACGTCCTAGGGATTTACTAGGACGTCCTAGTGACTGATCCCAGCGAGTGAGGGAGCAGCATGAGCGGTATCGAGAAGGTCGGAGTCATCGGCGGAGGGCTGATGGGATCCGGCATTACCGAGGTCGCCGCTCGCGCGGGCCTCGACGTCGTGGTCATCGAGATCAGCGCCGACGCCGCCAAGGCCGCGGCCGAGCGAGTCGAGGGGTCGCTGCGCAAGGCAGAGTCCCGCGGCAAGATCGAGCCCGCCGAGGTCACCGCCGTCCTCGACCGCATCCGCTTCGAGACCGATCTGGAGACCCTGGCCGACCGCGACCTCGTCGTGGAGGCCGCGTCCGAGGACGAGAAGGTCAAGCTCGAGCTCTTCCGCACCCTCGGCCAGGTGCTCACCCAGGACGATGCGATCCTGGCGTCCAACACGTCCTCGATCCCGATCGTCAAGCTCGGTGCCGTGTCCGGGCGCGCCAACCACGTCATGGGCGTCCACTTCTTCAACCCCGCCCCGGTCATGCAGCTCGTCGAGCTCATCCCCTCGCTGACGACGTCCCCCGACACCCTCGACCGCATGCGCTCGTGGGTCACCGAGACCCTGGGCAAGAAGCCGATCGACGCGACCGACCGCGCCGGCTTCGTCGTCAACTCCCTGCTCGTGCCCTACCTGCTGTCGGCGATCCGCATGTACGAGGCGGGCTACGCCTCGGCCGCCGACATCGACCGCGGCATGGTGCTCGGCTGCGGCCACCCCATGGGCCCGCTCGCGCTCTCGGACCTCATCGGCCTCGACACCGTCAAGGCGATCGGCCAGTCGATGTACGACGAGTTCAAGGAGCCCCTCTACTCCCCGCCCCCGTTGCTCGACCGCATGGTCGACGCCGGCCTGCTCGGCAAGAAGAGCGGCCAGGGCTTCTACGGCTACGAAGGCTGACCCCATGAAGAACGGAACCACCATGACCGATGCACCCGACATGTTCGTGCTCTCCGAGGAGCACCAGGCGATCCGCGAGGCCGTCCGGGCCGTCGCCGAGAACAAGATCGCGCCCTACGCGGCCGACGTCGACGCCAACGCCCGCTTCCCGCAGGAGGCTGCTGACGCCCTGCTGGCGTCCGACTTCCACGCCCCCCACGTGCCGGAGGAGTACGGCGGAGCCGGGGCCGACGCCCTCGCGACCGTGCTCGTGATCGAGGAGGTCGCCCGCGTCTGCGTGTCGTCCTCGCTGATCCCCGCCGTCAACAAGCTCGGCTCGCTGCCCGTCATGATCGGTGGCGGTGAGGAGATCAAGGCCAAGTACCTCTCCAAGCTCGCCTCCGGCGAGGGTGCGTTCTCCTACTGCCTGTCCGAGCCCATGGCCGGCTCGGACGCCGCCAACCAGCAGACCAAGGCCGTCCGCGACGGTGACGACTGGGTGCTCAACGGCGTCAAGCGCTGGATCAGCAACGCCGGCTGGTCCGACTACTACACGGTGCTGGCACAGACCGACCCGTCCAAGCGCACCAAGGGCATCACGGCGTTCGTCGTCGAGAAGTCCGACGAGGGCGTCTCGTTCGGCGCCCCCGAGAAGAAGCTCGGCATCAAGGGCTCACCGACGCGGGAGGTCTACCTCGACAACGTCCGCATCCCCGGCGACCGCATCATCGGCGAGGTCGGCGAGGGCTTCTCGATCGCGATGAAGACCCTCGACCACACCCGCGTCACGATCGCCGCCCAGGCGGTCGGCGTCGCGCAGGGTGCGCTCGACTTCGCGCTCGGCTACATCCAGGAGCGCGAGCAGTTCGGTCACCCGATCAGCGACTTCCAGGGCATCCAGTTCATGGTCGCCGACATGGGCATGAAGATCGAGGCCGCGCGTCAGCTGACGTACGCCGCTGCTGGGCGGTCCGAGCGCGGCGACAAGGACCTCACGTTCTTCGGCGCAGCGGCCAAGGCGTTCGCGTCCGACACCGCCATGCAGGTCACGACCGACGCCGTGCAGCTGCTCGGCGGCTACGGCTTCACGGCCGACTACCCGCTCGAGCGGATGATGCGTGACGCCAAGATCACCCAGATCTACGAGGGCACCAACCAGGTGCAGCGCGTCGTCATGGCCCGCCAGCTGCTGGCTGGGGTGCAGTCGACGCTCTAGGTCCGGCCCGGTCAGAATGGTCGGGTGACCTCGCCCCTCGATGCCGCCCGTTGGCCGCAGCACACCGAGCGACTCGTGCTGCGGCGGACGATCGAGGGCGACGCGGCGAAGATCTTCGCCTACCGCTCACGGCGCGACGTCAGCGAGTGGATCGGCGGCTGGGCGACGGACCTGGCCGACTTCGAGGAGCGTCTCGGCGACGGCTCGACGACTGTCGTGGTCGAGCACGACGGCCGGGTGGTCGGCGACCTCATGGTGCAGGTCAGTGATGCCTGGTCCCAGCGCGAGGTCAACGACGACGCGAAGGGCACGCAGGCCGAGTTGGGCTGGACGTTCGACCCGGAGCACCACGGTCTGGGGCTGGCCACCGAGGCGGTGCGCGAGCTGATCCGCCTGTGCCTCGACGACCTCGGGCTTCGCCGGGTCACGGCTGTCTGCTTCACCGACAACGAGCCGTCGTGGCGCCTGATGGAGCGCCTGGGCATGCGTCGCGAGGCCCATCACGTGCGGGGCTCGCTGCACCGCGATCACGGCTGGCTCGACGAGTACGTCTATGCGTTGCTCGCCGACGAGCCGCGGGGCTGACCGCCCTACTTCGTCGCCAGCACCTGCACGTGGCAGGTGCCGCCCGCCTCGGGCGCGGGCACCTTGTTGATCGCGAACCCGACCGAGCCGCCGGCGCCGACGTTGGGCACCTGCTTGGTCTTGGCAGGCTGCTCGCCACCCGTCGCCTCGCCGATGAAGACCGTGACCTGGAACGTGACCGCGGCCTTGCCACCGTTGACCAGGAAGCCGGACGCCTTCCACGTGCCCTTGCTGTACTTGTCGCACCGGAACCGCATGAGGGCCTCGGGTGCGGGAGTGCCCTTCGGGCTGACCGTCGTCGGCTTCGTGGTCGCCGCGGTCGTGGGAGCGGTGGTCGCGGTGGGCTTGGCGGCCGGCTCGTCCGACCCGCCGCCGCAGGCTGCGAGCACGAGGAGGAGAGCCACCGCTGCCACACGCATGAAGCCATCCCACCACGACCGGGCGCCGCGGCGGCGGAGGCTCGCTCCCGCCCTGTAGCGTCTCCGCATGAAGTCGAAGCGCGTCGTGCGCCGTCTGGTCATCGAGATCGCCGGCTGGACGCTCGTCCTCGCCGGCATCGCAGCCCTGGTCCTGCCGGGACCCGGTCTCCTCGGGCTGTTCGCGGGCCTCGCGATCCTGTCCCAGCAGTACGAGTGGGCTGAGCGCCGTGTCCGTCCCGTCGAGATCATGGCCTACCGGTCGGCGGCCCAGAGCGTGCAGACCTGGCCCCGGATCATCGGCAGCACCCTCGGTGCCCTGTCGATCGGCGCCGTCGGCATCGTGTGGGGCATCGGTCTCGACGTCCCCGAGTGGTGGCCGCTGGACGACAAGTGGTGGCTGCCGGGCGGCTGGGCCACCGGCGCGACGCTCATCGCGTCATCGCTGATGGCGCTGGCCCTGATCGTCTACAGCTTCCGCCGGTTCCGCGGCGTCGAGGATCCCGTGGGCGAGGCCGAGCGCGCGGCACAGCCGCACGACGACGAGGACTAGACGCTGTCGTCGACCGAGAACCAGGTCAGCACCGGAGCGGCGGCCAGCAGCGGGCCGAGATCGGTGATCTGCCCCGGTCCGGCGCGGAACTCGCGATAGACGGCGTCGTGCGCGAGCGACTCCCACGTCTCGTACGCGATCCAGTGCGCCGGGTCGGCGTGGTCGACGAGGACGTCGACGCCGAGGTTGCCGTCGAACGCCCGCGTCTCGGCGAGCACCCGGCTCAGGACGGTGCGCGCCTCGTCGAGGGTGTCGGGGTTGAGGCGCAGCTCGAGTGTTGCGGTGATCGCCATGTCGTTCCTTCGCTCGGGGTTCGGCCACCAGCCTAGGCACCAGCCGCCAGTCGTTCGATCCGCCGCAGCGCCACGGCGCACACCGCGAGATATCCCGGCGCCCACCACGGGACGCCGAACGTCACGACGCAGCCACCTGCCGTCGGCCTCACACGATGGTCGGTGGCAGGCACGCCGGCGACCGACCACGCCCACCTGCGCCCCTCCTCGAAGTGGGTCACCTCGAACGGGAGCGACACCCCGACCGCCGTCCGCACCGTCCCGCGCGCGCCTGCTCGGACGACGCCGCCGGGCACCGTCGCACCCGCGACGCTCGGCCCCCACTCCGGCCACGCGGCCACGTGGGTCAGCAGGTCCCAGACCACGGTCGGCGGGCTGGCGATCTCGCGTGACACCGAAGGTCCCATCTGTCGATCGTAGGCAGCCTCGAGGTGCAACGCTCGCGCAGCGATCGGCAGGGTAGACAATGAGGTGACCCGCGCCACACTCCGGAGGTTCCCGTGCTCTTCCCCCTGACCGTCCGCGACTTCCTCGACCGAGCCGTCACGGTCTATCCCGATCGCATCGCCGTCGTTGACGAGCCCGACCAGCCGGCCGAGTCGTGGGGCGAGATCACGTACGCCGAGATGGGTCGGCGCGCCAAGGCCCAGGCCGCGGCCCTCGACGTGATGGGCGTGCCGGTCGGCGGCCGGGTGGCGATCGTGTCGCAGAACTCCGCCCGCATGCTGACGTCGTTCTTCGGCGTCTCGGGCTGGGGACGCGTCCTCGTGCCGGTCAACTTCCGGCTCGCGGTGGCCGAGATCCGCTACATCATCGAGCACTCCGGCGCCGAGGTCATGATGGTCGACCCCGACCTGCGCCACCTCGTCGACGAGGTCGAGTGCAAGCGCACGTTCGTCCTCGGCGAGGACGACAACACGATCTGGGGTGGGACGGGCGAGCCGCAGCCGTGGGAGGGCGACGAGAACGCCACCGCGACCATCAACTACACCTCCGGCACGACCGCCCGACCCAAGGGCGTGCAGCTGACCCACCGCAACAACTGGCTCAACGCGACGGTCTTCGGGTGGCAGGCCTCGGTCTCGGACCGCGACGTCTATCTCCACACGCTGCCGATGTTCCACGCCAACGGCTGGGGCCACCCGTTCGCCGCGACGGGCATGGGCGCGACCCACGTCGTGATCCGCCAGATCGACGGTGGCGAGATCCTGCGCCGGGTCGAGAAGCACGGGGTCACCTACATGTGCGCAGCACCCGCGGTCGTCGCCGCGGCTCTCGACGCCGCGAAGACCTGGGACGGCGAGATCCCCGGACGCGACCGCGTCCGCATCATCGTCGCCGGCGCCCCGCCCCCGACCCGCACGATCGAGCGGGTCCGGGACGAGCTCGGCTGGGAGTTCATCCAGATCTACGGCCTCACCGAGACCTCACCCCTGCTGACGATGAGCCGCATGCGCGCGGAGTGGGACGACCTCGACCCGCACCAGCAGGCCGTCAACCTCGGGCGTGCAGGTGCGCCCGCGATCGGCGTGCGGATGATGATCGACGACATGGGCGAGGTGCTCGCGCAGTCCAACCACAACCTCGCGTCGTACTGGGACAACCCCGAGGCGACCGCCGAGGCGCAGGCCGGCAACTGGTTCCACACCGGCGACGGCGGCACGTTCGAGGACGGCTACATCACGATCGCCGACCGCAAGAAGGACGTCATCATCACCGGCGGCGAGAACGTCTCGTCGATCGAGGTCGAGGACGCGCTGATGTCGCACCCGTCGGTCAAGGAGGTCGCGGTGATCGGCATCCCCGACGAGAAGTGGGGCGAGCTCA
Organism: Aeromicrobium stalagmiti; assembly: GCF_013283745.1. Lineage (GTDB taxonomy): Bacteria > Actinomycetota > Actinomycetes > Propionibacteriales > Nocardioidaceae > Aeromicrobium > Aeromicrobium stalagmiti. Next base: position 525,439 of record NZ_JABSTZ010000001.1, read on the forward strand.
TCACGGCACTCGTGGTCCTCGACACCGACGAGGACCCCGTCGACCAGGCCGGGCTCATCGCCCACTGCCGCGAGCACCTGGCCGGCTACAAGTGCCCCAAGCGCATTGAGTTCCGCGAAGAGCTCGCGCGTACGGCGACCGGCAAGCTGCAGAAGTTCAAGCTGCGCGAGGAGTTCTGGAAGGGTCACGACCGCCAGGTCAACTGACCAGCCGTTCATGCAGCCGGCGTTGCCGGCTGGGGTCTGGTGGTCCAGTGCAGGAGGCCGTGGCCCTTGTAGCCGTGATGTCGCCTGCAGAACGGTCCGAGGTTGTCACCCCGGGTGGGGCCCTCGGGGAATGGTTGTCGGTGATCGATGTCGCATCGTTCGGCCGGGACCATGCAGCCGGGCCCCTGACACGTCCCGTGCAGGAACCTCAACGCGATGGCCAGGATGTCAGGGGCGAACCGGCCCAAGTATTCATGGGCCAGGACATCGTCGGTGACGGGGTCGGTGATGATCCGGTGCCAGAACGTGCTCCCGGTGGCGGCGACCTCCGCGATCCACCGCGCCGGAACAGCCCACTGACCGTCAGTCGACTCGGCGAACCCCGGCACGGCGCCGGCCAGGACGTCCGCACCGATGCTGACGGCAATGTTCGCGTCGACCGCCGAGGTCGCAGCCACTTCCCCGTCCCTTGAGCTGGTCGAAAGGCACCAGGCGACCAGCAGATCAGCCTCCCGCTCCGCGACCGTCCGGCCGTCGTCGGGATCGGTGCCGCGGCGGGCCTGGTCGCGGAGGCGGGCCTCGATCGCCGCGAGCTCGTGCGACGGCAGATAGGCGTTCAACCACCCCATGCAGTCATCACCATGGGAGACCGACACATGCCGCCGGGCTCGTTCGTCATCGGCACGCCCGACAGCCAGGTCGGCCTCGACCCGCCGCACGAACGACCGCAACCACGCCCGCAGCTCACCCACCGTGTGGGACTCCGCATAACCAACCACCCGCTGATCGAGGCGGTGCACCGAGTCAGCCCGCTTCAACCGGCCGATCGTGTGCCCGATCTCGCGGACCCGGGCCAGATCGATCCGGCCCTCACCGAACGCCAACCACGTCAACGGCGACTGGTCCCGCACCATGTCAGCCACCGACAACCGGTGCTGGACCTGTCCCTCGCTGAACCCCATCGCCTCACCGATCGCCAACGCGACCGCACCACGCTCCACCAGCCGCCGCATCGGCGACTCGACCAACGCGATCCGCTCCAGCTCCCGGTCACGGAAGTCCAGCATCGCCAGCACCTCACGCGCCTCAGCCCGCGCCCGCTCACGAACAACGTCAGTCAAGACGTCAGTCGAAGCAAGCATCAAGGTGGCCATACATCCAACCTAGACGCCACCACCGACACCCCTCTTCCCCGCGATCACAGCCTGTGGACAACACACGAAGACTGTCGAGACTTGCTCCGAACAGCCGCTACATTTCCCTCCACACGAGCACACGCGGTGAACTGACGCTGATCGGGAGCGAGTCGGCGAAGCCGCGCCAGGCGGTTCGAGCCGCAATCACCTCGTCGCCCTCCGGGTCCGACACGATCGGCTCTTGCCCATCCCTCGACGTACCGGTTGATAACGATAGATTATTAACGATATTCAACGGAAAGAGTCAACACATGAATGCATGGGTCGTTCGAGCTCTACGGGCAGTCATAGCCGCCGCGATGGCAGGATCGGTCGTTGTCCAGGTCGCGATGGTCTCATTGTTGTGGCTGGACACCGATGAGGCACCCACCACCTTTCCGGTCCTGCTGGTGATCATCGGCGTGCTGGGAGTGGCGACATTGCAGGTCGTTGCAATCTGCATCTGGCGGCTGGTGACGATGGTGAGCCGCGGGACGGTCTTCTCCCATGGTGCCTTCCGATACGTCGACCTCGTGATCGGCGCGCTCAGTACGGCCGCGGCGCTGGTGCTCGCCGTTGCAGTCGTGGCGAGGTTCGCCAATCACGCCACGCCCGGTGATGAAGTCGCTCCTGGCCTGGTCGGTCTCGTCACCGGGCTCGCCATAGTCGTGGCAGGTGTGGCGCTGGTCGTATACGTCATGAGAGCCCTCTTGGCGCAGGCGGTGGAACTCGACTCCACAGCCAGCCACCTTCAGTCTGAGCTCGACGAGGTGATCTGAGTGCCGATCGTGGTCGACATCGATGTGATGCTCGCACGCCGCAAGCTGGCCGTCGGCACCCTCGCGGACCTTGTCGGGATCAGCCCGGCCAACATCGCCGTTCTCAAGAACGGGCGGGCCAAAGCCGTACGTTTCACCACGCTGGCCGCGCTGTGCAAAGCGCTCGAATGCCAGCCCGGAGACCTGCTGCGCTGGGAGCCTGACGCGGTCGATGACGGTTCCGAGCCGGTCAAGCACCCCGTCCAGGCCTGATAAGGGTCCAGAGGATGGCTCAGCGCTACGAAACCACTCTCGGTGGCCTGACATCCGACGTCGGGCCCCGGCACGGCGACCGATTTCTTGAGGCCGTCGTCATAGGAGGACGAAGGTTCCTGTCTGACTGCGCGCCCGCTCATCCGAGGCCAGCGAGCTGACGCATCAGCAACGGACCGTCGAGCAGGCCCACGCAGGCCTCGGCCTCGGACCCGGTCGCTCGTGCCGGCTCGCCTCGCGACTGATCCGAAGGTCAGCCGGCGAGCCTGTGGTGGATGATCGGACAGGTCCGCGACCGGGTGCCCGGCGCGTGGACCGCGACCGCGACGTCCATCGTCGGCTGGTTCGTCCTCGACTCGACCACCTCTGTAGCCCGGGGCTACCCCGGCAACGCGTTGCTCAATGCGTCCATGATGATCGTGCTCGGCGCCGGGCTCTGGCTGTCCCGCCCCGTCCGCGGGTCGAGGACTATCGCTCGGAGCCCCGACACGGGATACTGACAGTATGACTGTCACGAACCTGACCGACCCGCTGACGCTCCCCTGCGGCCAGGTGCTGCCCAACCGGCTCATGAAGTCGGCCCTCAGCGAGGTGCTCGCCGACCGCGCCAGCGCACCGGACCACCGCCTCGAGCGGCTCTACGGCACGTGGGCCGCAGGCGGCTACGGGCTGCTCGTGACGGGCAACGTGATGGTCGACGGCCGGCAGATGGGCGAGCCGGGCAACGTCGTGGTCGAGGACGAGCGCCACCTCGACCGGTTGACCCGTTGGGCCAAGACCACGCAGGACCACGGCGTGCCGCTCTGGATGCAGATCAACCATCCGGGACGCCAGGCCAACCCGCTCAAGCTGCGTCACCAGCCCGTCGCGCCCAGCCCGATCGCCGTGAAGGTCGTCGGCGCCAGCACACCCCGTGCGCTGACGGGCGAGGAGATCGAGGACATCATCGACCGGTTCGCGACGACCGCTGCCGTCGCCGAGACCGCCGGCTTCGACGGGGTGCAGGTGCACGCCGCCCACGGCTACCTCGTCGCGCAGTTCCTGTCGCCGCTGTCCAACCAGCGCGACGACGAGTGGGGCGGCGACCCCGAGCGCCGGATGCGATTCGCCCTCGAGATCGTCCGGCGCGTGCGGGCGCGCGTCTCACCCGGATTCGCCGTCGGCATCAAGCTCAACTCCGCCGACTTCCAGCGCGGCGGCTTCACCGAGGAGGAGTCGCGCGACGTCGTCGCAGCGCTCGCGACCGAGGGCCTTGACCTGATCGAGGTCAGCGGCGGCAGCTACGAGTCGCCGGCCATGATGGGCTCCGCCGCCGCGAGCACGGTCGCGCGCGAGGCGTACTTCCTGGAGTACGCCCGTGCCGTCCGCGACGTCGCCGGCGGCGTGCCGCTGGCCGTGACCGGAGGATTCAGGACGCGCACCGCGATGGAGTCGGCGCTCGCGTCCGGCGACTGCGACCTCATCGGCCTCGGCCGACCGACCTGCACGACGCCCGACGCGGCCAACGTGATCCTCGGCTCGCCCACCGCGCGGGTCGATTCGCACCAGGTCGGCTACAGCAAGACCGGGCTGCTGAGCCGGGTCACCGACATCAAGGCGTTCAACAGCCTGGTCGACCTCGGCTGGCACGAGGACCAGCTGCACCGCATCGGCGCGGGCAAGCAGCCCGACACCGGGCGGTCCAAGCTGGCGACGACGGTGTCGCTCGTGCGTCGCAACGGTCGCGAGGCGTTCACCCGCCGCCGCTCCTGACCGCACCGCTAGGCTGACGCACCACGTCGAGCAGACGTTCGGGGGGACGGATGAGTGAGGTCGTGGTCAATGCCGCAACGCGGGCCGAGCTGCTCGCGCAGGCCACGGCCGACGCGGCCGAGGCCGAGCGGAGGCTCTTCTCCCTGCGACGCGCGCTCCCCCTCGCGGCCTGGTCGCTCGGCCTGATCATCGCCGTGATGACCGACGCCGATCCCCTGGCCGTCGACCTGCTCTTCTTCGTCGCGCTCGCGGGGCTGTGGTGGCTGGTGAGTGCACTCGTCCGAGGGCCGTCCTTCGCGGGGCACCTGGTCGCTCTGGTCGCCGTGGTCGTCGCCGGCGCCGCGCTGAACCCGGTCGTCGAGGAGCACAACGGGCGGCCGTCCGACCCTGCCTACCTGATCCTCTGCGCCATCGCGTTCGCCGGCACCGCATGGACCGCCGCCACGTACGTCGGCGGTTCGCGGCACCTCGCCCGAGCGGCCCGAGCCGCGCACGGCCGCAGACGAGATCCGCGCTACCGCGCTCTCCCGGCCGGCGAGATCGACCTCGCGGAGGCCACGATCTTCGACCTGCGGGACCGGGCAGATTTCGACGACGCCAGCTTGACGGTGGTGGCGCTCGCGACCGCCCGGCTCTACAGCGTGCGCGCCGCCGGTCCGTCGATGCTGCTGACGCTGAGCCTGATCTTCGGCATCGTCGCGGCGGTGCAGCCGTGGCTCTCGGACGTCCGCTGGCCGGCAGTCAGCCTGCTGTGCGCGGTCCTGCTCCTCGGCACCTGGTGCTGGACGTTCTTCGTCGACATGCTCCGCACCCAGTGGCGACGCCAGGGCGAGCAGGGCCGGGACTCCGCCGAGAGACAGCTCTACGGCCTGCGGCGACACCTCCTCGCCGGGGAGTCTGCCGACCTCGAGCCGACACCCAGCTGGTCGCTGCTGGCAGGCTCCGGCGGTCTCGCGTTCGCGGCCCTGTCCGCCTCGATCCTGGTGGTGCGCATCCGCAGTGCCAGCGCCCTCGTCCTGGTCGTCACCGGGTTCATCGTCGTCGTGACGACGACTGTCGTCGTGGCAGTCGTCCTGTGGCACCGCTCCCGCACCCGCGTCTATGCCCTCGACGGCATCGGCGACTCGGTGCTGCAGCTGCCGTCGCGGCCCGTGACGCTCTCGACCACCGGCGAGGGCCTGCTGATCAGCGACCCCTCGGGCCGGTCGACCGACCACCTCGTGCCGAGCCGGGACGTGCTCGCCGTCGTCCCCCTGCGCGTGGCCGGTCTGGTCGGCCCCTCGAGCGTTGGCATCATCACGACCGGCACCCCGATCGTCCTCACCGGACGCGGCATCACCACCCACCCCGCCCTCGCTGACGAGACCTTTAGCGCCCTTCGCCCGACTTGATCGAGTGCCTCGACTCCGCCGAGGCCGCGCGGCTCGGCTGATCAGCTGACGACGAACCAGACAGCGCGCACGAGCTCGCCGGTGGTGTTGCGCAAGCGGTGCGGGACATCGCCGCTCAGATGAATCGCCTCGCCGGCGCTCAGCTCGCGCTGCTTGCCATCAATTTCGACAGTCAGCGTGCCCTCAAGAACGTAGCCGTAGTCGTCGCCCGGGTGACGCTGCGGCGAGTCTCCCGGCGCCGAGTCGGACCCGGGGTCGTACTCAGTCAGAAGGAACTGGACGTGGTGATCGGCTGGCATGTCGGCGAGGCGCTTCCACCTGACACCGTTCTGCAGCGTGAGGTACTCCGCGAACTCCGCAACGCCCTCCTTGTCGGTCAGCGTGCGCTGACGCGTCACGGGTGCAGGTGAGCCGTCGCGTGTCGTGTCGACACTGCTGCCAAGCAGCTCGTCGAGCGAGAGGTTGAGCTCTGACGCGATCGCGAACAGCGTGTTGACCGCGGCCTTGCTCTGGCCCAGCTCGAACTGGGACAGGAACGACGCGGAGACCCCGAGCTTGCGCGCCAGGGCACGCACGGAGATGCCTTGACGCTCACGCTCTGCACGAACGTTCTGCCCGACCGTCGCGCCGAGCTCGCCGTTGCGCCGCGGCGCGGCCCCCCCGTTGGTTGTCATGCGCGCGACTCCAGTTCGGTAGGCGACGCCACCAAGCCTAGACCGTCGCGGAGCCTGAACTTCTGAATCTTGCCGCTGGCGGTGCGGGGCAGCTGCATGACGATCTCCAAGCGCTCGGGACTCTTCTGGACGGCAAAGCCTGCCGCAAGCAGATGGGCTCGCAAATCGGCAAGGTCGGGCGGGCCCATCTCGGTCGGCACCACAAAGGCACAGGCGCGCTCACCCAGGCTCTCATCGGGATAGCCGACGATCGCAACCTCGGCGACCGCGGGGTGCGCCAGCAGCGCCCACTCAACCTCGCCAGCACTGTACTTCTCTCCGCCCCGGTTGATGATGTCCTTGATCCGCCCGGAGATCCGCAGCAGTCCGTCGTCGTCGATCGTCGCGGTGTCGCCGGTGCGGAACCAGCCATCCTCCGTAAAGCTCGCCTCGTTGAGCGAGGCGTCGACGTAGCCGAGAAACAGCTCCGGGCCCCGGGCGAGCAGCTCGCTGACACCCTCCTCGACGGCCCGCACCGTCATCTCGTTGCCACCGATCACGCCACCCTCGCAGTCGGCCGCGGCGTCAAGATCTCCGAACGGGTCGGCCATCGCCAGTGTCGGCAGCTCGGTCGAGCCGTACGTCCGGATGACCGCGGCGCTCATGACCGCGTGGGCGCGGCGGACGAGGTCGGGCGGGATGTCGGCGCCGCCACAGATGAACGTACGCAAAGACGATCGGGGCGCGGTCGACGCGGCGTACGTCTCGGTGAGCCCCCGCAGAAAGGGCGTTGCGCTGACCGTGAAGGTGCAGCGCTCCTCCTCGATCAGGCCCATCGCGATCTCCGGCTCCCAGCGATCCAGGAGCACTGCGGCGGCACCGATGTCGGCCGGCAGCACGATGGCATACGACAGCCCGGTGATGTGACTGAGCGGCGACGGCATGAAGATCCGATCGATCCCGGTTAGCCGGCACGCGTCACGGATACTGGCGCTCTCGGCAAGCAGCGTCCGATGGCTGTGCAGCGCCCCCTTCGGCGCCGAGGTCGTGCCTGACGTGTAGAGGACGAGGGCGATGTCGTCGGGCTCAACGGTGACCTCAGGCGAGGGCCCGGACGACTGCATCGTCTCGAACGGTCGGATCCCCGGGAGATCGCTGCCCATCCGCACACCCACGACGAGCAGTTCGGGCGCGAGCTCACGCAGCTCGGAGGCGTGGTGGTGGCCGCGGTAGGTCTCCGGCGCGACGAGGACCGCGGGATCGGCCTCGGCGATGATGAACGCCAGCTCGTGGCCGCGATAGATCGGCACTACCGGCAGGACGACTCCACCGGCGAGCCAGGTCCCCCACACCGCAACGACCGTCTCCCACCAGTTGGGCAGCTGGATGAGCACGACGTCGCCCGTCGCCAGGCCACCCTCGCGCAGGGCCGCTGCGAACGACTCGGAGCGGGACAGCAGCTCGGCGTAGGTCAGCCGCGTCGTGCCCTCGATCAGCGCCTCGTCACCGGGGTGTTCCGCAGCGACACCCCGCAGACGACCGGGCAGCGTCGCGGCAGGCAGCGACGCCGCGAGGTCGTGCGGGCGGGTGGCGATCAGCACGCCATCACCTCCCGCACCGCGGCGACGATCTCCTCCGGGCCGGCCTCCCACTCACGCTCGAGCACCGGAGCATAGGGCGCCGGCGAATAGCTCGCGCCCACCCGGACGACGGGCGCGTCGAGCGACCAGAACCCGGGGCCCACGGCCATCGCAGCAATCTCGGCGCCGACACCGAAGTCGGTCACCGCCTCTTGCGCGATGACCATCCGGTTGGTCCTGGCGAACGAGTCGAGGATGGTCTCGCGGTCCAGCGGGACGATCGTGCGCAGGTCGATGACCTCGACGTCGACACCCTCGGACCGCAGAGTCTCGGCCGCGGCGAGCGCATGGGTCACCATGCGCGACCACGCGACGAGCGTGACATCCGTGCCCGAACGGACGATGTGGGCCTTGCCGATCGGGAGCCGGTACGACTTGTCGGGCACCGGCGACTTCTTCTCGTACAGCAGGCGGTGCTCGATGAACACGACGGGGTTGTCGTCCTCGATCGCGCTCCGCAGCAAACCGTACGCATCGGCACCCGAGCTCGGCATCACGACGGTGAGTCCTGGGATGTGCGCGAGGATCGCCTCGAGGCTCTGTGAGTGCTGGCTGCCGGACGACCGGCCGGAGCCGAACTGCGTACGGACGACCATCGGCACGGTCACCGCACCGCCGGTCATGAGGCGCAGCTTGGCCGCTTGGTTCATCAGCTGGTCGAGGCACACACCGAGGAAGTCGAGATACATCAGCTCGACCACCGGCCTCAGCCCGGCCATCGCCGAGCCGACGCCCAGCCCCATGATCGCGGTCTCTGAGATCGGGGTGTCAAGCACACGACCCGGGTAGGACTCGGCCAGCCCGCGCGTCAGGCCGAACACATTGCCGCCGGCCACGTCGATACCTGCAAGGAAGACCGCGGGATCGGCTTCAAGCGCATCACCCAGCGCCTGGCGAATGATCTTGGACTGCGACGCGACCGGGCGGTCGACGCCGGGCCGGGGCGGCTCCGGCACATCGCGGCGCGGGGCGTAGACGAAGTCGAGCGCGGACTCGACCGGTGGTGCGGCCGAGGCGCGGGCGAACTCCTCAGCATCGTCGACCGTGGCGACCGACTGCTGCTCGATCGTCACGAGCTTGTCCTCCGAGACGCCGCGATCGAGCAGCCGCGATCGAGTGACGGTCAGCGGATCGGCAGCGGCGATCTCGGCAGCCATCGTCACAGGATCGCGGTAGCGCTGCTGATCGCCCTCGTAGTGACCGTGCACCCGTACCGTCGATGCCTCGACGAGAACCGGGCCGACACCGAGCCGGACGTGGTCGAGCACGCCGCGCATACCGTCGGAGACCGCCTCGACATCATTGCCGTCAAGCGTGACAGTCGGCATCCCGTACGCCAAGGCGCGCTGCGCGATGGGTACGGGATGCTGGTCCTCAGCGCGGGAGAACTCCGAGAAGCCATTGTTCTCGCAGAAGAACACCACCGGAAGCCGCCAGAGAGCGGCGAGGTTGAGCGCCTCGTGGAAGGCCCCGGTCGCCACCGCGCCGTCACCGAAGAAGCAGACCACCACGTCGCCGGCGCCCTTGGCGCGCTGCGCATGTGCCGCACCGACCGCGATCGGCAGCCCAGCACCGACGATGCCATTGGCGCCGAAGATGCCAAGGCTCGGATCGGCGACATGCATCGAGCCACCCCGACCGCGACAGGCTCCGGCCTCCTTGCCCATCAGCTCGGCAAGCACCCGGCGGGGCTCGAGGCCCTTGGCCAGGACATGCCCGTGACCACGATGCGTCGACGTGATGACGTCGTCGATGCGGGCATGCAGCAACGCACCGACAGCGCAGGCCTCTTGGCCGATCGAGGTGTGGACGAAGCCCGGGATCGCGTCCTTCGCATACAGCGCGGCGATGCGTTCTTCCATGTGTCGGATGACCAGCATCCGGCCGTATGCGTGCAGCAACTCGTCGCTGTCCATGCCTAACCCTCCTCGGTCCGGTATCCGGACAGTAGCCCCGCGATCCACGCATGTCCAGTGACACTTGACAGACTTTTCTGTCCAGTAGGGCTTGACACCGATCGGAATCTGTTGTCCAGTATCACTTGACAACACCTGTGACGCACGTCACCAATAGCACAAGGAGGCGCAGATGCGCCGAGAAGAAGTCGAGTTCCTGAGCGAGGGGACCACCGTTCGCGGCTGGCTGTACCGGCCCGAAGGCTCCACCGAAGACGTGCCGGCGGTCGTCCTGGCTGGCGGCTGGTGCTACGTGCGTGAGCTGGTCATGCCGTACTACGCCGAAGCCTTCGCCGAGGCCGGCATCGCCGCCCTCGTGTTCGACTATCGCAACCTCGGCGTCTCCGATGGTGAGCCGCGCCAGCATCTCGACCCGACGGCACAGATCCGCGACTACCAGAACGCCGTGAGCTTCCTCGAGCGGACGGAGGGAATCGACGCAGACCGCCTCGGCGCGTGGGGCATCTCGTACTCCGGCGGACACGTCCTGGTCCTCGCCGCCACTGATCCTCGCGTCAAGGCCATCGTCAGCCAGATCCCGGTCGTCGACGGATACCGCAACATGCGCCGCATCCACGGCACGATGGGCTGGCGCCGGCTGTGGAGCTCGATCCTCGAGGACCGTCAGCTCAGGTATGACGATCCGTCCAAGCGGCTCTATCTTCCGCACGCGTCGGAGGATCCCGAGAACGAGCTGTCGGCATGGCCGTTTCCCGAGACCAAGACGACGTTCGCCCAGCTGCAGGCGACCGAGGCCCCGCTCTACCAGAACCTCAGCACGATGGAGTCCGTCGACCTGCTGCTCGACTACGACGTCAACTACTTCGTCGACCGCATCTACGACACGCCGTCACTGATGATCGTCGCCGAGGGCGACGACCTCACGCTGTGGGACCTCGAGATCGAGAGCTTCAACTCGATCCCGACCCACAAGAAGGAGCTCGTGGTCCTTCCGCACACGTCTCACATGACGCTCTACAGCGATCGGGACAAGCTCGCGGCGGCCGCCGCGCACGCCACCACGTGGTTCGTCCGGCATCTGGTGCCGGAGAAGGCCACCGACTGAAAGCCGCCCCACCACGGTCGACGCGCACGCGAAGATCCCCCACCCGGCCCCCGGCCACCTGCACAAAGGACCCACATCATGGCTTCAACCGAATCGAAGATCGTCGACTATGCAAAGAACGGGCCGTTCGCCAGCCCGGTCTCTCGACGCTCGTTCCTCGCCGTCGCGGGCGCTGCCGGCATCACGCTCGGCGTGGCCGCCTGCGGTGGCAGCACGAGCGAGAGCGGCGCTGCCGGGGGCGGCGCTGCTGCCGGCAAGGTCAAGGAGAAGGCCTGGATCCAGGTCACCACGCTGTCCAATGACTTCTTCGTCGCCTTCAACGACGGTGGCAAGCAGGCCATGAAGGCGCTCGGGGTCGAGGTGGCATCGCTCGAGGACCAGGGCAACGTCAACACGGCCTTGGGTCAGGTCGGCAACGTCAAAGCTGCAGGCGGCAAGTCGATCTTCGGCACCCCAGCAACCGAGGCGCAGGCCGCGGCCGTCACGAAGGCGGCCCAAGCAGCCGGGATCCTGTACGCCAGCTCCTACACAGCGCCGGCTTGGTACACCCCGGCTGACGCCGACAAGTGGGTCCGATTCATCACCCCGATGTCGACCAAGATCGCTGCAGCCACGGCAAAGGCGCTGTTCGACGAGGTCGGCGGCAAGGGCACCATCATCCACGTCCCCGGACAGAAGGGCTCGTCGGCAGACGACCAGCGAACGGCTGGCCTCAACCAGACGCTCAAGGACTACCCGGACATCGAGATCGTCACGGCCTCGCCGGGGAACTGGACCTCGGAGGATGCCCGCAAGTCGTTCACCAACATCCTGCCCAAGGTCAAGGACTTCGTCGGGGTCTTCGCCCAGAACGACAGCGAGGCGGCGGGTGTCATCGCCGCCCTCGAGGCGCAGGGGATCAAGGACAAGGTCGTCACCGGCTTCGACGGGAACCAGCAGAACGTCGAGTACATCCGGGACGGCAAGCAGTTCCTGACCAGCGCCACGATCGGCGGCCTGACGGCCGGCCTGCTCGGCGTCACGACGTTCGACGCACTCAACGGCGTGAAGTTCTCCCTGCCCGAGACCTTCCTCGCCCAGGGTGCCCTGCTGGTCAAGCCCGACTCGGCAGCCAAGGTGTTGGACTCGATCTATCAGAAGCAGCTGCCATTCGATTGGGCGAAGATGAGCAAGGCGCTCAACCCGGACTCATGGGATCCGCAGACCGTGCTGAACCCGATCGACCCCAAGGAGTACTACGCCGGCGTCAAGCAGGACCAGTACAAGCTCAACTCGGCCTGGGACGACGCGGACATCGAGGGTGTGCGCAAGACCTACGACGCGGCATTCAAGACCGGGCCGCTGTTCGAGTTCAAGAGCGATCTCGTCGCCTGATCCATGTCATCCACGTCGACGATCGAGCTCACCGGAGTCTCCAAGGCCTATGGCCCCGTCCATGCCCTGCGCGATGTCTCGCTCGAGGTGCGGCCCGGGGAGGTTCTCGGACTCATCGGTGAGAACGGCGCAGGCAAGTCGACACTGATCGGAGTGCTCAGCGGTACCGTTCGGCCCGACGCGGGGACCATGCGCGTCCACGGGCAGGCGGCGCCGCTGGGCGACCCCCGGGCACTGAACGCGCTTGGCATCTCGGTCGTCGTGCAGGAGCAGGCACTCGTCGACTCGCTCCGCGTCTACGAGAACATCTACCTCGGTCGCGAGGGTGCAGTCGGTGGACGCGGCCCGGGCCGCAGGGGTCGGCTTCGCGCCATGGCACGGCAGCTGCTGGAGGATCTCCACATCACCGACATCGACATCAACTCCGTCGTCGTCGACCTGTCCTACCCCCAGCGCCAGCTGGTCGAGATCGCCAAGGCGTTCTCCCGTACGCGTACAGGCGCAAAGGCGCCGGTGATCCTGTTGGACGAGCCGACGAGCGCCCTGAGCGAGACCGAGGTGGAGATCCTGTTCGACCTGGTCGAACGCTGGAAGGACAGCGTCTCCTTCATCTTCGTCTCTCACATCCTGCAGGACGTCCTCAAGATCAGCACCCGCCTCCTCGTGCTGCGTGACGGCCGCGCGATCCAGACCTTGCCGAACGTCGGGGTCTCCGCCGAGCACCTGCACGAGCTGATGGTTGGCACCGAGCGCAGCGCCGACTACTACCGCGAGGACGAGCAGGGCGGTGCCAGTTCCGAGGCGCCCGTCATAGAGCTGCACGGCGCCGGCATCCTCGGCGAGTTCAGAGACGTCGATCTGGCGATCCGCCCCGGCGAGATCGTCGGCGTCGCAGGCGTCATCGGCTCCGGCAAGTCCAGCTTGGCGGCCGCCGTCGCCGGCGCCGAGAGGTTGCACACCGGCACGCTCCTGCTTGACGGCAAGCCGTGTATGCGCTGGAACGTCGCCAAGGCCGTGCCCGAGGGCGTCCTGTACGTCCCTCCCGAGCGAGCCCACGACTCGCTGTTCACGACCACGTCGATCCGGGCGAACATCTCGATCGGCTTCCTCGACCTGTTGCGCTCGCCGTGGACCCGATTGATCCACCTGGGCGAGGAGCGCAAGCGGGCGGCCGAGCTCGCCCAGCGCCTGCAGATCAAGACAGCTTCCCTGAGCACTCCGATCGGTGAGCTCAGCGGGGGCAACCAGCAAAAGGCCGTGTTCGCCAGGTGGCAGGGCCGCCCGTGCCGCGTGCTCGTCCTGAACGATCCGACGCGCGGGATCGACGTCGGAACCCGCGAGGAGATCTACGGCCTGATCCGCCACATGGCTGCCAGCGGGATCGGCGTGCTGTTGTGCGCGGAGTCGCTCGAGGAAGTCATCGGCATGTCCGACCGGATCATCGTCATGAAAGACGGAGTCGTCAGCGCCGAGCTGTCGTCGTCCACCGCCGCCAAGCCGACCGAGGTCGACGTCATCAAGCACATGATGTGAGGAACACAGTGACCCAGACAATGACCCCCCCGAAGTCCCCAACGCCGCCACCGCCGCCGGGCGGCGGACCACGTGCGACCCTGGCGCGCCTCGACCAGTACCGCAACGTGCTCGTGCCGACCGTCGCCGTGATCGCCCTGGTGATCTACTTCCAGTCGCAGACCTCGTCGTTCGTCTCGGCCGACTCGGCGCAGAACATCCAGCGCCAGATGGCATTCCTGACCGTCGTTGCCCTGGCCGGCACGTTCGTGATCCTGATCGGCGGCATCGACCTCTCGGTCGCTGCCAACGCGACGCTCGCCGGGATCCTGATCGCGACGTGGATCGATGACTTCGGCGGACCGCTCGCCATAGCGATGGTCATCGCCGTCGGGGCGCTCGTCGGCCTGGTCAACGGCATCATCACCACGTGGCTCAAGGTGCCATCGTTCCTCGTGACGCTCGGCATGATGTCGATCCTCAACGGCATCTCCAACTCGATCTCCGACGGCGGCCCGGTGTCCTACCAGTCCACTCTGTTGCAGAAGCTCATCAACGACTCGACGATTCCCAACGTCCCGAATGGCGCGCTGATCGCGGTCGTGCTGACGGCCATCGCCACGGTCGTGGCGTTCGCCACCCCGTTCGGCCGTCACTTGTATGCCGTCGGTGGCAATGAGCGCGCCGCCGGGCTGAGCGGCGTGCGTGTTCGAGCGGTCAAGCTCGCGGTGTTCGCCCTGGCGGGTGCGGTCGCGGCGATCGCCGGCATCATCTTCACCGGCCAGGCCAGCACAGGTGTCCCGATGGGTGCCGATGCGAGCCTGCTCAACTCGATCGCTGCAATCGTCGTCGGTGGCACCGCGCTTTCCGGTGGGGTCGGCGGTCCGCACCGCACGCTCTTGGGTGCTCTCGTGATCGTGCTGCTGAGCTCGGGAATGGACATCACCTCGGTCGATCCCTACACACAGCTCATCGTGAAGGGCGCGGTCGTCATCGCGGCAGTCGCGCTCACGATTGACCGGCGCCGATACGGAATGATCAAATGACCGGCCGCATGCAGGGAAAAGTCGTCTTCGTCACTGGCGCCGCACGTGGACAGGGTCGCAGCCACGCGGTCCGCCTCGCGGAGGAGGGCGCCGACATCATCGCGATCGATCTCTGCGAGGACACCCCTGACGTCCCCTATCCGCTGGCGACCAAGGCGGACCTCGACGAGACGGTTGACCAGGTCGAGGCGCTCGGTCGCCGCATTGTCGCAAGGGTCGCGGACGTGCGTGACTTCGATGCGATCGCCTCAGCGCTCAAGGACGGCGTCGACGAGCTCGACCGACTCGACGCCGTGGTCGCCAACGTCGGCATCAACAGTCCGGCCCCGGCCCACGAGATCACCGAGGAGCAATGGCACACCGTGATCGACATCGATCTCGGCGGCACATGGCGCACTGCAAAGGCGGCCATCCCCTATCTCATCGACCAGGGGACAGGCGGCTCGATCGTGCTGACCAGCTCGGCGGCCGGCCTCAAGGGCTACGCCAACATCGCGCACTACACCGCTGCCAAGCACGCGATCAACGGCCTGATGAAGACCATGGCACAGGAGCTCGCCGAGCACCACGTACGCGTCAACACCGTCAACCCGACCCAGGTCGACACCCCGATGATCATGAACGATCCGATGTACGCACTGTTCTGCCCGGAAGCCGAGCATCCGACCCGCGAGGATTTTGCTCCGGTCTCGCTGGCCATGAACGCTCTTCCCATACCGTGGGTCGAGTCTCGGGACGTCAGCAACTCCGTGCTGTTCCTGCTCTCTGATGAGTCCAGGTACATCACCGGTGTCGCGCTGCCGGTGGATGCCGGCGTGCTCATCAAGTAGAACGACGCGGCCACACCTGTGGCCGTCCCATCCTGAGGAGGACGAACATGACAGGTCGAGTAGCAGGCAAGGTCGCATTCATCACGGGCGCCGCACGTGGACAGGGCCGCAGCCACGCGGTCCGGCTGGCCGAGGAGGGCGCCGACATCATCGCGGTCGATGCCCTCAAGGACATCGACACCGTGACGTACCCGATGGCCAGCGACGAAGACATGGCCGAGACGATCCGTCTGGTCGAGGCGACTGGGCGGCGCATCCACTCATCCCACGCTGACGTACGCGACTTCGAGTCGTTGCGGATCGCGCTCGACGCAGGTGTCGAGCAGCTCGGTCACGTCGACATCGTGTCGGCCAACGCCGGCATCTTGTCGTTCGGCTCGGCCGAGGAACTCTCGGAGGAGACCTGGGCGCAGATGATCGACATCAACCTGAGCGGCGTCTGGCGCACTGCGAAGGCGGCAATCCCTCACCTGATCCGTCAGGGCACCGGCGGGTCGATCATCCTGACAGCGTCTGTGGCCGGCCTTCGCTCGTATGCCGGGGTTGGTCACTATGTCGCCGCCAAGCACGGCGTCGTGGGGCTGATGAAGACGCTGGCGCAGGAGCTCGCCGAGCACCATGTCCGCGTGAACACCGTCAACCCGACCCAGGTCGATACCCCGATGGTGCAGCACGACGACATGTACAAGCTGTTCAGCCCGGACGTGGAGAACCCCACCAAGGACGACTTTGCTCGGGCGTCCGGTGAGACGATCCTCTACCCGGTCCCGTGGGTCGAGTCGATCGACGTCAGCAACGCCGTGCTGTTCCTCGCTTCGGAGGAGTCGCGCTACATCACCGGAGTCGCGCTGCCGATCGACGGCGGCGCCTTGATCAAGTAGCGACCCATCCTCCGACAGCCCACGCCAAGCAGACTCACCAGACCGCTTCATGCTCGGCGTGGGCTGCCGCCGTCTCTGCGCATCATGGGCTGATCCCCAGCCTGATCGGGGAGGCCCTGTTCGTAGATGAAGCACTCGTTCGCGGCGCAGCGAGCCCACCGCGAACGTCTAGGCTGCGGGCGCTCTCAGCTGGGCGGCGAGGGGGCAGTCGAAGGGATCGCGGGCGCGAAGGCCGACGTTGTTGAGGTAGTCGACGACGATCGCATAGGAGTGGAAGAGCCCGACCTCCATGTAGTCGATGCCCTCCGCCTCGCAGTGCGCCTTGACCAGCGGCTGGGCCCTGCGCAAGTTGCACCGAGGCATGTTGGGAAAGAGGTGGTGCTCGATCTGGTAGTTGAGCCCACCCATCGCCCAGTCGACGAGCGGGTTGCCCTTGACGTTGCGCGACACCATGACCTGGCGGCGCAGAAAGTCGAGCTTCATCTCCGGCGGGATGATCGGCATGCCCTTGTGCGCCGGCGCGAACGAGGCACCGAGGCAGAACCCGAACACCGCCATCTGCACGGCGAAGAAGGCCGCAGCCTTGCCGAGCGGCAGGAACGTCAGGAGGATCGCGACGTAGGCGGTCAGCCGCGTGACGACGAGAAACAGCTCGACCCGGCGCCACGGCTGGTTGGACGTCTTGTCGCGCGCGGCCCGGATGCTCTCGGCGTGCAGGTTGAGGCCCTCGAGCGTCAGCAGCGGGAAGAACAGCCAGCCCTGGCGCTTGACGAACCAGCCGGCGAAGCCGGTCGTGCGCTGGGCGACGATGCCCGGCGTGAACGCGATGGCACCAGGGCCGATGTCGGGGTCGTAGCCCTCGAGGTTGGGACCCTTGTGGTGCATGTTGTGCTTGGCCCGCCACCAGGCGAAGCTCAGCCCGGCGAACGCCCCGGCGAGGATGCGGGCGGTCCAGGAGTTCCACTTGGCCGACGTGAACATCTGGCGGTGGGCCGCGTCGTGGCCGAGGAAGCCGAACTGCGTCACGATGACGCCCAGCGCGGCAGCGAGGATCAGCTGGAACCACGAGTTGCCCAGCAGGAAGAAGCCGACCCAGATCGCGAAGAACGCCGTGACGTGGACGCCGATCTGCAGCCAGTAGTAGACGTGCTTGCGCTCGAGGAGACCCTCGTCGCGCACGGCCTTCATGAGGTCGGAGTAGCGGCTCACGTAACGCTCGTTCGGAGCCTGATCGAGCCGAAGTTCCTGGGTCATGTGCGGCCCCTTCCGGGCTGCTCGATCACGTGCCGCCCACGGCTGGCCGCCGCTGACTGGCTACGTCTCACCATCGTGGCACGACTTTGTGTCATGCACAGGTCGGGGACCTGTGAACTTGGCGAGAACAGCCGCAGGCGTCAGCCGAGCACGAGCAGCAGGTCGCCGCCCTCGGCCTGGCGGGTGCTGCCGATGACCAGACGCGCCACGGTCCCGGCGTTCGCGGTCGTGATCGCGGCCTCCATCTTCATGGCCTCGATCGTCGCGACGGTCTGGCCGGCCTCGACGCGGTCGCCCTCGGCGACGAGGGCGTGCACGACGCCCGCGAACGGGACGGCGACGTGCTGAGGGTTGCCGCCGTCGGCCTTCTCAGCGCTGGTCGCCGTGGAGCTGACCGACCGGTCACGCACCTCGGTCGGGCGGAGCTGGCCGTTGATGGTGCCGAGCACGTTGCGGATGCCGCGCTCGTCGGCGTCACCGATCGCCTCCACGCCGAACAGCAGCAGGTTGCCCTCGGACACCTCGACCTCGGTCTCGGTGCCAGCCTGCAGGCCGTAGAGGAATGCCTCGGTCGGCACCGTCGACAGGTCGCCGAACTCGGCACGGGCGGCGTCGAAGTCGCCCGTCGGTCCGGGGAACAGCAGGCGGTTCAGGGTGTGGCGGCGGACGGTGCCGGGTGTGGCGAGACCAGCACGGTCGGCGTCGGTGAGGTCGGTGACGCGCGGCTTGGTGTCGCGGCCCTGCAGCGCCTTGGTGCGGAACGGCTCGGGCCAGCCGCCCGGCGGGTCGCCCAGCTCGCCGGACAGGAACCCGATGACGGACTCGGGGATGTCGAACGAGGCCGGGTCGTCGGCGAACGCCTCGGGGTCGGCTCCGACCGCGACGAGGTGCAGCGCGAGGTCGCCCACGACCTTGGACGACGGCGTCACCTTCACGACGTTGCCGAGGATGTCGTTGGCCGCGGCGTACATGTCCTCGATCTGCTCGAACTTCTCGCCCAGGCCCAGCGCGATCGCCTGCTGGCGCAGGTTGGACAGCTGACCGCCGGGGATCTCGTGCCGGTAGACCCGGCCCGTCGGCGCGGGCAGCCCCGACTCGAACGGGGCATACAGCCGCCTCGTGGCCTCCCAGTACGGCTCGAGCGCGTTGACCGCGTCGATGTCCAGACCCGTGGTCCGCTCGGAGTGGTTGGTCGCGGCGACCAGCGCCGACATCGGCGGCTGTGAGGTCGTGCCGGCCAGGGCAGCCGACGCGGCGTCGACCGCGTCGACCCCGGCGTCGATCGCGGCGATGAGCGTCGCGAGCTGGCCGCCGGGGGTGTCGTGGGTGTGCAGGTGGACCGGCAGGTCGAACCGTTCACGCAGCGCACGCACGAGCGTCCGGGCTGCGGGCGCGCGCAGCAGGCCGGCCATGTCCTTGATCGCGAGCACGTGCGCGCCGGCGTCGACGATCCGGTCGGCGAGCCGAAGGTAGTAGTCGAGCGTGTAGAGCGTCTCGTCCGGGTCGTGCAGGTCGCCGGTGTAGCAGAGCGCGACCTCCGCAACGGCCGTGCCAGTCGCCCGGACGGCCTCGATCGCCGGCCGCATCTGGTCGACGTCGTTGAGGGCGTCGAAGACCCGGAAGATGTCGATGCCCGTCGCGGCGGCCTCGGCGACGAACGCGTCGGTCACCTCGGTCGGGTAGGGCGTGTAGCCGACGGTGTTGCGTCCGCGCAGCAGCATCTGCAGGCAGACGTTGGGAGCCGCCTCGCGCATCGCGGCGAGCCGCTCCCACGGGTCCTCCTTCAGGAACCGCAGCGCCACGTCGTACGTCGCACCACCCCACGCCTCGATGCTCAGCAGCTGCGGAGTCATCCGCGCGACGTAGGGAGCAACCTGCACCAGGTCACGGGTCCGGACCCGCGTCGCGAGCAGCGACTGGTGCGCGTCACGGAACGTCGTGTCCGTGACGCCGACGGTGTCGCGCTGGCGCAGGGCAGCGGCGAAGCCCTCCGGACCGAGCTCGGCGAGCAGCTGGCGCGAGCCGTCCGGCGGGGCCACCGAGAGGTCGAGCCGAGGCAGCTTCGCGGCCGGGTCGACGCTGGTCGGCGACGTCCCATGCGGCTTGTTGACCGTGACGTCGGCCAGCCACGACAAGATCTTGCCGGCCGGGTCGGAGGCTCCGTGCGCGTCCAGCAGGCCGGGGTGCTCCTCGATGAACGACGTCGTGACCCGGCCGGCCCGGAAGTCGGGGTCGGCCAGGAGCCCCTTGAGGAACCCGATGTTGGTCGAGACGCCGCCGATGTGGAACTCGTCGAGCGCCCGCTGCGCGCGGGTCACGGCGGCCTCGAAGTCACGCCCGCGACAGGTCAGCTTGGAGAGCATCGAGTCGAAGTGGGGGCTGACGACCGCGCCCGTGAACGCCGTGCCTCCGTCGAGCCGCACGCCCGGACCGCCCGGCGACCGGTAGGACGTGATGGTGCCGGTGTCGGGCCGGAAGCCGTTGGCGGGGTCCTCGGTCGTGATGCGGCACTGCAGCGCGAAGCCGCGCGCCTTGATCGCCTGCTGGTCGGCGAGGTCGAGGTCGGCCAGCGTCTCGCCCGCGGCGATGCGCATCTGCGCCTGCACGAGGTCGACGTTGGTGACCTCCTCGGTCACGGTGTGCTCGACCTGGATGCGGGGGTTCATCTCGATGAAGACGTAGCGACCGTCCGCACCGAGCAGGAACTCGACCGTGCCGGCACACGAGTAGCCGATCGCCTCGGCGAACCTGACGGCGTCGGCGCACATCGCCTTGCGGGTGTCACGGTCGAGGTGGGGCGCCGGCGCGATCTCGACGACCTTCTGGTGGCGCCGCTGCACCGAGCAGTCGCGCTCCCGCAGGTGCACGACGTTGCCCTGCTGGTCGGCCAGGATCTGCACCTCGATGTGCCGGGCGTCGACCACGGCCTCCTCGATGAAGCACGTCGGGTCGCCGAACGCGCCGTCGGCCTCGCGCATCGCGGCCTCGATCGACTCGCGCAGCCGAGCGGGGTCGTCGACCTTGCGCATGCCCCGACCGCCGCCGCCCGCGACGGCCTTGACGAACAACGGATAGGTCAGCACGTCCGCGTTCGCCATGAGCTCGTCGACATCGGTCGAGGGCTCCACCGACTTCAGCGTCGGGACACCCGCGGCCTTGGCGGCCGCGATGGCGGTGGCCTTGTTGCCCGTCAGCTCGAGGACGTCCTTGGGCGGGCCGATGAACGTGATGCCGGCCCGCTCGCACGCCTCGGCAAGATCGGGGTTCTCCGACAGGAAGCCATATCCGGGATAGACCGCGTCAGCCCCGGCCGCGACGGCAGCACCGACGACCGCCTCGGGGTCGAGGTAGGCCCGCACCGGGTGGCCCCGCTCGCCGATCTCGTACGCCTCGTCGGCCCGCACCCGGTGCTCGGAGCCACGGTCCTCGTAGGGGAACACCGCGACCGTCGAGATCCCCAGCTCATGGGCGGCGCGAATGGCGCGGATCGCGATCTCTCCGCGGTTGGCGACCAGAATCTTCTGGAACAACGGGACCGTCCTTCGGGAAGGGTCTTGCTCAGAGGGCTCGAGCCCTCAACCTATCCACCCCCGGTCGCACCGCGATTGCGAGGGGACCCTCATGTTCTCGGGTCGTCCCGCGGCGGCTCGGCGCCGGGCTCAGCGGACGAGCCGGAGGCGCTGCGCTGCGCGCCGGACCGTGAGGCGCTGCCCGAAAGACAATGACAACGCGTCGGCCTCGATGCCGTCCCCGAAGCACACGAGCAGGTCCGACTCCACCGTCACGACCAAGGCCTGCCCGTCGGCGATCAGGCCCTCGGTGCAGGTGGTGCCGGTCGCCGGCGACGGCCATGCCTCGCGGACGAACCAGCACAGCTCGGCGCTGGTCGGTCCCGGCAGCTCCAGCACGCTGCGCCGCTCCTGCCAGCTCGACCGGAGCCAGCCGGTCGCCCCGGTCCCGGTGCCCGCGAGGATGCCGGACGACGAGTGCCGCTCCACCCGCTGCCCTGCCTGGACGACATAGCGGGCGGACTGGTGGCTCGGATGACCGATGAAGACCTCGTTGAGCGCCCGCAGGACCTGGCCGTCGTCCGTCACCGCCTCCACCATCGTGCGTTCCTCGAGCGGTGCCGACCCGCGGGCGTACGCGTCGAGCACCGGCGCCACCGCGTCCGGCGGGTGCGTGACCAGGATGCCGGGGTTCCAGGCCGGCTCGGGGTTGACGCCAACGACCGGCTGGGCGGAGAGATACTTGGCGACGTTCGCCACGAGCCCGTCCTGCCCCACGGCGATGACGAGGTCCTCGGGGCCGAACACGAACCGGTCGAGCTCGGACCGCTCCACCTCGGTGCGTCGCCAGTCGACGGGGATCGCGGCCGACGTGGCCGATCGCGCCGCCTCCAGCGCAGCGTGACGCTGCTCGACGTCGGCGATGTCACGGCCCCGCGACGCCAGCACGAACTCGGCCTGGCGGTGGGTGCCGTGGCGGGCGACCAGGTCGTCGTACTCCGATCGTCGGTGGACGACGACGGCTCGGGGCCGCAGGCTCACTCCGCCACCGGTGCTGCGCTCTCCTGTTCCTCGCCCAGACGCGAGAGCAGGGGCGCCAGGAGCTCGGGCGTGATGCTGAGGTGCGTGATCGGCGGCAGGTTGGCGGCGAGCTCGCGCAGCGCGAGGGCGAGCAGCTTCTCCTGGTCGACGTCGCCGTACGCCGCGAACTTCGCCGTCTCGGCCGTCGCGTCGGCCTCACCGATGAGGCGGGTCCGCGCCGCGTCCGCGTCGGCGATGAGTCCCTGCTGCTCGGCCCGGGCGACCGTGGCGATCTTCTCGGCCTCGGCGCGCTCGCTCGCCCGCTTGCGCTCGTTCTGCCCCTGCTGCGAGACCAGCTCCTCCTCGCGGCGGGCCAGCTCGATCTGGTTGGTGAGCTCGTTCTCGGCGATCGCCCGCTCGTTCTCCACCGCGACGGCACGTCGCTCGAACGTCGCGCGATCAGCCTCCTGCTGCACGGCCTCACGGGTCGGCGTCTGGAGCGCACGCTCGAGCTCGGCCTCGGCCCGGATCGCGACGACCCGCACGTCCGTGACCGAAAGACCGCGCTCGATGAGCCGCTGGTCGTTCGCGAGCTGGTCGGCGACCTGCTGACGGACCGGGCCGATGCCGTGCGCGAGGGCCTCGGCCATCGTGATGCCGGCGAGGTACTCCAGCGCCGGCTGCTGCGCGAGCTCGGTCAGCAGCCCACCGAGCCGCTCGAGCGGCCGGGCGTTCCACTCACCGGTGCGCGGGTTGATGCCGAAGTCGATGCGGGTCGCCGCCACGGCCGGGTCCGACACGCGGTACGTCACGGTGGCCTGCACCGAGACGACCTGGAAGTCCGACGTGCGCGCCTGAAACATCAGCGCCTGCTCGCGGTCGTCCATCGGCACCTCGGCGAGGGCCGCGGTACTGGGGCGGAACCAGAAGGAGACGCCTGCACCCGACCGCTTGACGGTGCCACCGCGGAGCTGGAGCACGAACGACGTCGGGTCCGAGCGGAGGTGGTTGACGAACGGACGCTTCGAGATGTCTGCCATGGGGTCCCCTGAGAGTTCGGTGGGCCCAGTCTGCCGGAGGGTGGCGCGCACGCCGACAGGTGGGCGACACTCGATCCATGACCCTGGTCATCGGCATCCTCATCGGCATCGTGCTCGTCGTGGTCCTGCGGATCGCGTTCACCCGAGCGTTGCTGGTCAAGCTGCGACGCGACGTCGCGGCGCTCAGCCGCGGCGACTACGGACCCCTGCTCAGCGGCTTCGCCGACGACGCCGTGCTCGACTTCCACGAGGGCGAGCACCGATGGTCCGGCTCGTACGTCGGCAAGGCCCGCATCGAGGAGTTCCTGCAGTCGTTCGTCGGCGCGGGCCTGCACGGCGACATCCGCCAGATCTTCATGGGCGGATGGTCGTGGAGCATGACGATCCTCACCCGCTTCGACGACGCCGCCGATCTCGACGGCGAGCACCTCTACGACAACCAGACGGTCCTCGTCTGCCGCACCCGCTGGGGCAAGATCGTCCACCAGGCCGACTACTACGTCGACACTGCTCGCATCCTCGACCTCGACCAGAAGCTCACCGCTCGAGGCCTGTGAGACCACGCTCTCATGCTCGGCTGGACGTGATCTCGATACACCGCCTCGTTCCTCGGCGGCACTCGATCACCGAGCCGTTCGCTGGTCGAGTGCCTCGCGAGGAACGAGCGAGGTGTATCGAGACCCCTGTGGACACCTCGAGGCGCCACCGCACGACATCCGCCACCCTCGTCCCCATGGGTTTCATGTACATCCTTCGATGCTCCGACGGCAGCTACTACGTGGGCAGCACCCGCGACATCGACGCCCGCCTGCGACAGCACCAGTGCGGCGAGGGCGCCCAGTACACGAAGCGCCGCCGTCCGGTGGAGCTCGTCTACTGCCTGCCGTGTGAGTCGGTGGTCCAGGCCTTCTGGTGGGAGAAGAAGGTGCAGAAGTGGGGTCGGGCGAAGCGCGAGGCCCTCATCCGCGGTGAGCTCGAGCTGTTGCCGGAGCTGTCGAAGAAGACGTTCGACCGGGAGTGATCTCGATACACCGCCTCGTTCCTCGGCGGCACTCGATCACCGAGGAACCCCCGCACTCGAACACCGAGCCGTTCGCCGGTCCAGGTGTATCGAGACCACCGAGGAACCCCCGCACTCGAACACCGAGCCGTTCGCCGGTCGAGTGCCTCGCGAGGAACGAGCGAGGTGTATCGAGACCACCGAGGAACCCCCGCACTCGAACACCGAGCCGTTCGCCGGTCGAGTGCCTCGCGAGGAACGAGCGAGGTGTATCGAGACCCCCGAGGAACCCCCGCACTCGATCACCGGGCGGCTAGAGGGGCTTGAGCTGGGTGATCTTCCAGACCCCGCCGACCTTCTTCGCCGTGACGGCGAGCTGTGCTGCCGAGACACTGGACTCGTCGTCCTTGGCCCGCCGGCTCGACTGATCGAGGAACACCAGCAGCCGGGCGGTCGATCCGTGCAGCTCCTTGACCCCGATCGCCTGCACCTGAGCGGACAGCATGAGCTTCTGGCCCGGAGCACGCTCCTGCAGCGAGGCGAACAGCGTGTCGTACTCCGTCCGCGCAGCGCCGGCGAGCAGCTCGTCGGCGGCAGCCTCGGTCGATGCCGGGTCCTGGTAGTCGTAGGTCAGCACGCGACCCAGCGCCTGCGAGACGCTCGCCTGCACCTGGGCCGTGGTCTTGCTGTCCACGACGGCCCCGTTGTCGGCGGCCTCGCTGCGCTGCAGGTCGATGCTCATGTACCAGCCGAGCAGGCCCACGACGAGCAGCACGGCAGCGAGGGCAACGGGCCAGCCGCGGCGCACGATCCTCATGAGAGGCTCACCGCCACCTGCTGGAGAGTCTCGATCCGCCACCGGCCACCGACCTTGACGATGTCGGCGCTGAACCGGTTGCGCT
This sequence comes from Aeromicrobium stalagmiti, assembly GCF_013283745.1. Taxonomy (GTDB): domain Bacteria; phylum Actinomycetota; class Actinomycetes; order Propionibacteriales; family Nocardioidaceae; genus Aeromicrobium; species Aeromicrobium stalagmiti. Next base: position 550,676 of record NZ_JABSTZ010000001.1, read on the forward strand.
TGACCGTCGGCTCGCTGTCGGGCTTGGCGGCGTCCTGCACCGTCACCTCGACCGCGGCGATGACCGTGGCCGAGGAGGCGTCGAGATCGACCACCGAGGCGTCGACGACGCGACCCGTGGAGATCTTCTTCTGCTCGGCGAGCAGCTGCCGGTCCTCCTTGCTGACCTGCGTGAGCTGGTCGCGCAGCGTCCCCGTCGTCACGGCGCCCCAGGCCTTCACGCCGGCGTCGACCTTGCGGTAGTCCAGCGTGTTCATGGTGGCGATGTCCTGGCGTGCCTGCAGCAGCACCGCGTCGCGCGTCTCAGCGGTCTTGCGGTCCTCGTCGCCACTGGTCTGCCACCAGGCGAAGGAGCCCGAGGCAGCCACGAGCAGCGCGACGCCGAGCAGCACGAAGCGCCACCCACCCCCGGACCGCTGGCGTGGCTCCGGGTCCTTGCGGCGGGACGCGGGTCGCTGCTGCGACTCGTCGTCGTCGGTCACCTTCTCGACCTCGTCGGTCATCATGACGTTCCTCCCATGAGATCGGCCAGCGAGTCCACGACCGACACCTTCGGCACCGATCCTGCCGTGGACGCGGCGTTCGACGCGACCCCGGCGGTGGCACCCGGACGCTTGGGTGCCGCCTTCGGTCCGCGGACGTTGGTGCCGGTGGACGGCGACGCCGTGCATCCGGCCTGGGTGTTGAACGGCTTGCCGCGGCCGGTGTCGAGCCCCTGGCGGACCGTGGTCCCCCCGTAGCCGCTGGTGCACGGCACCGGGTCGAAGTACGACTGGGCGAGGCCGAGGTTGAGACCATTCGAGCCGTTGATAGCCCAGCCGATGCTGAAGGCCGTGGGGACGTTGACGAGCGCGTCCTCGACGCCGTCGGCGTTGGTGCCGAAGACCTGGGCGGTCGACACCAGGTTGCCCAGCAGCACACCGAGCGGGCTGCCGACCTGCTTGAACAGCTTGTCGATCGAGCGCGCGGCTGCCGGTGAGCTCTCGATCAGCGCTCGCAGGTCGCCGTCGGACGCCTTCAGGGTCGTGGCGAGCGTACGCAGGTCACCGCTGAAGCCGCGGATGCTGGCCGCCGACTCCTCCTGCGTCGACAGGACCGTGCTCGAGCTGTCGATCAGCTGCGACGTCACGAGGAAGTTGGTGTCGGCGGCTTCGACGAGGTCGCGCGAGGTGTCGAGCAGGCGGGCCAGGCTCTCGCCGGCGCCGCGCGACGCCTCGTAGCCCTCGTCGATGACGGTGGTCAGTGACTCCGGGTCGACCGAGCCGACGAAGTCGCGGCCGCTGCGCAGCACCTCGTCGATCGCCGGCGGAGCGGAGTCGCCGGCCGCCGAGAGGCGGTCGCCGTCCTGCAGCGTCGGCCCGGAGCCCGACGTGCTGCGCAGGTCGATGTACTGCTCGCCGATCGCGGAGCGGTTGGCGACCCGCACCTGCACGTCGGCGGGGATCTCGGGCGCCCCGCCCTCGATGCGCAGCGTCGCCTCGGCCCCCTCGGCCGTCGCGCTGAGCGCAGAGATGCGGCCGACGGGCACGCCGCGGTAGGTCACCTCACCGTTCTCGAAGGCACCGGCCGCGTCCGGCAGGACCGCTGTCACGGTGTAGCCGGACCGGGTGAGGTCGATGCCCACGTAGCGGGCGCCGAGGTAGGCGGTCGCGAGCAGGCCGACGACCACGAACGCGACGAGCTTGATCCTGATCCCGGACGTCAGCATCAGTCCTCACCGTCCTTGGGGGTCACGCCCGGCGTGGGTGTCGGGCTCGTCTCGGTGGGCTGCGGATCCGTCGGCTCCGGAGTGGGCTCGCCCGTCGGGTCGGGCGTCGGAGTCGCGGTGGGATCGTCGGACGGGGTGGGCGTCGGGCTCAGCACCGGCACGGTCGGTGACGGGACCCCGGGGATGGCCGAGTCGGTCGGCGGCAGCAGGGCCGGCGACGGGATCGTGATCTTCTTGCCCTTGCGCAGCCCGTTGGCCGGGTAGTTCGGGTCCTCGACCTGCGGCCAGGAGCACCCGATCGCCTCGCACCCGTTGGGCAGGGTGCGAAAGTTCGTCTCGACGAACACGTTGAGGTAGTCGCCCTTGATCGCGCCGAGCACCGAGTCGGGGAACGGGTAGGTGAGCAGGATCTGCAACGAGTCGGGCAGGTCCTGACCCGACTTCGCCAGCTGGGTGAGGATGGGCTCGAGCGCCTGCAGGTCCTTCACGATGTCGTCCTGGGCGGCGTCGAGAGTCTCGACGGTCACGTCCGAGAGCCGGTCGAGCGACCTCAGCATCGAGACGAGCTGCTCGCGCTGGTCGACCACGACCTGCATGCCCGGGCTGAGCCCGTCGAGCGCCGACGCGATCTTGGCCTTGTCGGCGTCGAGCGTCGTGCCGAGCGTGGCCAGCCCGTCGAGGGCGGACGTGATCGACTCCTTGCGCTCGTCGAGGCCTGACACGAACGTCTCCATCTGGCGCAGCGCCTTCTTGACCTCCCCGGGGCGTCCGGTCGAGACCTTCTGCAGCTCACGGGAGATCTCCTGGAACTGCCCGATCCCTCCGCCGTTGAGCACCAGCGACAGGGCGCCGAGCACCTGCTCGACCTGGGCGGCCTGCGACGTGTCGGCCAGGCCGAGCCGATCGCCGCTCGCGATCGCGGGACCGGCGACGGGCTGCTCCGGTCGCACGAGCCCGACGTACTTCTCACCGAGCAGGGACGTCTGCTGCAGGCGTGCCGTCGTGCCCGCGGGGAGGGAGACCGACCGGTTGACGACGAGCTCGACCTGCGCGCTGCGGCCATCGTCGTTGAGCGTGATCCTCGAGACGCGGCCGACCGCGACGTTGTCGACCTTCACGCTCGACTGGGGCACGAGGTCGAGGACGTCGTCGAAGTCCGCGGTGATCGTCACGGGGTTCGACCCGACGTCGGCGCCGCCCGGCAGCGGGGTGTCGTAGACGCCGCCCGAGAGCACGCCACACCCCCCGAGGGTGAGGCCCGCGACCAGCCCGGCCGCCACCCGGCCCAGGCGCCTCACCGGCCCTCACCCACTCCGGGCAGGAGCACCGGCGGCGCGTCGACCGACGACTTCGCGCTGAGCCCGTCGTCGGCCCAGATCGACACCTCGTTGAGGTTGCCGCGCCCGTCGATGGTGTTGCGCTCCGGGTCGTAGGCGCGGATGAAGTTCTGCAGGGCCACCGGGATCAGGCGCACCGACTCCTCGAGGGAGTCCTTCTGCTTGACCAGCACCTGCGTCGGCCCGAGCAGGTTGTCGACGCTGGTCTTGATGTTGTCGCGGTTGTCGTCGATGAAGTCGTCGACGATCACCAGCGCGTCGCCCAGGTTGGTGATCGCGTCCGCGAGGTCGTCGCTGTCGTCGGCGAGGTAGTCGGTGGCCTCCGCGAACTGGCGGTTGACGTTGGCGACGCCCCGGTCGTTGGCGACGAGCATGTCGTTGAACTCCTTGAAGTTCGCGATCGTGGCGAACAGGTCGTCGCTGGAGTCGGCGAGGGTCCCGGTCGACTTGCCGAGCTCGTCGATGGTGCGGTTGATGCCGGCACCGTTGCCGGCCAGGTTGCTGGCGGCGACGTCGAGCAGGTCGGACAACGCCCCCTTCGAGTTGGCGCCGTCGGGGCCGAGCTTCGTGGCGACGTCGGTGATGCTCGTGTAGAGCTCGTCGATCTCGACGGGCACCGCGGTGCGCTCACGGGGGATCTGCGCACCGTCCTCGAGCCGCGGCCCGCCGGTGTCGGGCTTGGTCAGCTGCACGTAGCGATCACTGACCAGCGTCGGCGCCACGATGACGGCCGCCGTGTCGGCCTCGACGTGCTGGCCGGCCTCGAGCGTCATCGACACCCGTACGCCGTCACGCCTCGGCTCGACGGCGGTGACCTTGCCGACCTCGACGCCGAGCACCTGCACCTCGGAGCCGGGGTAGAGACCCACCGTCGACTCGAACACCGCGTCGACGCGCGTCCCGCGGTCGCCCAGGGAGCGCCACGCGAGGAAGCCCGCCACCACGAGGGCAAGGACGGCGACGGTCCCGATGGTCCTGCGCGAGATGCTCATTTCCCGCCTCCCTTGCTCGGCGTGCAGTTGCGTTCGACGTCGTTCTCCAGCTGAGGACGCGTCTCGTCGGTGAACAGGCCACAGATGTAGGAGTCGACCCATCGCCCGTTGCCGAGCGCCGAGGTCACGACCCGGTAGTAGGGGCCGAGCTTCTTCAGCGCGGAGTCGAGGTTGTCCTGGTTCTCCTGCAGGATGCGGGCGACGTCGTCGAGCTTCTCCAGCGCCGGGCGCAGCTGCTTCTCGTTGTCCTTGACCAGGCCCTGCAGCTGCGTCCCGAGCCGCGCGGTGCCGTCGAGCATCGCCGCGACCGTCTCGCGTCGCTGGCCGAGCTCGTCGAGCAGCGAGCTGCCGTCGGTGATGATCTTGGCGAACTCGGCGTTGCGGTCCTTGAGCGTCCCCGAGACGGACTTGGTCGCCTCGAACAGCTTCGCCAGCTCCTCGTCGCGGCTGGAGATGGTGCGGGACAGGTCGGTCAGCCCGCTCACCATCGTGCGCACCGACTCAGGCGTGTCGCGGAACGCGTCGCTCAGCGCGTCGAAGCTCGCCTCGAGCTGGGTCGTGTCGATCTCGCCCACCGTGTCGGAGAGGTCGGAGAACGCCTCGTTGACGTCGTACGGGGTGGTCGTGCGGTCGACCGGGATGGCGTCGGCGAGCTCGGCGCGGCCGGCCGGCACGAGCGCGAGGAACTTCTGCCCCAGCATCGTCTTGACCTTCACCGAGGCGGACGTCTGGTCGCCGAGCCGTGCGCCCTTGGCCCGGAACTTCACCTCCACCGTCGCACCGTCGAGGGAGATGTCGGTGACCTTGCCGACCTTGACGCCGGCGACGCGCACCTCGTTGCCCTCCTTGAGGCCACCGGCCTCGGCGAACTTCGCGGTGTAGACGTGCCCGCCACCGATGATCGGCAGGGACGCGGCGTTGAACGTCAGCGCGAAGATGACGACCATCGAGACGATGCCGACGACCGCGATCACGATCTTGTTGCGCTCGGCGAACGCCGTGGGGTACTTCGTCATCATCGGCACCTCTCGGCGATGGGCTTGACGCCGAGGTCACCGAAGTAGCCCTCGGGCTTGGGGATCTTGCCCTCGATCGAGCAGGCGTAGAAGTTGAACCACGATCCGTAGGAGCCGGTCCGCCCGATGCGGTCGAGCTTGACCGGCAGCTTCTCGAAGAACGAGTCGAGCTGCGGCTCGGCCTTCGACAGGTTGGCCGACAAGTCCTCGAGCGCCGTGATGGAGCCCCGGAGCGGCTCACGGCCGTCGTCGAGCAGGTCGGCGACGCTCGACGTCAGGTCACCGAGGCCGTCGAGGGTGCTGCCGATCGTCTTGCGGTCCTGGGCCAGCCCGCTGACCAGCTGCTGCAGCGTGACGATCGTGGTGTCGAGCTGGTCCGACCTGTCGTTGACGGTGTCGAGCACCGAGCTGAGGCTGGTGATGAGCTGCCCGATGACCTCGTCCTTCGTCGCCAGCGTCGAGGTCAGGCTCGCGGTGCTCGACAGCAGGCCGTCGACGGTTGCGTCCTCGCCCTGGAAGACCGCGACGATCTGGGCGCTCAGGTTGTTGACGTCGTCGGGCGACAGCAGCCGCAGCAGCGGCTGGAACCCGTTGAACAGCATCGTCAGGTCGAGGGCCGGCTTGGTGTGGTCGAGGTCGAACGTGTGACCGGGCGCGAGCTCCGGGCCGGGCGAGGCCGGCGGCTCCAGCGCGATGTAGCGCTGGCCGATCAGGTTGCGGAACCGCAGCTCGGCGACGGTCCCCTGGGTCAGGGGTGCCGAGCGCGCAGCGGTGAAGGTGACGCGAGCCCGACTCTCGTCGGACACCTCGATGTCGCTGACGGTGCCGACCTTGACGCCGGCCATCCGGACGTCGTCGCCCTTGTTGAGGCTGGTGGCATCGGTGAACATCGCGTGGTACTCGCGGGTCGACCCCCCGCTGTCGTTGCGGATCGTGGCCGCGAGCGCGACGGTCGAGAGCACCGTCACCAGGACGAACGTGATGCTCTTGATCAGGAGCTTGGTCACTTCAGCACCACCTTCGTGCCGCGAAGGGTCGGTCCGAGCAGGAGGCTGCTCCACCGCGGGTAGTCGTCGGGCGCGATGCCCTGGGTGGGCGCGACGATCTCGGCGACGAGCTGGTTCTCGGCCGGCGAGTTGGCCTGCCCGAGCCCGGCGCCCGCCGACGCGATGGCCTGCGGAGCCGTCGACCGCGGCGGGGCGATGGTCTCCGGCTCGGCCGCGCTGCCGGACGATGCCGGCTTGGTCCCGACCTGTCCGGTCACGTAGGGGCACCGCGGCGAGCGGCCGGATGCGTACTTCACGGTGTCCTTGCCGGCGAGATACTTGCCACGACTCTCGACGACGTCGAGGCGCACGTGCAGTCCCGGCTCGTCGGTGCCCTTGCCGAGCGCCTTGTCCATCGCGGGGATGTACGAGCGGGCCGACCGGAACAGGCAGGGGAACTGCTTGGCGTACGGGCGCGCGGCCTCGAGCGCCGCGCGGCTCTCGTCGGCGAGCACCTCGATCGTCTCCTGGTTGTCGCCGACGAAGCCGCGGGTCGTGTCGGCCGACGAGATGACCGACGCGTAGACCTCGGTGAGCGCGTTGCGCTGGTCGACCAGGGTGCGGGACGTCGTGGTGAGCGAGTCGAGCGCGTCGAGCAGGTCGGGCGCCGCGTCGGTGTAGACGTCGGCGACGCGGCCGAGCCGGGCGAGGTCGTCGGTCAGCTGCGGCACCTGCGGGTTGAGCTTCTGCAGGTAGTCGCCGAGCTCGGTGAGGGTGTCGCCGATCTCCTCGCCCCGCCCCCGCAGGGTCGTCGACAGCTCGCCGAGCGTCGCCGACAGCTTCTCGGGCTGGATCGACTGCAGCAGCGGGAGCAGCTCGTCGAAGACCTGCTCGAGCTCGACCGACTCGTCCGAGACGTCCTGGCCGATCGTGTCGCCCGAGGAGAGCCCCTCTCCCGCGGGCTCGGCCGGCCGGACCAGCGAGACGTAGCGCTCGCCGAAGAGCGTCTTGGGCAGGAGCCGCGCGGTGGTGCTGCGCGGCAGCTCCTTGGAGGTGTCTGGGTCGAGCGCCAGTGTGACGACGGCACCCTTGCCGTCGGCGGAGACCTTGGACACCCGGCCGACCGGGACGCCGTTGAGCTTGACGTCCGACCCCTTCTGCAGGGCGTTGCCGACCGGACCGGTGGTCAGGTCGACGTCGACGCTCGAGACGAACGCGCGGTTGTAGGTCAGCACCGCGACCGCGACCAGCACCGCAGCCAGCAGCAGGTAGCCGAGCCCGAGGCCGGCGTCCAGGAGGCGTCCCCTCATCCGGCGATCCTCACGGTCGTGGTGGTGCCCCACAGAGCCATCGAGAGCAGCAGGTCGAGCACGGCGACCGTCACGATGCTGCGTCGGACGGCCGTGCCGACCGCGATGCCCACGCCCGCCGGCCCGCCGGCGGCCTTGAAGCCCAGGCGGCAGTGGATGAGGATGATCAGCACCGAGAAGACCAGCACCTTCGCGAACGACAGCAGGATGTCGATCGGCGGCAGGAACAGGTTGAAGTAGTGGTCGTACGTGCCCGCCGACTGGCCGTAGAGGTAGATCGTCACGAACCTCGCGCCGGCGTACGACGTCAGCAGGCCGATGACGTAGAGCGGGATGATCGCGATGAATCCGGCGATGACGCGGGTCGTCACGAGGTAGGGGACGCTCGGGACCGCCATGACGGTGAGGGCGTCGACCTCCTCGTTGATGCGCATCGCACCGAGCTGAGCCGTGAAGCCCGAGCCGACCGTCGCCGACAGGGCGAGGGCCGCGACCAGCGGAGCAATCTCGCGGGTGTTGAAGTAGGCCGAGATGAAGCCGTTGAGCGTCGAGGTGCCGATCTGGTCGAGCGCGGCATAGCCCTGCATGCCGACGACGCTGCCGACGAACAGCGTCATGCCGAGCATCACGCCGATCGTTCCGCCGATGACGGCCAGCGCGCCGGAGCCGAAGCTGACCTCCGAGAGCAGTCGCATGACGTCGCGCGGGTAGCGCTTGAGCGTCGCCGGGATCCAGAGCATGACCCGGCCGTGGAACCGGATGTCCTGACCCATCGCGGCCAGGCCGTCGATCGGGCGGTCCCACCAGCGGGGGTCGCGGGGTGCGTGTGCGGTCATGTCAGGCTCCCTTGCCCGGCACCAGCTGGAGATACAGCGTGGTGATGACGAAGTTGACGAAGAACAGCATCAGGAAGGTCACGACGACCGACTGGTTGACCGAGTCGCCGACGCCCTTGGGCCCGGGCGCCGTGTTGAGCCCGCGGTGGCAGGCGATGACGCCGGCGATGAACCCGAAGATGACGGCCTTCATCTCGCCGACCCAGAGGTCCTGGATCTGGGCCAGCGCCGTGAAGCTCGCGAGGTAGGCACCAGGGGTACCACCCTGCACGATCACGTTGAAGAAGTAGCCGCCGAGCACGCCGACGACCGACACCAGCCCGTTGAGCAGCACGGCCGCCCCGATGCAGGCCAGCACCCGGGGGACGACGAGCCGCTGCACCGGCGAGACGCCCATGACCCGCATCGCATCGATCTCGTCGCGGATGCGGCGGGCTCCGAGGTCGGCGCAGATCGCGGCACCGCCGGCGCCGGCGACGACCAGGGTCGTGACGATCGGCGCCGCCTGCTGGATGACGGCGAGGACGCTGGCCGCCCCCGTGAAGGACTGGGCGCCGACCTGCACGGTCAGCGTGCCGAGCTGCAGGGCGATGACCGCCCCGAACGGGATCGCGACGAGGATCGCCGGGATCCACGAGACGCTGACGACGAACCAGAACTGCTCGAGTGCCTCGCGGGCGGCGAACGGACGCCGGAAAGTCGCGCGGGCCGTGTCGAGGCCGAGGGCGAAGACGTCGCCCACCACGGTCAGCGCGCGGGAGACCGCACCCAGCAGCGGCACGCCGGCGACTCGGTCGCGTTCGTCGTCGTCGGCGACGTAGAGCCGCGCACCTCCGGCGGCGACGCGCTCGCGGTGCCGACGCTGGGCCGGACGCACCTCGCCCGACCGCGGCTCGAGCTGGCGCGGCAGCACCTCGATCGCTCGGGCGCCGGCGTGCCGGGACATCAGGGCGGTGCCGCTGGGGCCCGAGTAGTCGACCGGCTCGTCGAACAGGTCGCTGCTGCGGTGGTCGGTCTCCTCGCTCATGCCGATCGGTCCGTCGGGATCGCCGCTCATGAACTGCGAGACGACCGGGTGGTCGGTGAGCAGGAACTCCTCGCGCGGCCCGAACATCACGAGCTCACGGCGATAGAGCATGCCCAGGTTGTCGGGCATCGTGCGGGCGAGCTCGATGTTGTGGGTGACGACGAGCATCGTGGCGTCGGTCGCGGTGTTGACGTCGACCAGCAGCTGCGCGAGGTTCGACGTGCGCACCGGGTCGAGGCCCGAGTCGGGCTCGTCGATCAGGATGATGTCGGGGTCGGTCACGAGCGACCGGGCCAGGCCGGCGCGCTTTTTCATGCCGCCGGAGATCTCGCCGGGCACCTTGTGCTCCTGGCCGACCAGGCCCACCATCTCGAGCTTCTCCATCACGATCGAGCGCACCTGCGACTCGCTCTTGCGGGTGTGCTCGCGCAGCGGGAAGGCGACGTTGTCGTAGACGTTCATCGAGCCGAACAGTGCGCCGTCCTGGAAGAGCACGCCGAACTTCTTGCGCATCTGCAGGCGCTGTGACTCCTTGGCGCTCACCATGTCCTCGCCGTCGACCAGGATCGAGCCTGCCTCGGGCTCCACGATGCCCATGATCGACTTGAGGAACACCGACTTGCCAGTGCCGGACGGGCCGAGCAGCGCCGTGATCTCGCCCGGCGGGAACGCCAGCGTGACGTCGCGCCAGATGTTCTGGCGCCCGTACGACTTGGTCAGTCCGCTGACCTCGACACTGCCGCCCATGCGGGCCCCCTGACGTCTTGGTGATGGATCTTGGCGGCACCGCTCCCCCGGGACGGGCGGTGCCTCCCGAGACCGTAGGGGTGCTGCGCGTCACAGTTCCAGCCCCGTCCGGGCAAACGTCGTCATTCGACGGCTGGATTGTCATGCGCGTGACAACTATTCACAGATCCGCGTCGGCGGACGATCTTGTCACCCTCGTCACAACTTTCAGGACAGTCCGTCGCGAAACCGGTTCCGGGTCTGGACGTGTCCTCACCCCGCCCCTTCACTGGCACCATGCGCGTCGACCGTCACGACGCGAGGCACCACGGGGAGGGATCGCATGACCGTTCTGATCACGGAGGCCGGCTCGCTCGACCACCTGCTCGACCTGCCGGCACTCGACCCCGCCGTCGTCGTGGTCTGCCGCGAGCGGGCGGGTGACCTGAGCGGGCGGATCACCCGGCGCATCCGGGCCGAGGTCGCGGCGTTCGCGACCACCACCGACCCGCGCATCGAGGCGGCCGTCACCGAGGCGATCACGTGCGCCGTCGACGCGTTCATGGACGCCCTGGCGCGCCGCCGCACCAGCATCCGGACGGTCTTCGCGTTCTACCGACGTCTCGGCGAGCTGCAGGGCCGAGGCGGGCACGACCTCGACGCGATGCAGGCCGCGCACCAGATCGCGACCCAGGAGTCGTGGGACGAGCTGCGCGAGATGACGCTCGCCCTCGGCCTGCCGGCCGAGGTCGTGGCCCGCGTGGGACACGCCGTCATGACGTACCAGCGCCTGCTGCTCGACCAGGCTGTCGCCGGCTACACCAGCGCGCGCGGTGACAACCGATCGGCGCGCCACCAGGCCCGCACCCAGCTGCTCGTCGAGCTGCTCAGCAACGGACGCGCCGACCGCATCGCCGAGCTGGCCGACGAGAGTGAGTGGCCGGTCCCGCAGCAGATTGCCGTCGCGGTCGTCGCCTCGCACTGCAGCGCCACCACGAGCAGGGTGCTCGCCGAGCATCCGCACGTGCTGGCAGGCGTGCGACGTGGACGCCTCGCGATCGTGGCCGACGCCGACGAGGTCGTCGACGTCGCCCGACGCGTCGTCGACGAGATCGGCGGACCGGTCGCCATCAGCTGGGGCGTCGCGTCGACCGACGTCCGTCACGCGGCCCGTTGGTCGTTCCGCGCGCTCGAGCTCGCCGACACCGGCATCATCACGGCTCCTGACGACAAGATCGTGTGGTGCCGCGACCACCAGGCGCACCTGTGCCTGCACGCCGACCCGATGCTGCGCCGTCACGCCGACGCAGACCTGCTCGCCCCGCTGCTGGCCGAGAGGCCCAAGCGCCGGGCCGCCCTCGCCGAGACCATGCTGCTGTGGCTGCAGACCCGGCACAGCGCACCGGTGCTGGCCGAGCAGCTGGGCGTCCACGAGCAGACCGTGAGGCACCGCCTCCGGCACCTCAAGGCGATGTTCGCCGACGAGCTGGCCGACCCGACCCGCACCGTCGACCTGTTGACGGCCCTCGAGTCGACGACACCGGGCTGGCGCCGAGACGCCGCCTGACAGCGCTTGCCCCACCCTGGAGGCAAGGGAACGCGGACCCGGGAGTCAGATCAGATCCAACGCAATCGGAGAGATGTGGCCCCGGGTCCGCGCCCCTCCAGCCTAACGAGGATGCCCCGTTCGGCGCCTCGGCTTCCACAGGCAGCGGCCCGGCCGACCCGTGATGACCCACGAGCCGGCCGGACCGGTCCAACGGCAGTGACTACTCGACGACCACGCCGTTGCTGGCCTGGATGTCGACGGTGTTGCCGCCACCGGGCACCAGCGCGTTGATCAAGGCCGTGTTGAGGCCGCAGTTCTCGAAGCTGCCGATCGAGTAGGTGCCGGTCAGGTTGCCGCCCGCGATGATGTCGAAGCCCTCGTCGGCAGGCGTTGCGACGGGGATGCTGACGGGCACCTTGGTCTGGCACTTGCTGCCCGCGAACGTCGGGAAGCCGACGATCTTGATGTTCGAGAGCTTGACGTAGTACGTGGCCGTGGCGTTGACCTTGGCCTGGGTCTGCGTCAGGTCGATGCGGCCGGTGACCGAGCCGACGGGGATGAAGTCGACGTTGGCCTTGACCGGGAGGAAGCCGGCCGCCTTGAACTCGGTCGACGTGCCGGGCAGCGGCAGCGATCCCGTGAAGTCGCCCGTGTCGATGTCGAGGTCGGTCGTCAGCGTCGTGGGCTTCAGCTCGATGGTCGACTTGGTCTTGGCGATGTAGCTCGTGCCGACGGCGTCGTGCTTGAGCGTCACGATGGTCGCGGCGTGCGCGGCCATCGGGATGAGGCCGAGCGCGGCGCCGGCGGTGACGACGCCGACGCGGCGACGCCAGGTGGTGGACAGGGTCATGGTGGTGCTCCTTCGTGCGGGTGATGGGAGTGGCGACGTGCAGGGATGGTCCGGTCGGGGACGGGAGGAGGCCCGTCCCCGACCGAGCAGGTGGGCGTCAGCTCGCGTTGATCGCGCCGTCGGCCGACGCGACCGTGAAGACGCCACTGAAGTTGGCGTTCTGGCCCGTCGTGACCTGGCCGAGGCAGCCACTGGCGGACGTGACCTTGAGGTTGCCGGTGAAGCCCGTCTCGCTGACGGTCAGCTTCTGGGTGGCCTCGTTGAACGTGCCGTTGGCCGAGCCGGTCACGGTGAACCGGCAGACCGCGTTGCTGACGTTGGCGGTGATGTTCTCGACGTGCCCGCTGATGACGTCAGTGGCGCCGGCGGTTGCCGCACTGGTGCCGTGCAGCTTCCACGAGCCGACGGTGGTGACGGTCAGGGCACCGCCGGGACCGGTGCAGCCCACGAAGTTGATCTTGTTGATCGCGGCGATGTCGGTGATGCCCGCGCCACTGGCGACGGTGGAGGCCGGGGAGGCCGGGACGTTCGCGCTGGAGCATCCCATCGTGAGGGTCGGGACGGCGAACGACAACGCTCCGGCCGTGGCGGTGATGTTGTGCGTGCCGGCAGCCGAGCTGCCTCCGACCGCGACGGTGTAGGTGCTGCCGGTGGCCAGGGCCGGGCCGGCGGCGCCGACGGCCGCCAGCGCGATCGCTGCGGTTCCGATGGCTGCGTGCTTGAGCTTCATGGGTCTCTCCACTTCTCTCAGTGCGTTGGATCTGGTCATTCGTGACGGGTGTCACGTCGCCATTCAGCGCACGTCGGCCGAGCAGCAGGCAATGGCCGAGGTCGGAAAAAATCAAAACGGCGGAGAGATTGTCATGCGTCTGACAATCTGCGCCGGTCCACCGTCGTCGAGGCGAGTTGTCACCCACGTGACAATTAGTCGCGCTTCGACCACCGTCTCGATGCGAAGTCGTTGACCCGCTCCGGACACGGCTGCGAGCGTGCCTGCATGACACGCCGTGCCCGCCCGCTGCGCCTTGCGGCGATCGCCTGCCTGGCTGCGCTGGGCCTCACCACTCTTCCGTCCTCGTCCGTCGCGGACGAGCAGCGAGAGGGACGCAATCCGGGCCTGCCCTACCCGGACTGTGTCGAGATGGACAGCCAGCCCTGTGAAAGCTTCCCGCCTGACTTCGTCGACCAGACGAGCTGGCTCAACTTCCCGCAGGTCGGGCTGGCCGGATCGATCCCGGCCCGGCAGTGGACGCGGGTGCCGTTGACGATGGTGGCTGCATCCATCCAGTTCGGCTACGCCTACCCCGGCGAGCAGGCGAACGACTTCACCTACTACATCCGGGCCTTCTTCACCTCGCCGAGCGGCTCGAAGCATCCCTACGGCGACTCCGCACTGATCCCGATCCGCACCGTCGTGTTCGGGTCGATTCCCGTGACGGCGACCCTGCAGGTGAGCCAGCGCCGCGACGGCAACGGGCTTCCCTACCCGCTGATCTTCCAGCCTCACGACCATCAGGAGTATCAGCCGCGCGCGGGCATCGAGTTCATCAAGACCATCGAGTCGGCGACGCTGGAGGACCGCGTGGACGTCCGGGTCCGGGACGTGACCGTGGACGGTGTCGACCTTCGGCTGGGCTCCTCGTGCGGCACCGGACCGACGGCCCAGCTCTCGGTGTCGAACCGCAAGCTCGTCGTGGAGACACCGTACGGCTACGAGTCGACCACGGGCTTCGGCAAGCTCGAGGACGAGTTCGACCCGAAGATCGACCAGTTCGGCATCCAGGGCGGAGCGCTGCAGGGGACCCTCGACATTCCCGCCTTCACCGGCTGCGCGACCGCGTCGGGAGACGACATCTCCCCCATCCTGACCGCAGCCGTCTCCGGACCCGACAACCCGCTGATGATCAGGGTGGGGGCGACGAACTGCACGAACTACGGCACCGACGAGGACGGCGCCTTCATCTCCATCCCCAACCAGCCGGGCGTCGAGAGCCCCGACGATCCTCGCTCGGGATGCTCCCCCTCGCCGCACCCGAATCCCCGGATCGTCACGGTTCCCGACCAGTTCGAGATCCCCGACTACGCGCCCGGCGAGGAGCCGAACGACTGATCCCCCAGCCCGCTGGCGGGCGGCGTCCCCTCCCTCCGACCCCGCCTGCCAGCGCCCCATCCGCCGTTCCTGACCCCTGCCCCCTGACCGAGAGGATCGGTACGATGCGCTCACACGTCATCGCCATCGTGGGGGGAACATGGGTGATCGGGGGCCGTGGCACGGGGCAGAAGTCCGTGCCGTGACGGAGCCGCAGTCCGTCGAGCAGCACGCACGGGCGCTGCGCGAGCTCGTGCCGGCCGTGGCCGCCGAGGTCGCCGAGCGCATCCAGGCCGAGGTGCCCGCCTACGCGGGGCGACCGGACGGGCGCCGCCGCGACGTCATCGCCCACGCGGTGGAGCAGGCCACGCACCGCTTCCTCGACGGGCTCGACGGGCTGCCGCACCGCGACCGGGGGGTCGACGAGATGTTCCAGGCGATGGCCCGCGCCGAGGCCACCGGCACCGGCGACCTCGCCGCGATGCACGCTGCCCTGCGGCTCGCCGCGACGGTGACGTGGGACCACCTGCGCAGGGCCCAGGTCGACCACCCCGTGCCGGAGCAGGCCAGGGGACGGCTCGCCGACGCACTGTTCTCCTACATCGACGAGCTCGTCGCGCAGGCCGAGCTGGGCTTCGCTGCCGGTCGCCGAGCCATCCGGGGCGACCGGCGACTTGCCCGTGCGAGGCTCGCCGAGCAGCTGCTGTCAGGGCGACGGCAGACCCCGATCGCTGACGTCGACCCCAGCGTCTGGCACGTGCCCGAGTCCGTCGTGGTGACGGTCTCCGACCCCGACGCAGAGCAGCGCATCGATGTCGGTGCCCTCGCACTCACGCACCTCGTCGTGCGCCACGAGCAGCGCGTGATCGTGATCGCCGACGCCGCGAACGCCGACGACCTCACGGCCGCCCTGGCGGCGTACGGCACGCGGGTGGCGATCAGCTGGCCGGTCGACCCGACGTCCGTCCCCGCCGGCTACCGCTGGGCGCGCCGGGCCCTCGACCTCGTCCGCCGCGGGGTCATCCCCGAGCAGCCCGTGGTCGACTGCCGCGCGCACCGCACCCAGATCTGGCTGCACGCCGAGCCTGCCCTGCGCCAGCGGATGTGCCAGGACCTGCTCAAGCCGCTGCTGGCCGAGACGCCCAACTCCCGCGAGATCCTCTCCCAGACCCTGCTCGTCTGGCTCGAGACCCGCGACAGCGCGCCGGCCATCGCGGCCCAGCTCGGCGTCCACGCGCAGACGGTCCGCTATCGCTGGAAGCGCATCAACGAGCTGTTCGGCGACGACCTGCACGACCCGGAGTTCATGGTGCAGATCACGATGCTGCTCAAGGCCAGCGTGCCCCTGTGGCAGGCCGGCGACCAGAGCGACTTCGAGCGGTTCCGCGCCGAGGAGGGCGCAGAGCCGTGACCGGGACCCGAGACCTCGTGCTCGTCGCGGTCACCGTCGTCGCCGCGGCGACGTGGGCCGTCGCGGCGGTGGTGGACGGCAGCTCGCCGACGCAGGCGCTGCCCGCCGCCACGACCGTCGTGCTCGCCGTCGGCGCCGTGATCGTGCGCTCGCGCAGCGGACTCCCCGCGGGCGCGACGACCACGCCGCGGTGGTTCGTCCCGGCGGTGCTGCTGGTGGCCTCCGCCGGCGCCATCGCCTGGGGACTTCGCGACGACCCGGCCGCCGGCGCCCGTGTGGGCGTCGCGGCACTCGTCATGGCGAGCCCTGCCGCGACGATCCTCGGAGCCCCGCTCGCGTTCTCCGTCGGCGCCTCGCGAGCCCGGGCCCACGGGGTCCAGCTGCGTGACCTCGACACCGTCCGCGCGACGTCCCGGCTCGACACCCTGGTGCTCGAGAAGGACGGCACGGTCACCACCGGAGACCTCACCGTGGTGTCGGTCGAGCCGGTCGAGCCCGATCACGACCGCAACCTGCGCTGGTTCGCCGGAGCACTCGAGAAGGCGTCCGACCACCGCGTCGGTCGGGCCGTCGCGACGCTGTCGGCGCGCGGGCAGCTCAGCGACGTCGAGGTCGTCGACGGCCTCGGCATCCGCGGCTCGGTCGACCGGCATCCGGTGCGGGTCGGCTCCCCCGACTGGATCGGCATCGACATCCGCCCGACGATCTGGACCACGGTCGGCGTCGAGGTCGACGGGCGGGCGCTCGGCAGCATCACGGTGGCCGACGACGTCCGCCCCGACCTCACGCGCGACGTCGCGCGGCTCACCGCACTCGGTCTCGACCTCGTGCTGGTCTCGGGCGACGGCGACGAGCGCACCCGCCACGTGGCCGGCCTCGCCGGCATCAGCCAGTTCCACTCCGCGTGCGACGCGGCCCGGACCGGTGAGGTCGTCAGGTCGCTCGTCGCCGACGGCCTCGTCGTGGCGACTGTCGGGACGACGGCCTCGGACGGTGCCACGTTGGCGTTCACGACGCCCGACGAACCTGTCGCCGGCAGGCCTGTCATCGTCGTCGACGACCTCGCTCCCGCCCGGATCGCCGACGCCGTCGAGGCGGCCCGGGCGACAGGATGGCGGGTGCGTCGGAGCGGCCGTGTCGCCGTCCTGCTGGGCGCTCTCGGCGTCGCTGCCGCCCTGACAGGGGTTGCGGGCGCGGTCGTCATGGCCGCCACGGCCGCGGGCATCGCCGCCGTGACCGCCGCGGTGGCGACGTCCGGCTGAACCGCGTCGGCGGTCAGTTCGTCAGAACTTGACGACCCGCGTGCCGAGGGTCATGTCGGCGAACGTCCGCTTCTCGCGGTCCCAGATCGGCCACAGCCAGCCGAGCAGGCACGGCAGGCTGTCGAGGATGTGCACGAACTGGCGGGCGAGCACCAGACCGGCGCCGAGCGGGCGGCGTGTCTCGGCCGAGACCAGCGAGATGCCAAGGGCCTTCTTGCCGACCGTCTGGCCCGTTCCGCCCTCGAGGTGCAGCCAGTTGTAGCCGAACCAGCCGAGGGTGATGACGAGGTAGACCGCAGCCGGGACGCCGTCGAGGTTGATCGACAGCGAGAAACCGTCGTCAGTGCTCGACCGGATGCCGTCGGACATCGCAGCCATCACGATGAACAGCGCGATGAGGGGGATGACGTCGATCAGGTGGGCCACGACCCGCGCGAACCAGCCGGCGTAGACGGGGGGTGCGGGGGTGCCCGCCGTGTACGGATCTGCCATGACCACTCCTCGTCGACGTCGGACCGAAACCGTAGCGCCTTCGCGGTTCCGTGCGTCGGTTCCCCTTATCGTGAGGCTGACATGACGTCCTCCGCATCGACCACCGCTCTCTGGCGGGTTCGCGCTCTCGACCCGACGGGGGCGATCTCGTGGACGGCGCTGGTCCGTTCAGACCTGCACCCCGACGGTGCTGACGTCGAGCTGGCGGAGGCGGACGCCCTCGACGAGATCGCGAACGACGCCGTCGGCTTCGCGCGGCTCGCCCCTGACGGCTCGGTGGCACGGGTGGAGCTGACGTCGCGGGCTGTTCCTCTACTTCCCCCGCTCTGGTTCGTCGAGGTCCCCGAGCCCGATGCATCGCCCCCTGCCACCAGCCTCGTCGCCTTCACCGGCCACGGCATCGAGAGCGGGAGCCTCCTCGATCCCGACGCGGCTCGTGCCGCTCCGGTCCGCAACGCCGACCAGCTGGCCGCACTCCGGTGGTATCCCGCGACCGGAGAGGTGGACCAGGTCTACGTGCATCCCGGGCAACGACGCCACGGCATCGGGACCGCGATCGTGCTGGCCGCCGCGATCGTCACGTTTCCCCGGGGATGGGCCCGGCTGTGGGGCGACGGCCAGCGCACGAGCGACGGCGAGGCCATGAGGTCGACGAGCATCTGGAGCCACCGGGCCGCGCCCCTCACCCACCTCGCCCCGCCGATGACCCCTCCAGCGCCCTCGCCCCCGCAGGATCAGGAGAAGATGTGACGTTCTGTCCCCAACGACGCCGTTCGTGATGCATGCTCAGGGGGGCCTCGAGCAGCTGGGCCACTTCGCCACGACCCGTTCGGGGATCATCTTGTCCACACACTCCCACTCGTTCCTGCGTGTCTCGATCAGCAGGTTCGCCATCACCGGTGCCGCAACTCTCGCCTCGGTCATGAGCTTCGCCCCCGCCGCCGTCGCGGCCGACGAGCCGACCTCGGCCGAGCCGTCGCAGTCCGCCAGCCCGGCGGAGGAGCCGACTCCCCCGCCAGCTGCCGAGCCCGCACCGGCGCCGGAGCCCGAGCCCGAGCCCGAACCCGAGCCGGAGGCTCCGCCCGCCGCGACGCCCGCGGAGCCCGAGTCGGAGCCGGAGAGCCCCCCGGCCGAAGCCCCGGCACCCGTCGAGGACACACCGGACGAGACGTCCCCCGCCGTGCCGGTCACCGAGGGTCGAGCCGCTCCGACCGCACCCGACGCCTCCACCGAGGAGAGCGCAGTCGCTGAGGCCATCGCCCCCGACTTCGGGTTCCAGAAGTTCCGCGTAGGGATCAAGATCGCCGACGGCTCGTACGTCGCCGACGGCACCTCGCCGGCCGGTGCCACGTTCCAGATCGCCTCGACGGACGCCGAGGGCGCCACAACCTACGACACGTGCACGGCCACCGTCGTCGAGGGCGACACCGCCTACTGCCCCGCTCCGACGACGGGTGTCCTGGAGCGCGCCGCGGCAACGCCCGACGTGACCGTCACCCCGGGCAACCCGTTCGGCCCCAACTTCACGGCCGCCCCCGGAGCGACCGTCACGATCGAGCAGACGTCGGCCCCCGAGGGACTCTCGCGTTCCACGCTCGTCGCCGCCCTCGAGCCGTGCGAGAACACCGACCCGCTGCCGTGCGACACGAACGACGTCGTGTTCGAGAACACGGGCCTGGCACCGGTGGCGACCTTCGACGACGTCGACACCGAGGCCAACACCCCCGTCCTCATCGACGTGCTGGCCAACGACGAGAGCGACGACCCGGCGACGACGATCGACGTCCAGCAGGCCCCCGCGAACGGCACGGCCGAGGTGGTCACGCGCGACGGACGCCAGCAGATCCTCTACACCCCGAACACCGACTTCAACGGCCGCGAGACGTTCTCGTACAACCTCACCAACTCCAACGGCACCAGCCAGGCGAGCATCCGGGTCGACGTGGGTGACGTCGCTCCGGTGTACGGATCGCAGAAGTATCGGGTCGGCGTGCAGGTCGCCGACGGCTCCTACGTGCCGGAGGGCACCACGACGAGCGGCAGTGAGTTCACCGTCACCACGACCAACCAGGACGGGACGTCGTCGTCGTTCACCTGCACGACGGGCCCGGCCGGTGGACCGCCCGCCAGTGCGTCCGGTTGCCCCGGGTCAGGATTCCTCGGCTCCTACACCGCTCCTGCCGGATCGACCGTCACGGTCGTGCAGGCCACGGCAGCACCCGGGCTCGTCGCCTCGACGCAGCAGCAGACGCTCGAGCCGTGCAACGTCCTCGAAGATTCCTGCGGATTCACCAGCGTCTTCTCCTTCGACTTCAGCAACACCGGGCTCCTGCCGGTGGTCGTCGACGACGAGGCCACCACCGACGAGGGTGAGGCCGTCCGCATCGACGTGCTGGCCAACGACGAGAGTGACGACCCGGCCACGACGCTCGACCTCGAGACCGATCCGAGCCACGGAACGGCCACCGTCGTGGGGCAGTCCGCCGGCGCCAGGGTCAGCGCGGTGCCCAGCGCCGGAACGCTCGCGATCGAGTACACGCCGGCTGACGGATTCAGCGGGGAGGACACCTTCGAGTACGCGGTGACCAACTCCAACGGCACCTCCACCGGCACCGTGACGGTCGAGGTCGTCCCCGACGACGAGGACGGCACCGACCCGGGCGACGGCGCCGACCCGGGCGACGACAACGACGACACGGGCGTGTCCGACAACGGGGCCTCCCCCAGCGACGGGACCACGTCCGACGCCGCCCTGCCGGACACCGGCGGCGCGGACTGGCGCCTGCTCGGCCTGGCCGGACTGCTGCTCGGGACCGGCAGCGTCGCCACCGCCGCGGAACGTCGCAGGCGCGCCGGTGTCCACCGAGCCTGACCGAGGGACCCCACCGGGCTTCTGGGCGTGCCGCGGCCTCGCGGACGACGGCAGCCCGGTGTGGGTCGCGGGCGCCGGCTCCGACCGGCACGCCGACGGCGAGCTCGTGGAGCTGCCCGCGACCGACGCGATCGCCTACCTCGCGGGTGCCACGCTCGCCGTCGCCCACCTCGGACCCGAGCAGGACGTGGTGGCACTCGTGGTGACACCGCTCGGGGCGCCCAAGGCGCCCCCGCTGTGGTTCGCCGAGCTGCCCGAGCCCGACGCCGCCCCACCGGCCCTCAACCTCGTGGCGTTCACGGGGCACGACGTCCAGCCCGGCCGCCTGCTCGATCGAGGGGCGCTGCGGGCCACCTCGGCCCGGACTCGTGACCAGCTCGGCGCTGTCCGCCTCTACCCCGCGACCGGCGAGGTCGACCAGCTGTACGTGTCACCGCAGTGGCGTCGACAGAGCATCGGCACCGCCCTGACCCTGGCTGCCGGCATCCTCGCGTTCGCCCGGGGTTCTTCGTTGCCGTGGGGCGACGGCCAGCGGACGTCAGACGGCGACCGGATGACGCAGGCGAGCGTCTGGCGCCACCGAGCGGCGCCGCTGACTCACCTCATGCCACCCATGACGCCGATGGACGAACGTCTCGACTAGCGACGCATCTTGCGCCAGATCACGACCTGGCTGTCGGCGATCAGTGCCGGGAGGTTCTGCACCTCGTGCGACTTGACCAGCTCGGCCTGCAGCTCGGCGACCTTGGCCTGCAGCGCGAGCACCTGGTTCTCCAGCTCGATGACGCGCTTGACGCCCTCGAGACCAAGGCCCTCGGCCGTCAGGCGGGCGACCGTGCGGAGCAACTCGATGTCGCGCAACGAGTAGCGCCGCCCGCCGCCACCGGTGCGGCCGGGCGCGACCAGCCCGAGCCGGTCGTAGGTGCGCAGCGTCTGCGGGTGAAGCCCGGAGAGCTCGGCCGCGACGCTGATCACGAAGACCTTGGCCTCGGGACCCGGCGGCTGGAACGCGGCCGGATCGTGCCGGCTGGGACCGCTGGACATCACGTCACCGCCTCGAACAGTCCGTCACGCGGCGAGCCCGCGCCGCGTGCCTCGCGCAGCGCCTCGATCGCGGCGCGCTCCTCGTCGGAGAGCTCGGCCGGCACCTGCACCTCGACCGTGACGAGCAGGTCTCCGCGGCCGCCGGCCTTGGTGACCGCACCCTTCCCACTGGCGCGGAAGGTCCGCCCGGTGGGCGTGCCCGCTGGGATCTTGATGCGGACGGGCGGCCCGTCGAGCGTCGGCACCTGGATCTGCGCGCCCAGTGCAGCCTCGTCGAACGTCACGGGGACCGTGATGGTCAGGTGGTCGCCCTTGCGGCCGAACAGCCGGTGCGGCTCGACGTGCACGACGAGGAAGAGGTCACCGTTGGGACCTGCGTTGTCGCCCTTGCCGCCCTTGCCCTTGAGCCGGATGCGCTGGCCGTCCTTGACGCCCGCCGGCACCTTGACGTTGAGCGTGCGGCTCGACGGCGCACGGCCAGATCCCCAGCAGATGTCGCAGGGGTGCTCGACGATGAGCCCGCGCCCGCGACACTCGTCGCACGGCTCGGTCATCGCGAACAGGCCACCGGCAGCGCCCGTCTGGCTGCCACTGCCCTGACACTTCGGGCACACCTGGGGGGTGGTGCCCGGCTTGGCGCCGGTGCCGTGACAGTTGGTGCACGCCTCGTCGCTGGTCATGCGCAGCGGCAGGGTGGCCCCATCGACGGCCTGCTCGAAGGTGATCGTCGCCTCGGTCTCGAGGTCGTCGCCCTTGCGGGGCTGCGGACGCCGCGAGCGTCCGCGTCCGCCACCACCGAACAGCCCGCCGAACAGGTCGCTGACGTCGAAGTCCTGCGGGGCCCCACGGCCACCGAAGCCCGTGGGACCTCCGCCGCCGCGGAACTGCCCGAACATGCTGCGCTGCTCGTCGTACTCCTTGCGCTTGTCGGCCGACGACAGCACAGCGTAGGCCTCGGAGACGCCCTTGAAGCGCTCCTCGGCGGCCTTGTTGCCGGGATTGGAGTCGGGGTGGTTGTCGCGGGCGAGCTTGCGGTACGCCTTCTTGATCTCGTCCTGCGTCGCGTCCTTCTTGACCCCGAGAACCTTGTAGAAGTCCTTGGTCGCCCAGTCACTCGCTGCCATGTCGCACCCCTCCTCTCATCTATTCGTCGTCGCTGGTGACGGTCGACTCGTCCGGGATCTCGTCCGGTGCGACCGCCGCGGCCGGGTCGACCACGCCGACCGTCGCCGGCCGGAGCACCCGGTCGCCGTGACGGTAGCCCGTCCGCATGACCGTGTCGACCGCCGTGACCTCGACCTCGGCCGACTCGCCGGCGTGGAACACCGCCTCGTGCACCGCCGGGTCGAACGGCTCGCCCTTGGCGCCGAACGACTCGAGCCTGTGCTTCGCGACCGCCTGGTGCAGCGCGTCCGCGACGGCCTTGAAGCCGCCCTCGAGCTCGCCGTGCTCGGCGGCCCGCGCGATGTCGTCGAGCACCGTCAGGAGCGACTGCAGGACAGCGGCCTCTCCCTGGGCGCGGACGAGCTCACGGTCACGATCGACCCGGCGCTTGTAGTTGACGTACTCCGCCTGCAGACGCTGCAGGTCGAGCGTGCGCTCGGCGAGCTGCTGCTCGACGGTCAGCTCGGCCGGGGCCGCGGCCGGCTCGGCCGGCGTCTCGCCGGTCGAGCCTTCCGCGGACTCCTGCTCCGGGACCGAGCCGTCAGGCTCGGTCACTTCTTGTCCTCGTCCTCGTCGTCGACAATCTCGGCGTCGACGACATCGTCGTCGTCATCGGCCGCGTCGGCGGTCGGAGCGTCGGTGCCGGCGGCCTGCGCCTCGGCTGCTGCCGCGGCATACATCGCCTCGCCCATCTTGGAGCTGGACTCGCCGAGCTTGGTCACGGCAGCCTGGATGGCGTCCGCGTCCTCGCCCTTGAGCGACTCGTTGAGCGCATCGAGGTCGGTCTGCACCTCGGCCTTGACCTCGTCGCCGACCTTGTCGCCGTTCTCGGCGAGGAACTTCTCGGTCGTGTGCGCGAGGGACTCGGCCTGGTTGCGGGTCTCGACCTGCTCGCGGCGCTTCTTGTCATCCTCCGCGTACTGCTCCGCGTCCTTGACCATCTTGTCGATGTCGTCCTTGGACAGCGCCGAGCCGCCGGTGATCGTCATCGACTGCTCCTTGCCGGTGCCACGGTCCTTCGCCGACACGTTGACGATGCCGTTGGCATCGATGTCGAAGGTGACCTCGATCTGCGGCACGCCGCGCGGGGCCGGCGGGAGGCCGGTCAGCTCGAACGTGGCCAGCAGCTGGTTGCCGGACGCCATCTCGCGCTCGCCCTGGTAGACCTGGATCGCGACGGACGGCTGGTTGTCGTCAGCCGTCGTGAAGACCTCGGACCGCTTGGTCGGGATCGTCGTGTTGCGCTCAATGAGCTTGGTCATGACGCCGCCCTTGGTCTCGATGCCGAGGCTCAGGGGGGTGACGTCGAGGAGCAGGACGTCCTTGACCTCGCCCTTGAGGACGCCGGCCTGCAGGCTGGCGCCGAGCGCGACGACCTCGTCGGGGTTGACGCCCTTGTTGGGCTCCTTGCCGCCGGTGAGGGTCTTGACGACCTCGGTGACGGCCGGCATGCGGGTCGAGCCACCGACGAGGACCACGTGGTCGATGTCGGCGAGCTTGATGCCCGCGTCCTTGATGACGTTGTTGAACGGCGCCTTGGTGCGCTCGAGCAGCGGCGACGTGATCTTCTCGAACTCGGCGCGGGTCAGCGTCTCGTCGAGGAAGACGGGGTTGCCGTCCTGGACCGTGATGTAGGGCAGGTTGATCGCGGTGCTCGACGAGCTCGAGAGCTCGATCTTGGCGCGCTCGGCGGCCTCGCGGATGCGGGGCATGGCCATCTTGTCCTTGGTCAGGTCGACACCCGTGCTGCTCTTGAAGCGGTTGACGAGCCACTCGACGATCGCCTGGTCCCAGTCGTCTCCACCGAGGTGGTTGTCGCCGCTGGTGGCCTTGACCTCGATGACGCCGTCACCGATCTCGAGCAGCGACACGTCGAACGTGCCTCCACCGAGGTCGAAGACGAGGATCGTCTGGTCGTCGGCCTTGTCGAGGCCGTAGGCCAGCGCGGCCGCGGTGGGCTCGTTGATGATGCGGCTGACGTTGAGGCCTGCGATCTCGCCGGCCTCCTTGGTCGCCTGGCGCTGGTGGTCGTTGAAGTAGGCCGGCACGGTGATGACCGCGTCGGTGACAGCCTCGCCCAGGTATGCCTCGGCGTCGCGCTTGAGCTTGGCCAGGATGAAGGCCGAGATCTGCTGCGGATTGAACGTCTTGCCGTCGATGTCGTCGGTCTTCCAGTCCGTGCCGACGTGGCGCTTGACCGAACGGATCGTGCGATCGACGTTGGTCACGCCCTGGCGCTTGGCGACCTCGCCGGCGAGGACCTCGCCGTCCTTGGCGAACGCGACGACGGACGGGGTCGTGCGGGCGCCCTCGGCGTTGGCGATGACGGTGGGCTCGCCACCTTCCAGCACGGCGACGACCGAGTTGGTCGTGCCCAGGTCAATTCCGACCGCTCTTGCCATGGTGTTTCCTCCTGCTTGGGGGTGATCTGTGGTGACGTCAAGAATGTGTGTCAAGTGACTTGAGTCTGATGTTATCAACCTTGCAGGAAGCTCCCAAATTCCTCCCTCAGCAACTTTTCAGGATAGTTTCGACGTCATGCGTACCCTTTCCCGCCGCGCGGCCGCCCTGACCATCCTCGTCACCCTGACCCTCAGCGGTTGCGGGGGCAGCGACAGCGGCGGGAGCTCGGACGGCGGCAGCGACGACGCCACCAGCTCGGCCCCGCAGAGCGACGTCGACCCGGCCACCGGCGACGAGATCAGCGGCGACGGCTACGCCTTCAACGCGCCCGACGGCTGGGAGAAGCCGTCCAAGACCATCCCCGGCACCGAGCAGTCCGACGTCTTCGTCGCCAACCTGTCAGACTCCGACGGCTTCGCCGACAACGTCAACGTCGTGCGCCTCGACCCCGCCCCGCTCGAGGACCTCGACCCGCTCGAGACGGCGCTCGTCAAGGAGCTCGAGGGCGTCGGAGCCGAGGACGTCACGATCCGCGACCGCAGCGAGATCGACGGCGACGAGGCCGTCCACATCGCGTCGTCGCTCACCCAGCAGGGCGCGAGCTACCTGACCGAGCAGTACAACGCGATCCACGACGGCGTCTCGTACGTCGTCACGTTCTCCTACAGCCCCGACGTCTCCGAGGCCGACCGCGACGAGACCGCCGCGTCGGTCCTGGCCACCTGGAAGTGGGCCTCCTGACCCGTGCCTGACCCGGTCGCCTGAGTCGCGCGCGACTCAGGCGACCGGCGGTATGACCGCGTCGATGGCTCCGGTGAGCATCAGCACGAGCCCGTCGACCAGCTGCGCACGCGAGGTCGTGCCCGGCCGGACCAGCCAGCGCGAGACCGAGGCGTCGACCATGCCGATCAGCCCCACCGCGAACACGGTGTCGAGCGGCACCGGCGCCGTCAGGCCACGCTGGTCGAGCAGCTCCTCGGCCATCGCGATCGCGACCTGGGCGAGGCGGTCCTTGACCTGGTCGACGGCCTGCGACTCCGCGCGCTCCGACTCGTGGGACCGGGTGAACCAGTAGAGCGAGCGGTGCTCGTCGATGAAGTCGAGGTAGCCGTCGAGCACCCGCCGCAGCACCGCGACGATGTCGTCGTCACCGTCGAGATCAGTCATGACCCGTTCGTAGACGAGCGTCGCGGCGTGCTCGACGACCGCCTCGTCGAGGTCTCCACGCCCGTCGAACTGGCGATAGAGCACCTGCCGCGTGACGCCGGCCGCGGCCGCGATCTGCTCGACCGACGCACCCGGACCCACCTCGTCGATGACGGCGACGGCCGCCTCGACGAACGCCGCTCGCCGACGATCGCGATGCCCGGCCCAGCGTGCCGTGCGGCCGTCGGTCTCGGCGGAGGCGCGGGAGGTCATCCCCGCACCCTAGTCGTCGATTAGATGTAACGCTACGTAACGTATACATTGGGTCACACATACTTCGAGATCAGGAGACCCCGATGACGACCTCCACCGCCCTGCCCGCGTGGGTCCCGCGGCTCATCGCCGTCCTGCTCGTCGCCGTCCTCGGCCTCATGCTGGTCGCCCTCGCGATCGTGATGCCCGCGCTGCCTCGTCTGGCCGACGCGAGCGACTCGATCCCCACCGCCACCTCGGTGGTCGACGGCGCCCCCGCCACCCTCGAGCAGGTCGAGCGGATCGACGCGAACGTCGCCGACGTCACGCCGCCGGCGCTCAAGGCCCTCAAGCAGATCCCCGAGCTGACGCCGCAGCTCGACAAGCTGCTCGCCCAGGCCGACCGCCTGCACACCGACGTCGAGGGTCTGCAGAAGAGCGTCGCGCCCCTCAACCGCAATGCCGCTGAGCTCGCCGGCGTCGCCGCCCAGGTGGATGACCTGAGGTCGACCCTGCAGGGCCTGCAGGCGCTCGGCGACCCGCTGGAGCAGCTCGCGACGTCCGCCGAGCCCCTCCCCGACGAGCTGCGCCGGCTCAACGAGTCGGCCGCGACCCTGGCGTCCCTGGTCGACCTCGTGCAGCCCCTGCTCGACAGCATCCAGCGCATGGAGAAGTCCGTCGCGAACCTCGACCAGAAGACCGGGCCGGTGCTGCTTCCCCCGTTCGGCCAGTAGGCCCGCACCGACGGGGCCTAGTGTGGGGCCATGAGCGACCCCACGACCGACGACCTCGCACGCTCGATCCTCGCCCTGCTCTGGGAGACGACCGACCACCAGATCAGCCGCGAGATCGCCCACCTGGCCGACATCGTCGCCGACACGGACGACGACGGGTCGCACGTCGCGCCCGAGGGGATGGTCATGCCCGCGTCGGGCTGCGTCACCGTCAGCGTCGTCGCCACCGCGCGTGACCACCAGGGTGTCAGCGAGCAGATGCGGGTCGCGGTGTGGCCCGTCGCCGGCGGTGGGACGGACCCCGCGTTCGTCGTCACGCGCTCGGACTCCGACCGCCAGCTGCCCGTCGCGCTGTCCGACGTGCAGCCGGAGGTGACGGCGCACCTGCGCGGTCAGGTCAACGACTTCATCGCAGCGATCATCGCGCACATGGTCGCCGAGCTGGACGTCAAGATGCAGCGCACCTACATCCGTGAGTCACAGGGCGATCTCGCCGAGTACACCGAGGACTGACCCGCCCGGGGCACGGATCCTGAGACATCCGGCCGCCCCAGCAACTCCGATGTCTCACCGTTCACCACGAAGGGGACGGACCCTGAGACATTCGGCCACTCCGGCGACACCTATGTCTCAAGATCCGTCCCCCGTCGGGTGACGTCAGGCGACCGGCACCGGCTCCTTCTGCTCCTGCGCCCGGTCGTGGGCGGCGAGCGACTCACCCTCGATGTCGAGGTTGGGCAGCGCCTTGTCGAGCCAGCGCGGCAGCCACCACATCTTGTCACCGAGCAGGGCCATGAAGGCCGGGACCAGCGTCATGCGGACCAGGAACGCGTCGGCCAGGATGCCGACCGCGAGGCCGAAGCCGATCGACTTGATCGTGACCTCGTCGCCGAGCGCGAAGCTCGCGAAGACACCGATCATGATGACGGCAGCAGCTGTGACGACACGCGCGCCGTACTGGAAGCCGTTGACGACCGCCTCGCCCGCCGGGGTGCCGTGGACGAACTCCTCGCGCATGCGGGAGACGAGGAACACCTCGTAGTCCATCGCCAGGCCGAACAGGATGCCCGTCAGCAGCAGCGGCAGCATGAACAGCACGGGCCCCGACTTGTCGATGCCGATCAGCTCGGCCAGCCAGCCCCACTGGAAGACCGCGACCGTCGCGCCGAGCGAGACGCCGACCGAGAGCAGGAAGCCCAGCACGGCCTTGAGCGGCACCAGGATCGAGCGGAAGACGACCGTCAGCAGGATGAACGCGAAGCCGACCACGACGAGCAGGTACTTGGGGAACGCCGTCGCGAGGCTCTCAGAGATGTCGACGCCCAGCGCGGTCTGACCCGTCACCAGCACGTCGGCCTCTCCACCGGCGACGGCCTGACGGATGTCGTCGACGAGCGCCTGGGTGTCCGCGTCGGACGGACCGCTGCGGGGAGTGACGTTGATCGTCGCGATGTCGGTCTGCGCGAGCTGCTTCTCGAAGTCGGCGAGCTGCGCCGCGTCGGTGGGCACCGGCGAGGCAACAGCGGCCACGTCCTTCTTGACCGACTCGACCTTGTCGACCGCGGCGTTGACCGCGGCGACCTTAACCTCCGTGCCGTCCACGCCCTGGGTGTCGACGACGACGAGGAGGGGGCCGTTGGCACCCGCGCCGAAGCCCTCGGCGATCAGGTCGTAGGCGACGCGCGGGCCGGTGCCGTCGGGCGCCGTGCCGTCGTCGGGCAGCGCCAGCTGCATCGACGCGACGGGGATCGCGATGACGCCGGCCACCACGAGACCGCTCACGAACGTCACGACCTTGTTCTTGGTCACGAAGTCGGCCCAGCGGCGTCCCAGCGTGCGCTTGCCGTCACGCGCCTCGGGGTCGCGCGCCTTGAGGAACGGCAGCTTGCCGGAGGTGACGCGGCGGCCGGCGAAGCCGAACAGCGCGGGGAGCATCGTCAGCGCGATGAGCACGGCCACCGCGACGGTGCCGGCCGCGGCCAGACCCATCTCGGTCAGGAACGAGATGTTGACGACCGAGAGACCGGCCAGCGCGATGATGACCGTGAGTCCGGCGAAGATGACGGCAGAGCCTGCCGTGCCGACGGCCCGACCGGCAGCCTCCTCGTACGACTTGCCGGTCTGCACCTCGTGCCGGTAGCGCGACACGATGAACAGCGCGTAGTCGATGCCGACCGCCAGGCCGAGCATCGTGGCCAGGATCGGCGTGGTCGAGCCGAGGTCGACGAAGCCGGTGAGCGTCGTGATCGACGTGACGCCGATGCCGACACCGATCAGCGCCGTCAGCAGCGGCATGCCGGCCACCAGCAGGGAGCCGAACGTGATGATCAGGACGATGATCGCGACGGCGATGCCGAGCAGCTCGGTCGTGCCGGTCTCGGGGATCTCCTGCAGGGCGTCGCCACCGATGGCGACCGTGAGGCCGGCCTTCTCGGCGTCCGCCGCAGCATCCTCGAGGGCGGTCCGGTCGGCGTCGGTCAGCTCGACGGACGTCTTGCTGTACTGGATCGCGGCGTAGCCGATCGTGCCGTCCTCCGACGTCTGCGCCAGCACGCGCTGGGCGGCCGGTGTCTGGACGTTCGCCGAGTCGACCTCGGCCAGGGCGGTGTCGATCGCCTTCTGGTTCGTGGGGTCGCTGAGCTTCGTGCCGTCGGGCGCCTGGAAGACGAGGCGGGCCGTGGCGCCGTCGGCGGCGGTGTCGGTGCGCTCCTGGATCAGGTCGAACGCCTTGGTCGACTCGATGCCCGGCAGGCTGAACTGGTCGGACGTCTTGCCCGACAGCGTCGCCGATCCGACGCCCATGAGGATCAGCAGGGCGATCCAGAACGAGACGACGATCCGGCGGTGGCGAAAGGACCACCGTCCGAGTCGATAGAGGTGCCAAGCCATGTGTTTTCTCCCTCGAGAAGTGTCAGTTGGGGCGGTGGTGCGGTCTGGTGGTGGGCCAGGTGGTGCGGGTCGGTGATGCAGGTCAGTGGATGCCGAGGGCGGGCAGGAGCGCGCCGTCGAAGTAGCGGCGGAGGAAGTCCGCAGACGGCTCCTCCCCCTCGAGCAGGTGATGCAGCACGACCGGCGCGATGAAGACGTAATCGACGAACGGCAGGGCCGGGCAGTCCGCGGCGACCTCGCCCCGGTCGACCGCACGCGCGATGACCGACCGGATGCGCTCACGCCCCGGCTCGAGGATCTGGTCGCGCACGGCCGCCGCGAGCTCGTCATCCTGACGGATCGCGTGCATGATCGCGGCGATCAGGTCCGCGTCCTTGTCGTGCTCCTCGGAGCGGTCGATGATCGCCATCAGGTCGCCGCGCAGGGTCCCGGTGTCGGGCGGTTCCTGCTCGTGGTCGCCGACACACTTCATCGCCTCGACCACGAGGGCGGACTTGCTGCCCCACTGGCGGTAGAGGGTCGCCTTGCTCGACCGGGTCGCCTCGGCGACCTGGTCCATCGTGACGTTGTCGTAGCCACGCTCGGCCACGAGCCGGAGCGTGCCGAGATAGAACTCCTGCAGCCTCTCGGCGGACATCCTGCTCACGGGCTCTCCTAGCGTACGAAACTGTTTCGTTTCGATATTAGCCCGCTGTTCCGCCCGTCCGCAATCGTCCCCGAGTGACGTCCGTCACCGCGCGTGTCTGTCGATGTCAGCACCCGCCGCTAGCCTCACGGCATGCGCCACCTCGACGACGACGAACGGCGGCGCCGGCTCGGCACCCGCCACCGCCTCGCCCCCGGCACCCGTGACGGCGACGTCGTGGCCGCCGCGGCATCGGTGGTGGGCCTGCACGGCACCGACCCGGCATCGACCTTCCTCGCCGCGTGGGCGCGCACCGAGGGCGTCCACGTCGCCGAGGTCGAGCGGGCGCTCTACGACGACCGCAGCATCGTGCGGGTGCTGGCGATGCGGCGCACCGTGTTCGCCGTCCCGGCCGTCAACGTGCCGGTGGTCCTGGCCGGTGCCGCCGACGACGTGGCTCGCGAGGAGCGCCGCAAGCTGCACCTGCAGCTCGCAGCCAGCGGGATCGACGACCCGGCGACCTGGCTCGAGGCCGTCGCTCGGGTCGCGGTCGACCACGTACGGTCGGAGGGCGAGGTCACGTCGACCGAGCTCGCAGCAGCCGACGAGCGCCTCGCCACGCCCCTGGTGCTGGCGGCCGGCACCCGCAACGAGACGACGCAGAAGGTCGCCAGCCGGCTGCTCACGATGCTGTCGGCCGAGGGGCGCGTCGTGCGCACCCGTCCGCGCGGATCGTGGACGTCGAGCCAGTTCCGCTGGTCGACGCTCGACCTGTGGTCACCCGGCGCGTCAGCGACGGTCGACCCGCTCGAGGCCGAGGCGGCGCTCGCACGGCTGTGGCTCGCCCGGTTCGGTCCGGCACTCCCCGACGACCTCACCTGGTGGACGCGCTGGACCAAGACCCGCACCCGTCGGGCTCTCGCGGCATCGGGCGCCGTCGAGGTCCCGCTCGACGGCGGCACCGGCGTCGTCCTGCCCGACGACCTCGAGCCGACACCGCCCGTCGAGCCGTGGGCCGCGCTGCTGCCCGCGCTCGACCCGACGACGATGGGCTGGAAGCAGCGCGACTGGTATCTCGGCGACCACGGCACGGCGCTGTTCGACGTCAACGGCAATGCCAGCCCCACGGCGTGGTGGGACGGCCGCATCGTCGGTGGCTGGGCGCACCAGCCGAGCGGCGAGATCAGCATCAGGCTGCTCGACGACGTCGGCGCCGAGGCCGCGACGGCCTTCGATGCCTGTGCCGAGCGCCTCGTCGGGCAGCTCGGCGACGTCCGCCTCACCGCCCGGGCCCGGGGCTACTCACCCCTGGAGAAGGAGCTGCTGGGCCGCACGACCGGCCGACAGTGAACGACCCGCTGCGGCCACGATCGGCGGCGCCGGTCAGGGTCGCCAGGCAGGGTCGCGGCCGATGAAGCCGAGCAGACGGTCCTGCACCGGCGCCCCGTCGGGCACCGCAACGGCGGGGCCGTACTGGCCGGAGCCCCGCAGCAGCTCCTCGATCGGCGTCATCCCCGACAGCAGGGCCTCGCAGAAGCCGGCGTCGAGCGTGTCGTCCTGGCCGGTCGCCCGCGCCAGGTCCCACGTGTGCATGAAGACGTCGGCGACGTAGAAGCTGTCGACCGCCTGGCCGAGCACCTGCGTGCCAGCGTGCGGATGGGTGAACTCCTCGGACGCGCGGGGCGACTCGAGCAGCGCCTGGACCGCGTCGGCATGGTGGTGCCACGCGGCCACCGGGTCGTCGGCGACGACAGGCCCCGGGGGCAGGGCGACTCCACCACCGGCGAGGAACCCCGGCAGCCAGGTCACCAGGTGGTCCACGACGTCGCGCGCCGTCCAGCCGTCGACGGGGGCGGGCGCGTCCCAGTCGGCGGTGCCTGCGACCCGGTCGGTGAAGTTCGCTGCGACGACACGGTGGTGATCGGCCGGTGAGGTCATGGGCGGGGTCCTTCATTGTCGAGGTCGGCGGCGCGGCCCAGCAGGAACGTCCGCTCCTGCTGGTTGTCGGTCATCGTCGCAGCACGCGCGAGCTCGCCGCGAGCCTCGTCGACGCGTCCGAGCTGAGCGAGGAGATCTCCTCGGACGCTCGGGAGCAGGTGATAGCCCGAGAGCTCCGGCAGGTCGATGAGCTGATCGACCAGTGCCAGGCCGGCGGCCGGGCCTGCAGCCTTCGACACCGCGACGGCCCGGTTGAGCTCGACGACCGCCGATCCGGTGAGCACGGCGAGGGACTCGTAGAGCGTCGCGACACGGGCCCAGTCGGTCGCCTCCGCGACACGCGCCCGGGAGTGACAGGCGGCGATCTCGGCCTGCAGGACGTACGGCCCGGGCGACCCCGGCACGGCGCTCGCCCTGTCGAGGGCTGCGAGGCCACGGCGGACCAGCAGCCCGTCCCAGCGCGTGCGGTCCTGGTCGGGCAGCAGCACCGGCGCACCTTCAGCATCGGTGCGGGCCGCGGCCCGGGAGTGCTGCAGATCCATCAGCGCCACCAGCCCGAGCACCTCCGGGTCACCCGGCACCAGAGCGGCGAGGACCCGACCCAGACGGATCGCCTCGTCGCACAGGCCCGGCCGCAGCAGGTCGTCCCCGGCCGTTGCCGAGTAGCCCTCGTTGAACAGCAGGTAGACGACCCGGAGGACGCCGGTGAGCCGCTCGGCGCGCTCGTCGGGCGACGGCTCCTCCATCGGCGCCTCGACCCGGGCGAGCGTCTTCTTGGCGCGGGTGATGCGCGCGGCGACGGTCGACTCAGAGGTCAGGAACGATCGCGCGATCTCGCGAGCCGTCAGGCCAGCCAGGAGCCGCAGCGTCAACGAGACCTGCGCGTCGGAGCCGAGCGACGGGTGACAGCAGATGAACATCAGGCGCAGGACGTCGTCGTCGACGTGGTCGATCGCTGACTCGATGCCGTCCACGACGTCCGCCCCTCTCCGCTCGGCGACCTCGGCATAGGCCCGGTCCTGACGCTCGCGGCGGCGGAACCCGTCGATCGCCCGCCGCTTCGCCACAGCCATCAGCCACGCGGCGGGGTTGGCCGGGATGCCGTCGCGCGCCCACTGAGACAGCGCCGCCTCGAGCGCGTCCTGGGCCAGGTCCTCGGCCAGGGCGACGTCGCGGGTGATCCGCACGAGCGCCGCGACGAGGCGGGTCGACTCGATGCGCCACACCGCCTCGATCGAGCGGTGGAGGTCGGCCTCGGACATGAGTCCGATCCAACCACCACCACCCGACGGACGTCACCCGTTGGGACCCTCGGCGATCTGACGCACCTCGGCGGTGAAGGCCAGCCCGGACCAGTGGACGGCGTGCATCTCGACGAACGCACGGGTCCACCGTGCCATGGCCTCGGGCGACGGGGACTCGACGATGAAGAAGCCGCCGATGACCTCCTTCGCCTCCGCGAACGGCCCGTCGAGCACCGACACCCGTCCGCCCTCGGTGCGGACGAGCGCGCCCGGCTCGCGCGGCAGCAGACCGCCGTCGCCGACGATCTCACCGTCGGTCGTGTCGGCGCGGAGCTCGGTCATCGCCGCGAACAGCGACTCGGGCGGTCCTCCGGCGTCGCCCTCGCCCGGATCGTGCACCAGCAGCAGGAATCGCATCTCAGGCCTCGAAGTCGTCGGGGCCGAAGACCTGGCGGACGACGCTGGTGCCCTCGAAGCCCGGCCACGTGTCGAGGTGGATCTGCATGAAGCGTCGGGAGTGCTCGACAGCCTCCTCGACCGAGCGGCACTCGTACATCCCGTAGCCGCCGATGACCTCCTTGGCCTCCGCGAACGGTCCGTCGGTGATGGTCAGCCGTCCGCCGGACACGCGGACGTGGGGGCTGTGCTCGATCGGGGCGAGTCCGCCCTGGTCGACGACGACGCCGAGGCGCGCCATCTCCTCGCCGAAGGCGCCGATGGCCTCGAACAGCGCAGGCGGGGGCGGACCCCACGGCTGGGCGGGGTCTGACTCGATGTAGCTGAGGAATCGCATGATCTCTCCTGGGTCGGTGGCGGGCCGCTCCGGCCAGCCTTCACCCCCACGTCGATCCGCAGCAACCGTTCTCGACACACGACCCGAGAAAATCTCAAGAACCTCTCGCTGCACCCATTCTTGAACATGTTCAATTATTGCGCTACGGTCGAACCAGGAGTTGAACACGTTCAAGAAGGAGCACCTCATGACCTGGACCGTGGGCGCCTACATCGCCTATCTGCTGATCGCCGTCCCCATCACCATCTGGGTGGCCACGACCCTCTCCCGCAACGGAAGGGTCTTCCTCGCCGACGTCTTCCGGGGCGAGGACGGGCTCGCCGAGGCCGTCAACACCCTGCTCGTCGTCGGCTTCTACCTGCTCAACCTCGGCTTCGTGATGCTCTACCTGCGCAGCGGCGGCGAGGTGGCAGACCTCACCGGCCTCTTCGAGCAGCTCAGCATCAAGATCGGCACCGTGATGCTCGTGCTCGGCGCCATCCACTTCGTCAACGTCATGGTGTTCACGTCGATGCGCCGCAAGGGCCGCCTCGAGGCCCACCGCGCCCAGGGACCCGCCCCCTACCCCTACGGCCAGTACCCGGCCCAGCCGCAGCGCTGAGTCGGGGACGGAGGCTAGATTGAGCACCGTGCCCGACACCCCGCCTCGCTCGCCCAAGGCCGAGCAGACCCGGCAGTCGATCATCGACGCGGCGATGCGGCTCTTTCGGACCAACGGCTACGAGAAGGCCACGATGCGGGCCATCGCCGACGAGGCCGGCGTCTCGATCGGCAACGCCTACTACTACTTCTCGTCCAAGGAACACCTGATCCAGGCCTACTACGACCGGATCAACGCCGAGCACGCCGAGGCTGCCGCCGCCGCCCTTGCCGGCACGACGACGTTCTCCGAGCGGCTCGGGGCCGTGCTCCTGGCGTGGGTCGACGTCGCCGAGCCCTATCACGAGTTCGCCGGCAAGTTCTTCAAGACGGCCGCCGAGCCGACCAGCCCGCTGTCGCCTTTCAGCAGCGAGTCCGAGGCCACCCGGCTCGCCGCGATCGACCTGCACCGCGAGGTCATCGACGGCTCCGACCTCAAGCTCGCGAAAGCGCTGAGGGCAGAGCTGCCCGAGCTGCTGTGGCTCGCCCAGATGGGGGTCGTCCTGTTCTGGGTGCACGACACCAGCGACGGCCAGCAGCGCACCCGCCTGCTCGTGCGTCAGGCCGTGCCGCTGATCGACCGGGCGCTGCGGCTGACCCGCCTGCCCGGTGTGCGTGGACTCGTCGACGACGTCGTGGGTCTGGTGCGGACCATCAAGCCGAAGCCGTAGCGTCCGGCGGCGGACCTAGCGCAGGGCCACGATCACGACGCCGACCGCGAACGCCGCGATGAGCAGGCCGAGGATGCCCGCGAGCATCGCCGGCCCCGCGAACCCCGGAAGCGGGCGGCCCGTGCGGATCGCCAGCTCGACCCGGTGCCACCGACTCCACGCCTGACCGATCGTCAGGGCGGCGGCGCCCAGCAGCACCAGCGACGACACCAGCTTGACCCACTCGTCGAGATCGACCGCCGAGGC
The DNA here is from genome assembly GCF_013283745.1 of Aeromicrobium stalagmiti. Classification (GTDB taxonomy): domain Bacteria; phylum Actinomycetota; class Actinomycetes; order Propionibacteriales; family Nocardioidaceae; genus Aeromicrobium; species Aeromicrobium stalagmiti. Next base: position 586,926 of record NZ_JABSTZ010000001.1, read on the forward strand.
GTGCACCGCGACCGCACCTGCCAGCAGGGCGAGCGAGGTGCGCACCCAGGCAAGGAACGTGCGCTCGTTGGCCAGGGTGAACCGGACATCGGGCTCCCCGCCCTCTCCGAAGACCCGGCGCGGGAACCGTGAGTCAGTCACACCGCCACCGCGTGACGGTCACACATCGGGTCGCGGTCGAGGCAGCCGCCGCAGCGCACCATCTGGCGAACGCAGGCCACGTCGCCGCAGTCGGCCACGCGGTTGGTGCCGGCGCCGCACGCGTCGCACGCGCCGACCAGCGCCGTGTGGTCGGAGAAGTCCATCGTGATGCGGTCGTCGAAGACGTAGAGCGATCCCTGCCACAGGCCGTCGTCGCCGAAGGCCTCGCCGTACGTCGCGATGCCGCCGTCGAGCTGGTAGACCTCCTGGAACCCACGCTTCTTCATGAGCGGGGTCAGCACCTCGCAACGGATGCCGCCGGTGCAGTAGGTCACGACCGGCTGGTCCTTGAGATGGTCGTAGGCGCCGCTGTCGAGCGCGGCGATGAACTCGCGGGTCGTCTCGACGGGCGGGCGCACGGCGCCGGCGAAGTGCCCGATGTCGGACTCGATCTGGTTGCGTCCGTCGAAGAACACGACGTCCTTCTGCGCGACCAGGTCGTGCAGCTGCTGCGGCGAGAGGTGGGTGCCGCCGTCGACGACGGTGCCGTCGTCGGCGATCTCGAGCTCGTCGGGCGCCCCGAAGGTGACGAGCTCGTCGCGCACCCGGACGCTCAGCCGCGGAAAGTCGGCGGTGGTGCCGTCGTCGCGGGCGCGCCCCTCGCTCCACTTGAAGTCGATGTCCTTGAACGGCGCATAGGCGCGGGTGCCCTTGACGTACTTCTTCAGCTGGACGACGTCGCCGCCCAGCGTCGCGTTGATGCCGGTCGTCGAGACGATGATGCGTCCACGGATGTCGAGCGACTCGCACAGGGCCCGCTGCCACAGCCGGATCGCATCGGGGTCCGCCAACGGCGCGAAGCCGTAGAAGAGGAGGACCTTGGGGGTTGCCACACCCTGATTCTAGGGCGTCGCGACGACGTCCCAGGTCACACGGGCGTCGCTGCCTGCACCGTGCGTCTATCGTCGTGCGCATGAGCGAGCTGCACGAGCTGGACGCCACCGACCAGGCCGCCGCGCTGCGGGCGCGGGAGGTCTCCTCCGTCGAGCTGGTCCGCCACCACCTCGAGCGGATCGACCGTCACTCGGCGGCCCTCGGGGCGTTCATCACCGTCACCGCCGACCGGGCCCTCGACGCCGCAGCCGAGGCGGACACGGCGATCGCCGCCGGTGGAGCACCCCCGTTCACCGGCGTCCCGACCGCGTTCAAGGACCTGACCCTCACGGCGGGCGTGCCGACGTCGATGGGGTCGGTGGCGATGCAGGGTGTCGTCCCGACGGTCAACGCCTACCTCGTCGACCTCGTGCAGCGCGCGGGGTTCATCAGCCTCGGCAAGACCAACACCCCCGAGTTCGGGCTCTCGTCCTACACCGACAACGACGTCATCGGCCCGGCACGGACGCCGTGGGACACCTCCCGGAACGCGGGCGGATCGAGCGGAGGAGCGGCCGCCGCCGTGGCCGCCGGGCTCGTGCCGCTCGCCCAGGGCAGCGACGGCGGCGGGTCGATCCGCATCCCGGCCAGCTCGTGCGGGATCTTCGGGTTCAAGCCGAGCCGCGGTCGGGTCAGCGTGGGACCCACGGGGTCGGACTGGAGCGGTCTCGCCGTCGACGGGCCGCTGAGTCGTACGGTCCGGGACGCCGCCGCGCTCCTCGACGTCATCGCCCACCCGATGCCCGGCGACATGCGCCCGCTGCCCGACCCGGACATCCCGTTCGTCAAGCGGGTCGCGCGCGAACCTCGCCGCCTCCGGATCGCGAGGTGGTCGGGCACCCACCTCCACGGCATCGAGCCGGGTCCCGACGCCGTGGCCGCCTGGGAACGCGCGAGCGCGCTGCTGGAGTCGCTGGGGCATGATGTCGTCGACGTCGCCAACCCGTTTCCCCAGGAGCTCGAGCCCCAGTTCAACATCATCTGGTCGAGCGGCATGGCCGGCGCTCCGATCCCGCCCGAGGCCGATCCGGTCCTGCGCGCCAACACCCGCTACTGGCGCGAACGCGGCGGCCGCCAGTCGGCCGTCGACCTGGCCCGCGCCATGCAGTTCGTCGAGGCCACGACCCGCGACGCGATCACGGGCCTGCAGGCGTACGACGCGTTCCTCACCCCGACGCTCGCCCTGCCCCCGCAACCGGTCGCGTGGTTCAACGAGTCGGGCGACCCGGCTGAGGACCACCACCGCGAGCTGCTCTACACGCCCTACACGGCGCTCTACAACATGAGCGGGCAGCCGGCAGCCTCGCTGCCGCTGCACTGGACCGACGCCGGGCTGCCCGTCGGCGTCATGCTGGCGACGCACCCCGGCGACGACGGCCTGCTGTTCAGCCTCTGCGCGCAGGTCGAGGCCGCTGCACCGTGGGCGGATCGCCGCCCTCCGGGCTTCGACTGACGTCAGACGTCCTCGCGCGATCGCCGGGCGATCAGGAGCCGGCGCTCACCTCGGACGTGGATGTCGTCGCGGCGCCGGACGTCGGTCGGACCTCCGTCGACGAGGGCGCCGAGAGCCGCGCGATCATCGGCTCCCAGGCGGTCACCCATCGCATCGCGCAGGCGGGTCAACGACGCCGCGGCGTAGCGGCCGATCACCGGCGACACCGACGCAGCCGGCTCGAGCACGATGGCGCGGTCCTCCTCGACCGACCACCCGGTCCGGGTCAGGCGCCGCGCCCAGTCGCTGCCCATCGTCGGCAGATCGATCGCGCGGGCAGCCGCCATCAGCTCGTGGACCCTGGCCTCCGCTGCGCCACCCGGGGCCTCGTCGGGAACGAAGCGCGGGAAGGCGCTCATCTCGAGCACGGCCAGGAGACCACCCGGCCGGACCCTCGTGGCTAGCTGGGCCAACGTGGCATCGGGATCGGCGAGGTGGTGCAGCGACGCCGAGGCCCACGCGAGATCGACCGCATCGACGGACGGCACCGCCTGGTCGAGGTCGGCCTGCTCCGTCGTGATGCGCCCCGAGAGGCCGAGGTGACCGGCGCGGCCGAGGAGGTGCTCCAGCATGTCGGCAGAGGCATCGACGGCCACCGCCCGAGCGTCAGGGAAGTGCTGGAGCAGCCCGAACGTACCGACGCCGGTGCCGGCTCCCAGGTCGAGGATCGTGCGGACCGGCGCGTCGGCGAGCCGCTCGATGTCGCGGTGCACGGCAGCGGTCTGCTCGGTGAAGACCTCGGCATCGAGGTCGAGCAGGTCGGCGAGGCCCGGGCTGTGCTGGTGGTCGTGCTGGTCGTCGTGCTGGTGGTCGTGCTGGTCGTCGTGCGTGTGGTCATCACGGTGTTGGTCCATGATCCGAGACTAGGCAGGTCGTGCGTCGAGAGCATAGGGTCTTGCGCATGACGCAAGACAGCGACATCGACCAGCTGGTCCGCCAGCGCATCCGAGCGCTGCGTGTCACGCGTGGATGGTCACTCGACGAGATGGCGGAGCGCTGCTTCTTCAGCGCATCGACGCTCAGCCGGATGGAGACGGGCCATCGACGGATCGGGCTCGACCAGCTCGCCACGATCGCCCGCGTGCTCGGCACGTCGATCGACCACCTCGTCGAGCCGGAGGACGACCGTGACGTCGTGATCCGCCCCCATCGTGACGAGGCCCGCGGCATGACCACGTGGCAGCTGACCCGCGACCAGTCGCCGAGCGGGCTCAAGGTGTCGCGGATCCTGCTCACCCAGCCGCCTCGTCGCGGCAAGGACGGCACCCTTCCGGTGCACCCGGGGCACGACTGGTTCACCGTGGTGTCGGGCACCGTGATCCTGCTGCTCGGCGAGCGTGCCATCCGGGTGGAGGCCGGTCAGGCAGCCGAGTTCTCGACCATGGTGCCGCACGCGTTCGGCGCCGACGGGGGTCCCGCGGAGATCATCGCCATCCTCGACCCCGACGGAGAGCGGAGTCACCTGCACCCATGACACACAGGCGCGAGTGCGCGTGCCGGTGGGCCGCCGGACCAGGGGAACGGGTGGCTGGTCAGGCGGCTCGGCGGTAGCCGGTTCGTCGTCGACGCCGTAGGCGTCTGCCGTCGCGGGTCGTGAACACGAACCCGGCGACGGCGTCCCCACTGATCCGCAGAAGGTTGCGGTGCACCAAGTGGTGGCAGCGGGTGCAGAGACCGACGAGCAGGTCGATGTCGGTCGGGCCACCCATGGACCACCACACGGAGTGGTGAATCTCCAGATGGGTCTGCTTGCACCCGGGCGCAGCGCACTCGCCCCTCTGGCGGGCGATCACGCCCTTGCGCTGCCGCAGGTTGGGCGAGTACATGGCCGTGCCGACGTTGAGGATCTGTGACTGGACGGCTTGGCCGTCCTTCATCACGATCGGCGTCACGGCGGCCATGCAGGTCAGCATCATCAACAGCTGTGGGCCGATCGCACCGTGGCCGGCCAGCACAGCGGGCTCGGTCGCCGGCATGACCGGCGGATTCAGATAGGGCTTCTTGGTCGTCTGCTCCACGTGCTCGGCCGCGGCAGCGAGCGTTTCAGCGTCGACGAAGACCGACATGTGGGGCTTGACGCCCTTGTCGGCCGGTAGTCCCGAACCGAGGAACGCAGAGGCAAGGTCATCGACCGCCTGGACCCGCCGCTCGGCACCCGTGCGCTTGTCGTCAGCGTCCTTCGGAGCCGACAACGCGTCGATGGCCTTCTTCAGCTTCGACCCGGTGACGGTGTTCAAGAAACCGGTCACATGGAAACCGTCCGGCAGGGCATCGATGGAGAAGTCCTCCTTCTCCATACCAGCGAGGTACTTCTCGTCCAGGTCCTCTGGATGCAGGACGTCCTGCAGATGCTTGACCGCCTCGAACAAGTCCCCCGGCGCACGCGCCAACGCGACCTCGACGAACTCGGCCTCGAACTCGCGCATCGACTCCAACCCGATGTGCCGCAAACCGTAGGCGAACACCGCCACATGAGCCGCGGACATCTTGCCCGCCAGAGCAGCCTCAGCCACCAACGACAAGTCACCCAACACCTGAACGTTCCTGACCAAGATGCTGGCCTGGCCGGGCTTCAACCGCAGCTGGTTACGGACCCACGCATTCAGGGTCGACGCACCATCGAGCTCGAACTCCTTCGACGCCTGCAGCTCGGCCAGCAACATCGACTTCGCCGCATCAACAGCGTCCTGGACCTCTTGAAGGGCGTGAAGCTTCTCCCGCACGTCACCGGACGACAGGACCCGCGCAGCAGTGCGCATCGCCTCGATCGTCGGCTGCGGATTCATGACTCCACACTACTCGAACAGGTGTTCGAGTACAAGATCCTTTGCCCACAAAAACCCTGCAATCATGATGCATTTCGACCATCGGACCTCCGCGCAAGACGGGGACGACGACCTCTCCTGAGAGACCGGGCAGCCGGTCCCAGCCGGCTACCTCGCGACCCTGGACGTCCGCGCAGAGGTGCGTGACGCCGTCGAGTAGCCGGTCTTCCTGCCGGTGACCTTCACCGTGATCCGCTTGCCCCGTTGCTTCGTCGTGAGCTTGAACGTCCTGCCCGTCGCGCCCGAGATCCGTGCTCCGTCGGCGTACCACCGCTGGGTCAGGGAGGGGGTCGGCGTCCAGGTGCCGCGGGTGACCGTCAGGGTCCTGCCGACCTTGACCGTCCCGCTGATCCGCGGCTTCACGGTGGTCAACGTGCCGCGGGCGACGACGACACCCGCAGACGTCCGCGTGACTGAGCTGAAGCCCGGAGCCGACCCGGTGACGGCGACGGTCAGCTGCCGGCCGGCGGCCGAGGCGGGCACGGTCAGGGTCTTGCTCGTCCCGCCGGACCCCGCCGCGATCGGGACGCCGCCGGCCTTCCAGGCATAGGCGAAGGTCGAGCCGGACGTCCACGTGCCGGGCACCGCGGTGACGGTCCTGCCCACCGTTGCCGACCCGGAGATGGTCGGCACGGACGAGGCCACCGCGGGCGGGGCGGGCTCCGCCCCCACCGTCACCGTGACCGACGCTGTCGCTCCGGTCGACCCCACGGCGATGCTGAGGTCGGCGCTCGGCGAGAAGGTGCTCCCTGCCGCGAACGCCCCGGTCTGACGACCTGCCACCGTGCGCGTGATCAGGTGGGTCTCGCCTCCACCGTCATGCCGCTCGATGACGACGCCCGTGGGATAGGCCGGATAGGCGCCACCGAAGTCGTATCCGTTGGTGTTGCCGTAGAAGGTGCCGGCGTCGCGGGCGGTGCGTGACCGGTAGTCGACCGAGTAGGTCGTGCCCGTTGCCGGGTCCGTCACCAGCAGGCTCCGCGTGCCCGAGGAAGAGCCGCGCGGCGCCAGAGCGTACGTCTGCTCGACCCGGGCCCCGCCCGCACCGACGGTGGTGACCTCCGCCGACGACGTGAGCCCGAGCTGGCTGCGGAAGAGCGTCCCGAGCGCCGGCGGCGTCCAGGTCGCTCCGCCGATCGCCAGCCCCATCGGGCTGTAGAGGTCCCAGTACTCGCAGATGTCGACGGACGGGCAGTCGTGGAGGTTGGCATGACCCAGACCGAAGTTGTGCCCGAGCTCGTGGGCGCCCGTCGACGCGAAGGTCTCCGGGTCGTACGTGAGCGTGCTCGGCCCACCGTCCGCGATCGATTCGCCGACCCGCGCGACGCCCGCCGGGCCGCTGTTGCCGCACTCATCGCCCACCAGCACGATCAGGTGGTTGCCGGGATCGCTGAAGCTGACCCCGGGGAAGAGCCCGGCGGCATCGCTCCACATCGTGCTCGGCGTCTTCATGCCGCACCCGTTGGAGGTCGGGACGTTGGCGGCCGAGTCGTAGTCGAGGATCGCGCCCTGCCGCGTGAACGACGTGATCGCGCCGCCGGACTCGGTCGTCCAGTAGGCCAGCATGGCGTCGACCCGGGCGCCGATGTCGGCGTTGGTGCCGTCGACCGAGCCCTGGTCCGTCATCTTCGCGACGTACGCCCGGTGCGCGGCGGGCGCCGGGACGGTCGCGCTCGTCACGGGCGCGACGGTCACGTCGGCGACGGTCAGCGGCGCCTCCTGGTCGGCCGCGGCTGCGACCGCGACCCGTCCGGCGCGCGTGTCCTCGGCGATCGTGGTGCCGGTGCGCGGCAGCAGGTCCGCGGCGTCCAGGGCCGAGGCGACGTCGCCCGCGACCACCAGCTCGCCGCTGAACCGGCTGTTCGCGGCGACGTCACCGTCCAGGTCGATCGGGATCGTCGCGCCGTCGTCCGTGACCAGCGTGTAGAGGTGGTCCGCGCGGGGTCGGTCGCCGAACGAGTCGATCGCGATGACCTGGAGCGTCCCGTCGACGGCGACCGTGGTCGGCTGCGTCACCGCGCGGGCCGGATCGGTCATCGCGACGGCGACGACCATCGTCGCCGCGGCCAAGGTCGCGGCAGCACGGAACAGGCTCATGGCGATGTCTCCCTCATCCACCCGGCGCGCTCGTCTCCCTCGCGCGCGCCGTCGCCCCAGCCTAGATCCCCCCTCGGTCGGCTGGGGCGGAAATCGCCGATTCGCCGGCTGTCAGCCGCGCGCGGTCATGACGATCGGGTCACCGTCGGTGATCGCGATCGTGTGCTCGACGTGCGCGCCGCGCGAGCCGTCGGCGCTGCGGATCGTCCAGCCGTCCTCGTCCATGCGGATCTCGTCGGTCGTGTGCAGGAACCACGGCTCGATCGCGATGACGAGTCCCGGCTTGAGCGGGAGGCCGCGGCCGGCCTTGCCGTCGTTGGGGACGTGCGGGTCGCCGTGCATCGTGCGCCCGACGCCGTGGCCGCCGAACTGCGTGTTGATCTTGAGCCCGTGCGAGCGACCGACCGCACCGATCGCGGCGGAGATGTCGCCGATGCGGTTGCCGGGGCGCGCCACGGCGATCGCGGCGTCGAGCGCCTCCTGGGCGTGGTCGATCAGGCGGAGGTCCTCCTCGCGCGGCGTGCCGACCACGACGCTCACGGCCGAGTCGCAGACCCAGCCGTCGACCGACACCGCGAAGTCGAAGCTCGCCAGGTCACCGTCGCGCAGCTTGTAGCGGTGCGGCAGGCCGTGCAGCACCGCGTCGTTGACCGACGTGCACAGCACCTTGCCGAAGGGCATCGCACCGAACGAGGGGTGGTAGTCGATGTAGCAGGACTCGGCACCCTCCGCGCGGATCATGTCGTGGGCGAGGGCGTCGAGGTCGAGCAGGTCGACGCCGACGTCGGCCGCCTCTGCGAGGGCAGTCAGCACCGAGGCGACGAACCGGCCGGCGGGCCGCATCTCGTCGAGCTGGGTGGGCGTGAGCAGCTCGATCATCGGACATCCTCCTGGGGACGGGTGGCAGCGATCTGACCGACGACGACCGCGAGCATCACGGCCACGGTGCCGACCAGCGCCATCGCGCCACTGCCGTAGACCTCGTCGCCCTTCGCTGTGCTCACCGCGGAGACCAGCGACGCGCCGCCGAGCAGGCCGAGCAGCATCGCGCAGATCGTGTGGACCGAGCTGCGCTGCGACCACGCGTGATAGGCGACGACCGCGACGACCGCCGCGGCGACGACCAGCACGATGCGCAGGATCGTGGCGATCGAGCCGAGGTCGAGGTCGGCGAACCGGTCGAGCACGTAGATCGCGACGACCACCCCCTCGGCGACACCTGTCACCACGAATGTCCGTGCGTTCTTCACGTCGTCATCTCCTCCGAAGTCACCCGTCAGCCTACGCGGGACGTGGAAGATCCTGATTCACTGGATGTGTGACCGGAACGAGCTTCGACTACTCCAACCTCAGTGGTCGCCCCACGGGTCCGGTGATCGGGCTCGCGGCGCGCGTCCTGCGCGGCGTCCGCGAGGTGCAGACCCACGTCGTCCCCTACGCCGAGGCGTGGCAGCGCCACAACCGCGACGCCGCCGCGGCGTCCGGGCCGCTGTGGGTCGCGATGGGCGACTCGATGGCGCAGGGCATCGGCGCGAGCGCGTACGACCGCGGCTGGGTGGGCCAGCTCGCCGAGTCGCTGCCGGAGCACCGGCTGGTCAACCTGTCGGTCAACGGTGGACGGGTCACCGACCTGCTCGAGCGCCAGGTCCCGGCGATGGAGTCGTTGGGGGCCGAGCCCGATCTCGTGACGGTCATCATCGGCAGCAACGACCTCATCTCGCGCCGGCTGCGCCCCGACCTGCCCCGCCACCTCGCCGAGCTGCTGCGACGGCTGCCCCGCGGCACCGTGATCGGCACCCAGCCGGGCGCGCGCGCCGGATCGGTCGAGTTCAACCGCCAGCTCGAGGAGGCCGCCGCGGACGGACGCATCCGCCTCGCGGAGTTCCGCGACCCGCGGATGGGGTCGTGGCGGGGCAAGCTGTCGCCCGACCACTTCCACCCCAACGACGCCGGATATGCCGGCATGGCGGCGATCATGCGTGAGGCGGTCGGCGCGTGAGCGATCGGCACGTCCGGCTCGTCTACCCCCACCAGCTGTTCGTCGAGCACCTCGACGCGCCTGCGGGGACGGTCTTCGTGATGGTCGAGGACGACCTGTTCTTCCGGCAGTACCGCTTCCACACCCAGAAGCTCGTCCTGCACCGCGCCTCGATGCGGCGCTTCGCGACCCGGCTGCGGGACGCGTCGTACGACGTCGAGGTCGTCGAGACGAGCGCCGACGCCTCGACGCTCGGCCGGCTGACGTCCCTGCTCGAGCGGCTGCGCCCGACTCGTGTCTCGGTGTTCGACGTCGTCGACGACTGGCTGGCGCGGGACGCCCGCCGCGCCCTCGCCGGAGCCGGTCTGGACCCCGCTGACACCGAGGTCATCGACTCCCCCAACTTCCTCACGACCCGCGACGAGCTGACCACATGGTTCGGTGACCACCCGGCCCGCATGCAGCACTTCTACGCCTGGCAGCGCCGGCGGCTCGACGTCCTCGTCGACAACGGCCAGCCGGTCGGGGGGCAGTGGTCGTACGACACCGAGAACCGCAAGAAGCTGCCTCGAGGCCACCCCGTTCCCGACGTCTCGTGGCCCGAGCGCCACCGCGACGTCGAGGAGGCGATCGCCTGGGTCGGCAAGGAGTTCCCCGACAACCCCGGCTCGGCGGCGTCGTTCCGCTGGCCGACCTCGCACGACGAGGCCGAGACGGCCTTCGAGGAGTTCCTCACGGACCGGTTCGCCCAGTTCGGCCCCTACGAGGACGCGATCAGCGCTCAGCACCCGTTCCTGTTCCACTCCGTCATCACGCCGGGCCTCAACATCGGGCTGCTGTCACCCGCCGACGTCGTCGCCCGAGCGCTCGAGGCGTCCGACGACGTCGACCTGCCGTCGCTGGAGGGGTTCGTGCGCCAGGTCATCGGCTGGCGGGAGTACATGCGCGCGACGTACGTGCTCTGGGGCCGCCGCATGCGGACCAGCAACCACCTGCACCACACCCGTCCGCTGGACGACGGCTGGTGGACCGCCTCGACCGGACTGCCGCCCGTCGACCTCGTCATCGAGCGCGTGCTCGAGCACGGCTACAGCCACCACATCGAGCGGCTCATGGTCGCCGGCAACGCGATGTGCCTGCTGCGCACCGAGCCCGGTGCGGTCCACGAGTGGTTCATGGAGATGTACGTCGACGCCTACGACTGGGTCATGGTGCCGAACGTCTACGCCATGAGCCAGTTCGCCGCCGGCGACGCCATCACGACCAAGCCGTACGTCTCGGGCAGCAACTACCTGCGCAAGATGTCGGACCTGCCGAAGGGCGACTGGACCGACGACTGGGACGGCCTCTACTGGACGTTCGTGCGCGACCACCGCGACGTGTTCGCGGGCAACCACCGCGGCGCGATGATGCCGCGGATGTACGACGCCCTGGCGCCGGAGAAGAAGGCGGCGCACACCCGCGCCGCCTCCCGCTGGCTCGGCTGAGCCGTCACTCCAGGCTGGTGCGGAACCGCTGCATGCCGGTGATCCAGTGATCGGTGTCGGCCGCCTTGCGGGCATACATCATGCCGACCTCGGGGTGCGGCAGGGCGAAGAAGCGACCCGCCTCGACGGCGTCGAGCACCGTGTCGGCGACCGCCAGGGGGGTGAGCGGCTCGCCCGCCGTGACCACCGACTTCATGCCGAGGGTCGCGTCGGCGTCGTCGCTCGAGGTGCCGGCAGCCAGCATGTCGGTCTGCACGCCCATGGGGCACGCGCAGACGACCTGCAGGCCGCGGTCGCCGTACGTCGCGGCCAGCCACTCCGCGAAGCCGACCGCCGCGTGCTTGGTCGTGGAGTACGTCGGAGATCCCAGCTGCGTGAGCAGGCCGGCGGCCGAGGCGGTGCTGACGAAGCAGCCCTCGCCGCGCTCCAGCCAGCCGGGCACGAGGGCGCGGGCCGCCAGCACGTGCGACCGCACGTTGACGTCCCACGACAGTGCCCACTCGGCGTCGGTCGCGTCGAGGCCGAAGCCCTTGAACACGCCGGCGTTGGCGAAGAACACGTCGACCTCGCCGGCGGCGGCGACGAGCGCAGCCACGTGGTCGGGATCGGCCGCGTCGCCGGCCACGTGCGACACCCGCCCGGGGTGGTCGATGTCGAGCCGCGCTGCGGCCGTCTCGAGGCGGGCGGCGTCGAGGTCGCCGATGACGACCGACGCCCCCTTCTCGAGCAGGCGCTGGGCGAGTGCCTCACCGATGCCGCTCGCAGCACCGGTGACGACCGCGGACGCCGATGACAGGTCGACCATCAGGTCAGGCCCACTTCTTGATCTCGGCCTTGGCGAGGGCGTTCTTGTGCACCTCGTCCGGCCCGTCGGCGAAGCGCAGCGTGCGCATGCCGGCGAACCACTCGGCGAGCGGGAAGTCCTGCGACAGGCCGCCGGCGCCGTGCACCTGGATGGCCTTGTCGAGGATCCACTCGACGGTCGCGGGGGTGGCGATCTTGATGGCCTGGATCTCCGAGTGGGCGCCGCGGTTGCCGACGGTGTCCATGAGCCACGCGGTCTTGAGGACCAGCAGGCGCAGCTGCTCGACCCGGACGCGCGACTCGGCGATCCAGTCACGCACGACGCCCTGCTCGGCGATCGGCTTGCCGAACGCGATGCGCTCGGAGGCACGCTTGCTCATCATCTCGATCGCGCGCTCGGCGATGCCGAGGGAGCGCATGCAGTGGTGGATGCGGCCCGGCCCGAGGCGCGCCTGGGCGATCGCGAACCCCTCGCCCTCCCCGCCGATGATGTTGCTCGCCGGCACACGGACGTCGGTGAACCGCATCTCGGCGTGGCCGCCGTGGTCGCGGTCGTGGTAGCCGAAGACGTGCATGCCGCGGACGATCTCGAGTCCGGGGGTGTCCCGCTCGACGAGGATCTGGCTCTGCTGGCGGTGGCGTGCGGCGGTCGGGTCGGTCTTGCCCATGACGATGAAGATCTTGCAGTCGGGGTTCATCGCGCCCGTGATCCACCACTTGCGACCGTTGATGACGTAGTCGTCGCCGTCGCGGACGATGCTGAGCTCGACGTTGGTGGCGTCCGACGACGCGACCTGCGGCTCGGTCATCGCGAAGGCGGAGCGGATGTCACCGGCGAGCAGCGGCTCGAGCCACTTCTTCTTCTGCTCGTCGGTGCCGAACATGCCGAGCACCTCCATGTTGCCGGTGTCGGGCGCCGCACAGTTGAAGGCCGCCGGCGCCATCTGGATGCTGCGGCCGGTGAGCTCGGCGATCGGCGCGTACTGCAGGTTGGTCAGACCTGCACCGTGCTCGCTCGGGTCGAAGAAGTTCCACAGTCCCTGGGCCTTGGCCTTGGCCCGGATCTCCTGGACGATCGGCGGGAACGACCAGCGGTCGAGCGCGACGCTCTCCTCGACCTGCTGCCGCAGGATCGGCTCGGCCGGATAGATCTCGGCGTCCATGAACGCGGTGATCGTGGCGAGGAGGTCCTTGGTCTTGTCGTCGAAGTCGAAGTGCATCTCAGGCACCGGCCATGACGTAGACGACCTCGGCGATGCAGACCGGCTTGTCGGCACCTTCGCGCTCGATGACGAAGCTGACGATGCCCTGCGTGCCGATCGCGATGTCCTTGGTCTCGACCAGGGTGGCCGTGGCGCGCAGGCGCGAGTCGACCGGGACGGGGCTCGGGAAGCGCACCTTGTTGGCGCCGTAGTTCATGCCGAAGGCAAGCCCCTGGATGTCGTAGATCTGGCTGGCGAAGGCCGGCAGCAGCGACAGCGTCAGGTAGCCGTGGGCGATCGTCCCGCCGAAGGGTCCGGTCGCGGCGCGCTCGGGATCGACGTGGATCCACTGGTGGTCGCCGGTCGCGTCGGCGAACGTGTTGATCTGCTCCTGGGTGATGGTCACCCACTCGCTGGTGCCGAGCTGCTCGCCGGCGGCGGCCTTGAACGCTTCGAGACTCTCGAACACACGGGGCATGAAGGGACCTCACTGGGATGACGACGGTGGGACTAAGCGCTTGCTTAGTTCGCACCCTACGCCGTCCCGGACCCGTCTGACCAGACCGCGCGCGCCTCGTCCCCTGTGCGGCACGCGGTCAGGTCAGGAGCCGGGCGACGACCGGGACGGCGCCGAGGGCCACCGAGACAGCCAGCCCGACGACATCCAGCCGGCTCCACGGAGCAGGCTCGGCCCACGTGCGGCGCTGGGCCGTCGCGAAGCCGCGCGCGTCCATCGCGATCGACATGCGGCTCGCCCCGCGCAGGGACGAGGCGAGCATCGCGAACGTCATGCTGCCGGCGTGCCCGACGACGGCGACCGGGTTGCGACCGGGGCCGAGACCGCGGGCCCGGCGGGTCCGGTCGACCTGCTGCCAGGTCGTCGTCATCGACGTGACCCGCTGCAGCACCGCCACGAAGGATGCGACGAACCGCGCCGGGACCCGCAGTCCCTGCGCGACGTAGTCACCGAGGCGGGACGGGTCGACGAACCCCACCGCCACCGCACCCGGCCACGCGAGCACCAGGATCCGCATCGCCGCGACGGGGGCGTGGTCGGAGTTGCCCAGACGCCATGCCGAGTAGGCCACGAGCCCCGCCGAGACGCCGCAGAGTGCGAGGCAGGCCAACGGATAGCGCCACGACGGCAGGAAGATCACCGCCGCGACGGCATAGGCGACGACCCCGGCGACCGCTGACGGCAGATCACGGATCGCGAACGACCCGAGCAGCGAGGCGAAGCCGAACGACACCAGCACCAACGGGTTGAGCCGGACGACGAGCTGCCTCATCGGCGCACCCCCGCCTCGAGCGCGACGACCTCGTCGGCCAGGGCCACGAGGTCACGGTCGTGGGTCGAGGTCGCCACGACGGCGCCGGCCGAGGCTGCCGCGGTGGCGAGGCCCGCGACAGCAGCCCACGTTCGCCGGTCCTGACCGACCGTCGGCTCGTCGAGGAGCAGAAGACCGGGCCGATGGGCGACGGCCGTGAGCAGCGAGAGTCGGCGCTGCTCGCCACCGGAGAGCCTGTACGGGTGCGCGCCGGCCAGCGCGTCCAGGCCGAGGTGCGCCAGCAGGGCGTCGACGTCGACCTCGCGCCCGATGCGCCCCGCCGTCACGGCGACCTCCTCGCGCACCGTGCCGGCGACGAATCCGTGCTCGGGGACCTGCGGCACCCAGCCGACGTCGGCCGCGAGCGCCGCGGAGCGTCGACGGCGCAACGGCGGCTCGACGCCCTCGATGCGGCCGGTCGTCGGGCCGAGCAGCCCTCCGAACGCCGCGAGCAGGGTCGACTTGCCGGCACCGCTCGGCCCGGTGAGCGCCGTGACCTGACCGGGCCGGATGCGCGCGTCGACGCCGTGAAGCGCCCTGGTCTCGATCGTGCCCCGCAGCGAGCGTGCCCGCAGGACGACGTCGAGGTCGACCGCCGAGAGCTCCGGCAGCACTCGCTCGGGTCGGACGAGCTCAGGGTCCATCGCCAGTGGCTGTGGCGCCGGAAGGCCCGGCATCCAGACACCGAGGTCACCGAGGGGGGTGGTGTGGTCGCGTGCGAACGTGACGGGGTCGACGTCGGCCACGACCTGTCCGTCGGCGTCCAGCACGACGACCCGGTCGACCAGGTCGAGCCACGGACCGAGGTGGTGCTCGACGACGACGAGCGTCGCGCCGCTGTCGGCGACGTTGCGGGCGACGGCCTCGCGCACCGATGCGGCATGGTCCTCGTCGAGCATCGAGGTCGGCTCGTCGAGCAGCACGACGTCGGGCTCGAGCGCGAGGACCCCCGCGAGGGACAGCCGTTGCAGCTCGCCACCCGACAGCGCTGCCGTCGGGTGGTCCCGTCCTTGGCGGAGCCCGACCGCCTCGAGCGAGCGGTCGACGCGTCGCCAGATCTCGTCGCGATCGAGGCCCACGTTCTCGGGGCCGAACGCGACGTCGCGGCCGATGCGCTCGGCGACGACGGAGTCGCCCGGCTGCTGCGGCACCAGCCCGACCCTGCCTCCGACGACGACCTCGCCACTCAGCTCGCCCGACAGGGTCGTGCCGAGGGCGCCCACGAGGGCGTGCAGCACCGTCGACTTGCCGGCACCGCTCGGTCCGGCCAGCAGCACCCGCTCTCCGGGCCCGATCGTGAGATCGAGCCCGGAGACGACGGGCAGCCGGCGGCCGAGCGGACGCCACGTGAAGCCGCGAAGGCGGACCTCACCGGCTGACGTCACCTAGACCTCGGCGGCCTGCTCGCGTCCGACCGGGAACGCGTCGAGCACCCCGGCACGGGCCAGCGCCTGCACGAGCGCCCACCCGCCGAGGCCCGCGACGATGCCGCCGGAGAGGGCGAAGAAGCCGAGGTGGGCGAGCTTGTCGCCGGTGGAGAAGACGCCTTGGTAGTAGGCACCCCACTCGTAGACCGACTCGACCGCGCCGGCCACGGCACCGGCAGCGACGGCCACCGGCAGCGTGAACCGGCGGTAGAGCAGCACCGCGACGACGAGCTCGGCGCCGAGACCCTGCCAGAAGCCGGAGGTGATGACGCTCATCCCCCACTCGGTGCCACCGGGCACGAGGCCCGAGACGGCCGCAGCGGCGATCTCGGTGACCAGCGCAGCACCGGGCTTGCGGATGATCAGGCCGCCGATGACTCCGGCGAGCAGCCAGGGCCCGCCGAGCAGGCCCGCACTGGGCGGATAGCTGAACACCGCGAGGCCGCTCAGCCCCGCATAGGCCTTGCCCCATGCCCAGAACGTGACACCGAGGGTGACCGCCAGGGTGGAGATGGTGACCAGGTCGATCGTGCGATATCGCACGTCGAACCCGGGCTTGGACGTGGTTGCAGAACTCATCGTGACTCCCTTCGCCGGTACTAACCGGTGCAGGTTCAAGGGTCTGCGGCTGATCCGCACTCTCAGCGCCCTCTGCTCAGGCGCTCCCCTGTCGTGTGCGTCGAGACTACTCCTCCCCGGCGGACAGGAGAATCTGGGTTTGTCCGCCCCGGCGCGGATCAACCAAGATTCCTCGGACGTCCGTCAGCGTCCGGTGAGACGGTCGCCGATGCGCGCGAGTCGGCTCGGCCGGTCGAGCCCCTTGTCCTCGCGCCGGTCGGCCTCGCGGTAGAGCCCGTACATCGCGCGGACCCCGAGCCACCGCAGCGGCTCTGGCTCCCACCGACGCACGTCACGGTTGACCCACGGCAGTGCGGTGAGGTCCGTGTCGCGGCCGAGCACGAGGTCGGCCAGGGTGCGGCCGGCGAGGTGCGTCGTCGTCAGGCCGCTGCCGACGTAGCCGCCGGCCCAGCCGAGCCCGGAGGACGGGTCGTACGACACGCTGGCGCACCAGTCGCGCGGCACCCCGAGCACGCCGCACCAGGCGTGGGCGACCGCTGCCTGCCGGGTCGCGGGGAACAGGTCGTGGAGGATGCCGGTGAGTGACTCGACCGTCCACTCCTGGGTCTGGCCCTCGACGTCGGTCCGTGACCCGAAGCGATAGGGAATGCCCCGGCCGCCGAGGGCGATCCGGCCGTCGGCGGTGCGCTGGGCGTAGCAGTAGGCGTTGGCGTTGTCGCCGAGCAGCTCGGCGCCCGACCAGCCGATCTCGCTCCAGACGGAGTCCGGCAGCGGCTCGGTGACGATCATCGCCGAGTTCATCGGCAGCCAGGTGCGGCGCTGGCCGCGGAGGCCGGCGGTGTAGCCCTCGAGGCAGCGCAGGATGCTCGGCGCCCGCACCCTGCCGCGGTCCGTCGTCACGACCCCGGCGTCGATCCGGGTCGCGCGCGTCCGCTCGAGGATGCGCACGCCCCGGCGCTCGGCCGCCGCCGCGATGCCCGCGACCAGCCTGGCCGGGTGCACCCGGGCGCAGTGGGGGCTGAACGTCGCCCCGACCGCGTGGTCGACGTGCAGGCGCTCGGCCAGCTCCGCAGTGCCCAGCTCGACCTGATGCTCCTCGCCGATGCCCCAGTGCGCGTCCGACGCGAGGCCCTCGCGCAGCCGCACGAGCTGCGCCGGCGACCGGGCGACGTAGAGAACACCGTTCTTGACGATGTCGGCGTCGATGCCCTCGTCGCGGCACACGTCGATGACGTCGTCGACGGCCTGCTCCATCGCCCGCACGAGCGCGAGGACGCCGTCGCGGCCGTGGGTCGCGCCGTACCTCTCCTTGCTGCCCGACAGCTCGGCCGAGAGCCAGCCGCCGTTGCGCCCGGAAGCACCGAAGCCGGCGAACTGTGCCTCGAGCACGACGATGTCGAGACCCGGGTCGAGGGCTGCCAGCGTGTACGCCGTCCAGAGCCCCGTGAGCCCGCCGCCGACGATGCAGACGTCGCAGTCGAGGTCACCGTCGAGGCCCGGGCGCGGCACCGGCACGCCGACCTGGTCCCACCAGAACGAGACGCCACCGTTGATCACGTGCCCATGCTCGCACCTGGTCGGGGATGAATTCTTCGGCCACGTGCCGGCGGGTCTGTCTGCGGGCCCCGATGCGCTGCTAGCGTTCCGGCGAAATATCCATCTCTCGCCTATCGGGGGCACCATGAAGATCCGCAGGACGACCACACCCATCCTCTCCGCGGCAGCGCTGGTCGCGCTCGCCGCACTGGCGGCCATGCCGACCGCGACGGCCAGCAGCGCCAGCCCCGCACCGACGCCCGTGACCGGCTCGCCGGCACCGGTGCCGACCAACCCGCAGCCGGACGACGGGACCGAGGACTCCTCGATCCCCGAGGGCGTCGACAACGAGTCGCTTCCCGGCGGCATCACGCCGCGTGCGGGCGCCGGACAGCACCGGGTGACGGTCCGGGTGGCAGCCGACGAGGAGTGGCGCAACCAGCTCGGCACGAAGTGGAAGAGCGTCGCCAACACCATCCTGGAGAAGGCTGACGACCGCATGCAGGCCGAGTTCGGCATCAACGTGGTCGTGAAGGAGTACGTCGGCTACACCAGCAACGACTCGCTCGGCGACGACGAGTGCGCCCTGCTCGGCGACATGACCGGCAAGGTCGGCAACAACAGCAAGGACATCGTCGTCGGCTTCCTCGGCCAGGGATCGTTCGGTGGCTGCGCCTACCTCGACGGCGACCACACCGTCATCCTGCGCACCAACCAGGTCAAGGAGTGGCAGATCGCTCGCCACGAGATCTCCCACCTGTTCGCGGCCAAGGATCGCTACATCAACGTCGCCGGCGACAACCCCAACCACGTCGACGACGTGATGGAGGATCCGTACGACAACCCGAACCGCTGGGTGTCGCCCGACCACGGCATCATCGACAACCACGCCGGCAAGTTCGACTGAGTCACCTGCTCGCCTGAGCCACGAGGGGTGCTGACCGGTCGCCGGGCAGCACCCCTCACCTCGGCTCGAGGAACTCCAGCCGGTTGCCGTTCGGGTCGGCGCTGTAGAAGCGGCGCATCCCCGGGAAGTCGTCGTCGGGCTCGACCCGATGACCGGCGGCGCGCAGGCGATCGGCCCAGGCGTCGAGGTCGTGCACCAGGAAGCCCGGATGGGCCTTGAGCGCCGGGCTGAAATCGGCCTCGACACCCACGTGGATCTCGATGTCGTGGCCGCGGAACCAGCACCCTCCGCGGGCGGCGAGCACGGGCGGCTTGGCGATCTCCTCGAAGCCGAGAACTCCGACGAAGAACGCGCGCAGATCATCCTCGGTGCCGGCAGGACATGCCAGCTGGACGTGATGAATCATGTGACCCCCTGTCGGGTCGAGCGTAGGGCGTGGGCCCGTAGGACAGAATGTGGCCATGTCCGTGCGCACTCCTGACCCCAATCCCGGCTGGCTCCCCGACTTCGCCCTCGACGAGACGCGGGCCCGGGTGCCGATCCTGTACGTCGAGGCCGTGCCCGTGCGGATCGACCCGCTCGGCCACGTCGAGTCGATCGGCGTGCTGCTGCGGGGCTCGTCCACGACCGGCGTCATGACCCGGACCCTCGTCTCCGGACGGGTGCTGCACGGCGAGTCGGTGCGCGAGGCGCTCCTGCGCAACCTCGAGAAGGACCTCGGCCCGACCGCGTTCCCGCAGCTTCCGGCGACGACGGTGCCGTTCTCGGTGGCCGAGTACTTCCCGCTGCCCGGTGTCAGCCCGCTGTACGACCCGCGCCAGCACGCGGTCGCGCTGGCGTACATCGTGCCCGTGACCGGCGACTGCAACCCGCGCCAGGACGCCCTCGAGCTCACCTGGCTCACGCCGGCCGAGGCCGCAAGCCCCGACCTGCTCGCCGACATGGAGGGCGGTCGCGGATCGCTGCTCAAGGAGGCCCTCGCCCACATGGGCGCGCTGCCGCAGTGACCGGGCTCGCCATCAGGCAGGCCACGGCCGACGACCTCGAGGCGATCCTCGGGCTGACGGCTGAGGACTCGATGCACTACTTCGACGAGCCCGCCGGGGTGACCGACCGACAACGGGCCGCGATCGCCGAGATCGTCGCCGATGCGCACCAGGACCTGCTCGTGGGCGAGCTCGACGGTCGCGTGGTGTGCACGGCGCAGGTCACCTGGATGCGGATGCTCTCGGCCGACGGCGGGCTCTACTGCCAGGTCGAGGCCGTGCGCACCGCCGCCGACCTGCGGGGCCTCGGCATCGGCGCCGAGCTGATGGCCCACGTCGAGGCCGATGCCCGCCATCGCGGCGCGGCCCGCATGCAGCTGACCAGCAACGCGTCCCGCACCCGGGCCCACGCCTTCTACGAGCGGCTCGGCTTCACCGCGAGCCACGTCGGGATGAAGAAGTACCTCTGACCCCCGGAACGGACGGGACACAGCGGGAGTATCCTGACATCTGAGACGATTCGTATCAGGATGTGGACACTATGACCGACGCCGTGACAGCAACCCCCAACCGCTGGGTCATGCTCGTGGTCTCGATGCTCGGCCAGGTGGCCGGCACGGTCTTCGTCAACGGCGCACCGTTCCTGATCCCCTACCTGCACCTCGAGCGCGGCCTGAGCCTGCCGGAGGCCGGGGTGATCGCGGCGGCACCGTTCGTGGGCGTCATGGCGACGCTCGTGCTCTGGGGCCTGGTCGTCGACCGCATCGGGGAGCGCGCCACGATGGCCGCCGGCCTGGCGATCGTGACGGTCGGCGCGACCGGCGCCGCGTTCAGCTCCTCGCTCGTCGCCCTGGGCGTCTGGTTCGTCGTCGGCGGCATCGGCGCAGGATCCGCCAACTCCGCCAGCGGACGGGTCGTGGTCGGCTGGTTCCCCGTCCACCGGCGCGGCACCGCGATGGGGATCCGCCAGACTGCGCTGCCGCTCGGCGTCGGCATCGCCGCCCTGCTCGTGCCCAACCTGGTGCGCGCCGACGGCCTGCGCACCACGCTGCTGGTGACGGCCGCGATCTGCGCCGCGGCCACCGTCCTCTCCGCCTGGCTCATCGTCGACCCGCCACGGCCGACCCGCGCCGAGGCGGCCGATCGCGGCCAGCTCGCCAACCCCTACCGCCGTGACCACCGGCTGACCCGCATCCACCTGGCGTCCGCGCTGCTCGTGGTGCCGCAGTTCACGGTCTGGACCTACATGCTGGTGTGGCTCATCGACGACAAGGGCTGGTCGACGTTCAGCGCGAGCGTCCTCGTCGCGGTCACCCAGGTGCTCGGCGCCAGCGGCCGCATCGGCGCAGGGTGGTGGTCCGACCGGGTCGGCAGCCGCCTCGGCCCGATGCGCATCGTGGCGATCGCCGCAGCCGCCACGATGCTGGCCCTCGGCCTGCTGTCCGGAACGCCCCTGGGCATCGCGCTCATCATCATCGCCACGGCGGTGACCGTCGCCGACAACGGACTGGCGTTCACGTCGGTCGCCGAGATCGGCGGTCCCTACTGGTCCGGGCGGGCCATGGGGCTGCAGAACACGGGCCAGTACATCGTGTCGGCCGCGGTGCCGCCGGTCATCGGCGCGATCATCTCCGGGCACAGCTATGGCGTCGCGTTCGCGGCCGTCGCGCTCTGCCCGCTCCTCGCGATCCCGCTGGTCCCGGTGCGCGGCGAACGGGGTTCGCACACCGTGTGACCTGCGGCGCACCACCCGGGCTTTGGCAAGCCTTACTCTGCGTCGAGGTTACTGACGGGTTAATGTCAGCGATGATGTCACGGTCTTCCCAGCCGAAGGGGCCCCCATGCAGATCGTCGCGATAGTCGTCTCCCTCGCCCTCACCGCAGTGGCCATCCCGCTCACCGTGCAGGCCGTGTCGAAGATGCTGAAGGTGATCCGGTCCGGGCGACCCGTCATCGGCCGCACCGACCGCCCGGTGCAGCGCACGGTCAACATGCTGGTCGAGACCTTCGGTCACACCCGTATGTTCCAGCGCCGCTGGGTCGGCATCATGCACTGGTTCGTCTACGCCGCGTTCATCCTGCTCAGCACGGCTGTCCTGCAGGCGTACTTCCAGCTGTTCGACCCCGAGTTCGCGTGGCCCCTGATCGGTCACTTCTTCCTCTACGAGTGGGCTGCCGAGGGTCTCGGCCTGCTCAGCACGATCGGCATCATCTATCTCATCGCGGTCCGTCAGTGGAACCACCCGCGTCGCCTGGGCAAGAAGAGCCGCTTCTTCGGCTCGACGTTCTGGCAGGCCTACTTCGTCGAGGCCATGGCGATGCTCGAGGGTGCGGCGATCCTGTTCGTCCGCGGCGCCGAGTACAAGCTCATCGAGCTGCACCACGGTGGCGAGAACGGTGGACGCTTCCACTTCCCGCTCAGCTCCTACGTCGGTGACGCGCTCTACCCCGACGGCGAGCAGTCGCTGAAGAACATCATCTTCTTCGTCGCGATGTTCAAGATCGCCCTCGCGATGGTCTGGCTGGCGGTCATCGCCCGCAACCTGACGATGGGCATCGCCTGGCACCGCTTCATCGCCTGGCCCAACATCTGGTTCAAGCGCAACAGCGACGGCAGCACGGCCCTCGGCGGCCTGCAGCCCATCTACGTCAAGGGCAAGCCGCTCGACCTGGAGGCCATGGAGGACCTCGAGGAGGAGGACTTCGAGAAGCTCGGCGTCGGCAAGGTCGAGGACTTCACCTGGAAGGGCATCCTCGACTTCTCCACCTGCACCGAGTGCGGACGCTGCCAGAGCCAGTGCCCCGCGTGGGCCACCGACAAGCCGCTGTCACCCAAGCTCCTGGTCATGGGCCTGCGCGAGCACGCCTACGCCAAGGCGCCCCTCCTCGAGCTGTCGGAGGCCGAGCAGGCCAACCTGACCGACGAGCAGAAGGCCGAGCTCGAGCGCCCCCTGATCGGCGACGAGTCGATGTACGGCGTCATCGATCCTGACGTCCTCTGGTCGTGCACCAACTGCGGTGCCTGCGTGCAGCAGTGCCCCGTCGACATCGAGCACGTCGACCACATCGACGACATGCGCCGCTTCCAGGTGCTCGTCGAGTCGAACTTCCCGGCCGAGCTCAACAACATCTTCAAGGGCCTCGAGCGCAAGGGGAACCCGTGGGGCATGAACCCCTCGGGCCGCATGGACTGGGCCAAGGACCTCGACTTCGAGGTCAAGCAGGTCGGCGTCGAGGTCGAGGACCTCGACGAGGTCGAGTGGCTCTTCTGGGTCGGCTGCGCCGGTGCCTTCGAGGACCGCGCCAAGAAGACGACCCAGGCCGTCGCCGAGCTGCTCGACATGGCCGGCGTGACCTTCGCCGTCCTCGGTGACGGCGAGACCTGCACGGGCGACCCCGCCCGCCGCGCCGGCAACGAGATCGTCTTCGCGCAGCTCGCGATGCAGAACGCCGAGGTCTTCAAGGAGACCAAGGTCAAGAAGGTCGTCTCGACCTGCGCCCACTGCTTCAACTCGCTGAAGAACGAGTACGCCGAGTTCGGCGTCGAGCTCGAGGTCGTCCACCACACGCAGCTGCTCAACCGGCTCGTGCGCGAGGGCAAGCTCAAGCCGCTCCCCCCGGTCCCGGGCGAGGAGAAGAAGAAGATCACCTACCACGACCCGTGCTTCCTGGGCCGTCACAACAAGGTCTACGAGGCGCCCCGCGAGCTGCTCAGCATCATCCCCGGCGCGGAGTTCACCGAGATGCCTCGCAACTCCGAGAAGTCCTTCTGCTGCGGCGCCGGTGGTGCCCGCATGTGGATGGAGGAGACCATCGGCTCGCGCATCAACGTCAACCGCACCGAGGAGGCCATCGCCACCGGCGCTGACCAGATCGCGGTCGGCTGCCCGTTCTGCCGGGTCATGCTGTCGGACGGTCTGACGCTCAAGCAGTCGGAGGGCTCGGCCCGCGAGGAGGTCGAGGTCATCGACGTCGCGCAGATGCTGCTCGCCGGCGTCAAGCGCGCCCCGACCCCCGAGCCCACGGCGGACGACACCCGGGCCGTCGTCGACGAGGCCGAGGCAGCCACGGCTGCCGCCGCCACCGAGGCGGAGCCGACGGCCGCGGACGAGGCCAACCCCGACTCGATCAGCAAGACCGAGGACGTCGGACCGGCCGCCGAGGCGACCCAGCAGCCCGAGACCGATCAGCCGGAGACCGACGACCAGGAAGTCGCCGCCGAGCACAACATCGAGGTCGACGAGTCCGGCGCCGGTGACGGCACTCCCGCCGACGACGGCGCTCCCGCCGACGACCGAGAGGCGTCGGAGAAGGAGCAGGCCGCCTGGGACAACGTCGGGCCGGTCAACACCGACCTGACGCCGTCCGACGACGCCCCCTCGACCGAGACCTCCTCGACCGAAGAGGCATCCACCGAGACTCCCTCGACCGAGACTCCCTCGACCGACGAGCCTGCCCCCGCGCCGGAGCCGGCCCAGGAGTCCGAGCCGGTCGAGGAGGAAGCCCGCGAGGAGGAGGCCGAGGAGGCGGAGACCACGGCTGAGGTCACCCCGGTCGAGGACGGCGAGAGCACCGCTGATCCCGTCTCGGAGGACGTCGCCGAGCTGAGCGGGGCCAACCCCAGCGGTGAAGACCTCTCCGAGGCCGCGACCGCTGCCGTGCCCGACGTCGACCACCACGACCAGGCGACCGACGAGGACGCCGTCGAGGAGTGGGTCGAGGAGGGTGGCACGCAGAAGTCCACCGACGACGAGACGAAGCCCTAGGCGAGTCCCGCCGACACGGCGCCGACGAGGGGGATGCACCTGCGGGTGCATCCCCCTCGTCGTCCCCGAGACCAGTGGCCCCGGCGCCACCGCCCCCGGGAATGCGAAAAGCCCGGTCGGGAGGGAGCCACGGACCGGACTTTTTGCTTTTCCGAGGAGAAGCGTCGCAACCGGGCGGGAGGGAGTGTTGCCCGGTTCGAAAGGATCAACGACGCTCGTGGGACGAAGTAACGCAATCGTCCGAAAGTTTCTGAGATTTTTTCCCAGGTCGTCGTCCGGCATGATCGACGGGTGTCCCCGACCGCCTCGCCACCGACCCGCTGCCCCTGCCTGAGCGGCCTGCCGTACGACGCGTGCTGCGGTCGCCTGCACGCCGGGCTCTCGACCGGGCAGGCCACGGCGCAGACCGCCGAGCAGCTCATGCGCTCGCGGTTCAGCGCCTTCGCCGTCGGCGATGCCGCCTACCTGCTCGCCACGTGGCACCCGACGACGCGCCCCTCGACGCTCGAGCTCGACGACGACCGCCGGTGGTACCGCCTCGACATCCTCACCACCCGGGACGGCGGCCCGTTCGAGACGAGCGGGGTCGTCGAGTTCGAGGCGTTCTACCGCGCCCCGTCCGGCAACGGCTCCCAGCGCGAGGTCAGCCGCTTCAGCCGAGAGGGCGGTCAGTGGTTCTACCTCGACGGGACCGCCTGACAGGTCAGCCGACCTCCGCGACGAGCGGGACGCCGGGCCGGTAGGCCAGGTGCACCGCGGACGGCGCGGCGAGCACCACGTGGTCGGCACGCGCTCCGACCCGCAGGTGCCCGACGTCGTCGCGCCGGAGCGACGCGGCCCCGCCCATGGTCGCGGCGTGCAGCGCCTCGAGCGGGGTCATCCCCATCTCGCGCACGGCCAGGGCGATGCAGAACGGCATCGACGAGGTGTAGGAGCTGCCGGGGTTGCAGTCGGTCGCGATCGAGACCGTCACCCCGGCGTCGAGGAGGTGTCGCGCGTCGGGATAGGGCTGCCGGGTCGAGAACTCGACGCCCGGGAGAAGACCGGCGACCGTGGTCGATCCCGCGAGCGCGTCGACGTCGGCATCGCTGAGGTGGGTGCAGTGGTCGGCGGCGGCCGCCCCGAGCTCGACGGCCAGCCGCACGCCGGGGCCGGGTCCGAGCTGGTTGGCGTGGATCCGTGGCAGCAGGCCGGCGGCGATGCCCGCCGTCAGCACGGTGCGGGCCTCGTCGACCCCGAAGGCCCCGTCCTCGCAGAACACGTCGATCCACCGGGCGCGGGGTGCGCAGGCCTGGAGCATCTCGCCCGTGACCAGGTCGACGTACGCCGCCATGTCGGACCCGTCCGGCACCACGTGGGCCCCGAGGTAGGTCGTCTCGGCCGTGAAGGCCCCGGCGATCTCCAGCGACCGGGCCTCGTCGCGCACCGTCAACCCGTAGCCGCTCTTGATCTCGACGGTCGTCGTGCCCTGCGCCCGCATCTCGGCGACGTGGCGCCGGACGGTCGCCGCGAGCTGCTCGTCGGAGGCCGCCCGGGTCGCCGCGACCGTGGTGCGGATGCCTCCGGCGGCGTAGGACTGCCCGCTCATCCTCGCCTCGAACTCGGCCGACCGGTCACCCGCGAAGACCAGGTGGGAGTGGGAGTCGACGAATCCGGGGATGACGGCCGCGCCGCCAACGTCGCGCACGGTGTCGGCCGCGGGCGCCGCGGCGCGGGGGCCCGTCCAGGCGACCCTGCCATCGTCGACGACCATCGCGGCGTCGCGGAGGACCGGCCGCTCGACGTCCCACGTGACGAGCTCACCGATGTTGGTGACCAGCAGCGTCGTCATGTGCGGCTCCAGCAGACGTCGATGGCGCGCGCCAGACGGTCCGCGACGTCGGCGGGGTCGTGCTCGGGGACGACGTCGGATGCCGTCGCCGCCCACAGCACCTCGGTGGCACCCGCGGTGCGCACGGACGGGGCAAGCTCGATCGGTGCAGGCTCGGCCAGGCCGAGCGACGTGTGACCGGTCGAGGTCGCGGCGGCCCACAGCTGGTCGGCGCTCCAGGCGCCTCGACGGCCCGACCGCAGGCGTTCGTGCATCTCAAGGGCCCGGGCCTCGACGAACGGGTCGATCACGGTGTTGCTGTCGGACCCGAGCGTCAGGCGGACGCCGGCCTCGCGCAGCGCGACGGAGGGGCCGATGCCGTCGGCGAGCTCGGCCTCGGTGGTCGGGCAGAGGCAGACGTACGCCCGCGCCGCGCCGAGCGTCGCGATGTCGTCGGGCGTCAGGTGGGTCGCATGGACGGCGGTCGTGCGCGGGGTCCACACGCCGGCCTCGCCGAGCAGGGCCACAGGGGTGAGCCCCGTGGCGGCCAGGCACGCCTGGTTCTCGACCGGCTGCTCGGAGACGTGGACGTGCAGCGGGGCGTCCGGCAGTGCCGACGCGACGACCGACAGCTGGTCGCGGGGCACGGCGCGCACCGAGTGGATCGCGGCGCCGACCACGACGTCGGCGTCGCCCGCATGCTTCTGCGCCAAGGCCTCGACACGGCCCGCCCACGCCTGCGCGTCACCGTCGCTGAAGCGGCGCTGCACCCCCTCGGGCGGGCGTCCGACCCCGGCGGCGAGGTAGCAGGTGTCGAGCAGGGCGATGCCCAGACCGGCCTCGCGGGCAGCCGCGATCAGCGCCTCGCCCATCGCGTTGGGGTCGTCGTAGGGCACTCCGCCCGCACCGTGGTGCACGTAGTGGAACTCCCCCACGCTGCGGATGCCCGCCAGGTGCATCTCGGCATAGGTCGCGGCGGCGAGCTCGAACATCAGGTCGGGGTCGAGCACTCCGGCCAGGGCGTACATCCGGTCACGCCAGCTCCAGAACGAGTCAGCGCCGGTCACGCGCCCGCGCAGCGCACGGTGGAAGGCGTGGCTGTGGCAGCTGGCGAACGCCGGGACGGTCGTCACGAGGCCAGCTCCCTCATCACGGCGGCGAGCGCCACGACCCCGGCCTCGCAGTCGCCGTCGTCGGCGTGCTCGACGGGCGAGTGGGAGACGCCGGTCGGGTTGCGGACGAACAGCATCGCGGTCGGCACGTGGGCACTGAGCACCCCGGCGTCGTGACCGGCTCCCGTCGGCAGCACGGGGGCGTCGAGCAGCTCGGCGAGACGGTCGCGGAGCGGCACGTCGAAGTCGACGGCGGGGCTCACCGACTCCGCGGTGACCTCGACCGAGGTGCCGTCGAGGTCGCTCGCTGCCCGCGCCTCGGCCACGACCTGCTCGACCAGGTGCTCGAGCGACTCGTCGTCGGACGCCCGCGCGTCGAGCCAGGCGCGGACCCGGGACGGGATCGCGTTGGTGCCACCGGGCTCCACCTCGAGGCGTCCGAACGTGGCCCGCGCCGATGCCTCGGTCGCCAGCCGTCGCGACGCCAGCACCGTGGCGGCATACGCCTGCATGGGGTCGTGACGGTCCTGCATCAGCGTCGCGCCCGCGTGGTTGGCCTCGCCGCAGAAGTCGAGTCGCCACCGGCCGTGCGGCCAGATCGCCGTGGCGACGCCGACCGGTGCACCGGAGTGCACGAGCGACCGCCCCTGCTCGACGTGCAGCTCGACGAACGTGCCGATGTCACCCAGCCAGTCGGCCCGTCCCACCGCCCGCGGGTCGCGCCCCCGAGCGGCCATGACCTCGGCCATCGTCAGGCCGTCACGGTCCTTCTGGGCCAGCGCGCGGTCGGCCGCGAGCGCGCCGGTGACCAGCTGGGACCCGGCGCACGCGATGCCGAAGCGTGCACCCTCCTCGTCGGCGAAGCTGCCGACGACCACGGGCCTCGACGGGGTGAAGCCGTCGGCCCGCAGCCGGTCGATCGCGGCGAACGACGACACCACGCCGAGCGGTCCGTCGTACGCCCCGCCGTCGGGCACCGAGTCCAGGTGCGAGCCGGTCAGCAGCGCGTCGGGGCCCGGCGAGCCCCACCAGGCGAGCTGGTTGCCGTTGCCGTCCTCGACGACGTCCATGCCCCGAGCGGCTGCCTCGCCGACGAACCACTCGCGCAGCAGCATGTCGGCGTCGTTCCAGACATGTCGGCGGTAGCCACCCGTCGTCGGGTCGCGGCCGATGCCGGCGAGGTCGGCGAGCATCACGTCGCCATCGGCACCCGGAGGCCCCGCTCCTGCGCGACCTCGGTGGCGCGCTCGTAGCCGGCGTCGACGTGCCGCATCACGCCCGTGCCGGGATCGTTGACGAGCACCCGCTCGATCTTCTGCGCGGCGAGCGCGGTGCCGTCGGCGACGATGACCTGACCGGCGTGGATCGACCGACCGATGCCCACACCGCCACCGTGGTGCAGCGAGACCCAGGTCGCTCCCGACGCCGTGTTGAGCAGGGCGTTGAGCAGCGGCCAGTCGGCGATCGCGTCGGAGCCGTCGGCCATCGCCTCGGTCTCCCGGTACGGCGAGGCCACCGAGCCGGAGTCGAGGTGGTCACGACCGATCACGACCGGGGCGCTGAGCTCGCCGGAGGCGACCATCTCGTTGAACCTCAGCCCGGCGAGGTGCCGCTCCTGGTAGCCGAGCCAGCAGATCCGCGCCGGGAGGCCCTCGAAGTGGACCTTCTCCTGGGCCTGCGTGATCCAGCGGGCCAGGTGCTCGTCGTCCGGGAACAGCTCGAGGATCGCCCGGTCGGTCGCCGCGATGTCGGCCGGGTCGCCCGAGAGCGCGGCCCACCGGAACGGGCCCTTGCCTTCGCAGAACAACGGACGGATGTAGGCCGGCACGAAGCCCGGGAAGGCGAACGCCCGATCAAAGCCGCCGAGACGGGCCTCCTGGCGGATCGAGTTGCCGTAGTCGAAGACCTCGGCCCCGGCGTCCATGAACCCGACCATGGCCCGCACCTGCCGGGTCATCGACGCACGGGCGCGCTCGGTGAACCCCTCGGGATCGCGCTCGGCCTCGGCCTTCCAGCCGGCGACCGAGATGCCCTCGGGGAGATAGCTCAGGGGATCGTGGGCGCTGGTCTGGTCGGTCACGATGTCGATCGGCGTGCCGCGCTCGAGCAGCTCGGTGAACACCGTCGCGGCGTTGCCGACGATCCCCACCGACAGCGCGCGGCGCTCGGCCTTGGCGGAGACGGCGCGCTCGACGGCCTCGTCGAGATCGGTGAAGTACTCGTCGAGGTAGCCGTGCTTGACGCGGCGCTCGAGGCGGGACTCGTCGACGTCGACGACCAGCGCGACGCCCTCGTTCATCGTCACGGCGAGGGGCTGGGCACCGCCCATGCCGCCGGCGCCGCCCGTGAGGGTCAGCGTCCCGGCGAGCGTGCCGCCGAACCGCTTGCGAGCGACCGCCCCGAAGGTCTCGTACGTCCCCTGCAGGATGCCCTGCGTGCCGATGTAGATCCACGAGCCGGCCGTCATCTGGCCGTACATCGTCAGGCCCTCGGCCTCCAGCTTGCGGAACTCGGGCCAGGTCGCCCAGTCGCCGACGAGGTTGGAGTTGGCGATCAGCACCCGCGGAGCCCACTCGTGCGTGCGGAACACGCCGACCGGCTTGCCCGACTGCACCAGCAGCGTCTCGTCGTCCGCGAGCGTCTCGAGCGTGCGGACGATCGCGTCGTACGCCTCCCAGCTGCGGGCCGCCTTGCCCGTTCCGCCGTAGACGACGAGGTCGTCGGGCCGCTCGGCCACCTCGGGGTCGAGGTTGTTCATCAGCATGCGCAGCGGCGCCTCGGTCTGCCACGACCTCGCGGTCAGGGTCGTGCCTCGGGCGGCGCGGACGGTCGGACGGGTCATGACAGTTCTCCTTGGGCAGCGGCGAGGAGGGCGCCGGAGCGGACGAGCTCCGTCGCGGCCTCGATGTCGGGTGAGAGGTGGCGATCGGGCCCCGGCCCGTCGACGGTCGTGCGGAGCACCGTGATCGCGGCACCGGTCGCGGGCGACGGCTCTAGCGGCGCGCGCAGGTCGATGCCGCGGGCAGCCGTCATGATCTCGATCGCGAGCACCCGGGTCAGCAGGTCGACGGACGTGCGCAGCTTGCGCGCCGCCGCCCATCCCATCGACACGTGGTCCTCCTGCATCGCGCTCGACGGGATCGAGTCGACGCTCGCGGGGGCGGCCAGCCGCTTGAGCTCTGACACCATCGCCGCCTGCGTGTACTGCGCGATCATCAGGCCCGAGTCGACGCCCGGGTCGTCGGCGAGGAACGGCGGCAGGCCCTGGCTCCTGGCGGCGTCGAGGAACCGGTCGGTCCGGCGCTCGCTCATGCTGGCGACGTCGGCGACCGGGATCGCGAGGAAGTCGAGCACGTACGCCAGCGGCGCCCCGTGGAAGTTGCCGTGCGACTCGATGCGACCGTCGCCGAGCACCGAGGGGTTGTCGATCGCCGCGCTGAGCTCGCGGCCCGCGACCGTCGCGGCGTGGTCGAGCGTGTCACGGACGGCGCCGTGCACCTGCGGGGCGCAGCGCAGCGAGTAGGCATCCTGCACACGGCCGTCGCCGACGCGGTGGCTCGCCACGATGGGCGACCCGGCGAGCAGGGACGCCATGTGGGCGGCCGACGCGGCCTGCCCCGGGTGCGGTCGCAGCGCCTGCAGGTCGGCGGCGAGCACGCGGTCGGTGCCCAGCAGGCCCTCGATGCTCATCGCCGCGGCGAGGTCGGCCGTGTCGAGCAGCCGGCGCAGGTCGTGCAGCGCGAGGACGAGCATGCCGAGCATCCCGTCGGTGCCGTTGATCAGGGCGAGGCCCTCCTTCTCGGCCAGCACGACGGGTCGCAGCCCGTGATCGGCGAGCGCCTCGGCGGCGGGCCGCACGACACCGCGGTCGTCCACCTCGCCCTCGCCCATCACGGCGAGCGCGCAGTGCGCCAGCGGAGCCAGGTCGCCGGAGCAGCCGAGGCTGCCGTGCTCCCGCACGACCGGCGTCAGGCCCGCGTTGAGCATCGAGGCGTAGGCCTCGGCGGTCTCGAGCCGCACCCCGGTGTGGCCGCTCGCGAGCGTCGACAGCCGCAGCAGCATCAGTGCGCGCACCACCTCGTCCTCGACCCGCGGGCCCGTGCCGGCGGCGTGCGAGCGGATCAGGCTCTTCTGCAGCTGGGTCCGCAGCGCGGGCTCGATGTGCCGCGTCGCGAGGGCTCCGAAGCCGGTCGAGATGCCATAGACCGGCACGTCGGAGGCCGCGAGGTCGTCGACCCACGCGCGGGCCTGCTTGATCGCGTCCCGCGCGTCGGGGCTCAGCTCGACGCGCTCGCCGTGCCGCGCGACCCGCACGACGTCCTCGGGGGCGATCGCGCCCGTTCCCACCACCACAGCTGCCATGCCTCCATTCGACGTCGCGGACGGGGTTCGCCGCTACGGGCCTGCTGGTGAATGCGTCTCGGATACGAGACACTGAGACGTGCCACGCCCCGTCCCCGCCGCGACCGCGGCGCTCCGCGTGCTGCGCTTCCTGTCCGGGCAGCCGGTGCCGGTGTCGGCGGTGCGCATCGCCGAGGCGCTCGAGCTGCCTCGCTCGTCGGCGTACCACCTGCTCACCGCGATGGCCGACGAGGACTTCGTCGTCCACTACCCCGACGACCGCACCTGGGGCATGGGGATCGCCGCCTGGGAGGTGGGTCACGGCTTCGCCCGTCAGGAGCCGCTCGCCCGCCTCGCCCGGGTGCCGCTGGCGCGGCTCGTCGACCGCGTCGGCCAGTCGGCCCACCTGGTCGTGCTGCACGGCACCGAGGTGCTCTACGTCATCGAGGAGCGGGCGCCCGGTCGGCCGCCGCTGGTGACCGACGTCGGCGTGCGCCTGCCTGCCCACCTGACGGCGTCCGGGCGGGCGATCCTCGCGTCGCTGCCGGGCCCCCAGGTCACGGCGCTCTATCCCGACAAGGCGTCGTTCACGTCGCGCACCGGGTCGGGGCCGCGCTCGCCCACCGAGCTGCGGCGTCTGCTGGCCACCACCCGCCAGCGCGGCTACGCGACCGAGGACGGCGAGGTCACCGCCGGGTTCGCGTCCGTCGCCGCCCCGATCGAGGCCGGCACGATCCACGCCTCCGTCGCCGTGACCTGGCAGAGTCGCGGCGACGTCGGCGACCTGGTCGAGCCGGTGCGCCAGACCGCGGCGGAGATCACGCGACGCCTGCGCCACTGACCCGGCCCACCCCGCCTACGATGTGACCGGCACTGGGCCCGGGCTACGAGAGGACACCGCGTGAGCTGGACGCTGCACGGAGACGGCAAGACCATCGACGAGGGCGACATCGTCCGTCCCGGGGAGCGGCTCTCGTGGCCGCTGACCGTGGGCTTCGGCGGCCAGCACGTCGTCGCGATGTTCGGCGCGACGTTCCTCGTGCCGCTGCTCACCGGGTTCCCGCCCACGACGACGATCTTCTTCTCCGGCGTCGGGACGATGCTGTTCCTGCTGATCACCCGCAACCGGCTGCCGAGCTATCTCGGCTCCTCGTTCGCGTTCATCGCGCCGATCCAGGCCTCGATGCAGTCCGACGACATGGCCGCGGCGCTGTTCGGCCTCGTCGTGACCGGCGTGCTCCTGGCTGTGGTCGGCCTCGTCGTGACCGCCACCGGCACCGGCTGGATCGAGGCGCTGATGCCGCCGGTCGTGACCGGCGCGATCGTCGCGCTGATCGGCCTCAACCTGTCTGGCGTCGCGACCACGAACTTCCAGGCGGGCCCCTGGGTCGCCACGATCACGCTCACGACGATCGTCGTCGTGGCCGTGGCCTTCCGCGGCCTCGTCGCCCGTCTCTCGATCCTCGTCGGCGTGGTCGTCGGCTATGCCGCCGCCGGCATCGGTGGGCAGCTGAGCTTCGACCTGGTCGGCGACGCGGCGTGGGTCGGCTGGCCGGAGTTCACGACCCCCAGCGCCACGTGGTCGGTCGTGCCGATGTTCCTGCCCGTCGTGCTGGTGCTCGTCGCCGAGAACGTGGGTCACGTGCGGAGCGTCGCCCACCTCACCGACGACCCGTCCCTCAACCAGAAGACCGGGCCGGCGCTGCTCGCCGACGGGCTCGCCACGACGATCGCCGGCATCGGCGGAGGCTCGGCCACCACGACGTACGGCGAGAACATCGGCGTCATGACGGCGACGCGCGTCTTCTCCACCGCGGCCTACTGGGTCGCGGCGGTGGTCGCGGTGCTGCTCGGGCTGTCACCGAAGTTCGGGGCCCTGCTCAACACGATCCCAGCCGGCGTCCTCGGCGGCGTGACGGTCGCGCTCTACGGGCTGATCGGGCTGATCGGCGTCAAGATCTGGATCGACAACCACGTCGACTTCTCCCAGCCGATCAACCAGTACCCCGCGGCGATCGCCCTCGTGGTGGGCATCGGCAACCTCACCCTGACGGCGGGCGACATGACCTTCACCGGCATCGCCCTCGGCACCGTCGCAGCCGTCGTCGTCTATCACGCGATGAGCCTGCTGCAGCGCCTGCGCAGCTGACCTCGGGCGGTCCGCGCGCCCCCTGGCGTGACCTGGGACACATCCGCGTCGTTGTTACTCAGGAGTAGGGGGCACGCCCTGCTCGTGAGCCCCAGGAGCAGCATGCGCCGGAACCGCCACGTCCTCCCCCTGGTCGCCGCGGCCGCGATCGCCGCCGGCAGCCTCGCCGCCACGACGCAGACCGCCCAGGCGGCCACGACGGTGACGGTCACGCCCCTGCACTTCAAGGTCAAGGTCGGCGCCGCCGGCGACCAGACCTGCGACATCGTCGGCGACCTCTACACGCCGTCCACCGCGACGTCGAGCAAGCGGGCACCCGCGATCCTCACGACCAACGGCTTCGGCGGGTCCAAGGCCGACCAGGCGGGCATCGGCCAGACCTTCGCCCGTCGAGGCTACGTCGTGCTGTCGTACTCCGGCCTGGGCTTCGGCGGGTCCGGCTGCAGGATCACCCTCGACGACCCCGACATCGACGGCCGGGCCGCCAGCCAGCTGGTGAGCTATCTCGGCGGACGGTCAGGCATCGCGTTCACCGACTCCGCCCACACGCAGGCCGCACCCGCCCTCACCGTCGTCCAGCGCGACAGCGTCGACCACGCCGGCATCCGGTCGGCCAACGACCCGCGGGTCGGCATGGTCGGCGGCTCCTACGGCGGGCAGGTCCAGTACGCCGCCGCGTCGATCGACAAGCGGATCGACACGATCGTCCCGATCATCACGTGGAACGACCTCTCGTACTCCCTGGCGCCCAACAACACGTCGCAGACCTCGGGCGTGAGCACCTCGACGCCCGGTGCCGCGAAGCTCATCTGGGCGCTCGGCTTCTCCGGCCTCGGCATCGCCGACGGGCTCCAGAACCTCCCGACCGACCCGGGACGGCTGGTGGGCTGCCCCAACTTCGCGGCCTTCGTCTGCCCGGCGCTCGTCACGGCCGGCCTCACCGGCACGGTCGACCCGGCGACCACCGGTCACCTGCGGCACGCGTCGGTCGCGAGCTACGTCAAGAAGGTGACCGTCCCGACGCTGGTCATCCAGGGGCAGAGCGACACGCTCTTCAACCTCAACGAGGGGATCGCGACGTACGCCGCACTGCAGAAGCAGGGCACCCCGACCAAGATGATCTGGATCAACGGCGGCCACTCCGGCGCCAACGCGCCCGGTGAGCTGACCTTCGGGTCGCCGGACCCGGCGACCGAGCACGTCTCGCGCCGGGCCGCCGACTGGCTCGACCACTACCTCAAGGGCTCGTCGGTCAGCACGGGTCCGGAGTTCTCCTACTTCCGCGACTGGGTGCCCTACACCGGCATCGCGACGCCGGCCTACGCCTCGACGTCGTCCTTCCCGGTCGGCACCTCCACGACCTACCGCCTCTCGGGCTCGTCCCTGACGACCTCGGCGACGCCGGCCGTCGGCACCCAGAGCTTCGTCACCCCCCTCGCCGGCGTGCCGACCTCCAGCGACCCGCTCGACGTCGTTGGCGACGCGCTGCCCCTGCCCGAGGCCGACCTGCCCGGCACGACCGCGAGCTGGACGACCGGCGGGCTCACGACGCCGCTCGACGTCGTCGGATCCCCGCGGCTGACGCTCAAGGTCAGCTCGCCGACCGCCGCGCTCACCCAGGCGACCGGCCCGACCGGGCAGCTCGTGCTGTTCGCCAAGATCCTCGACGTCGACGCGACCGGCTCGGCCACCCTGGTCCGCAACCTCGTCGCCCCCGTCCGCGTGGCCGACGTCAACAAGCCCTTCACCGTCACGATGCCCGCATTCGTGCATCGCTTCGAGAAGGGGCACCGGCTGCGGCTCGTGGTCGCCGGCGGGTCGACCAACTACCGCGGAGGGCTCGTCCCGAACGCCGTCAGCATCACGACCGGCTCCACCGGGCAGGCGCTGACCCTCCCGGTGGTGCGGTAGGCACTCGCGTCTTGACGTGCTGATTCTGCACGAAACCATGGCGCTACGGCGCCATGTCGTGCACTCTGGTCACGAGACCTGCCGTACCAGCGGCAGACCCACCTCGAGGACCGTCCATGAAGACCACCGCGCGCTGTGCCCTGCTGCTGACCGCCTCCGCCCTGCTGGGCATGACGACGCTGTCGGGCCCGGCCGCGGCTGCGGACCGCCCCAACCTCCAGGTCACGAGCACGTCCACCAGCACCTACTCCAGCGCCGACGGCGCCACGGTGCGGGTCAGGGCCGTCGTCAAGAACGCCGGCAGGAAGACGGCCGGTGAGAGCCAGACGGGTCTCTACCTCTCCCGCGACGGCAACAGGTCGAGCAGCGACAAGCGGCTCGACCGCGAGGCGACCAGGTCCTTGCGCAGGGGGCAGTCGACGACCAAGACGCTGCAGGGCAGCCTGCCCGCGACGGTGGCGGCGGGGACGTGGCGGCTCATCGTCTGCGCCGACACCTCCGCCCAGGTCAGGGAGTCGAGCGAGGCCAACTGCCGGGTCTGGAAGACGTTCACCCGGGGCGCGCCGCCCGCACCGACCACCGGCCCCTCCGGCGGTGTGGCCTCGGTCTGCTCCGGTGCCCTGGCCCTGCGCCCGTACGCGAACGGCATCCAGGCGCCGCCGGCCGGGGTGACGTTCTCGGTCGCGCCCACGACGAGCGGCGCCGTGCCCTGGGCTGCTCCGTCGGTGGGGGTCGAGTGGGACTACCTCACCGACGACACGCCGCCGCACACCGTCGTCACCGTGACCAACACCGGGACGAACGCCGCGACGGGCATCTCGCAGATCACGGCGGGGCCGTGCCAGTTCGACGACAGCCAGGGCGACTTCTGGGGCGTCCTGCAGTCCGGGCCGATCCTGGGCGTCGACCTGGCGAGTCCGTGCGGCAGCTCGATCGCGGCCGGGGCGTCGTGCGACATCGCCATCGGCATGACCGACCCCGTGGCCCGGGGCGGAGCCAACCGCCCCGGCTGGATCCGGATCGAGGGAGCGCAAGACGTCCTCGCCTACTTCCCGGTGAGCGTCTCGTCGACCAGCCAGGGCTACTGGGGCGGGTTCGAGACGCAGCCGGCCTCGAGCTCGTTCAGCAACGCCTCACCCGGTTCCACGCGCTACCGGTACGTGACCGTCACCAACGTCGGCGACCGCGACGCGCTCCCCGTGTTCCGGATCGAGCCCGATCCCGGCACGCCCGACGGAGGCATCGAGGTCGACTCCCCCGACGGCTGGTCGGCGCCGAACGGCTATCCGGCCAAGTGCGGCACGGTCCTCTACGACGCGATCAACGACGTCTACGCACCCGCCACCGCACCCGGGGGCAGCTGCACGATCCGCATCAGGGCCTGCGCGTCCTTGGCCGACCGCAGCTGGTCGGCCGATCTCGTCGCCCGACACCCGGCCGACGAGTCGCAGCGGTCGAGCCGCATCCCGATCACGTTCACCTCCAGCTCCGCCGAGGACGCGTCGTGCTGACGACGGACTAGGGTCGGCACCATGTCGTCCAGCGCACTGCGGGCCCTGCAGATGCTCGAGCTCATCGCCGAGGGACCGATCCGTCAGGCCGACCTGGCCCGCACGATCGGCGCGGACCACGGCGGCGTGTCCCGCACCCTCGCGGCGATGGAGTCCGAGGGCTGGATCGTCCGGATGGGCGGCCTCTACCGCCTCGGCGCCCGATCGGCGGCCTTCGGGGCTCCCCACGAGCAGCTGGAGCTCGCCCGGCGGGCCGACGAGATCGCGCGCCTGCTCAGCGGCATCACGACGATCGCTGCGATCGTGACGCAGCTGCAGTCGTCGTCGATGGTGTCTATCGCGGCCACCGTGCCGCCGCCCTACCAGCCGCTCACGGAGTCCGGCGCGCCTGTTCAGCGCACGTGGCTGACCGCTGCCGGCATCGCGCTGCTCGCCCAGACCCCGCACGACGAGGTCGCCGCGATGCTCGACGGCGACACCTGGGCACCCGTCACCGCCTCGACACCTGCCGACGCCCAGGCCGTCATCGCCCTGGTCGACGCCGCCCGCTCGGGCGAGCCTGTCACCGAGCACGGGTGGACCATCCCCGGCTGCGCGTGCATCGCCCTGCCGTGGAGCGCCGGGGCAGCAGGGGCGCCCACCAGCATCGCGCTGGTCGGCTTCGAGGATGACTTCGACCGTCAGGGTGACCTGCTGCAGGACGTCCTGCGTGCTGCCGTCGCCCCGGGCGCCACCCACGCCGACATCATCAAGGCCGCCGCCACCTCCAGGTGAAGGTGACGGCGGCCCGGTCGACGACTCAGGCGTCGCGGCGACGCAGCATCAGCCACGCCAGCACCAGCAGCGCCGCCACCTCGAGGGAGAACACCCCGAACGCGGGCCACGGGTCGAGCATGTCGGGGATGAACGTCGTCGGGCTGGCGATCTGGAGACCGGCGTTGCCCGGCATGAGCTTCGCAGCCCAGTCGCCGACGCTGCCGGGGATCAGACCCACCAAGGCCTCGACGACGAA
Organism: Aeromicrobium stalagmiti; assembly: GCF_013283745.1. Lineage (GTDB taxonomy): Bacteria > Actinomycetota > Actinomycetes > Propionibacteriales > Nocardioidaceae > Aeromicrobium > Aeromicrobium stalagmiti. The sequence continues at coordinate 625,260 of NZ_JABSTZ010000001.1, forward strand.
GATCTGGGCCAGCACGATCGAGATCGCGGCAGCCGTGTGGCGCACCAGGAAGCCGACCGCGACACCGAGGACGCCCAGACCTGCGAGGAAGAGACCACTGCCGTACATCGCGCGGGCGACGTCGCCCTCCAGCGCGAGGCCGATGCCCTCACGGTCGAGGAAGTAGTTGCCGCCGGCGTAGCCCAGCAGCGCGGTCACCGTCCCGGCGACCATCAGCACCGCTGCCACCAGGACGGCCTTGGCGAGCAGGACCCTGCCGCGCACGGGAGTGGCCGCCAGCGTCGTCCGGATCATCCCGGTGCCGTACTCCGAGCTCGCCGTCAGCACGCCGAGCACCAACGCGCAGACCTGCGCGAGCGTCATGCCGACGGTGATGAACGAGCCCGGCGCCTCGTCGGCGTCACCGCTGGCGAGCCACTCGGCGTTGCCCCAGCACAGGGCCGTCGTCAGACCCGCGCCGAGCACGACCAGGGCGACCACGGTCCACCACGTCGACCGGACGCTCGTCAGCTTGATCCGCTCGGAGCGCAGCACTGCCGTGAAGCCGACCCGGGCCGGAGGCGCAGTCTTCAGCTCGGGCGCCGCCTCGACCTGGGCGGTCATGCCGCGACCGCCTTCGGCTGGGCCTCGGCGTGGTACTCCACGCTGTCGGCGGTCAGGGCCATGAACGCGTCCTCGAGCGACGACCGCACGAGGGTCAGCTCGTGGAGCAGCAGGCCGTTCGAGCCGACGAGCTCGCCGATCGCCGCCGCATCCAGCCCCTGGACCCGGATCTCGTCGTCGACGCGGTTGACCTCGAGGCCTCGTCCCACGAGCAGCGACTCGACGTCCGTGGACTGCGGGGCCTTCACACGGACGTACGACGCGGCGTGATCGGTCATGAACTGCTGCATCGAGCAGTCAGCGAGGATCGTGCCGCGGCCGATGACGATGAGGTGGTCCGCCATCAGGGCCATCTCCGACATCAGGTGGCTCGAGACGAAGACCGTCCGTCCCTCGTCGGCGAGCTGTCGCGCGAGCTGCCGCACCCATCGGATGCCCTCGGGGTCGAGCCCGTTGACGGGCTCGTCGAGGACCACGACCGGCGGATCGCCCAGCAGCGCCGACGCGATGCCGAGCCGCTGGCCCATGCCGAGCGAGAACCGGCCGGCTCGCTGACCGGCCACGGTGTCGAGGCCGACCTGCTCCAGCACCTCGCCGACGCGGGTGGTCCGGATGCCGTTGCTCGCGGCCATCCAGCGCAGGTGGTCGCGGGCCGAGCGGCCCGGATGGATCGCGTGGGCCTCGAGCAGCGCGCCGATCTCGCGCAGCGGGGCGGGCGAGGAGCCGTAGCGGTGGCCGTTGACGGTCACCGTTCCCCTGGTCGGCGCGTCCAGGCCGAGGATCATGCGCATCGTCGTGGACTTGCCGGCGCCGTTGGGGCCGAGGAAGCCGGTGACGCGACCGGGCTCGACCGTGAAGTCGATGCCGTTGACCGCGGTGCGGTCGCCGTACGTCTTGGTGAGTGCCTGGGCGCGGATCATGCCGACCGCCCCGCCGTCTGGTGTGAAGTCATGGCTCCAGCCTGGCGGCCGGGGGACTGTCCCGGCATCGGGGAACGACCCCTGACCTCCCCTGACCCGACCCTGACCCGCGACCGCCCCGAACGCGGATACCGTGGTGCCATGACCGACGACTCACCCGGAAGCGCGACCTGGCGACACTCGGCCAGAGCGGACCTGCTCGCGTTCGCCCGCCGGTCAGAACGATCCGACGGCGGCTTCATCTGGCTCGACGACAGCGGCAACCCCGACCCCGACAAGCACCTCGAGCTGTGGATCAACGCCCGGATGACGTACGTCTTCGCGCTGGCCCACCTGGCGGGTGCCAGCGACGTGCTGCGGCTCGTCGAGCACGGGGTCACCGCCTTGTCGACCCTCTTCCACGACGACGTCAACGGCGGCTGGTACGACGAGGTCGACTTCGACGGCGTCCCGGCCGACACCGACAAGCGCTGCTACGGCCACGCCCACGTCCTGCTCGCCGCGACGGTGGCCGTCCGCGCCGGGGCCGAGGGGGCGAAGGCCCTGCTCGACGAGGCCGCCGACGTCCACGCCCGGCACTTCTGGGACGCCGAGTCCGGTCGCTGCGTCGAGGAGATCAGCGAGGACTGGACGAAGGTCGACAACTACCGCGGCGCCAACAGCAACATGCACACCGTCGAGGCCTATCTGTTCGCCGCCGACGTGACCGGACAGCCGGTCTGGGAGCAGCGCGCCCTCGCGATCTGCGAGCGGATCATCGGCATCCACGCCCGCTCGCACGGCTGGCGCATCCCCGAGCACTACGACCACGACTGGACGCCGGTGCCGGAGTTCAACCTCGAGAGCCCGGCCGACCCGTTCCGGCCGTTCGGCGCGACCCCGGGGCACGCGTTCGAGTGGTCCCGCCTGATCCTGCAGCTCGAGGCCGGTCTCGACGACCCGAAGCCGTGGATGCGCGAGGCCGCCGAGGCGTTGTTCGCCCAGGCCGTCGAGGACACCGCCGAGGACGACACCCCGGGCCTGGCCTACACGACCGACTGGCACGGCGAGCCGATCGTGCGCGAGCGTTTCCACTGGGTCATCTCCGAGGCCGTGCTCGCCGCCGAGGCCCTGCACACCGCGACCGGCAAGGCCCTCTACGCGGGCCTCGCCTCCCGCTGGTGGTCCGAGATCGCTGCGCACTTCGTGGACGACACCACCGGCTCGTGGCACCACGAGCTCGCACCGTCCATGCGGCAGTCGACCCGCACCTGGCGCGGCAAGCCCGACGCCTACCACGCGTTCAACGCGCTGACGCTGCCCGACCTGCCGCTGTCGCCGAGCCCGGCCATGACGCTCGGGGCCGCGTCATGACGGTCCTCGTGATCGGCGAGGCTCTCGTCGACGTCGTCCAGCGCGACGGCCGTGACCCGGAGCCCCACGCCGGCGGCTCCCCGTTCAACGTCGCGGTCGGCCTGGCCCGTCTCGACGTCCCGACCCGTCTGGCCGCCCAGGTCGCCCCCGACGCCTACGGCGACCTGCTCCGCGTCCACCTGCACGACTCCGACGTCGAGCTCGTGGCCCTCGACCCGACGCCAGAGCGCACGTCGTCGGCCGTGGCGACCCTCGCCGACGACGGCAGCGCGAGCTATCAGTTCGACCTGACCTGGGACCCCGCCACCCTGCCCGATCCCGCCGACTTCGAGGCGATCCACGTCGGGTCGCTCGGCACGTCGCTCGAGCCCGGGGCGTCGCTCGTCGCGGATCTCGTCGTCAGCGCCGACGCCCTCGGCATCCCCGTCTCGTACGACCCCAACGTCAGGCTCACGGTCGACCCCGATCCCGCGGTCTGGCGGCGCGTGTTCGAGACGATCGCCCCGCACGCGGCGATCGTCAAGATGAGCGACGAGGACGCCGCGGCGCTCTTCCCGGACGAGGCGCCCGCCGACCTCGTGCGACGACTGGCAGCCGACGGCGGCATCGTCGCCGTCACGCTCGGCGGCGAGGGTGCGGTCGTCGCCGCCGGCCACGAGGTCGTGACGGTGCCGCCGGCCGAGGTGAGGCTGGTCGACACGATCGGCGCCGGCGACTCGTTCATGGCGGCGATCCTGTCGTGGTGCGCGACGTACGACTGGCCGTCGGCGGCCGAGCTCGACGCGACCGAGCTGCGCGATCTCGCGATGTACGCCTCGAGCGCCGCAGCGATCACCTGCTCACGCCCGGGCGCCGATCCGCCGCGCACCCGCGACCTGACGCCGTGACCGCAGCACCTGCGACCCAGTTCTTCCGCGGGCGTGACGGCGTGCGCCTGGCCTATCGCGAGACGGGCTCCGGGCGACCGCTCGTGCTGCTGCACGGCTTCTTCACGACCGGCAGCCGGGCCTGGGTCTCCAGCGGGCACGCCGCGCTGCTCGCGGCGCACGGGCACCGGGTCGTCATGGTCGACCTGCGCGCGCACGGCGACAGCGCCAAGCTGCACTCGGGCTGGGCCTACCCGCCCGACGTCCTCGCCGACGACCTGCTCGCCCTCGTCCAGCACCTGCGGCTCGACGACTACGACCTCGCCGGCTACTCGCTCGGCGCGCGCACCGTCATCAGCGCCCTGACGCACGGCGCGACCCCGCGGAGGGCGGTCGTCGGCGGCGCGGGGTTCGAGCAGCTCATGCACGCCGCCGGGGCGGGCGACCGGTTCCGGCACGTGCTCGACAATCTTGGCCGCCACGCGTGGGGATCGCGCGACTGGCTGCTCGAGGGATTCCTCAAGAAGGTCGGTGGCGACCCGGTCGCGCTGCTCCGCGTGCTCGACACCCCGGCCGACATCCCCCGGGCTGCGATCGCCGACATCCGCGTGCCGATGCTGGTGGTCGAGGGGTCCGAGGACGATCCCGAGTCGGGGCGACGCCTCGCCGAGCTGCTGCCCGACGCGCGGTTCGTCCAGGTGCCGGGCGACCACTTCGGTGCCTCCGGGGCGCCCGAGCTGGCCGCCGCGATGGTCGAGTTCCTGGCCTAGACGACCGGGCGTGCTCCGCGGACGGCCACGCACGCGCCGGCCGACTCGACCCCAGCGCGCAGGGCCGCGGCAGCGTCCCGGTCGTCGACCCACCGGCTGAGGAAGCCCGCCGCGAACGCGTCGCCGGCACCGACCGTGTCGACGACGTCGGCCTCGACCGCCGCCGCCCGGTGGTCGCCGAGCACGGCACCCGCGGCACCCAGCGTGAGCACCACGCCGTCACCGGTGAGCTGCAGGAACCGCTGCTCGTCCTCGTTGGGCAGCACCAGGTCGGCGCCCGACAGCCACCCCAGCACCGTCTCGCGGCCGGCGGCCTCGAGGAACCCCAGCGAGCTGGGGTCGATGCTGACCCCCACCCCGCGACGCCGCGCCTCCGCGACGAGACCCAGCGCGACGGGCCGCACGCCGTCGTCGAAGAACGAGTAGCCGGTCAGGTGCAGCCACGTCACGTCGTCCCACACGTCGGCCGGCACGTGCTCGGCGGTGAGCGTCGTGTTGGCCGCGCGGTCGACGTACATCGTGCGGTCCGCCGCGTCGTCGAGGGTCAGCACGATCGTGGCGGTCGGCAGGTCGGGGTCGCCGGTGATGCGTGTGTCGACTCCGTAGGCGGTGAGGGCCGCGGTGTGTCGGTCGACTCCGTCTGCACCGCACCGGCCGACGAACCGGACCGGGGCGCCGAGGTGACCGAGCCATGCAGCGACGTTGGCGGCCGAGCCGCCCGCCGTCATGCGGATCTCCGAGACGGTGTCGCTCGCGGCGTTGACCCGGCCCAGCGGACGGACGCCGATGTCGTCGACGAGGTCACCGACGACGAGGATCACGTCAGCGTCCCGCCCACGAGAGCGCGATCTCGCCGGCGACGCGGATGTTGTTCTCGGCGATCTTGAGGTTGACCGCGAGGCTCTCACCGCCGGTCAGTCCGACGATCGTCAGCAGCAGGAAGGGGGTGACCTCCTTGCCCGACAGGCCCTGCTCGTCGGCCATCCGCAGGGCGTCGGCGAGGGCCCGGTCGTGCACCGCGGGGTCGAGCTGCTGCTCGACCGGCAGGGGGTTGGCGACCAGGATGCCAGCCTGCTGGCCGAGGGCGTCGCGGGCCGCCATGACGTCGGCGACCGCCGCGGCGTCGGGCACCGACCAGTCGAGCTCGTGGCCGGAGTCGGTCAGCCAGAAGCTCGGGAACCGGGTGGTGCCGTAGCCGAGCACCGGCACGCTCAGCGTCTCGAGCCGCTCGAGGGTCGCGGGGATGTCGAGGATCGACTTGACCCCGGCCGACACGACCGTGATCGGCACCTGCGACAGGACGGTCAGGTCGGCGGACTCGTCGAACGTCTCGGAGGCCCCCCGGTGCACGCCGCCGAGGCCGCCGGTCGCGAAGACGCGGATGCCCGCGATGTGGGCGATGGACGACGTCGCCGCCACCGTCGTGGCACCGCTGCCGCCGCGGGCCAGGGCGATCGGCAGGTCACGCACGCTCAGCTTGGGGATGTCCTCGCTCGCCACCCGGACGAGCTCGTCGTCGGTCAGGCCCGCCTTGAGCTCGCCGTCGAGCACCGCGATCGTCGCCGGCACGACACCCATGTCGGTGAGCAGCTGCTCGAACCGGCGGGCCGCCTCGAGGTTGTCAGGACGCGGCAGCCCGTGCGAGATGATCGTCGACTCCAGCGCGACGACGGGCCATCCCTCCTCGAGCGCGGACTTCACGGCGGGCGAGATGCTCAGGGGGATCGTCACCCCGTCAGCCTACCGATCGCCGAGTGGCGCAAACCGCTCCGCGAGTGGCGCAATAACCGACGACTCGCCGTCCATTTCCATCACATCTGCGCCACTCGCGGGGCCGGGGGGGTGGGGTCAGATGGTGGTGCGGTGGAAGTTGGCGTGGGAGCGGGACGCCGTGGGGCCGCGCTGACCCTGGTAGCGGGAGCCGTACTTGGTCGAGCCGTAGGGGTTCTCGGCGGGAGACGTCAGGCGGAAGTAGCAGACCTGCCCGATCTTCATGCCCGGGTAGAGCTTGATCGGCAGCGTCGCGACGTTGGCGAGCTCGAGCGTCACGTGCCCCGAGAACCCGGGGTCGATGAAGCCGGCCGTCGAGTGGGTCATCAGGCCCAGTCGGCCCAGCGACGACTTGCCCTCGAGGCGGGCCGCGATGTCGTCGGGCAGGGTCACGAGCTCGTACGTCGACCCGAGCACGAACTCGCCCGGGTGCAGGATGAACGCGTCCTCGCCCTCGACCTCGACCTCGCGGGTCAGGTCGGACTGGTCGGCCGCGGGGTCGATGTGCGGGTACTTGTGGTTGTCGAAGACCCGGAAGAACTTGTCGAGCCGGACGTCGATGCTCGAGGGCTGGATCATCCCCGGGTCGAAGGGGTCGAGGGCCACGCGGCCGGCCTCGATCTCGGCAAGGATGTCGCGGTCTGAGAGGAGCACGAGTCGAAACTAACCTATGGAACGCCACGAGGTACGGCTACCGTCACCACATGGGTCGGCTCGTCTACTCCGTCATCACCTCCCTCGACGGCTACGTCGCCGACCGGGACGGCCGCTTCGACTGGGCCAGGCCCGACGAGCAGGTCCACGCGTTCACCAACGACCTGCTGCGACCGATCGGCACGCACCTCTATGGCCGGCGTCTCTACGACGTGATGGTCGCCTGGGAGACCATGGATGATCCCGAGCCCGTGATGCGTGACTTCGCGCAGCTGTGGCGGGCCGCCGACAAGATCGTCTACTCCCGCACGCTGGCCGAGCCGGGCAGCGCCCGCACCCGGATCGAGCGCGACTTCGACCCCGAGACGGTCCGCGCGCTGGTCGCCGCCTCTGACCGGGACGTCCTCGTGGGCGGGGCCGAGCTCGGCGGCCAGGCCGTCGCGGCCGGGCTGGTCGACGACATCCATGCGATCGTGTGCCCCGTCGTCGTCGGCGGCGGCACCTCGTGGCTGCCCGACGACGTCCGCGTCGACCTCGAGCTCGTGGCGGTCGACCGGTTCGACTGCGGTGTCTTCCATCTCCACCACCGGGTGGTCGGGCCGCCCGACCGGTTCGAGACAATCGAGGCGTGAGCGACTACACGATCCTCGAGGACGATCTGACCGGTGGCGAGGTCGTCGCCCTGCTCGAGCAGCACCTGGCCGAGATGGCCTCCCACACCCCGGCCGAGAGCGTCCACGCGATGCCGGTGGCCCGCCTGTCCGGGCCCGACGTCACGTTCTGGAGCGTCTGGTCCGACGGCCGGATCGCCGGGTGCGGAGCCCTCAAGGAGATCGACCCGCAGCACGCCGAGATCAAGTCGATGCGGGTCGCGGATGACTTCCGGCGCCAGGGCGTCGGCGAGGTCGTCCTGCGGCACCTGCTGACGGCCGCGAAGGACCGTGGCTTCGAGCGGGTCAGCCTCGAGACCGGCTCCAACCCGCCGTTCGACCCGGCCCGGGCGCTCTACGCCCGCCACGGCTTCACGCCGTGCGAGCCGTTCGCCGACTACGTGCTCGACCCGTGGAGCGTCTTCATGACGCTGGAGCTGACGTAGGGTTTCCCCTCCCGTTGTCCCGATCTCGACCCTGCACCGCCGCAACGTCATAACGTCCCGGGTGTCGTCGAGAAAGGACACCCATGCGCACCCTCATCCGCGTCGCCGTCGCGATCGCCCTCACGGCCACGGCCGTGACCACTGCGATGGCGCCGGCCACCGCCGCTTCTCCGTACAAGGTCACCGTGACGATCGCCCAGTCCGCGATCACGCTCGGCCAGTCGGCCAGCCTCTCCGGGCGGGTGACCGGCGGAGCGGTGAAGGGCAAGACCGTCGCGCTCTACACCAGGAGCGCGAGCCTGGACGAGCCGTGGCAGAAGATCGGCACCGCCAAGCTGAGCAGCACCGGTCGCTACAAGAAGTCCTACAAGCCCACCGACGGCGGTCCGCGCCTGTTCCGCGTGATCAAGTCGGCCGGCTCCGGCCACGGCAAGGGCGTCGCCTACTCCGGGTCGCTCGATGTCTTCCAGTGGAAGAGCCTGCAGTCCTACAAGGACGTCGCGACGTTTGGTGACACCTCCATCAACGGCAGCCTGCACCGCGGGGCGCTCCTGGTGACGGAGGGCTCGCCGGCCAGCTTCACGACCTCGACCGGCGAGTGCACCCGGTTCAGCGGGACGATCGGCGTCGACGTCAGCTCGGCCGCCGAGCACGGCAGCGTCACGCTCAGCGACGCCTTCCTCGCGTTCTTCGCGACCTACACGGTCGGCCGTCTGACCGACGGCCGCTCCGTCACGATCTCGCTCGACACCACGAAGGACCTGTCGTTCCTCGCCGACTTCCCGGGGTCCGACACGACCAGCGAGATCGCGATCGTCGGGGCACGGGTCTACTGCAACTCGCCGCTCTGAGCGTCTACGGCTCGGCGGTGACCTCGACGGGTCGCCGCCGACGCCGCCAGAGCGCACCGCCGACGGCCCAGCCGGCCAGCAGCAGGGTCATGACGATCCAGCTGAGGACGTAGGGCTTGCCCAGGACGGTGTCGTTGCCGGGCTTGCCACCCTGCCCGCTGAGGACGGGCAGGAACGTGACCGTCAGGGTGCCCCAGACCAGGAACGCCGTGGCGGCCCCGCTGCGGAAGTGGCCCGGGAGCAGGCGGGACGCGCCATAGCCGAGCACCACCACGACCGGGGCGAGGATCACGTCGTGCAGCACCACGCCGCCCGCGAGCCAGAACGCCTCGGAAGTCAGCTGCTCACGGGTGAAGTCACGCATGAGCCAGACGCCCCAGAGGCCGAACCCGACACCGGTCAGCAGCAGGAGCGCCCGGGTCGCCCTCATGCCCGGACCTCGAGCTCGTTGACCCACTTGGTCTGGAAGACGCCCGGCCGGTTGGGGGCGATCAGGCGGCACGGGTAGCCATGGTCGATGTCGAGCGTCTCGCCGTTGAGCGTCAGGGCCAGCATCGTCCGATCGTCACGGACGACGTTGCCGACGACGCGGGACGAGCCGAAGGCACCCTTGGTCTGCAACGACCGCACGACGACGTCGGAGTCGGGATCGGCGCCGGCCAGGGCGATGAGATCGCGCACGGGCACGCCGGACCAGACGGCGCTGCGGCTCCACCCCTCGACGCACGCGATCGGCAGCCGGTGTGTGCTCTGCGGCATCGCCAGCAGGTCGTCGCGCGTCAACGACACCGTGCGGTCGCCGACCGTGACCTGCAGCCGCCACGCCGGGTCGAGCGCCGTGGTCGCGGTGCCGGCGCCCTTCGCGGTGCGGTTGACCGGGAGGTCCTGAGGGCCGTCGCCGGGACGCACCGAGAAGGCCGACACCTTGCGGAGCCACGGGACGGTCTGCCCGGCGGTGAGGACGACCGCGAGCCCGGAGGCGATGAACGCCCCGCGGAGCACGGACCGGCGGGTCGGCGCGTCAGGGTCGAGGTGGTGGTCGTCGTCGTGGTCGATCGGCTCGCCCAGCGCCCGGCGGATGACCGGCAGCTTGACCGCGATGTGCACCAGCAGCGAGCCGATCGCGACCCAGGCGACGGCCTCGTGCGTGCGACGGAAGCTGAACTCCCACGGGTACCAGCCGATGATGTTGAGCGTCCCGCTCGCGAGCAGGAAGAACGACGAGCCCATCAGCGCGGCGATCGAGGCTCGTTCGAGGCCCTCGACGACCAGCGCCCGGCCGCCTTTCGGCGGTCGGATGAACAGCCGCGGGAAGACCGACCAGAGCTTGACGAGCAGCAGCGGTATCGCTGCCGTGCCCGAGATGATGTGGAGGCCCTGGGTCCAGCGATAGAGCTGGGTCGGGTTGGGGCTCAGCGTCAGCCAGCCCGGCGTGGAGTACTGGAAGTGGCTCCACATGCCGGTCAGGAAGCAGATGCCGAAGCATAGGCCGAGCGCCGTGCCGACCCGTGCGGTCAGCTGGGTGCCGCGCGCACGGCTCTCGAAGTCGTCGGGTCGAGGGATCCGCTTCTCGATGTCCTCGACGGTCGGGAGTCTCACGGCGCGGTCCTGCTCATGATGGCCGTGTGACGGCCTCCGACCGACTGGGTGCTGATGACGCGCATGCCCGCCGCCTCGGCGACGGCCTCGATCGCGTCGAGCCCGACCACGGCCCACTCGAACGCCGCCGACAGCCGTCCGTCGACCCGCAGGCGACGACGTTCGCGCACGAAGCCCGCGCCGTGCTCGGCGACCTCGGCGATCACCCGGCCGTCCCACGTCAGCACGTCGCGCAGCCGTGACAGGAGGCGTACGGGGTCGCCGCCGATGCCGAGGTTGCCGTCGGCCAGCAGGGCGTACTCCCAGCGGCCCTCACCCGGGATCGCGCTGTAGACGTCGCGCCGCAGGGCCAGGGCACCGCGGACGCGGGTCTGCCTGACGGCCTCGGTCGAGACGTCGATGCCCATCGCCAGGACGTGCCGGGCGGCGATCTCGGCGACCAGGCGGCCGGGACCGCAGCCCACGTCGATCGTCGCGGCGTCGCAGGGGTCGATGAAGAGCTCGCGGTCGACCCAGTCGGGGGCCGACGACCACTGGCCGACCTCGAACGGCTCGGCCCGGCCGACGTGGTCGACCCAGTGGGCGGACTTGCCGGAGAACGCAGCGTCGTAGGCGCTGACGGCGTCGAAGGCGATGCTCATGCGCCGACCTCCGGGCCGTCGTCGGCCATCGCCTGGACGATGCCGCTGACAGTGTCGGCCAGGCGCGAGATCGGGATCTCGCGGGCGATCTCGAGTGCGTCGTCCCACGTGTCCATGTCGCGCACCGTGCGCAGGCGGATCAGGTCGCCGCCGAGCGCCTTCTCGGTCAGCGCACCGGTGTCGTCCTGCGACATCGGGACGCCGACGAGCGCCTGCGCGGCCGACGCGTCTGGCAGGCCGAGCAGCCACCAGCCACCGTCGTCGGCCGGGCCGATCACCCGGCTGCCGAGCTCGACCGTGCGACCGGCGTCGAGGTAGTCGGCGACCATCAGCTGCGGGGTGTCCATGCCGACCTGCACGACACCGTGGCCGGCATCCGCATCGGTGTGGGCGTGCGCGAGGCGCTCGCCGAAGCTCTCGCCCCGCTGCTGGACGACGGTCAGCGGCTCGAGCACCGCGGCGATCTCGTCTCCTGCCGCGGCTGCCGTCAGGTCGCCCGTCATCGCGATGACGAGCGGCCAGCCGACGGCAGCGGCAGTCGCGAGGGTGTCGAGCAGCGCCGCGGCGGCGACCTCTGCTGCCGCCTGGTCGCCGATCGTCCGGGCGATGCGGGTCTTGGCCTGCCCCGGGACGGGAGCCTTGGCCACGACGAGAAGGGTCGGGGTCGTCATCGCAGCACCTTCGCAAAGTCGTGGATGACCCGCGCCGTGCCCTTGACGGAGCCGGAGACCTTCGACTTCGTGCCGGCGGCGCGACGGTCGTAGGTCACGTCGGTCTCGTGCACGGTCCACCCGGCACGCGAGGCCCGCAGCATGAGCTCGAGCGGATAGCCGAAACGGCGATCCTGCACGTCCAGTGCGAGCAGGTCGTCGCGGCGGCTCACGCGCATGGGGGCCAGGTCGTGGATGGGGAAGGCGCTGCGACGGCGGATCCAGGTCGCGAGCAGATGGGTGCCGAGCCGTGCGTGCCACGGCCACACCCCCCGTGCGACCGGACGACGGCGACCGACGGACATCGTGACCTGCCCCGACCGCACGGCGTCCAGCATCGGCACCAGCTCGGACAACTGCATCGACGCGTCACCGTCCATGACGGCGACGAACTCGGCGTCGGCCGCGAGCATCCCGGCGTGGACCGCCGAGCCGTAGCCGGGCTGCGTCTCGGTGACCACCCGGGCGCCGAGGGACCGGGCCACGTCGGCCGTCCCGTCGGTCGATCCGTTGTCGACGACGATGACGTTCCACCCGTCAGGAATCGTCCGCAGGACCGTGGGCAGGGCTGCAGCCTCGTCCCGACACGGGATCACGACGTCGCAGGTGCTCATGGTCATGATTCGAAACTAGGGCCCGCGGCGCTTGGTCGCACGATCTTGGAGGTGACCGACCTGTGACGTCCGATCGTCGCGACGAGCCTCACGTGCGCCCGCGTCCTAGTCTGAGGGACGTGCCCCGACTCCTCGCCTCACCGCGCGCTGCCGCCACGTCAGCCGGGGTCGGCCTGCTGCTGGTCGTCGCGTCGATGGTCGTCCCCCGACTGCTCGACGAGGACGTCCGGGTGCACTGGCCCCCGCTGCACGCCGACTGGGACCCCCGCATCGGCGTGCTGACCGTCCCCGCCGTCGTCCTGGGGCTCGTGCTGGTGCTCCTGCTTCCTCGACTGGCCCGCAGCGCGCCCTGGCGGGCCGTGCTGCTGACCGGCTTCACCGCGACCTGGCTGTGGATCATGGCCCTGGCGTTGACCGAGGGCACCGACGGGCTCGCCCGCGTCTTCGAACGGCGTCAGGAGTACGTCTACGACGCCCAGTCGGTCGGGTCGATCCACACGATGCTGCAGACGTTCGTCGACCGGATCCCGTTCGATGCCCCCGACAACTGGTACGTCCACGTCGCGGGTCATCCGCCCGGCGCGCTGCTCTACTTCGTCGGCATCGACCGCCTCGGCATCACCGACCCGTTCTGGATCGGCGTCGTCTGCGTGACGATCGCGAGCACCGCGATCGTGGCGGTGCTGCTGACGCTGCGCACCCTCGGCTCCGAGCAGCTGGCCCGGTCGGCGATGCCGTGGATCGTCCTCGCCCCCAGCGCCGTGTGGATGGGCGTCAACGGCGACGCCGTCTTCACCGCCGTCGCGGCCTGGGGACTCGCGCTGCTGGCCGTCGCCGCCGTCCACCGACGCGTGCTGCCGGCGATCGGTGCCGGCGTGCTGCTGGGCTACTGCGTCTACCTGTCGTACGGGCTGGTGCTGCTGGGCATCCTCGCCGTCGCGGTGCTGATCATCGCCCGCACGTGGCGCCCCCTGCCCTGGGCCCTCGGCGGTGCGGGCGTCGTCGCGGCCCTGTTCACCCTCGGCGGGTTCGCCTGGTGGGAGGCCTACCCGGTCCTGCGCGAGCGCTACTACGCCGGCATCGCGTCGGAGCGGGCCTACTCGTACTGGGTGTGGGGCGACATCGCCGCGTGGACGTTCACGGTCGGCCTCGCCGTATGGGCCGCGTTCCCCTACGCCGCGAAGGCCTTCCGCACCAACGTCCTCGTCCAGCTGGCCGCGGCCGCGCTGCTCACGATCGCCGTCGCCACGCTGTCGGGCATGAGCAAGGCCGAGGTCGAGCGCATCTTCCTGCCGTTCACGATCTGGGTCGTCACCCTCCCGTCCCTCCTGCCGGGGCGGTGGCACCGACCGCTGCTGCTCTCGCAGGTCGTCCTTGCGCTCTGCGCCCAGCAGCTGTTGCTGACAAGGTGGTGAGCATGACGCTCGGCGACCTGCCTCACGTCCTCGTGGTCGAGGACGACCTCGCCGTGCGCGACGTGCTGCGGCGCTATCTCGAGCAGGAGTCCTACGACGTCACGGTGGCGGCCGACGGGCCGGCTGGACTGGCCGCGGCCCGCGACCTCGAGCCCGACCTGATCGTGCTCGACGTGATGCTCCCGGGCATGAGCGGCCTCGAGATCTGCGAGCACCTGCGGGTCGAGGACGGGTCGTCCGTCCCGATCATCATGCTGACGGCGCTCGGCGAGACCGACGACCGCATCGCCGGGCTCACGAGCGGCGCCGACGACTACGTCACCAAGCCGTTCAGCGCCAAGGAGGTCACGCTCCGGGTCGGCTCGGTGCTGCGCCGCAGCCTCGTCCCCGCCGGTCCGCGTCCGGTCGCCGGCCTGCTGACCGACGGCGACCTGACGCTCAACCCGGTCTCCCGCCAGGCGCTGCAGGACGGCGCCCCGCTGCCGCTCACGACCCGCGAGTTCGACCTGCTGCACTTCCTGCTCCGCCACCCGCACCAGGTCTTCAGCCGTGAGGACCTGCTGCAGCAGGTGTGGGGCTGGGAGTACGGCGACCACTCGACCGTGACCGTCCACGTCAAGCGGCTGCGGCGCAAGGTCGAGCCGGTCCCGGCCGAGCCCACCCGGCTCGTCACCGTCTACGGCCTCGGCTACCGGTGGGACCCGACCCCATGACGTCCTCCGCCGCCAGCTCGATCGTCATCGGGCTCCTCGGGTCGCTCGCGGTCGTGGGAGTCGGCGCGTTCGCCCTCTATGCCCTGCGTCGACGTGCGCTCACGCTGTCGATCGTCCTGCTCACGCTCGTCCCTCCGGTCGCGATCATCGTCGGCGTCGTCGGCACGAGCCAGTTCATGTTCACCGCCGAGCTGCGGCGCACGGCCCTGGTCTGGCTCGCGGTCACCGTCGTCAGCGTGCCGAGCGCCGTCCTGCTCGGACGGTCGATCGCCCGCCGGAGCGTCTGGGAGCGGGAGGCGCTCGAGCGCGAGCGCAGCGCCGAGCGGTCGCGGCGCGAGCTGCTGGCGTGGTTGAGCCACGACCTCCGCACGCCGCTCGCGGGCGTCCAGGCCATGACCGAGGCGCTGGAGGACGGCGTCGTGTCGTCGCCCGACGACGTCAAGCAGTACGCGCAGCTCATCCGCATCGAGACGATGCGCCTGGCCTCGATGGTCGGTGACCTGTTCGAGATGTCCCAGATCAACGCCGGCACCCTGATGCTCGACGTCGGCCCCGTCACCGTCGACGACGTCGTGCGCACGGCCGTCGACGGCGTGCGGGCGATGGCCGAGAAGCACGGGGTCACGGTCGAGGTCGACGGGCAGCCCCACGGGACGCTCGCGGTCGGCGCCGCTCCCGAGCTCGTCCGGGTGCTGCGCAACCTGCTGGCCAACGCGGTGCGCCACACCCCCGAGGGCGAGGTCGTCCGGGTCACGCTCGGGTCGGACGCCGGCGAGGTGTGGCTGCGCGTCGGTGACGCCTGCGGCGGCATCCCCGACGTCGACCTCACGAAGGTCTTCGACATGGGCTACCGCGGCACCGACGCCCGCGAGAGCGACGGACAGGGCGCCGGGATGGGCCTCGCGATCGCCCGGGGCCTGCTCGACGCCCAGGCCGGCAGGATCGCCGTCCGCAACCGCGACCAGGGCTGCGAGTTCGAGATCCGACTCCCGGCCGCCTGACCCGCCTGACCCGAGCGAGCCCTGCGAGCGAGCGGTCAGGCGCGCTAGCGGAGCGGGAGCGACTCACGCCGAAGGCGTCGACCAGCGAAGCGTCGCAGGACGAAAGGCTCGCTGAGCCCCGTTCGCCAGCCCCCACCCAGACCCCACCCAGACCCCACTCCAGTTTTTGGGCACTTGTTGCTGTCTCGAGTCGCCTGACTCGTACACAACTGCCCAAAATCTCGGGAGGGGCCCGTCAGCGCGTGCGGAGCGGGTCGGTCGCCAGGGCGGCGAGACCCTCTTCCGGCCCGATCTGGGCCTCGAAGCCCAGGCCTCGACGCGCGGCGTCCGGTGACGCGACGACGTGGCGGACGTCGAACCTGCGGTAGTCACCCGTCAGCACCGGCGCCTCACCACCCGCGGCGGCCGACAGGGTCGCGGCCATCTGCCCGATCGTGAACGTGGTGCCGGACGCGACGTTGTAGGGCGTCAGGCCCGACGGGTGGTCACGCACCTGCTCGATCGCGAGCACGTTGGCCCGGGCGACGTCCCGCACGTGGACGAAGTCGCGGACCTGCTGCCCGTCCTCGAAGACCTTCGGCGCCTCGCCGCGGGCGATCGCCGAGCGGAAGATCGCGGCGACGCCGGCGTACGGGGTGTCCGCAGGCATGCCCGGTCCGTAGACGTTGTGATAGCGCAGCGCGATCGTCCGGGCGTCCTCCAACGTGCACCACGCGGAGGCGTAGTGCTCCTGGGCGACCTTCGACGCGGCATAGCTCGTGCGCGGCAGGAAGGGTGTGTCCTCACCGATCTGCCGCCACGTGATGTCGCCGCCACACACGGGGCAGCGCGGGTCGTACCGGCCGGCCTCGAGGTCGTCGTCGCGTCGAACGGCCGGAGGCACGTCGCCGTCGGTGGGGCAGGTGTAGCGACCGTCGCCGTAGACGACCATCGACGACGCGAGCACCAGGTCCTTGACCCCGACGCGTGCCATCGCCGCGAGCAGCCGTGCCGTGCCGGCGTCGTTGTGCTCGGCGTAGTCGGGCAGGTCCTGCGCGTCGACACCGTTGCCGACCATCGCGGCCTGGTGACACACGACGTCGATGCCCTCGAGGATGCCGTCGAGCGGGTCGCTGCGCAGGTCGAGCAGCGCGAAGCCCTCGGGGCGGAATCCGGGGCCGTGAGCCTTCTGAAGGAACATGTCGAGCTGGACGACCTCGTGACCGCGCTCGCGGGCGATCTCGCCGATGTGGGTGCCGATGAACCCGGCCGCGCCCGTCAGCAGGATCCTCACGCGTCGTCCTCGCCCGGAAGCACGATCGGCAGGTCCATGCCGTCGACCGCGTGCGAGCACGCGCAGTCGCGATCGCTGCCGAGGCCCGCGACGACGCCGGCGAGCACCTGCTTCAGGGTGCCGGTGTGCTCGGCGAACACCTCGAAGACGGCGTCCATGCTGACCGCCGACGCCTCGTCCACGCCGGCGTCGTGGTCGGTCACCAGGGCCACGGTGGCGTAGCAGAGCGCCAGCTCGCGGGCCAGGACAGCCTCCGGGTGACCGGTCATGTTGACGACGGCCCAGCCCTGGTCGGCGTACCACTTCGACTCTGCCCGAGTCGAGAACCGCGGACCCTCGATGACGACCATCGCGCCGCCGTCGACCGGCTCGTGGTCGGCGAGCCCCTCGATCAGGTGACCGCGCAGGCGCGAGCAGTAGGGGTCGGCGAACGACACGTGGCACGCACCTTCGTCGAAGTAGGTCTGGACACGGCTCGTCGTGCGGTCGACCAGCTGGTCGGGGACCACGAACGTGCCGGGTCCGTAGGCCAGCTGCAGGCCGCCGACCGCGCACGGCGCAAGGATCTGGCGGACGCCCAGGCTCCGCAGCGCCCAGAGGTTCGCGCGATAGGGCACCCGGTGCGCGGGGAAGTCGTGATGGGCCCCGTGCCGCGGCAGGAACGCCACGGACCGCCCCTCGACGGTGCCGATCGCGATCGGGGCCGACGGCTTGCCGTACGGCGTCTCGACCTCGACCTCCCGGGGATCCTCGAGGAACGTGTAGAAGCCGGAGCCGCCGATCACGGCGACGTCAGGGCGGGCGATCTCGGTCATGCTCCGAGCATGTCACTGGTCGACGCCGTCGACCTCCCGGGGCGCACGTCGTCATGGGATCGTCACGACGTGGATAAGGTGGGACCGACGCCGCAAGGCGTCTCGCCGATGTAGCTCAGTGGTAGAGCGCTTGCTTCCCAAGCAAGATATGCGGGTTCGATTCCCGTCATCGGCTCTCACGCGCGAAGCGCGTCTCGCCCGATGACGGGAATCGAGTGGGCCCCTCACCGAGGCGGCCCACCGCGGCGCAGCCGCCACCGGCCGCCTCCAGCAAGGGATCCCGTCATCGGCTCCGACACCGCCTCCACGCCGGTCCTCCGCCTCGCTGAGAGCGCTGTTCGGGGCCGTCGCAGCAACAAATCTCACGGACACCTAAACCCTGCAACCGCAGCAGAAAACAGACCCTCCAGAGCAGGCCTCCCCGACCCCCCACCAATCCACACCCCCCGACCGTGGCGAAGAACAGGTGTAAGCCCCCCAACTTCACCGCACGTCAACACAACATCAAAAGGATGTGGATCCCATGAGCTCCATCAGCTCTCGCAAGAAGATGTTCGCCGGTATCGCCTTCGCCGCCGTGGCGGCTCTCCCGCTGGCTGCCTGCAGCTCGTCGGACTCGGCCGGCTCCTCGTCGGAGACCAAGACCGCCGTCGCCAAGCCCGTCGCTCGCATCAACGCGCTGTCCGGTGAGAGCACCGCGATCGCCCTCGACAAGGGCTTCACCGACGCCCTCACCTCGCTCAAGCTCGAGCCCGGCGTCGTCGGCACCGCCAAGCTGGAGGACGGCTCGCTGATCTTCCCGATCACGGGCGGCAACGTCACCTACTTCAAGCCCGGCACCGTCAAGCCCTACGTCATCGGCCAGGTCCAGCACGAGGGCTCGGGCCTGAAGCTCACCGCCGGCGGCATCCAGGTGCAGCTGACGAACTTCAACGTCGACCCCGGCATCTCGCGGGTCTACGGCGACGTGACCGTGAACGGCAAGACCGTGGTCCGCAACGCGTTCCTGTTCCAGCTGCGTGGTGCGACCCTCAAGCCGCTCCAGGTCGAGGGTGAGACCGCGATCCTCGAGGGCACGAAGGTCTTCATCTCCCCCGTCGCCGCCGGTCTGCTGAACGAGACCTACGGCACCGACGCCGTCACCGACAAGCTCCTCGTCGGCGTCGCGAAGATCACCGTCAACACCACGCCTGCCAAGTAGGCGGCTCTGAGACCTCCTTCCCGGTTGGGTGAGGAGAACCCACGGTGGGTGCGTCCTTCGGGACGCACCCACCGTGCCGTCTCACGACCAGCTCGACCGTAGGGTTTCCCCTGATTTCACCGAAAAAGCCTTCACGTGCAGCGCCTGTCACCTATCGTGAGACCGGCGTCACAAAGGCGCTGATCGATGTGGCTGACTGGCACAGCACCCATCTCACGACGGGGAAGCGGGTTCGATTCCCGCCATCGGGACGAGGGCCGTTGCGGTGACGCCGGTGACAGCAGGGAGCCTCGCGTGCAGCTCGCGCGAGACAACTGTCATCAGCAGACCGCTGTCCGTGTGGAGTCAGAGTGCAGGCAGACCTGTCGACGCCGTGGCCGACGCTGCCGCGCGATCAGCTCGCGGACGCGCTCGCGTCCTTCACAGCACGCCGGGGTGTCGCCCTCTATGGCGAGGCAGGCGTCGGCAAGAGCCACCTCGCCCACGAGGTGCGCGTCGCCCTGGACAAGGGTGAGCCGGGATCCCGCGAGTGGTTCTCGGTCATCGGCTCGCACGCCGAGTCGGGCATCCCGCTGAGCGCGGTCGACGGCCTGCTCGCGGGGGTCGACGTCGCCTCCCTGCGCACGCCGCGCCACATCGCGCGGCTCGTGCACGACCACCTGGTGGCGCACTCGTGCGGCCGGCGCGTGACGGTCGCGGTCGACGACGCGCACCTGCTGGACGATGCGAGCGCCGAGCTGCTCGCCAACCTGTGCCGCCTCGACGGGGCCGACCTGCTGGTGACGATCCGTTCCGGCCGCCGGCCCGTCGCTCCGCTCGTCGACCTGTGGCGCGACGACCTCGTCGCCCGCATCGACGTCCCGCCGTTCACCACCGACGAGGTGCACGACGTGCTCTGGGCGGCCCTCGGCGGCCCCGTCGACAGCGAGCTCGTACGAGAGGTCATCCGCTCGACCGACGGCAACGCGATGTACGTCCGCGAGCTGGTGCGCGCGGGTCTCGCCGACCACACGATCGTCCAGCGCCACGGCACCTGGATCCGCGAGGGAAAGGCCGGACCCAACGCGCGGCTCGTCGACCTCATCTCGGCCGAGCTCGGACGACTCTCCGCACCCGAGCGGCAGGCGGTCGAGCTCATCGCCCTGGCAGAGCCCGTCTCGGTCGCTCTGGCCCGCCCCCTGGTCGACGACGCCGTGCTCGACCAGCTGGTCGACGGGGGGATCGCCCGCATCGAGGACGGCCTGACCTCGAGCCGCCTCTCGACACCGGTCCTGCGGCTCTCCCACCCCATCTATGCCGAGTGCGTGCGCAGCATGATCACGCCCAGCCGCCGCCACGCGCTGCACCACGCGCTGTACGGCGAGGCGACCTCGTCCACGCAGCAGACGCTCAGTGGCTTCCTGAGGTGGACGGCGTGGACCCTGGAGTGCGGGCTCGACATCCAGGCGTCCGACTTGGTCAGGGCCGCACGGGCCGCCAGCACCCTCGGCCAGTACGAGTTCGCGATCAGCGTCGCGACGGCCGCGATCGATCGGACGAGCGACACGTCCACCGCCGTCGAGGCCCTCGCGATCCGTGCGCGAGAGCTGCGCTTTCGCGACCACCCCGTGCAGGCGCTGCGCGACGTCGACGCCGCGCTCTTCCTGCTGCGCGAGACCCCGACGTCGCTCGACGAGTCGACGGCCGACCGCATCCTGGCGATCCACGAGCTGCGCGCCGACCTCGAGCAGTACGGCTTCGACCAGCCGCAGCGTGCCCTCGAGACGATCGACCGGGTCTACGGCCCCCTGGTCGGTCGCGGTGACCGCACCGAGCACGCCCAACGACATCGGATGTCGCGCATCGCGCGCCGCGGATGGGCCGGCGACCTCCGCGCGCCGCTGTCCGTCGCGGACGAGCTCGCCTCGCGTGTGCCGTCGTCGTCGGCCTGGCACCTGCAGGCCGTGGCCCCGACGATGCTGGCGCTCACCTGGGCCGGACGATCGGCCGAGGCCACGGCTCTCGCATCCCGCTATCTCCCGGCGGCAGCGACCCACGACGCACGCATGCCGCGGGTGGGCACCGAGATCTACCTCGTGACGTTCTTCGTCCACCTCCTGACCGGACGCCTCGCCGAGGCACGCAGCAAGGGACCCGACCCCCGGATGACCACCGGCACGACCCGCTTCGACTCAGCCCTCACGTATGCGGGCGCCGCACGGCTGCTCGCCGCAGAAGGGCGGTGGCAGGAGGCCGACGAGAAGTACCGCATCGCGCGGCGCCTGTTCGAGGTCCGTGACCCGAGCGGCTTCTTCGCCTGGTCACTGGCCGGCGAGGCCTTCAGCGCCATGATGGTCGGCGACCACGATCGCGCCCGCGAGCTGTGCCTGCGGGTCGATCGGACCCCGATGCGGGGCAGCCGCGCGTTCGAGGCCGACATCCGCGCCCATGTCATCGGCACCCTCATCGGGCTCAAGGACCACGAGGCCGTGGGCCGGGCGACGTCGATGGCCCTCTGGGCCCAGGAGCACGAGTTTCCCTTCGTCGAGCTGTGGGCGCTCGACCTCGTCGCGCTCGCCGATCCCGAGGTCGCCCGTGAGAGCGGCGTGGCCGCCAGGGTCGAGGAGCTGTCACCACTGGTCGACGCACCGGTCGCCGCTCCGCTCGTCGCCCACATCTCGGCGATCCTGACCGGTGACACCGCGCTCGAGGACGCCTCGGCAGCCCAGCTCGGGCGGCTCGGCCGCTGGGTCCCACGCCGTCCGGTCGTCAGCGCCTCGCTCTCGAAGCGCGAGGCCGAGGTGGCGTCGCTCGTCGCGGCGGGGCTCACCAGCCCCGCGATCGCCGAGCGCCTCCACCTGTCGGCGCGCACGGTCGAGACCCATGTCGCCCGTGTCTTCACCAAGCTCGGCGTCAACCGCCGCAGCCAGCTGGCCGACGCCCTGCGCCAGCACTCCGCCTGAACGACGAGCCACAACCGGCACCGAGGCCCACGAGCTCCTGCACGACCCTCGTGCGCGAAGCCGTGCAGGAGCACGTCGGTCTTGGTGCCAGAGCCGCCCGCACACGCCGACTGCCTGGCCCCCGGGGATCCGAGGACCAGGCAGTCACTGGGCGCGAGCCGCTGTCAGAACCTGTACAGCGTCAGGCTCTTGCCGGCCTGCTTGGTGCTGCCCCGCGGACGGAAGTTCGCGGTGACGATCACGTGGCGGTCCGGGAGGTCCGTCAGCGTGTACGTCGTGACCGCTCCACCGGTCTTGAGCTTCAGCAGCTTGGTCGGCACGCCGTCCACGTAGATCTGGACGAAGCCTCCCGAGTACTTGCCGTTGTCCTTGCGGACGCGCACCCGCAGGTCACCCGTCGACTCGCTGGTCCGCTTGACGCTCATGCGGACCCGCGCGTTCGGGTCACCCTTCTGGACGCGCTGGATGACACCGGCGTTGAAGTTCGACTCGAACGGCGAGTCCGCCGACGGGATGAACTTCGCCGAGAACCGGTGCAGGCCCGGCTTCAGCTTGCGGACCACCTTGGAGCCCCAGTTCTGACCGTTGACGGGCACGGGCAGGCCGTACTTCTTGCCATCGGTGTAGTACTGGATCGTTCCGGCGATCTTGCCCTTGCTGCCGGCATCGGCCTGCAGACGAGCGTGGAGGAGGATCTCCTCACCCTCGTACGCCGGCACCTTGTTGGTGATCAGCTTGAACTGCAGCGTGTTCTTGAGGATCGTGACCTCGACGGTGTTGGAGACGCCGTCGACCTCGTTGTCGCTGCCGAAGAACTCCGCGGTGTACTGGTGCGGGCCCTTGCTGACCTTGTTCGAGCTGACCGTGGCGTTGCCCTCGCCGTCGACGAGCACCGGGTCACCGAGCGCGACACCCTGGTCGTAGAACTGGATGAAGCCCTTCGCCAGGTCGCCCTTCTCGGTGTCCACGTGAGCGGTCAGCGTCAGCGTCTCGCCGTACTGCAGCTCGGCGGCGTTCGCCGAGAGCGTCACGACGGAGAGCTGCTTCTCGACGATCTGCGAGAGCTCGCCGCTGCTGGCCTCGTTGTACCGCGAGTCTCCGAGGTACTGGGCATAGACCTTGTTGGCGCCGACCGGCAGGTCGTCCGTCGCGACGGTCGCCTTGCCGTCACCGTCGATGTCGACCGGGCCGTTGAACGCCGAGCCGTTGACGTACAGCTGCACCTGGCCCGTGGGCTCGTACGGCTGCGTCGGCAGGAGTCCGTCGACGTCGATGCTGAACGTGACCTCGTTGCCCACGTGCGAGGGGTTGAGGTCGCTGCTCAGCTTGACCTTCGCGTCACCGAAGTTGACGACGTGGTCGATCCAGGCGCTCGTCGCCTCGTGGAAGTTGCTGTCGCCCACGTACACCGCGCGGATGTGGTGGTGACCGTCCTCGCTGACGGGCAGCTCGAACGTGAACAGCGCCTCGCCGGAGCTGGCGTTGATCGCGACGGCCCCACCCAGCGGCTGGTCGTCCACGTAGAGCTGGACGTCACCGGTGGGCTTGGTGCCGTTGTCCTTGAGGGACTTCACGACGACCTTGAACTTCGACTTCTCGCCGGACACCGCCGTCGGGTGCTCCTGCTCGAGCGTGATCGCGACGTCACCCTGGTTGACCGTGAAGCTGCCCAGGGACACCTCGTCGAGCGACGCGTTGAACTCGTCGTCGCCCAGGTAGTTGGCGCGCACCTCGTACGTGCCGACCGGGAGCTTCGTGGTCGTCAGGACAGCCTTGCCGTCGCCGTCGAGGGTCTTGAGACCGCCGGGGATCGGGCTGCCGTTGGCGAAGAACTGGACCTTGCCGGTCGGGATGCCCTTCGCCGGAGCGACCGGAGACACCGAGACGCCGAGGTCGACCGAGTCGCCGAAGTTCGGGACGTCGACCGGGCCGGCGAGCAGCGTGGTCGTGTCGCCCTTGACCACCGAGAACGGACGGTCGGCCGACGACGGCAGCGAGTCGCTGACACCGTTCGGCGTGTAGGTCGCGTGCAGGACGTAGTCCCCGACCTTCAGGCCGTCCTGGTAGATCGTCGTGGTGCCGTTGACGAGGTTCTTGGTCCCCAGCGGGTAGACCGTGCCGTCGGCCAGGCTCTCGGCCGTCAGCTCGATCGAGCCGGTGGGCAGCTGTCCGGGCGCTGTGGCGCCGACCGAGACCTTGTAGCCCTTCATCTGGCCGGTGACGACCGTGTTGGGGTCGTCGATCGTGACGCCCGTGGCGTACTGCGAGCTGTACGTGATGACGACGGAGCCGTCGCCCTCGACGTTGTTGGTCCACGATCCGTCGAGCTCACCGAAGAGCGGGTTGACGTACGAGCGTCCACCGCCTCCGCCGGCGCCGCCGGACGTGGTCCAGGTGGCACCCTGGCTGCCGCCCTGGAAGCCGCCGCCACCGCCGCCACCGCCACCGCCGGTGGTGAACGCGTAGGCGCTGTCGCCGACGCCGCCGGCCTGGGTGGCCGCGTCGCCCGCGTGCCCGCCCTCGGACTCCGGTGCGTCGCCGCTCTGGCCGTCCTCGTCCGCGCCGCCGCCGTTGCCGGGCGTGGTGTGCAGGCCGCCGTAGCCGCCACCTCCACCGCCGCCTCCGGCGACGATCGCGCGGTTGTCGTCGCTGGCCGCGCCCACGAAGACCTCCGTCGCGCCACCACCGGCGCCGCCGGCACCACTGAGGCTGAACGCGGCACCCTCGCCGCCGTTGCCGCCCTTGGCCGCGCCTGCCGCGGCCGGAGCCACGCCCTCGGTCGCGGGGTTGTCGGTGCCGGCGTCTCCGCCGCGCTTGCCGAGGTAGACGGTGATGGTGTCACCGGGCGTCACCGGGACCGTGACGGTGCCGCTGGCACCGCGTCCGCCGGATCCGCCCTCGAAGCCACCGGCACCGCCGGCTGCTCCGTTGACCTTGACGTCGAGGGAGTGGACGTCGGCAGGGACGACCCATGCCTGGTTGAGTCCACCGGACGTGTTGAACGTCTTCGACCCCGGAGCAGCCTGGGCTGCCTGGGGCGCAAGAGCAATCAGTCCGGCCGCCATCATGGCGGTGGCCGCGACTGATGCAGTGGTTCGGGTCGATACCCGACTGCGTGTGCGCACGAGATTTCTCCTTGGGAGTGTGGCCCCCGGGATGGGCGCCAAGAGACTGCCCCACGCTCGCAACTAACGGTCTAGACCGAATCAGTAAGTACTACGTCATTCGAGACAACCTCTATCGCAGGGTGCCGCTAGACCGCCTGGTGCTGGTCGGCAACGGCACGCGCCTCGTCCCTCAGCGCCTGCACGACCAGCCGCACCGACGGTCGTTCGAACCGGTCGGGTCGGAGCAGGGCCGCGATCTCGCGCTTGGCGCGGATGCCGACCAGTGGACGGGTGACCAGCCCGTTGCCGTGCTCGCGGGTCGTGAACCGCGGCAGGATCGCGATGCCGTGCCCGCCTGCGACCAACGACTCCACGATGCCGTTGTCGGAGATGCGCTGCGCAATGCGGACGGGCTCGCCCGTCGCGGCGACCACCTGGCCCAGCACCCGGTCGAACGGGTAGTCGTGGGGCACACCGATCCACGTCTCGCCGACGACGTCCTTGGGCGACAGGATCGCCTTGCGGGCCAGGGGGTGCCCCTCCGGCAGGGCGACGTCCAGCGGCTCGCTCATGAGGGGGACGACCTGCAGCCCCCGGTCGTGCCACGACGCCGCGGTGGTCGGCGAGTCGGCGATGACGATGTCGTAGTCGGGAGTGAGGTCGGCGAAGTCGACCGTGACGCCGTCCTCGTCGGAGCAGACCAGCTCGACCTCCGGCACGTCGGCCATGCGGGTGAGCGTGCCCGGCAGCAGCATCTCGCCGCCGGTGGGGAAGGTCGCGATGCGCACCAGCCCGGCAGGTCGCTCCATGAACTCGCGCCAGCGGCCCTCGGCCCGCTCGATCGCGACGGCGATCTCGGTCGCCGTCTGGGCCAGCGCACGCCCGGCCGCCGTCAGGGCGACGCCGCGGCCGGCCGGCTCGACGAGGGTGTAGCCGGCCTCCCGCTCGAGCACCTTGAGCTGCTGCGACACCGCTGAGGGTGTGACCTTCATCGCGTCGGCGACCGCTCCGACCGTGCCCCGTTCGGCGAGTTCCCTCAGGAGAGCGAGGCGATGGATGTCCATGTAGCAATGCTACACGTTACGTGTAGCAATGTTGGCTTGTCCTTGATGGTTGACGCCTCCATACTGGAAGTACGAACCGACCAGCGGTTCACCACAGCCTTGAAGGAGGCCACCATGATCGCCCTCGGAATCCTCTTCGCCGCCATCACCGTGATCGGGGTCGGCCGCACGATCGACACCGTCGCCAAGGACGGCTTCGGACGGGTCCCCACCCGCCAGTTCTGATCCGGCCCGAACCCGCCGCGAGAGCCGGTCACCCCCTCGGGGTGGCCGGCTCTCGTGCGTCCTGCGTCGGTAGCGTGACGAACGTGATCACGATCGGCTTCGACCTCGACATGACGCTCATCGACTCGCGGCCGGGCATCCGCGCCGTCTACGAGCAGATCGTGACCGAGTCGGGCGCGACGATCGACACCGACCTGGTCGTCTCGCGACTCGGTCCACCGGTCGAGTGGGAGCTCGCCCAGTGGATGCCGGCCACCGACGTCGACCGGTGGGCCGATCGTTATCGCGAGCTCTACCCGGTGATCGCGCTCGACCTCGTCGAGGCGCTGCCCGGCGCCCATGGCGCCCTCGAGGCTGCTCGTCGCCGCGGACGGACGATCCTCATCACCGCCAAGCACGGACCCAACGCCCGCCTGCACCTGGATCGCCTCGGGCTCGAGGTCGACGAGGTGTTCGGTCGGGCCTGGCGTGAGGGCAAGGCCGACGTCCTGCGTGCGCAGGGCGCGACGACGTACGTCGGTGACCACGTCCACGACATGGAGGCGGCCGGGCTCGCCGGCGCGTTCGGCATCGGTGTCACCACGGGCCCGTGCAGCGACGACGAGCTGCTCGCCAGCGGAGCCGGCCTGGTGCTCGCCTCGTTGGAGGAGCTGCCCGAGTGGCTGGCGCATCGTCGCTGATCAGAGGCCTGATCAGGCCATGTGACGGGACCGACAGGCTCAATCTGCCATTCGACTTGTCTTTCATGCCTCGGGGGGCGGATACTTAAGTTACTACCCAGTAGCAAGCTGCCCACTGCAGCGCATACCCCACAAAGGAATGCTGGCATGAGCCATTACAAGAGCAACCTCCGCGACGTCGAGTTCAACCTCTTCGAGCTGTTCGACCGCGGCAGCATCTACGGCACGGGCGTGTTCGAGGAGATCGACACCGACACGGCCCAGAGCATCCTCGGCGAGATCGAGCGCCTGGCGACCGGGCCGCTCGCCGCGTCGTTCGACGACGCCGACCGCCACCCGCCGGTCTACGACGCCGACGCCAAGACCGTCACCATGAACAAGGCCTTCGCCGAGTCGTACCAGGCCTGGATGGACGCCGAGTGGTGGCGCATCCAGATCCCCGAGGAGATGGGCGGCCAGCGCGGCCCCGCCTCCCTCATCTGGTCGAGCGCGGAGTTCGTGCTCGGCGCCAACCCCGCCGTCTGGATGTACGCCGCAGGCCCCGGCTTCGCGCGCATCGTCTTCGAGAACGGCACGGAGCGGGACAAGCTGATCGCGCAGCACATGATCGACGGCCAGTGGGGCGCCACGATGGTGCTCACCGAGCCCGACGCGGGCTCCGACGTCGGCGCCGGCCGCACCAAGGCGTTCCCCAACGAGGACGGCTCGTGGAACATCGAGGGCGTCAAGCGCTTCATCACCTCGGCCGAGCACGACATGGCCGAGAACATCATGCACCTGGTCCTCGCCCGCCCCGTCGGCGTCGAGGGTGTCGGTGGCCCGGGCACCAAGGGCCTGAGCCTGTTCCTCGTGCCGAAGATCCACTTCGACCACGAGACCGGCGAGCTGACCGGCGAGCGCAACGGCGCCTACGTCACCAACGTCGAGAAGAAGATGGGCATCAAGGTGTCCACGACGTGCGAGGTCACCTTCGGCGACGGCACTCCCGCCAAGGGCTGGCTCCTCGGCGAGGTCCACGACGGCATCAACCAGATGTTCCGCGTCATCGAGAACGCCCGCATGATGGTCGGCGCCAAGGCCATCGCGACGCTGTCGACCGGCTACCTCAACGCGCTCGACTACGCCAAGGAGCGCGTCCAGGGTGCTGACCTGACGCAGGCGTCCGACAAGACGGCTCCCCGCGTGACCATCACGCACCACCCCGACGTGCGTCGCTCGCTGCTCACGCAGAAGGCGTTCGCCGAGGGCCTCCGCTCGCTCATGATCTACACCTCCACGTGGCAGGACGAGATTATGATCAAGGAGGCCGCCGGCGAGGACGCGTCGCTGGCCGAGGCCGTCAACGACCTGCTCCTCCCGCTCGTCAAGGGCTACGGCTCGGAGCGCTCGTGGACCCTGCTGGGCACCGAGTCGCTGCAGACGTTCGGCGGCTCGGGCTTCCTGCAGGACTACCCGCTCGAGCAGTACGTCCGTGACGCCAAGATCGACACCCTCTACGAGGGCACCACGGCGATCCAGGGCCAGGACCTGTTCTTCCGCAAGATCGTGAAGAACAAGGGTCAGGCGCTGGGCCACCTCGCCGCCGAGATCGAGGCGTTCGTCAAGAGCGAGGCCGGCAACGGTCGCCTCAAGGTCGAGCGCGAGCTGCTCGCCAAGGGCCTCGAGGACGCGCAGGCCATCATCGGCGCGATCTTCAACGACCTGATGTCGGCCAACCCGGCCGACGAGAAGGGCGACATCACCAACATCTACAAGGTGGGCCTCAACACGACCCGCCTCGTGTACGTCCTCGGTGACCTCGTCGTCTCGTGGCTGCTGCTCCGCAGCGCCGACGTCGCGCTGGCCAAGCTCGGCACCGAGGTCTCGGCCTCCGACAAGGCGTTCTACGAGGGCAAGGTCGCCGCGGCCTCGTTCTTCGCCCGCAACGTCCTCCCGCTGCTCGCGGGCGAGCGGGCGATCGCCGAGAACATCGACGGCTCGATCATGGAGCTCGACGAGGCAGCGTTCTGATCTGACTCGATCGACGAAGGCCCCCACCATCACGGTGGGGGCCTTCGTGCGTGCGAGGGGCCGAGCGGGGTACGCAGGGGGTCGACGAGAGGACATCCATGAGCGAGCCGATCCACGAGCCACAGCCCGAGCCCGACACCGAGGCCAAGCCCGGCGTCAACGACCCCGACCCGGAGGGCACGGGCTCCGACGAGCCCCTCACCCCGATGTAGCCCGGGAACGACTGATCCTGAGGCATCACGGTCGCTGCGCGGGCCGGAAGCCTCAACGTCTCCCGCACGAACGACGAAGCCCCCACCGCCGCAAGGCTGTGGGGGCCTCGTCGAGCCGGCAGGTCACCAGTTGATGAGGGCTCCGGTGATCGTGTACGGAGCGAAGTCGCTCGACAGGATCGTGAAGATGACCAGGGCGCCACCCGCGAGGGCGATGTCCTTGTTGAAGCCGATCATCTCCATCTGCTTGGCCTGGGGATCGGTCTCCTTCCAGAACGCGTGCATCATGACCGCGGTGATGACGAGCAGGATCGCCAGACCCAGCGAGCCGATGTCGCCGAAGATGCCGAGCAGCACCGAGACGCCGCCGGCGATCAGGGCCACGCCGCTGATCTGGACCATGAGCTTGGCGTTGGCGACGCCGCGCGACTGGGCATAGCCGGCCATGGCGTCGGTCGCCATCAGGTGACCCACTCCCGAGCCGATGATCAGGTAGACGAACAGGATCCGTCCGATGAGGAAGATTTCTTCCATGATGGTGACCTCCATTGATTGAGCCTTCAACGAAGGATCCTTGACCTCCCGGCACGCCACGTCAAGCCGCCGCACTCACGCCCGGTGTGGGAAAGTTGGTGGGTGAGACTCACCAACCCGCTCTGGTATCTCGCCTCCTTCCTCCTCGCGATCGGCAGCACGATGATCGCGAGCGCCGTGGCGGCCAGCGCGTTCGACGACGTGCGCGGCGCGACCCTCACCCCGGTCAGCGAGCGGGTCGACGCGAAGGACAAGACCCTCGCGGTCTTCAGCAACGACGCCGACCGAGGCGCGATCGCGTGCCACGGCCGCGACCGCAAGAAGGTCCGCGTCGAGATCCCCGACAAGGACGTCGGCGTCACCGCCCAGTCAGAGGGCGAGACCTGGTACCTCATCGCCCTGCTCGAGGAGGGCCGCGACGGGCTGCGGATCGTGTGCACGCCGGAGAGCAAGCGCCCCGACACCGCCGGCTACGCCTACGCGACGGTCGACTCCTACGCAGGAACGGTCAACACCGGCAAGGGCATCGCGGTGCTCGGCGTCACGGCCGGCGCGCTCGGGGCCGCCTACGTCTACTGGTGCCGTCGCACCGCCAAGAAGGACGCCCGGCTCGCAGCGGCCGGACCGCCCGCCGACGACTGACCGTTCGAGCCGCGCAGACAGCCGGCTCGCAGTAGCGTGACGCCATGGCATGGAGAACCAACGACATCCCCGACCTGACCGGACGGCGCGCCGTCGTCACCGGCGTGACCGGCGGGCTCGGCCTGCACACCGCGCTGGGACTGGCCCGCAAGGGCGCCGACCTCGTCGTGACGGCCCGCGACGCCCGCAAGGCGTCCGACACCGTCGACCGGATCCGCAACGAGGTGCCGAGCGCCTCGGTCGACGTCGTCTCGCTCGACCTCGCCGATCTCGCGGACGCCCGCCGGGCAGCGTCCGAGGTCTCGAGCACGTACGACCGCATCGACATCCTGGTCAACAACGCCGGCATCATGCTCACCCCCGACAGCCGCACCGCGGACGGCTTCGAGCTGCAGATGGGCACCAACCACATCGGCCACTTCGCGTGGACCGCCGGGCTGTGGCCGTTGCTCGACGCGAGCGCCGCCCGGGTCGTGACGGTCTCGTCGATCGCCCACACCTCGGCCGGCAGCATCGACCTCTCGACGCTGACTCCCCAGGGGAGCGCCCGCCGCTACAAGAGCTGGCGGTCGTACGGCGAGTCCAAGCTCGCCAACCTGATGTTCGCCCTCGAGCTCGACCGCCGGGCCAAGGCGTCCGGCAGCCCGGTCGTCAGCGTCGCGGCCCATCCCGGATATGCATCGACCAACCTCACCAAGACCGGCCCCTCGGTCGGAGGGCTGTCGCTGCCGGGCGTCGGCATGCACCAGATCACCAAGATCATCGGCCAGCCCGCGTCGCATGGCGCGTGGCCGCTGCTGATGGCCGCGACCGACCCGTCACTGACCGGCGGAGAGTACGTCGGACCGGCGGGCTTCAACGGCATGCGCGGCCGCCCGAAGCTCGTCGGGATGACCAAGGTCGCCCGCGACGAGGAGCTCGCCGACGACCTCTGGGAGGCGTCGGAAGCCGCCACCGGGGTCACCTTCGCCATGTGAGAAAGGCTGTCAACCTTCTGTGGGATGACCCACAGAGCCCCGCCGCGAGGGTGCCGTCGGTGCCAGGTTGACGTAACGTCGAGCGTCTGATGACCATTCGCGACATGACCCATTCCGACTTCGACACCATCGTCGAGCTGAACCAGGACGCCCTCGAGGGCGTCGGCCCGCTCGACAACGAGAGCCTCTCGCTGCTCGTCAAGATGTCCGACCAGGCCCTCGTGGTCGACGCGGGTGACGGCGGCATCGCCGGCTTCGTCATCACCGTGCCGCCGGGAGCCGAGTACGACTCGAGCCGCTACCGCTGGTTCGAGGACACCCTGGTCGACGACTACGTCTATCTCGACCGCATCGTCGTCTCGCAGGACCACCGCCGCGAGGGCGTCGCCTCCCGCCTCTACGAGGAGATCGAGGCCGAGCTGCCCATCGCTCTCGAGGTCTACGAGACCAACGACGTCTCGCTGGCCTTCCACGAGAGCCGCGGCTTCGCGCCCGTCGGCGAGCTGGAGCACCAGGGCAAGAACAACCTCATGCTGGTGCGGGAGCCCGACCAGGGCTGAGCGCCCTCCCGCAGGTCAGAGAGCGGTGCGCCCGTACGTCTCGGGCTCCTCGGCCATGATCTTGGCGCGCGTGCGCACCCGGTAGCGCCAGATCTGCACGATGCCGAGCGCCCACAGGACGTACTGGAACGACATCGCCCAGCGGAACGCCGACGGCGTGTAGGCCGTGCCACCGCCGGGGGTGCGCCAGTCGAGGATCAGGCCGATCGCGATCACGAGCAGCAGGCTCGCGATGAAGCCGGCCTGGTTGATGATGCCGGTCGCGCTCGCCATGCGCTCGACGGGATTGGACGTGCGCCCGATGTCGAAGCCGATCATCGAGGCGGGGCCCCCGATGCCCACCACGACCACCAGCAGGACCAGCACCCAGCCGGGAGCCGTGCCCGGCCAGCACAGCACGACGGTCCACATCGCCACGATTGCCGCGATGATCGAGAGCACGATCGTCGAGCGATGCCACGGGTGCCGACCGATCGCCCAGCCCAGCACCGGCCCGGCCGACATGACGGCCACGACCATGAGGGTCAGGAGCAGACCGGCGAATCCCTTCGAGGTGCCCTCGCCCCGGACGAAGAACGGATAGCCCCACAGGAGCCCGAGGGTCGTCGCGCTGAACTGGGTCGAGAAGTGGATCCAGAACCCGAGCCGGGTGCCGGGCTGCGCCCACGAGGCGCCGAGGCTGCCGCGGATCTGGGTCAACGACAGCGCAGGGCCCCGCGTCGACCGCACCTGGGGATGGTCGCGCACCACGACGACCAGGGCGATCGACAGCACGATGCCGAGCGAGGCCGCGAGGAGGTAGGACCTCGTCCACCCGAGGTTGCTGAGGGCCAGGGTCATCGGCACCGCGGCGATGATCGCGCCGAGCTGGCCGATGACGCCGGTGAGCTGGGTCATCAGCGGGATCTGGCGCGGGGCGAACCAGGTGTTGACGAGTCGCAGCACGCAGATGAACGTCATGGCGTCGCCCATCCCGACGAACAGCCGCGCCACCAGGGCCAGCGCGTAGGTGTCGGCGAACGCGAAGCCGGCCTGCGCCAGCGTGAGCACGATCGCGCCGGTCAGCAGGACGCGGCGAGGCCCGAAGCGGTCGACCATCAGCCCGACCGGGATCTGCATCGCCGCGTAGACCAGCAGCTGCAGCATCGTGAAGGTCGCGAGCTGGGAGGCCGCGATGCCGAACCGCTCGGTCGCGGCGAGGCCGGCGACCGCCAGCGACGAGCGGTGGAACACCGCGAGGAGATAGACCAGGAGGCCGACGACCCAGATCGCGTACGCCCCGGAGTGGCGCGTGTCGGTCGATGGGCTCACCGGTCGAGTTTAGTCCCGCCCGACAGGCTGTCCTGCGCGGGCTGTGCCACGGTGGGGTCATGTCGTCCTCGTCCCTGACCCTCGTCGACTGGCGCAGGCGCGTCACCGAGATCTATGCCGCGGTGCGCGACGAGCCGGACCCCGAGCAGGGCTGGCTGACGTGGCGAGCCGCCCGCGACGACCTCTTCCGCCTGCACCCGCAGTCGCCGCTGACCGACGACGACCCGCTGCGCGAGACCGGGCTGCCCCACTGGCCGTACGACCCGGCGCTCCGGTTCGAGCTCGAGCTGCTGGACGTCGACGCGACCGAGCCGCGACTGTTCGAGGCCGGTGACGACGGCACGCTGCGGATGGACCTCGTCGGCCGGGTCGAGCTGCCGATCGGCGGCAGCCTCGACGTGTGGTGGATGCACCAGTACGGCCGGGGCATCTTCGTCCCGCTCAAGGACGGCACCGCGGGCGACGGGTCGTACGGCGCCGGCCGCTACCTGCTCGACACCGCGAAGGGCTCGTGGCTGG
Organism: Aeromicrobium stalagmiti; assembly: GCF_013283745.1. Taxonomy (GTDB): domain Bacteria; phylum Actinomycetota; class Actinomycetes; order Propionibacteriales; family Nocardioidaceae; genus Aeromicrobium; species Aeromicrobium stalagmiti. Next base: position 658,908 of record NZ_JABSTZ010000001.1, read on the forward strand.
GCGGCACGGACCGCTCGATCGTGCTCGACCTCAACTTCGCCTACCACCCGTCGTGCCGCTACAACCCCCGCTGGACCTGCCCCCTCGCCCCGCCCGGCAACACCATCACCGGGCGGGTCGAGGCCGGCGAACGCCTCGACTGAGGCGGCGCCCACCGTCTGGTCTAGTAGGCCAGGACGAGCCCCGGCTCCCGCAGGATCGATGCGACCTCGGCGAGGAAGCGTGACCCCTGCTCGCCGTCGACGACCCGGTGGTCGAAGCTCAGCGCGAGCGTCGTGACCCAGCGCGGCACGACCTGGTCGTGCTCGTCGACCCACGGACGTCGCTCGATCGACCCGAGCGCCAGGATGCCGGACTCCCCGGGGTTGAGGATCGGGGTGCCGGCGTCGATGCCGAAGACGCCGATGTTGGTCAGCGAGAACGTGCCGCCGGCCATCTGCGCCGGCTGCGTGCGCCCGGCACGCGCTGTGGCGGTCAGCTCGCCGATCGCGGTCGCGAGCTCGACCAGCGACATCGCGTCGGCCCCCACGATGTTGGGCACCACGAGACCGCGCTCGGTCGCCGCGGCGATGCCGAGGTTGACCGACGACTTCACGACGATCTCCTGGGCCTCGTCGTCCCACCGCGCGTTGAGCTCAGGCGTGCCGCGCATCGCGAGGCAGATCGCCTTGGCAACGATCAGCGTGGGCGACACCTTGAGGCCGTCGAACGCGCGGTTCTTCTTCAACGTCGCGACGAGCTCCATCGTCCGGGACACGTCGAGCGTGACCCACTCCGTGACGTGGGGCGCCGTGAACGCCGAGCGGACCATCGCCTCGGCCGTGAACTTGCGGACGCCCTTGATCGGGATGCGGGTCTCGTCGCCGTCGACCGACGCCGCGACCGGCGCCGCTGACGCGGGCTGCTCGTCCCGGGCGCCGGCGAAGGCCTGCACCTCGGCGCGGGTGACGACGTCACCGGTCGACGGGACGTGCCGCAGGTCGATGCCGAGATCCTTGGCGAGCTTGCGGACCGGCGGCTTGGCCAGCGGACGCCCCACCGGCTCCGGCACCTTCTCGACGTCGACCGACGCGACCCGCGCCGGGGCGTCGAACGTCCGGCGACGGCGCACCGGGGCGTCGGTGCGCGGCCCGTAGCCGACGAGCATCGCCTGACGCTCGGGTGCCTCCGCGACCGGGGCGGCCGCAGCGTGGGACGAATCGGCGCCGCCGACGATGGCCCCCGCCGTCTCGACCCGTCCGAAGACCTCGGACGGCGACTCGCCACCGATCGCGATGATCGGCGTGCCGACCTGCACCGTGTCGCCCTCCGACACCAGGAGCGAGCGGACCTCGCCGGCGTAGGGGCTGGGCAGCTCGACCAGCGACTTGGCCGTCTCGATCTCGACGAGGATGTCGTTGATGGCGACGACGTCGCCGACGGCGACACGCCAGGTGATGATCTCGGCCTCGGTCAGGCCCTCGCCCACGTCGGGCAGCTTGAACTCTCTCATCTCGCTCATCTCGTCCCTCTCAGTACGCACGGGCGCGGTCGACGGCGTCGAGGATCCGGTCGAGCCCCGGCAGGAACTCGTCCTCGACGCGGCTCGGCGGATAGGGCATGTCGTAGCCCGTGACCCGCTGCACCGGCGCCTCCAGCGCGTAGAAGCACTCCTCGGTGATGCGGGCGGAGACCTCGGCACCCAGGCCGAGGGTGCGCGCCGCCTCGTGGACGACCACGGCGCGACCCGTGCGTCGCACCGACTCGAACACCGGTCCGAGATCGAGCGGCGAGAGGGTGCGCAGGTCGATGACCTCGATGTCGACGCCCTCCTCGGCGGCCGCGGCGGCCGAGTCGAGGCAGGTCTTGACCATCGGCCCGTACGCGACGAGGGTCGCGTCGCGCCCCGGCCTCACGACCCGCGAGGCCAGCAGCGGCAGCGTGGTCTCGGCCGTGTCGACCATGCCGGTCTCCCAGTAGCGCCGCTTGGGCTCCATGAAGACGACCGGGTCGTCGGAGGCGATCGCCTGCTGGATCATCCAGTGGGCGTCGTGCGGGTCGGCGCACGAGACCACCTTGAGGCCGGCCGTCATCGCGAACTGCGCCTCGGGGCTGTCGGAGTGGTGCTCGACGGCGCCGATGCCACCGCCGTAGGGGATGCGGATGACGATCGGCATGCGCACCGAGCCGCGGCTGCGGAAGTGCAGGCGGGCGACCTGGCTGACGATCTGGTCGTAGGCGGGATAGACGAATCCGTCGAACTGGATCTCGACGACCGGGCGGAAGCCCCGGAACGTCATGCCGATCGCGGTGCCGAGGATGGCCGACTCCGCGAGCGGCGTGTCCATCACGCGCCCCTCGCCGAAGTCCTTCTGCAGGCCCTCCGTCACCCGGAAGACGCCGCCGAGGCGTCCGACGTCCTCGCCCATGACGATGACCTTCGGGTCGTGCTCCATCGACGCGCGCAGGCCCGAGTTGAGGGCCTTGACCATCGTCATCTTCGTCAGCTCGCTCATGCGACGCTCCCCTCGAACGAGTCGCGCCAGGCGACGTACTCGGCCTTCTGCTGCTCGTTCTCGACGGTGCTCTCGACGAACACGTGGTCGAAGAGCTCGGCGAGATCGGGCTCCGGGATGTCCTGGCACGCCTCGCGCAGCCGGACCCCGAGCGCGTCGGCCTCGTCCTCGACGGACCGGAACCACTCGTCGGGGACTCCCTCGGCGACGAGGTGCAGGCGCACCCGCTCGACCGGGTCCTTGGCCTTCCACGCCTCGACCTCGGCAGCCTCGCGATAGCGGGTCGGGTCGTCCGACGTGGTGTGCGCGCCCATCCGGTAGGTGACCGCCTCGACGAGGGTCGGTCCCTGGCCGTCGCGGGCCCGCTGCAGCGCCGCCGTCACCACGGCGTGGCACGCGAGCACGTCGTTGCCGTCGACCCGCACGCCCGGCAGGCCGAAGCCGTCGGCTCGCTGCGCGATCGGCACCCGCGTCTGGCGCTCGAGCGGCACCGAGATCGCGTAGTGGTTGTTCTGGCAGAAGAAGACGACCGGCGCCTGGTGCACGGCGGCCCAGTCGAGGGCCTCGTTGAAGTCGCCCTGGCTCGTGGCACCGTCGCCGAGGTAGGCGATCGACGCGGCGTCGCGCTCGGGGTTGCCGGTGCCGACCAGCCCGTCGAGCGTGAGGGCCATCGCGTAGCCCGTCGCGTGCAGCGTCTGGGAGCCGATGATGATGTTGGGGAGCGCGACGTGGTGATCGGCGGGGTCCCAGCCGCCGAGGCTCGAGCCCCGGAAGATGCCGAGCAGGTGCACCGGGTCCTCGCCGCGGCACCACACGACGCCGTGGTCGCGGTAGGTCGGGAAGGCGAAGTCCTGGGGGCGCAGCGCACGTGCGGAGCCGACCTGGGCAGCCTCCTGGCCGAGCGCCGGGGGCCAGAGCCCGAGCTCGCCGTGGCGCTGCAGCGCGAAGGCCTCGGTGTCGAGGCGGCGCGTCATCACCAGGTCGCGGTAGAGGTCCTGGATGTCGGCGAGCGTGCCGTCATAGATGTAGCCGGGGCTCGTGGTGCGACGGCCATCAGGCGTCAGCAGCTGGACGAGCGGGGCGTCGGCGTGGTCAGACGGGTCGGTCATGCGTCTCCCTCAATCACCCGGGAGGCGGGGTCTCCGCTCCGGAGTCGAAGTTGCGATCCGTCGGTGTCACAGGGTGGCGGACGTCGTCAGGATCGCACGAACGTGACGGGCGTCACGCTCAGCACCACCGTAGCCGTCCCCGCACCCCAGATCCACTCGGGACGCTCCTGCCCCCCTCAACGAGTCGAAGACATGAGGGTCACGTCATGTTCGCGGCGAGCGACCCCGTGCGGTCCTCCACGCGCCCGCCAGCGCGATCAGCTGCGCGTTGACCTCGGGCGCGCCGACGCTGATGCGCACGCCCTCGCCCGCGAACGGCCGGACGGAGACGGGGTCGCAGGCCGCGGCGAAGTCGAGCGCGGCCTCGCCGAGCGGCAGCCAGACGAAGTTGGCCTCCGTCGCCGGGACGTCCCAGCCCTGCCCGCGCAGGGCCTCGACCATCACCTGCCGCTCCTGCACGATCGCCTCGACCCGCTCGTCGAGCGCCGCCTGGGCCTCGAGCGAGGCGACCGCCGCGACCTGCGACAGGTCGGTCACCGCGAACGGGGGCGTCGCCTTGCGGATCGACTCGGCGATCGCGGGCCGGGCGATCGCGTAGCCCACCCGAAGACCCGCCAGCCCGTACGCCTTGGAGAACGTGCGCAGCACCACGACGTTGTCGTGCGCGGCCAGGGCCGCGAGCCCGCTCGCCGCCGCCGGGTCGCGGACGAACTCCACGTACGCCTCGTCGACCACGACCAGCACGTGGCCGGGCACCCGCTCGAGGAACGTCTCGAGCTCGGCGGCCGTCACGACCGGGCCCGTGGGGTTGTTGGGCGTGCAGACCAGGACGACCTTGGTGCGGTCGGTGACCGCCGCGGCCATCGCGTCGAGGTCGTGGGTCGCGTCCGGCCGGAGCGGAACCCGGACGGCGGTGGCCCCTGTGAGGTCGGCCGCGATCGGATAGGCCTCGAACGAGCGCCAGGCGTAGACGATCTCGTCGCCGGCCTCGAGGTGCGCGTTGAGCAGGGAGAACAGCACCGCGACCGATCCGGTGCCGGCAGCGAGGTGGTCGGGAGACACCCCCAGCCGCTCGGCGAGGGCCTCGTAGAGCGCCGTCATGCCCGCGTCGGGATAGCGGTTGATGCGACCCAGCTCGGCCGCGGCACGCTCCATCACGCCGGGCAGGGGCGCGTAGGGGTTCTCGTTGCTCGAGAGCTTGTGGTCCTCGGTGATGGCGGGCTTGCCCGGGCGGTAGACCGGGATCCCGTCGAGCGCCTTCCTGGCGCGCGGGGTGCTCATGAGCCCACGGTAGTCCCGGGCGGTCCGGCTGACAGAATCATCTGGTGTCAGCCCCCCACGCACGTCTCGGCTACGTGCTCGTCGTCACCGCTGCCGTCCTGTTCGGCATCAACGGCGGCGTCTCGCGGGTCGCGATGGGCGCCGGGCTGAGCCCCGAGTCGTTCACGACGCTGCGCATCACCGCGGCGACGCTGGTCTTCGTCGCGTACGCCGCGTGCTTCCGGCGCAGTGCGCTGCGGCGCCCGCGAGGCACCGCGCTGCTGCTCGTCATCGCCCTCGGGCTGGTCGGCGTCACGGGCCTGCAGCTCACCTACAACGTCGCGATCGACCGGCTGCCGCTCGGCATCGCCCTGCTGATCGAGTACCTCGCCCCGGTGCTCGTCGTGCTGTGGGTGCGATTCGTGCGCCGGGAGCCGGTCCGTCCCCGCATGTGGGCGGCGGTCGCCCTCGCGGTCGCCGGCATCGCGGTCGTCGGCCAGGTCTGGAACGGCCTCGAGCTCGACGGGCTCGGCGTCGTCATGGCGCTGCTGGCAGCGGTGTGCTTCGCGACGTACTTCCTGCTGGGTGAGCACAACGTCGGCTTCGACGATCCGCTGCGCGTCATCCTGTGGGCCTTCGTCGTCGCGACCGTCGCGATGAACCTGATCGAGCCGGTGTGGACGACCCCCGACCTGCCCGGCAGCACCTCGCTGCTGGGCCGTCTCGACGACCATGCGGTCAGCCCGTGGGTCGCCATCGGGGTCGTCGTCCTGATGGGCACCGTCGTGCCGTTCTTCCTCATGATGGTGTCGCTGCGGCACCTGCCGGCCACGATCGTGACCGTCGTGTCGATGCTCGAGCCGGTCATCGCCACGGTCCTCGGGTGGGCGTGGTTCCGCGAGTCGTTGACCGCCGTGCAGCTCGTCGGCGTCGTGGCGGTGCTCAGCGGCATCGTGCTGGCCCAGACCTCGCGCAGGGTCGAGCTGACGATCCCGCCGCCCTGACGCGGGCCCCCGGGCGGGACAGGGTGCAACAATCACTCCATGGAGCGTTTCCTCTCGACCTGGCTCGTCAGCGCCGTGGCCCTGTCCGTCGCGGCCTGGCTGCTCGGCGACCACATGAGCATCGGCAACTCCGGTGACTCGACCTCGACGCAGATCATCGCGGTGCTCGTCGTCGCCCTGTTCTTCACGATCGTCAACAGCATCGTCGGCCCCGTCGTCAAGGTCCTGTCGCTGCCCTTCATCATCATCACGCTCGGCCTGGCGCTGCTGATCATCAACGCCCTGCTGCTGCTCCTGACCGAGAAGATCGCCGACCTGTTCGACGTCGCCTTCTACGTCGAGAGCTTCGGCTGGGCCGTCCTGGCCTCGATCGTCATCTCCGTCAGCCAGTCGATCGTCGGCGCGTTCGTCAACCCGCCGAAGCGGGACGTCCGGGTCTACCGCGACTGATCGTGGCCTACCGCGTCGCCCTGGTCTGCCTCGGCAACATCTGCCGATCGCCGATGGCCCACGTCGTCCTGGAGGACCGCCTGGCGAAGGCGGGCCTCGACGACCGCGTCGAGGTCGTGTCCTCCGGCACCGGCGGGTGGCACGAGGGCGAGCCGATGGACCCCCGCGCGGCCGCCGTGCTGCGCGACGCCGGCTACGACCCGTCGCGCCACCGGGCGCGGACCTTCTCGACCGACTGGTACGCCGAGAACGACCTCCTGCTGGCGATGGACCACAGCAACCACGCCGACATGACCGACCAGGCGCCGACCGTCGCCCAGCAGTCCCAGGTGCGGATGTTCCGCGAGTTCGACCCCGCCGCCGCAGAGGGCGACGACGAGGTGCCCGACCCGTGGTACGGCGGTGACGACGGCTTCCGCCACGTGCTCGCGATGATCGAGCGCACCACCGACGAGCTCGTCGCCCGGCTCCCCTCGCTCGTCGACGACTGACGAGCGTGCACCTCGCGCGCGCCCACGCGGTAACGTCGACGTCATGGCACGCATGGCAGGCACCGCTGCGCGGGCGGAGGCACTCCTCGGCCTGGGCGTCGTCTCGACGACCCCGGTGGCCGGCGGCGACATCTGCACCGCGACCCGCCTGCGCCTGACCGACGGCCACGGCGCCATCATCAAGACGCGCCCGCACGCCCCCGAGGGCTTCTTCGCCCGTGAGGCCGAAGGCCTGGCCTGGCTGGCCGAGGCCGGCGGCGCCAAGGTCCCGTCGGTGCTGGCCGTCGCCGACGACTGCCTCGTCGTCGACTGGATCGAGCCCGGCAAGCCGACGCCCGACCTCGCCGAGCGCTTCGGCCGCGACCTCGCCACGACCCACGCGGCCGGCGCCGACGCGTTCGGAGCCGCGACCGACGGCTACATCGGGCTCGCCCCCCTGCCCAACCGCACCCTCCCGACCTGGCCGGAGTTCTTCGCGTCCCGCCGCGTCATGCCCTACGTCCGCGCCGCCGTCGACCGCGAGGCCCTGACGGCGGAGGAGGCGGCCACGATCGAGACCGCGATGCGGCGCATCCACGACCTCGCCGGTCCGGCCGAGCCGCCGGCCCGCATCCACGGCGACCTGTGGTCGGGCAACCTGGTGTGGGGGTCCGACGGCGACGTCTGGCTCATCGACCCGGCCGCGCACGGCGGCCACCGCGAGACCGACATCGCGATGCTCTCGCTGTTCGGCGCACCCCACCTGCAGCGCATCCTCGACGCCTACGCCGAGGCCTCCCCGCTCGCCGACGGCTGGCACGACCGTCTCCCCCTGCACCAGCTGCACCCGTTGCTCGTGCACGCGGTCCTCTTCGGCGGCACCTACGGCGCCCGCGCGGCCGCCGCCGCACGCTCCGTCCTGTCGGCCTGATCTCAGGACTCCCTCAGGCATGACGGGCAGACTGTCCCCCATGCGCATCCTTGTCGTCGACGATGACCGTGCTGTGCGCGACTCGTTGCGCCGGTCCCTGGAGTTCAACGGCTACACCGTCGAGCTCGCCTCGGACGGTGCCGAGGCGCTGGCCCGCGTCCCGCAGATCAACCCCGACGCCATCGTCATGGACGTCATGATGCCCAGGCTCGACGGCCTCGAGGCCACCCGCGCGCTGCGCAACGCCGGCAACGACGTGCCGATCCTCGTGCTCACCGCGCGCGACGCGGTGTCCGACCGCGTCGACGGGCTCGACGCCGGCGCCGACGACTACCTGACCAAGCCCTTCGCGCTCGAGGAGCTGCTCGCGCGGATCCGCTCGCTGCTGCGCCGCTCGTCTCGCGCCGCCGAGGTCGAGCCTGACGAAGCCCCCCTGACGTTCGCCGACCTGTCGCTCGATCCGGTCACGCGCGAGGTCACGCGTGGCAAGCGGTCGCTGTCGCTGACCCGCACGGAGTTCGCGCTGCTCGAGCTGTTCCTGCAGCGCCCCAAGCGGGTGCTGGAGCGCTCGTTCATCCTCGAGGAGGTCTGGGGCTTCGACTTCCCGACGACGGCCAACTCGCTCGAGGTCTACGTCGGCTACGTCCGCCGCAAGCTCGAGGCCGAGGGCGAGCCGCGCCTGCTGCACACCGTGCGGGGGGTCGGGTACGTCCTGCGCGAGACTCCCCCGTGATCGACTCGGTCCACCGCGAGCTCCAGAAGGTCACCGGGCGGATGACGCTCGGGCTGCGCGTCGCGGTCCTGACGTCGATGTCGGTGGCGCTGACGCTCAGCGTCGTCAGCGCCGCGGTCTACGTCATCGTCCGGGCGGAGTTCCAGAGCTCGCTGGACGACTCGATGCTGCGGCGTGCGACCGCCTCGGTCGAGGCGGGCGTCGCCGACACCGCCGTCAACGCCGGGCTGCCGAAGTACTTCCAGCAGATCGCCGACGTGCAGTTCTTCCTCATCAAGGGCGGCGACCTGTTCGCGCCGGCCGGCAGCGACCGCACCACGGTCTCGGCGTTCAAGAGCTATGAGGAGATCGAGGTCTCGGTCGGCCAGCGACCCCGGTCGATGCGCACCGTGCTGATCGACGGCACTCCCTACCGCGTCGTCGCGGTGCAGGCCAAGAGCGGCACGGCACTGGTCGTCGCCCAGTCGATGGAGTCGATCGACCACGCCCTGCAGCGGCTCCAGCTGATCCTGCTGCTGAGCACCGTCGCCGGCGTCGCGATCGCGGGTCTGGCCGGCTGGGGCGTCGCGACCAACGGCCTGCGCCCGGTCCGCCGGCTCACCGCCGCGACCGAGCGGGTCGCGCGGACGTCCGAGCTCAAGCCCATCGAGGTCACCGGGCACGACGAGCTGGCGCGCCTCACGACGTCGTTCAACGCGATGCTCCAGGCCCTCGACGCGTCGCAGGAGCGCCAGCGTCAGCTCGTCGCCGACGCCGGGCACGAGCTGCGCACCCCGCTGACGAGCCTGCGCACCAACATCGAGCTCATCGGGCAGGCCGCCGACAGCAGCGAGCGACAGCTCACCGCCGAGCAGCGTCACGAGATCATGGACGACGTCCGGGCGCAGCTGGAGGAGCTCACGACCCTGGTCGGCGACCTCGTCGAGCTGGCCCGCGACGAGCCCATGACCCGAACGCCCGAGCCGCTGGACTTCGCCGACGTGGTCAACCAGGCCGCCGACCGCGTGCGCCTGCGCGCCCACGAGGTCAGCCTCGACGTCGACGTGCACCCGTGGATGGTGATCGGGGAGCCGCAGCTGCTCGAGCGCGCCGTCACCAACCTGCTCGACAACGCCGCCAAGTGGAGCCCACCGGAGGGCACGATCCACGTGCGCCTCGTCGACGGCGTGCTGACCGTCCGCGACGAGGGACCCGGCATCCAGCCCGAGGACCTGCCGCACATCTTCGACCGGTTCTACCGGTCCAGCGAGGCACGCACGCTGCCCGGATCGGGACTCGGCCTCTCGATCGTCAAGCGGGCCGCCGAGCGACACGGCGGCACCGTGGAGGTTTCGTCCCCTGCCGGTGAGGGAACCACGTTCACACTCACGCTGCCGGAGACCCCGGCACCCGAGGACGACTGAGCGCCTGCCGGTTCTTCGGCCGCTCACACTCCACTCTCAGATCAGTCTCAGTGATAGGCGAGAATCTATGTCCATGACCGATTCGAACGATCCGTTCGCCGCCCAGCCCTACGTCCCGCCGACGAACCGCGACGAGGACCCGGCCCCGCAGGCACCTGCACCGCAGGACACTGCCCCGCAGGCCCCCGTGGCCGACACCGCTGAGCGGCCCGTCGTCAGCGAGCCCGTCGCGGAGCAGGCGCCCGCCGCCCCCGCCGACGCGCAGCCCACCCCGGCGCCCTACGTCGCTCCGCCGGTCGACGAGGAGCCCACCGTCCAGGTCCCGGCCGCGGCCCACGACGAGGCCGCGTTCGTCCCGCCGCCCGCGGCCCCGATCGCGGCGCCGGCCCCCGCCGACTACACGCACCGCTACGAGCCCAGCGGATCGACCTCTCCGGCCAGCGCCGGCGGCGACCCGCTCGCCGCCGCTGCCGCAGCCGTCTCGGCGTCCGCCGCCACGTCGGCCACGGGCACCCCGCAGCCGGCCCCGTCGTACGACGACCGTGAGCAGACCGTGGCCCTGCCGCCGTTCGCGACCCACGACGACGGTCGCGGTGGCGACGGCACCGGTGGTGGCGTCGCTGCCCCGCCGAAGCGTCGCGGACGCAAGCTTGCCGGCGTGCTCGCCCTGGCCGTCCTCGCCGGCGGCGCCGGGTTCGGTGGGGCCTACGCCTACGACCAGACCAACGACGACGGCGGAAGCGACGGCACGACCGTCAGCTCGCTCGACAACCAGAGCAACGCGACGCAGACCAAGGCACCCGCCGGTGCGGTCGAGCAGGTCGCCACGAAGGTGCTCCCGTCGGTCGTCCAGATCAACGTCAAGGGATCGACCGAGTCCGGATCCGGCACGGGCATCATCATCAGCGACGACGGCGAGATCATCACCAACAACCACGTCGTCGACGTCGCCGGCGACAGCGGCACGATCACGGTCGCCTTCAGCGACGGCAGCAACACCAAGGCCGAGATCATCGGCACCGACCCCAAGACCGACCTCGCGGTCATCAAGGCCGAGGGCAAGACCGGTCTCACGCCGGCCACGCTCGGCAGCTCGGCCGATCTCAAGGTCGGCCAGGAGGTCGTCGCGATCGGCTCCCCGTTCGGCCTCGAGAGCACCGTGACGCAGGGCATCATCTCGGCCCTCAACCGCCCTGTCTCGTCGTCCGACGGCTCGGGCAGCGGCACTCCGACGACGTTCCCCGCGGTCCAGACCGACGCGGCCATCAACCCGGGCAACTCCGGCGGTCCGCTGGTCGACCTGTCGGGCAACGTCATCGCGATCAACTCCGCGATTCGCTCCGGCACCACGACGTCGGGCGACGCCGGATCGATCGGCCTCGGGTTCGCGATCCCGATCGACCTGGCCAAGAACGTCGGCAAGCAGCTGCTCGACGGCAAGAAGGTCGAGCACGCGCAGATCGGTGTGAGCGTCGACAACTTCCTCGGCGAGGACGGCATCACCGGCATCGGCGCCGAGGTCAAGGAGCTCACCGCCGGAGGAGCAGGCGCTGACGCCGGGCTCGAGAAGGGCGACGTCATCACGGCGGTCAACGGCGCGCTGATCCCCAGCTCCGAGGCGCTCGTCGCCGCGGTCCGCGGGTTCAACCCCGGCGAGAAGATCACGCTGGCCTACACCCGCGACGGCAAGAAGGCGGAGGCCGAGGTCACGCTCGGCTCCGACGGCGGCCAGACCGAGTAGGTCGCACCGACCCCGATGGACCCGTCTCCCGCTCGCGGGGGCGGGTCCGTCGTCGATCTCGGCCGGTTCTCGGGGTGGATGGCCGAAATCCGCTCGTCCTGGTCTGCAGGCGTCACTAGCGTGGAGCCGTGAAGACCGACCGCGACCTCTCGCTGCCCGCGATGCTCGTCACGGTCCTGCTGTGGGCGTCTGCCTTCGTCGGCATCCGTGCGGTCGGCGACACGTTCTCGCCCGGCTCGCTCACCCTCGGACGCCTGGTGATCGGCGCCGTCGCGCTGGCCCTGCTGGCACGACCGAGCCGTCGCACGATCCCCCGCGGCCGTGGTCTGCTGCTCGTCGCGATCTACGGCCTGACCTGGTCGGTCGCCTACAACATCGCGCTCAACGCCGCCGAGCGCGATCTCGACGCCGGCACCACGGCGCTCATCGTCAACATCGGGCCGGCCCTCGTCGCCCTGCTCGCCGGTGTCGTCCTCAAGGAGGGCTTCCCCCGGCCGCTGATCGTCGGCATGGTCGTCGCGTTCAGCGGCGTGGCGCTCATCGCTCTCAGCACCGACCAGGACTCCACCGCCGTTGACACCGCCAGCACGACCGGTGTCGTGCTGTGCGTGCTCGCGGCGGTCTTCTACGCCACCGGCGCGCTGGTGCAGAAGCCTGCGCTGGCGTTCGTCAGCCCCATCATGTGCGTCTGGCTCGGCTGCGTCATCGGCGCCGTCGCCTGCCTGCCGTTCGCGCCGGCGCTGGTCGACGAGGTGGCCGGCGCCTCGCTGCACGACCTGCTCTGGCTGGTCTACCTCGGGGTCTTCCCCACGGCGATCGGCTTCACCACCTGGTCCTACGCGCTGCAGCGCATCTCGGCGGGCCAGGCCGCGTCGACCACCTACCTCGTTCCCGCCGTCGCCACCCTGATCTCGTGGGCCGTGCTCGACGAGGTGCCGGCAGCCCTGGCGTTCGTCGGCGGCGCCCTGTGCCTGCTCGGTGTCGCGATCACCCGGCTGCGGTCGCGAGGGCCGCGCCCACCCGCACCGGATCCGGCGACGGCGCGTCGATGAGCTCGCTCACGACCAGCTCGACCTGATCGTCCGCCAGCCCGGCCCCCGCCAGGTTGGCCCGCGCCTTCGCCAGCACGGCCTCGCGCCCCACCGGGCGTCCGGCGCCGCCGATGACGTCGTCGACGGTCGACTCGAGCACGCGCCCGTCGGTCGTCGTGACCTCGATCCGCGCCGGGAAGACCGCAGGGAAGCCCGAGTCGTCCCACACCTCGTGGGTGATGCGGCGCGAGAGGTCGAGCCGCTCACCACCGATCGGCGTGCTGAACAGGTCGAGGTCGACCCGGCCGTCGACGGCGCGACCGGCGAGGACGTACGGCAGGCTCCACCGGGCGTCGTGCGGCGTGCGGGGCTCCTGACGCTCCGGCCACGGATCGGCGACGACCGGCACCGCGCCGCGCGGCACGTGGCAGTGGATGCCGGCGATCTCAGCGGTGCGCAGACCGTCGTCGAGCAGCAGACCGAGCGCCTCGACGAAGGGATGGATGAAGTGGCAGCACGGGATGAGCTTGAAGGCCGCGTCGGGCAGGTGCCACCGCTTGCCGAGCGTCTCCAGCTCGGCGCGGAGCCGCTCCGGCGCGCCGGGATCGCCGGCGTAGAGGGCGAAGAAGCCGCGGGGACCCTCGAGAACCTGCGCCGGGCCGGTCATGCCCGCGCGCGCGAGCTCGGCCGCCCAGAGACCTGAGTGGGCGGCCCAGGCGGGCTGCCCGGCCTTCACGGTGTCGCCGTCGGCGAGGAAGGCGAACGTCCCGCCGGGCTGGCTGCCGGCAATGCCCAGGGCATCGACCGCGACCTGCTCGGCGTCGCCGCTGATGAGGGTCGACACGAGCGCGGCCGCGAACGGGCCCGCCGCCGAGGTGGTCTGGAAGCCGCGGTCCTGCAGCGTGCCGGGGCTCGCGAGACCCATGCGGATCAGCAGCTCCCAGCCGAGCGCGTAGGCCGAGAGCATCGTCGCACCGTCCGCCCCGACCTCCTGCGCCACGGCGAGCGCAGCGGGGGCGAGCGTGGCGCTGCCGTGCATCACCGAGGCCACGTGGGTGTCGTCGAACTCGAGGGAGTGGATGTAGGACCCGTTGACCAGGGCCGCGACGGGCGCCGGCGCAGCGGCCGTGGAGCCCAGCACCGACGACCGTCCTCCCCCGTTGACGCCGCCGGCGAGCCGGGCCAGCCCCTGCAACGGTCCGCGTCTGGCACCCAGCGCGCCCACGCCCAGCGCGTCGAGCAGGTGCAGCCGGGCTGAGTCGATCACGGGGGGCGGCACCGCCTGGTGCAGCTCTCGCGCCCGGGCGACGAGGTCGGTCGTGATGCTGGGGGCCCGGCCGGACGACGTCATCGCTGCCACGCCTCACCGATCAGCGAGCTCCACGGATCGGTGTCCCGGGAGCGGGTGGCGACCAGCTCACGGGCGATCGTGGCGAACGCCGGTGCCGCCGTGGTCAGGCCGCTGATCTTGTCGAGCACCTGCTCCTCGCCGAGGGGACGGTCCGGTCCGCCGACCGCGCTGAGGACGACGACCTCGCGCTCCGTACCGTCCGCCCGCCGGACCGTGACCCGGGCCGGACGGTCGTGCGGCGCGTCGGGCAGCGGCTCGAAGGCCTCGAGGCGCACGAGCGGGCGCAGCCGGGCGACCGTGGCGTCGTGGAGCAGGGACTCGTCGAACACCGTCGGGTCGGTGCGTCCGGTCGCCAGCACCGCACTGACGACGTGCGGCATCGAGAACTTGCCCGCCAAGGACGTCTGCGGATCGGCGTTGTCGAGGGAGGAGGCCAGCGGGTGCGTCGCAACGACGATCTCGGTGATCCCCTGCGGGTCGCCGTCGGCGAGCCCCGCCTGCGCGAGCTCGAGCGAGGCCTCCAGCGCCGAGTGCGTGTACTGACACGCCGCATAGACCTTGTGATAGCCGTCCATGATCGCCCAGCCGGTCGACGTCCGGGCGAGCTCCTGCTCGTCGGCGGCATGGCCGTAGCCCGTCGCGAACACGTCGAGCGCACCGGTCGGCTCTCCGCCCAGGCCGGCCGCCGCGAGGTCGGAGGCCAGGAAGCCGAGCACCGCCCCGGCGCCCGCCCAGGCGTTGCGGACCTGTGCACCGGAGACGGCGTGGCTGAAGGGCCCGGACATCGACATCGTCGCCGCGACGTCGACGGCGGCCATGACCCGGTCGCCGGCGCGCGTGCGCAGCCACGTGACGGCGGCGGCCGCGCCGATCGGCGACAGCGTCGCGTGCGGGTGCAGCACCAGGGGACGAGGAGCGGGGAACGCCCGCGCGAACGCCGTGACGACCTCGTAGCCGACGACGACCGCCGCGAGGACCTCCTCGACCGTGGCGCCGGTGGCCTCGGCCTCGGCGACGACAGCCGGGACGGTGTAGAGGCCGCCGTGACAGGTGGCGGGTCGATAGCCCTCGTCGAGCTCGTCCCACCCGGCGGCGGCGGCGTTGACCGCGGCCGCCTTGTCACGGGCACCCCGTCCGCCGAGGACGGTCGTCGACTCGCCCGGCGCGATGGGCGAGGCGAAGGCCTGGCCGAGGGCGACGACCTCCGGGTGCGTGGCACCGACCAGCATCGCGGCGAGGTCGTCCATCAGCACGAGGGCGGCCTTGCGCCGCAGCCGGTCGTCGGTGAGCAGCGTCGTCGGGTCGAGGCCGTCGATCCGGTCGGCGAGGCGTGCACGCCACGCCGACCAGTCAGCGGGGAGGCCGGTCACGCCTGGCCTTCCGCAGCGGCGGTCCCGGCCAGGCGGCCGAGCCCGACCGCCGTCAGCAGACCGTTGCCCGACGAGTAGCCCCGGCCACCCTGCTGACCGCTGACGCCCGCCGCGACACCGCCGACGGCGAAGAGACCCGGGACGGGAGAGCCGTTCTCGCGCAGCACGCGCGCGTCGTCGTCGACGTCGAGCCCGCCCTGGGTGTGGAACAGCCCGGGCGAGACCCGTGACGCGACGTAGGGCGGCTCCAGCGGAGCGATGCCGAAGTCGGTACGGCCGTGCGAGTCGGGCTCGTCGCCCCGGGCCGCAGCGGCGTACGCGTCGAGCGTCGAGCGGAGGGCCTCGACGTCGACCCCGACGACCGAGGCCAGGTCGTCGATCGTGGCGCACTCCTTGGCACCGCCCATCTCGACCAGCTCGGCGAACTCCTCCTCGCGCAGGGTGATGTCGCGGATGCGCGCGTCGTAGACCGCCCAGATGGGCGCCGTCCCGGTCAGCACCTCGGCGGCGAAGCCGGAGTAGCCGACGATCTCGTCGCCCAGGCGCACGCCGCGCGAGTCGACGATGACGCCGCCCTTCTCCTGCGTCGTCCACGACAGGATCGAGCCGTGGGGATAGGCCACCGCGGCGTAGCCCTGGAACGCCGACCGGTTGCGCATCGTGGCGCCCAGCTCGAGACCCCACTCGATCGCCTCGCCCGTCGAGCCGTGGGCACCGAAGTACTCCAGCCCCGCGAGCTCGGGCGCCCAGCGGGCCACCAGGTCGCGGTTGGCGGCGAAGCCGTTGGCCGCGAGCACCACGGCCCCGGCCCGGATGACGTGGCGCTCGGTGCGCTCGCCCTCGACCACGACACCGCGCACGGCACCGTCCTCGACGACGAGCTCGGTGACGGGGTTGCCGGTGACGATGTCGACGCCGGCGCGCCGGCAGGCGGCGACCAGGTCGTTCGACAGGTCGATGCCGCGTCGCGACCGGGGGGCGTGCAGGCGCGTGACGGTGTGCCCGACGTGCTTGTAGTCGGTGATCAGGGACAGCCCGATCGCGTGGTCGTCGACGAGCCACTCGACCAGCGCGGCCGAGGTCTCGGCGAGTCGCCGCGTCAGGTGCTCGGCCTCGTGGGGCCCGCTCTGGCGGAGCAGGTCGGCCGTCATGCGGTCGGGGTCGTCCTCGACGCCGGCCTCACGCTGGAACCGTGATCCGGCCGCCGGGATCGACCCGGTCGACAGCGCGGTGTTGCCGCCGGGTGCGTCGAGCTTCTCCAGCACGACGACCGACGCACCGGCGTCGGCCGCCGCGAGCGCAGCGGCGAGGCCACCCCCTCCGGCTCCGACGATGACGACGTCGACATCGACCTCAGGGGTGGACTGCTCGGTGCTCATGGTGATTCCTTCCGCGCCGCCAGCGACGGCGGTGACAACGATGTGCAGAGGCGGTGCTGCGGCTCAGGTGGGGACCTTCGCGAGAAGGCCGCCGTCGACGAGCACCGACGTGCCGGTCACGAACGAGGCGTCGTCCGACGCGAGGAACGCGATGGCTCCAGCGATGTCGGCCGGCGACCCCATCCGTCCCAGCGGCGCCGCAGCACCCGCACCGGCCGCAGCAGCGGCCGGATCGGCCTGGGCGTCGAAGTAGCCCTGCAGGTTGGGCGTCAGGATGAAGCCCGGGCACACCGCGTTGACGCGGATGCCGTGCGGGCCGCCGTCGAGAGCCATGGCCTTGGTCATCGCGAGGATGGCTCCCTTGGACGCGACGTAGGCGGCGTCCTGGGCGAAGCCGGCGAACGACGCCGTCGAGCCGAGCGTGATGATCGACCCGCCGCGCGGGACCATCGCCGGCCACAGGTGGCGGTTGAGCAGGTAGAGGCTCGTCAGGTTGACGTCCATCTGGTGGTGCCACTCCTGCGGCGTCAACGCGTCGAGCGCGCCGACGACGGTGATGCCGGCGGCGTGGACGACGATGTCCGGGGCGCCGTGCGCCTCCAGCAGGCCGGGCACGTGGGCGTCGACCTCGTCCTGCGAGGCGACGTCGAACGCCGCGGTGACGGCCGTGGGACCCGCGGCCGCGGCAGCCTCGGCGAGGCGTGCCTCGTCACGGCCCAGCAGCAGGACCGTCGCGCCGTCGGCGGCCAGCCGCTCGGCGGCGCCCCGACCGATGCCCGAGCTCGCGCCCGAGACCCAGGCGATCTTGCCGTCGAACCGCCCGGCCATCACTCGCCGCCCATCGGCAGGGCGGGCTCGCCGGCGGTCCAGCCACCGTCGACCGCCATGACGACGCCCGTCACGGCCGAGGCCCACGACGAGGCGAGGTAGGCGATCGTCTGACCGATCTCCTCCGGCTCGAACATGCGGCCGAGCGGCACACGGCGCGACACCGCGGCGTCCAGCTCGGGGGTCATCTGCTGCTTGGCCATCGGGGTGAGCGTGAAGCCGGGGCACACCGCGTTGACGCGGATGTTGTCGGCCGCCCAGTCGATCGCCAGCGAGCGGGTCAGGGCGGCGACAGCACCCTTCGACGCGGAGTAGGCCGACTGGTCGGGCAGGCTGACGAGCGCGGCCTGCGAGGCCACGTTGACGATCGCACCGGCGCCGGACGCCTTGAGCGCCGCGTAGAGCGCCTTGCTGGTGTTGAACGACCCGACGACGTTGACGTCGTACGTGCGACGGAAGTCGTCGGCGTCGACCTCCTGCGCCGGCAGGTTGGCGGTGATGATGCCGGCGCAGTTGACCAGGATGTCGACCTGCCCGTGCTCGGCGAGCGCTGCAGCCGCGGCCGCCTCGACCGACGCCGTGCTGGTGATGTCGGTGCCGACGACGCCGGGCGCCTCGTTGAGGTCCCAGGCGATGACGGTCGCCCCGGCGCCCTTGAGCACCTCGACGGTCGCGGCGCCGATGCCCGACGCTCCTCCGGTGACGATGGCAACCTTGCCGTTCAGGTCGAACATGGTGATTCCTCTCAGTCCTGCGTGGATGCGCTGGGGTAGTCGATGTAGCCGCGGTCGCCGCCGGTGTAGAACGTGTCCTCGTCCCAATCGGCCCGGGCGGTGCCGGACTTCCACCGGTCGACCAGGTCGGGGTTGGAGATGAACAGCCGGCCGACGCTCACGAGGTCGGCCACGCCGCCCTCGACGATCGGTCCGACCTCGTCGATCTCGCTCGAGCCGCCGTAGCCGGTGTTGACGACGTAGGTCGTCGGCCACCGGCGACGCAGCTCCTCGTGCAGCACCGTGGTCCGTCCGCGGAGGGTGTGCAGGTAGGCGAAGCCGTCGCCGGCCAGCTCGTCGACCAGCGCGAGGTAGGTGTCCTCGTTGTCGCGGTCGGCCATGTCGTTGAACTTGCCGCCGGGCGAGATGCGGATGCCGACCCGGTCGGCACCGATCCGTGCGGCCGAGGCGCGGGCCACGTCGACCACGAACCGGGCGCGGTTGATGGGCGACCCGCCGTACTCGTCGTCGCGGACGTTGGTGCCCGGCGACAGGAACTGGTGGGGCAGGTAGCCGTTGGCGGCGTGGATCTCGATGCCGTCGGCGCCGGCGGCCACGGCCCTTGCGGCGGACGAGGCGTAGTCCTCGATCGTCTGCCGGATCTCGTCGAGGGTCATGGCCTTCGGCTCGGGCGCCGGCACCATCTCGCCGTCGGCCGTCGCCACCTCGAGGTCGGCCCGCACGGCGCTCGGCGCCAGCAGGGGTCCGCCGTCGGGCAGCAGTGACGGGTGGCCGATGCGACCGGTGTGCATGAGCTGCACGAAGATGCGTCCGCCTGCGGAGTGCACCGCCTCGGCGACCCGCGACCACACCTCCTGCTGGGCGTCGGTGTGCAGGCCGGGCGTGCCCGGGTAGCCCTGTCCCGCGGCGCTCGGCTGCGTCGCCTCGGAGACGATCAGGCCGGCGCACGAGCGCTGGCGGTAGTACTCGACGGCGCTCTCGGGCAGGACGCCGTCGACGTCGGCCCGGTTGCGGGTCATCGGCGCCATGACGACGCGGTTGGACAGCTCGATCCCGCCGAGCTTCCACGGGGTGAAGAGGGTGTCAGGCACGGGGTGCTCCTTCGCTCGCCGGACCGTCGACGGTCTGCAGCATCTGCATGGTGTTCTGGAGGGACGCGGTCAGGTGCGACTTCATCGCGACGCGCGCGCCCTCGGGGTCCCTGGACGTCAGGGCCGTGATGAGCTGGCGGTGCTCGTCGACCGCCTCGCGGGCTCGCTGGCCCGTCGCGCCGGAGCGCGACCGGGCGAGCCGCAGCTCGATGTTGACCTGGGTGACGGCCTGCTCCAGCCGCTCGTTGCCGGCGTGACGCACGATCAGGTCGTGGACGTCGAGGGTGTCGAACACCCCGGGGCGCGGGCCCTGCCGCACCTCGGACACCGAGTGCTCCTGCAGCTGGGCGAGCTCGTTGAGACCGACGCGGTCGATGCGCACCGCGGCCAGCTCGGCGGCCTCGCACTCCAGCGCGATGCGCAGCTCGAACAGCTCACGCACCTCGCCGAGGTCGAGGCGCCGCACGAACGCACCGCGGTGCGACTCCAGCGTCACGAGCCCGTGGTGCGCGAGACGCTGGAGCGCCTCGCGCACGGGGCCGCGACTGACGCCGAGATCGGCAGCGATCTCGACCTCGTTGAGGCGGGAGCCGGTGGGACGTTCGCCCTGCACGATCTGCTCGCGCAGCCGAGCCTCGACCTTGTCGGCGAGGGTCAGGTTGCTGCGGTCGATCGGCAGGACGCCGTCCACCTTGAAGGTGTCAGCCATCGATGTTGACGCACACCGTCTTGACGTCGGTGTAGTCGTGCATGACGTCGTGACCCATCTCGCGACCCCAGCCCGACTCCTTCATGCCGCCGAACGGCATCGACGGGTCGAACACACCGTAGGAGTTGACCCAGACCGTGCCGGCCTGGATGCGTGCGGCGACCGAGTGGGCCGTCGCGACGTTGCTGGTCCAGACGCCGGAGGCGAGGCCGTACCGGGTGTCGTTGGCCTGCGCGAGCACCTCGTCGGTGTCGGTGAAGCGGGTCGCCACGACGACGGGACCGAAGATCTCCTCCTTGATGATGCGCGAGTCGGCTGCGGCGCCGGCGAAGATCGTCGGCTCGATGAAGTAGCCGCGCTCGCCGATACGGGCACCGCCGGTGACGACCTCGCCCTCGCCCTTGCCGACCTCGAGATAACTGCTGACGCGCTCGAAGTGCTCCTTGCTCGCGACGGGGCCGATCTCGCTGGTCGGGTCGAAGCCGTCGCCGACCTTGATCTGCTGGGCCTTCTCGGCCATGCCCGCGATGACCTCGTCATAGACAGCGTCGTGCACGTAGAGGCGCGAGGCCGCGGCACACGCCTGGCCGGCGTTGTAGAAGATGCCGGCCGACGAGCCGGCGATCGCTGCCTCGATGTCGGCGTCCGGGAAGATGATGTTGGCGCTCTTGCCACCGAGCTCCAGCGTCACCCGCTTGAGGTTGCCCTTCGCGGCGTCGAGGATGCGGCGGCCCGTCGCGGTCGACCCGGTGAACGAGACCTTGTCGACACCCGGGTGCTCGGCCAGACGCTGGCCGACGGTGGAGCCGTAGCCGTTGACGACGTTGAAGACGCCGGGCGGGAAGCCTGCCTCGAGGGCCAGCTGACCGAGCCGCAGCGCCGAGAGCGGCGTCGCCTCGGCCGGCTTGAGCACGACCGTGTTGCCGGCGGCGAGGGCCGGGGCGAGCTTCCAGGCGCTGATCGTCAGCGGGAAGTTCCACGGCACGATCAGGCCGACGACACCGAGCGCCTCGCGACGCGTGTAGGTGTGGAAGTTGCCGGGCGCCGAGATCGGGATCGTCGATCCCTCGAGCTTGGTCGCGAAGCCCGACATGTAGTGGAACAGGCCCGCGGCCGACGGCACGTCGCCGCCCATCGCGTAGGCGTAGGGCTTGCCCTGGTCGAGGGTCTCGATGCGACCCATCTCGGCAGCGTCCGCCATGAGCAGGTCGCCGAGGCGCCAGATCGCGGCAGCACGCTCGTTGGGCTTCATGCGTGCCCACGGCCCGTTCTCGAACGCCTCGCGGGCGGCCGCGACGGCGCGGTCGACGTCGGCGGCGCTTCCCTCGGCCACCTGCGTGATGACCTCGCCGGTCGAGGGGTTGATCGTGTCGAACACCTTGCCGTCGAGGGCATCGACGAACTCGCCACCGATCAGCAGCTGGGTGTGCTCGATCGGGGCGGTGACGTCGATCGGTGTGTCAGTGACAGTCATGTGATGGATCTCCTCGGTTCGGTGTTGCTCAGTGCTCGTGGACGACGACGCCGCGGATGTTGCGACCGGCGTGCATGTCGGCGACGGCCTCGTTGATCTCGTCGAGCGAGTAGCGGCGCGTGACGAGCTCGTCGAGCTTGAGCGTCCCGTCCTTGTACATCTGCAGCAGCTTGGGGATGTCGGCCGTCGGGTTGCAGTTGCCGTACATGACGCCCTGGAAGTGCTTGGCGAAGTTGGTGAAGTCCTGGGGGCTGATCGAGATGCCCGCCTCGGCCTGGCCGACCGAGACCAGCACGCAGGTGCCGGACTTGCCGACCGCGCGGAACGCGTCGCCGATGATGTCGCCGTCGACGCGACCGACCGTGATGATCGCGACGTCGACGCCCTGGCCGTTGGTCAGGTGGTCGATGCGCTGCTGCGCGTCGGGGATCGAGGCGTACGCCTCCGTGGCGCCGAAGTCGGCGGCCCGCTCCTGCTTGTAGGCGACGGGGTCGATCACGATGACGTGGTCGGCTCCGGCGTGGCGGGCACCCTGCACCGCGTTGGCGCCGACGCCTCCGAGGCCGAGGACCAGCACGACGTCGCCGGGCTTGACGCCGCCGTTGACCGCTGCGCCGAAGCCGGTGGCGACGCCGCACGAGGCGAGGCAGGCGAGCTCGAACGGGATGTCCTCGGGCAGCTTGACCGTCTGCATCTCGTGACAGACCAGGTAGTTGGAGAACGTGCCGAGGCGGGTCACGCCGCCGACGGCCTTGCCCTCGGCGTCGTGGAAGTGCGCGCTGCCGTCCATGCCCATGCCGGTCTCCATGCCAGCGCCGTTGTTGCAGATGTACTGCATGCCGCGGGCGCAGTACTCGCACTGGCCGCACGCGGGGATGAACAGCGTCGCGACGTGGTCGCCGACCTTGACCTTGGTGACCTTGGAGCCGACGGCCTAGACGATGCCGGCGCCCTCGTGGCCGCCGACCATCGGCAGGTCGACCGCGAGGTCACCCGTCACGAAGTGGTCGTCGGAGTGGCACAGGCCGCTGGCCATGACCTTGATGCGGACCTCGTTGTCGCCCGGCTCGTTGAGGTCCAGGTCCTGGACCTCCCACTTCTCGCCGACGGCGTGGATGACTGCTGCGCGTGTCTTCATGGGTGTTGCCTCCTGTGTGGCGACGTTCGAGATGGGATGGATGGTGCTTCAGACCGCGGTGGCGGCGAGCGCCCGACGGCGCCTCTCGCCCCGGGCCCGGACGAGCTTGGACATGACGACGGCGATGACCAGGGCCCCGCCGTAGAAGAGCTGCTGGACGTACTGCTGCGCGCCCATGAGCTGGAGACCGGTGATGCCGGTGACCAGGAAGTAGACCGCGATCAGCGTGCCCCACGGGTTGAAGCGGCCGATCTTGAGCACCGTCGACCCGAGGAAGCAGGCGGCAAAGGCCGGCAGCAGGAACGAGGCGCCCGACACGGGGTCGGCGCTCGCGGTGGTGCCGGCGAACACGACACCGGCGAGGCCCGCGATGAAGGCCGACGCGATGAGCGACGTGCGGCGCAGCCCGGCGACGTTGACGCCGTTGAGACGGGCGACGTCGTGGCTCTGGCCCGTGAAGAGGAGGCGCTGGCCGAACGCGGTGTGCTCGAAGACGTACCAGACGACCACGCACAGGCCGACGGCGTAGTAGAAGTCGACCGGGATCGAGAACGCGGGCTGCGTCAGCACCGCGTCGGACAGGTCACGGTCGATGCCGCTGACCGTGACGGAGCCGGAGATCAGGTAGACGAGGCCCTGGACGACGGTGCTGACGCCCAGCGTCACGATGAACGGGTCGATGTCGAACACCGTGATGATCAGGCCGTTGACGACTCCGACGAGCGTGCACGCGACGAGCGCGGCGACGACCGCCATCCAGATGTTCCAGCCCTGTTGCACGTTGAGCACCGCCACCACGATCGCGCCGAGGTTGAGCGTGGCGGCGACCGACAGGTCGTAGTCACCGGCGCGCAGCGGGATGATGAGACCGAGCGCGAGGATGAGCAGCACGGCCTGCGAGCCGAGCATGTTCGAGACGTTGGCGGAGGTCGGGAACGTCTCCGGGACGATGACGCTGAACGCGATGATCAGCACCAGCCAGACGCCCAGCAGCGCGAACCTCTCGGGCTCGGCGACCTTCGTGCGTCGCGCGCTGCGCGGCGACGGCGACCCGGCGTCGTTCGGCGTGGTCTTGTCGATGACACTCATGATGCTTCCTCCGCGTAGACCGCGGACGCGAGCGCGTCCTTGGTGATGTCGTCGCCCGAGATCTCGGACTGGATCGTGCCGTCGCTGATCACGACGACCCGGTCCGCCATCTCCACGAGCTGTTCGTAGTCGGATGTCGCGCACAGCACGGTCATCCCCTCGGCGACCGCCGACCGGATGAGCTTGAAGATCTCGCGCCGCGCGCCGATGTCGACGCCCTGGGTCGGCTCGTTGAGGAGCATGACCTGGGGTGCCGTGTCGAGCCACTTGCCCAGCAGTGCCTTCTGCTGGTTGCCACCGCTGAGGTGGCCGAACTCCGCCCGGGGGTTGGGCGGCAGGACGTTGAGCCGTTCGCACGTGGCCTGGGCCTGGGTCTCCAGCTCGCTCCAGCCGATGCGGAAGCCCTTGGCACGCTGGGCGAGGAACGGCAGCGACATGTTCTCCAGCAGGTTCAGCGCTGCCGCGCCACCCTGCGCCTTGCGGTCGGCAGGGATCAGGACGACTCCCTGCTTCATCGACGCGGAGGGCTTGACCTTGCGCACCGTCTCGCCGGCGACCGTGACGGTGCCGGCGCTGGCCTGCGTCGACCCGTAGAACAGGTCGGGCAGCTCCTCGAAGCCGGAGCCGGCCAGACCGGTGACCCCCACGACCTCACCGGCGAACAGGTCGAGGTCGAGGTCACGGATGCGGGTGCCGGTGATGCCGCGCGCCGACAGCAGGGGGGCGCGGTCGTCGCGGACGATCGCGGCGCCGCGGGGGACGTGCTCGTTGCTCGCCCCCAGGATCAGCTGGACGAGGTCGTCGCGGGTCGAGCCCGCGGTCTCCCGGGTGCCGGCGAGCTCGCCGTTGCGGAAGACCGTCACCCGGTCGGTGACGTCGAGGATCTCGTCGAGGTCGTGCGAGACCAGCAGGACGGCGTCGCCCTGGTCGCGCAGCCGGCGCAGCAGCCGGAAGAGCAGCGCGACCTCGTGCCGCGGCAGGAACACCGTCGGCTCGTCGAGGATGAGGATCTGTCCCTTGCGGGCGCCGTCTGCCGTGAGCTCCTGGGAGCCCACCGCGCGGACCACGGCGACCATGGCGCGCTGCACCGGGGTCAGGGTGTCGATCTTGGCGTCGGCGTCGACGTCGATCTCGAAGCGCTCGAGGAGGCTGCGGACCCGCAGCCGTTCGGCCTTCCAGTCGACCCGACGGCCGCCGCGGGCCTGCCCGGCGCCGTCGAGGGCGACGTGCTCGACCACCGAGGCCTCGGACGCGAGTCCGAGGTCCTGGTGGACGAACCCGAGGCCGTGGTCACGGAGCCCACGGGCACCGAACGGCGACTGCACCGACGTGCCGTGGACCGTGACCCGGCCGCCGTCGGCGTCGTGGAAGCCGGCCAGGATCTTGATGAGGGTGGACTTGCCACTCCCGTTGGCGCCGAGCAGCCCGTGCACCTCTCCGGGTCGTACGGCGAGGTCGACCCCACGGAGTGCGGGAACTCCGTTGAAGGCCTTCGCGAGGCCGGAGATCTCCAGCAACGGCGCGGTCGTGACCGCGAGGTCGTCGGTGTGCTCGGACTGCTCAGCGTTCGTCATCTCTAGCTCAGGCCCCACAGCTTGAGGTACGCGCTCGGGTACTCGTCGCCGAAGCCCTTGCCGCTCTCCGGCGGGTTGCCGGTCTCGCTGACGTTGGAGCCGTCGATGACACGGATCGGGCCCGATGCGCCCTTGATGGGATCGACGCCGAGCATGGCGCGGAAGGCCGTGTCGATGTTGACGTAGGCGACCCAGTCGGGGTTCTCCGCGATGTCCATGCGGACCTCGCCGTTGCCGTCACCGATCAGCTTGAGGATCGACGGCGTGCCGTTGAAGGAGTAGATGCCGATGTTCTTCGACGGAGCGGCCTGCTTGATGCCGGGAGCGGCGTAGAGGGCGATCGAGTCGTAGATGGGGAGCACGGCGTTGATCTTCGGGTCCTTCAGGACCGCCGACTGCACCTGGCCCTGGACCTGTGTCGACCACTGGGCGACCGGCGAGTTGATCGTCGTGACAGTCGATCCGGCCGGGCCGTCCGCCTTGAGCGTGTCCTTGATCGTCTTGACCATGCCCTCGGACGGGCCGGTCTCGGAGACCTCGATGACGAGCGCGTGGACCGGCTCGCCCTTCAGGTCGGCGATCGCGTACTGGGCCATGAGGCCCGCGGACTCGTTGAACGGTGCGAAGGCCTCGTAGTCGAGTCCTTCGCTGCCGGGGCCCTGGCTGTCGGAGAGGTGCAGCGGGATGACGGGGATGCCGGCCGCCTTGGCCTCGTCGATCTGCGGGCCGAGGGTCGAGGGCAGCGGGCCGTTCAGGAGGATCGCGCCGGCCTTGGCGTTGATGGCCTGCTTGATGCCCTGCTGGAACGACGTCGGCGTGCCGTCGGCCGGGAAGGTGACGAACTTGACGCCGGCCTTGGCCGCGACGGCCTTCATGGCCTTCTCGCCGAAGGAGTAGAACTCGGCCTTGCTGTCGATCGGGATGCTGTAGATCGTCTTGCCCGAGAGCTTCGAGGCGTCGATGGCCTCGCCGAGGTCGCTCGTGCTGGGGATGGACGTGGCTGCGTCGACGATCTTCTGGGCCGCGTCTGCCTTGGCCGTGTCGCCGCCGGATCCGGCGGATCCTCCGTCGGAGGAGCTGCTTCCGCAGGCTCCGAGAACGAGCAGTGCAGCCGTGGTGGCTGCCACTGCCGAGAGCTTCTTGATGTGCATCAGTACTCCAATGGGGTGGGGGGCTGGTGGTACGGGGGTGATGCTCGCTCAGTCTCGAATGGGGGTCGGTTATCGGTTCGCGAGTGCGGGGTCTTCGATCAGGTCGTCGTAGATGCGGGCGATGGATCGACGCTGGAACATCTCCACGAGCGCGTCGGGGTAGCCGACGTAGTCGTCCGTGTCGACGTGGATGTTGTCCTCGAAACGGATCTCGTCACACGCCTGGTCGCGATCGTGACCCGATGAGATCGCCGCGGCCACGTCGGCCACGACCTCTCGGCCGAGCTGGCGGTAGTGGTCGACCACCGCCCGATCGGCCACCTCCCCGTGACCGGGGACGAGGAACTGGAAGTCGTACTCGGCGACCGCGTCGATGGCGTCGAACCAGTTCGACAGTCGCGAGTCCTGGAAGGACGGCAGGCCGGCCTCGCAGACGATGTCGCCGGTGAAGATCACGGCGTCCTGGGGGAACCAGGCGAGCAGGCTGTTGGCGGTGTGCCCCGGGCGGAACGTCAGCTCCAGGCTCGCACCGGCGACGTGGAGGTCGAGGCGCTCGGTGAACACGACGTTGGGGACCCGGACGGTGTAGTCGTCGACCCAGGCGACAGCTTCGGGATCGATGCGCGAGAACAGGTCACGGAGGTACTCGTCGGTCGGCGGCTCGGTGAGCAGGCGCTCACGGGTGCCTTGGTGGCCGACGACCTCACCGCCCTGCCAGAAGTTGCCGATCGTGTGGTCGGGGTGGTGGTCGGTGTTGACCACGAAGCGGGTCTCGCCGAAGGTCGACACGGTCTCGTTCCACCGCACGGCGTCGGTCGGACGGTGCGGGGAGTCGACCAGGATCAGGCCGTCGTCGCCCACGATGATCGAGTTGTTGCTGCCCAGGTGGGCCGTCTCGACGTGGACGCGGGCGGTGATCTGCTGGAGGGTCATGCGTTGTTCTCCTGGTCGGGCATGGACGGTCCGCCGAGGAAGCCGACGAGGTTCTCGATGCGCAGCGGGGCGAAGACCTCGATGAACTCGGCCTCACCCTCGATACTGTGGCCGCCGTGGACCGCGTGGCGGGGGACGATCGCGACGTCGCCGGCGCGCAGCGTCAGCTCGGTGCCGTCGATCGTGAAGGCGATCTGGCCGCTCAGCATGACGATGGCCTGCTCGGCGTCCGGGTGCGTGTGGAGCGGCAGCTCGGTCGGGTGGACCCAACGGATGTGGTTGACGCCCATCTCCCGGCCGGCGGCGGCGCGGCGGAAGTTGTTGGGCAGGCCCTCGACCTCAGGCAGCTCGTTCCAGGCAGCGGAGTACATGAACCTGCTTCCGATCGGATGACTATGACGCGTGTCACGCTATATTCGTTAACTGCAAACTGTCAACAGTTTTCAGTAAACGTTGCGTTACGTCCTTCTCGTCACGTTTCCCAGGGCCGCGGACAGGCCAAGGACCCCGCCCCCGGACCGCTGCGCGATCGGGGACGGGGTCGAGCCGCTCGGCACTCAGGCGCTCGGCACGTCTCCGGGGACGCCCTGCAGGTGATAGACGTGCGAGGTCGCGGAGTCGTGCCGCAGCCCCACGATCGCCTGGTAGTCGTCGGAGTCGTAGAACTCCGTGACCCGGTCGAGGCTCTCGAACTGCACCAGCACGAGGCGCTCGAACTCGCGTCCGCCCTCGCGGACGACCAGCTCGCCCTGGGCCGGGAAGGCGTGCGCCAGCAGCCTGGCACCGTACTTCTCGAGCACCGGCCCGCTGCGCTCGACGTACTGGTCGTACGTCTCGGCGTCGTGGACCGTCACCTCGGCGACGATGTAGCCCGGGCCGGCGGAGGACATCAGGCGCCGATCGCCTGCAGCGAGCCGAGCAGCTCTGCCGTCGTCGACACGTCGGCGTACTTCTGGCCCATGTCGAACAGGTTGACCTCGTGCACCAGCGGGCTGCGGTCGTAGACCGCGTCGGACGGCACCGCGACCTTGTAGTTGTAGGAGAACGCGTCGACGGCGCTGCCGCGGACGCAGCCCGACGTCGAGCATCCCGTGACGACGAGCGAGTCGACGCCGGCCTGCACCAGATAGCTCAGCAGCGGGGTGCCGAAGAAGGCGCTGGGGTGCCGCTTGGGGAGCAGGATCTCGCCCTCGAGCGGCGCGATGTCGGGGTGGAACTCATAGCCCTGGTCGGGGATGTCCATGATGCCGGGCACCTTGGCTCCCAGCGCTCCGGCGTCGAAGGCCTTCTTGGGCGCGACGTACGGATAGAGGACCGGCCAACCCTTCGACCGGAACAGCTCCAGGAGCCGCCTGATGTTGGCGACCGCGTCCCACGCGACGTCGCCGCAGCTCGTCGTGAACTCCTCGATCGCCCGGTCGAACGGCGCGGGCGTCGTGCCCGTCGTGCGGTACTGCACGTCGATGATCAGCAGCGCCGGCTTGGACCCGAGGCCGACCGGTCGGCCGAAGCCGGCCGCGTCGTACCTCTCGCGCGTGACGTCGTCGATGATGTCCTGGGTCATGCCTCTCCCTCGCTGTCGGCGGCGGCCAGTGCGGCCGCGCCACTGTGCTCACGGCGCAGGTAGCGTCCGGTGGTGCGCTCGGCGAGCTGTCCGTCGCGCAGCGCGAACTCGCCGCGCACCAGCGTGTGGACGACCTGCAGGGGCACCTCGGTGCCCTCCCACGGCGTGTAGTCCGCGCCGGAGTGCTGCGTCGCGGCGTTGATGACATAGCTGCCGTCGAGGTCGACGACCGCGATGTCGGCGTCGGAGCCGACGCGGATCGTGCCCTTCTGCGGATACATCCCGAACAGCTTGGCCGCACGGGTGGACGTGGCGTCGACCAGCCGGTCGAGCGGGACCCCGCGACGCAGGCCCTCGCTCAGCGTCAGCGGCAGCACACCACCCGTGCCGGGGAAGCCGGCCGAGGCGGTCCAGACGTCCTTCTCCTTGAAGGAGCGGTGACGCGCGTTGTGGTCGGAGCCGACGGTGTCGACCTTGCCCTCGGCCAGCGCGACCCACAGCGCCTCGAGATCGGCGCGCTCACGGATGGGCGGGTTGACCTTGCCGTAGGTGCCGCAGTCGGCCTCGGTCGTCAGGGTCAGGTACTGGGTGCAGGTCTCGACGAACAGGTTCTCGTACGAGCGACGCTGCCGCTCCATGGCCTCCAGCGCGAGCTGGCTGCTGGTGTGCACGGCATAGACCGAGGCACCGGTGATCTGGGCCATGTAGGCGACGCGCTGGACCGCCTCTGCCTCGACGAACGAGGGACGCGACTGGTTCCACGCGCTCAGCGGACCGCGTGACTCGTCGATCGGGCGGTTCTTGAGCTTCCACACCAGCTCGATGTTCTCGGGGTGCGGGTTGATCATGGCGCCGTTGTCGGCGGCCATGCCCAGGACGTCGTACATGTAGCCGTCGTCGTTGCCCGGCAGGCCGAGGTAGGCACCCTCCTCGCCCTTGAAGTTCATGAAGAACTTGAAGCTGGAGATGCCGAACTCGCGCATGTAGGCCGGGATGTCGTGCACGTGGTCGTCGGTGCCGACACAGATGTGGAAGCCGAAGTCGACGTAGGAGTCCTGCTCCATGACGGCCTGCGCGCCCGGGACGACGGTCTCGTAGGGCTCGCCGCTCATGAGGTAGACGAGCATCGACGTGATGCCGCCGGCGGCGGCCGACGCGGTCTCCAGACGCGCATCGTCGGGGTCGCGCGGGACGCGGATGTCCTTGCCGAGGTGCACGTGCGGGTCGATCGCGCCGGGCAGCACGAGCTTGCCACCGAGCTGGACGACCTCGCGGGCCTCGGCGTCGGAGTCGCGGGACACGATGCCCGCGACCAGTCCGTCGGTGATGAGCAGGTCGACGTCCTCGAGGCCCGAGCCGTGCAGGAAGACCCGGCCACCGGCCAGGCGGGTGTCGTGCACCGTCATGCCACGACACCTTCTGCCGGGAGGTCGGCGGCATACCGGCGGTCGAGCTCGTCGAACTCGGGCTTGCGCACGAGGCCCTGGCGGTCCTCCCACGAGATCATCAGGTCGGCGGCACCCAGGGTGTCGCCGTGCTGGGCCAGGTGGTCCATGACCAGACGCATGCCGGCGACCGCACCACGCATCGCGGCGTTGGCGTACAACGCGATCGAGAAGCCGATCTCGCCGAGCTCGTCGCGCGAGGTCAGCGGCGTCAGGCCGCCCTCGACCATGTTGGCCATGTGGAAGCCCGGGACGTTGCGCACGATGTAGTCCATCTGCTCGCGGGTCCGCGGCGCCTCGACGAACAGGATGTCGGCGCCGGCCTCGGAGTAGGCAGCCGCACGCTCGCACGCCGCCTCCAGGCCCTCGGTCGCGAGGGCGTCGGTGCGGGCGATGATCAGCAGGTCCTCGTCAAGACGTGCGTCGACGGCCGCGTGGACCTTGCCGACCATCTCCTGCTGCGAGACGACGTCCTTGCCGGCGAAGTGACCGCACTTCTTGGGGCTGACCTGGTCCTCGAGCTGGATCGCCGAGGCGCCGGCGCGCTCGAGCTGGCGCACGGTGCGCTGCACGTTGAGCGCGTTGCCGAAGCCGGTGTCCGCATCGACCACGAGCGGGATGGAGACGGCCTCCGCCATGGCGGCGACGTGGCCGACGAGCTCGGTCACCGACAGCAGGCCGAGGTCGGGCATCCCGAGATAGGTGTTCGTCAGACCTGCTCCGGAGACGTAGACCGCCTCGAAGCCTGCCTGCTCGATCACGCGAGCCGTGAGCGCGTTGGGCGCTCCGGGGAGAAGGATCGGGCCGCCCTCCCGGTTGATCAGCTCACGCAGCCGATGCGGTGTCGTCATGAGGTCTCACTGCCCCTTCGGGAGTCGTCGTCGAAGCCGAGCGCAGCAAGGGCGCTGCGCCGGGCGTGGTCGAGGTGCTGGCGTACGAAGTGGGCCGCGTCGTCCGCGGAGCGTGCCTGGAGTGCCGCGACGATGTCGGCGTGCTCGTCCAGTGCCGCCTTGGCGCGGACCGGCACCTGGGCCGACATCGACCGCGCGAGCGAGATCTGCGCCTGGGTCTCCAGCGCAGCGCGCTCGAGGGTCGCGTTGCCGGCGAGGTGCAGGAGGCGCACGTGGAAGTCACGATCGGCGGGATAGCTGCCCCCACCACCGGACGACATGGCCTCGGCCGTCTCGGAGACGAAGGCGTCGAGCGCGGCGAGGTCGTCGTCGGTCGCCCGCTCGCAGACCAGTCGCGCGGCGTACATCTCGTAGGCCGTGCGCATGTCGTAGAGCTCGTCGATCTCGCGCGCCTCGAAGGTCCGGACGAACGCGCCCCGGTGGCTGATGATCGTCAGCAGGCCCTCGCCGGCGAGCCGCTGGATCGCCTCGCGGAGCGGACCGCGGCTGATGCCGAGGGCCGAGGCGAGCGACACCTCGTTGAGGCGGTCGCCCGGCGCGATCGTGCCGTCGAGGATCATCTCGCGGACGAGCGTCTCCGTCCGGGCCGAGAAGGTCCCATCGCGTGTCAGCTCGGTCGCAGCACCATCACTCACAACTTTTCCTCCCGATCGTGGGCACGTTCTCGCGGACAGTTCTGACTGATTCTGCCCGCAACCCACGCTAGAGGCGGACTGGACAGGTGCTCGTCTGCTCTCATTGTGAATCGCAGGTCTGTCAACTGTCAACAGTTTGCCGGATGTTGGTGATGACAGGTGCCACCATCGGGCCGCGGTCGGCTCAGGCGTCGGCGACGATGCGGTCGGCCGCGAGCCAGGCGAGAGCCATGACGGGGGCGGCCGAGTTGCCCGAGACCTGCTGCGGGAGCACCGACGCATCGACCACCCGCAGGCCCCGCACTCCGCGCACCCTCAGGCCGGCGTCGACGACGTCGTCCTGGTGCGGGCCCATCGCGCACGATCCCACGGCGTGATAGATCCCGCCGCCGGCCGAGCGCGCGTACTCGACCACGTCGTCGGCGTCCGCCACCCCCGCGCCCGGGAAGACCTCGGCCTCCACCCGATCGGCGAGCGGCGACGCCGCGATGACCCGGCGAGCGTGGTCGATGATCGTCGCGGTCGCCCGCTGCTCGGCAACGTCCTGGAGGTAGTGGGCGTCGACCAGCGGCTCCGCCTGCGGGTCGCCCGACGTCACATGGATCGACCCGGCGGTGGTGGGCCGCAGCACGTAGCCGGTGAAGAGCAGGCCCGAGTAGGGCGCGAGCTGCATCTGCGTGGCGGTCTCGTCAAGCGCCATCGGCACCCACACGCCCTGCACGTCGGGCCGCTCGACGTCGGGCGAGGACCGGAACGCGCTGACGACGTCGTAGCCGCTGGTCGCCACGGGACCGCGCCGGGTCACGAGATATCGCGCCGCCTCGCGAGCCTGACGCGGGAAGGTGTTGAGCCGCTCCGTCGTGCCGAGTCGGCCACCGAAGCGCACCTGCAGGCTGGCTCCCCGCTGCTCGACGACGCCCGAGCCGACGCGCGGGCTCTCCACCAGCAGGTCGACCCCGGCGGCCGCAAGCACCTCGGGGTGACCGATCCCCGAGCGCTCGAGCAGCAGCGGGCTCTCGACCGTGCCTGCGGCGACCAGCACCTCCCGGCGCACGAGCACGTCCTCGACCCGTTCGCGGCGGCGCAGCCGGACGCCGACGACGGCGTCCCCCTCGACCAGGAGCAGCTCGGCGCGGGTGTGGGTGGCGACGGTGAGGTTGGGACGATGGCGGACCGGAGCCAGGAACGCCGTCGCGGCGCTGACGCGGCGGCCCCGGGCGATCGTGGCGGGCGTGAAGGAGATGCGCTCGTCGTCGGAGTCGTTGAAGTCGTCGACCCGGCGCAGACCCAGGCTCGAGGCCCCGGCGATGACCCCGTCGGTGACCTCGTCGACGGGCCGCGGCACCGACACCGCGAGCGGTCCCCCGGCCCCCCGGGTCGCCGAGGCACCGAGCTGGTGGTCCTCCATCGCGCGATAGGCGCGCAGGAAGTCCGGCGCACCCCAGCCGGGATTGCCGCGGGCCTCCAACGCGTCGAAGTCGGCGGCGGCCCCGCGGACGTACATCAGCCCGTTGACCGCGGTCGACCCGCCCAGACCACGCCCGCGGATCCACGCCTCGGCCGGGACGCCGGACGACGGCCGGGTCGGGTAGCGGCGCGTGTGCCGCCCGGACCGCAGGCTGAAGTAGAACGCACGGGGCACCGAGAGGATCGGGGCGCGGCCCGAGCCTCCGTCCTCGACGAGCAGGACCTGCACCGCAGGATCGGCCGACAGCCGGTTCGCGAGCACACAGCCCGCGGCGCCGGCTCCGACGACCACGTAGTCGTAGGTCACGGACGCGCCTGACGCCGGGTCGGCAACCAGCGGGGCAGCAGGGAGCGGACCGACCGGTCGCGCCACGCGGCCCACCAGACGCCCGCGCCGTACGCGAGGTCGTCGGCACGCCGGGCTGCGACGAACCGCACCGGGTCGAGCCGGGTCTCGGCGCGGGAGCGGGCGAGCAGCCCGTCGGCCACGGCCATCACGGCGACGATCCCCCTCACGCGGCGCGAGGCCGTGGCGGCCACCAGTGACACCGGCCACCAGTGCCGCAGCGTCAGGTCGGTCGCCTGTCGCGCCGTGACGGTCGCGCCCGCTGCCGCGACCCGCGCTCGGGTTCGCGCATCGATGCCCGGCAGGTCGGCCGAGACCGCTCGCCACTGTCGTGCGACCGCCAGCCCGACGGCCGGGGCCAGCAGGCGGCGCGGCGCGAGGAACGAGCCGATGAGGCCGGCCGACGACCAGGTCAGCACCGCCGGGGCGACCCGCTCGCCGTGTCGTCGGGCGAGCGACGCGGCGCTCGACCCGTAGAACGCCTTGCGCCCCAGCCAGGTCCGCACCAACGTCCGCCCGTCGTGCCACGCGTCGACCTCCGACGCATGGCGCACCCGCCGGCCGTCGTCGAGGAGGCGCCAGACGAGGTCGACGTCCTCGCCGCTGCGGAGCTCTTCGTCGAAGCCGGCACCGATCGCGTCGACCCGCGCGAGCAGGCAGGCGCTGGGGACGTACGCGACCGGCGACCACGCCCGGACGGTCGCCGACGTCGAACCGAGGTCGAGCGAGCCGGCGGCGTCCTCGTACTGCTCGAACCAGAGGCGGCCCCCTCGGGACCGGACACGGGGGGCCACCGCGGCGAGGGCCGGATCGGCGAAGTGGGCGAGCAGGCGCAGCAGGTCGGACGCCGCGACCTGGACGTCGGAGTCGATGAAGGCGACGAAGGGAGTCGAGACGTCGCGCAGGCCGCGGTTGCGAGCCGCGGCGGGGCCCATGTTGTCGTCGAGCCGAACCAGCGCGGCGCCGTGCGGGCGCACCGCGCGGGCCAGGGCGTCGGCATCACGGGACGCGTCGTCGACGACGATGCAGCGGACGACCGGCGCGAGCTCGGCGAGCAGACGGTCCACCCCGTCCGGACGGTCGCGCACGGGCACGACGATCGTGAGGTCAGCCGGCGACCCGGACCCGACCTCGTCCAGCACGGGGACGGCGAGGTCCAGGTCGAGCAGACGACCCGCAAGGGCCGCCGTCGTCGGCGACGTCACCTCGAGGTCGCGCCCGTCCAGCAGGTCACGCCCGGCAGACGACAGCCTCAGCACGCGTGCGCCGCGCGTGACGACGGGTCCGACGACCACGTCGTGGTGCAGGCGGACGACGAAGCCGTCGGGCAGCGGGGTGCTCACGGCGCCGCGACCGGGACGGCCAACCTCCCGCGGGCGTCGACCGTGCCGGCATCGAGCGCCTCGAGGGTCTGCGCCACCATCGCCGCCAGGACTCGAGACCCGTGCTCGGCATCGGCGCCGGTCGGGTCGCCGAGCACACCGTTTCGTGAGACCGCCGCGACTCCCCCGGTCATCAGCGTCGGCAGGATCTCGCGCAGTGGCCGCGTGTCGCCCGGGACCGCGCGGTCGAGCCGCACCGACTCGGGGCGAAGATGCAGCATCAGGGACGTCTCGGTGATGCCCGCGTGCAGGTCGACGTCCTCGGTCGCGCACGGCACCCACGACACGTCGTGCCCCTCGTCGACCATCTGCACGACCGCCGACGAGAGCGCCGTCAGGTTGCCACCGTGGGCGTTGACCAGCACGATCCGCCCGGACCACGTGCGCATCGACCGGACGAGCTCGACGACGACCCGGTGCAGCACGTCGGTGCCGATCGACGTCGTGCCGGCGAACGCCTGGTGCTCGCCGCTCGAGCCGTACGTCAGGGCCGGCGCGACGAGGGTGCCTCCACCCAGCGCATCGGCGGCCTGCTCGGCCACCGCCACGGCGATGGTCGTGTCGGTGTCCATCGGCAGGTGCGGGCCGTGCTGCTCGATCGATCCGACCGGCACCAGGACGGTCGGACGCTCACCGATCTCGGGCCAGGCCGCGTCGGCCAGACGCGTCATGACCTCTGCGCCACCGGGCCGAGCTCGCGGGCGAACCCGGGAGCCATGACCAGGTGCTCGGGCGTGACCTCGTGGATCGAGGAGACACCCATGCCGAGCAGGGCCGAGTCGGCGCCGCTGCGCAGGATGTCGAGGACGTTCTCGACGCCGGCCTGACCGTTGGCCGCGAGGCCCCACAGGTAGGCGCGACCGATCATCACGGCGCGGGCGCCGAGGGCGACGGCCTTGACGACGTCGCTGCCCCGGCGGATGCCGCCGTCGAGCAGCACCTCGATCTGGTCGCCCACGGCGCCGGCGACGGCGGGCAGCGCCCGGATCGGGGCGGGGGTGCCGTCGAGGTTGTTGCCGCCGTGGTTGGAGACCGAGATCGCCGAGACGCCGGCGTCGACCGCACGCAGGGCGTCGTCGACGCGGCACACGCCCTTGAGCATGAACGGCTTGCCCGACAGCTGGTGCCACTGCTCGCGCATCCACTCCACGTCCTCCCACGACGGGGGCGGGGTGGTCATCCACTCGTAGTAGGCGCCGAAGAACGTCGGGCCCTTCTTCTCGCCGGGCGCGGCGAGGTTGGGGGCGGTCAGGTCGGGCAGGTTGGTCGCGAACGACTTCAGCCAGCGCGGCTTGCGCATGACCTGCGGCGCAAACTTCATCGCGGTCTTGAAGTCGACCTTCTCGGGGATCTCGGGGCTGCCCCAGTCGCGTCCCATCGAGAACGACCAGTCGAGCGTGGCGATGAGGCCCTGGGCGCCGGCGGCGTTCGCCCGCTCCATGCGCTGGATCATGACGTCGCGGTCACCGGTCCAGTACATCTGGAAGAACGTCGCGGGGTTGGCCGCCACGACCTCCTCGACCGAGCGGCTGGCGAAGTTGGACAGACCGATCACGGTGCCCCGGGCAGCGGCGGCGCGCGCCACGGCCACCTCGCCGTCGGGGTGGACGGCTTGGACGCCGGTCGGCGACATGATGACGGGCAGCGAGATCTCCTGGCCCATGACGGTCGTCGCCATCTCGCGCTTGGCCTGGTGGCCGGCGACGTGCGGCGCGAAGCCGAGCTCCATGAACGCAGCCTCGTTGTCGGACATCGACTGGCCCCGCTCGGACCCGGCGACGAGAGCACCGTAGACCGACGACGGCAGACGCTTCTTGGCCCGCTGCTGCGCGACCGCGACGGACTCGAACCAGGGGTTCTGCTTCCAGGGGTTCTTCGACATCGGTGTTCTCGTTCTCTAGAGGGTGAAGCCGGCGAGCGGGTTCTCGGCGCAGGCCGACACAGGCGGCGCCTGGACGTCCTCACGACGGGTGAGCGTCAGCATCACCGGCTGGTTGCGGGTCGGGTTGGCCTTGGAGTGGTCCTTGCCCTGCGCGGGAAGGACGCGATCTCCCGACGCCAGAGCGGTCTCGCCGTAGCCCTGCACGCACTCGGGGTCAGGACCGTCGAGCGGCAGGCCGGTGAAGAACTTCGCGGCCATGCAGCCACCACGGCACGCGTCGAAGAACGCGCACTTGGTGCAGGCGCCCGACGTCTGCGGCGCGCGCAGGTCGTTGAACAGCTCGGACATCTGCCAGACGTTCTCGAATCCGCCGTCGGCCAGGATGTTGCCGGCCAAGAAGTTGTCGTGGATCGCGAACGGGCACGCATAGACGTCACCGATCGGGTCGATCAGGCACACCACACGGCCGGCGCCGCAGAGGTTGAGGCCCGGCAGTGCGCCGCCGCCGTCGGCCTCGCCGAACGCCGAGAGGTGGAAGAACGAGTCGCCGGTGAGGACCTTCTCGCCGTTGGCCATCAGCCAGTCGTAGAGCTCACGCTGCTGCTCCGGCAGGGGGTGCAGCTCGTCCCAGACGTCGGCGCCGCGGCCCGAGGGGCGCAGACGGGTCAGGCGCAGCGTCGCGCCGTACTGGTCCGCGATCGCCTTGAACTCGTCGAGCTGGCCGATGTTCTGGCGCGTGCAGACGACCGAGATCTTCGCGTCCTTGAAGCCGGCGTCCTGCAGGTTCTTCAAGGCGGTGATCGCGGTGTCGTACGAGCCGGGGCCGCGCACGTAGTCGTTGACCTCGGGGGTCGCGCCGTCCAGCGAGATCTGCACGTCGACGTAGTCGGTCGAGGCCAGGAAGCGGGCACGCTCGGGGTTGAGGCGGACGCCGTTGGTCGAGAACTTCACGCCCACGTCGTGCGAGACGGCGTAGTCGAGCAGCTCCCAGAAGTCGGGGCGGATCGTCGGCTCGCCGCCGCCGATGTTGACGTAGAACACCTGCATGCGCTGCAGCTCGTCGATGACGGCCTTGCACTGCTCGGTGCTGAGCTCGCGCGGATCGCGCTTGCCGGACGACGACAGACAGTGCGCGCACTCCAGGTTGCAGGCGTAGGTCAGCTCCCACGTCAGGCAGATCGGCGCGTCGAGGCCGAGCTCGAACTGCTCGATCAGCGAGCCGCCCTCGGGGCGGGCGACGACGGGGCGGGACTCGAGAATGGTCATGCGACACCTTTCTGAACGGTGTTGGCCTGGCTGGTGACGCGCGGGCGGATCATGTCGGTGGCGGCGAGCCCCTGCAGGGCGGCGACGTACCCGGGCCAGTGGGCCTCGGGCACGCCGACCGTCTGCAGGGTCGACCGGACGTCGGGCTGGTCGGCCAGGGCGCGCACGACCTCGACCAGCGGCATGCGCTTGAGGAAGGTCAGCTTGCGGTTGCCGAAGTGGTAGGCCATCGCCCCGAAGGGCTCGGGCCGCAGCGCCACTGCCGGGGACAGGTCCCAGGCCTCGTCGAGCATCGCGGTCGTCTCGCTCATGGTGAGTGCGTCCCGCGGCTCAGTAGACGCCGCACATGCCGTCGATCGAGACTTCCTCGATCAGCGACTCGGCGGTCACGGGCGCCTCGACATCGGTCGTCGCGGTCTCGGTGGGGGTGGGGTTGGTCATCTCAGCCTCCTGGTCGTGGTGTGGACCACACATTAATGGCACTCGGGGCCAAAAGTCGAGGGAATGTTGACAATTGTTGGTCCGGGCCATTGCTCCGGGATCTGACCGGTGTCGCTTGGTACGTTTCTCGCCGTGACCAGAGCCCCCCGCGCCGGTGTCGGGCGTCCCGTCGCCACGACGCACGAGGAGATCGAGGACGCCGCCTTCCGCCTCTTCGGCGAGCACGGGTTCCAGAGCACGACGGTCGAGGCCATCGCCGCCGAGGCGGGCATCGGGCGCCGCACCCTGTTCCGCTACTTCGACTCCAAGAACGACATCCCGTGGGGACGGTTCGACGAGAGCCTCGTCCACTTCCGGGCGATCCTGCAGGAATCACCCGCCGACCTCGGTCTGCGCGAGGCCGTCCATCGCGGCGTGCTGCAGTTCAACGACTTCGGGCCCGAGGCCGCACCCCAGCACCGCCGCCGGATGGGCCTGATCCTCTCGACCCCGGCTCTCCAGGCCCACTCGGTGCTCCGCTACGCGCAGTGGCGCGGGGTCATCGCCGAGTTCGTCGCCGCGCGCGAGGGCCTGGCCGCCGGCGACCTGCTGCCCGTGACGGTGGGCCACACGAGCCTGGCGCTGGCGCTGTCGGCGTACGAGTTCTGGCTCGCCCACGACGACGCCGACCTGCTGCAGCTGCTCGACCAGGCCATGGCCGGCCTGCGGTCCTACCTGGCCTGAGGTGCCTCGCCGGGCGGAGCCCGACGTGCAGACGGGGCGATGACGGCGCACGATGGACGCATGAAGGTCGGGGACAGGGTCAGCTGGGACACGTCACAGGGCCGCACCCACGGAAAGATCGTCGACAAGAAGACCAAGGACTTCCAGCTCGACGGCCGCCAGTGGAAAGCGTCCGAGGACGAACCGAAGTACGTGGTCGAGAGCGAGAAGACGGGTGCCAGGGCCGCGCACGAGGCGTCGGCGCTCAGGGTGCTCAAGAGCTGAGGGTGCTCAAGACCTGAGCCGCGTCACGACCCCATGACCGGGGTGACGACCAGGCGCGCCGGCAGTCCGCGCCCGATCACGACGATCGCGTTCTGGCCGTAGGCCGTCGCCAGCTCGACCGCCTCGGCCTCGGCGAGGTCCAGCGCGAAGAAGCCGTGCTCGGGCTCCCACGCCGGGTCGTAGCCGATGCCGATGTGGGGCAGGATCACGCTGCCGGCCTCCGTGAGGTCGGCCTCGAGCCGGTCGTTCGCCTCGTCGTTGCTGTCCTGGTCGAGCGGCTCGCTCCGCGGGTTCCACCCCGTGATGAACACACCGCTCGCCGCGCCGAAGTCGTCCAGCACCGCGTCGACGTCGACCGACGTCTCACCGATGCCCACCGCGGCTCGCGCGATGCCGAGGTCGTCGAGGACGACGTAGCGGGTGCGCTCGTACTCGCGGAGGAGCTCGTCGGACATCAGCCGATCAGGTCCGTCACGAGGTCGCGCAGGATGCCGAAGCCGTTCTGGGTCAGGATCGACTCGGCGTGGAACTGCACGCCGCGGTAGTGCGGCCCCGCAACGAGGTGGATGTCGCCCGTCTCCGGGTCCGTCTCGACCGACACGCCGTCCGGCAGGCCCGACGCCGGGACCCGCGCGACGAACGTGTTGTAGAACCCGACCGTCTCGGGGCGGTCGAGCACCGTGAGCCGGCTCTGCGTCCCCTGGAACACGATGTCCTTGAAGACCAGGTCGAGCCCGATCTGGTGGCTCAGCGTCTGGTGCCCGAGGCACACCGCGAGGAACGGGCGCTCCGCCTCGAGCAGCCCCGCGACGACACCGTGCAGCGTCGCCATCTTGGGGTCGTCGAGGTCGCGGGGGTCGCCGGGGCCCGGGCCGACGACGACCAGGTCATAGCCGTCCAGCGCCGCGTTGCCCGCCTGCTTCAGCGCGTCCGCGTCGTGGCGGACGATGTCGGTCGACATGCCGAGCACGCCGAAGACGTGCGAGAGCATGTTGACGAAGTCGTCCTCGCCGTCGACGACCACGACCCGCTTGCCGACCAGCGACGGCACCGGCGCGGCACCCGACTGGTCGGTCAGCCAGAACTGGCTGAGCCGCTGGTTGCGCGAGCCGAGCGCGATGATGACCTCGTCCTCGCGGGTGAACGCGTCGAAGCCCTCGACGGGCTCGGGCGCCGACTCCACGAGGCCGAACGCGCTGAGGATGCCCGCGGCCTTGGCCCAGGTCTCCTTGGTCTCGTACATCGCGTCGGAGTCGCGGACCAGCGTCGCGCCGGCGGTGACCTTGAGGTTGCCGTCAAGGTCGACGTCGGCCGTGCGGATGAGGATCGGGGCGTCCGCGAGGGGTGCGCCGTCGTCGTCACGTCCGATCAGCGCCGCGACGGAGGCGTAGTAGCCGCGGCCCTCGGGCTCGTACTGCTTGATCAGGCGGCACGCGTTCTCGACGGGGCTGCCGGTGACGGTCGCGGCGAACATCGAGTCGCGGAGCACCTCGCGGACGTCACGGTGCGTGCGACCGGCCAGCAGGTACTCGGTGTGCACGAGGTGCGTCATCGGCTTGAGGTAGGGCCCGAGCACGAGCCCGCCCTCGTGGCAGATGTCGCACATCATCTTGAGCTCCTCGTCGACGACCATGAAGAGCTCGTAGATCTCCTTCTCGTCCTGGAGGAACTTCAGCAGCTCGCGCTTCTTGTCGGCGTGGGTCTCGAGGCCCCGCATGCGGAACGTGCCGCTGATCGGGTTCATCCGCACCTGGCCGGCCTCGAGACTGACGTGGCGCTCGGGCGAGGCGCCGATCAGGTAGCGGTCGCCGGTGAAGATGAGGAACGTCCAGAACGCTCCCCGCTCGCGCTCGAGCAGGCGGCGGAAGACCGTCAGGGCCGCGTCGTGGCCCCAGTCGGCGACCTGCGCGCGGTAGTGACGACCGATGACGAGGTTGGCGCCCTCGCCCTGGCCGATCTCGTCGTCGATGATCTGTCGGACGATGCCGGCGTAGTCGTCGTCGGACGTCTCGAAGCCGCCGCGGTCGGTGAACTCGACCGGCACGTCGGGCAGCTCGGACAGCAGCTCCTCGACCGGCAGCTCGGCGCTGTAGGTGATCTCGATCGCCGACAGCGGCGTGCCGT
This sequence comes from Aeromicrobium stalagmiti, assembly GCF_013283745.1. GTDB lineage: Bacteria > Actinomycetota > Actinomycetes > Propionibacteriales > Nocardioidaceae > Aeromicrobium > Aeromicrobium stalagmiti. Next base: position 700,806 of record NZ_JABSTZ010000001.1, read on the forward strand.
CCTGGTGCGCCTCGAAGCCCCGCTCGCGCGCCTGGGCGTAGGGGACCAGCACGAGGTGGTCCCACGCGCGCTCGGTGCCGGCGCGCAGCGGGATGTCGGCGAGCACGTCGAGGTCGGTGCGGGGGCCACCCACGAGGGTGACGGTGTCGGACTCACGGACGCGGATCAGCGCGAACGCCGGCTGCTTCAGCAGTTCGTCGAGCGAGGTCATGGCAGTTCCTTCACAAATGTCTCGACCGGCGAGGACGAGCGCCGCAGAAACAACGAAGCCCAGAGCCGGCCGTGAGGCGGTCTGGGCAGAAGACGACAGGCCACCGTTACGGGTGGCGCCACCAGGAGAGGGGCTGGGCTGTCATGGCAGGAGCCTAGCGCAGGCCGCGCGACCACGGTGAGCCTTGTCCGAGTGGTATCACGGCGATACCATGATGACATGGGCATGACGCTGCGACTGACCGACGAGCAGAACTCTGCCCTGGAGATCCTGGCCAAGGCTCAAGGGATCAGCAAGAACGAGGCCGCGGCTCGCGCCATCGTCGAGCAGGCACGTGCGGACGTGCGCCGCGAGGAGATCCGTGAGGCCACGCGCCAGGCCATCGAGGAGTACGGGCCGCTGCTTGACCGACTCGCGCAGTGATCGACTATCTGACGCTCAACGATCTTCTGGAGATCGTCGAGGTGACCGGTCTGCAGGCCGTTCGCGATCTCGGCCTGCTCGACTCAGCGGCGCATCGCCCCCAGACCAGCTTGTTCGGGGACGACGCCTATCCGACCCTGGACGAGAAGGCCGCAGTGCTGCTCGAGTCGATCGTCCGCAACCACCCGCTGGTCGACGGCAACAAGAGGCTCGGGTGGTTGGCTGTCACGCTCTTCTACCGGCGAAACGGGAAGCCGTTCCACGTGGCCCATGATCCCGCCCACGACCTGGTCATCGCGGTGTCGACCGGGCAGATGAGCCACCAGGAGTCGGCTGCCAGACTGACCGCATGGACATCGACGTCGACCTGATCCGGCGCGACCTCGCGCAGCTGGTCAACATCCCGAGCACGGGCGGCTCCGACGCCGAGATCGCCGTCCAGCGCTGGTGCGCCGCGACCCTCACGGGTCTCGGGCTCGAGGTCGACCAGTGGAAGCTCGACCTCGACACCCTGCGGGCCGATCCGGGCTTCCCGGGCGAGGAGGTCGAGCGTGACGAGGCCTGGGGCGTCGTCGGCACCTCCGGGCCCGGCACCCCGGCGCTGATCCTCAACGGCCACGTCGACGTCGTCCCGCCGGGCGATCCCGATGCGTGGACCAACTCCGACCCGTGGCACGTCCGCGAGGTCGACGACCGCTGGTACGGCCGAGGCGTCTGCGACATGAAGGGCGGCGTCGTCGCGATCATCGCGGCCGCCCGCGCCGTCAGCGACCTGACGTTGGAGCGCCCCTTCGCCGTGCACTCGGTCATCGGCGAGGAGGACGGCGGCCTCGGGACGTTCGCGACGCTGCGCCGCGGTCACGTCGGCGAGGCCTGCATCATCGCCGAGCCGACGGCCGGGCAGGTCGTCGCCGCCAATGCGGGCTCGCTGACGTTCCGCATCGAGGTGCAGGGTCGCGCGACGCACGGCTCCATGCGGGCCACCGGGCACAGCGCCATCAGCGCGTTCGAGCTCGTCCACCGCGCGCTCGGCGAGCTCGAGGACGTCCGCAACACCACGCCGCCCGAGCCGTTCGGCGTCCTGCCGTGGCCCATCAGCGTGGGCATCCTGCACGCCGGCGACTGGGCCAGCACCGTGCCCGACCAGCTCGTCGCCGAGGGTCGCTACGGCGTCATGCCCGGCGAGTCGTTCGCCGACGCCAAGTCGGTCTTCGAGCGCGCCGTCGCCCGCGCGGCCGCGACCGACCCCTGGCTCGCCGAGCACCCACCCGTCGTCACGTGGCCGGGCGGGCACTTCGCCGCCGGCCGCCTCCCGCAGGGTGATCCGTTCGGCGACCAGGTGCTCGAGGCCGTCGTCGCCGCTGGCGACACGAGGCCCGAGCTGATCGGCGCGCCGTACGGCTCCGACCTGCGGCAGTACGCCACCCTCGGCATCCCGACGTTGCAGTACGGGCCCGGCGACGTCGCCGATGCGCACGCCGTCGACGAGAGCGTCGGCATCGCCGACGTCGTCACGAGCGCCACGGCGTACGCCGAGCTCATCCTCGCCCGCTGCCGCCCCCGCTGACCCCCCAGGGAGTCAGCGGTCGGACGGGGCCAGGGTCACAAAGCTCTGGGGCGTGATCGCGCCACCGGGCTCGAAGTCGACCGGCTGCAGGCCGACCGGGCGGCCGTCCCTGAACGTCACGATCGTCGCCTGCGCCGTGCGCCGCAGCTTGCTGCCGAGCGCGAAGGCATAGACGGCGCCACCGGTCGACCCCGTCGTCAACGTGGTGGTCGACCGTCCGTTGTCGCCGATCGCCGTCGTCGGCCCGACCTGGCGGTGCAGGTGCCCTGACAGCACGAGGTCGACGCATCCCGACGCCGCGGCCTTCTTGGCCGACGACGGGCTGTGCACCGCGATGACGCTGACGTCGCCGGCATCGCACGCGGCCTGCGTCAGCTCGGCATCCTGGGCGTCGATCGCCGCCTTGTTGTCGGCGGCGTCACCGAAGTAGCCGGCCGTGAGGCCCGAGCTGCGCGGATCGCTGCTGCCGATGAACCGCACTCCGCCGACCGTCACGGGCTCACCCTTCAGCAGCGTGAACCCCTTGTCCTGCATCTGGTCGGCGACGGTGTTGCCGGTGTCGTGGTTGCCCGCGACCGACACGACGTCGAGGTCGCGGAACTCCCGCGCGAGGGAGTTGATGCTGAACGCCTCCCAGCTCGCGCCGTTGGACGTGTCGTCGCCGAGGTCGATCAGCATGCTGGCCTCGGCACGATCGGCGATGATCCGCGTGACGGGGTCCATGCCGATGTTGTCGTGGCGGTCGGTGACCACCAGGGCGGTGGTCTCACCCTCGAGGGGGGTGCGCACGTCGACCTGGCGAGCCGTCTCCGCCAGCTTGCCGTAGAAGGCGACGGAGGTCTGATAGGTGTCGAGCGCTCCCTGCACGAGGGCCTTGCTGCCACTGGTCGACGCGCCCTCGACGATCTCGACCTTGTCGAGCACCGGGTCGTTGGGCAGCAGGGGGAAGACCGAGTCGATCGGCACCCAGGTGGCGTCCTGCCCCCGTGGACGCTCGGGCGCGGCGACCAGGACGACCGCTGCCAGCGTGACGACGGCGGTCGCCCCCGCACCCAGCACCTGGCCGCGACGCGGGTGGCGAGCCGCGGCCCAGATCGCGCGGCGGCGGGGTCGACCGATCGCGCGCCAGCCCAGCACGGCGACGAGGACCGTGATGAGGGCGACGCCGAGGCCCCGCATCGCCGCATCCAGCAGCATCGAGACGAGCGTGGACCGGACGGCCGCGATCTCGCCCTGCGGCTGGCTCGCAATGACGGCGTCGCGGGCGACGAGCTGGTTGAGCTGGGTGACCTCGCTGTCGCCGAGGCGGATGTCGAGGCCGATGCCCAGCGGGGCGTCGGAGGGCAGCCGGATCTGCGGGATCAGGGTGCCGAAGTCGATCCGGGCGTAGCCGTCGGTGTTGGGCTGCACCGTGGCCTCATGGGCGCCGATGACGATCTGCCGCTCGCTGTGGACGAACGTCGAGTAGGCGGTCGGCACACCCACCGCCAGTCCGAGGACCAGCAGCAGGAGGACCTTGACGGTCAGCCTCATGCGATCCGGGCGCTCCAGCGATCGGTCGTGCCCACGGTCGTGAGCAGCTGGGTCGCACGCGTCAGGACGACGTAGAGCGTGCGCCAGCCGGCACTCGACTCATCAGTGATGCCGTCGGGCTCGACGACGACGACGCCGTCGAACTCCAGGCCCTTGGTGTCGAGGCCGTCGAGCACGCGCAGCCGGTCAGGGTGCTGGTCCATGAGGTCGGCGAGATCGACCCGCAGGGCCGCGAGCCGAGAACGCGGCGCCACGATCGCGACCGTGCCGTCGACCCGGTCGAGGACCTGTCGGGCACTGCTCCTGACGGTCTCGACCAGCTCGGACGCCCCCACCGTCAGGTGCAGCGGCGACTCGCCCGTGCGGCGGACCGCGTCGGCGAGGTCGGGATCGGGCACGGCGACGGCCGCGACCTTGGCGGCGAGCTCGTAGATCTCGGCGGAGTTGCGGTAGTTGGTCGACAGCCGGAAGGCGTGCTCGGGCTTGCCCTCGAGGGCGGCCTTGCGGGCGGCGGCGGACTCGTGCGGGTAGGGCCACGACGACTGCGCCTCGTCGCCGACGATCGTCCAGCTGGCGTGGCGCCCGCGACGACCCAGCATGCGCCACTGCATCGGCGAGAGGTCCTGCGCCTCGTCGACGAGGACGTGCGCGAAGCCGTCGTCCTCGATGCTCTGCGTCGAGCGGAAGCGGTCGACCCGCTCCTCGCGCTCGCGCCGCTCGAAGCTCATGAGCTGCTTGGGGTTGTCGTCCTCGTCGTCGGTGGCCTCCGGGACCTCGCCGATGACGTAGCGGAGCTCGTCGATCAGCGGGACGTCCTGGATGCTCGGGTCGTCGATCGTCCACGACTCCCGGAGCGCCGCGATCTCGCGGGCGTTGAAGGCCCCGTGGGAGAGCTCCTGGACGAGGTCGGGCAGGGTGCGCCAGACGTCGATCGGGGTGGTGGGCGGCCACCACTGTTCGACGAAGTCGACGAAGCGGTCGTCGGTCGTGATGATCTCGACGAACTCCTCCTCGCCCTTCTCCAGCGCCCGCTCGCCCCGGACCTGGCGCCAGAGGGCGTCGACCAAGGCGGCCGGCGCCTTGGCGTAGGCCCGGTTGCGCTTGGCGCCCGCGAGCAGCTGGCGGCGGATGCGGTCGAGCTGCGCGGCGTCGAGGCGCAGGACGTCGTCCTTGTAGAAGTAGCGGAACTCCGTCGGAGATCCCGGCGCCGGTGCCGCGGCCGCACGGCCGAGGAACTTGACCATGCGGGACGACCCCTTGGCCGCGGCGGCGACGGGCTCGTCGTGGCGGGCGGCCCGCAGGCCGTCGACGACCTCGCCGAGCGAGCGCAGCGTCACGCTGGTCTCGCCGAGGCTCGGCAGCACCCGCTCGATGTAGTTCATGAAGACCGTGGACGGACCGACGACCAGCACGCCGCCGGACTCGAAACGGCGTCGATCGGTGTAGAGCAGGTAGGCCGCACGATGCAGCGCGACGACGGTCTTGCCGGTGCCCGGGCCACCGCCGATCGTGGTGGCGCCACGGCTCGGCGCGCGGATCGCCTCGTCCTGCTCCTTCTGGATCGTGGCGACGACCGAGTGCATCGTGCTGTCGCGGGCGCGGGTGAGGCTGGCGAGCAGTGCGCCCTCACCCACGATCACGAGGTCGTCGGGGGCGTTGTCGGCGTCGAGCAGGTCGTCCTCGACACCGATGACCTGGTCGTTGGCGCAGCGCAGCACTCGGCGACGGATGACGCCGGTCGGCTCCTGGGCCGTGGCCTGGTAGAAGAGCGCGGCGGCCGGGGCCCGCCAGTCGATCAGCAGGATCTCGCGCTCGGCGTCGCGCACCCCGATGCGGCCGATGTAGCGCGACTCGCCGTTCAGCATGTTGAGGCGGCCGAACACCAGGCCGTCGTGGGCGGCGTTGAGCGCCGAGAGCCGCTTCGAGGCCTGGTAGACCATGGCGTCGCGCTCGACGAGCCCGCCCTCGTTGCCGACGTGACCGCGCGCCAGACCCTCGACGACGAGGGACTGGGCGACCTTGGCCGAGGCGTCGAGGCGCTCATAGACCGTGTCGACGTACGCCTGCTCCGCAGCGATCTCGCGCTGCTCCGCGGTCCGTGCGTCCTGTACGCCCACCCTGCTCCTCCACTGCCGTTGCAGAACTCACAAGTCTATTAGGTGCCCCGGACATTCCGCAGCCGGTTCCCATCCCGTGACATGGTGGGACGCAGGTCACACATTCGTCGGGTCGCTGCGGCAACCGAACGTGCCACCGGGGGAACTCACCCAGAACCTCACTCAACCCGTCCCGCGACCCGCACGAGAAAGATGCAATCCCACGACAACCGAACGGCACCCAGCCGCATCTCCCACGTCACCAGCACCATCACCGACCGATCCCCCGGGGGGAAACCCATGAAGCTGCACCACCACGTCCGTGTCCCGGCCCTGCTGCTCGGGGTGATCGCCCTGCTCCTCGCCGGGCTGACGCTGCCCGCCCACGCCGCGACCAAGAACGCCACCGTCAAGGGCGTCGTCACCGTCGACGGCACGCCGATCAAGGGCGTGACGATCGAGCTGTACGTCACCGGCGACGACGGCTACCAGGAGCCTCGAGTGGCTACCGCTGTCACCGACAGCAAGGGCGCGTACTCCATCAGGTTCAGCCCGACGAACCCCATCGACGTGTACGTCGGCAGCACGATCCTGATCAAGGACCCCCAGTACCGGATCGTCTCGACCTCCCGCCGGTTCATGGGTGTCGCCAACAAGACCGTCACGCGCAATGCCTCGGTCAAGAAGGCAGGCTCGATCACCGGAACGGTCAAGCGAGGCGACGGCAAGGCCACCGGCCTGCTGCGCGTCGTGGCCGACGGACCGTCGTCGAGCATCGATCCCGGTCGCGACCTCCCGATCAACTACGACCAGGACGTCAAGGTCGCAGCCGATGGATCTTTCGCGCTCCGCGGCCTGCCCTCCGGGAACTTCTCCCTGCAGTCCGTCGACGACGGCCAGACCTACTTCTCCCAGTGCTACGACAACCTCATCCAGGGTGACGAGCCCTGCATCGAGCAGGACGCTGCCACGACGGTCCCGCTCGCGACGGGTCAGAACGTCACGCTCGAACCGCAGACGCTGTCGACCGCCGGACACCGCATCTCCGGCATCGTCACCGACACGTCCGGTCGCCCGATCGGCCACACGACCGTCGAGGCGACGCAGGACGGCGGCTCCGACCGGTTGAACGACCGCAACCACCCGACCACCGGCGCGTTCCGGATCGGCCCGCTGTCGGGCGACGGCTACCGTCTGACCGCGAAGCCCGACTTCCCGTGGGCGCCGCAGACCGCCGACTCCGTGATCGACGTCAGCGGCGGTGACGTCACCGGCGTCCAGATCAAGGTCAAGTCGCAGGCCACGATCAAGGCGACCCTCACGCCGGGCACCGGCACCGTCAAGGTCGCGGTCGACGTCACCCGCGCGGCCACGGGCAGCAAGCCCAGCGGCAAGGCGACGATCCGCTGGGGAACCATCTCCAAGACCGTCGACCTGGTCGACGGCAAGGGCACCGTCAAGCTGCAGGGCCTGCCGGCCGGCAAGCGTCAGATCACGGTGTCCTACGCCGGCACCTCCTCGACGGCGGCCGCCACGAAGCTCTTCTACGCGACAGTGAAGTGACATGAGGCTCATGCGGCTCAAGCATCCCTTCCTGCTCCTCGGGGCAGCCGCCGTCGTCGTCGCCGGGCTGGCACTGCCGGCCCAGGCGGCGTCGACCGGCGGGGTCAAGGGCGTCGTCGCGCTCGATGGCGTGCCGGTCAAGGGGCTGAAGGTCTACCTGCAGCAGTCACAGGACGACGGCGACTACTACGAGCCGATCAAGGTCGACACGACCAACAGCAAGGGCGCCTACTCGTTCTCCGGCTTCCCGGTCGGAGAGGCCTACGGCTACACCGTGCTGGTCACCGACTCGACCCACCGGGTGGTCAAGGCCCGCCGGTCCTTCGCCGACCGCGCGGGCAGGGCCGTCACCCGCAACGTCACGGTCAAGAAGGCAGCCCGCCTCTCCGGCAGGATCACCCGCCAGGACGGCGGCACCCTCTCGAAGGTCAGGGTCCTGCTCGACGGGCCGGACGACGAGATCGGCACGCCCGACACCACGGTGCTGTCCTACGACGACGAGATCGTGCCGGCGGGCGACGGCACGTTCGTCGCCCGGGGACTGCCCGCCGGCTCGTACGACATCCGGTTCACCGACGGCACCCAGACATACGTCGACCAGTGCTACGACGACGTCGTGGCCGGCACCGACGAGCTCGCCCTCGCGCTCTGCGACGCCGAGCACACGCCTGACGCGACCGTCACGACGCTGGCCGGCGGCGACGCACGAAGGCTGGAGGCGCAGACGTTCACCCACCGCGCCAACCAGATCAACGGCACCGTGACCGACACCTCCGGCCGGCCGCTCAAGGACATCTCGGTCTCGCCGGTTCGTGTGGGCGACCCCGACACGTCCGTGTTCTGGGCCGCCAGCACGAGGTCCACCGGAGCGTTCAGGACCGCTCAGTTCCCTGACGGCCAGTACGACCTGGTGGCCGAGGACCGATCAGGGCGTTGGGCCACCCAGTGGTTCGACGGAGCGCCCAGCCGGGACGGCGCGACGACGTTCGACATCGTCGGCGAGGTCGTCACGGGGATCGTCGTCGAGCTCAAGTCGCGGGCCGAGATCGACGCCCCGATCACGCCCGGCACCGGCAGGGCGAAGGTGGCCGTCGACGTCACCCGGGCCGCGACCGGCAGCAAGCCGACGGGCTCGGTGACCGTCCGGTGGGGCACCGTGAAGAAGACCTTCAGCTTGGTCGCGGGCCGCGGCAGCGCCACCCTGTCCGGCCTGCCCCCGGGCAGACGTCAGATCACGGTGACGTACGCCGGCACCCCCGCGACCGCAGCCGCCAGCGCGACGTTCCTGACGACGGTGAAGTAGCGCGCGCGAGCCGGATGTCACCTACGGTGGAGGGACCGACCTTCCCCCACCGTAGGTGACATCGTGCGCAAGACTCTCGGACTCCTCGCTGCTCTGGCGCTCGTCGCCGCCCCGCTCGTCGCGATGCCGCTGGACGCCGCCCACGCCGGCTCGACCCGCTACAAGGTGTCGGCGTCGGTCAGCGACGACAAGCTCGACCTGACGTCCCACGACGGGTCGAACCGGTCCACGCGCATCCGCGGCAAGGTGACGGGCGGGCCCGTCAAGGGCCGGAAGGTCGGCATCTACGCCCGCAACGTCAGCACCAAGGCGGCGAAGCGGCACTACCTCGGGTCGGCACGCCTGTCGTCGACCGGACGGTTCTCGTGGACGTGGCGGCCGCGCGACGGCGGCCGCTACGAGATCGACGTCGTCAAGAAGGCCGGCAGCGGCAAGGCCGGCGGAAGCGACCCGACCCGGGTCTACGTCTTCCAGTTCGTCAGCCTGAAGTACCTGTACGACAAGGCCGCCAGCTCCGGCGCGGGATACGTCGATCGCGAGAAGTTCGGCAACGGCACCTACTACCGCGACGGCTACCACGTGAACGGCGGCGGCAGAGCGGTCTTCGACATCACCGGCTTCCACTGCATGCGCTTCAACTTCAAGACCGGCCTCTCCCTGAAGAGCGAGGCGTCCCGCGGCACGGTGAGGGCCCGACAGGCCACCACCCACTTCGCTCGCGAGATGAAGGCCGGCGAGGTCTACAAGGCCACCTCGACGGTGCAGAAGAAGCTGACCGCGACCGGCAAGCTGATCTTCTCGGTCGACCGCCGCGACGACATCGACGACCAGAGCAGGCTGCGCTTCGTCATCGGCCGTCCGGTCGCCGCCTGCACCTACCCGACGGACTCCGAGCCCTTCCGCTGATCTGCCGGGCGAAAGGGGGTGCGCCGGCGGGCGGGCCGCCCTACGCTCACGGGGAGACGACACTCCCCACCAGTCAAGGTGATCCCTGTGCGCACGACACTCCTGCTCCTCGCCTCCGCCGCCCTCGTCGCAGCCCCGCTGGGCGCGGCCCACGCCGCCGGCTCCTACTCCGTCAGTGCCGGGGTGAGTGACGACAAGCTCGACCTGACCTCGGCTGACGGATCCAACCGCAGCACCCACATCAAGGGGCGCGTCACCGGCGGTCCCGTCTCGGGCAAGCGCATCTACTTCTACGCCAGCAACGAGAGCTCGACCGACAAGAAGTACGTCTACATCGGCTCGGACGCGCTCTCGTCGTCCGGACGGTTCGACAAGGTCTGGAAGCCGGTCGAGGGCGGCAGCTACAAGATCAAGGCCGTCAAGAAGGCCGGCTCTGGCAGGAAGGAAGGCTTCGACTACACCCGCGTCCAGGTCTTCAACTACACGAACCTCGCGAGGTTCTACGACGACGACAACCCACGGGTGACGCGCGTCGACAAGGCCGGCAAGGTCGGCGACGACTACTGGTCGACCGCCTACCAGATCCTCGGGGACACCACGGCGGTGTTCGACACAGCGGGCTACAAGTGCTTCCGCATCAACTTCAAGATCGGGATGGCGAACGACTCGGCAGGCGGCACACACGCGTTCCGCGTCTACCAGGGCGACACGACGATCATGAGTGGCCAGATGGAGAAGGGCCAGAAGTTCCGCGAGCCGTCCAAGGAGCAGCAGGCTCGGATGAACGCGACCCAGGTCGTGCGTGTCCAGATCCAGGCCGACGGCAACGCCGACCAGACCAAGTTCATCCTCGGCAACCCCAAGGCCGCGTGCACCTATCCGCTCACGAACGACCCGGAGGATCAGTAGTCCTTCCTGATCAATTCTCCGGAGTTTCCGCGCCGATCGACTGGTCGCACCTACCCTGAGGGGACCTAAGTCCCTCTTCTTCCCCTGAGGTGTCCCGATCGTGCGCAAGCTCTTCATCCTGCTGGCCGCCGCCGCGGTGGCCATCGGCGTCCTGAGCCCGGCCGAGGCGGCGGGGACGTACAAGATCTCGCTGGACCCGGCTCCGGCCGGCAAGACCAGCACCACGAAGAGCTACAACGACACCGCGCTCGACGTCAGCGAGGACACCGATGACGGCCGCCAGAAGACGACCATCCGCGGGCGGGTGTCCGGCGGGCCCGTGAAGGGTCAGCGGGTCGTCATCTACGCCACCAACACCAACCTGGCCGATGCGCCGCGCGTGCGACTCGGCTCGGCCACCCTGTCGTCGTCCGGCGTGTTCACCAAGGCGTTCAGCCCCGGCCACGACCACGCGGGCGTCTACCGGATCGAGATCGTCAAGGCCGCGAGCGGCGACGTCGCCGGCACCACGAAGACGTTCCGGATCCGGGTCTTCCAGTTCGTCGAGATGCGCAACGTCTACGACACGGACGCGAGCGTGCGTGCCAGCAGGGGCGGCGTGGGCGAGGCCGACAAGGAGAAGTTCGGCCGCAACAGCATCTACGGACAGTCGTACTTCATCAACGGTGACTCGCGGGCCGTCTTCCGGACGGCCGGCTACAACTGCATGCAGCTGAACTTCAAGATCGGGATCTCCCACCAGTCGAAGGTCGGCGGCAAGTTCGCCGTCCTGCTCAACTCCGACACCCTCGTCTCGACCCGGTCGATGAGCAAGGGCCAGCGTCACTACGAGCCCTCGAGGACGACGCAGAAGAAGATGCGCAGCAGCGCCGACGTCACCGTCCGGGTCTCGCGCTACAGCGACGGCGACCCCGACACCGTCGACGACCAGCGCCGCCTGCGCTACGTCCTCGGGCGCCCGATGGCCTCGTGCACCTATCCCGTCGTCGGCCAGGCCGTGCCCACCCCATGACCCTCCACCCGACCTGCTCACCGAAGGTGCCCACCATGCGCAAGGCCCTGATCGCCCTCGCCGGAGCCACCGTGCTGCTGGGTCTGTTCTCGCCCGCAGAGGCGGCGACGAGGACGTACTCGATCGTGCTCAACCCTGCCCCGGCCGGCAAGACCGACCCCGCCAAGAGCTACAACGACACCGCGCTCGACGTCAGCGAGGACACCGACGACGGACGACAGAAGACGCGGATCAAGGGCTACGTCAAGCGCGGCAAGGTCGCCTCGACCGGGACGGTCAAGATCTATGCCACCAACACCTCCACGAACGCCAAGACGCGCAAGCTCCTCGGGTCGGTCACGCTGAGCAAGAGCGGCTACTTCACCCGGACGTTCGATCCCGGCCACGACAACGCCGGCATCTACAAGATCGAGATCGTCAAGGGCGGCGGCAGCGGCTACGCGACGACCACCAAGACGTTCCACATCCGCGTCTTCCAGTTCGTCGAGGCGATGAACGAGTACGTCCCCGGTCAGCCCGGCGTCACCTACGTGCAGGATGCGATCCCGGCGTACGGGACGAAGTACGACCAGTCCTACCTGGTCGACGGCGGGTCGACCGTGGAGTTCGACTTCACCGGCTACACCTGCCTGCAGTTCAACTTCAAGATGACGCGGGCCTCGAACGCCACGACGGACGGCGAGTTCGCGGTGAGTCTGGGCAGCACGTTCTTCGTGCCGCAGTGGCAGCCGCTCTACGGCGAGCAGTACACCGCACCCAGCTCGGTGCAGAAGCTCATGACGTCGGGTGGCAAGCTGCGTTTCGCCGTCAAGGCGCACGACGACATGGACGGGCAGACCGTCGACGACAATCAGCAGGTCACCATGATCCTCGGGCGTCCGATGGTGTCCTGCACGTACCCCGTGATCAACCCGTAGGCACGGGGTGGGGTTTTCACCCAAAGAACGGCGAGACACCCCCGACGGCTCGAAACGGTCCTAGCCTGCGAGAGTGCGCAAGATCCTCGTCGTCATCTCCGCCCTCGCCCTGAGCCTCGGCCTCGCCCCGTCCGCCCAGGCGGCCAAGAAGTTCACCGTCTCCTCGAAGCTCGAGGACACGTCGCTCACCTTCGGCCAGCAGCAGCGGGTGACCGGCTCCGTCTCGCCGGCCTCGCCGGGCAAGACCGTCAAGGTCTACATCCACTACGCCAGTGACTCCGACGGCGAGTACCACTACCTCGGCAAGTCGACCCTGAGCGCGTCGAGCAGGTTCTCCAAGTCGTTCACGCCGACCGACAGTGGCACCACGAAGATCAAGGTCGTCAAGGCCGCGTCCGGCTCCCGCGCGTCGGGCAGCAGCACCAACAGCTTCAAGAACTACGGCTACCGCCGGCTCAGCACCCTGCCCCGCACCATCGAGAGCGGCGTCGTGGCCAACGACGACACCTTCACGATCGGCGGCCTCGACTCGACCGACGGCTACCGCTTCCAGGGCGGCAACGGTCGGGCCCGCTGGTCCACGTCGGGCCAGTGCAAGGAGTTCGTCGGCTACGGCGGCGTCCCCGACAGCTCGACCGGCACGCAGGCGTCCGCCAACTACTTCGCCAGGGCGACGGCCACCGGGGCCGTTCTCGTCAAGCACGAAGGCCCCTTCCAGCAGACCGGCGACCGCGAGACCATCCGGATGAAGCTCTACAAGAAGACCGACTCGGGCTACACCTTCGCCCGGTACCTCCAGATCGCCACCCAGGAGCAGGGCGGGGTCGAGCCGCGGTACGGGCTGCTCGCGACCTATCTGCACTGCAACCTGCCCGGCGCCGAGATCGATCCCAACCTCGCCTGACGCGAGCAGCCACCCCTCCTGAACGGACCACTGACATGCGCAAGATCCTCGTCCTCGTCGCCGGCCTTGCCCTGGGCCTCGGCTTCGCCTCGGCCGCCCAGGCGTCCCACAAGTTCACCGTCACCACCAAGCTCGAGAAGGGCTCGATCGAGCTCGGCGAGAAGCAGCGGGTGACCGGCTCGGTGTCTCCCGCGTCACCGGGCAAGACCGTCAAGGTCTACATCAACTACGCCAGCGACTCCGACGGCGAGTACCACTACCTCGGCAGGTCGACCCTGAGCTCGTCGAGCACGTTCTCCAAGTCGTTCACCCCGCAGGACAGCGGCACGGCACGCGTCAAGGTCGTCAAGGCGGCATCGGGATCGCGCGCGGCCGGCAGCAGCTCCAAGACCTTCAAGAACTACGCCTACCAGGTGCTCGAGAACCTGACCCGGAGCGTCAAGGCCGGCGTCGTGCAGTACGCCGATCCGCTCAGCTACCGCGAGGACTACGCGAACCTCAACGGATCGCGGTTCCTCTCAGGTGGCCGCGCCACGTGGGACCTGCGCCACCAGTGCAAGTCCGTCATCACCCTCGCCGGCGTGCCCGACACCTCGTCGAGCGACACCTTCGCCCAGGGCGTCTTCTCCGCCGAGACGAGCGGTGACAGCGTCCTCAAGAGCCGCACGAGCGCCGTCCTGTACTGGGACGAGGTGCCGGCCACGATCGAGATGAACCTCTACAAGAAGTCGGGCTCGACCTACACCTTCGCCCGGTACCTCGAGATCTCGACGCAGGTCAGCGGCTCGACCAACCCGGCATTCGCCACGGCGTCGACCAACGTGCTGTGCAACCTGCCGGGTGGATTCCCGGCCGATCTCGACTGACCTGACACAGACCAGGCTCAGGTCGGGTTGAGGATGCGCTGGAGGAACTGGCGCGTCCGCTCCTCACGGGGATCGGCGATCACCTGCGCCGGTGGGCCGCTCTCGACGACGACCCCGCCGTCGAGGAACAGCACCTGGTCGGCGACCTGCTCGGCAAACCTGATCTCGTGCGTGACGATGACGGTCGTCCACCCCTGGGTGGTGAGGTCCTTGATGACCGACAGCACCTCGCCGACGAGCTCGGGGTCGAGCGCGGAGGTCGGCTCGTCGAACAGGACGACCTGGGGCTTCAGCGCGAGCGCCCGGGCGATGCCGACCCGCTGCTGCTGGCCGCCGGAGAGCTGGAACGGGTGCTGGTCGGCCTTGTCCGCCAGGCCCACCTGGTCCAACAGGGCGCGCGCGTCGGCGACGGCCTCGTCGACCGGACGCTTCTGCACCTGCACGGGGCCCTCGACGACGTTCTCGAGCACCGTCTTGTGGGGAAAGAGCTGGTGGGACTGGAACACCATGCCGCTCTGCGCCCGCAGCCGCGACGAGGCGGCGCGCCCCGCCTTGCCGGCGGGCAGGGTCGAGAAGTCGATCTCGACGTCACCGATCCCGACCGTGCCGGCGTCGGGGGTCTCCAGGACGTTGAGCGATCGCAGGATCGTGGTCTTGCCGGAGCCGGAGGGCCCGAGCACCGCGGTCGTCGTGCCTGCGTCGGCGGTGAAGTCGATGCCGCGGAGCACATGGTTGTCGCCGAACGACTTGTGGATGCCGCGTGCGCGGACGAGGGGGTCGGTCATGACGCCACGAACCTGTTCAGTCGGGTCTCGAGCCTGCCCTGCACGAAGGACATGACCACGCAGACGATCCAGTAGTAGAGGGCCGCGAACGCGTACAGCGGCAGGAACACCTGGGCGGCTGCGGCAGCGTTCTGCGCCTCCCGGAGCACGTCGGTGAGCAGGACCACCGACAGCAGCGAGGTGTCCTTGAACAACGAGATCGCGGTGTTCGACAGCGGCGGCACGGCGGTGCGCGCAGCCTGCGGGAAGACGATGCGACGCAGCGTCTGCCAGTAGCCCATGCCGATCGTCGCCGCGGCCTCGAACTGTCCCTTCGGCACCGAGAGGATCGCCGACCGCACGACCTCGGCCGCGTAGCCGCCGACGTTGAGGCTGAGCGCGACGACGCCCGCGACGTACGACGGGAAGTCGATCCCGATCTCGGGCAGGCCGAAGAAGACGATGAACAGCTGCACCAGCAGCGGGGTGCCGCGGATGATCGAGACGTAGCCACGGGCCAGGCCCGACAGGACGCGGCTGCCGGAGATGCGCGCGAGCGCCACCACGACGGCGATGGCCAGGCCGATCACGAAGCTGATGATCGTGATCGGGATCGACACCTTGATGAGGCCCTTGAGCATCGGCCACGCGGCGTCCCGGACGACCTCGGCGTCGCTCCTGGTCTGTCGACCTCCCGACACGTCGACGTCGCCGCCGTTCTCGACCGAGACGTCAGCCTTGAAGTAGGTGTCGGAGATCTTCGCCAGCGTGCCGTCGGCGCGCAGCTCCTCGAGCGCCCGATCGGCCTCGGCCAGGCGGGGGTCGCCCTGGCGGAACGCGAGCACCTGGCGGCTCACCTCGTCGCCGGCGTCCCCGACGATCTCGATCTCGTCGGAGCCCGTGGTGTTGAGGTAGTCGAGCACCGCGATGTTGTCGTTGACGATCGCGTCGACCCGCCCCTGCACGACGAGGGCCGCGGCCTGGGCGAATCCCTCGACGCCCTCGACCTTCGCACCGGCATCCTTGGCGACGCCCGCCCAGTTGCTGGTGATCGACTGCGCCGTCGTCCTGCCCTTCAGGTCGGCCAGCGTCGTGATGCCCTGGGTGCCGGTCTTCACGACGATGACGCCGCGGGAGTACGTGTAGGGCTCGGAGAGCCCGTACTTCGCCTCGCGCTCGGGGTTGATCGAGACCTGGTTGGCGATGACGTCGATCCGGTCGGACTCCAGGGCCGCGAAGATCGCGTCGAACTGGGTCTCGACGAACTGCAGGCGCCAGCCGGCCTTCTTCGCGACCGCCGTGATGACGTCGATGTCGTAGCCGGTCAGCTCGTTGTCGCCCGACTCGTGGAACGTGAAGGGCGGGTAGGTGCCCTCCGTGCCGACCCTGACCAGGGGTCGGTCGTCCGCGGCCTGGGCGGACCCCACCGGGAGCATGACCAGGGCCAGCAGACCCAGGACCATGAGCTTGATCGCGTGCCGCATGTGTCTCCTCCGATTCGGCCACTCGACCGTACGGCGAGACTAGGCCCGGCGCATCGCGGACGTCGCCCGGATCCACATCGTGGATCGGTACGACGCCGCCCCCGGCTACCTGATCGTGATCCTGCTCGTGGTCACGCTCCTGGCGAGCACGCGGGTGTCACCGGCATAGGCGACCGTGTAGGAGCGTCGGCCCTTCGGCTGGTTCCTGACCGTCACGGTGACCTTGCCACCCTTGAGCGTCACGGTCTTCAACGTCCTGGTGCCCCTCTTGATCGCGACCTTGCCGGTCGGCGTGACACCCGAGGCCCTGACCGTGATCGCGAACGTCGCCTTGCCCGTGCCCCCGGTGGCGCTGACCCTGACCGAGGCGGACTTCTTGACGACGACCTTCTGCAGCACGACGTCGCCGACGACCCGGCTCCCGCCCGCCGGGACGGTGACGTCGGCGAGCGTCCGCGTGACGTAGCGGTGCAGGCCGTCCTTGACGACCAGGCGGTACGTGCCGGCGTGCAGCCGCCGGACCGTGAAGGCCCCGTTCGTGTCCGTGTAGTCGAACGACGCCACCTGGGCGCCGACCGTGCCGTTGACGACCCGGAACGCGTCGACGTTGATGTCGCCGAGGGGTGCGCCCGCCGCGCTGTGCACGGTGCCGGTCACCGTGGCCGTCCGCTCCAGCCGGGAGAGTCCGAGCAGCTGGACCGCGCCCGCCGCCACCGTGACGGTGCTGGCGGTCGCCTCGGTCGCGTCGCCGTCGTAGAACTGGTCGAAGTAGGCGTCAGAGCCCTCCGAGAGGCTCACCTTGTACGAGCCGGCCGGGAGCCCCGCGACCGTGTAGTCGCCGGTGCTCGGGTCGACGAGGGCCGAGTAGGCGTTGTCCCGGTCGAGCGACCCGTCGCCCAGGACCCGGATCGCGGTGATGCTGGGATCGACCACCCGGCCGCCCGCGTCGTCCTGGAGCACCCCGATGAGCCTGGCGCCGACCGCGAGCGTGATGTCACCGAGCGGGGTCGTCTGCGCCTTGACGACAGTGACCGACTGCGCCGTCGCCAGATCGGTGTGGTCGGCGTAGTACTCGGTGACGTACATCCCGAAGATGTCGGTGATGCGGACCTTGTAGACGCCGGCGGCCACGCCCTGCAGCACGAAGGCACCGGAGATGTCGGCCTTGGTGGAGACCGACCGGTCCTCGTCGACGCCCGATCCGAGGACGGGCAGGGCCGTGACCTGCGCCGCGAGGATCGGCGTGCCCGTGCCGGCTGCGACGACGCGCCCCGACAGCGAGCCGCCGATCTTCTGCTCCAGGACCACGGACCGGTCGGCGCTGAGCGTGAACGGCATGCTCGTGACGGTGGCGAAGCCGTCGATGCCGTGGGCGCGTACCCGGTAGGTCGCGCCCGAGACTGCCGGGTCGAACGCAAAGGCACCGGAGCCGCTCGTCGAGGCAGACGCGACGGTGTCGAAGGACTCGCCCCCTGCGTCGTACTGCTGGAGCTCGACCGTCACGTCGGCGAGCGGACCTGCCCCCTCGCCGCCCACCGTGCCTGACACGACGAACGAGGTCGCCGCCTCGGCGGGGACGACGCCCAAGGGGCCGAGGACGAGCGACAGTGCCGCGACGAGCGACCCGACGACGCGCTGGACGAGGGATCGGCGGACACGCGGTCGGCGGACACGGGTGCGTCGCGGCGCGACGACCGACGGGGAAGAGGTCATGCGGTGCTCCCGAGAGCTCGATGGTGACGAGTCCCTCAGTCAACTCGCGGCCGATCCCGCGTGCTGTCGATCCGGTGAAGATGACCCGGACGGACTAGGCCGCATGGGCGGGTCGGATCAGGCGAGGCCGGGCGACCGTCGTCGGCGCACCTACTGCTTGCGCCGCTGGAGGAACGCCGTCATCGCCTCACGCGCCTCGCTGCTGCCGAACAGCTCGGCCGACTGGGCAGCCAGCTGGTCACCGAGGGCATCGATGCGGGCCACGAGGTCGTGGTTGAGCAGCTTCTTGGTCTCCCGCAGGCCCTGCGGATATCCCTGCACGAGGTCGCCGAGCACCCGGCCGACCTCGCCGTCGAGCGCCGCCTCGGGCACGGCCTTGGTCACCAGCCCGATGGCGGCCGCCTCGACGGCGTCGAACGTGCGAGCGGTCAGGAACAGGTCGGCCGCAGCGCGATCGGTGAGTCGCGGGAGCAGGCTGACCGAGATGACCGCCGGCGCCAGCCCGAGCCGCACCTCGGTGAGGGCGAACGTGACCGTCTCGGCCGCGACGACGACGTCGGCGGCACCGACGATGCCGAGCCCACCGGCGCGCACGGGGCCGCCCAGCTCGACCACGACGGGACGTGCCGCGGTCGCGATCTGGCGCTGGAGCCGGATCAGGGCCTGCGCACCCTCGACCATGCCCCCACCGGCCGCCTCCGCCAGGTCGGCGCCGGAGCAGAAGACCCGCCCCGCCGACCGCACCAGCACCGCACGGACGTCGGGGTCCGCGTCGGCGGTCGCCAGGTGCTCCGCGAGCTCGGTGACGAGCTGGCGGCTCAAGGCGTTGCGGTTGTGCTCGCTGTCGAGGGTGATCGTCGCGACCTGGTCGGCGACCTCGAGATGGACCAGCTCCGTCATGGCGGCTCCTAGTACGACTTGGGCAGGCCCAGCGAGAACTGGGCCACGAAGTTGAGCGCCATCTCCCGGCTGACCGGCGCGATGCGCGACAGGCGTGAGCCGGCGAGCATCTGCACCAGACCGTACTCGTTGGCCAGGCCGTTGCCGCCGTGCGTCTGGATCGCCCGGTCGACCGCGTTGCAGACCGCCTCACCCGCGGCGTACTTCGCCATGTTGGCGGCCTCGGCCGCGCGCATGACGTCGCCCGCGGCATACAGCGCGGCGGCCTTCTGGGTCATGAGGCGAGCCATCTCGATCTCGATGTACGACTGGGCGAGCGGGTGGGCGATCGCCTGGTGCGCGCCGATCGGCGTGCCCCACACGTTGCGGTCCTTGGCGTAGGCGGATGCCTTCTTGAGCGCCAGGCGTGCGGTGCCGAGGGCGAACGACGCCGCCATGATGCGCTCGGGGTTGAGGCCCGCGAACAGCTGGTCGATGCCGGCGTCGGGGTCGCCCACGAGGGCGTCGGTCGGCACCCGGACGTCGTCGAAGAACAGCGTGAACTGCTTCTCCGGCGACACGATGCCCATGTCGATCTCCTGGTAGGTGAACCCGGCGGAGTCCGTGGGCACCAGGAACAGGGCCGGCTTGAGGTTGCCGGTGCGGGCGTCGGCCGTGCGCGCGACGACCAGCACGTGGCTGGCCTCGTCGACGCCCGAGATGTAGGTCTTGCCGCCGGTGATGCGCCAGCCGTCCTCCTCGCGGTGGGCGGTCGTGATGATCTCGTGGGAGTTCGAGCCCGCGTCGGGCTCGGTGATCGAGAACGCGAACGTCGAGGTGCCGTCGGCGAGGCCGGGCAGCCACGACTTCTTCTGCTCCTCGGTGCCGTACTGCGCCAGGATCACGCCGACGATCGCCGGGGAGACGACCATGAGCAGCAGCGGGCTGCCCGCCGCCGCGAGCTCCTCGCAGACCGCGGCGAGGTCACCGATGTCGCCACCGCCTCCGCCGTACTCCTCGGGCACCGCCACGCCCAGGTAGCCGAGCCGGCCGGCCTCCTGCCACAGCTCGGTCGTCTTGCGACCCTCCTTGGCGGCGTCGCGGAAGTAGTCGGAGCCGTACTTCTTGCCGAGCTCGCGGACGGCCTTGCGGAGCGCGATGCGCTCCTCGGACTCGGTGAATGCGATGGTCATGAACCTTCTCCTTCGATGACGGCCAGAACGGCGCCGGACTCGACCTGTGCGCCGGTGGTGACCGACAGCTGGGTGACGACGCCGTCGGTCGGCGCCGTGATGGTGTGCTGCATCTTCATGGCCTCGAGGACGACGATGACGTCACCCTTGGCCACCTGCTGGCCGTCGGTCACGGCCACGCTGACGACCGCGGCGGGCATCGGGGCCAGCAGGGATCCCTCGGCCACCGCGTCCGCCGGGTCGACGAACCGTGGCAGCGGGCTCAGGTCGATCGAGCCGTGCGGCCCGTCGACGTCGACCCAGCCCGGGCCGGTCGCCACGTCGTACGTCTCGGTGACCCCGTCGACCTCGAGGACGACCCGCGTGGGCGTCGCCACGACGACGGCGACCCCGTCGAGGTCGTGCTGCACGAGCCCGGCGGAGTACGACACCGTCAGCTCGTCACCGGCCGGCGTCACGTAGCTGCGCGTGCGCGGCTGGCTCGGCACGTTGCGGAACGCCGCCGGGATCCGACCGAGGACCCTGGCCGTGGAGCTCGCCGACGACGCCTGCGCCGCCGCAGCCGCCAAGGCCAGCCTGCGGACGGCCGCCTCGTCGAGCCGCGGCCGCGTCCACTGCTCCAGCCGCTCGTCGAGCAGGGCCGTGTGGACCCGGGCGGCGCCGAACTCCTCGTCGCGCAGGATCGACCGCAGGAAGTCGAGGTTGGTCGAGACGCCGTGCAGCCGGGTGCGGCGCAGCGCGTCGTCGAGCCGGCGGACGGCCGTCGTGCGGTCGGGCCCGTGGGCGACGACCTTGGCGATCATCGCGTCGTAGTGGATGCCGACGACCGAGCCCGACTCGACCCCGGAGTCGACGCGGACGTCGCCCCCGACCTCGAACGTCCGGACGGTGCCGGTCTGCGGCTGCCACCCGTCGGCCGGGTCCTCGGCGTAGAGCCGCACCTCGACCGCGTGGCCGGCGGGCCCCTCGGGCTCGCGGCCCAGCGCCTGCCCCTCCGCGACCGCGATCTGGCAGGCGACCAGGTCGACGCCGAAGACCTCCTCGGTCACCGGGTGCTCGACCTGCAGGCGGGTGTTCATCTCCAGGAAGTAGACCGTGCCGGTCTCGAGGTGCGCGTCGGCGACGAGGAACTCGACGGTGCCGGCCCCCCGGTAGTCGACGGCCTTGACCGCGGCACGGGCCGCGTCGTGGAGCACCGTGCGGACGGCGTCGCTCACGTCGGGTGCCGGAGCCTCCTCGACGACCTTCTGGTGACGACGCTGGATCGAGCAGTCACGGTCGCCGACGACCCAGCACGTGCCGTGGGCGTCGGCCATGACCTGCACCTCGATGTGGCGCGCGGTCGGGAGATAGGGCTCGACGAAGACGGTCGGGTCACCGAACGACGACTGTGCCTCGGCGGCGGCCTTGGCCAGCTCGCCCTCGAGATCGTCCGGATCGGTGACGACCCGCATGCCGCGGCCTCCACCGCCCGCGGACGCCTTGACCAGCAGCGGGCCGATCCAGCCCTGCGCGGGGTCGACCGAGAGGATCGGCACCCCACCGGCGGACATGAGCTCCTTGGCGCGGATCTTCGAGCCCATCGCGTCGATCGTGGCGGGGTCCGGACCGATCCAGACCAGCCCGGCCGCCTCGACGTCGCGGGCGAACTGCGCGTTCTCCGACAGGAATCCGTAGCCGGGGTGGATCGCGTCGGCGCCGGCCTTGAGCGCTGCCGCGATGACGAGGTCACCGCGCAGGTAGGTGTCGCTCGGGGCACTGCCGGGCAGTCGGACGGCGACGTCGGCCTCGCCCACGAACGGAGCGGACTCGTCGGCGTCGGAGAAGACCGCGACGGTGCGGATGCCGAGCTCGCGGCACGTCCGGAAGACCCGACGGGCGATCTCCCCCCGGTTCGCCACGAGGACAGAGGTGATCATGCGGCTCACAGGCGGAACACTCCGTATCCCTCGGCGCCCCGGACCGGGCGGGTGTGGATGGCGCTCAGGCAGATGCCGAGGATCGTGCGGGTGTCGCGGGGGTCGATGACCCCGTCGTCGTAGAGCATCCCCGACGTGAAGTAGGCCAGGGACTCCTTCTCGATCTGGTCCTCGATGTAGGCGCGCATGGCCTGGTCACCCTCCTCGTCGTAGACCTGCCCCTTCGCCTCGGCGGCTCCGCGGGCGACGATCGAGATGACGCCGGCGAGCTGGGCCGGCCCCATCACGGCCGACTTGGCGTTGGGCCAGCTGAACATGAACCGCGGGTCGTACGCCCGTCCACTCATGCCGTAGTGGCCGGCGCCGTAGGAGGCGCCCATCACGACCGACAGGTGGGGCACCGTCGAGTTCGAGACCGCGTTGATCATCTGGGCACCGTGCTTGATGATGCCGCCCTGCTCGTACTCCGCCCCGACCATGTAGCCCGTCGTGTTGTGCAGGAACAGCAGGGGCGTGTCGGTCTGGTTGGCCAGCTGGATGAACTGCGCGGCCTTCTGGGCCTCCTCACTGAACAGCACGCCCTGGGCGTTGGCGAGGATGCCGATCGGATAGCCGTGCAGGCGGGCGTAGCCCGTCACCAGCGACGATCCGTAGAGCGGCTTGAACTCGTCGAACGTGCTCGCTCCGTCCGGACCGCCGTCGACGATCCGCGCGATGACCTCGCGCGGGTCGAACGGGATCTTGAGGTCGGTCGGCACGATGCCCAGCAGCTCCTCGGGGTCGAGGACCGGCTCGGCGTACGTCGGCTCGGGCGTGTGACCGCCCTTGCGCCAGTTGAGGTTCTTGACGATCGAGCGACCGATGCGGATCGCGTCACGCTCGTCCATCGCGAGGTAGTCGGCGAGACCGGACTGGCGGGCGTGCATCTCGGCGCCGCCGAGCGACTCGTCGTCGGAGACCTCGCCGGTCGCCATCTTGACCAGCGGCGGGCCGCCGAGGAACACCTTGGCACCCTCCTTGACCATCACGACGTAGTCGCTCATGCCCGGCACGTACGCCCCGCCGGCCGTCGAGTTGCCGAAGACCAGCGCGACGGTCGGTCGACGGTCCTGGCTCGCCCGCGTGATGTTGCGGAACGAGCCGCCGCCGGGGATGAAGATGTCCTTCTGGGTCGGCAGGTCGGCACCGCCGGACTCGACCAGGTTGATCGTCGGCAGGCCGTTCTCGGCCGCGATCTGCGCCGCTCGCTGGCCCTTGCGCAGCGTGCTCGGGTTGGTCGAGCCGCCCTTCACGGTCGGGTCGTTGGCGACGATCATGCACTCGACGCCCTCGACGACACCGATGCCGGTGACGATCGAGGCGCCGACCGCGAAGTCGGTGCCCCACGCCGCGAGGGTCGAGAGCTCGAGGAACGGGGCGTCCTCGTCGACGAGCAGCTCGATGCGCTCGCGGGCCGTCAGCTTGCCGCGACGGTGGTGCCGCTCGATGTTGCGCTCACCGCCGGCGTCGATCGCGCCCTGGTGCTGCTCGGCGAGGTCGGCGACCCGCGCCAGCATCGCCTCGCGGTTGTCGGTGTAGGTCGTGGAGAGGGGGTCGACGGTCGTCTTCACCAGATGCCCTTCGTCGTGGGGAGGCGGCGAGCGATCAGCTGCTCGACGGCGCGGCCCGTGCCGGGCCACAGGTCCTGGCCGGCCGCGGCCAGCTCGGCGCGGGTGAACCAGCGCAGCTCGAGGCCCTCACCGCCGGGCACCACGTCGGGCTCCCCGCCGATCTCGACCAGGAAGCTCAGGCCGACCGAGTGCTTGCGGGGGTCGACGCCGTACGTCGGCGCGATGCGCGGGTCGGTCGGGAAGAACTGCAGGACGTAGTCGGGCTGCGGATCGTCCTCGAGCTCGACGACCGCCCCGACGAGCGTGCCGTGGATGTGGCGCAGCAACGCGTCGCGGAGCGTCTCGCCGTGCCGGATGCGCCCGCCGATCTGGGTCCAGACCAGCCGCTGCTCGAACGGCGACTCCCGCAGCACGAGGCCGAACCGTTCCTCGTCGGCGTCGCGCCGCAGGGCGACGACGTCGACCGCGGGGATCGGCATTGTCGCGAGGACCCGGGCGAAGTCCTCGGCGCTGAGCTCTCCGGATGCCATGTCAGTAGCCCAGCAGCTTCGCGGCGAGATCGGTCATGACCTCGGTGGCCCCGCCGCCGATGCCGAGGATGCGGGCGTCACGGTAGTGGCGCTCGACCTCCGACTCGCGCATGTAGCCCATGCCGCCGAAGATCTGGACGGCCTCCGACACGACCCACTCGCACGCGGCGACCGAGACGTTCTTGGCGACGACGGCCTCCAGCAGCGGGCTCTCACCGGCGGCTGCCTTCTCGGCAGCCTCCCGCGTCACGGCCCGCGCCGCGGACGTCCGCTGGTGCATCTCGACGAGCTTGTGCCGGATGACCTGCCGGGTGATGAGCGGCTTGCCGAACGTGTCGCGCTCGCGGGCGTACGTGACCGCGAGGTCGAGGGAGCGCTGCGCCGTGGCATAGGCCTGGGCGGCGAGGCTGACCCGCTCGTTGACGAACTGGTTGACGATCATCGCGAAGCCACCGTCGACCTCGCCGACGATGTTGCCGGCGGGCACGCGGACGTCGTCGAAGGTCAGCTCGGCGGTGTCGGAGCAGTGCCAGCCCATCTTCTTCAGCGGCTTCGACACCGTGAACCCGGGAGAGTCCTTGTCGATGACGAGCAGGCTGATGCCGCCGAAGCCGGGACCGCCGGTCCGCACCGCGGTCGTGACGAAGTCCGATCGCACGCCGGAGGTGATGAAGGTCTTGGCGCCGTTGACGACGTAGTGGTCGCCGTCGAGCACCGCGCGGGTGGTGAGGCCTGCGACGTCCGACCCGCCGCCGGGCTCGGTGATGCCGAGCGAGCCGATCTTCTCGCCGGCCAGCGTCGGGCGGACGTAGCGGTCGACGAGCTCGAGCGCCTGGAGGCCTGCGCCCGGACGACGGGCCGCGTCGATGATGTGCGGGATCGCGATGCCGTGGGTGCAGAGGCTCGCGAGGACGCCGCTCGACCCGCCCCCGGCGAGGACCGCCTCGGTCATGATCGTCGCGTCGATGATGTCGCCGCCCGATCCACCGACCTCCTCGGGGAAGCCGATGCCGAGCAGGCCGACCGCAGCAGCCTTCTGGTGCAGGTCGCGCGGCAGCAGGCCGGCGTCCTCCCAGGTCGGCAGGTGCGGCGCGATCTCCTTCTCGGTGAACGACGTGACCATCTCGCGCAGGGCGAGACGCTCGGGGGTGTTCCAGGTGCTGGGTGTGCTCACAGGGCGGCCTCCGCGACGTGGTGGGGGAGCAGGGTGGACGGGATGGCGCAGTCACGAGCGCGCAGCCACTCGCCGAGGCCCTTGGCCTGCGGGTCGAGTCGGGTGGACGACGCGACACCCTCGCCGAGCAGCCCGTGGATCACGATGTTGACCGCGGCGAGGTTGGGCAGGGGGTGGATCTCGATGTCGAGCAGCGCCGCCTCGGGCAGCAGCTCGCGGACCGTCGCGTCGTCGAGGAACCCGACGAGCCACGCGTAGGCGTCGTCGCGGGCCGGGTGGTCCGCCGGGATCCAGACCCCGACGTTGGCGTCGCCGCCCTTGTCGCCGGACCGCGCGTACGCCAGCCGTCCCAGCGGCGAGCGGACGGTCTCGCCCACCCACTCCCCGAGTGGCGCAGACCCCTCCGCGAGTGGCGCAGATGGAAGGTTTTGAGACGGCGAGTCGTCGGTTTCTGCGCCAGTCGCGGGGTGGTTTGCGCCAGTCGCGCTCGGCGGGGCGATGTCCTCGCGGCGGCCGTCGGCGTGGACGACGACGTGCGGCACCTCGGTCTGCGGGACGTACGCCGGTCGGTAGATGCCGTAGGGCGTGCCGGCGGCAGGCGGCCGCGAGACGCTGAAGCCCGGGTAGGACGCCAGCGCCAGCTGGATCGCCGCGTCGCTGAACGCACGACCGACCGGATCGGGCCGAGCGCTCTTGACGTGCAGCCGCAGCAGGGACGTCGCCTGCGCCTGGGTCGCCGGATCAGGGGTGTCGGTGCGGTCGAGGTGCCACTCGACGGTCTCCGGCCGGGTTCCCTCGGCCAGGGCCGCCTCCATCTGCGCCTGGATCAGCGCGGCCTTCTCGGGGACGTCGAGCCCCGTCAGGAGGAACTCCACGCTGTTGCGGAAGCCACCGAACGCGTTGAGGCAGACCTTCGTCGTCGCCGGCGGTGCCTCACCGACGACTCCGTCGATCGCGACCCGGTCGGGGCCGACCTGGCTCAGCGTCATGGTGTCGAGCCGGGTCGCCACGTCGGGGCCGAGGTAGAGCGGAGACCCCACCTCGTAGACCAGCTGGGCGGTCACGGTGTCGACCGTGGTCGTGCCGCCGGTGCCCGCGTGCTGGGTGATGACGCAGGTGCCGTCGTCCGCGATCTCGGCGATGGGAAAGCCCAGCGGAGTCGACATGTCGACATGGGTGAACCCCGCGAAGTTGCCGGCCGTCGCCTGCGTGCCGCACTCGATGACGTGCCCCGCGACGACGGCGCCGGCCAGCCGGTCGAGGTCGTCACGCCCCCAGCCGAAGTGCGCGATCGCCGGGCCGACCACGACCGAGGCGTCCGTGACCCGGCCGGTCACCACGACGTCGGCACCGCCCTGCAGCGCAGCGGCGATGCCGAACGCGCCGAGATAGGCGTTGGCGGTCATGACCTCGCCGAAGCCCAGCTCGTCCGCCCGCGCCACGAGGTCGTCGCCCTCGACGTGCGCGATCGCGATCTCGAGGCCCTGGTCGGCCGCGATCTCACGCAGCTTCGCCGCGAGCGCCGCGGGGTTGAGTCCACCGGCGTTGGCGACGATCTTGACGCCACACTCCTTGGCCAGCCCCATCGACTCGGTCATCTGCCGGACGAACGTCTTGGCATAGCCCAGGGAGTCGTCCTTCATCCGGTCGCGGCCGAGGATCAGCATCGTGAGCTCGGCGAGGTAGTCGCCCGTCAGGTAGTCCAGGTCGCCCCCGGTGAGCATCTCCCTCATCGCGCCGATGCGGTCGCCGTAGTAGCCGGAGCAGTTGCCGACCCGGATGACGCTCATCGGTCCGCCATCCGCACGGGGTCGGCACCGGGCAGCCCGGCGAAGGCCTGGATGATCGTCAGCCAGTGCGCGGCGTGCTCACCGTCGGCCCGCACGTCGACGTCGTCGAGGTGGCGGCGGCGCGTCGCGAGCAGCGCGAAGTCGTAGCCGGAGCCCGTGACCCGCTCGGCGGCGTCGTCGGGACCCCACGTCCAGAGATCACCGTCAGGGCCTGTCAGCTCGACCCGGACGTCGACGCCCGGGTCCTGCTCGCCGCGCGCCATGTAGGCGTAGCCACGGGCCCTGACCCCGATGTGGCAGACGTGGCGGGCGCGAGACGTCTGCGGGATGGTCAGCCCGAGCGCCTCCGCGACGTCGTGGCCGTGCGCCCAGGTCTCCATGATCCGGGCCGTCGCCATCGAGGCCGGGCTCATCGCCGGGCCGAACCACGGCACCTTGTCGCCGTCCGGCACCGATCGCAGGGCGGCATCGAGGTCGACACGCCCCTCGCGCCACATCAGCAGCAGGTCCGCAGGCGGGATCAGCGCCATCTCGTCGGTCGCGGCGTCGATGAAGCCCGCGGGATCCTCCGCACCCGACAGCATCAGGCGACCGAACTCGTCGGGGTCGGTGATCGCTGCCAGCGAGGCTGCGTCGGTCCAGTGCAGGTGTGCGACCTGATGGGTGACGGTCCAGCCTTCCGGCGTGGTGACCGTGCTCCACCCGTCCACCGGCAGGCCCGCGACCCACTGGTCGAGCTGCAGGCTCTCGGCCGTCAGGTCGGACAGGACGTGGTCGAGGGTGCTCATGACATCTCCAGCTCGTGGTCGAGGACGGTGGCCCAGGAGTCGAGCACCGTGGCACGGCGCACGGTGTCGTCGCTCAGCGATGCGGCCAGCCCGAGGCCGCGGACGAGGTCGAGCGTGGCCTGGACGAGCTGGCGGTTGTCGCCCCGGGCCTCGTCGATGCCGAGCAGCTCGACGGCATAGGTGTGGGTCTCGCGGCCGATGCGCCGCTCGAGCGGTCCGACCAGCTCGCGCAGCTCGGCGTCGGTACGGGCCGCGACCCACAGCTCGAGGGCGGCGAAGAACACCGGCGAGACGAACTGGGCGGCGAGGATCTCGAGCACCCCGCGCGTGCGGCCGTCGGCCGGCAGCTGGTCGGCGCTGCGCCGCATCTCGTCACGGCGGCGGTCGGTCAGGTGCTCGACCGCCGCGACCACGAGGTCCTGCTTGCTGGGGAAGTGGTGCAGCTGTGCGCCGCGGCTCACCCCCGCCCGCCGGCTGACGACGGTCGTCGTCGTGCCGGCCCACCCCAGCTCGACCAAGGAGTCGACGGTCGCCTCCATCAGCCGCAGCCGCATGGCGCGCGTGCGCTCCCCCTGCGGGACGCGCGCCGGCGTGGTCTGGGTGGTCACCCGCCCAGCATGGAGGCATGCCGACAAACAGTCAAGCCTGATTGTTTATTGGCACCGTGTCTCGAAGGATCTCGCGACAGTCTCTCTCTGACACGAGATCGTGGCGATCTCAGCAACAATCCTCCGCTAGGCTCTCGCAAGCCAAGATTTCGCTGAGAAGGACTCCCATGACCGAGCAGACACCTCCTCCCCCGCCTCCTCCGCCGCCCTCGGGCCCGTCGGGGCCTCCCCCGCCACCGCCTGAGTCCGTCGACCCGGCCGCGACCGTCGTGGCGCCCGCGGCAACCGAGACCTCGACGGGCAGCGGTGCCGGCAAGAAGGCGATCATCGGCGGCATCGCGGCGGCGGTCGTCCTCGGCGGCGGCTACGGCGCCTACGCCGTCTACGACAAGCTCGACGGCGGCGGCGCGCAGCCCCACGACGTCATGCCGGCGTCGACCCAGTTCTACGCGCGGGTCGACCTCGACCCGTCGGCGAGCCAGAAGATCGAGCTGTTCAAGCTGATCCGCAAGTTCCCCGACCTCGCCGACGAGATCGGCATCAAGAACGAGGGCCAGGACATCCGCGAGCTGATCTTCGACGCAGCGCTCGAGAGCTGCGACGGCGTCACCTACGAGGACGACGTCAAGCCGTGGCTGGGCGACCGCGTCGGCATCGGCGGCGAGCTCGAGGGCGAGAAGGTCGTCATCGCCGTCCAGACCACCGACGAGGGCAAGTCGCGCGAGGGCATCAAGAAGCTGTTCGGCTGCGGCGACGACGAGTACGGCATCGCCTATCTCGACGGCTACGCGATCCTGGCGCCGAAGCAGGCCGACGTCGACGCCGCCGTCAAGGCGACCGCGAAGGCCTCGCTCGGCGACTCCGAGACGTTCACGACCGACTTCGAGGAGCTCGGCGGCGAGGGCATTGCCTCGGCGTGGATCAACGTCGAGGCGATCGCCGACTCACCGCAGGCCTCCGACTTCCTCGGACCCGAGGCCGACCAGCTCAAGGAGGCCGGCTCCGTGGCGACGACCCTGCGGGTCGACGGCAACGCGCTGGAGCTCGCCGTGCTCGGCGGCCTCGAGCAGCTGGGCGACGACCAGCCGATCAGCCTGGCCAAGCTGCCCGCCGACACCGTCGCCGCTCTCTCCGTGGCAGGGCTCGGCGACCAGGTCAGCGAGGGCTTCGACGCGCTGGTCGAGGGCTTCGACGCCGGGTTCGCCTCGGGCTTCGCCAGCCCGCCGCAGGCGCTCGACGCCGAGCCGGGGCCGGGCGATGGCGACGACCTCGACGGACTCAGCTCGGGCGACGACTTCTCGGGGTCCCTCGACTCCGGCGAGGCGTACGACGCGCAGGACTTCATCGACCAGATCGAGCAGGAGACCGGCTTCAAGCTGCCCGAGGACCTCGAGACGCTGTTCGGCGACAGCCTCACGCTGGCGATCGGCGCCAAGAACCTCGAGACCCTCCCGACGATGTCGGGACCCGATGGGTTCACCGCGCTAGACGTCGCCCTGTCGTTGACGTCCGACAAGACCAAGGCGCTCGACCTCGTCCAACGCATCTCGTCGCTGGCCAGCGACGCCGGCATCCCGCTGATCGCGGCGCCGACCGACGACGGCGCGGTGCTGGCGACCAACCAGGGCGCGGCCGACGCGATCACCGATCCCGACGGCAACCTCGGTGACGAGAAGTCGTTCCAGGAGGTCATCCCCGACGGCGACTCCACCTACGGCGGGCTCTACGTCAACGTGGGGGCGATCCTCGACAAGCTGCTCGAGGCCGACCCGCCCGAGGAGATCCGCAGCGGCATCGAGGAGGCCAAGGCGCTCTCGGCCGTGGGCTTCTCGGTGAGCTCGAAGAAGGGTGACCGCTCGCTCGTCAGCCTGCGCGTCTCGTTCAAGTAGGCACGACGCACGAGGGCCCGGTCGGCATGCCGACCGGGCCCTCGTGCGTGCAGCGGGGAGTCAGTCGTCCTCGGGGAACGCGCAGTAGGCCTGCGGCTTCGAGGCGTTGACATAGGTCGGCACCAGGTCGTTGCGGGCCTCGGCGCTGAAAGTCAGCGTCCGGGTCACCGCGCGGGGGACGGCCACGTCGACAGCGGTCATCGTCCCCTTCTTGACCCGCAGGCTGACGATCCGGTCCTGGTCGGCCAGGACCCTGAACTGCGCGTCGGCGCCGGCGTCGGACCGGTCGTCGAGCCCCACGTTGACGCGCAGACGCTTGCACGTCTCGAGCGTGGCCCACTGCGTCCTGCCGTTGGCGGTCGCGCCGGTCGACCAGTAGCGCGTGACCGGGATGCCCGCGACGGTCTGCGGACCGTACTGACCCTTGAGGCTCGCCCCGTAGTTGACGAACAGCTCCGGCTCGTTGGCCATCTTGTACCAGGCGTATGCCCGCAGGACGACGCTCGAGCTCGCCGCACCGGCGAGGCCCGAGACGGACGGCTTGTAGACGCGATAGCTCGTGCTGCCGTCGCGCGGCGTGACGGTCTTGGCGTAGGCGCCGCCCGACTTCACGGTGGTGGTCGCGACGGTGCGCCAGCGGTCGCCCCCCTGGTCACGGTCGAAGAACTGGATCTTGACGATCGAGCCCTTCGCGGACGGTTCGACCGTGCCGGAGAACACGACCGTGTCGCCCTGTCTGATCTCCGTCTTCGAGACCGAGAGGCTCACCTCGTAGGAGCCGGCCGCCTGGGCCTGGGACAGGAAGGCGGCGGGGACGATCGCCACGGCGACCGCGGTGCAGAGGACTGCGAGCTTGCGCATGATGGTGCTCCTTCAGGGGGATGGATGTCTTTCACCACCAGAGATGCCACTCTTCCCCGAAAGGTTGTCACCACCGGACGACTTCGCCCACTGTCTACCATCGACCGCGATGTGGCCAGTGCCTCGAGCCCCTAGGCAGCTGAGCCGGGCGAGATCTCGCCGACCATCGTCTCCTCGTGCGAGTCGGGGTCGACCGTCGGCTCGCGGTCGAGCTCGCCGACCGCACGGCGGGCGAAGTCGGCGGCGAGCTGCAGCGCCATCTCGCTCTCGGGCAGGACGTCGGCGAGGACCGGGAAGGCGTGCACCTGCTTGCGCCACAGGTGGGTCTCGACCTCGACGCCGCGGTCGGCCAGCAGCAGCGCCATGGCCTCGACCTCGGGTCGGAGCATCTCGTCCTCGACGGCCACGAAGAACGTCGGCGAGGTGATGTAGGCCGAGGCGTGCAGCGGCGAGGCGTAGCCCTCGATCAGCGCCCCCTCGGGCAGCCACCGCTCCCTGATCTTGGCGATGCGCTGGACCGGCAGGTAGGCGTCACGCGACCGGGTGATGCGGACCACCGCCTTGTCCTCGCGATCGGGGTCGACGCTGAGCAGCGGCGAGAAGCCGAGCAGGGCTGCCGGCGCCTGCAGCCCGCGACGCCTGGCGAGCTCGGCGACCTTCATCGTGAGGTAGCCGCCGGCCGAGTCGCCGGCGACGACGACCTTGTCGGGGTGCTCGATCTCGTCGAGCAGCGCTGCGTACGCCGTGATGGCGTCCTGGACGGAGTCGGCGACCGACCCCACCGGCAGCTGGACGTAGTCGACGGAGACGACCGTGGCCCCGGTCTTGAGCGCGAGCCGCTCGCAGATGCGACGGTGCGTGACGATGCTGCCTGAGAAGAAGCCACCGCCGTGCAGGTAGAGCAGCGTCATGTCGCTGTCGGGCCCATAGCGGTGGGTCATCGACTCGACCCGCACCCCACCGAGCTCCCCCGCCTCGAACTCGACGTGCGGCGAGCGGCGACGGCGGGCCGACAGGCCGTCGAGCCTCTGGATCGACGCGATCGACCGCTCGCTGATCGGCGTGTAGCGCAGCAGGGGCTTGAACACGATCCGGGCGGTGCGCTGCAGCACCCGCGACTTGAAGCTGTAGGTCTCGTGCACGATGGCCTGGTCGTAGACGACCTTCATCGGGCCGCGCCCCGGCAGGGGCAGCCCGACCCGGGAGCGCGGCGCCTTCACGGAGCCGGCGACACCGGTCAGTCGGTTGATCAGCGCAGAGAACCACATACCGCGAGCGTACCCTCGGTATGCCCCCGGATCAACCGAGCTCGCCGCATTTGCGCAGGTCAGAGGCCCTTTAGTCGGCGCGGAAGCGTGCGTCGACCTCGACGCGGATGACGATCTCCTCGGGCGTGAGGTCGAGCTCGGGAGCACCTCCGGCGACGCCGAGATCGGCCGACTTGTAGAGCACGGGCGAGCTCGCCGAGGCGGCGCCGGGCGTCGAGAGCATGCCCGGGTCGGCCAGCTGCACCGCGACGACCTTGCCGCGGCGCACCGCGTTGGCGTACGACTGGGCCTTCGAGACCGCGTCGTCGACCGCGGACTTGCGGACGTCGGCCTCGTACGACCGCCGGTTCTTGGTCGTGACGTCCCACGCGACGCCGCCGATCTCGACCCCGTCGATGCCCGACCAGTAGTCGAGGAAGCCGCTGAGACGCTCGAAGTCGGTGAACTCGGCGCGCACCTGCACGCGCGCCACGTGGACCATCTCGCCGCGCTTGCCGTCGGCGACCCACGGACGGTGGCTGAACACGCGCACCTGGTCGCTCGACCAGGTCTGCACCGCGTGCAGCTCGACGAGCTCGGCCAGCTGGCCGCCGAGCGGCTCCTGGATCGCGACCGCATCGGCGAACACCGTCTGCTTGTCGGTGCCCTCGATGGCCGCGGCCATGGAGACGATGGCGCGTTCGGCCGGGTGGTGCTGCTCCGCCGAGCCGCGGACCGTGATGTCGAGCGTCATGCTGTCATCTTGCCGCATCGCGCCGCACGCCACCGCTCAACAGGGGTTGTCAGCCACGGGCCGACCTGCTCTACTGTTCAGATATTCTGATTATCTGAATGGGGATGTCATGACGGTCCACGACGCCGCGATCATCGGTGCCGGCTTCGGCGGCATCGGAGCCGCGATCCAGCTGCACCGCCTGGGGCTCCACGACCTGGTGATCCTCGAGCGCGAGAGCGACCTCGGCGGCACCTGGCACGTCAACCGCTACCCGGGGCTCGCGGTCGACATCCCGTCGTCGACCTACTCCTACTCCTTCGCGCCGAACCCGTACTGGTCGCGCCTCTACGCTCCGGGTGCCGAGCTCAAGCAGTACGCCGCCCACGTGGCCGACACGTACGACGTGCGCCGCCACATGCGGTTCGACACCGTCGTCGACGGCGCGGAGTGGGACGAGGACGGTCAGCACTGGACCGTCAGGATCGCCGGCGGCGAGCGCCTGCGGGCCCGGATGCTGCTGACCGCGACGGGCTTCTTGTCGCAGCCCCGGATGCCCGACATCGAGGGCATCGAGTCGTTCGCCGGCACCGTCATCCACACGACCCGGTGGGACGACGACATCGACCTCGACGGACGGCGCGCCGCCGTGATCGGCACGGGCGCGACCGCCGTGCAGCTCATCCCGGAGATCGCGCCCCAACTCGCCGAGCTGACCGTCTACCAGCGCACGGCCATCTGGGTCACCCCCAAGCAGGACGGCGCCGTGCCCGAGCGGCTCCAGCGGCTCTATGCCCGCGTGCCGCTGACGCAGCGGGTCGTGCGGACCGTCGGATCAGGCATCCTCGAGGCGATCATGGTCAGCGGCGTGCTGCGCTACCGCCAGGCCAAGGTGCTCAACCGCGGGGTCGAGAAGCTGGCGCTGCGCCACCTGCGCCGTCAGGTCCACGACCCCGAGACCCGCCGCAAGCTGACACCCGACTACTCGTTCGGCTGCAAGCGGCCGACGTTCTCCAACACGTACTTCCCGACATTCAACCGCCCGAACGTGCGCCTGGAGACGACGCCGATCGCCCGCATCGAGCCCGATGGCATCGTCACCACCGACGGCGCCAGGACGCAGATCGACACGCTCGTGCTGGCCACCGGGTTCAACCTGTGGGACGCCAACTTCCCGGCGTTCGAGGTCGTCGGCCGCGGCGGCAAGGACCTCGGCAGGTTCTGGCGCGAGGGCCGGTTCCAGGCGTACGAGGGCGTGGCCGTCCCCGGGTTCCCCAACTTCATCTCGCTCAACAGCCCGTACTCCTACTCCGGCCTCTCCTACTTCACGACGATCGAGTCGCAGATGAAGCACATGGAGCGGCTGATCGGCGAGATGCAGCGGCGAGGAGCGGCCACCTTCGAGGTCACCGAGCGGGCCAACACCGCGTTCCTCGACCGGATGACCGGGAACCTCGAGGACTCGGTCTTCGTCCACGGCAGCTGCGCGACGTCACGCAGCTACTACTTCAACCAGCACGGCGAGGCGACGCTGCTGCGCCCGACCTCGACGATCAACGCCTTCCGCGAGGCCGGGTCGTTCCCGCTCGACGACTACGCCTACGCCTGACGGAGGCGGGCGCCGGCCAGGGGGACGAGCTCGGTGCGGGCATCGGTGCCGATCTGGTGGCCCGCGTCGCACACCAGGTGCGCGTGGACCGTCTCGCCGCAGTCGCGGTGCCTGATCTGCATCGGCGGGCCGTCGGCTCCCGAGCGGTGGCGGTCGCCCCAGTCCATGATCGCGACCAGGACGGTGCGCAGCTCGCGGCCCGCGTCGGTCAGGACGTACTCGTGCCGCGCCCGCTGCCCCGCGAGCGCGATCGGCCGCTTGGCGACCAGCCCCTCGTCGACGAGCATGGCCAGCCGCTTGGCCAGCACGTCGCGGGCGACGCCGAGATGGTCCTGCAGCGCGTCGAAGCGGCGGACCCCGTTGAACAAGTCGCGCACGACCAGCACGGCCCAGCGGTCGCCGAGGATCTCAGCGGTCCGCGCGATCGAGCAGCTGCGCGAGTCGTAGTCGGACCATGTCATGTGCGTCACCTCTGAGTTTGGATTACAGACTCAGATGCTACGCTGCCGAGGACCGCAGGAGAAGAGGCGCACCATGACCGAGCTGACCCAGCAGACCAAGTCCATCTCGTGGGTCGATCCGCGACCGCAGGCCATGCAGGCGCTGACGATGAGCGGTCTCGACTACCTCCGGGCGATGCAGGACGGCTCGATCCCCCCGCCGCCCATCGCGAGCCACATCAACCTCGAGATGGTCTCGGCCGACCCCGGTGTCGCCGTGATGACGGCGACCCCCGACGAGTCGCACTACAACCCCATCGGATCGGTCCACGGTGGCTTCTTCGCGACGCTGCTCGACTCGGTGTGCGGGTGCGCGGTGCAGACGACGCTGCCCGCCGGGACGGCCTACACCTCGCTCGACCTCAACGTCAGCTTCCTGCGCGGCATCACGTCCGACACCGGCCGCGTCGTCGCCACCGGACGGGTCACCAAGCCGGGGTCGCGCGCCGCCTTCGTCGAGGCCGACATCAAGGACGCCGAGGGCCGGCTGCTCGCCACGGCGACGTCGACCTGTCTGGTCTTCCAGCCCTGAAAACCCGAGGCTTTCCTCGGATACGATGGTGACGTGGTCACCCTCGACGATCTCCAGGTCCGCTCCCTCGGCGCGAGCAGCATCGACAGCCCCTTGGCGCTGTACGTCGACGGACGCGAGACCAACGAGTACTACGTCGGCGAGACCGACCGCATCCTCTACGACGACACGATCGAGCTCATCACCGCGCGCGGCGTCCCGCTCGAGGAGCTGCCCACGTTCGAGGCCGGTGGCCCCCGTCGCAAGATCTTCTTCGACCCCGCCACGACCAAGGTCGGCGTGGTCACCTGCGGCGGCCTCTGCCCGGGGCTCAACGACGTCATCCGAGCGATCGTGCTCGAGCTGCACACGCACTACGGCGTGCGCGACGTCGTCGGCTTCCAGCACGGCTACGCCGGCATCGTCGAGGCCAACGGCCACGACCTCCTCGCGCTGACGCCGGAGTACGTCGCGCGCATCAACGAGCGCGGCGGCACGATCCTGGGCTCGTCGCGCGGCGCGCAGGACCCGGTGGCGATCGTCGACCGCCTCGTCGAGCTCGACATCGACATCCTCATGGTCATCGGCGGCGACGGGTCGATGCGCGGAGCCCACAACATCGGTGTCGAGATCGCCCGTCGCGGCCTCACGATCGGCATCGTCGGCGTGCCCAAGACGATCGACAACGACATCCCCCACATCGGGCAGAGCTTCGGCTTCTCGACCGCGTTCTCCAAGGCCGCCGAGTCGATCAAGGCCGCCCGGGTCGAGGTCGAGGCAGCCGTGGGCGGCGTCGGCATCGTGAAGGTCATGGGCCGGCACGCGGGGTTCATCGCCTGCTACGCCGCGCTCGCCAACCACGACGCCGACTTCGTGCTCATCCCCGAGGTCGACTTCTCCCTCGACGGCGACAACGGACTGCTGGCGCTGCTCGCCGACCGGGTCGCCGACAAGGGCAGTGCGGTCATCGTCCTCGCCGAGGGCGCGGGGCAGGACCTCATCCCGGCCAGCGACCGCACGGACGCCAGCGGCAACGCGATCCTCGGCGACATCGCGGGCTTCCTGCGCGAGCAGATCAGCAAGGACTTCGCCAACCGCGCCCAGCCGCTCACGATGCGCTACTTCAACCCCGGCTACGCGATCCGCTCCGTCCCGGCCGATGCCTCCGACTCGGTCTACTGCGCCCGTCTGGCCCAGACCGCGGTGCACGCGGCCATGGCCGGTCGCACCGACATGGTCGTCGGACGCCGCCGTCACCGGTTCGTCAACGTCCCGATCCCGTTCGTCACGGCCGGCGCCCACAGCGTCTCGCCCGACGGCGACCTGTGGCTCTCGGTCCTCGAGAGCACCGCCCAGCCGTTCTCCATGCGCTGACGGTTCATTCGCGCCTGATTCCAATTGCTGAGACGCCCTTGCCATACGGCGAGACGGTGGCATGGTCGAGGTCAGACCTTCGACCCCCAGGAGACCCCATGAGCGACACCTGGTCCTTCGAGACCAAGCAGATCCACGCCGGACAGGTTCCCGACCCCACGACCGGCGCCCGCGCGCTGCCGATCTACCAGACGACGTCCTTCCAGTTCCGCGACACCCAGCACGCCGCCGACCTGTTCAGCCTCGCCGAGCCGGGCAACATCTACACGCGCATCATCAACCCGACGCAGACCGTCGTCGAGGAGCGCCTCGCCGCTCTCGAGGGTGGCGTCGGGGCGCTGCTGTTCGCCTCCGGCCAGGCCGCAACCACCGGCGCACTGACCAACGTTGCCGAGGCCGGCGACCACATCGTCGCGTCGGCGAGCCTCTACGGCGGCACCGACAGCCTGCTGCGCCACACGTTCCCCAAGCTCGGCATCACGGTGACCTTCGTCGAGGACAACAACAACCCCGACGCCTGGCGCGCCGCCGTCCAGGACAACACCAAGGTGTTCTTCGGCGAGACGATCGGCAACCCCAAGGGCGACATCCTCGACCTCGAGGCCATCTCGGCCGTCGCCAAGGAGGTCGGCGTCCCGTTCATCGTCGACAACACGGTCGCGACCCCCTTCCTGCTCAACCCGCTCAAGCACGGCGTCGACACCGTCGTCCACTCCGCGACGAAGTACATCGGCGGTCACGGCACCGCGATCGCGGGCGTCGTCATCGACGGCGGCACGTTCGACTACGGCGCGCACGGCGACAAGTTCCCCGGCTTCACGACCGCCGACCCGAGCTATCACGGACTGGTGTTCGCCGAGGCCCTCGGACCGGCTGCCTACATCGCCAAGCTGCGCGTCCAGTACCTCCGCAACATCGGCGCCGCGATCGCGCCGTTCAACGCCTTCCTGCTGGCCCAGGGCCTCGAGACCCTGAGCCTGCGCATGGAGCGTCACATCGAGAACACCCGCCGGGTCGCCGAGTGGCTCGAGGCCCGCGAGGACGTCGCCAAGGTGACGTGGGCGAGCCTCGAGAGCAGCCCCTACAAGGCGCTCGCCGACCGGTACGTCCCCCAGGGGGCCGGAGCGGTGCTGACGTTCGAGCTGCCCGGCGGCCTCGAGGCCGGCAAGGCGTTCATCGACGCTCTCGAGCTGTTCAGCCACGTCGCCAACATCGGTGACGTGCGCAGCCTGGCGATCCACCCCGCCAGCACGACGCACTCGCAGGGCACGCCCGAGGAGCACGCTGCCACCGGCGTGACCCCCGGACTCGTCCGCCTCGCGGTCGGCCTCGAGGGCATCGACGACATCCTCGCCGACCTCGACGCCGGCTTCCGCGCAGCGAAGTGAGCCTGGCCCCGGGCATCGATCCCTCTCTCGTCACCGGCGCGTGGCGGGAGGGGGATCCGACCGGTGCCCGGAAGTTCGCCGACCTCGGCGACATCGAGCTCGACTCGGGACGGACGCTGCCCGGCGTCCGGCTCGCCTACGAGACGTGGGGGGCGTACGACGGGTCGAACGCCGTCCTGATCCTGCACGCGCTCACCGGCGACAGCCACGTGCACGGGCCCGCCGGGCCCGGACACCCGACGCCCGGGTGGTGGGACGCGCTGGTGGGTCCCGGGCTCGCGATCGACACCGACCGGCTCTTCGTCGTGGCCGCCAACATCCTCGGGGGCTGCCAGGGGTCGACCGGGCCGGCCTCGCTCGACGCCGACGGGCTGCCCTGGGGCGGCTCGTTCCCGGCCCTGACGGTGCGCGACCAGGTGCGGGCCGAGGCAGCGCTCGCCGACCACCTCGGCGTCCCCCGCTGGCACGGCGTCATCGGCGGATCGGCCGGCGGCATGCGGGCCCTGGAGTGGGCGATCGAGCACCCCGCGCGGGTCGACCGACTCTTCCTGCTGGCGACGTCGGCCGCGGCGTCCGCCGAGCAGATCGCCCTGTCACGCACCCAGGTCGCCGCGATCGAGACCGATCCCGCGTGGTTCGACGGCGACTACTACGACGGCCCGCAGGGACCCCTGTCAGGGCTCGACCTCGCGCGGCGCATCGCGCACATCGCCTACCGCAGCGAGGGCGAGCTGGCCGAACGGTTCGGCCGCACCGTGCAGGCAGACGGTCGCTGGGCGGTCGACTCCTACCTGCAGCACCACGGGGCCAAGCTCGTGCAACGCTTCGACGCCAACTCGTACGTCGTGCTGACGTCGGCGATGGACAGCCACGACGTCGGCCGCGATCGCGGGGGCCTCGAGGCTGCACTCGGCCGCATCACGGCGCGGACCGTCGTCGCGGGCATCGACTCCGACCGGCTCTACCCGCTGCACCAGCAACAGCAGCTCGCCGACCTCATCCCCGGCGCCGACGGGCTCGACGTGGTCGCGTCGCCGTACGGCCACGACGGCTTCCTGATCGAGGCCGACCAGGTCGGCGAGCTCGCGCGGCACCTGCTGACCTGACGGCCGGCACCGCGTACGCTCACCGGCATGCACCTGCGGCAGCGACACGCATGACCTCGACCCGCGAGCTGCGCCACGTCTGGACGGGGCTGCCCGCCGCCCGGCCTGCGGACCTCGTGGGGACGTTCGAGGCGTCCTTCGTCAGGCCGCTCACCCACGTGTCGCCGCCGGGTCTCGGGCTGCTCGGGCTGCCCCGGTGGTACGGCAAGCGGTTCACCCTCGACGCCGGCACGGTGCACGGGCTCAACCTCGTCCGCCCGCGGGCCGGAGGGGGGCTCACCACGACCCTCCCCATGAACGTCGAGGTCGCGGCGTCGTACGCCGACGGGCGGCCGTGCCTCGCCATCACGTACGACGCCGGCGCCCCGAGACCGTGGAGGTGGGTGCGTGACGAGGTCAGGCCGTGGACCGACGACCGGTACGTCGCCCTCACGTTCGTGTCACGCCCCGGGCTGCGCCGGTTGCCGGGCGTCCCGTTCCTGCTGACGCGACGCTGACGCAGCGCCGACCCACCTCCGGGCCCACCCTCACGCCAGGTGGTGCACCTCCTGCAACCCGTAGACCGGGGTGGGGATGCCCTCGTAGCGCGCCTTCAGCTGCAGCGCGAGGTAGAGCGAGTAGTGGCGCGACTGGTGCAGGTTGCCGCCGTGCATCCACAGCTGATCGACCTGTGTCGGCTTCCACATGTTGCGCTGCTCGCCCTCCCACGGCCCGGGGTCCTTGGTGGTGTCGGACCCCAGCCCCCAGCACTTGCCGACCCGGTCGGCGGTCTGCTGGTCGATGATGTCGGCGATCCAGCCGTTCATCGACCCGTAGCCGGTCGCGTAGACGACCAGGTCAGCCTCGAGCTCCGTCCCGTCCTCGAGGACGACCGACGTCTCGGTCAGGTGGTCGACCTGCCCGTGGGCGAGCGTGACCTCGCCGTCGGCGACGAGCTCGGCGGCACCGACGTCGATGTAGTAGCCCGAGCCACGGCGCAGGTACTTCATGAACAGTCCTGATCCGTCGTCGCCCCAGTCGTGGTCGAAGCCCGCCGCGTCGAGGCGCGCGTAGAAGTCCTTATCGCGCTCGGCCATCTGCTGGTAGGCGGGGATCTGGAACTCGTGCATGATCCGGTAGGGCAGGGACGCGAAGATCATGTCGGCCTTGTCCGTCGTGACCCCCGCCTCGACGGCGCGCTCGGAGTAGAGGTCGCCCAGTCCGATGTCCATCAGCGACGCCGACTTCACGATGTGCGTCGACGACCGCTGCACCATCGTGACGTCGGCATCGTTCTCCCACAGTGCCCCGCAGATGTCGAACGCGGAGTTGTTCGAGCCGATCACGACGACCTTCTTGCCGGCGTACGCCTCGGGACCCGGGTGCTGGCTCGAGTGCTGCTGCTCGCCCCGGAAGACGTCCATGCCCGGGAAGTCGGGGATGTTGGGCTTGCCGGACATCCCCGTCGCGAACACGAGCTGCGTCGGTCG
Organism: Aeromicrobium stalagmiti; assembly: GCF_013283745.1. Classification (GTDB taxonomy): domain Bacteria; phylum Actinomycetota; class Actinomycetes; order Propionibacteriales; family Nocardioidaceae; genus Aeromicrobium; species Aeromicrobium stalagmiti. The sequence goes on from NZ_JABSTZ010000001.1 coordinate 742,155, forward strand.
CAGCTCGACGGCCTCGCCGTCGCGGTCGACCGTCACGCTCCAGACCCCCGCGGCCTCGTCGAAGGTCGCTCCACGCACCGTCGACCGCGACCAGTAGGGCACCTCCATGACCTTGGTGTACATCTCCAGCCAGTCGCCGATCTTGTCCTTCGGCGCGAAGACCGGCCAGTTCTTCGGAAACGGGAGGTACGGCAGGTGGTCGTACCAGACCGGGTCGTGCAGGCACAGGCTCTTGTAGCGCGAGCGCCACTGGTCACCGGGACGGTCGTGGCGGTCGACCACGAGCGCCGGCACGCCGAGCTGACGCAGCCGCGCCCCGAGCGCGATGCCGCCCTGACCACCGCCGATCACGACGACGTACGGCTGGGTGCCGTAGCCCAGCTCGGCCTCCTGCGCTGCCTGCTCCTCCTTCCACGACCTCCGGCCCTTCGAGAGCCGGTGGCTGACTCCCTGGGGTCGCCGGTCGCCCTGCCCCTCCTCGTGGCCCTTGAGCTCGCGGAGGCTCGTGAGCAGGGTCCAGGCCTCGTCGCCCTTGAGCCGCAGGTGCCCCTTGCCCCGTCCGGTGGAGGTCTCGAACTCGATCCACGCCTCGGTGACGCCGTCCGCCTCGGTGGGTTCCTCGGTCGTCGCGAATCCAGACGGGTCGGTGTCGTCGAGCCGCGCCTGCAGCATGTCGCTGACACCGGCACGCCCCTCCACGGTGGAGAGGTTCCACGTGAACGAGACCAGGTCACGCCAGTAGCTGTCGGTCGCGAACATCCCCGCCGCTGCCGCGACGTCGCGCGCGGCGAGTGCTGCCTCGAAGCCTGCGAGCCAGCGGTCGACCCGCTCCTGCGGTGTCAGTGCAGCCGTCCCGCGCTCGATGGTCTGAGTCATGACGAGTCCCTTCTCGAAGTGTGACCCACAGCACACCGCGCCGGCGGCAGAGTCCGAAAGGGTTGCAGGAGGTTGCAACGGCCCTGCAACCGCGGCGCGCGCACGCTGCAGCCATGACCCGCAGCGACCCGACGCACGCGCCCCGCGACGCCGCGCTGTCCGGCCAGCGCGTCGCCGGTCCGATCCGCTCGGTCATCCGGGCGTCGTGGCGCCGCATGCGCGTGCAGGGCATGAGCCCCGGCGGCGCCCCCGAGATCACCCCGCTGGCGCAGGACGAGCTGTTCCGCCGTCGCGAGGTCAGCGGGCTCCAGCCCCTCATGCCCCTGCTGAGACAGCACCTGCTTCCCGCCTGCGAGGCCACGGGCCAGCTGATGGTCGTCGCGGACGTCGACGGCCGGGTGCTGTGGCGGGAGGGCCAGGTCGGCGTCCTGCGCCATGCCGACCGGCTCGGCTTCGTCGGCGGCTCGGCATGGACCGAGGGCAACGTCGGCACCAACGCCATCGGCACGGCGCTCGTCACCGAGGCACCCGTGCACATCCACGCCGCCGAGCACTATGCGGAGTCGCACACTCCGTGGACGTGCGCCGCCGCCCCGTTGCGGGATCCCTCGACCGGCCGAGTGCTCGGCGTGGTCGACCTCAGCGGCCCCGCCCACACGGTCCACGCCGGGACCCTGTCGATGGTGACGCTCGCAGCACGCCTCGCCGAGCTGGAGATCCGCTCAGCGGTGCAAGACCGTCTGCAGACCCTGCGGTCCATCGCCGCGCCGCTGCTCGCCCGGCTCGACGGGCGGGCCCTCGTCGTCACGACCGACGGTGTCACCGCTGCGGCGACCGGCTTCGTCCCACCCGACCGTGTCGCCCTGCCCGGGGGTTTCGACGGCGGTGACGCGTGGGTGGCCGGCTTCGGGCTCGTCGCCGCCGAGCCCCTGCCCGGCGGCTGGCTGCTGCGGGTCGAGGACGATGCCGCGGTCGGCTCGATCACCGCGATCAGGGTCGACCTGTCGTCGCGCATCCCCCGAGCGACCCTCCACGGACCGAGCGGCTCGTGGACCCATGACCTCACGCCCCGCCACGGCGAGATCCTCCTGACGCTGCTCCTGCACCGGGACGGCCGGTCCGCGTCGGAGGTCGCCGACGACCTGTTCGGCGACCCGGCCAGGACCGTGACCGTCCGGGCCGAGATGTCACGCCTGCGCAAGGTGCTCGGCACGGTGATCTCGCACCGTCCGTACCGGATCGCCCACGACGTGCACGCCGAGCTGGTCGCGCCGGCGGACTGGTCGACCGTGCTCACCGCCTCGAGTGCGCCGGTGGTCAGCCGGTGGCGAGCAGGTCTCGGCGACGTTGCCGGCGGGCGTCCACCGTCGTCAGGAGCGACACCGCCGACCAGGTGACGAGCACAAGCACCGGCCGCAGCACCTGGTCACCCCCGAAGTAGGCCTGGCTGGTGCCCGCCGCGAGCGCAGCGCCGTGCGGAAGCCATGGCGTGATCGCTACCCACGGCTCGGGCAGCAGGAGCGGATGGGTGAGGGTGACGAGGGGCGCAGCAGCAAGGACGAGCAACGTCGTCGCGATGCCGATGCCGACCACACCGAACAGAGCCTCCAGCGCGAACGTCGTCGTGCTGGACGCCAGGATCGTGAGCGTCACGACGAGCCACCACGTCCCCAGACCGGTGTCGTAGACCGCGGCCGCCAGACCACCCAGCACGCCGCCCACCACGACCGCGACGCCGGCGATCACGCCCAGACGTCGGACCCCTCCGGCCAGGGTCGCGGTCCGGGGCCCGCGGAGCCACGTGATCACGACGGCAGTCATCAGGCCGGCGGCCACGGCGAGGCCGGTCAGCCCGTAGACGAGGCGATGTCCGGAGTCCCCTTGGCGGGCCGGGACGAGGTCGCGGACCTGCGACGAGCGTCCGAACGACGCCTCGACCTGCTGCACCTGGCGCACCAGGGCGCGATTCAGCGCGTCCCCGTTGGCCGACGCGACGTAGAGGACGTCCTGCTCCCGGCTGAGGTCCACCACGACCGCCGCGACGCTGCGTCCGCTCCTGACGCTGGCCCGCGCGTCGGCCGCGGACGACAGGCCGGACGCGACGACCGGACGTCCGTCCATCTCGTTGGCCTGATCGACCAGGCTCGCCGCGACCACAGCAGGGGCGACGACACGCACCGGCGCCCGGTGGGTGACGTCGTCGGGCCCGGCGAGGGCGAGGGTCACCAGCACCACGACCTGGAGCAGACCGAGCAGCACCAGCGCCGATGCCGCCCGTCGTCCCATAGGCACTGACGATAGGTGCTTGTGGGACCGTGGGCTCATGGGCATCCGGCGACTTCCGTGGCGTCTGCGCGTCGCACTCGTGTCCGTGCCCGCCGCCGCGGCCATGTTCGTCGCGATCGCGGTCGCACCCGGACCGGCCGATCCGGCGGCCCCCGGGGTCTCGATCGCGTCCGAGACCAGGTGCCTGCCGATCGAGCGGATCTCGACGGTCGGCGAGCTCAACACCTTGGTGGAGACGCTGCGTGGGGGTGCGGAGTTCCAAGGGGCTGACGTCGGCGCCGACGTGACCCTCCAGGACGGACGCCGCCTCTGGGTCTTCGGCGACACGCTGCGCGCCGACGACTTCGAGGGGCAGAGGTTCGTCCGCAACTCGATGCTGGTCTTCACCGATCGCTGCGCGGACGTCGTCCTGCCGGCTGACCACGGCGCACTCATCCCCGACCGCGAGGACGGCGTGGGCTACTGGCCGATGTCGATCGCCAAGGTCGAGCGCACGGGGTACGACCTCGTGGGCGTCGCAGCCCAGCGCGTCCGCGGCGCAGCCCAGCCCGACGGCGCCGAGGCCTTCGAGAACCTGGGCCCCTCGTTGGCGCTGTTCGTCGTCGAGCGTGGCAGGACGCCCCAGCTGCTGCAGGTCAAGGACTTCGGCCAGGACTCGACGGACACCGCCAGGACCACGTGGGGCGCGGCCTCGACGGTCCACGACGGCTGGGTCTACCTCTACGGCACGGCGTCCCCCGGCACCGACCTGGTCTTCGGGTTCTCGTTGAAGGTCGCCCGCGTCCGCCCCGACGACATCCTCGATACCTCGAGGTGGCGCTACTGGGACGGCAGCAGCTGGCAGCGATCGGCGAAGGAGGCCTCGACCCTGATCCCGGCCGAGGGCGGCGTCTCGCAGACGCTGAGCGTGTTCGAGCAGGAAGGCCGGTGGTACGCCGTCAGCAAGCGCGACGAGTTCCTGGGCACCGACCTGGTCATCTGGTCGTCGCCGACGCCGACGGGACCCTTCGTCGCCGGCCCGGCGCTCGCGAGGATCCCGTCGGAGCAGAAGACCGGCACGCTGCGCTACATGCCGCTGGCCCACCCGGACCTGCTGCCGAAGAAGGGGACGGTCGTCGTCTCGTACAGCCAGAACAACACCGACATCCAGAAGATCGACGACGACCCGTTCCTCTATCGCCCGCGCTTCCTCCGGGTCGACCTGCCGCAGTGAATCAGCGCAGCTGACGGCTGCGGGTGACGTCCTCGTAGTAGCGCGTCGACTCCGGACGCCACAGCAGCACCAGGACCACGACGGCGAGCACGAGGCTCACACCGGTGGCCACCAGCGACAGCGGCTCGGAGTTGCCCGCCGAGAACGTGAACAACGCGCCGACCAGGTTGAGCCCGCCGAAGACCGTGGCGACGACCCGGGCCCAGCTGCGGCCCTGACCGTTCTTCCACGCCATCCAGACCCAGAGGAACGCCCCGAGCAGACCGAACACGACGGCGAAGCCGATGCCGACTGAGTAGGCGGCGTCGACCGTCGACTGGCTGACGTCGGGATCGTTCTTGGCGAGCTCGTCACGGATCTGGTCCTTGAGATCGCCCATCGTGGCGAGGCTGTAGACCAGCGAGAGGACGCTGAGCGCCGCTCCGACGAGCATCAGCTTGACGGCCGTGGAGATCGACGACGGCTGCTCCGGCGCGGCGCCACCCTGGGGCGGTTGCGCACCGGGGTGCGTCGGGTAGGAGCCCGCACCGTAGGGGGCCTGCGGCTGCTCGCCCGGATAGGCGGGCTGTCCCACCCCGAAGGGCTGGTCGGGCTCGGGCGGTGTCGTGGTCATCGGGCTCTCCTGTGTGGATGAGTCAGGCTGTTGCGGACGAACATACCCGCGGCGGCGAACTTCACACGCCAGAAGTCACACCATACGACGGACGACGCCCAGCGGCGCGTGCTTCATGACCTGTCCGAGCGGCGCCCACGGCCACGACGGCACGGCCGCGTCGACGACCTCGGCCTCGATCTTCTTGACTAGTGCTCGGCAGCCCGTCTCGGTGTCGACCATCAGGCGCGCCTCCTGCGCGATGCCCTCGTTCATCTCGGACGCGATGTAGCCCGGGAAGAGGGTCGTCACCTTGATGTCGAGCCCCTTGCGACCGATGAGGTCGGACCGGATGCCCTCGGCGATCATCGCGATGCCGGCCTTCGTGGCCGCGTACGTCGTCATGGCCGACGGCATCCCGCGCATCGCCGACATCGACGAGATCACGACGAGGTGACCGGACCTGCGCTCGTAGAAGTGCTCCATCGCCGCCTCGCACTGGGCGAGGGCCGCGATGAAGTTGGTCTCGGCGGTCTGCCTGTTGGCCTGGAACTTGCCCGTGCCGATGCGTCCGCCCTTGCCGAGCCCCGCGTTGACGATGACGCGGTCGATCCCGCCGAGGTCGGTGATCGCCTGCTTGAAGACGGCGAAGACCTGGTCGTGGTCGTTGACGTCGAGGGCGTGCACGACGACCTCGATGTCGGGATGTGCCGCGAGCAGCTCGTCACGGAGGGCCTCGAGCCGGTCGACGCGCCGCGCCGTGAGCGCGAGGTGATGGCCCTTGGCTGCCAGAATGCGGGCCATGCCGGCGCCGAGACCCGAGCTGGCTCCGGTGATCAGGACGTTCGTGCGCACGTCAGTCGCCCTTCGCCATCTTGGCCGAGGCCTGCGCCATCATCCGGTAGTAGAGCGGCCGGACGAAGCGCTTCGCGGCGTACGCGACCTTGCCGTCGCGGTCGGTGAGGATGATGTGACGCCCCTTCTCGACGCCGGTGAGGACCTCAGCGGCGATGTCGTCGGCCGAGACCTTGGCCTTGTCGATGAGCTTGGCCGCCATCTTCTGCGATGCCTCGTCCTTGCCCCGCAGGGACTCGGTGAGGTTGGTCTTGAAGAACGTCGGGCAGACCACCGAGACCTTGACGCCGTAGGGCTTGAGCTCGTGGAACAGCGTCTCGCTGAGCGCGACGACGCCGGCCTTGACCGCGTTGTACTCGCTCATGCGGGGCGGGTGGATCAGGCCGGCAGCCGACGCGGTGTTGACGATGTGGCCGCTGCCCTGCTGCTTGAGCATCGGCGTGAACGTGCGGCAGCCACGAGCGACGCCGAGCAGGTTGATGTCGACGATCCACTGCCACTGGTCCATCTCGGACAGCTCGATGCGGCCGCCGGCCGCGACGCCGGCGTTGTTGAACAGGTAGTCGAGACCGTCCCACTCCTCAACCACCCAGTCGTGGGCCTTCGACCAGTCGACGTCCTTCGTGACGTCGAGCGTCAGGTAGGAGACGCCCGCGAGACCACGCAGGGTCTCGGGGAGCTCGGTGTGGACATCGGTGCCGAGCACGCGGCAGCCGCGGTCGACGAGCTGGTGGACCAGGGCGAGGCCCAGGCCGGAGGCGGCGCCGGTGATGAGGACGCGGGACTGCGGGGGGATCGACATGGTTCAGATACTACCGGTATCTGAGATCAGCGGAAGGTCACCATGTCGCGCGGCAGGTGGGCGTGCTCGTTGAACGCCAGGAGCCGGGGGCCGGTCTGGCCGGAGATGATCGTCGTGACGCTCGCGTTGATGACGACGTCGTTGAGCCGCTGGAAGAGCGAGTCGTCGCCGGCCAGCAGGTGCGAGACGACCAGGGCGATCGGCCCGCCCGACGTGAACACGGCGATGCGCTGCCCGGACGTGGCCTGGGCGACGACGTCGACGAACGACGTCAGCACGCGGTCGCGGAACTCGGCATAGGTCTCGCCCGCACCGGGCTCGCCGGCGATCCACGCCGTGAGCGCGACGTTGAGCGAGGCCTGGAACGCCTTGGCGTCGCCCACCAGCGAGGACGGGTCGTGCGCGCGGGCCAACGCCAGGTGGTCGTACTCGTCCCAGCCGGCGTCGACGTCGTAGCCGTCGCCCTGGCCGCTCGCGTCGATCGTCGAGATGGCCGTCTGCGCGTGGCGCTTCATGCCACCGGCGACGGCGGCGGTCGGCGACCAGCCCGACGCCTCCCACGAGATGCCGAGTGCTGCGGACTGCTCGTCGCCGAGCGGCGAGAGCTGGTCGTAGTCGGCCGCACCCCATGACGCCTGGCCGTGCCGGATGAGGTGGATGGAGCCCATGCGGCGACCCTATCGGGCGCGGCGTCAGGTCTTGTTGGCGAACACCCGCATCGTCAGCGGCCCGAACACCGCCACGAGAACGCCGGACATGATCAGGACCGTGACGATCGCCCCGCCGTCGGGCGTGCCGTCCATCAGGCTGCGGGCGGCGTCGACCAGGACGGTGACCGGGTTGACCTTCACGACGCTCTCCAGCACGTCGGGCATCGTCGACGGCGCCACGAACACGTTGGACAGGAACGTCAGCGGGAACAGCACCATCATGCTGACGCCCATGACCGCGTTGGGGGTGCGCAGCTTGAAGCCCAGGAGGGTCCAGATCCAGCTGACGCTGAAGCAGAAGACCAGCAGCAGCGCGATCGCGGCGACGACCCCGGAGACCCCGCCTGCGGGGCGGTAGCCCAGGAGCAGCGTGACGACGATGATGATGGACGACGCCATCGTGTAGCGCAGCGTGTCGCCCAGCAGGGAGCCCACGAGCAGGGACGGACGCCACACCGGCAACGACCGGATGCGGTCGAAGACGCCCTTCTCGATGTCGTTGTTGATCGTCATCGCGGTGTACATCGTGATCATCACGACGGTCTGGACGAGGATGCCCGGCGCGAGATAGGGCAGGTACTCCTTCGGCGATCCGGCGATCGCACCGCCGAAGATGAAGGTGAACATCAACGTGAACATGATCGGGAACATCGTGACGTCGAAGAGCTGCTCGGGGACGTGCTTGATCTTCAGCAGCGCGCGCCAGCCGAACGTCAACGACGAGGAGACGGCCGATGCCGGCTGCGGCCGCGGCCCCGATCCCAGGGCCGCAGCGACCTTGGTGTCCATCCCACCGTTCGTGTCGATCGTCATGCCGGGACCTCCTGGTCGTCGTGCACGTGCTCGCCGGTCAGCGCCAGGAACACCTCGTCGAGGCTCGGCTGACCCAGTGAGAACTCGGTCGTGGCGATCCCGTGGTCGCGCAGCCTCGCCAGCGCGGCCGGCACCCCGGCCGGGTCGGCGACCCGCATCGTGATGGACGCCGGGTCGCTGCCGCGATCGGCCTCGCCGGACAGCGCCGACTCCAGCAGCCGGATCGCCTCGTCACGCAGCGCCGGGTCGGCGACCCGGACGTGCAGGGCGCCGCTGCCCACCGACGCCTTCAGCTCGCCGCTCGTGCCCTCGGCGATGACCTTGCCACGATCGATGACCGCGATCCGGTCGGCGAGCTGGTCGGCCTCGTCGAGGTACTGCGTCGTGAGGAGCACCGTCGTGCCGGCCGAGACCAGCGCGCGAACGATGTCCCAGACCTGGTTGCGGCTGCGGGGGTCGAGGCCCGTGGTCGGCTCGTCGAGGAACATCAGTTCGGGGCGCACCACGATGCTGCCCGCGATGTCGATGCGCCGACGCATGCCGCCGGAGTACTTCTTGACCTGGCGGCCCGCAGCCTCGGTGAGGTCGAACGCCTCGAGCAGCTCGGCCGACCGCTCGCGGGCCTGGGCCCAGCTGAAGCCGTAGAGACGGCCCAGCATCACGAGGTTCTCCGTGCCGGTGAGGTCCTCGTCGAGGGAGGCGAACTGTCCGGTCATCGCGACCTTGGCGCGGACGGTCGCGGCCTCGGCGACGACGTCGTGACCGAGCACGACCGCGGTCCCCCCGGTGGGCTTCAGCAGCGTGGCGAGCATCCGGATCGTCGTGGTCTTGCCGGCTCCGTTGGGTCCCAGCACGCCGTACACACCGCCGACCGGCACCTGCAGGTCGACACCGTCGACGGCCCGGGTGCTGCCGAAGGCGCGAGCCAGTCCGTGGGTCTCGATGGCGTAGGAGGTCATCCCGATCCTTTCGTCTGACCGCTATCCTGCCACGTGTTCCTATTAGGAAGAAGCCTCGCGGCGCACAAAAGCCCGGCCACCAGGTGGCCGGGCTTCTGTGGTGCTACCTCGTGTCGATCAGGCCGGGGGCATGAGGACGGAGTCGATCAGGTACACCGTGGCGTTGGCGGTCTTGACGCCACCGCAGATGACCTTGGCGTTGCCCTCACCGACGGTGATGTCGTCGCCCGAGCCCTTGACCGTGAGGTCAGCGCCGTTGACGGTCTTGAACGTGCCGTCGATGTCGGCCGGAGCGATCTTGCCGGGGATGACGTGGTAGGTCAGGATGCCGGACAGCGTTCCGCCGCCCTTCTCCTCGGAGACCGTCTTGACGCCCTCGTCACCGAGCTCCTTGAAGAGCGCGTCGAACGCGGTGTCGACCGGCGCGAACACGGTGAACTCGCCACCGTTGAGGGTGTCGACCAGGTCGACGTCGGGGTTGATCTGGCCCGAGACGGCCTTGACGAGCGTCTTGAGCAGCGGGTTGTTGCTGGCAGCCGTGGCGACGGGGTCGACCGACATGCCGCTGACCGAGCCCTTGCCGTCCGGCACGGCCTTCGCGTAGTCGGCGCAGCCGGCTCCGACGAGGTCGGCGGCCGGGTCGGCGGCGGAGTCGTCGGGGGCAGCGGAGGTCGCGTCGTCAGCCGGCGCCGCTTCGCCTTCGCTGTCGCTCGAACCGCAAGCAGCAGTGAAGAGGGACAGCGAGGCAACCGCCGCGACGGCGAAGCTCTTGGTGGTTGTACGCATTTCGGTTCTCCTTGTTGGTTGGGTGTCGTGCGGTGTTACTCGACGCGGAACTGGACGCTGTGCCAGCCGGTCGTCCCGTTCGGGCGAATGCGTGCCCGCTCGGAAGTCTGTGTGTCGCCGTCCTTGTTGGTGGCGCGGATCGTGACCTGGTGGTTGCCCGGAGTAGCGTCGTCCCACTGGTAGCTCCACTGACGCCAGGTCTCGTTGTTGTCCTCGGCGCCGAGCGTGGCCTCGACCCACTCGCCCTTGTCGATGCTCACCTCGACCTTCTCGATGCCGACGGTCTGCGCCCAGGCCACGCCGCCGAGGCGGACCTTGTCCTGCGGGAAGGCCTGGAAGGACTTCGGGACGTCGATGCGCGAGGAGAACTTGATGGGGGCCAGCGCGGTGTAGTCGCGCGTCGTCCAGTAGCCCTTGAAGTCCGAGAACTTCGTGACCTCGATCTCGGTCAGCCACTTGGTCGCGGAGACGAAGCCGTAGAGGCCGGGGATCACGAGCCGGGCCGGGAAGCCGTGGGAGAGCGGGAGGGGCTCGCCGTTCATGCCGATCGCGACCATCGCGTTGCGGTCGTCGGTCACGGTCTCGATCGGGCTGCCGGCCGTCCAGCGGTCGGCGCTCGTCGACTTGATGGCATCGGCACCGGCCTGCACACCGGCCATCTCCAGCAGCGTCGCGGTGCGGACACCGAGCCACAGGGCGTTGCCGACGTAGGGGCCGCCGACCTCGTTGGAGACGCAGGTCAGGGTGACCCGGTGCTCCTCGAGCGGCATGTTCATGAGGTCGCGGTAGGAGAGGTTGAGCTCCTGGTCGACCATCCCGTGGATGCGCAGCGACCAGCCCTCGGCCGGGACGTCGGGGATGCGCAGCGCGGTGTCGACGCGGTAGAAGTCGCGGTTGGGGGTGACGAACTCGCTCACGCCCTTGACGCCGACCTCGACGCCGGAGGGCACGGCGGGAGCGGCCTTGGCAGCACCCGGGAGCCGGATGCCGGCGCGGGACGCTGCAGCGGCGGCATCGCCGAAGAGCTGGCCGACTGCTCCGCCGATGACGGCCAGCGCGGTCACGCCGAGGGAGGCCTTGAGGAATCCGCGACGACCGAGACCGAGCGGGTGGGCGGCGGCCGCCTCCTCACGCTCGCGCAGGGTGGCGAGCAGCAGGATCAGGGCCCCGAGGCTGACGACCACGGTGAGGACCGACGGCACCAGGGTCAGTGCGCGGCCCGCGGTGGTGGTGCGGTCGATCGCGGCGCAGAGCACGGCGATGAGGCCGATGACGCCGACGACGGCGATGGCGACGCGGGGCTTCTTGCGTCCGATGATGCCGGCGACCACGGCCAGGAGGGCGAGCGTCGCGACGACGCCGCCGATGAGGATCGGCTTGTCGGCGGTGCCGAACTGCTTGACCGCGAACTCCTTGAGGAACGGCGGCGCGTAGTCGATCGCGCGGTTGCCGACCGACTCGATCGGCGAGGGAACGCCCTGCAGCAGCGCGGCGACGCCGGTGCCGACGGCCACGCCGGATGCGGCGGCCAAGAAGCCGGCAAGGGCTCCGGCCCACCATGGCGCCGTGGCGCGGGTTGCTGTCTGGGTGCTCACACCTGATGTTCGACACCCTCCCCGAGATGGATGGGTGGGAGTTCGAAAAATATTCCCGAGCGAACTCGTGAGTAACCGAAATGCGCTCCTAGGCTGGAGCGATGAGCGATCAACCCGGCGTCTCCTTCCCCTCCGAGAGCTCGTCGTCCGCGGCTCGCACCGTCATGGCCGACGCGCTCCGCAAGGCCGATCCGGTCGGCGCCCGCGCGGTCGAGAACGAGACCAACTGGCGGCGCAACTACCTCGCCCACTTCCGCCGGGCCGTCGAGGCCGGCATCGGCGAGGCGCCGGCCGCCCACGCCATCGCGGCCGACGGCCTGCGGAGCGCCCACGAGCTGATGCGCTTCGGCGACGTCCCGCTCGACCGGGCGATCGGCGGCACCGCGCTCACCCAGGCCTTCCACACCCGGACCGTCCGCGGCGCGGCCGAGCCCGAGACCGAGCTCTCGATCCCCTACCGCGGCGAGCGCCTGAGCGGCAAGGCACTCCTCGACCAGCTGGACCGCTGGGTCGCGGACGGCGTCATCACGACCTCGTGCTCCGAGGCCGTGCAGACCGTGCAGGACAACCCCGACTGGCTGCGTCTCGAGGGTGACACCGTCGTCGTGCTCGGCGCCGGAGCCGAGATGGGCCCCTACCGGGCGCTGCTGCGCTGGGGGGCCGAGGTCGTGGCGCTCGACCTGCCGCGGGCCGACGTGCAGGAGCGCGTGCGCACGCCCGCGACCGAGTCGGCCGGCACGGCGCACCTGCCCGCCCGCATCGTCACCAACGGAGACGACGACTCGGGAGCGGACCTGCTCACCGAGCTGCCGGCCATCGCGCACTGGCTCGACGGGCTCGACGGACGCCTCGTGCTCGGCAACTACTGCTATGCCGACGGTGCCGCCCACGTCCGCGTCTCGATGGCTGCTGACGCCCTCGCGGAGCACCTGACCCGCCAGCGTCCCGACACCGCCCTCGCCTTCCTCGCCACGCCGACCGACACGTTCGCGGTGCCGGCCGACGACGTCGCCCGGTCCAACGAGGCGTACGCCCGCCGCAGCGCCTCGCGTCTGCTCCGCACCCCGCTGCGCGCCGTGAGCGGCGGACGCCTGCTGCAGCGCAACTATCCGCCCGGCGCCGACCCAGGACTCTGCGACGCCCTCGTGCCGCAGCAGGGGCCCAACTATGCCCTCGCCAAGCGGCTCCAGCGCTGGCGCGCGACGACGGCCCGCCACAGCGGGACGATGGTGTCGCTCAACGTGGCCCCCGCGACCCGCACCCGCTCGGTCGTCAAGAACAAGGCGCTCGCCGCCGCCTACGCCGGGGCACACCGCTTCGGCGTCGAGATCTTCGACCCTGCCACGAGCAACACCCTCATGGCGGCGCTGCTCGCGTACGACCTGCGGTCAGGTGCCCAGCCGCAGGACGAGCCGTGGCAGGACGAGGCCGTCAACGCCGCGCACGGCGGACTCTGGACGGCTGCCTATCACCCGCGCAGCGCCCTCGGCCTGGCCGCCGTGCTCGGCATCGGCGCCCTGCGCGGCTGATCGGCCTTCGTCGACGAGGCTTCGCAGAACAACGCCTTCGGCGTGAGACGCTCCCGCTCCGCTAGTCTTCGCCGACGTTCGGCCGCGGGCGGCCTCAGTCGACGAGGCTTCGCAGAACAACGCCTTCGGCGTGAGACGCTCCCGCTTCGCTAGCCTTCGCCGACGTTCGGCCGCGGGCGGCCTCAGTCGACGAACGTCGCTGCTTCGGTGATGGGGGCTCGGGTCGACATGAACTGCGCCGAGGGGTGCTCCGGGTCGGGGTGACCGAACGAGATGCCGCAGACGACGCGGCGGTCGTCCGGCAGGGCGAGGAGCTCGCGCACCGCCGGTGCGACCTGACCGATCGCCGCCTGGGCGCACGTGCCAAGACCCCGGGCCTGGGCCGCGAGCATGAACGAGTTGACGTAGAGACCGCAGTCGATCGCGCCGTAGACGCCCAGGTCGGCGTCGGTCGTGATGATCGCGACGTGCGGGGCGCCGAAGAACTCGAAGTTGCGGAGCATCTGCATGGCCGATGCCTCGCGGTCGCCGCGCTGCACGCCGACCGCCTCGTAGAGCTGCCAGCCGACCTCCTTGCGTCGCTCGTCGTAGACCCCGTTGTAGGCCGCCGGGAACGGGAAGTCCGACGGCGCCGGCTGCCCGAACGTCGCGATGACGTGGTCGACCGCCGCCTTGGAGAGGGCGTCGCGGGCCTCGCCCGAGACGATGTGCACCTGCCACGGCTGCGTGTTGCACCACGACGCCGTGTGCTGCGCGGCGGCGAGCACCTGCTCGATCGTCTCGCGCTCGACGGGCTCGGAGAGGTAGCCGCGACAGCTGCGGCGCTCGGTGAGGACGCGCTCGACCGCCTCGAAGTCCGTCGTCATGCGCCCACGAACTTCGGTGCGCGCTTCTGCACGAACGCCGTCGTCCCCTCGGCGAAGTCGGCTGTGTCGAACAGCTGCACCTGCAGGTCGCGCTCGCGGTCGAGCGCGGCGTCGAGGTTGCCGAGGGTCGCCGCGGCGATCGCCTCCTTGGTCGCCCGGTAGGCGACCCCGGCCCCGGTCGCCAGGCGGGTGACGATCGTCTGCACCGTGGCCTCGAGCTCGGCGTCGGCGACCGCGGCATGGATCAGGCCGGCGTCGGCGGCGTCGGCGGCCGGGAGCCGCTCGCCCAGCAGGGCCATGGCGGACGCGCGGGCCCGGCCGATCGACGCGGCGACGACGGCCGTGGCCCCACCGTCGGGCATCAGGCCGATGTTGGTGAAGGGAAGCAGGAAGTACGCCGACTGCCCGGCGACGGTGATGTCGGCGGCGAACGCGACCGAGGCGCCGAAGCCGGCGGCTGGCCCGTTGACCGCGGCGACGACCGGCACCGGGCTGCTGGTGATGGCCCGGATCAGGCGGTTCGCTCGGTCCATCGGCTCGGTGCCGCTGATCGTCTCGTCGAGTCGGGCACCGGTCGTGAAGGCCCGCCCGGCACCGGTGAAGACGATCACGCGGGTGCTCGCGTCGATCCCCTCGACCGCGTCGGACGCGGCGTCGAGCATGTCGCCGGTCAGGCCGTTGAGCCGGTCGGGGTCGTTCCAGGTGATCGTGAGCACGCCGTCGGCGGTCTCGACCAGCAGGGATTCAGACATCTTCTCCTCCTCGGTGACCCCGGTCCGGCCGGGGTCTGGCGATCGTGACAGTAATGGTGGCACAATCCACCCATGTCACTCGCAGGCAAGACCCTGATCATGTCCGGCGGCAGTCGTGGGATCGGGGAGGCCATCGCCGTCCGAGCCGCCCGCGACGGCGCCAACGTGGCCCTGCTGGCCAAGACGACCGAGCCGCACCCGGCCCTGCCCGGCACGATCCACACCGCGGCCGCGGCGATCGAGGCGGCGGGCGGTCATGCCCTCCCGCTCGTCGGTGACATCCGCGACGACGCCTTCGTCCTCGACGCCGTGGCGCAGACCGCAGCCGCGTTCGGCGGCATCGACATCGTCGTCAACAACGCCTCAGCGATCGACCTGTCGAAGACCGAGGACCTGTCGATGAAGAAGTACGACCTGATGAACGACATCAACTCGCGCGGCTCGTTCCTGCTCGCGAAGTCGTGCATCGAGCACCTCAAGGCGTCCGACAACGCGCACATCCTCACGCTGTCGCCGCCGATCACGCTCGACCCGAAGTGGTTCTCGACCGCGACCGCCTACACGATCGCGAAGTTCGGCATGAGCCTGGTGACGCTGGGCCTGAGCGAGGAGCTGCGCCCGTACGGCATCGCGGCCAACTCGTTGTGGCCTCGCACGGCGATCGACACCGCCGCGGTGCGCAACGTCGTCGGCGCCGGGCTCGTGTCCCACTCCCGCACGCCCGCGATCATGGCCGACGCGGCCTACGAGATCGTGACGAAGCCGAGCCGGGAGCTCACGGGGCAGTTCCTCATCGACGACGACGTGCTCGAGGCCGCCGGCGTCACGGACTTCTCGATCTATCTCAACGGCGGCGAGGAGTCCGACCTCGCGCTCGACTTCTGGGTCGAGCCCAAGGGCCCCCACAACCCCGACCTGTCCCTTCACTGACCGTCGAGGCCGGATCGTGATCCCCAAGGTCCCGTCGAACTAGTCCGTTCGGGCCAATTTTGCCTGTCGGACACCAAATCCCCACGGATGGCCGTCCCTGCTCGTACCGTCGAGGGCAAGGGAAGGAAATCTCGGATGAGCGTCTACCTGTTCGACATGGGCGGTGAGCCTGTCGCGTTCCGCCGCACGTGGAGCGATCCGTACGTGTTCGACCTCGCCGGTCACTGGATCGGCTGGTTCCCCTGGGACGACAACGACGCGGTCGACCTCGCCGGTCACTACCTCGGCACCGTGGTCGATGACCGCCTCGTCCGCCGCAACGACTGGTACGAGCGCCCTTGCCAGGGACCCGCGACCGAGCCCGGCCGCGCCGAGCCCACCGGTCGACCCGGCACCCCGCACCACTTCTTCAACTGCTTCGCCTACGAGGACGTCAAGGTCCACCACCACGCCTGATCAGACGTCGGTGATCTCCACGTCGGCGTGGGCGCCGAGCGCGAGCGTGCGACTCACGGTGCACAGCCGCTCCTCGGCCTTGCGGATCGCGTCGGGCAGCAGCGCCCTCGCCTGCTCGCCACCTTCTCCGTCGGGGAACAGCACGTCGAAGACCATGCGGATGTCGACCAGGTGGCTGCCCTGGTCGTCGCGCACCTTGTCGGCCCGGGTGTGCACGTCGAACGTCTCGGGCTCGGCCCGCCGTGACACGAACGGGTCGACGGTGATGGCGGTGCATCCGGCGAGCGCGACGAGCAGCAGCTCGACCGGCGTGAAGTCGGCGTCGGACCCGTCGCCGATGTCGAGCGTCGTGCCCCGCACGTTGGTCGCGCGGTAGCGGGAGGGCCCGGTCCGGGTCAGCTCGACGCTGCGCTCGGTGTCGCTGGCAGGAGATGTCGTCATGGCTCGAGGCTAGTCCGCCCCCTGGACGTGCGGGAGGCGTCCGCGTCCCGAACACTGTGAGGATGCCCCCCACCCGCAGTCTCGTCACAGGCGCCACCGGCTACGTCGGCGGCCGCCTCGTCCCTCAGCTGCTCGAGGCCGGGCACGTCGTCCGCGTGATGGTCCGCGACGAGCGCAAGGCCCGCACCCACGACTGGTCGGACGACGTCGAGATCTTCGTCGGCGACGCCTCCAGCACCGAGGACGTGCGCGCCGCGATGGAGGGCGTCGACGTGCTCTACTACCTGCTGCACTCGATCGGCACGGGCGGCGACTTCGGTGCGACCGAGAAGGACATGGCCCAGCGGTTCGCCGACGAGGCGAAGCGGGCCGGAGTGAGCCGCATCGTCTATCTCGGCGGGATGATCCCCGAAGGCGAGCAGCTCTCGGAGCACCTGAGCTCTCGCGGCGAGGTCGGCGACGTGCTGCTCGACTCCGGGGTGCCGACCACGGTGCTCCAGGCCGGCGTGATCATCGGGTCGGGGTCCGCCTCGTTCGAGATGCTCCGCTACCTGACCGAGCGCCTGCCGGTCATGGTGACGCCGAAGTGGGTCAACACCCGCATCCAGCCGATCGCCGTTCGCGACGTCCTGCGCTACCTCGTGGGCTCGGCCGACATGCCGGCCGACGTGAGCCGCCGCTTCGACATCGGCGGCCCCGAGGTGCTCACCTACCTCGAGCTGATGCAGCGCTTTGCTCAGATCGCCGGGCTGCCTCGTCGCCGGATCCTCAAGGTCCCGGTCCTGACGCCCGGCCTGTCGAGCCACTGGATCGGGCTGATCACGCCGGTGCCGGCCGGCCTCGCCCGGCCGCTGGTCGAGTCGCTCAAGAACACCGTCGTCGCGAGCGAGACCGACATCAGGCAGTACGTGCCCGACCCCGAGGGCGGCCTGATCGACTTCGACCGCTCGGTCGAGCTCGCGCTCACCAAGATCCAGAACCTCGACGTGCCGACCAGCTGGTCGTCCGCGGCGACGGCCGGCGCCCCCGCGGAGGGGCTGCCGACCGACCCCGACTGGGCGGGCGGATCGCTCTACAAGGACGAGCGCACCCGCGAGGTCGACGCCTCGCCCGAGCACCTCTGGACCGTCATCGAGGGCATCGGCGGGCGCAACGGCTGGTACTCCTGGGCGCTGGCCTGGTGGGTCCGCGGCGTGCTCGACCGGTTCGTCGGCGGTCCCGGTCTGCGCCGCGGCCGACGCAACCCCCGCGACCTGGTCGTGGGGGACGCCGTCGACTTCTGGCGCGTCGAGGAGACCGACGACCACTCGTTCCTGCGCCTGCGCGCCGAGATGCGGCTGCCGGGCCTCGCATGGCTCGAGATGCAGGTCGGCTCCACCGAGGGCGGCACGACGACGTTCCACCACCGTGCGCTGTTCCACCCCAAGGGGCTGCTGGGGCACGTCTACTGGTGGGCCGTGTGGCCGTTCCACGGCATCGTCTTCGGCTCGATGCAGCGCAACATCGCCAAGGCCGCGGAGGCCCTGGAGGACTGACGGACGAGGGGAGAGGATCTGACATGGGAGGGAACCCGGGTCGTCAGGCACAGCACAGCGACGTGCTCAAGCACGGTGCGCGGATCGGTCTCGTCGCCTACGGCGTCGTCCACCTGCTGATCGCCTGGATCGCGCTGCAGGTCGCGTGGTCCGGCGGCGGCAACGCGAGCAGCGGTGGGGCGCTCAAGACCATGGCCGAGCAGCCGTTCGGCCGCCTCCTGCTCTGGGTCACCGTGCTGGGGCTGGTCGCCCTGACGCTGTGGCAGCTCGCCACAGCCGTGTGGGGCTACGCCGCCGAGGACGGCGCCAAGAAGATCCGCAAGCGGCTCGGCGCCGTCGGACGGACGGTCGTCTACGGCGCGCTGGCAGTCTCGGCGGCCAGGATCGCCATGGGATCCGGCTCGTCGTCGGGCAACGACTCGAAGGAGGAGGGGCTGACGGCCGACCTCCTGTCCGCACCGGCCGGACGCGTGCTGGTCGGGGTGCTCGCCGTCGCGGTCCTCGTCGTCGCGGTGCGGCAGGTGCACCGCGGCGTGACCGACGCCTTCACCCACGACCTCGAGCAGCCGGCCACGAGCGGAGACTCCGGTCGGGCCGTGCTGGTCCTCGGCCGGACGGGCTACGTCGCCAAGGGCGTCGCGATCGGCGTGGTCGGCGCCCTCTTCGCCTGGGCCACCGTGTCCTACGACCCGGAGAAGGCCGGCGGTCTCGACGATGCGCTCAAGACGGTGCGCGACCAGGCCTTCGGGCCCTACCTCCTGACGGCCGTGGCCCTCGGGCTGGCCGCCTTCGGCCTGTTCTGCTTCGCGTGGGCCAAGCACGCCCGCACGCGCTGACCCGGCACTACGGTGTCCCCATGACCCCGGAGCGCCCCCGCCACCAGCTGTCGATGACCCTGCTGATGACGCCCGACATGGCCAACTTCACCGGCGACGTCCACGGCGGCACGATCCTCAAGCTGCTCGACCAGGTCGCGTTCACCTGCGCGGGCCGCTATGCCCAGGCGTACGTCGTGACCCTGTCGGTCGACCGGGTCGTGTTCCGCGAGCCCATCCACGTCGGGGAGCTCGTGACGTTCGAGGCGTCGGTCAACTTCACCGGCCGCTCGTCGATGGAGGTCGGCATCCGGGTCAGCGCCGAGAACTTCCGCAAGGGCGAGGTCCGCCACACCAACAGCTGCTACTTCACGATGGTCGCGATCGACGACGACCGGACTCCCGTCGCGGTTCCACCCCTCGTCCCGACCACCGACGAGGAGCGCCAGCGCTGGGACGAGGCCGCCGCCCGTCGCGAGCAGCGCCGCGCCGACGACTGACAGGTTGCGACCGCCGGGCGAGACCAAGAGGATGTTCGGATGGACCTCTTCCGCATCAAGTCCGTCGAGCGATCGATCGAGGAGACCGACGAGCCGGAGCACCGGCTCAAGAAGGAGCTCTCGGCCTGGGACCTGACGGTCTTCGGCGTCGGCGTCATGGTCGGCACCGGCATCTTCGTGCTGACGGGCGAGCAGGCGTTCAGCAACGCCGGCCCCGCCATCGTGATCTCGTTCGTGCTCGCCGGCATCACCTGCGGCCTCGCGGCGCTCTGCTACGCCGAGTTCGCCTCGACGGTGCCGGTGGCGGGCAGCGCCTACACGTTCTCCTACGCGACGCTCGGCGAGCTCATCGCGTGGATCATCGGCTGGGACCTCGTCCTCGAGCTGGCCCTGGGCGCGGCGGTCGTGGCCCGTGGCTGGTCGGCGTACCTGCAGTCACTCTTCGACCTGCCGACGTGGCTCGCCGGCGACCAGGCCATCCCCGACTTCGGCGCGATCGCGATCGTCCTCGGCCTGACCGCGGTCGGCGTGCTCGGCACCAAGCTGTCGGGCCGCATCACCAGCGTCCTGGTCATCGTGAAGGTCGCCGTCGTGACGTTCGTGATCGTCGCCGGGCTGTTCTTCATCAAGGCCTCCAACTACAAGCCGTTCGTCCCTGACTCGAAGCCGACCGAGGGCACGTCGGGCCTCGACTCGACGCTGCTGCAGTCGATCTTCGGCGTCGAGCCGACGATCTTCGGCGTCTACGGCATCATCGCCGCGGCCTCCGTCGTGTTCTTCGCCTACATCGGCTTCGACATCGTCGCGACGTCGGCCGAGGAGACCAAGAACCCGCAGCGCGACGTGCCGCGCGGCATCCTCGGCTCCCTCGCGATCGTCACGGTGCTCTACGCCGCCGTCGCGTTCGTCGTCACCGGCATGCTGAAGTACTCCGACGAGCGCATGAACACGGCCGCACCGCTCGCCGAGGCGTTCAAGGCCAACGACCTGGACTGGGCCAGCAAGATCATCTCCGTCGGCGCGGTCGCCGGCCTGACGACCGTCGTGCTCGTGCTGATGATGGGGCAGGCGCGCGTGCTGTTCGCGATGTCGCGCGACGGCCTCCTGCCGGTCGGCCTCGCCAAGGTGCACCCGCGCTTCGGCACGCCCTACCGGATCACGATCATCACCGGGCTGTTCGTCGCCGTGCTCGCCGGCTTCGTCCCGCTGTCGGAGCTGTCCAAGCTCGTCAGCATCGGCACCCTGTTCGCGTTCGTGGTGGTCTCGGTGGGCGTCATCATCCTGCGTCGCACCCGGGCCGACCTGCACAGGCCGTTCCGCGTGCCGGGCGTGCCCCTGATCCCCATCCTGTCCGTCGCCGCGTGCGTCTGGCTCATGGTCAACCTGTCGGTCGAGACGTGGATCCGCTTCCTGATCTGGCTCGCGATCGGCTTCGTCGTCTACTTCGCCTACGGCTACAAGTCGTCGCGCCTGGGCCGCGGACTCCGGCAGGCCGAGGTCGACGGGGACGTGCCGCACGTCGAGTGACGCTCAGCGGTGCGCCGTGGCCGTGAAGTGGTGGGTCGCGGCGTCGACGATGTCGTCGGGGGTCGCCTCGAGCGTGCCCTCGAGCCAGCCCGTCACCAGCTCGGCGACGCCGCCGATGAACATCGTCGCGGCCAGGCGACCCTCCCGCTCGTCCCAGGCCTGCGGCCCGTAGAGCTCGCGCGCCTCGCGGGCCGACAGCTCGGCGAACTGTCGCAGCAGCTCGGCCCGATGGGGGCGCAGGGCGTCGAGCGAGACGGACTCGACGATCGCGACGCGCCCCTTGCGGGGGTCGTCGGTGAGGATCTCGACGAAGGCCCCGATGCCGGCCCGGACGCGCTCGGTCGGTCCGCCCTGCGCCGCGGCGAGCGCCGCGACCGAACGGTCGGCGATCTGGGCCGCGATGTCGTCCATGACCGCCTTGAGCGCGGCGTCGAGCCCGGCGAAGCTCTCGTAGAAGTAGCGCTCGGTGAGGCCGGCCTCGGCGCAGATGCGCGTCATCGTGACCGTGGGTCCGCCCTCTCGGCCCCAGACCTCGAGGGTCGCTGCGAGCAGGCGGGCGTGGCGGTCGGCACGCCGCTGCTCGGCCGTCATGCCGCGGTACTGACCTGCCTTCACTGCCATGTCCCCATATTGACAGAGCGTCCTGTCTGAATCAAGATGTCGGTGTGAGCCAGGTCACCCAGAGTCCTCCCCGCCGTCGCGGGCTGCCCTACGTCGGACGCACGCTCGACTACGTCCGCGACCCGTTGTCGATGATGCGCGAGCAGTACGACGGATGGGGTCCCGTCTCCGACATCGACTTCATCGGCAAGCGGTGGACGGTGCTGCTCGGGCCCGATGCCTGCGAGGCAGCATTGCGCAACGCCGACAAGGCCTTCGCCAGCGGCGACGGCTGGGGCTATCTCGTCGGCCCCTTCTTCGACCGCGGGCTGATGCTGCTCGACTTCGAGGAGCACCACCGGCACCGCCGCATCATGCAGTCGGCCTTCACGCGCGACCGGCTCGAGGGATACACCGCCGCCCTGCAGCCGGCCGTGGCCGCGGGGCTCGCGGCGTGGGAGCCCGGCGAGACGTTCCTGGCCTACCCCGCCCTCAAGGAGCTGACCCTCGACCTGGCCACCGAAGTCTTCATGGGCGGCGCCGACCTCGCGTCGGCCGACGAGCTCGACCGCGTCAACCAGGCGTTCATCGCCTGCGTGCAGTCGGCGACGGCCCTCGTCCGCGCCAACATCCCGGGCACCCGCTGGGGGCGCGCCCTCCGGGGTCGCAGGCTGCTCGAGGAGTTCCTCGGCCGCCACCTCGCCGCCAAGCGCGAGACGCCGGGCAGCGACCTGTTCTCGGTGCTCTGCCACCTCGAGACCGAGGACGGCGAACGGTTCAGCGACGAGGACGTCGTCAACCACATGATCTTCCTGCTGATGGCCGCGCACGACACGTCGACGATCACCGTGTCCACCGTGATGCAGCAGCTGGGCCAGCATCCGCAGTGGCAGGAACGGTGCCGCGCCGAGGCCCTCGCCCTGCCCGAGCACCCCACGATGGCGCAGCTCGACGAGCTCGTCGCGATCGACCTGGTGATGAAGGAGAGCCTGCGGCTCGTGCCGCCGGTCCCGGTCCTCGCCCGCAAGACCGTCAAGGAGACCGAGGTGCTCGGGCACCGCATACCGGCCGACCGTCTCGTCGCCGTCATGGTGCACCTGTCGCACCACATGCCCGAGCTGTGGGACGAGCCGGCGCGGTTCGACCCCGAGCGGTTCGCCGACGACCGACGCGACGACAAGGTGCACCGCTATGCGTGGGAGCCGTTCGGTGGCGGCGTCCACAAGTGCCTCGGCATGTTCTTCGCCGGCGCCGAGGTCAAGACGATCCTCGTGCACCTGCTGCGTCAGTACACGTGGACCGTCGACGCCGACTACCGCGCACCCATGAGCTACACCTCGCTGCCGTTCCCCAAGGACGGCCAGCCCGTCCACCTCACCCGCCGTCGACCCCTCCAGGAGCTCCCATGACCCGATCCCTTCGCGACCAGCTCGTCGTCATCACCGGCGGCGGCCGCGGCATCGGCCTGTCGACCGCCAGCCACTTCGTCGCCGCCGGCGCCAGGGTCGTCATCGGCGACCTCGACGACGACGTCGCCGCCAAGTCGGCCGCACAGGTCGGCGGCGGGGCGGTGGGACTGACCGTCGACGTGTCCGACCGCGCGTCGTACGCGGCCTTCATCGAGCAGGTGCAGGCGTTCGGGCCGATCGACGTGCTCGTCAACAACGCCGGCATCATGCCGCTGTCACCGCTGGTCGACGAGACCGACGAGGCGACCGATCGCATCCTCGACGTCAACCTGCGCGGCGTCATCACGGGCACCAAGCTGGTCGCGCCCGCCATGATCGCCCGCGGCAGCGGCCACGTCATCAACATCGCCTCTGCCGTCGGACGCATCGCGGTGGCGAACGGCGCGACCTACAGCGCGAGCAAGCACGCCGTCGTCGGCTTCTCCGAGGCGATGCGGTCCGAGCTGCGCCCGCACGGGGTCGACGTCTCGTGCGTGCTGCCCACCGTCGTCGCGACCGAGCTCGCGGCCGGGGTCTCGGCGACCAAGGGCATGCGGGCGGCACAGCCCGAGCACGTCGCCCGGGCCGTCGTCGACGTGGCCCAGAAGCCGCGCTTCGAGACCTGGGTGCCGCGGCACAGCAAGGGCATCTTCTACGTCAGCAACGCCCTGCCCCGTCGCTGGAAGGACGCCATCGGCCACGCGATCGGCGCCGACCGTGCCCTGACCGACGTCAACGCGCAGGCGCGGGCCGAGTACGAGCGACGCGCCGCGCGTCCGTGATCACGACGGCGTGATCGGGTCGATCCGGTAGGACGCGGTCAGGGTCGCACCGGGCTCGATCAGCCGGATGCCCGGCTTCTCGCGGATGTCGCCGGCGAACTCCAGCGGAGCGGCCCCACCGACGCAGGGCTCCAGGCACAGCAGGTCGGCGCCGCCGGGGCGCGACCACACCACGAAGACGTCGAACACGTCGTCCCACGTCATCCGCAGCCCGCGGCCCGACGGGGCGAGGTAGCGCAGGCCACGGCTGACCACCTGGTCCATGACGACGGCGTCGGACGCGAAGAGGGCCGGGTCGAGCCGCAGCGTCGTCCCGTCGACGGGCGTGGGCTCGACCAGCGGCAGCACGAGCGTGTGGTCGAGCCGGCGGATCGGCGCCGGCTCGGGCTCGTCGAAGACCACCACGTGGTCGGTCTGCGCCGCCCCCGTCTCGAGGGGCCACGCGAAAGCGGGGTGCGACCCGATCGACACGGGGAGGTCCGTGTCAGCGGGGTTGTGGACCTCGTAGGTCGTGAGCAGGCCGTGGTCGTCCATGACGTACCGAGCGGTGAGCTCGAAGGCGAACGGAAACCTCGCCCGCGTCTCGGCGCTGTCGCGCAGGCCGAACGTCGCCGACGAGCCGTCGGACGCGAGCACGTCCCACGCAAGGTCGCGGGCGAAGCCGTGCTGGGTCAGGGGGTAGGCGCGCCCGTCCACCGAGATCGTGTCGTCGGGCACCCGGCCGACGATCGGGAACAGGATCGGTGCGTGCCGTCGCCAGGCCGAGCCGGCCTGCCAGAGGAGCTCGTGACCGTCGGGCCCGCGCAGCGAGTGGGGCTCGGCGCCGTGCTCGGAGATCTCCGCAGTGCCACCCGGACCGCTCAGGACCACCATGCAGGAACCCTAGAGACCGCGCGCGTCGAAGGTGAAGGCGGCATCGTTCGTGGCCGACTCCACGGCGTCCAGCAGCCCCTCCACGCTCTCGGCCCGCAGCAGCGCCATCTGGTCGTAGTCGCCGACCGGCGCGATCGCCGCCAGCTGCCAGAGCGCGGCGAGGGGATCGTCGGCCAGCCCGATGGTCGACGACCAGCGCTGCTCCTCGAACTCGCTGATTCGGGCCATCGTCGTGCGGACGAGCTCCTCGACCTCGTCGCGCCGGTCGCGCCACACCTCGTCCCACACCAGCGGCGGCCGGAGGCGGACCCGCGCCCGCGGATAGGGATCGTCGTCGAACCACTCCACGACGTCGAAGCGTCGACCGCCCTGGGCCATCACCGACACGAAGCCGTCGCCGCCGGCCAGCTCCATGACCTGCGCGACCGTGCCGACCGCGAACCGGTGCTCACCGCCGCCGACCTCGTGGCCCCGCTCGATCAGGACCACACCGAACTCGGCCGGCTCCTCGACGAAGATGTCCTTGAGCATCTGCAGGTAGCGCTCCTCGAACACCCGCAGCGGCAGGGGCATGGCTGGGAACAGCACCGAGCCGAGGGGGAACATCGGCAGCTCGACGAGGTCGTCCATGCCGTCATCCCATCACGCGGTCGGCCAACGGCAACCCGAGACGGCTCAGCCCAGCGCCTCGAGGACCGCGGGCCGCGCGTGGTGGCGACCACGCGGGACGATCATCGGGGTGTCGCTGACCGGGTCGGGCACGACGTCACAGGCCAGGCCGAACACCTCGGTGACGACCGCGGCGTCGATGACGTCGCGCGGAGCGCCCTCGGCGAGGATGGCGCCCTTCTTCATCGCGATGATGTGATCGGCGTAGCGGCAGGCGAGGTTGAGGTCGTGCAGCACGATGACCACGGTCTTGCCCGACTGACGGTTGAGGTCGGTCAGCAGGTCGAGCAGCTCGACCTGGTGGTTGATGTCGAGGAACGTCGTCGGCTCGTCCAGCAGCAGCAGGTCGGTGTCCTGCGCGAGCGCCATGGCGACCCACACGCGCTGGCGCTGCCCGCCCGACAGCTCGGCGATGTTGCGGTGCTCGAGCTCGGTCGTGCCGGTGGCCTCCAGCGCCGCGGCCACGGCCTCGTCGTCCTCGGCGCTCCAGCGCCGGAACCAGCCCTGGTGGGGGTAGCGTCCGCGTCCGACCAGGTCGCCGACCGAGATGCCGTCGGGCGCGACGGGCGACTGCGGGAGCAGGCCCAGCACCTTGGCGACCTCGATGCTCCGCATGTCCTGGACGGACTTGCCGTCGAGGATGACCTCGCCGCCCCGCGGGCGCAGCAGTCGGGCCAGGCCACGCAGCAGGGTCGACTTGCCGCACGCGTTGGCGCCGACGATGACGGTGATCCGGCCGTCAGGGATCTCGACGTCGAGGTCGGAGACGATGTCGGTGTCGGCATAGCCGAGCGTGAGGTTCGTGGCACGCAGGTCGTGTGAGGTCATCCGCCGCGTCCTTCCCGGTTGACGGTGGCGAGGAGCCAGATGAGGTAGGGAGCGCCGATGATGCCGGTGATGACGCCGGTCGGCAGGGCGGTCGGCAGCAGGTGCCCGGAGACGAGGTCGGCACCGAGCACGATGATCGCGCCGACCAGCCCGGCCGCGAGCACCCCGCCCCCGGGACCGGCGAGCCGCTGGGCGATCGGCCCGGCGATGAGGGCGACGAACATGATCGGCCCCGCGACGGCGGTCGCGAACCCGATGAGCACGATCGACAGCGCGATGAGCGCGAGCCGGTTGAGCTCGACCCGGGAGCCGAGGGCCTTGGCCGTGTCGTCGCCGAGCTCGAGCGTGCGCAGCGGTCGCTCGAGCACCATCGCGACGGGCAGGAGCACCACGAGGGCGACCAGCAACGTCCGCAGCTCGCCGGAGCCCGCCTGACCGACCGTGCCGACGAGCCAGGTCATCGCCTCGCGCGCCTCGTAGAGATCGGCGCGGGCGATGATGTAGCCGACGATCGACAGCATGAACTGCGAGACGCCGATGCCGATGAGGATGAACCGGTAGCCGGAGATGCCGTCGCGCCACGCCAGCAGATAGATGATCAGCGCCGTCAGCAGGGCGCCGAGCAGCGCGGACCCGGAGATCACGGTGCTGCTGGCGTTGAACAGCACGATCGACGAGACGGCGAACAGGCTCGCACCCGACGACACCCCGACGAAGTCGGGTGAGGCGAGCGGGTTGCCCAGCAGCTTCTGGAACACGGTGCCCGCCACCCCGAGCGCGATCCCGACGGACAGCGCGGCAGCGGCGGTCGGCAGTCGCAGGTCACGCACGACGAAGTCGATCGCCGGGTCGTCGGTGAGGCGGAACGCCGACTGGACGACGTCGATCGCCGAGACGTAGTAGCTGCCGACCATCATCGTCAGCACGAACAGGGCGAACGTGACACCCGCGAGGCTCGAGGTCACCACGGTGGCGCGGCGACGGCGGAGCTGCCGTCCGGAGCGGACGGCGGTGCGGGGCTCGGTGAGTGCGGTCATCGGGTCACAGCTCCGCGAGGTTGCGGTAGCGGACGAGCAGGATGAAGGCGGGTGCACCGAGGACGCCCAGGACGACTCCCACCTGCAGCTCGCCGGGCGCCACCGCGAGGCGACCGACGATGTCGGCGGCAAGGAGCAGGATCGGCGTGAGCAGCAGCGAGTAGGACAGGATCCAGCGGTAGTCGGGCCCACAGATCATCCGGGCGATGTGGGGCACGATCAGTCCGACGAAGACGATCGGGCCACAGGCTGCCGTGGCCGCGCCGCACAGCACCGCGACGGTCACGAACATGACGACGCGGGTGAGCCTGACCCGTTGCCCGAGGGCCAGGGCGAGGTCCTCGCCGAGAGCGAGCCCGTTGAGGGCCCGACCGGTGCCCAGCGCGACGACCAGCCCGATGGCGAGGAACGGGACGGTCTGCCAGAAGACGGGGAAGTAGCGGCCCGCGAGCGATCCGACCTGCCAGAAGCGGAGCTGGTTGAGGGCCTCGACGTTCGTCATCACGATCGCGGAGGTGATCGAGGTCAGGATGGCCGTGACGGCGGCTCCCGCGAGCGCGAGCTTCACGGGGGTCGCGCCCTCGCGTCCGAACGACGCGATGCCGTAGACCGTGACGGTCGCGACTCCGGCGCCCGCGAAGGCGAACCAGACGTAGGTGCTGACGTCCTGGGCGCCGAGCACCATGATCCCGAACACGATGAACGCGGCCGCCCCAGCGTTGATGCCCATGATGCCGGGGTCGGCGAGCGGGTTGCGGGTGACGCCCTGCAGGATCGCGCCGCTGATCCCCAGCGCCGCCCCCGCGAAGATGCCGATCAGGGTGCGGGGCACCCTCAGCTCGCGGATGACGGTCTGCGACGCCGACGACGGGTCGTAGTCGGTGAACGCCTTCCAGATCGTGGGGATGCCGACACCGCGCGAGCCCAGGGTGATGCTGAAGAAGCACACGGCCGCGAGCAGGCCGAGGAGCAGCACGAAGCCGGTCGCCAGGACCGCCCGCGAGCGGTGCTGCGGGGCGGTCTCGACGGCCACGGGTGACGGCTGGATCAGGGTCATGTCAGGTCGGGGTCGGCCTTCGCGAGCGCATCGCTCAGCAGGTCGAGCTGCTCGGCGTAGTCGGAGTAGGTGTGGATCCAGTAGGCCGGCCACATGACGATCGCGTCGGCCTCGGCGGCCTTGATGCTGGTCCAGGTCGGCTGGCCCGCGGCGATCTTCATCGAGGTCTCGGCGTTGCGGTCGTCCATGAGGATGACGTCGGGCTGGTACTTGTCGGCGTTCTCCCAGCTGAGGTTCTCCCAGTAGGGGAAGCCGGGATCCGGGCTGTCGGGGTCGATGATGTCGAGGCCCCAGCGCTGGAAGTCGCTGAGCTCGGACGCCTCGCCCGGCACGGCGACGTAGAGCAGGTCGTCGGCCGGCGACACCGCGAGCGTCGTCAGGCCCTTTTGACCGGCGACGGTGGTCTCGAAGCGGTCGACGGCCTCGTCGAAGGTCTTCTTGCTCGCGGCGATCTTCGGGTCGCTGACGTCGGCGCCGAGCGAGACGGCGAGCTCTTCGTAGCCCTCGAGCTTCTCGACGACCGAGTCGCCCTCGGCGGGGCCGACGACGGGCGCCAGCTTCGCCACCTTCTTGGCCTCGGCCTTGACCCCGGACTCGAAGCCGCCGTAGGCCTTCTCGAGCGGCCAGTAGGACGACACGATGAGGTCGGGACGCAGCTCGGCAGCCTTCTCGCCGTCGATCTCGCCGAAGGTCTCGCTGAGGATCTCGATGCCGGACAGGTCGAGGCCCTTCAGCGACTTGTTGGTCTTGACCGGGTCGTTGGAGTAGATCGCGACCGGCTTGATGCCGTAAGACATCAGGGCCGCGGCCGCCTCGCCCTGCGCGATGATGCGCTGCGGCGTGCTGTCGGCGGTGTAGGTCTTGCCGTCACCCGAGGCGTACGACCACGGGCCACCCTCGGAGGCCCCGTCGTCGGACGATGCATTGTCG
The DNA here is from genome assembly GCF_013283745.1 of Aeromicrobium stalagmiti. Taxonomy (GTDB): domain Bacteria; phylum Actinomycetota; class Actinomycetes; order Propionibacteriales; family Nocardioidaceae; genus Aeromicrobium; species Aeromicrobium stalagmiti. The sequence continues at coordinate 771,217 of NZ_JABSTZ010000001.1, forward strand.
GTGGAGGTGGAGAAGCCACAGGCGGCGAGCAGCAGCCCGGCGACGGGCAGGAGCAGGAGACGCTTCACAGACAGCCTTTCAGTGGATGACAAGCCAACCCTAACTTAGGTTAGCCTATCCACGCCAGCGAGGTGACGCGCTCCACACGCACGGTCCTCGGCCGGAGCCCGTGCAGGAGTTGTCCACACCCGTTCGGTGCCGGTCTTGCAGGGCGAAGAGGGTGTCGGTGGTCGCATCTAGGTTGGATGCATGGCCACCTCGACCGCACCCGACACCGGCGTCATCGTCGACGTGCTGGTCGACGCCGCACGGGATCGAGCCCGGGCAGAAGCCCGCGAGATGGCCACGATGATGGCGTTGCGTGACACCGAGATGGCCCGCACCGCGCACGTCGAGCCACCGATGCGACGCCACGCCGAACGATCCGCGATCGCGTTGACGATCGCCGAGGCCACCGGCCTGTCCGAAGGACAGGTCGTGACCCGCATGTCGGCTGCCGACACCGTCCGCGACCAGTCGCCGACGACCTGGTCGGCGTTCACCAACGGGCTCATCGACTGGGCCCGGGTCCGCGAGATCGCTGCCACGATCACCGTGTTGAAGCGGGCCGACTCGATCCACCGCCTCGACGCCCGCGTCGTGGACTTCGCGACCGAGCACACCACCGCCGAGCTCCGCCAGTGGTTGGCGAGGTTCGCGCGCCGGGTCGAGGCCGACCTGGCCGTCGAACGCGCCGACGACGCCCGCGAAGGCCGGCACGTGTCGATCCGCCACGGCGAGGACTCCATGGCCAGCCTCTACGCCTACCTCCCGTCCCACGAAGCCGCAGCCATCGCCGCCCGCCTGCGCTCCGAGACCCGCAAACCCGCCAACTCCAACGAGCCCGGTGACACCCGCACCCTGCCCCAGCGCGAGGCCGACGTGCTGGTCGCCTGGTGCCTGGGAGCCAACGCCGCGACGTCAGCGATCGACGCCAACATCGCCGTCATGATCGACGCCGATGTCCTCGCCGGCGCCCATCCGGGACTCGCCGAAGCCGCTGACAGGTCCTGGGCCGTCCCCGCGACCTGGATCGCCGACGTCGCCGCCCGCGGAGGCACGTTCTGAAACCGGATCGTCCGTCAACCCGTCACCGGCGACGTCCTGTCCCACGAATACCTCGGCCGGTTCTGCCCCGACACCCTCAAGACCGCCCTGCAGTTCCTCCACGGCACCTGCCAGTCACCCGGATGCATGGTCCCCGCCCAGCACTGCGACATCGACCACCGACAACCCTGGCCAACCGGACCCACCACCGCCGACAACCTCGGCCCCCTCTGCCGACGCCACCACACCTACAAAGGCCACGGCCTCCTGCGCTGGACCACCCGACCACCACAACCGGCACCCACCAACAGCATCCTGGAGCTCCACACCCGCCGCACCCTCATGCACTACACCGCGGCGTAGTCAGCGATCCCCGGACGCACGACGCCCCCGGAACCTCTCGGTACCGGGGGCGTCGGTGGTGGTGCGGGTCAGACGTACTTCTCGCCGTTCTTGGCCTTCTCGAGCAGCGAGGCGGGCGGGGTGAACCGGTCGCCGTACTTCTCGGCCAGCTCCTGGGCGCGGGCCGTGAAGGCCCCGATGCCGATCGAGCCGTCGGCGGCCTCGTAGCCGTTGACGTACTGGATCGCACCGCCCTGCAGCGCCGGGAAGCCGATGCCGAAGATCGAGCCGATGTTGGCGTCCTGGGTCGTGCGGAGCACGCCCTCGTCGAGGCACTTGATCGTCTCGAGGCTCATGATGAACGTCAGACGCTCCTTGAGGTCCTCGAAGGCCGGCTGCTCGGGAGCGACCGGGAACTGCTCGGTCAGACCGCTCCACAGTCCCTGACGCTTGCCGTCGACGTACTCGTAGAAGCCGGCACCCTTGAGGCGGCTGGGACGTCCGAGCTCGATCATCGTGTCGATGATCTTCTCGGCGGCGTGCGCGTCCCACGTGCCGCCGGCCTCCTCGACGGCTGCCCTCGACTCGTTGCGGATCTTGACCATGAGCTCCATGTTGAGCTCGTCCGTCAGCTGGAGCACGGGGGCCGGGAAGCCGGCCTGGGTCGTGGCCCGCTCGATCGAGACCGGCGAGACGCCCTCGGCGAGCATGCCGATGCCCTCGTTGACGAACGTGCCGATGACGCGGCTGGTGAAGAAGCCGCGGCTGTCGCCGACGACGATCGGGGTCTTCTTGATCGCCTTGGTGTAGTCGATGACGCGGGCGATGGCCTCGTCCGACGTCTTCTCACCCGCGATGATCTCGACGAGCGGCATCTTGTCGACCGGCGAGAAGAAGTGGATGCCGATGAAGTCCTCGGGACGCTCCACGCCGTCGGCGAGGATCGTGATCGGCAGGGTGGACGTGTTGGAGCCCAGGAGCGCGTCGGACTTGACGACCTTCTGCAGCTCGCCGAACACGTCGTGCTTGAGCTTGACCGACTCGAAGACGGCCTCGATGACGAAGTCGGCACCCTCGAGGTCGGCGTAGTCGGCGGTCGGCGTGATGCGCGCCAGCAGCTCGTCGGCCTTCTCCTGCGACAGGCGGCCGCGCGAGACGGCCTTGTCGACGAGGTTCTGGCTGTAGGCCTTGCCCTTCTCGGCAGCGGCGAGCTCGACGTCCTTCAGCACGACCTGGAAGCCGGCCTTGGCCGAGACGTAGGCGATGCCCGCGCCCATCATGCCGGCGCCGATGACGGCGATCTTCTCGGCCTTGGTCGGCTCGATGCCCTCGGGACGCGACTTGCCGGCGTTGATGGCGCCGAGGTCGAAGAAGAAGGCCTGCGTCATGTTCTTGAACTGCTGGCCCACGATGAGCTCGACCAGGTAGCGCGACTCGATGCGGGTCGCGGTCTCGAAGTCGACCTGCGAGCCCTCGATCGCGGCGCTCATGATGTTGCGCGGCGCCTTGTAGAGCGCACCCTTGGTCTGCTTGCGCAGGTTGGCGGGGAACGCGGGCAGGAACGCTGCGAACTTCGGGGTCGACGGGGTGCCGCCGGGGATGCGGTAGCCCTTGCGGTCCCACGGCTGCGTGGCGGCTTCCTCGTTGCCGACGTTGGCCTCGATCCAGGCCTTCGCGGCGGGGAGCAGCTCGTCTTGCGTCGCGACGATCTCGTCGACGAGGCCCTCCGCGAGCGCCTTGGACGGCTTGAGCTGCTGGCCCTGGAGCAGGAACTTCATGAGGGCGTCGGAGATGCCGAACATGCGGACCGTGCGGGTCACGCCGCCGCCGCCGGGCAGCAGGCCGAGGGTCGCCTCGGGCAGGCCGATCGAGTAGCCGCCGTCGACCGCGATGCGGTGGTGGGCCGCGAGCGCGATCTCGAGCCCACCGCCGAGCGCGGCACCGTTGATCGCCGCGACGACGGGCTTGCCCATCGTCTCGAGCTGGCGCAGCGTCGCCTTGATGGCCTCGACGTTGGCGAACAGCGCCTCGGCGTCGGCCGGCGTCGCCTGGGTCATGAGCTTGAGGTCGCCGCCGGCGAAGAAGGTCTTCTTCGCCGAGGAGATGATGACGCCCTTGATCGACTCGGGGTCGTTCGCGACGTCCTTGGCCAGGCGGTCGACGGCCGCAGCCATCGAGTCCGCGTAGTCCTGGTTCATCGTGTTGGCGCTCTGGTTGGGGTCGTCCAGGACGAGGTTGACGATGCCGCCCTCGACCTCGTAACGCACTGCTTCAGTCATGTGTGTGTTCTTTTCGTGAGGAGTGGGAGGGGATCAGCTGAGGCGCTCGACGACGGTGGCGATGCCCATGCCGCCTCCGACGCAGAGGGTGGCCAGGCCGTAGCGCTGGTCGCGGCGCTCGAGCTCGTCGATCAGGGTGCCGAGGATCATCGCACCGGTCGCGCCGAGCGGGTGACCCATGGCGATCGATCCACCGTTGACGTTGGTCTGGTCGTGCGGGTAGCCGCCGAGGTCCTTCATGAGGCGCAGGGCGACAGCCGCGAAGGCCTCGTTGATCTCGAGCAGGTCGATGTCGCCGACGCTCAGGCCGGCGCGGTCGAGCGCCTTGAGGCTGGCCGGGCCGGGGCCCGTCAGCATGATGGTCGGCTCCGAGCCGGAGACGGCGGCCGACAGGATGCGGGCGCGCGGCTTGAGGCCGTGACGCTCACCGGCGGCCTCGTTGCCGATCAGCACGAGTGCGGCGCCGTCGACGATGCCCGAGGAGTTGCCGGCGTGGTGGACGTGGTTGATCTTCTCGACCCAGTGGTACTTCTCGAGCGCGACGGAGTCGAAGCCGCCCTGGTCGCCGATCTGCGCGAACGAGGCCGGCAGTCCGCCGAGGCTCTCGGCCGTGGTGCCCTCGCGCACGAACTCGTCGTGGTCGAGGATCGTGAGGCCCGAGGCGTCCTTGACCGGGATGACCGAGTTGGCGAAGTAGCCGTTGGCGATCGCCTTGGCGGCACGCGCCTGCGACTCGGCGGCGAACGTGTCGACGTCGAGGCGGCTGTAGCCCTCGATCGTCGCGATGAGGTCGGCGCCGATGCCCTGGGGCACGAAGTCGGTGTCGAACGAGGTGCGCGGGTCCATGGCCCAGGCGCCACCGTCGGAGCCCATGGGGACACGGCTCATCGACTCGACACCGCCGGCGAGGATGAGGTCCTCCCAGCCGGAACGGACGCGGGCCGAGGCCTGGTTGACGGCCTCGAGGCCGGACGCGCAGAAGCGGTTGAGCTGGACACCGGCGACGGTGTCGGGCAGACCGGCGGCGAGCGCAGCGGTCTTGGCGATGTCGCCACCCTGGTCGCCGACGGGCGAGACGCTGCCGAGGATCAGGTCCTCGATGCCGTCGGTGTCGAGGGAGGGGTTGCGCTTGCGCATCTCGTCGATCAGGCCGGTCACGAGCGAGATCGGCTTGACCTCGTGAAGTGAGCCGGTCTTCTTGCCGCGACCACGGGGGGTGCGGATGGCGTCATAGACGAAGGCCTCGGTCATAGCGGTTTCCTTACGAGAAAAAAGTCTCAGGATCAGGTGGAAGAGACGTCAGCAGAACTGACATCCCCGATTGTGACACCATCACTGTCAAAGTCAAAGGGTCGGGGTGTGGCGGCCGTCACGCCCGACGATGGATGCGCGCGCCGCCGACCAGGCCAGTTCCCGCCGCGACGAGGCCGCCGCCCAGGGCCAGCAGGGAGAGCGGCGCACCTCCCGTGTCGGGCAGCACCGCGTCACCCGCCGGATCGCTCGCTTCGTCACCCGTGCCGTCGTCCGTGCCGTCGTCGCCGTCGTCACCCGGGTCGCCGGGCTGGTCGGCCTCCGCCACGACGGTGAAGTCCTCGGCACCGAAGTCACCCCCCGCCTCGGGGACGACGCGGGTGCGGCTGTCGTCGCCCACGACCTCCGTGCCGCCCGGGGGCGTGAGGACGATCGTGTAGGTGCCGGGGTCGAGCCCGGTCACCGCGTAGTTGCCCTCGGCGTCGGTCGTGAGCTCCTCGGAGTAGTCGCCGGGCCCGGTGATCGTGATCGTCGCCCCTAGCACCGGGTCGTCGCTGTCGACGTCGGTCACCGTGCCGCCGATCGACCCGGGACGACTCAGCACGAAGTCGACGTCGGCCGCGCCGGGGTCGACACCGGTCCGGGCCGGGACGGGCCGGTAGGGCGCGGGCGGGTCGGGGATCGTCACGGAGTAGTCCGTGTCGGGCAGCCGCGGGAAGGTGTAGCGGCCGTCGGTGTCCGTGGTGGCCCGGGCGACCTCGGTGCCGCCGGCGTCCGTCAGCACGACCGTCACCCCGGCGACCGGGCCCTCGCCGTCGGTGACCGCGCCGCCGATGGCCGGCCGCGCGGCGAGGACGAAGTCACGATCGGTCACCGGCTCGGTGTCGGAGGCCTCGATCGTCACCGCCCCCGGCGACGAGTCGACGGTGTAGCCGGCCGGGGCGTCGACCTCGAGCGAGTAGGAGCCGGCGGGGTTGGTGTCGAACAGGTAGCGACCGGCGCTGTCGGTCGTGATGGTGCGAGGCCCTCCGGGACCGTCGATCGTCACCTCGGCGCCGCCGATCGGTGCGCCGTCGTCGTCGGTGACGGTGCCCGAGATCGGCACCGGCACGATCGCCCGGATCGCGAAGTCGGCCTGGTCGTCCCCGTCGGTGAGGTCGACCGGACGAGAGGTCGCCCCTTCGGCGATGCAGCCGTCCGGCAGTTCTGCGAGCTCGACGCGGAAGTCGGCGGCGGACGCGACGCCCTCGAAGGAGTAGTCACCGGCACCGTTCGTCGTGGTCTCGGCGAGCACCGCGCCGTCACCACCGAGGAGCTGCACGCCGACGCCGTCCGCTGCACAGGCGTCACCGGAGGCCGCGACCGTGCCGGTGACGTCGTGACGCTTGACCGCGAACCAGGTCTGGTAGACGGGGAACCCCGATCGCCGCGTGAAGGTGAACGTCAGCGAGCGCAGGGGCACGGTCGGCTCGAACCAGCCGGCGGCGCCGTAGGTGTCTGTGGCGGCGTCGTTGCCCGTCAGGGTGCGGGTCGTCCCGCTCCACGAGGGGAGGTCCTGGGGCTCACCCGAAGAGCACCCGCTCGGCCGGGGCGAGGTCGCGCACAGGTTGAACGCCGTCCGGAAGCCCAGCTCGGCGGCGGTCGCCTCGTCGCCCGTGGCGGTCGTGGCCGAGACCCGCACCTGGTCGGCGTCGACGTCACCGAGCACGAATGCCCATCCGGCGGGCGTCGGCCGCTCGAACGCATAGCGCGTGATCGACGGCGACGACGCGGAGTCGGCCTGCGGCCGCAGGTTGAGGTAGGGCCGGTTGCGGCTCGAGCCGTACTCCAGCCCGACCGGCGAGTTCTCGCCGAACCACGTGCTGGCGCCGCTCTGGACTCCGACCTGGCCCGAGCGCGACGTCGATGTCACGGCGGCCTGCGGAAAGCCGGTCGCCGGCAGCTGCATCGAGGTCGAGTAGTTCGTCGACGACCCCTCGAGCGGCTCGAAGTCGCCGATCGCCGTCGTCGTCGTCGCTGCGACGGCCGGTGCTGCGACTCCCAGCACGACGGCGCACAGGCTCAGCAGGATCGTTGCGATGCGCGACACGCGGCCCCCCCCGGGATGGTGATGCCCCGAGCCTAGACCGCGACAGCATCACTGTCACGGGGACTACGCTCGACCCATGACTCCCAGCCCCGCCGAGACGATGAGCGTCGAGCAGCTCGCCTCCCGCGTCGGCATGTCCGTGCGGACCGTGCGCTTCTACGCCGGCCGCGGGCTCATCCCGCCGCCGCGTCGCGAGGGACGCAACGGGTTCTACGGCCCCGACCACCTGGCCCGGCTCGAGCTCGTCCGCGAGCTGCAGGCCCACGGCTTCACGCTGTCGGCGATCGAGGGCTACCTCGAGAACATCCCGAGCGACGCCAACCCCGAGCAGGTCGCCCTGCACCGCACGCTGCTCGCGCCCTGGATGGCCGACCGCCCCGAGCAGCTCGACCGGCCCGCGCTCGAGCTGCGGGCCGGGCGCGCGCTCAGCGACCACGACCTCGAGATGCTCATCGCCCTCGGGGTCGTCGAGCCGACGCCGGCCGAGGACGTCTTCCAGGTCGCCCCGGCCCACCTCGCGATCGGCATCCAGTTCATCGAGACCGACATGCCGATCGAGGTCGCGCACGCGTCCCGCCGCATCTTCGACGAGGCGGGCAAGGCCGTCGCGCGCGAGATCACCGAGGTGTTCCGCACCATGTGGTGGCCCGAGCTGCGCGCCTCAGGCCGACCCGTCGAGGACATCACGGCCCTCATCGAGCGGTTCAAGCCGCTGACGATCCAGGCCCTCGTGACGGCCTACGAGACGGCCGTCGACGAGGGCAAGCGCGAGACCGTCCGCCGCCGCACCGAGAGCTAGATGCCCAGGCCGCGGCCGACGATCTCCTTCATGATCTCGGTCGTGCCGCCGTAGATCGTCTGGATGCGGGTGTCGAGGTAGGCCTTCGAGATCGGGTACTCGCTCATGTAGCCGTAGCCACCGTGCAGCTGCAGGCACTGGTCGGCGACCTTCTTCTGCAGCTCGGTCGTCCACCACTTGCCCATCGCCGCGTCCTCGACGGTCAGCGTCTTGGTGTTGAGCTCGGTGATCGAGCGGTCGACGAACACCTGGGCGATCTGCGCCTCGGTCTCGAGCTCGGCGAGCGTGAAGCGCGAGTTCTGGAACGAGCCGATCGGCTTGCCGAACGCCTTGCGCTCCTTGACGTAGTCGAGCGTCATGTCGATCATCCGGCGGCAGGCCGCTGCGGCGACAACTGAGATCGAGAGCCGCTCCTGCGGGAGCTTCTCCATCAGGTAGATGAAGCCGTGGCCGGCCTCGCCCAGCAGGTTGGTGCGGGGCACCCGCACGTTGTCGAAGAACAGCTCGGCGGTGTCCTGCGCCTTGAGGCCGATCTTGTCGAGGTTGCGCCCACGCTCGAAGCCCTCGGCGCCGCGCTCGACGGCGATCAGCGAGAAGCCCATCGCGCCGGCGGAGGCGTCGGTCTGGCAGACGACGATCACGAAGTCGGCGTTGATGCCGTTGGTGATGAACGTCTTGGAGCCGTTGATGACGTACTCGTCGCCGTCGAGGACCGCCGTCGTCTTGATGCCCTGCAGGTCCGAGCCGGTGCCCGGCTCGGTCATCGCGATGGCGGTGATCATCTCGCCGCTGCAGAACGTCGGGAACCAGCGGGCCTTCTGCTCCTCGGTCGCGAGGCTCAGCAGGTAGCCGGAGACCAGGTCGGTCTGGATGACGAAGCCGATGCCGCTGGCGCCGATGCGGGTGATCTCCTCGGTGAGGATCGCGTTGTAGCGGAAGTCGTCGACGCCGCCGCCGCCGAACTCCTCGGGCATCATGAAGCCGAGCAGGCCCAGGTCGCCGGCCTTGGTCCAGATCTCCCGCGGGACGATCGAGTCCTTCTCCCACTGCTCGTGGTGCGGGGCGATCTCCTTCTCGCAGAAGGTGCGGACGGTGTCGCGGAACGCCTCGTGGTCGGCGTCGAAGATGTTGCGCTTCATGGGTGTCCCTGTCTCTCGGTCGGTGTTCAGTCGGCCTGCACGGCGACGCCGTCGGCGATGAGCTGGTCGACATCGGCGATGCCCCAGGCGGTGAGTGCTGCGGTGGTGCTGGAACCCGCCACCTCGGGCGGGGTCGTCAGGGTCGCGGGCGTGGCGGAGAAGCGGGGAGCCGGTGCGGGCTGCGTCAGTCCGTCCTTCTCCACGTAGGTGCCGCGGGCGACGTTGTGCGGGTGCTCGTAGGCCTCGGTCAGGCTGAGCACGGGGGCGACGCACGCATCGGTGCCGTCGAAGACCTCGACCCACTCCGCCCGGGTGCGCGCGGCGAAGGCGTCGGTGAGCATCTGGCGCAGCTCGCCCCAGCGCGCGAAGTCGTACTGCCCCGGCGCGTCCGTCAGGCCGAGCCCGGCCACGAGCGCGGCGTAGAACTGCGGCTCGAGCGGGCCCACCGACATCCACTGCCCGTCGGACGTCTCGAACACGTCGTAGAACGGGGTGCCGGTGTCGAGCATGTTGGTGCCGCGCTGGTCGCTCCATCCGCCGGACTGCTGCATCGCCACGATCATCGACATCAGGTGCGCGGTGCCGTCGGTGATGGCGGCGTCGACGACCTGGCCCTCCCCGGTCGCGCGGGCATGGGTGAGCGCGGCGAGCAGGCCGGTGACGAGGTAGAGCGACCCGCCGGCGAAGTCGCCGACGAGGTTGAGCGGCACCTGCGGCGGTCCGCCGGCCCGGCCGATCGCGCCGAGCGCGCCGGCGACGGAGATGTAGTTGATGTCGTGCCCGGCCCGCGGGGCCAGCGGACCGTCCTGGCCCCACCCCGTCATGCGTCCGTAGACCAGGCGGGGGTTGCGGGCGTGGCAGTCGTCGGGGCCCAGGCCGAGGCGCTCGGTGACGCCCGGACGCAGGCCCTCGATGAGGATGTCGGCCGACGCGACGAGGTCGAGCACGGTCTCGACGCCACGGGGGTTCTTCAGGTCGATCGCGACCGACGGGCGTCCGCGGCCGAGGATGTCCTTGTCGGCCGGGCCCAGCTGCAGGGCGTTGCCACCGGGGCGGTCGACGCGGATGACGTCGGCTCCGAGATCGGCGAGCAGCATCGCCGCGAACGGGCCCGGGCCGATGCCGACGAGCTCGACGACGCGCACTCCGTGGAGCGGTCCGGACTGCTGAGGAATCGTCACACCATCATTGTGACAGTTGTGGTGTCACGGTTGCAAGTGAAGAGATCGTGGGTGACACATTCGCATACCGTCGGTATCTTGATCCGCATGCTCTCTGAACTGGTCTACTCCCGCAAGGGCTCCGGCGAGCCCCTCGTCCTGATCCACGGCATCGGCCACCGCCGCCAGGCGTGGGACCCGGTCTTCGAGACCCTCGCCCAGTCCTACGACGTGATCGCGGTCGACCTCGCGGGCTTCGGCGAGTCGCCGGCCTACCCCCAGAGCGCCTCGTACGACATGGACTCCGCGTGCGACAACCTCACCGACAACTTCGCGGCCTGGGGCGTCGACCGTCCCCACGTCGTCGGCAACTCGCTCGGCGGTGCGATCGCGCTGGAGCTCGGGGCCCGTGGCCTCGCCCGCTCCGTGACCGCCCTCAGCCCGGCCGGCTTCTTCGGCACCCTCAACCGGGTGCAGACCCTCGTCCTGCTGGTCATGCTGCGCCTCAGCAGCCAGCTGCCCGTCGGCGTGCTGCGCTTCCTCTCGCGTCGCGGCTGGGGCCGCAAGCTCGCCGGCGCCTCGCTCTACTCCCACCCCGAGCGGTTCACGGCCGACGAGGTCTTCGGCGACGCCCTCGCCCTCAAGCGGTGCTCCGGCTTCGAGCGCACCATCGTCAAGGGCATCACCTATGCGTTCCGTGAGCGCGTCAGCGTGCCGACGACGATCGCCTGGGGCACGCGCGACCTGATCCTGCCCTACAGCTCGTCGGCCATCGCCCAGGAGCGTCTGCCCGAGGCCCGGCACGTGGCGCTGCCCCACTGCGGTCACGTCCCGATGGTCGACGACCCAGCACTGATCGTGCGGGTCGTGCACACCACCACCGCCGGGACGGCGGTCGACGCGGCAGCCTGAGCGGTGTCCTAGGGTCGAGCATGCGCTTCTCGACCTCGGGCTCCTTCCCCCGCTTCGACTACTCACTCCTCGTCGAGGCCCTTCCCGCCCTGCGTGAGGAGTGGGCCGCCCTGACGTTCGGGTCGGACGGGGCGGTGATCAACCCGCTTCGTCGCGAGCCCCGCGACGAGCTGCGACTGGTCGAGGGCAGGCACCGGGCACCCGGAGCCCGCTACGAGGTGCTCATGCGCACGCCGGTCACGCAGGCGGACCCCGACCAGGAGCAGGCCCTCCAGCGCGAGCTGCTGGGCGGACCAGACATCGACTGGGACGAGTACGGCCGGCGGCTCGCCGAGATCACCCGCCCGACCGGCGAGATCACCGAGAGCATCACCAGGTTCACGCTGCGCCAGGACGACTCCCGGTCGCTGGCCGTCACGGTCGCCGACCCGACGGAGCACTGGTCGGTCGACGTCGAGATGGTCCACGCGCGCATGCCGCGCATCGTCGTGGCCGGACGCGCCGACGCCACCGCGATGTTGATGGCCCAGGACGCGCCCCGCTGGCTGGCCCGTCGGGTCGGCGGCGAGGCGACCGGCACCGCGACGGTCGACCTCGCGATGTTCGAGCAGCGTGCCGGCGGCACCGTGGGTGAGGCGGCCGGGCGGGTCAAGCTGCTGCGCGGGTCGGGCTCGGCCACCGTCACCCCGACCCCGACCACCTGGGACGTCGCCGCGTCCGCCGAGCTGACCGGCAAGGGCCTCGGACGCCTGGCGCTTCGGCTGTTCCGCAAGCGCCTGCAGCGCTCGTTCGACACCGCGGCGGCGGCCTACTGGGCCAACGTCCCGACCAGTGCCGAGACGTGGGAGAAGGAGCGACACCGCGTGGAGGAGGTCGTCGCGGCCGAGGGAGGGCTCGCGACCGTGATCCACCGTGCGCTCTGGGACCCGGCCTACCTCGAGGCGATCACGGTGAAGTACGACCTGGAATGACGCCGAGGCCCGTCGTGTTGACACCGGCGTGGAGATCTACGACGCGATCGTCGTCGGCGCGGGCCAGGCCGGGCTGTCCTCGTCTTACCACCTGACCCGACGGGGCGTCCGCCACCTCGTGCTCGACGCGGACGACCGTCCCGGTGGCGCCTGGCGTCACCGCTGGGACGCGCTGACGATGAACGACGTGCACCGGGTCGCCGACCTGCCGGGCTCGCAGATCCCGCCCGACTCGGGGGCCGAGCGGGCCAACCAGTTCGTGCCGGCCTACTTCGCCGACTACGAGCAGCGGTTCGCGCTGCCGGTCGTCCGCCCCGTCCAGGTCCGCCGGGTCACGGACGACTCCGGCCTCCTGGTCGTCGAGGCCGACGACCAGAGCTGGACCACGCGGACGCTCGTCAACGCGACCGGCACGTGGACGCGCCCCTTCGTGCCGCACTACCCGGGCATCGAGACGTTCGCCGGCGAGCAGCTGCACACCGCCGACTACCCCGGGCCGGAGCACTTCCGCGGCAAGCGGGTCGTGGTGGTCGGCGGCGGTGCCTCTGCCGTGCAGTTCATCGGCGCGCTCGCCCCGATCACCTCCACGGTCTGGGTCACCCGACGCGAGCCGGTGTGGATCGACCAGGAGCTCACGCCCGAGCTGGGCCGCGAGGTCGTCGCCCAGGTCGAGGAGCGCGTGCGCCAGGGGCTCCCGCCCCGCAGCGTCGTGAGCGTCACGGGCCTGCGGCTGCGCGAGCAGGAGCGCGAGGCCGAGCGGCTGGGGGCGTATGCCGGTCGCCGCCCCCTGTTCGCCACGATCGAGCCCGCCGGCGTCCGGTGGGCCGACGGCACGTTCGAGCCCGCCGACGTGCTCCTGTGGGCCACGGGCTTCCGGCCGGCGATCGAGCACCTGGGGCCGCTGCACCTGCGCAGCCCGCACGGCGGCATCCAGCTCGACGGGACGACCGCCGTGGCCGACCCGCGGGTGCAGATGGTCGGCTACGGGCCGTCGGCCAGCACGATCGGCGCCAACCGGGCCGGCCGCACCGCGGCGCTCGGTGTCGTCGAACGGCTCAGAACTGCGACGACAGCCGACCCGAGGCGATCGTCCACTCCCGCACGATGACCTCGGCGACCAGGCCCTCGCGCACGAACGGGTCGGCGGTCGTCAGGTCGCGCGCCTCCTGCTCGGAGGCCGCGTCGAACACGAGCAGCGCCGAGGCCGGGTCGCCCACGTAGGGACCCGACACGACGAGGCGACCCGCGTCGGTCAGCTCGGCGAGGTAGGCGCGGTGCTCGGGCCGGGTGGCGTCACGCGCCTCGGTCGAGTCGGCAACGTAGACGTAGGTGGTTGCATAGATGGCCATGCACTGATCATCTCAGGACCGGCGCGTGACGAACGAGGTGTCCAGGTCTGCGGCCCGCGGGCACCCGAGCAGCGCCAGGGTGTTGTCGAGCTCGCCGACGAGCTGCTGCAGGACGGCACGCGCTCCCGGCTCCCCCTCGCACGCCAGCCCCCACAGCACCGGGCGGCCGACCAGCACCGCGTCGGCACCGAGCGCCAGGGCCTTCGCGGCGTCCCAGCCCCGCCGGATCCCGCCGTCGACCAGCACGTCGACCCGACCGGCGACGGCGTCGACGACCGGGCCGAGGGCGTCCATGCCCGACAGCACCGTGTCGAGCTGGCGGCCGCCGTGGTTCGAGACCACGATGCCGGCTGCACCGGCGTCGACCGCGCGCTCGGCGTCGTCGGGTCGCAGGATTCCCTTGAGGACGACGGGCAGCCCGCTGGCCTCGCCGATCGCGGCGACGTCGTCCCACGTCAGGGACGGGTCGTGCATCGCGTGGCGCTCGGCCGGCGTCGTCGGCCCACGGCTCAGCTGCACGTAGGTCGGGTGCTCCACGACGTAGCCGGACCGCTCGTCGCGCTCGCGCCGGCCGCCCACCGGGAAGTCGACCGTGATCAGCAGCGCCTCGTAGCCCCCGTCGCGAGCGGCCTGCACGAGGTCGTGGGTGACGGCGCGGTCCGAGAAGACGTAGAGCTGCAGCCACCGGTCGGCGTCGCCCATCGCCGCCGCCACCTCGGCGGGGTCGGTCGTGGTCTGGGACGACAGGACGTAGGTCGAGCCGGTGGCCGCCGCGGCGCGCGCCGAGCCGATCTCCGCCTCGACGTGCGCACCTCGCTGATAGGCCATGGGGGCGACGAAGAACGGGTGCGCCCGACGCCTGCCCAGCACCGTCACGCTGCTGTCGCGCTCGGCGACGCCGGCCAGGACCCGCGGCGCGAGCGCCAGCCGCTGCCACGAGGCGACGTTGTCGCGCAGCGTCATCTCGTCGCCGGCGCCACCGGCGAAGTAGTCGAACAGCCCCGCGTCGAGCAGCTCGGCCGCCCGCGCCTCGAAGTCGTGCACGGGCCCAGCCTAGGCCCCGTCAGGCGCGGTGACGGGCGAGGAACTCCGCCGTGCGCGGGCTTCGTGGCGCCGTGAAGATCTGCTCCGGCGGGCCGACCTCCTCGACGAGACCGTCGGCCATGAAGACGATGCGGTCGGAGATCTCGCGGGCGAACGTCATCTCGTGCGTCGCCATGACGATCGTCATGCCGTCACGACGCAGCTCACGGATCACGTCGAGCACCTCGCCGACGAGCATCGGGTCGAGCGCCGACGTGATCTCGTCGAGCAGCAGGAGCCGCGGGCGCATCGCGATCGCACGCACCAGGGCGACCCGCTGCTGCTGACCACCCGACAGGGCGTCCGGATAGGCCTTCGCCTTCTCGGCCAGACCCACCCGCTCCAGCAGCACGTGCGCCGCGGCCACCGCCTCGTTCTTGGCGACACCGCGTGCCTTGATCGGCCCGAGCGTGATGTTGTCGAGCACCGAGAGGTGCGGAAACAGGTTGTAGGCCTGGAACACGATCCCGATCTCGCGGCGCACCGCGTCGGCGTCGACGCGCGGGTCGGTGATCTCCTGCTCGTCGAGCCACACGTCGCCGTCGTCGACCTGCTCCAGCAGGTTGAGGCAGCGCAGCAGCGTCGACTTGCCCGACCCGGACGCACCGATCAGGCAGACGACCTCGCCGTCGGCCACCTCGAGCGAGATGCCCTTCAGCACCTCGTGGTCGCCGAACGACTTGCGGACCGCGTCGGCCCTCAGCACGTCATCACCGTGGCCATGTCAGAGTCCGTTCTCGCGGCGCAGCGAGCGCACCGTCAGGTAGTCGGTGAACCGCGCGAGCGGGATCGTCGCGACGATGAAGAACACCGCGGCGACGACCAGCGGCGTGAACACGAAGTCGCGGCTCGAGATCACGTTGGCCGCGCGGAGTGCCTCGACGAGCCCGATCGTCGACAGCAACGCGGTGTCCTTCTGCAGCGACACGAAGTCGTTGAGCAGGGGCGGCGCGACGCGGCGGATCGCCTGCGGGAGGACGATGTGGCGCATCGTCTGCCCGTACGTCAGGCCGAGGGCCCGTCCGCTGGCCCACTGCGTCGGGTGGATCGAGAGGATGCCCGCGCGGATGACCTCCGCGACGTACGCGCCATAGCTCAGCGTGAGCGCGACGACACCGAGCCAGAACAGGCTGGTCGGCATGCCGGTGAGGTTGAGCGCCGGCACGCCGAAGCCGACGAGCAGCACGATCAGCAGCGTCGGGGTGCCGCGGAAGATGTCGGCGTAGAGCACCGCGATGACCTTGAGCGGTGCCAGCGCCGGCGAGGGGATGACGCGCACGATGGCGACGGCGAGCCCCACGACGAGGATGAGCACCTCGGCGACGAGGAACAGCCGGATGTTGAGCAGGAAGGCGCTCGCCACGTCGGGCAGGGCCGCCAGGGCGTCGTTCCGGTTGAAGTAGGTCGCCTGCACGCGGTCCCAGCCCGGCGACCTGACGACCACCAGGGCGACCACGCCGAGCACGACGACGGTCGAGAGCGCCGCCACCGCTCCCCGGGTCAGGGAGCGGCGACGGCGAAGCCTCTCGCGATCGAGCTGGCGGGCGCTGGGCGTCACTTGAGCTCGGGGACGCTCGTCGCCTGGGTCAGCCACTGCTCCTGGAGGTCGGCGAGCGTGCCGTCCTCGGCGAGGGCGTCCACGGCGGCGCTGACGCAGGTCGTCAGCTTGCTGCCCTTGGCCAGCAGCAGGCCGAACTGCTCCTGCTCACCGGTGGTCGGCTGGAACTCGCCGACGATCTTTCCGCCGTCGATCTCGGCCGCCGTCAGGTAGTAGGCGGTCGGGAGGTCGGCGACGATCGCGTCGACCTGCTTGTTCTGCAGGGCCTGAGCGGCCTTCGACGTGTCGTCGTAGACCAGCGGGTCGGTGGTCGGGGCGATCTGGTCGATCGCGTCGAGCGACGTGGTGCCGACCTGGGCGCCGATCTTGGCGTCCTTGAGGGCGGCGAGGTCCGTCGCCGAGGCGAAGGACGAGCCCTCGAGCGTGATGACGGCCTGCGAGACCGAGTAGTAGGGGCTTGAGAAGTCGACGGCCTTGGCGCGCTTGTTCGAGATCGAGAACTGGTTGACGTCGAAGTCGAAGCTCTTCCTGCCCGGCTGGACGGCCTGGTTGAAGCCGGCCTTGACCCAGGTGACGTCGGTCTTGGCGAATCCGAGCTTGTCGGCGACCGCGTAGGCGACGGCGGACTCGAAGCCCTTGCCGTTGGTGGGGTCGTTGTCGTTGAACCACGGGTCGTAGGCCGGGTCGTCGGTGGCGACGGTGAGCGTGCCGGCCTTCAGCAGGGAGAGGTCGGCGACCTGGCAGTCGGCGAGGGCCGACGCGGCGGGCCTGCTGTCCGAGGTGTCGCCGTCGGAGTCGGCGGGGGCGCAGGCCGCGGTGAGCGCGAGGGCCAGCGCGGCGATGGCGGTGAGTCCGCCGGAGGGGGAGATCTTCATGGGAGAATCGTAGGCCCGCCGCGGAGCGGAGATGTCACGGAGTCCGCACCGTTGCACTGCAACGAGTTGCATAGTACGGTCGCCCGCATGGCTCTCGAGCACGCGATCCTCGTGTCCCTCGCGGAGAGGTCGGCGTCCGGCTACGACCTCGCGCGGCGGTTCGACGCCTCGATCGGCCACTTCTGGAAGGCCAGCCACCAGCAGATCTACAAGGTCCTCGGTCGCATGGAGAGCGACGGCTGGGTCGAGTCACAGGTCGTGCCCCAGGACGGGCGCCCCGACAAGAAGGTCTACGTCATCACCGACGGCGGCCGGGCCGAGCTGGTCCTGTTCACCTCCAAGGCGACGCCACCTGAGCACCTGCGCAGCGAGTTCGCGGTCAAGCTGCGGGCCCTGCCGTTCGGTGACGCTGCGGCGATCGTCGACGACGTCCGCGTGCGCCGCCGCAGCCACGAGCAGCAGCTCGCCTACTACGCCGACAGCGCCGCCCGGTTCTATCCCCACCCCGACGACATCCCCGACCACGCCCTCGGCGGCTGGCTGGTGCTGCGCGGCGGGATGCTCGCTGAGCAGGCCGGCATCGCGTGGTGCGACGAGATCCTTCAGCGGCTGGCCGGCGACGAGGACGACGAGCGGTGAGCGCGCACCCCCACGACGAGCACGCCGAGGCCGATCAGGAACGCCGTGACGATCAGCACCGCGTGCACCCAGAAGAACGCCTGCGGGGTGCTGTTCCAGTGCTCGCCCGCCCACGCCCGGTCGTCGTCGGTGATCGCCTTGGCGAAGCGCGGCCAGATCACGACGTTGAACACGCCCGCGACGACCAGGAACCGGGCAGCAGTCTTCGAGATCACGACTCCATCCCATCACACGGGTCCTCACCCGTCCGACCGGAAAGGGCCGCATGAAAGCCTTCCGTACCGCCGTCGAGGCCGGTGACTTCGCCGGGCTCGGCGAGCTGCTCGCCGACGACGTCGTCTTCCGCAGCCCTGTCGCCTTCAAGCCCTACGCCGGCAAGCCCATCGTCGCGGCGATCCTGCGCGGGGTCGGTCGGGTCTTCGAGGACTTCCGGTACGTCCGCGAGCTCGAGGACGCGGACGGGCGCGGCTCGGCGCTCGTCTTCGAGACCGTCGTCGACGGCGTGAGCCTCAACGGCATCGACCTCATCCGCACCGACGAGCACGGTCTCGTCACCGAGCTCACGGTCATGGTGCGCCCGCTGTCGGCGTCCAACGCCCTCGCCGCGGCCATGGCCGCCCAGTTCGACCAGATCGTCGCCGAGGCCTCAGGAGAGTCCGCATGACCAGCCCGTACCCGCACCTGCTCGAGCCCCTCGACCTCGGCCACACGACCCTGCGCAACCGGGTCATCATGGGCTCGATGCACACCGGTCTGGAGGACCGCGCCAAGCACCTGCCCGAGCTCGCGGCCTACTTCGGCGAGCGCGCCAAGGGAGGCGTCGCCCTGTCGGTGACCGGCGGCTACGCCCCCAACTGGCACGGCTGGCTGCTGCCGTTCGGCTCGCTCATGACGTCGGCGAGGCTCGCCGACAAGCACCGGATCGTCACCGACGCGGTGCACGAGCACGACGGCAAGATCGTCATGCAGCTGCTGCACGCCGGGCGCTACGGCTACCACCCGTTCAAGCGAGCCGCCTCGACCAAGAAGTCGCCCATCACCCCCTTCGGCAGCCCCAAGGCGATGTCGACCAAGGAGGTCGACCGCACCGTCGACGACTTCGCCGCATCGGCGAGGCTCGCCCGCCGCGCCGGCTACGACGGCGTCGAGATCATGGGGTCCGAGGGCTACCTGATCAACCAGATGCTGACGGCTCGCACCAACGACCGCACCGACCGCTGGGGCGGTAGTGCCGAGAACCGCATGCGGTTCCCCGTCGAGATCGTCGACCGGGTCCGCCAGGCCGTCGGCGACGACTTCATCGTGATGTACCGGATGTCGCTGCTCGACCTGGTCGACGACGCCCAGAGCTGGGACGAGACCGTCGAGCTGGCCCAGAAGGTCGAGGCCGCCGGCGTCTCGATCATCAACACCGGCATCGGCTGGCACGAGGCCCGCATCCCGACGATCGTCACCTCGGTGCCGCGTGGCGCGTTCTCCTGGGTCACCGGCAAGCTCCGCCCGGAGGTCTCGGTGCCCGTCGTCGCGTCCAACCGCATCAACACCCCCGAGGTCGCCGAGCAGATCATCGCCTCCGGCGAGGCCGACCTGGTCTCGATGGCGCGGCCCCTGCTGTCGGACCCGTACTTCGTGACCAAGGCGGCCGAGGACCGGGCCGACGAGATCAACACCTGCATCGCGTGCAACCAGGCCTGCCTGGACCACACCTTCGTCAACAAGCGCGCGACGTGCATGATCAACCCGCGCGCCGGGCACGAGACGACACTCGTCCTGTCGCCCACCCGCACGGCCAAGCGCATCGCGGTGGTCGGCGCCGGGCCCGCGGGACTGGCGGCGGCCACCGAGCTGTCGGGGCGCGGACACACCGTCGACCTGTTCGAGGCCCTGCCCGAGGTGGGCGGCCAGTTCCGCCTTGCGATGCAGATCCCCGGCAAGGAGGAGTTCAAGGAGACGATCCGCTACTACTCCCGCCGCATGGAGATCAACGGCGTCACGGTGCACCTCGGCACGCGCGTCGGCGCAGACGAGCTGGCCGGTTTCGACGAGGTTGTCGTGGCAACCGGTGTCGAGCCGCGCCTGCCCTCGATCCCCGGCGTGGACCACCCCTCGGTCGTCACCTACCAGGACGTCATCCGCGGCCGGGCGCCCGTCGGGCGGACCGTCGCGGTCGTCGGTGCCGGCGGCATCGGCTTCGACGTCTCGGAGTTCCTGCTGCACGAGCCGGACGAGTCGCTCGACCACTGGAACGAGCGCTGGGGCGTCACCGACCCGGCGCTCGAGCGCGGCGGGCTCGCGACCAAGGTCCAGGCTCCGCCGCGGCGCGAGGTGTTCCTGCTCCAGCGCAAGAGCACCGAGCTCGGCAAGGGACTCGGCAAGACGTCCGGCTGGGTGCACCGCCAGACCCTGAAGGACTCGGGCGTCCACATGCTCAAGGGCGTCACCTACGACCGCATCGACGACGCCGGGCTGCACGTCACGATCGCCACCGGCAAGGACAGCTCGGAGTCGCGCGTCCTCGAGGTCGAGACGATCGTGCTGTGCACCGGGCAGGAGTCGGTCCGTGACCTCGTCGAGCCGCTCGAGGCGCTCGGCCGGCCGGTGCACGTCATCGGCGGGGCCGACGTCGCCGCCGAGCTCGACGCCAAGCGGGCGATCAAGCAGGCCACCGAGCTCGCCGCGCGCCTCTGAGATCCTCTGGGCGAAAGCCGTCCGAGACAGGACGTCCGGACGCTACGTTCTCCCGATGACCTCGACGACCGCACCCGAACGCTCGGGCACAGCCCTCGCCTGGACCCTGTACGCCCTGCAGTTCCTGGTCTCCGCGGCACTGGCGATGCTCGCGATCACGTCGGTGTTCATGACCGACTCGTGCGGCAGCGTCGACGACGAGCCGGCGGTCTGCAACACCAGCTACTTCGGCGCGGTGCTGGTCGGCTACTGGATCGCACTGGCCGTCCTGCTCATGGCCGTGCCGATCGCGATCGTCCGCGCATCCCGGCGTGGCCGGTCAGCGGGGCTTCGGGCCCTCGGCGGGATCGTGCTGGCCGGCGCGCTCACCGTCGCGTTCGTCCTGCTCATGACGCGCTGAGCGTCCTAGGGTGGTGACATGACAGTCCGCATCGTCCTGCTGCGCGCCGTCAACGTGGGCGGCGCCCAGCTGCCGATGGCCGACCTGAGGTCGATCGCGACCGACCTCGGGGCGACCGGCGTCTCGACCTACATCGCGTCGGGCAACCTGCTCGCCGACGTCCCCGGCGACCCGGCGGCGTTCGACCGGTCCCTCGAGCAGGCCGTCGAGGCGCGATTCGGCTTCTTCCGCGACGTCATCTCCCGAACCCCCGACGAGGTCGCGGCCGCGCTCGCTGCTCACCCGTTCGACGTCGTCGAGCCGAAGTTCTCCTACGTCAGCTTCCTGACCGCCGAGCCCACGGCCGCGGCCCTCGATAAGGCTCGGACCTTCCAGACCCATGACGACCTGTGGCAGGTCATCGGCACCGAGATGCACATCCGCTACGCCCACGGCGCCGGACGTCCCGAGATGAAGTCGGCCTCCATCGCCAAGGCCCTCGGCGTGCCGGGGACGGCCCGCAACCTCAACACCGTCGAGAAGCTGGTCGCGCTGGCGCGCGGCTGACCTGCCCGCGACGAGAGCTAGTCGGTGGTCGGCATCCCGGCGCACTGGATGCGCGGGTTGGCCGCCACGATCGCGGTGGGCCCGACGATCGGCTCCCTCGCCTCGCCGGTGAACTTGATGGATCCGGTGCCGGAGCGGCTGAAGGTCTCCTCGATCGCGATCGAGGTGCCGTAGGGCACGCGGACGCTCGCGATCCGGTCGGAGTCGGCGAAGATCCTGAACTGACCGACCGAGCCGGGGGCCGACTCGTCCCACAGACCCACGTCGACGCGGATGCGCTTGCAGAGGTGCTTGGTGTACCAGCGCGTGGTGTCCCCACCGAGCTGGTTGGTGGCGAAGTAGCGCGACACGGTCGTGCCGGCGACGTCGATGGAGCCGTAGCGGCCCAGGTACTGCGTCCCGCTCGCGATCTCCAGCTGGGTGGTCCCGTTGGCCATCTTGAACCAGCCGAACACCGAGAGCGTCTGGGCCGGGCTCGTGCCGGCGGCGTGGCCCGGGCTCGACGACTTGTAGACCCGCCACTTGTGGCGCCCCGAGAGCGGGGTGAACTTCTTGGAGTAGGTGCCGTTCGTCGTGATCGTCGCCGTGGTCATGGTGTCCCAGTCGACATCGCCGTCGACGATGCTCTGCTGCTGGATCTTGACCTTCTGGCCGGCCGCCTTGGGCGAGACCTTGCCGGAGAAGGAGAGCGCCTGCCCCTCGTTGATGGTCGTCTTCGCGACGTTCATCGTGACGACGTACTTGCTGCCTGCCTGGGCCTGCGTGAGGAAGAAGGCGGGCAGCAACGCCACCACGAGGGCGAGCGGGACGATCACGAGTTTGCGCATGAGCCCGACCGTACGCACGAATCACCCTCCGCGGACCCCGACAGCGGCAAGTTGGGTGGTTTCCCTACCCCTCGACGTACGCTTGAACGCGTGGACGACCAGTCGTGGAGGCACCCGGATCCGCAGGCCATCGTGCAGATGCAGGACGTCGTCGCCGACCGCACGTGGCTCGTCCTGGGAGGTGCAGGCGTCTCGACCGACTCCGGCATCCCGGACTACCGCGGCCCGGGGTCGCCGCCCCGCACGCCGATGACCTACCAGGAGTTCGTGCGCACGGCCGAGGGGCGACAGCGCTACTGGGCCCGCGCCCACGTCGGCTGGTCGCGGATGAGCGGGGCCGAGCCCAATCCGACCCACCGGATGCTGGCGGCGATGGCGCACGCGGGCCGGCTCTCCGGCCTCATCACGCAGAACGTCGACGGGCTGCACAGCCGGGCCGGCCACCGGGACGTGATCGACCTGCACGGTCGCATCGACCGGGTGATCTGCCTCGACTGCCGGCAGGTGACGCCCCGCGCCGAGCTGCACGACCGGCTCGCGCTGCTCAACCCCGGCTACGAGCACCGCATCGGCGAGATCGCGCCGGACGGCGACGTCGTCCTCGACGACACGACGGACTTCGAGGTGGCGACCTGCCTCGCGTGCGACGGCCGGCTCAAGCCCGATGTCGTGTTCTTCGGCGAGAACGTCCCCAAGAGCCGCGTCGAGCAGAGCTATGCCCTCGTCGAGCAGGCCGAGGTGCTGGTGGTGCTGGGCTCGTCGTTGCAGGTCATGTCGGGGCTGCGCTTCGTCCGCGCGGCCCACAAGCAGCGCACCCCCGTCGTGATCGTCAACCGCGGGCAGACCCGTGGCGACGACCTCGCGACGGTCAGGATCGATGCCGGTTGCGGCGAGACCCTGTCCGCAATGCTGCGCGGAGGGCCGCAGAGTCGCTACGGTTCCCCTGACCACGTCTTTCGATGAAGGAACCCGCATGAGTGACTTCCCGCCGCCTCCGCCGCCGCCCGCGTTCCCCCCACCGCCGTCCGGTCCGCCGGCTCCGTCGGGTGGCTATCCCGCGACCCTGACCGTCAACCTGCCCGAGAAGGTCGGCCGCTGGCGTGTCATCGGCAACATCATCCTGGCGATCCCGCACCTGATCATCCTGTACGTGCTCAACATCGTCGCCCAGGTCCTGGGGTTCGTCGCCTGGCTCCTCGGCGTCTTCACGGGGTCGGTGCCCGAGGGCATCCTCAACGTGATCGCGATGGTCCTGCGCTACCAGACCAGGGTCGGCATCTTCGCGCTCTACCTGACCGAGGAGTACCCGCCGTTCGCGTTCGAGTCGACGGCCCACGACCCCGGTGACTACGCCAGCGTGCGCGTCGACTTCTGGCCACAGACCGAGGGCCGCAACCGGCTGACGATCTTCTTCCGCCTCTTCATGGTGATCCCCCACTTCATCGCGCTGTTCTTCGTGGTGATCGCGTTCTACTTCGTCCTGCTCATCGCGTTCTTCGCGGTGCTCATCCTGGGCCGGTGGCCGAGCGGCCTGCGTGACTTCGCCGTCGGCCTGCACCGTTGGAGCGTGCGCCTCTATGCCTACTTCTACCTGTTGACCGACGAGTACCCGCCGTTCGGCTTCAGCGAGTAGCCACCACGACGAGGTCCCCGATCCGCTGCGGCGGGTCGGGGGCCTCGTCGTGGGCGGGTCAGCTGAGCTGGCGCAGCCGGATCGTCTCGGGAAGGGCGGCGAGCTCCTTGAGCACGTCGGGACCGACCTCGTCGGCGACGTCGGTGAGCACGTAGCCGTTCTCACCACGGGTCGACAGCGACTGCGCCTCGATGTTGACGCCGTGCTCGCCGAGCAGGCCGTTGATCGTGGCGAGGGCGCCGGGAGCGTTCTGGTGCACGAGGGCGAGGCGGTGCTTGGAGGCATCGGCGGGCAGGTTGATCTCGGGCATGTTGACGCTCAGCGACGTGCCGCCGTAGGAGGCGTACGACCGCAGCTTGGAGGCCACGAAACGGCCGATGTCCTGCTGCGCCTCCTCGGTCGAACCACCGACGTGCGGCGTGAGGATGACGTTCTTGAGGCCACGCAGGTCGGACTCGAACGCATCGCCCTGACGCTTGGGCTCGATCGGGAAGACGTCGACCGCAGCGCCGGCGATGTGGCCCGACTCGAGGTTGGCGCGCAGCGCCGCCGTGTCGACCGCGATGCCGCGCGAGAGGTTGAGGAACAGCGAGCGCGGCTTCATCTGCGCCATCTCGTCGGCGCCGAATAGGCCGGCGTTGCCGGGGCGGCCGTCGACGTGCAGCGTGACGACGTCGGAGACGGCGAGGAGCTCCTCGAGCGTCGAGCACCGCTTGGCGTTGCCGAGGGCGAGCTTGTCGTCGATGTCGAAGAACACGACCGAGAGACCGAGCGCCTCGGCGATGACCGAGAGCTGGCTGCCGATGTTGCCGTAGCCGATGATGCCGAGCGTCCGGCCGCGGATCTCGTGGCTGCCGGCGGCCGACTTGTTCCACACGCCGTTGTGCATGTCGGTCGACTTCTCGTGGAGCCGGCGGGCGAGCGAGATGATCTCGGCGATCGCGAGCTCGACGACGCTGCGCGTGTTGGAGTAGGGGGCGTTGAAGACCGCGACACCCTGACGGGTCGTGGCCGCGAGGTCGATCTGGTTGGTGCCGATGCAGAAGGCGCCGATCGCGAGCAGGTCGGGCGCCGCGGCCAGGACCTTCTCGGTGACGTAGGTCGTGGACCGGATGCCCAGCAGGTGCACGCCCTGGATCGCCTCGATGAGGTCGTCCTCGCCGAGCGCTCCGTCCTGGGTCTCGACCTGGAAGCCCTTGCCGCGCAGGAAGTCCGCACCGTCGGTGTGGATGTTCTCCAGCAGCAGGACCCGGACGTCTCCGTCGTCGAGCATCGACGTGGGATAGGGGTCTGTGGTCGTCATGGTCATCATCATCGCGGGTGCCTCCAGGTCAGCGGACATCGGCTGACGTGGGGCCCAGGCGAACGGTCCCGATGTCGTGGGTGTCGCAGACGCTCCCCGGTGGTAGCCACCTCAACGCCAGTCGCGCCTGCTTGCTCCCATTCTAGCGGGCGTCTGCGCTGCCTTCGTACGCTCCGGTGAACTGCGAGATGAGCTCGGGCGGGATCTGCTGGTCGAGGTTGGCCAGGCGGACCTGGCCCTGCGCGATCAGTCGACCGTCCTGGTCGGTGGAGTCCAGGTGCCACAGCTGCTGGGACCGTCCGCGGTGGATCGGGGTCGCGGTCACGGTGATGGTGTCGCCGACCTTGGCCTGGCGGATGAAGTCGGTCGAGTTGTTGGTGCCGACCACGATGCCCTTGGTGCCGAGCCACAGCTGGCCCGCCACGCTCGCCGTCGACTCGTGCACCGCGCAGTAGACGCCGCCGTGCGGGATGCCGAAGGGCTGCAGGTGGCGGTCGCCGATCGTGAAGCGCGCGACGACCTTGTCGGGGCTTGCCTCCACGTGCTCGACGCCCAGCGTTCCGTCCAGTCCGGGGATCTCAGTCATGCCACCAGCCTAGGTGCCACTTGATTCTGATACCCCCTGGGGGTATTGTCGACGACATGAAGAAGATCCTGATGCTCCTGCTCCCCCTCGTCGTGGTCTCCGCCTGCGCCGGTGGCACCCAGCGTGACGCCTCCGACCACAACGCCGCTGACGTGCGCTTCGTGCAGCAGATGATCCCCCACCACGAGCAGGCCGTCGAGATGTCCGCGATGGCCACCGGCACGACGACCGACTCGGTCGTCGCCGACCTCGCTGACCGGATCGAGGCCGCCCAGCAGCCCGAGATCGATCGCATGAAGGGCTGGCTCGAGGACTGGGGCGTCGACGAGACCGACGCGACGAAGCACGGCTCCGACGGCCACGACGACATGGCCGGCGAGGGCATGATGACCAGCGCCCAGATGGACGAGCTCGAGGCCTCCGGCGGCGTCGCGTTCGCCCGGTCGTGGGTCGCGATGATGATCGAGCACCACGAGGGTGCCATCGCGATGGCCGAGACCGAGCTCGCGGAGGGCAAGAACCCCGCCGCCCAGAAGCTGGCGCGCCAGATCATCGCGGCCCAGCAGCAGGAGATCGACGAGATGCGGGCTACGGGCTTCTGACGCCCCGCCCCACCACACCCCCCACAGAAAGAGGTACGACATGACCACCACCGATTCCTTCCGCGTCACCGGCATGACCTGCGGCCACTGCACGACGGCCGTCACCGAGGAGCTCGTCGCCCTGGGCGGCGTCACCGACGTGAAGGTCGATCTCGTCGCCGGAGGCACCTCCACCGTCACGGTCGAGAGCGACAGCCCACTCGACCCCGATGCGGTCGCCTCGGCGATCGACGAGGCCGGTTACGCCCTCGCCGGTCCGCGCGACCTCCCCCTGGCATGAGCGCGCGCGTCGAGCCCGCCGCGACGAGCATCGTCAAGCTCGACATCACGGGGATGACGTGCACGTCGTGCGCGATGCGGGTCGAGAAGAAGCTCAACAAGATCGAGGGCGTCTCGGCGACCGTCAACTACGCCACCGAGAAGGCCACGGTCGAGGTCGACGGCGAGGTGGAGGTGCAGACCCTCATCGACACGGTCGCCAAGACCGGCTACTCGGCGTCCGTGCCGGCTCCTCCCCACGCCCAGCACGAGCAGCACGACTCCTCCGAGCACGAGGGACTGCACGGGGCCGCGTCGATGCTGCAGCGCCTGCGCATCTCGGCCGCGCTCGCGATCCCGGTCGTCGTGCTCTCGATGGTCCCGCCGTGGCAGTTCGACAACTGGCAGTGGCTCGCGCTCGTGCTGGCCTCGCCCGTCGTGGTGTGGGGCGCCTACCCGTTCCACCGCGCCGCGTGGGTCAACGCCCGCCACGGCGCCGCGACGATGGACACCCTGGTGAGCGTCGGCGTCGGCGCGGCCTACCTGTGGTCGCTGTGGGCGCTGTTCATCGGAGACGCCGGCATGACCGGCATGACGATGCAGTTCTCGCTGCTGCCGTCCGAGGGCGGTCACGACGAGCTCTACCTCGAGGTGGCATCGGCCGTCACGGTCTTCATCCTGGCCGGCCACTACCTCGAGGCCAGCGCGAAGTCGAAGTCGAGCGCCGCACTGCGTGCGCTCATGAACCTCGGCGTTCGCGACGTCACCGTCCTGCGCGACGGACGGGAGTCGCAGATCCCGCTCGCCGACCTGCACGAGGGCGACCGCTT
Organism: Aeromicrobium stalagmiti; assembly: GCF_013283745.1. GTDB lineage: Bacteria > Actinomycetota > Actinomycetes > Propionibacteriales > Nocardioidaceae > Aeromicrobium > Aeromicrobium stalagmiti. Next base: position 798,422 of record NZ_JABSTZ010000001.1, read on the forward strand.
CGTCGTCCGTCCCGGCCAGAAGGTCGCCACCGACGGCGTCGTCGAGGACGGCTCGTCGTCGGTCGACGAGTCGATGCTGACCGGCGAGTCCGTCCCCGTGGACGTCACGCCCGGCAGCGTCGTCACCGGCGCGACGGTCAACCAAGGCGGACGGATCGTGGTCCGCGCGACCGCGGTCGGAGCCGACACCCAGCTCGCGCAGATGGCGCGACTCGTCGAGGAGGCCCAGGAGGGCAAGGCCGACGTGCAGCGTCTCGCCGACCGCGTCTCGGCCTGGTTCGTCCCGGCTGTCATCCTGCTGGCGCTGGCGACGCTGATCGCCTGGTACGCCGGCGGCTACATCTGGACCGACGCCTTCACGGCCGCGGTGGCGGTGCTCATCATCGCCTGCCCGTGCGCGCTGGGTCTCGCGACACCGACGGCCCTCATGGTCGGCACCGGACGTGGCGCACAGCTCGGCATCCTGATCAAGGGGCCCCAGGTGCTCGAGTCCACCCGCACCATCGACACCGTCGTGCTCGACAAGACCGGCACCGTCACGACCGGCATCATGGGCGTGACCTCCGTCGACCCGGCACCGGGCACGGACGTCGACGAGCTGCGACTTGTCGCGGCGTCGCTCGAGCACTCCTCGGAGCACCCCATCGCCCGGGCGGTCGCGACCCTGGCCGATCCGGTGGACGTCGCCGACTTCGCCAACCACGCAGGCTTCGGCGTGAGCGGCACGGTCGACGGACGCCTCGCGCTCATCGGTCGCCCGACCTGGCTGGCCGAGCAGGGCATCGACGTCTCGGCGATCGAGCCGAGGCCCGGCACGACGGTCGCCGTCGCGTGGGACGGTCTGCTGCGGGGCACGGTCTCGGTCGGTGACTCGATCAAGGCGTCGTCCGCGAAGGCGATCGCCGACCTGCGGGCCCTCGGCCTCGAGCCGGTGCTGCTGACCGGCGACAACGAGTCCGTCGCCCGGTCGGTCGCGGCCGAGGTCGGCATCGAGCGTGTCGTCGCCGACGTGACGCCGGCCGACAAGCTGCGGGTCGTCAAGGAGCTGCAGAGCGAGGGCCGGGTCGTCGCGATGGTCGGTGACGGCGTCAACGACGCCGCGGCACTGGCCGCGTCCGACCTCGGCATCGCGATGGGCACCGGCACCGACGTCGCGATCCAGGCCTCGGACCTGACGCTCGTCAAGGGCGACCTCGCGACCGCCGTCGACGCCGTCCGGCTCTCGCGGGCGACGCTGCGGACCATCAAGGGCAATCTGTTCTGGGCCTTCGCCTACAACGTGGCGGCGATCCCGCTGGCCGCGCTGGGCTACCTCAACCCGCTGATCGCGGGTCTGGCGATGGCGTTCAGCAGCGTGTTCGTGGTGACCAACAGCCTGCGGCTGAGGCGCTTCAAGGCCTGAGGTCGATCAGGGCGAGCTCGTCGGGCCGGGGCAACCCGGCCCGACGCTCGCGGTCGAGGCCCCGGTCGCGCTCGTCGGCGAGGGTGTCGGCCAGCGTCTCGGCGAGCGGACGACGGTCCAGGCCGAGCTCGATCGCTCGCGAGTCGTCCATCATCCCCATGCCGTGGTGGCTGCGGGGCAGCCACAGCGGCAGCGAGCGAGGTCCCATCCACTCCTCGACGTCGTGGTCGTGCAGCCACTCCGGATCGGCCGGCACCAGCCGCCCGGTGAACCCGGCAGCCTCCGCCGAGAGCGAGATCAGCCCACCGACGGTCGTCGGCTCACCCACCCCGTGGACGATCCCGGTCACCCCGTCCTCGGCGGACCGCACGATCCACGCAGCGAGGTCGCGGACGTCGATGACCTGCATGGGCTGGTCGGCGACGTCCGGCACGAGCACGGGTCCGTCCCCCGCGAGGGCGAACCGCGCCGCGTAGTGGCCGAGCCGGTCCGACCGGTCGCCCGGCCCACCGATGAGCCCGGCCCGCACGACCAGGTGGCGGCGCAGCTGCCGGACGGCCTCCTCGCAGGCGACCTTGCCCTCGCCGTACTCCTGCGTCGCGGCCTCGTCGTGCTCGGTCGCCGCGAGCAGCGGCGAGCTCTCCGTGAGGGGCACGCTCTGGTCGGCGTAGACCGATCCGGTCGAGACCAACGTCCAGTGCGAGGCGACCGTGCCCAGCGCCTCGACGGCCGACCGCACCTGCCCCGGCTGGCGCGACACGTCGACGACCATGTCCCAGCGCCGGTCGACGACCTCGTCGTACGCGCCGGGCCGGGACCGGTCGGCCTGCACGAACGTCACCGCCCCGGGGGCGTCGCCCGACTCGCCGCGAGCCAGGCACGTGACGTCGTGGCCCCGCACCACCGCCTCGTGCGCGATCTGTCCGCCGACCCATGACGTGCCGCCCAGCACCAGCATCTGACCCATCACCCCAACCAAGCACGGCGCGAGCCGCCGCGACAGGCCTGTTCACCGCCGGCGGAATGCGGGAGCACCGCGGGCGGTTGCACCCGGCATGACCACGATCGCCCTGACCGGCTCCACCGGTGCCGTCGGAGGCACCGCCGCCCACCTGCTCGCCGACGCCGGCGTGCCCGTCCGTCTGCTGGTGCGCGACCCCGCCCGCGCCCCCCACCTTGGCGGGGCTGACGTGCGGCAGGCCGCGTACGGCGAGGACTCCTGCGCCCCCGCCCTCGAGGGCGTCGACACGGTGTTCATGGTCTCGGGGCACGAGTCGGCCGACCGCATGGACCAGCACCGCTCCTTCGTCGATGCCGCCGTCGCGGCCGGCGTGCGGCAGATCGTCTACCTCTCCTTCGTCGGCGCCTCGGCGACGTCGGGCTTCACCCTCGGCCGCGACCACGGGGCGACCGAGGACCACATCCGTGCCTCGGGCCTGGACTGGACGTTCCTGCGCGACAACTTCTACGCCGAGATCCTCCCGACGTTCGCCGACGACGAGGGCGTCATCCGCGGACCCGCCGGAGACGGCCGGGTCGCCGCGGTGTCGCAGCGCGACGTCGGCGCGGTCGTGGCCCACGTGCTGCAGGACCCGCGCATGCACGCCGGGCGGACGTACGACCTCACCGGTCCCGAGGCCCTGACGTTCACCGAGGTCGCCGCGGTGCTCACGCAGATCACCGGTCGACCCCACCGGTTCGTCGACGAGACGATCGAGGAGGCCCGCGCCAGCCGCGCCCACTACGGCGCACCCGACTGGCAGGTCGACGCCTGGGTCAGCACCTACACCGCGATCCGCGACGGCGAGCTCGCCCACGTCGACGGTGACGTCTCGCGCCTGCTCGGCCGACCGGCGACGTCCTTCGACGAGGCCGTCGCCGAGATCGGGCTCTGACGGCTCACGCCTCCTCGGAGCGGTGGTAGAGCCGCCCCTCCTGCGCCTTGACGGTCGCGACCAGCACGAAGCTCATCGTGACGAGCAGCGCCCATGCGCCGATCTTCGAGGCGTGCACCGACTCCCAGACGTCGAGCTGGTCGGGATACTTCCAGGCGCCGAGGAAGGTCGCGGCGTTCTCGGCGACCCAGAGGAACAGCCCGATGAGCACGAACGACAGCGCCAGCGGCATCCGGTAGCGGTCGCCGCCGACCGTGAAGAACACCCAGCAGCGCCGCAGCACGACCAGCCCCACCAGCGCGAGCGGCACCCGCAGGTCGACCCACCAGTGATGGGTGAAGAAGTTGGCATAGATGCCGATCGCGACCAAGGTCGTCGGCACCGGCGGGTAGTGCCTCACGCGCAGGTCGAACCGGCGCCAGGCCTGGCAGATGTAGGAGCCCACCGCGGCATACATGAAGCCGGAGAAGAGGGGCACGCCACCGATCTTCGTCACGCCCTCACCGGGATAGGACCACGAGCCCACCTGCACCTTGAACAGCTCGAGGCCCAGACCCAGCAGGTGGAACGCCACGATGACCAGCACCTCGCGCCACGTCTCGAGCCCGACCGCCCAGAACCCCAGCGTCACGGCGATGCACCACACGAGCAGCGCGTCGTACGTCGCGACCGGCAGCGGCACCAGGTAGGTGACGAGCAGACCGGCGAAGACGGCCCCGGCGAACAGGCACGACTGCAGCTCGATCCAGGCGAACTGCACGAGCCGCGTCGCCAGCAGTCTCCACGGGGACATCGAGCACGAGCCTACGTGGGCGCAGCGGCATAACCTGTACTCATGTCCTCTGAGCTCCTGACCATCTCCGGCACCGTCTTCTTCCGCGAGCGCGTCGCGCTGCCGCCCGGAGCGGTCGCCACGATCAAGCTCGTCGACGGCGACGGCGAGGTCCTCGCGGGCGCCGCGATCGACGCACCGGGAGTGCCCGTCGAGTTCGCGCTCACCGTCGATCCGGCGTTCGTCACCGACGTCGACAAGCTCTTCGTCTGGGCAGCCCTGCGCTCCGAGGTCGGCGTCTGGGGCACCACCGAGCTGGTCCCGCTCGACGGCGGCGACAACGCGGTGCTGGTCACCAAGATCGACGAGGACTGATGGCCCGGGGCGACAGTGGTCCCTCCGTCACGCACCTGACCGAGGCGGAGGTCGCGGCCGAGGGCGCGCCCGTGCTGGGCCGCATCGCCCAGATGCTGAAGCCCTACCGGACCAAGATGGTCTTCGTCGCGGTCGCCGTGGTCGTCTCGGCGGTGCTGACCTCGATCGTCCCGTTCCTCACCAAGGCCGTCTTCGACAAGGCGCTCTTCCCGCCCGACGGCGACATCCGGCTGCACCTGCTGGCGTGGCTCGTCGTCGGCATGTGCGTCATCCCGGTCGCGACCGCCATCATCGGCATCGGGCAGAACTGGCTGACGTCCACGATCGGCAACTCGGCCATGGCTGACCTCCGCAGCGACCTCTTCGCACACCTGCAGAAGATGGAGCTGGCCTTCTTCACGGCCACCAAGACCGGCGCGATCCAGTCGCGCCTGGCCAACGACGTGGCCGGCGTCCGCACCGTCCTCACCGACACCGCGACGACGATCCTGCAGAACAGCGTGACCGTCACGGCGGCGTTCGTCTCGATGATCATCCTCTCGTGGCAGCTGACGATCCTGACCTTGATCGTCATGCCGCTGTTCGTCTTCATCCAGCTCCAGGTCGGCAAGCGGCGCCAGCGGCTCGCGCGCAAGACCCAGGAGTCGCTGTCGGAGATGACCGCCATCACCGAGGAGGCGCTGAGCGTCTCGGGCATCCTGCTGTCCAAGGTGTTCAACCGCGCCGACTCCGAGGTCGAGCGCTACCGCGAGGCCAACCGCAACCAGACCCGGCTGCAGGTCGACCAGGCCATGACCGGTCGGGCGTTCTTCGCCACGGTGCAGACCTTCTTCGCGATCACACCAGCGATCATCTATCTCGTCGCCGGCTACATGATCCAGGGCGGCACCGCCCTGACCGCCGGAACGCTCGTGGCGTTCACGACCCTGCAGGCCCGCCTCCAGATGCCGTTGCTGCAGCTCATGCGCGTGACGCTCGACGTGCAGACCTCGCTCGCGCTGTTCCGCCGCCTGTTCGAGTACCTCGACCTCGAGCCCGCCATCACCGAGAAGCCGGGCGCCACGGCGCTCGACCCGGCCGACCTGCGCGGCGAGATCGAGTTCCGCGACGTCTTCTTCCGCTACCCCGAGCCGCGCAGCCTCTCCGGCACGGTCAACCGTGACCGGTTCGGCGACTCGGGCATCCGCATCGACCGGGTCGAGCCGGCGCCCGAGCAGGGCTGGGCGCTCGACGGCATCTCGCTGACGGTCAAGCCCGGACAGCTCGCGGCGATCGTCGGGCCGTCGGGCTCGGGCAAGACGACGATGACCTACCTCGTGCCCCGGTTCTACGACGTCGACGAGGGCGCGGTGCTCATCGACGGCACCGACGTCCGCGACCTCACGATGGGGTCGGTCGCCGAGGCCGTCGGCATGGTCACGCAGGAGCCCTATCTCTTCCACGGCTCGATCCGCGACAACATCGCCTACGCCAAGCCCGACGCCACTGCCGACGAGATCGAGCAGGCTGCCCGCGACGCCAACATCCACGACCGGATCCTGTCGTTCGCCGAGGGCTACGAGACCATCACCGGCGAGCGCGGCTACCGGCTCAGCGGTGGCGAGAAGCAGCGCCTGGCGATCGCGCGCGTCCTGCTGATGGACCCGCGGATCCTGATCCTCGACGAGGCGACGTCGGCTCTCGACACCGAGACCGAGCGGCTCGTGCAGGACGCGCTGGAGCGCGCGACCCACAACCGGACCACGATCGCAATCGCGCACCGGCTCTCCACGATCCACAACGCCGACGTCATCTTCGGGCTCGAGGACGGCCACCTGGTCGAGCAGGGCACGCACGACGAGCTGCTCGCCCTCGGCGGGCTCTACTCACGCCTCTACGTCGAGCAGTTCGGCTCGGGCCAGATCGAGGCGCGCTTCACCGACGGGGTGCGCTTCACCGACGGGAGCACGATGTGCGACCGGCCCAGCCGTGACGATCGCCGGGCCGACGTCTCGCTCTAGTCGGGAAGCGAGTCGACGGCCCGCGCGTGCAGCGCCTTGACGGCCTGCACGGCACGCTTGCGCGCCGCGGACGAGTCGGCGTCGCGCGATCGTAGGGTCAACGAGGCGTAGACGCCCTCGGAGCACGTCTGGGCGGAGGCGAACTGGAAGTTGAACTCCGGCTCGGTCATCGACGACGAGGACACTCCGCCGTCCGCGGGATCACCGGCGACCTCGGCGAAGCTCTCCCAGAGGTCACAGGCCCCGTTCGGATCGATGCTCGCGAGCTGTGACTCCTCCACGCCGGCTTGTTGCAGCACGGCGGCGAAGAATGCTCGCGGCTCCTGAACGGCCGGCGTCGTGTCGATCAGGTCGGGGACCTTCGCCGCCCAGACCGGGGACCGCATGGCCTGGTAGCGGATGCTGGTCGTCGCGGTCTGCGAGGGCGCGTCGCCGAAGCTGCACGACCACTCAGGGAAGTAGAAGTCCTGCTCGCCCTGGTAGTCGATCGTGGCGCCCGCCACCTCGTCGCGCTCGGCCTGCGTCAAGACGTCGCACGGCACGTAGCGTGCGGGCGTTGCCGTGCTCGTCGCAGCGGACTTCTTCGCCCGTGGCTCGTCCTCCGCAGCCCCACAGCCGGCCAGCAGCACCGACACCATCAGCGCCGCGGCGCCCGTCATGAGCCGCACGGCCCACCCCCCTTCGTCAGCCGATCACTGTAGTGGCTCAGCGACTCTGCAGGACTCGTTTCTGGGCGGAGGCCAGGACGGCCGTGACGGTGCGGTCGACCTTCGGCGTCTCCTTGAGACCGGGGACCGAGTAGATGACCGACGTCAGCTGGCCACTGGTGCAGGTCTGTGCCGAGAGGCCCGACTCGGTCTCGGTGATCGGCACCGGCGTGATCGTCGTCGTGGCGCCCTTGTCGGCACCGCCGATCTCGGCCAGCGTGGTGAACGCCGCGCAAGCCTCGGCGTCGGTGAACGAGTCGGCGCCGGCGAGCAGCTTCTTGGCCCGGGCGAGATCCTTCTGGTCGGCAGCCGACCCGGCGTCTCCTGCCTTCTCCAGCTGGGCGACCACGTCGGGCAGTGACTGCGCCCACGTCTTCGCCGGCAGCGTCGTGACCTGGATCAGTGCGGTCGTGGTCTGCCAGCGGCACTGGCTGCTGCCGCCCTCGCGCGCGTCCGAGGTCAGGACCGTGTCGACGGCCGCGCCCGCGAGCTTCTTGCGGTCGGCGGACGTCAGGAGCTTGCAGGCTGCCGCCTCGTCGACGTCCGCGGTCGGGCCCGACTCCGTCGCCGACGGCTTCGCCCCGCCCTCGTCGGACCCGCCGGAGCCGCTGCAGGCTCCGAGGGTGACCAGGGTGAGCACCAGGATCGGCAGGAGCGTCCGGCCGCGGGAGAAGGTCATCCCGCCACTGTAGGAGGCCGGCCCATGCGCGGGTTGTCCACACCCGCCACACCCTCGTGCACTACACCGCGGCGTAGTCAGTGATCCCTCAGACGGCGGAGGGGCGACGCTTCTCGCGCAGGCGCACCACCACGAAGACGATGATGACGAGCAGGACGCCACCGATGACGACCTTCTGGAAGACGTCGGCGTAGGGCTCCACGGAGTCCCAGTTCTCGCCGAGTCGATAGCCGGCGACCACGAAGATCGAGTTCCAGATCAGGCTGCCCACCGTCGTGAGCGCGAAGAAGTAGGCGAAGTTCATCTTCTCCACCCCGGCGGGCAGGGAGATCAGGCTGCGGAAGATCGGCACCATACGGCCGAAGAAGACAGCCTTGCCGCCGTGCTTGGCGAACCAGGCCTCGGTCTTCTCCAGGTCGCTGACCTTGAGCAACGGCACCTTGTCGAAGACGAGCACGGCACGGTCGCGGCCGAAGATCGCGCCCAGCCAGTAGAGGATGACGGCACCGATGACCGAGCCGGCGGTCGTCGCGATGAGCGCTCCGGTCAGCGAGAACGTCCCCTGGCTGGCAGCGAATCCCGCCAGCGGAAGGATGATCTCGCTCGGGATCGGCGGGAAGATGTTGTCCATCCCGACGGCCAGCGCGGCGCCGAACAGGCCGAGCTTGTCCATGAGGTCGACAGTCCACCCGGCCAACCCGGAGTCAGGGGCGTTGGCGGCAGAGCTCGCCAGGGCGGTCAGTATCGTCACGGGCATGAGCGTATCTCCCAGGCTCAATCGCAACGTCGTGATCGGCTGTGCTGCCGCTGTGGCTCTCGTCGCAGGTCTCGCGGTCTCCCTCGGCGGCGACGCCGACGACCCGAGCAGCTCGGACGGTCCGGTGGTGACCCGGACGCCGACGCAGGCCGTCGACGTCATCGAATCGGCCACGCCGGCCCAGTCAGCCAACCAGCTCGCCCGCCGGCTGTTCCTGCGTTCCCGCACCGCGGTGGTCGTCGACCGGCGCGATCCTGCGGCGCAGCAGGCCGGGATCCGCGAGGCCGAGCGACTGGGCGTGCCTGTCCTGGTGTCCGACCCGACGCTCACCTCTGTCGTGAAGCACCTCGGCGCCACCAGCCTGCTGACCGCCGGGCGGGTGCGGCCGGTCGACGGCGTACGGGCAACGCGGCTCGAGGCCGGCGCCGGATCTGCTGCCGCGCCCCGCACCAACGACGCCGTCGTCGTCACGCGGTCGAGGAAGGCCAATGCCGTCGCGGTGGCCACCGCACGCATCGCCGGCGCCACCGTCGTCGAGGTCCCGTCCGGTGATCCCCGCACCTCGAAGGCCGCTGCCACCGCGCTTCGGGCCCGTCCCGACGCTCCCGTCATCGCGCTCGGGCGCCCCTTCGCCCGCGGGTTCGCCTACACCAGTCAGGTCGTGCGCCGTGGGGTGAAGCAGCCCACCGGCGGATATCTCGCGCTGCCCGGCAAGCACTACACCGCGATGTACGGCCATCCGGGTGCTCCGCAGCTCGGCGTGCTCGGCGAGCAGGGCGTCCGCGCCTCGGTCGAGCGGGTCGAGCGGCTGGCCCGCAAGTACCGCCGCATCAGCTCCGCCGAGTTCGTCCCGACGTTCGAGATCATCGCCACCGTCGCGTCGGGCGGCGCCGGCAAGGACAAGAACTACTCCAACGAGGTCTCCGTCAAGGAGCTCACGCCGATGGTGGACGCCGCCGAGAAGGCCGGCGTCTACGTCATCCTCGACCTGCAGCCCGGACGCACCGACTTCCTCACGCAGGCCAAGCAGTACCGGGCCCTCCTCGAGCGGCCCCACGTCGGGCTGGCCCTCGACCCCGAGTGGCGACTCAAGCCAAAGCAGAAGCACCTGCGCCAGATCGGCTCGGTCACGGTGGGGGAGGTCAACCGCACCGCTGACTGGCTCGCTGCCCTCACCCGGCGCAAGCTCCTGCCCCAGAAGCTCTTCGTGCTCCACCAGTTCTCTACGTCGATGATCTCGGATCGCTCACGGCTCGACACCGGGCACGCCGAGCTCGCCAGCGTCATCCACGTCGACGGCTCCGGACCCCAGGGGGCGAAGCAGGGCACCTGGAAGGTGCTGCGCCAGAACGCCCCGGACGTCGACGGATGGGGCTGGAAGAACTTCATCGACGAGGACGAGCCGATGCTCGACGTGCGACAGACGTGGAGCCAGGTCAGGCCGAGGCCGGAGCTGATCACCTACCAGTAGGGGTGGCTCAGCCGAAGAAGTCGCCGGCGGCCGGGGCCCCCGGAGGCGGCTCGGCATCGCGCGCCATGGGCGTGAAGCGCGAGTAGTGACCCTGGAAGCTGACCGCGATCTTGTTGGTCGGACCCGAACGGTTCTTGGCGATGATGATGTCGGCCTCGCCGGGACGATCGGACTCACCGGCACCGGTCGCGTCGGGGCGGTTGAGCAGGAGCACGATGTCGGCGTCCTGCTCGATCGATCCGGACTCACGCAGGTCGGAGATCTGCGGCGTCTTGTCGGTGCGCTGCTCAGACCCACGGTTGAGCTGGCTGATCGCCACGACCGGCACCTCGAGCTCCTTGGCCAGGAGCTTGATGTTGCGGGAGAACTCCGAGACCTCGACCTGACGGTTCTCGACCCGCTTGCCCGACGTCATCAGCTGCAGGTAGTCGATGACGACGAAGCCGAGGCCGTACTGCTTCTTGATGCGGCGGGCCTTGGAGCGGATCTCCGGCATCGTCATGTTGGGGCTGTCGTCGATGATGATGGGCGCGCTGTTGACCCGCGGCATCGCCTTGGTGATGGCGTCCCAGTCGCGCTGGCTCATGCCGCCGCCGCGCATGTGGCCGATGCTGACGCGCGCCTCGGCCGACAACATACGCATGGCGATCTCGGCGCCGGTCATCTCCAGGGAGAAGATGGCGCACGGGATCTGGTGCCGGATGGCCGCCGAGCGGACGAAGTCGAGCCCGAGGGTCGACTTGCCGACACCGGGTCGGGCTGCGACGACGATCATCTGGCCGGCGCGGAACCCGGTCGTGAACTTGTCGAGGTCGGGGAAGCCCGAGGGCACTCCGGAGAGCGTGCCGTCGCGACCCTGGATCTCCTCGATCTCGTCGATCGTGAGCGGCATCAGCTCGGACACCGCGCGGTAGTCCTCGGCCTGGCTCGTGCCGTCGACGTCGAGCACCTCGGCCTGAGCGCGGTCGACGATCTCGGCGACCTCGCCCTGACCGGCCTGACCGAGCTGTGCGATGCGCTGACCGACCTCGACGAGACGTCGCAGGATCGCCTTCTCCCGGACGATCTCGGCGTAGAAGTCGACGTTGGAGGCGATCGGCACGGCCTGGACGAGGTCGTGCAGGTAGGGCGCTCCACCGATGCGTCCGACCTCGCCGCGACGCTGCAGCTCGGCAGCGACCGTGATCGCGTCGGCCGGCTCACCGCGGTTGGCCAGGTCGGTGATCGTGTCGAAGATCAGCTCGTGCGCGGGACGGTAGAAGTCGCGACCCTGCACGATGTCGGCTGCCGGATCGATCGCGTTCTTGCTGATGAGCATGGCGCCGAGGACGCTCTGCTCGGCGGCGATGTCCTGGGGAGGGACGCGTCCGGAACCGGGGTCTTCGCCGGGTCCGGGACCAGCCTCGTAGAGGTCCGTCACACTCACCGATGAGCCCCTTCCCGTCGTCACGATCAGCCTAGAGTTCGGCGGGGACAGAACCGCCGACCCGTCACAGTAGGCCCCCCGCGAGCCGTCTCCAAGGCGACACCGCACAGGGGGTGTGTGCAACGTCGTGGATGCTGTGGAAAACGCCGATGTCCATGTGCACAGCCGGTGGACGAACATGTGGACAACGAAATTCTTTCTCGCACCACACCACCGCTGACCTGCGACGACAACCTGTCTGCCATGTGGAGACAAAATAGTTCGTGGCGCCGCTTCATCCACGGGTTCCTGTTCATACACTTGTCGACAAATGCCGTCACTTTGGTCACAGGACACTCCCCGTTCACCGGATCGGCAGATCCTGGCAGTCGCCGTGCCGGCCTTCTTCGCCCTCGTGACCGAGCCCCTGATGCTGCTCGCGGACACCGGGATCATCGGGCACCTGGGCACTCCGGAGCTCGGTGGTCTCGCCGCCGCCTCGGTCGTGCTCGGCACCGCCGTGGGCCTGTGCATCTTCCTGGCGTACGGCAGCACCGCCGCCGTGGCCCGTCATCACGGAGCGGGCGACGAGCGGGCGGCTTACGGTCTGGCCATCAGCGGCCTGTGGCTCGCCGTCGGGCTGGGTGTCGTCCTGGCCGTCACCCTCGCCGCCGCCAGCGGTCCACTGACGCAGGCGCTGTCGAGCTCTGACCGGGTGGCCGGGCTCGCCCAGGACTATCTCGTGGTCTCGACCCTCGGTCTTCCCGCGATGCTGCTCGTGCTGGCGGCGACAGGATCCATGCGGGGCAGCCTCGACCTCCGCACCCCCTTGGTCGTCACCGTCGTCGCCAACATCGTCAACGTCGTGCTCAACCTCGTGCTGGTCTACGGCTTCGACGGCGGCGTGCGGGGAGCGGCCGCCGGCACCGTGCTGGCCCAGTGGCTCGCCGCGAGCTGGCTCGTGGTCGTCATCGTGCGCCGGTCGCGGCGCGCCCGGGCGCCGGTCGCACCGCGCGTGACGGAGATCCTCGACTCCGCGCGTCAGGGGGTTCCGCTGGTGGTGCGCACGCTGACGCTCCGGGCGTCGATCATCCTGGCCACGCTCGTCGCGGCCGACCTCGGCGACGTCCCGCTGGCAGCTCACCAGATCGCCGCGGCGCTCGTCGGGTTCCTCGCGTTCGGGCTCGACGCGATCGCGATCGCCGGGCAGACGCTGACCGGCCGGTCGCTCGGGGCCGGTGACGCGACACTGACCCGAGCCCTCACGCGGCGCATGATCGGCTGGGGCGTCGTCACCGGGGTGGTCGCCGGCGGCGTCCTGGCCGCCGGGGCGGCGTGGCTGCCGCACCTGTTCACCTCCGACGCGGCCGTGCGCGAGGCCCTGGTGCCGGCCCTGCTGGTCGTCGCCCTGATCCAGCCGCTGTCGGGCGTCGTGTTCGTGCTCGACGGCGTCCTCATCGGTGCGGGCGACGGGTTCTATCTCGCGGTCGCGGGGGTGGTCGTCCTGGCCGTCTACACCCCGCTCGTGCTGCTCGTCGGATGGACCGACGCCGGCTTCACCTGGCTCTGGGTCGCGTACGGCGGATTCATCGCGGCCCGCCTCGGCACCCTGTGGCACCGTCAGCGCGGGGATGCCTGGATGGTGCTCGGAGCGACCCATTCGGCAGACTGACGCCATGGCCACCACCGAGTACGCGCCCGGACGACAGGTGCACGCGGTGGGCGGCCCTGACCGGGGCATCGCCCTGCTCTGGCACGGGCGCGGGGTCGACGAGGGGGTGTCGATGCTCCCGCTCGCCGAGCGCGTCGCTCGCGGGGGCGTGCTGGCCCTCGCGGTCGACTGGAGCTCGGAGGACGACGACGGCGGACGGGCCGATCTGCTGACCTCGCTGCGCCATGCTCGCGAGCTCGCCACGGCGCGCGGCATCGATCCCTCACGGGTCGTCGTGGCCGGCTGGTCGCTCGGAGGCACGGCGGCGCTCAGCGTCGCGGTCCACGCCAAGCGGCTGGGCATCGCCCTCGGCGGCGCCGTGCTGATCGCCCCCGGTGACGGCTCCCGCGTGACCGACCCGATCTCCGGATCGCCGCTGCCCGCGACCTTCCCACCGGGGGCCGGCAGGTGCCGGGTCGACCTCGCCTACGGCGAGCACGATCCGCTCGCGACGCCCGACCTCGTCAGCGGGCTCGAGCTGCGGCTCCGCGCCGCCGGGTGGTCGACCTCGATGCACGCGGTCGACACCGATCACGCCGGCGTCGTCGGCACCCGGTTCGACCCGCGCACCGAGCGCTACCTGCCGTCGCGTGCCCGTGCAGCGGTGGACGCAGCCGACACGATCGCCGACCTGATCGTCGCGGCCGCTACTTCTTCGTGAAGCCGACGGCGGTCCAGTCGGGCTGCTCGAACTGCGCCGCGCCGTAGTTGGCGACGTTCTTGCGCACGGCGACGGCGATCGGGGTCACCGACAACGGGATGACGGGGACCTCCTCGAACAGCCACTCGTCGAGCTTGGCGACGCGCTGGGTGCGCAGGTCGTCCGCGAGCGTCCCGATCACGGTGTCGAAGCCCAGGCCGAACCGGTCGGTGCCGATGCCGGTGAAGTTCTGTGACGAGTCGAGCGGGTAGAACAGCGGCTCGGCGGCCGTGATCGGGAACGCCGCGCCCCGACGCTGGAACGTGACCAGGTCGAAGTCGAGCGGGATGACGACCTTCTCGTAGAAGTCGACGCCCGTCGGCGCCTCGCGCAGCTCGACCGCGATGCCGACCTTCTCCAGGTCAGCCACGATGGCCTTCGCCCGGGCGCTGTTGGTGGGCGTCTGCTTCGGCACCGGCAGGGTGAGGCTGAGCGGCTTGCCGTCCTTCTCCAGCATGCCGTCCGCGCCCTCGGTGTAGCCGGCCTTCTTCAGCAGCTTCGAGGCGAGCGCCGGGTCGTAGGCGATGGAGGCGGACGAGTCGCGATAGCCCTGCTGACCCGGCACCAGCAGGAGGCTGCCGAGCGGGGCGGACGGTGCCCCGAGCGCCTGGGCGGCGGTCGCGGCGATGGGTCCGCGGTCGATCGCGTGCGCGACGGCGCGGCGCACGTCGACGTCCTGGAGCGGTCCGCGGCCGCCGTTGAGCGTCACCTGCGACCACTCGATGCCCGCCGCCCGCTGGACGACCCCGGTGCCCTTGGCCTTGGCGTAGGTGGACGCCTGCAGGTCGACGGCGTCGAGCTCGTCGTTGACATAGGCATCGGCCTGCAGCTCGGGGTCGGCGATGTTCCAGGTGATCGACGCGAGCCGGGGCCGGTCTCCCCACCACCGGGGGTTGGGCTTCTGGACGATGAGGCCCTTCTTGGTGTCGATCGACGAGGTGATGAAGGGTCCGTTGGACGAGATCGCCCGCTTGCGGAACGCGTCGTTGAACAGCTTGGGCGACGACGACACGTTGGCGGCGAGCCGCGGATAGACGTAGAGCGGCCACTCGGCCGTCGGCTCGTCGAAGGTCACCGTGTAGGCGAACCGGTTCTTGCCGGGCTCGACGTCGGAGATCGCGTCGTAGCCGGCGGTCGAGACGACCTCGAAGTCGTCGTCGGATCCGTCGAGCGCCTTCCAGAACGCGACCATGTCGTCGGCCGTGATCGCCGTGCCGCCCTCCCAGACCGCGTCGGGGTTGAGCTTGACCTCGACCGTGAGCGGGTCCTTGTCGACAACCTCGACCGACCGGGCGTAGTCGGGATCGACCTTCCAGCCACCGTCGGCGGTGATGCGCACGGCGCCGCCCGTCGTGGGCGCGAGGATCCGCGCGGCGTCGGAGTTGGCCGAGTCGGCCTGCAGCGGGTTGAAGTTGGTGGGCAGCGTGCTCGCTGCGAGGCGGAGCGTCCCGCCCTGCTCAAGGCTGGACGGCTTGACCGTCTTCCACGCCGTGCTCGGCAGCTCCGTGACGGCGGGTGCGGCCTTCGGGGCGGGCTTGTCGTCGTCACCGCCGCCGGGCAGCAACGAGCAACCGGAGAGCACGAGGCTCCCGGCGAGGAGGAGGGACGCGACCGGTGCGACGGGGGAACGCATGACGGTGATCCACCGACAACGGGCCGACAGCGCTGGCACGGATGGCTCAGCGCGTCGGCCCGTCGGGCGGACTACTTGGAGGCGACCACGTTGAGCTTGACCCGTGCGCTCACCTCGGGGTGAACGCGCACGGACACCTCGTGGGCTCCGAGCGACTTGATCGGGTTGCCGACCTCGATGCGACGCTTGTCGACCTTGGCACCGGCGTCAGCCAGGGCGTCGGCGATGTCCGCGACCGTGACGGCGCCGAACAGGCGTCCGCCGTCGCCGGCGCGAACCGACACGTTGATCGCCGAGGACTCAAGGTTGCCCTTGATGCTCTTGGCTTCCTCGAGATCGTGCACGGCGTGCGCGTCACGCGCCGCCTTGATCGACTCGACCTGCTTGGCAGCGCCCTTCGACCAACGGATGGCGAAGTTGCGCGGCAGCAGGAAGTTACGGCCGTAGCCGTCCTTGACCTCGACGATGTCGCCGGGTGCTCCGAGGTTCGTGACCTCGTGCGTGAGGATGAGCTTCATCTCAAGACCCCTTAACGGCCGGTGGTCGTGTAGGGAAGCAGAGCCATCTCGCGGGCATTCTTGATGGCCTTGGCGATGAGACGCTGCTCCTGGACGGTGACACCCGTGACGCGGCGCGCGCGGATCTTGCCGCGGTCCGAGATGAACTTGCGCAGCAGCGCGGTGTCCTTGTAGTTGATTTCGGTGACCTTGGCCGCAGCGAGCGGGTTGCTCTTCTTCTTCGGCTTCCGGACGACTGGCTTTGCCATGTTGCTCCTGGTTTCAAATGTCTGACGCGAAGGTCAGTCTGACGTGAGGGGTTAGAAAGGGGGCTCGTCGGAAGATCCGGCGTTGCCACCCCAGTCAGATCCACCCTGCGAACCGCCGCCCTGCTGGGGCTGCGTCGACCACGGGTCGTTGCCGCCCTGGGCCGGAGCGCCTCCACCGGAGTTGCCTCCGCCGAAGCCGCCACCTGAGTTGTTGCCGCCGCCTCCGCCGAAGCCGCCGCCTCCGCCGCCGGAGCGGTTGACGCGGGTGACCTTGGCCGTGGCGAACCGGAGCGAGGCCCCGATCTCCTCGACGGTCATCTCGACCGACGTGCCACGCGAGCCGTCCTGGCGCTCGTAGTTGCGGACCTTCAGGGCGCCCGTCACGATGACGTGCTGACCCTTCTGGAGCGACTCGGCGACGTTCTCGGCCAGCTGGCGCCATGCGGCACACCGGATGAACAGCGCGTCGCCGTCCTTCCACTCGTTGGACTGACGGTCGAACGTCCGAGGAGTCGACGCGACGGTGAAGTTGGCGACGGCCGAGCCCGAAGGAGTGAACTTGAGCTCCGGGTCGTCCGTCAGGTTGCCGACGAGCGTGATGTTGGTTTCGCCTGCCATGGGGCGCAGCCTCTCAGGTGTGTGGGTGTCTGACTTGAGTGTTCCTCAGTGGTGTGACAAGCAACAGCGCTCGTCCACAACGAGGAACGGATCAGGCCTACTTCACGTCGGGACGTGTGACCTTCGTACGCACAACGGACTCGTTGAGCGTCAGCTGGCGATCGAGCTCCTTGACGGTGGCCGGCTCGGCCTGGAGCGTGACGACGGCGTAGATGCCCTCGTTCTTCTTGTTGATCTCGTAGGCAAGACGACGCTTGCCCCACACGTCGACGTTGTCGACGGAGCCGCCGTCCTGGCGCACGACGTTGAGGTACGTGTCCAGGCTGGGGGCGACGGTACGTTCTTCGAGATCAGGATCAAGGATGATCATGACTTCGTACGGGCGCAGTGACATTCAGTCTCCTTCGGACTAAACGGCTACGGGGATTCCGCAGCAGGAGTGGTTGCCGAACAGCAACCGCGCAAGTCTACGGGACCACCGCCGCCCGAGGGAAATCGTCCCCTCGACCGCGACTGGCGCAAGATCAAGGTTTTGAGACGGCGTGTCGTCCGTTTCTGCGCCACTCGGGGATCAGGATGCGCCACTCGGACGCCTCGACCGTGGGCTCGACGTCCGGACGAAGCGCTGCAGTCGCTGCGTCAGGGCCCGTTGACCGGCCGACGAGATGGACGCTCGACGCGCCTCGTGCTTCCACGCGTCGGCCCTCCCGGGAGCATGCGGCAGCCCGAGTGCGTCCTCGGCGTCGCGGACGATCCTGCCGGGGTCGTGGACGATCTCGGTGGCGATGTAGCCGTAGCGCTCCAGGTCGCGGCGGGCCAGCGCCTTGTCTCGGCGCAGGTCGTCCTGGTGCCGGATCCGGTCGCGGTGGTCGGAGCCGTCGTACTCGGGGACGCGCCCCGTCCCGCGGATGCGCAGGTCGACACGGGCGATCTCGACACCCGCGGCATTGGTGATGACCTCCTGGGGATCGACGGTGAAGCCCGACAGGACGTGCAGCAGCCGCAGCATCGTCTCCCACCAGGACTCGCTGCGACCGTCCACCAGGTCCAGGGCCCGTCGCAGGACGCGAACTCCTCTGCGACCCGGGCGCATCGTGGCGCGGATCCGCTCGACCGTCGTGTGCTCGAGGTGCAACGCGCTGTCGATGATCGCCACGAGGTCGAGCAGGGCGAGGTGCTCGGCGAGCTCGACGATCGTCCACTCCGGCGAGGCCACGGCGACATCCCCCAGGGCGTGTCGGTGTCCGGGAGGGATCCCGCACCGACGGACGTAGACGCCGCGGCGGTCGTGGTGAGGGGCGTCGGTGTCGCTGCAGGCGACGAGGGGCATGTCGACGCCCAGCGGCATCCACCACCCGCGCAGCTGCGCGCTCGTGAGGTGGGTGAAGACGGCGTCGTCCGGCAGCATCAGGGCCACCGCTCGGCACGTCGAGGCCAGGTCGTCTGCCGATGCCATGAGCTGAGACACCCCGGCGACCGGGTGGACGAAGTGCGGGGAGCTGCGGAGCTGGGGCGCGGTGAAGCCGTGGGCATGGGCGTCGGCGTGCTTGATCGGATCCATCCCTCGACGCTGGAGGCGGGGCGGCGGGACATCCACACCCGTCGCTCGGGCTGTGGACCACCGAGGCCATCCACAGCGCCTCGCGAGTGGCGCAACCTGATCCCCGAGTGGCGCAGAAACGTGCGACTCGCCGTCTCAAAACCTTCTGTTTGCGCCAGTCGCGGATCGGGTGGGTAGCGTCGGCGGGGTGGAGCTGACGATCGTCTCGCTGGTGGTGTCGCCGGTGCACCGCTACGAGGGACGTCCGAGCGACGGTGTGCTGCCCCACGACGGTGACGAGTCGCCGTCGACGGTCGACGTCCGGGCGCACCGGGGCATCGTGGGCGACCGCTACTTCGGCAGCCGGCACGCCCGCGCCGCCGTCACCCTGATCGCCGCCGAGCAGATCGACTGGCTGGAGCAGGAGATCGCCGGCGACGGCCTGTTCCCCGTGGCCGGCACCCCGTTCGACCCCGTCCTCGCCCGCCGCAACGTCGTCACGCGCGGGCTCGACGTCGACGCGTTGGTGAGGACGACGTTCACCCTCGACGCCGGCCACGGTCCGATCCGGTTCAGGTCACAGACCGCCGCCAGCCCCTGCGCGTGGATGAACGAGGTCTACGGCCCCGGCGCCCACCGGGCCCTGCGCGGCCGCGGCGGCATCAGGTGCGAGCCGCTCGACGACGGGCGGATCAGCGTCGGACCGGCGACCGTCACCGACATCAGCTCGTAGGGTCCTGCGGCCAGGCGTGCTTGGGGTATCGGCCCCGCAGCTCGGCCCGCACCTGGCGGTAGGGGCCAGCCCAGAACGACTCGAGGTCGGCGGTGACCGCGGCGGGACGGCGGGCCGGGGTCAGCAGGTGGAGCAGGAGCGGCATCCGGCCGTCGGCGATGCGGGGCGTCGCCGACCAGCCGAAGGCGTCCTGGATGCGCAGCGACAACACGGGCTGCTCGTCGCCGGACGCGCCGTACTCGACCCGGACCGACTGCCCCTTCGGGATGCCGACGCGCTCGGGAGCCAGCTCGTCGAGGCGGCCGGCCGCCGGCCAGGGCAGCAGGCGGCGCAGCGCACCGAGGACGTCACGGCGTGCAAGGTCGAGGTCGAGCGCGGCCAGCAGCGCGTCGTCACCCACGTCGGGCCACGGGTCGCCCAGAGCGTGGTGCAGGAAGGCCATCCGGCACCGCAGGGCGGTGGCGGCCTCGGACCACGGCAGGGCGGAGAGACCGTCGCGGGCCAGCCCCTCGGCGACAGCCGTCGCGACCGCGTCGGCCGGTGGGTCGCTGAGCCTCACCGAGGACAGCTCGATCGCGCCGAGACGCGTGACACGACGCGCCACGACCCGTCCCCGCGTCCAGGTGACCTCGTCGACCTCGTGCCACGCACCTGATGCGGCGTCGAGCGCGATGTCCTCGTCGATGGGCGCGGCCGAGCGGATCGTGGCGTCGCGCGCACCGGGTCGTCGCTCGGCGTCGGCGATCGCGATCCAGGGCACGCCCGCGAGGGACGGGTCGGCCGCACGGAACGAGGCACCCGTGCCCGAGACCATGAGGTACGACGACCCGCTCGACCGGCCGCGCGCGATGCGCCCGGGGTGCGCGAGGGCCACGACGGTGCCCACCGCCAGGTCGTCGGTCAACGCCGTCCGCGGCGGGCGTGACGGGAGCAGCGACTCCAGCCGCGCCACGGCGTCCGACCACGACCGTGCCGCCGGACCACCCCGGCGCAACGAGCGCAGCGCCGCGACCAGGTCGCCGCCGGGCGCACGGACGTCGTCGTCGAGCATGGCCACGACCTCGGCGGCCCGGCGTGCTCCCACCGCATCGGCGCCGTCGAGCAGGGCACGTGCCAGCCGGGGATCGGCCGGCACCCGCGACATCGCCCGTCCGCGGCCGGTGATCGCGCCGGCCTCGTCGATCGCGCCGAGCCCGACCAAGGTCCGCCGCGCCGTCTCGAGGGCGGCGGGTGGTGGCCGGTCGAGCAGGGCCAGACCCGCGCCGTCGACGTCACCCCACGCGGCGAGCTCGAGACAGAATCCCGTCAGGTCGCCGACGGCGATCTCGGGGGCCGGGTGCGGGGCGAGGTGGCCGTGGTCGGCGCGCGACCAGCACCGGTGGACGGCGCCGGGGGCCTCGCGCCCCGCGCGGCCTGCCCGCTGCTCGGCCGCCGATCGGCTGACCCGCACCGTCACCAGGGCCGGCAGACCCCGGACCTGGTCCGTACGGGGCTCACGGGACAGGCCGGCGTCGACCACGACCCGCACGCCGGGCACCGTCAGCGACGACTCCGCGACCGCCGTCGACACCACGACCCGGCGGCGGGGGCCCTGGGTGAGGGCGCGGTCCTGCTCCTGCGCGGGCAGTCGGCCGTGGAGCGCCAGCACGTCGACGTCGACCAGCCCGGACAGCCGGCGCATCACCTGGTCCACCTCGCCCACCCCGGGGACGAACACCAGCACGTCGCCGGGATCGACCGCCAGCGCCTGACGGACCGTCGCCGCGACGTGGTCGAGGAACCGGGGCGGCACGCCGCGCTCGTCGGTGGGCAGGACCCCCGGCGGCGGGGGCGCCCAGTGCTCGGCCACGGGATGCAGGGCGCCCGGGACGTCCACGATCGGGACCGGCTCCGCGGCCTCGATCGCCATCGTCGTCGCGGTGCGCTCGGCCTCCACCGTCGCCGACATCGCGACGAGCAGCAGGTCGTCGCGCACCGTCGAACGGACGTCGACCAGGAAGGCCAGGGCCAGGTCGGCGTCGAGCTGACGCTCGTGCACCTCGTCGAGCACGACCGCCGCGACACCGGGCAGCTCGGGGTCGCGCTGGAGCCGGCGCAGCAGCACCCCGGTCGTCACGAACTCGATCCGGGTGCCGGGCCCGACGGCCCGGTCACCGCGGACGGTGTGGCCGACCGTCTCGCCCACCCGTTCGCCCAGCAGACCGGCGAGCCGGCGCGCCGCCGCCCGGGCAGCGATCCGCCGTGGCTGGGTGACCACGATGCGGCCGGCGTCGACCCCCGCATCGACCCCCCTGCCCGAGACCAGCTCCGCCACCAGCGCAGCCACCGCCGGCGGCACCAGCGTGGTCTTGCCGGTGCCCGGAGGGGCCTGCACGACGGCGGCGCCGTGCGCACGCAGAGCCGCCGTCAGTGCCGGCAGCCCGCCCAGGACCGGGAGGTCGGGCGGGCTGTCCAGCAGCTGCCGGATCGGGTCGGGACGGGTGCTCAGATCTCGGCCGACACCTTCCAGAGGTCGACGCCCTCGGCGTCGCCGGCGAAGCGGTCGATCGCGGCGAGCTCGTCGTCGGTGAAGTCGGTCTGCGCCGCAGCAGCGAGGTTCTCGTCGAGCTGCTCGGTCGACGACGCGCCGATCAGCGCCGACGTCACGCCGCCCGGCCGCAGGATCCACGAGATCGCGAGCTGCGCGAGCGACTGGCCCCGCTGCTGGGCGATGTCGGCCAGCCCGCGCAGACGCTCCACGTTGTCGTCGGTCAGGACGCCCTCGTCGAGGCTGCCGCGATCACCCTGGCGCTCGACCGGCTCGTCGCCGAGGTAGCGGTCGGTGAGCAGGCCCTGCGCCAGCGGCGAGAAGCCGATCGATCCCATGCCGTGCTCGCCGAGGACCGTCAGCAGTCCGCGCTCGACCCACCGGTTGAGCATCGAGTAGGACGGCTGGTGGATGATCAGCGGTGTGCCGAGGTCGCGGGCGATCGCGACCGCCTCGGCGGTCATCGCAGGCGAGTACGACGAGATGCCGGCGTACAGCGCCTTGCCCTGACCGACCGCGGTGTCGAGCGCCGTGATCGTCTCCTCCAGCGGCGTGCCGGGGTCGACGCGGTGGGAGTAGAAGATGTCGACGTAGTCGACGCTCATGCGCTCGAGCGAGGCGTCGAGGCTCGACAGCAGGTACTTGCGCGAGCCGAGCTTGCCGTACGGGCCGGGCCACATGTCCCAGCCGGCCTTGCTGGAGAGGATCAGCTCGTCGCGGTAGGGCTTGAAGTCGGTCCGCATCATGCGGCCGAAGTTCTCCTCGGCCGAGCCGTAGGGCGGGCCGTAGTTGTTGGCCAGGTCGAAGTGCGTGATGCCCCGGTCGAAGGCGTGCCGCAGCACCTCGCGCTGCGTGTCGAACGGCCGGTTGTCGCCGAAGTTCCACCACAGGCCGAGCGAGATGGGCGGCAGGAGGAGGCCCGACGTGCCGACCCGGCGGTAGTCGAGGTGCTGGTAGCGATCCTCGGCGGCGACGTAGGGGCGGTGGATGTCAGGAACGGGATCGGCGTAGTAGCGCTCTTCGGTCATGCGACCAACGCTAGCCGCGGGACGTCAACGCGCCACCGCGAGGAGCGCCGGATCGTCCTGGCCCGGCCACGTGCCGGTCAGGGTGTCGCCGCCCAGCGCCCAGGCCTCACCGCCGACGACGCGCAGCACCTCGATCTCGGCGACGGACGTGGCGACGACCGTGGCCCCGTCGGCGTCGCGGACGTCGACCAGCCCGACCGAGCCGACGTCGGTGCGCGTGCCGCTGCCCGAGACCCGCACGCTCAGCTCGACGGGCTCGTGGGTGCCGTCGGCCAGGCGACGCTCCTGCGACGCCTCGGCGCCACCGCCGAGGATCGCCGTGGCGAGCGCCGTCGCATAGACCGGGTCGCCGCACGCGTCGTAGACCCAGCGGTGTCCGAGGACCGTGTGCTCCATCGTGCCGACCAGGAACTCGTCGGCACCGGCCAGCGGGGCGCCGCGATAGGTCCACGGCACCTGCAGGGTCGGGCCGTCGCCGGCACGCACCAGGAAGGTCTCGATGCCGACCTCGCCGTCGGGGTCGTCGAAGCGGTAGGCCCCGACCTGCTCGAGCAGGTCGTCGCCGACGAACCACGGCTGGCTCGGCACCCACGACCTGATCAGCTCGATCTTGGTCGGACGGATCGAGGCTGCGTGGAGGAGGGCCATGTCGTCGACGTTAGCGGAGACGCGTGATCTCGACGCCGACGAACAGCTCGGAGCCGCCCGCCGTCGAGAAGATCCCGCGCAGCGGCGGGCTGTCGCCGTAGTCGCGACCCTTGGCCACGACGACGTGCCGCGGCCCGGGGGCGATCGCGTTGGTCGTGTCCCAGCCGACCCACTCGCCGTCCCACCACTCGATCCAGGCGTGCGACTCACCCTCGACGGACTCACCGACGACGGGCTCCTGCGACGGGTGGAGGTAGCCCGAGACGTAGCGGGCCGGGATGCCCGCGGCACGCAGCGCGCCCAGGCTGAGGTGGGCGAAGTCCTGGCAGACGCCGGTCTTGGCGTCCCACGCGTCGGCGGCCGTGGTCGTGACCTCGGTGCTGCCAGTGACGTAGGCGACCTGGTCGTAGAGGTGCTGCAGGACCGCGGTGGCGTAGTCGGCGGGACGCTCCGAACGGGACCGGATCTCGTCGAGCTCGTCGGCGAGACCGGCCGCCGGCGCCACCCAGTCGCTGAGCACGAGGTACTCGCACCACTCGTCCTGCACGTCGGGCGTCAGATCGTCCCAGCCGATCGCCTGCGGCTTGGGCGCGACCTCCTGGGTCTCGACCGTCGACGTCGCGACGACCGTGAGGTCGGCGTGCGGGTCGTGGACCTCGAACGACGTGACCGTGGTGCCCCAGTAGTCGCGGTACTCGTACGACCACGGGGTCGGCGAGATCTCGAGCCGCGACCGCAGGACGTACTGCTCCGAGGTCGTCATCGGCGTCATGCGGGCCTCGTTGAAGGACGCCATCGCGCCCTTCTCGTAGTGATAGCCCGTCGTGTGCTTGATGCGCAGCTGCATGGTCATAGCAGCACCCCTCCGCGCCAGGTGTGGATCTCGGACTCGGCGAAGTAGCGGGCCGACACCGCGTCGCTGGCCGCCGCGCAGCTGCGCTGCAGCCGCTCCATCTCGACCGGCAGGTCGTAGACGATGTCGGCGAGCGGGCGGTACTCCAGCTCGGTGCGGGCCCGGCCGAGCACGCGCTGCGCCTCGTCGCTGAACCCCGAGCGCTGGCCGGCCGACTCGAGCTTGCGCAGGGCACGCTCGGCCTCGGCCAGGGACGACACGATCGAGCGCGGGAACCAGCGGTCGAGCAGCAGGAACTCCGCCGCCTGACGGTCGGCCTCGATGCCGCGGTAGGCGCGGATGAAGCTCTCGTACGCTCCGCAGGCCCGCAGCGTCGTGGGCCACGCGACCTGGGGGCCCGACGCGAGGGCCGCGGTCGAGAGCAGGCGGGCGGTCATGTCGACGCGCTCGATGCTGCGGCCCAGCATGTAGAAGTGCCAGCCGTCGTCGCGCGACATCGTGGAGTCGGCGATGCCGGAGATCATGGCGGTGCGGTTGCGGACCCAGCTGAACATGTCCGGCGGGCGCATGGCGCGGGCCGTGCTGAGGCCGCGCCAGGTCGTGTTGATCGCGGCCCAGATGTCGGTCGAGAGGGTCTCGCGGGCGCGCCGGGCGCTCTCGCGCGCGGCACCGATCGCCGCGGCGATCGACGTCGGGGACTCCGGGTTGTGCGCCAGCAGGTCGAGCATCATCCAGCGGTTGGGCTGGCCGGTGTAGTTCTCGACCCCCATGACCGACAGGAGCTGCTCGCACGACGTGCGCTCGTCCATGCCGGGGTCCTCGATGAGCACCTGCATCTGCACGTCGAGGATGCGGGCGGTGTCGTCGGCACGCTCGAGGTAGCGGCCGATCCAGAACAGGGACTGCGCGATGCGGCTCAGCACGTCGACTCCTCCTGGTGGTCCTGCGCCTGCTGCTGCTCCTGCTCGTGCACCTGCAGCTCGGGTGCGTCGCCGTCGATGGCGGGCCCGGCGGACTGGCTGATGCCGGAGACCGGTGAGGCGTGGGGCGCGACCTCGCCCTCGTCGTCCGGGTCGGTGGGACGCGCGAGCACCCAGGTGTCCTTGGAGCCGCCGCCGCGCGAGGAGTTGACGATGAGCTCGCCCTCCGGGAGCGCGACGCGGGTCAGGCCACCGGGCAGGACGAAGACGTCGTCGCCGTCGTGCACCGCGAACGGGCGCAGGTCGACGTGGCGGGGACGGATGCCGTCCTCGACCAGCGTGGGGACGGTCGACAGCGAGATGACCGGCTGGGCGATCCACGCCCGGGGGTCGAGCAGGATCTTGGCGCGCAGCTCCTCGAGCTCGGCCTTCGAGGCGGCGGGACCGATGACGATGCCCTTGCCGCCGGAGCCGTCGACCGGCTTGAGCACGAGCTCGTCGAGCCGGTCGAGCACCTCCTCGCGCTGGTCGGCCTCGCCCATGCGCCACGTGTCGACGTTGCGCAGGATCGGCTCCTCCGACAGGTAGTAGCGGATGAGGTCGGGGAGATAGGTGTAGAGCAGCTTGTCGTCGGCGACGCCGTTGCCGACCGCGTTGGCGATCGTGACGTGGCCGGCGCGGGCGGCGTTAATGATGCCCGGGACGCCGAGCGCGGAGTCGGCGCGGAACTGCACCGGGTCGAGGAACTCGTCGTCGATGCGGCGATAGATGACGTGCACCGGCTCGAGGCCCTGGGTCGTGCGCATCATGACGCGACCCGACCGGCAGACGAGGTCGCGGCCCTCGACGAGCTCGACGCCCATCGTGCGGGCCAGCAGCGTGTGCTCGAAGTAGGCCGAGTTGTAGACGCCGGGCGTCAGCACGACCACGGTCGGGTCGCTGACGCCGGCAGGTGCTGCCTTGCGCAGGGCCGACAGCAGCATCTGTGAGTACTGGGACACCGGCCGGATGCGGTGGTCGGCGAAGACCTCGGGCAGCGCGGCGGAGAGCGCGCGGCGGTTGGTCATCACGTAGGAGACGCCGGACGGGACGCGGACGTTGTCCTCGAGCACCCGGAAGTCACCGTTGCCGTCACGGATCAGGTCGACGCCCGCGACGTGGACGCGCACGCCGTTGGCGGGCTCGAGGCCCGCGACGACGCGGTGGTAGTGCGGGGACGTGACGACCGTGTCGCGGGGCACGACGCCGTCGGCGAACAGCTCGCCGGGCCCGTACGCGTCGGCGAGGAACTTCTCGAGCGCGAGCACCCGCTGCCGGACGCCCCTCTCGACGTGGTCCCAGTCCTCGGCCTCGATCAGTCGGGGGGCGATGTCGAGCGGGAACGGACGTTCCTCACCCTCGACCCCGAAGGTGACTCCCTGCTCGAGATAGGACGATGCGAGGGCGTCGGCGCGCAGCCGCACCTCGTCCGCGCCCATCTTCTCGAACGAGGTGTGCACCTGGCCATAGCTCGAGCGCACCTGGGTGCCCTCGAACATCTCGTCAAATCCCGCGACTGGGCCGTAGCCGTCGAAGAGCTCTGAGGTGTCCACCCGTTCACCGTAGGACAGATTTGCTAACGCCGTGTTTCAGCGATCAGGTGAACAGTCGGGTCGGATCGGTCAATCTGCTCGGCTTGCAGGGCAGATCTCGTCGTCTACGACTACGCTCTGCCTCAGGTTCTACCGTCGGAAGGCGGACCGGAATGGCCGAGTCATACGTCCTCGTGCTGAACGCGAGCTACGAGCCCCTGCAACGCGTCTCGATGCGCCACGCGATCAAGATGCTCGTCCGCGAGGTCGCCGTGATCGAGGAGGAGGCCGGCGGACGGTTCGGTCCGTTCCCGGTCCCCAAGGTGCTGCGCCTGGTGCGCTACGTCGTGACGCGGTGGATGCACCGTCGCTCGACGATGTGCACCAAGTCGGCGATCAAGGCCCGCGACAAGATGTGCGCCTACTGCGGCGGCCGGGCCGAGACCGTCGACCACATCCTGCCGCGCAGCCGCGGCGGTGCGTTGACCTGGGACAACGCCGTCGCCGCCTGCGTCCGCTGCAACCACCGCAAGGCCGACCGCACCCCGGCCGAAGCGGGCATGACGCTGCTCGTCACGCCGACCCAGCCGCAGTACGCCGTCGGCGCCTGACGCAGCGGCGACGCGGTCAGAGACCGACGGACTCGTAGATGTCGTCGAGCGCGTCGAGGTAGGCCCCCTGGTCGTCACCGACCTGCTGCTGCACCTCGGCCGACTTCTGCTCCACGACGGCGGCGACCTCCTCGTAGCGGGCGTTCCACTTCTCGGCCTCGATCTGCCAGTAGCCGCAGGTGTAGAAGTCGGCCTGCGGCCACTTCAGCTCGCGGCGCAGGTGGCGGCGCACCGCCCGGCTCGACCGGGCCTCGCCGGCGAGCCACACGTAGCGGTCGGACGCGGGGAGGTCGCGTGACGTGACGGCCTCGGCCAGTGCGTCACAGATGTCGGTCTCGCGTTCGACCAGCTGCCAGGTGAGGTCGACGTCGGCAGCGCTCGGCAGCGCGATCTCGTCACCGGGATCGGTCAGCACGACGTGGACGACGGCCTTCTGCTCCGGCGAGAGCCCCCGCAGGATGCGCGCGACGGCCGGCAGGCCGGTGATGTCGGCGACGAGCAGCTGCCAGCCGACGTCGGCGGGGGCCGCATAGAGACCGTGCGGCTCGATCAGGCCCACGGTGTCGCCGGGCCGGCAGGTGCGCGCCCACTCGGAGCCGACGCCCTCGTCGTGCAGCGCGATGTCGAGGTCGATGCGCGTGTCGCCCTCGACCACGCGGTGGTCGGAGATCGTGTAGACCCGGAAGTCGGGCTCGACCGCCCCCTCGGGATAGGTGATCGTCCACTTCTCGTCGATCACCGGCAGCGCGAGCTCGGCGCCGGCCGGCGGGATCAGCACGCGGACGTACTCGTCGGGGACGCCGGTGGACGCGTAGCCGTCCAGCCCGCCGAGCGTCACGGTCACGAGGTGCGCGGACAGCTGTCGTCGTCCGAGCACCGTCGCGGTGTACGTCTTCACAGTCGAACCCTTCCGTCGGTGACTTAGGCAAGCCTAACTGACTTGCCCGGCTGGCCCGACGGGCACTGGTTGGTAGCGTGGTGCGGTGACGTCAGCCCCCCTTCTCGGACCCCTTCGTGTCAGGCCCATCAGCGACGCGGAGCATCTCGACTTCATCCGCAGTCGCCCGTCCGTGAGCTTCCTGCAGACGCCCGCGTGGGCGGCCGTCAAGAACGAGTGGCGGGGCGAGTCGATCGGCTGGTTCGACGGCGACCGGCTCGTGGGCGCAGCACTCGTCCTCTACCGTCAGCTGCCCAAGATCAAGCGCTACCTCGCCTATCTGCCCGAGGGACCCGATATCGACTGGCACGCCGCCGACCTCGCGCGCTGGCTGACACCGATGGCGGCGCACCTCAAGCAGCAGGGGGCCTTCGGCATCCGGATCGGCCCGCCGGTCGTCACCCGCCGCTGGCACGCCGCGACGATCAAGCAGGCGATCGCCGACCCGGTGCTCACCACACTGTCGGCCGTGCCGGCCGACGTCAGCGACGACGCCGCCATCGCCGTCTCGACGTCACTCGCCTCGCTCGGCTGGAAGGAGCTGCCCACCGAGGGTGGCTTCTCCGCCGGGCAGCCGAAGTTCAACTTCCAGCTGCCGCTCGCCGGTCGCACCGAGGACGACGTCCTGGCCGGCATGAACCAGCTGTGGCGCCGCAACATCAAGAAGGCCGCCAAGGCCGGCGTCGAGGTCACGACCGGCACCCGTGACGACCTGCCGGAGTTCCACCGCGTCTATGCCGAGACGGCCGAGCGCGACCACTTCACGCCACGGCCGCTGTCGTACTTCGAGCGGATGTGGGACGCCCTCAGCGCCGAGGAGCCCGACCGGATCGTCCTGTTCCTGGCCCGTCACGAGGGCGACCTCGTCGCGGCGACGACGATGGTCCGCGTCGGCGAGCACGCCTGGTACTCCTACGGCGCCTCGACGACCGCCAAGCGTGACGTCCGTGGGTCCAACGCGATCCAGTGGCAGATGATCCGCGACGCCCTCGCCGCCGGCGCCACGACGTACGACATGCGCGGCATCACCGAGACCCTCGACCCGGACGACTCCCACGTCGGCCTGATCCAGTTCAAGGTGGGCACCGGTGGCGAGGCCGTGGAGTACCTCGGCGAGTGGGACCTGCCGCTCAACCGCGCGCTGCACCTCGGGTTCACCCAGTACATGCGGCGCCGATGATCAGGGGACGATGACCATGGGATTCGAGCTGGACGTCGACGCCACCCGCTGGCGTCACGGACTGACCGCGAAGGTCGAGAGCACGACGGGCCTCGTGCCCGTCATCAAGGGCAACGGCTACGGGCTCGGCCGCGACCTCCTCGCCGCCGAGGCCGGCCGGCTCGGCCTCGACACGATCGCCGTCGGCACCTACAGCGAGGTCCCCGGAGCGCTCGCCGCGTTCACCGGTGACGTCATGGTGCTGACGCCGTGGCGGCCGTTCTTCAGCGACGCCGTCCTCGACGACCGCGTGATCCACACGCTGGGCCGGGTCGACGACATCGCCGCGCTCGCCGCGGCCGCGCCCGGCGCCCGCATCCTGCTCGAGGGCGAGACCTCGATGGCCCGCCACGGCCTCGACCGCCACGAGCTCGCGGCCGCCGTCGCGGCGCTGGGCGACCTGACGGTCGAGGGCTTCGCGATCCACCTGCCGATGCAGGGCAGCAACTTCGCCGAGGCACAGAGCTGGGCGGCCGCCCTCGAGGCGTCCCAGGTCGAGGCCACGACGCTCTACGTCTCGCACCTGACCCCTGCCGAGCTGACAGCACTGCGCACCCACCGACCCCAGCTGGAGATCCGCCCCCGCATCGGCACCTCGCTGTGGCTCGGCGACCTCGGCGCGCTGTCGGTGCGGGCCACGGTGATCGACAGCCACCTCGTCGCGCGCGGCGAGCACATCGGCTACCGGCAGAAGCCCATGCCGCGCGACGGCACGCTGCTCGTCATCTCCGGCGGCACGAGCCACGGCATCGGCCTCGAGGCGCCCAAGGCGACCTCCGGCGTCGTCCAGCGTGGCAAGTCGCTGGCCAAGGGCGGCCTGGAGGCGGCCGGCTTCTCGCTGTCGCCGTTCACGATCGACGGCAAGCAGCGCTGGTTCGCCGAGCCGCCGCACATGCAGGCCAGCATGATCTTCCTGCCCGCCTCGGCCACCGCGCCCGAGGTCGGTGACAGCGTCGACGTCGCGGTGCGCTTCACCACCGCGACGTTCGACGCCGTCAACCTGCGCTAGTCGCCTGCCGGCCTAGTCGTTGCAGCCCGGGTCGAGCGGTCCGCACGGCTCCTGCGTCGGCGTCGGCTCGGTCGTCGGCGGGACGGTCGGCTGCGTCGGGGTCGGCGTGGGCTTGGGCGTCTGCGTCGTGCGCGTCGGCTTCGGCGTCGGCTTCTTCGTCGGCTTGGGCGCCGGCGGCTTGACGATCGTGCCCTTGGTGCTCTTGATGTTGGCCGCCGGCGGGAACGTGCCGCAGTCGGCCGGATCGAGGACACCGTTCATGTAGAGCGCGAACGTCTTGGCCGGGATCTGGCCACCGAAGAACGGGACCATGTAGTTCTCGAGGTCACCGTTGCCGTTCTTGCCCCGGTTGTACATGACCGCCGTGGCCAGCTTGGGCGTGAAGCCCGCGAACCACGACGACGACACGTGCTGGTCGTCGTCGGGACCGAACGTCGCCGTGCCCGTCTTGCCGGCGGTGGTGCACACCGTGCGGCCGTTCGAGCCCGTGCCGCCGGCACCGGAGTTGACGACCCGCTGCATCGCGGCGATGGTGTCGGCCGCGACGTCCTTGGGGATCGTCTGGTCGGTCTCGACCTTGTGCTTCAAGACGGTCTGGCCCGAGCTGTCCTTGACCCGCTCGACGACGTACCACTCAGCGCGCTTGCCGTCGGCGGCCAGCGTCGCGTAGGCGTTGGCCATGTCGACCGGAGCCACCGGGAAGTAGCCGAGCGGGGTCACCAGCGGTGCACCGGCCTCCTCGACCGGGTCGAGCACCCGCGACGGGATGCCGGCCTGCGAGGCGGCCTCGAGCACCTTGTTGGGCCCGTCCTCCATCTGGTCGACGAGGTCGACGAACGCGGTGTTGACCGACTTCTGGGTCGCGAACGCCAGGTCGACGCTGCCGAACGACTCACCGCCGCTGTCGCCCTGGTTCTCGGCGATCTGCTCGCCGTCCTTCATCAGGGGCGAGTTGCCGTTGAGCTTGGTCTTGAGGCTGTAGCCGTCCTCGAGCGCCGCGACGACCGCGAACGCCTTGAACGTCGACCCCGGCTGCGTGCCCGAGGTCGCCCAGTTGAGCTGGTTCTTGACGTAGTCGCGGCCGGCATACATCGCGCGCACCGCACCGGTGCCGGGCTGGACGGAGACGAGCGACTGTTGCAGCTCGGACGCGTCGGGGCGCAGCGCCTTGATCGACTCGATCGCCTTCATCTGGTTCTCGTAGTCGAAGGTCGTGATGATGCGCAGGCCCGAGCCGTCGAACTCCTGGTCGCTGAGGCCGAGCTCGGCCATGGCCTTCTCCTTGACCAGCTGCAGGAGATAGCCCTTCGAGCCGCTGAAGCGCGTGCTCTGCTTCTTCTTGATGACCTTCGGGATGCGGTCGTCGAACTTGCTCGCCTGCTCCTGCGTGATCGCGCCGGACTTGACCATGCCCGCGAGGACGTAGGAGAACCGCGGCTGGATGCGGTCCTGGGCACCCTCGGCGTAGGGGTCGTAGTAGCTGGGGCTGTTGATGACCGTCGCGAGCAGCGCGGACTGGGCGTAGTTGAGCTTGGAGGCGGGCTTGCCGAAGTAGGTCTGCGCTGCCACCTCGACGCCGTAGGCGCCGTTGCCGAAGTAGATCGTGTTGAGGTAGCCCTCGAGGATCTGCTTCTTGCTCAGCTGGTTGTGGATCTTGATCGAGAGGATGGCTTCCTTGACCTTGCGGGTGTAGGAGCGCTCCTGCGTCAGGTAGAGGATCTTGACGTACTGCTGCGTGATGGTGGAGCCGCCGGCCTGGACCGATCCGCTCGTGGTGTTGTCACGCGCGGCGCGGATGATGCCCTTGAGGTCGATGCCGCGGTTGGTGTAGAACGAGCGGTCCTCGGCGGCGATCGCGGCGGCCTGCATCGAGGCGGGGATCTGGTCGATCGTGATGCTCTCGCGGTCCTGCGTCGCGAACTCGCCGAGCTTGTGCTTGCCGTCGGAGTAGTAGACCTGCGTCGTCTGGGTCTGGAAGTCGGCGTTGGCGTCGGGGATGGCGATGGCGCGGTACAGCACGAAGAACGTCGCCGCTGCGGCCAGCACACCGGCCACACCGAGGAACGAGATCCACCGGATCGTCTTGGCCCACCAGGGGCCGCGTCCGCCGATCTTGCGCCCGATGGTCCTGAATCCGTTGCCGAAACGTCCGATGCCGCTCGTCTTCGCGGCCGTCGTGGTCGCGCGCTTTCGCTGTGCTGCCAAGGGTCCGTCTACCTCCATCGGGATCCATGAACCGGATCCGCCGTCGATCAAGTGTGCCGAACGTACCTGAGAGATGGGTAATCGCACGGGGTGTCCGTGTCGCGACTCACGTCAAGGGGTGGGTTGGTGGAGATGCCGTTTCGATGTATCGTCTCGATATAACAAACGGCACACATTGTCAGGACAGAGCATGACACGACGCGGCGCGGCCCTCGAGGTGGCGGTCCTTGGACTGCTCCACGATGCGCCGATGCACGGCTACGAGCTGCGCAAGCAGGTCAACGCCTTGCTGGGCTGGGGTCGCATCCTGTCCTACGGCACGCTCTACCCCGCACTGAAGGCACTCGGCAAGGCCGGCTACATCGTGGCCGACGAGACCGTGCTGCCCGAGACCAAGGGTCGGCGTGCCCGCATCGTCTACAAGCTCACGGCCGAGGGCAAGGAGCACTTCGCCCAGGCCCTCGAGGACTCCGGTCCCTCGACGTGGGACGACGAGACGTTCGGCGTGCGGTTCGCGTTCTTCGCGCGCACCGACGCCGCCTCGAGGGTGCGCATCCTCGAGGGTCGCCGGAGCCGCTTGGAAGAGCGGCTCGAGAACGTGCGCAAGGCCGGGCAGCGCAAGCGTGACCGCGCAGACTCCTACACCTTGGAGCTGCAACGGCACGGCCTGGAGTCAGTCGAGCGCGAAGTGAAGTGGCTGACCGAGCTGATCGACCGCGAGCGGTCGGGCGGATACCCCGACGCAGCCGCGGACGATCCGACAGACAACAACCCAACCGAGTGATGAACACAACGAAGGAGAACCCATGGGTTCGGTACGCGTAGCAATCGTGGGAGTCGGCAACTGCGCCACGTCCCTGATCCAGGGCGTCGAGTACTACAAGGACGCTGATCCCGAGGCAGGCGTGCCCGGGCTCATGCACGTCAAGTTCGGCGAGTACCACGTCAACGACATCGAGTTCGTCGCCGCGTTCGACGTCGACGCCAAGAAGGTCGGCTTCGACCTCGCCGAGGCCACCCAGGCCAGCGAGAACAACACGATCAAGATCGCCGACGTCGCCCCGACCGGCGTCATCGTCCAGAAGGGCAACACGCTCGACGGACTGGGCAAGTACTACCGCGAGACGATCGAGGAGTCGGACGCTCCCGCCGTCGACGTCGTGCAGGTCCTCAAGGACACGCAGGCCGACGTGCTCGTCTCCTACCTCCCGGTCGGATCGGAGGAGGCCGACAAGTTCTACGCGCAGTGCGCGATCGACGCGAAGGTCGCCTTCGTCAACGCCCTGCCCGTCTTCATCGCCTCCGACCCCGAGTGGGCCCGGAAGTTCGAGGACGCCGGCGTCGCGATCATCGGCGACGACATCAAGAGCCAGGTCGGCGCGACCATCACCCACCGCGTGATGGCCAAGCTGTTCCAGGACCGCGGCGTCGTGCTGGACCGCACGTACCAGCTCAACGTCGGCGGCAACATGGACTTCAAGAACATGCTCGAGCGCGACCGCCTCGAGTCCAAGAAGATCTCCAAGACGCAGGCCGTGACGTCCAACATCGACCACGACCTCGGCGCCAAGAACGTCCACATCGGCCCGAGCGACTACGTCCAGTGGCTCGACGACCGCAAGTGGGCGTACGTCCGCCTCGAGGGTCGCGCGTTCGGTGACGTCCCGCTCAACCTGGAGTACAAGCTCGAGGTCTGGGACTCGCCCAACTCGGCCGGCATCATCATCGACGCCATCCGCGCCGCGAAGATCGCCAAGGACCGTGGCATCGGCGGCGCCTTGCTGTCGGCGTCGTCCTACCTGATGAAGTCGCCCCCGGAGCAGCGTCCCGACGACCTCGGTCGCGAGATGCTCGAGAAGTACATCGCCGGCGAGGTCGAGCGCTGACCGCTCGCTGAGCAGAGGAGGGGCCCGGATCCAGCTGGATCCGGGCCCTTCGTCACGTCCGGAGCAGCGACTCCAGGCCGCGGCGCACCACCGTGGTCGCCGCGGTGACGTCGAGGCCGAGGTCGTCGCGCAGGGTCGTCCAGGTGGGCCAGCTCGTGGCGACGAACAACGACGAGAGGAGCAGCTCGCGATCGGCGCCGGCAGCGTCCAGCTCGGTGGCGAAGGTCGCCTCGAGGTCGTCGGTCGCGCGTCGGACGTGGGCGGCGCGGCTGGCCTGCAACGCCGGGGAGAACGGCTCACCGAGCGCCGCGGACCGTGCGGCCGGGGCGAGGTGCTCGAGCCGCGGAACTCGCTGCTGCAGGTGCTCGTCGATGCGACGGTCGAGCGGGAGCGCGGGGTCGACCTCCCGGTGCAGCGCGGCGTCGGCGTCGAGCCAGTGCGCCGTGGTCGCCACGAGCACGGCCTCGAGGTCCTTGAAGTTGAGCCAGAGGGTCCGCAGCGAGATGCCGGCCCGCTCGGCGATGAGCTTGCCGGTCGGCTTGAGCACGCCTGAGCGCAGCAAGTCGGCGTGCGCCGCCACGATCGCCTCGCGGGTGCGCTCGCCGCGCGCGATGCGACCGTCCGTGTTGTGCCTGCGGCCATCGTCCATGGGTCCACCTCTCGTCCGCACCGTATCCAGATCCGGGTCCAGGTGTTGACGTCGACCCGATCAACCTACACTCTGGGTGCATGAATCTGGAGACCTGGATCACACCGGGGCGGAGTGCGGCCCATCTGGCTGCCCCTCGCAACGTCCATCGACATGTGACTCAGGTCACGCGTAGGCTCCCCGCCAGACCGATGGGGACGGGTGATCCATGCTGCAGGTGAAGAATCTGGAAGTTGTCTACAACGACGTGATCCAGGTCCTCCGTGGCGTGAGTCTCGATGTCCCGCAGGGGTCCATCGTCGCGCTGCTCGGGGCCAACGGCGCCGGCAAGACGACCCTCCTGCGGGCGCTCACCGGGCTGCTCGACGTGCACGACGGCCGCGTCACCAAGGGCCAGGTGCTGCTCGACGACACCGCGATCCACACCTGGAACGCGCCGCGCATCGTCAACGCGGGCCTCGGCCAGGTGCTCGAGGGACGCCGCGTGTTCAGCGAGTTCACGGTGGAGGAGAACCTCCGCGTCGGTGGCCACACCCGCTCCAGCGGGCTCGCCGAGGGCATCGAGGAGGTCTACGAGCTCTTCCCGGTCCTGCGGGAGCGCCGCAAGCGCACCGCGGGCTACCTCTCCGGAGGCGAGCAGCAGATGCTCGCGATGGGTCGCGCGCTCGTGGCCGAGCCCACCTACCTCCTGCTCGACGAGCCCAGCCTCGGGCTCGCCCCCAAGATCGTCCAGCAGATCAAGGAGATCGTCGTCGAGATCAACTCCCGCGGCACCACGGTGCTGCTCGTCGAGCAGAACGCGACCATGGCGCTCTCGATCGCCCAGCACGGCTACGTCATGGAGCACGGCAAGGTCGTGATGGACAAGCCCGCGGCCGAGCTGCTGCAGGACGACGACATCCGCGACTTCTACCTCGGTCGGGGCGAGCTGGCCACGTCGTACCGCGACGTCAAGCACTACAAGCGCCGCAAGCGGTGGCTCTCATGAGCACGCCGGTCGTCTCGGTCCAGGACGTCGAGCTCAACTTCGCCGGGGTCAAGGCCCTCAGCGGCGTCAGCTTCGACGTCCACGACAACGAGCTGTTCGCGATCATCGGCCCCAACGGCGCCGGCAAGACGTCGATCTTCAACGTGCTGTCGGGCGTCTACCGTCCGCAGGTCGGCAGCGTCACGTTCCTCGGCGACGACCTGCTGGGGCGCAAGCCGCACGTCATCGCCGGGCTCGGCATGGCCCGCACCTTCCAGAACATCGAGCTGTTCGAGAACCTCGACGTCGTCGACAACCTCATGCTCGGCCGCCACCACCACGTCGGCTACGGCTGGCCGTCGGCCGTCGCGTGGGTCGGCCGGGCCCGCCAGGCCGAGGTGCGCAACCGGCGCCGGGTCGAGGAGATCATCGACTTCCTCGAGATCGAGGCCTACCGGCGGATGCCGGCCGGTCTGCTGCCCTACGGCATCCAGAAGCGCATCGAGCTGGGCCGGGCGCTCGCGATGGAGCCGCGCCTGCTGCTGCTCGACGAGCCGGTCGCCGGCATGAACGGCGAGGAGACCGAGGACATGGCGCGGTTCATCCTCGACATCCGCAGCGAGCTGGGCATCCCGATGATCCTCGTCGAGCACGACATGGGCCTGGTCATGGACCTGGCCGACCGGGTCATGGCGATGGACTTCGGACGGCCCGTCGCCACCGGCCTCCCGGCCGAGGTGCAGGCCGACCCCGAGGTCATCCGGGCCTATCTCGGCACGCCCGACGTCGACCTGGAGGAGGGCGCATGACCGCACAGACCTCGCTGCCCCAGCGGATCCGCGCGCGGGCGACGTCCACGCCGGGCGGCATCGCGATGCGCGAGAAGAACCTCGGGCTCTGGGAGCCCGTCACCTGGGCCGACTACTGGGACGCCGCGTCGCTCGTGGGCCACGCCCTGCTGTCGCTCGGCGTCGAGCCCGGCGACCGCGTCGCCGTGCACAGCGAGAACCGCCGCGAGTGGCTGTTCTGCGACATCGGCATCACCGCGGCCCGGGCGGCGACCGTCGGGCTCTACCCGACCAACCCCGCCCCCGAGGTGCGGCACGTGCTGGCCGACTCCGGGTCGCGCCTGCTCGTCGTCGAGGACCAGGAGCAGCTCGACAAGGCGCTGGAGGTCTCGGCCGAGCTGCCCGCCCTGGAGCACCTGGTCTATCTCGAGCCGCGCGGCATCGTCGGCCGCTACGACGACCCGCGGCTGATGTCGTGGGAGGCCTTCCTCGCCCTCGGCGCCGAGCACCGCGCAGCCCATCCGGGCGCGCTCGAGGCCCGGACCGACGCGGTGCGCAGCGACGACCTCGCGACGCTCGTCTACACGTCCGGCACCACCGGGCCCCCGAAGGGCGCGATGCTGACGATGGGCAACATCGAGTTCGTCCTGCAGACGCTCGAGGACGACGGTGCCTTCATCGACCCGCCGGCCGGCGAGAAGGACCAGGTCGTCTCGTACCTGCCGCTGTGCCACGTCGCCGAGCGGGTCTTCACGACCTGGTACAACGCCGGGCTCGGCACGCAGGTCAACTTCGCGGAGTCGATCGACACCGTCCAGCAGAACCTGCGCGAGGTGCAGCCGACGCTGCTGTTCGGCGTCCCCCGCATCTGGGAGAAGCTCGTCGCCGGCGTGCAGATCCGGATGTCCGGGGCGTCGCGGCTCAAGCGGGCCAACTTCGCGGTCTGGATGAAGGTCTCGCGCTGGATCGGCCGCACGCTCGTCGCGCGGCAGGGGCGACACACCGCCGCGACCCGCATCGCTTACGCGGTCGGCTGGGTCATGCTCTACCGCCCCCTGCGCGAACGACTCGGCCTGTCGAAGGTCAGGTATGCCGCGTCGGGCGCCGCACCCATCTCGCCCGAGGTGCTCGAGTTCTTCATGGGGATCGGGCTGCCGATGTACGAGGTCTACGGCATGACCGAGAACAGCGCGATCGCCACCGCCAACGTCAAGGGACGCGTGCGGGTGGGCACCGTCGGCGAGGTGCAGCCGGGCACCGAGCTGCGCATCGACGAGACCGGCGAGATCCTCACGCGTCACGCCGGCACGTTCGCCGGCTACTGGAACAACCCCGAGGCGACCGCCGCCGCGATCGACGCGGACGGCTGGCTGCACACCGGCGACGTCGGCGAGTGGGTCGACGGCACGCACGTCAAGATCACCGACCGGCTGAAGGACATCATCATCACCGCAGGCGGCAAGAACATCTCTCCCAGCGAGATCGAGAACAGCCTCAAGGCGTCGCCCTACATCAAGGAGGCCATCGTCATCGGTGACCGGCGCAAGTACCTCACCGCCCTGATCGGCATCGAGCTCGACACCGTCGGCAGCTGGGCCCAGAAGCGGCGGCTGTCGTTCACGACCTATCGCGACCTGACCACCAAGCCCGAGGTCGTCGAGCTCGTGCAGGGCATCGTCGACGCGGCCAACGCCCAGCTCGCCGCGGTCGAGACGATCAAGGCGTTCCGGCTGCTGCCCAAGGAGCTCGACCACGAGCAGGGAGAGCTGACCGCGACCCAGAAGGTCAAGCGATCGGCCATCACCGCACAGTTCG
This sequence comes from Aeromicrobium stalagmiti, assembly GCF_013283745.1. Classification (GTDB taxonomy): domain Bacteria; phylum Actinomycetota; class Actinomycetes; order Propionibacteriales; family Nocardioidaceae; genus Aeromicrobium; species Aeromicrobium stalagmiti. The sequence continues at coordinate 837,219 of NZ_JABSTZ010000001.1, forward strand.
CGGACGACATCGAGGGCATGTACGCCGGGGCGGCCTCATGACCGACTTCCTGCAGGCGATCGTCAACGGGTTCAGCCAGGGCTCGATCTATGCACTGCTCGCCCTCGGCTACGTCATGATCTACAAGGCGACCCGGGTGATCTCGTTCGCCCAGCCCGCCCTGATGATCGTGGGCGGCCTCTTCTCCTACCACTTCACCAGCGAGCTGGGCCTGCCCTTCTGGGTCGGGATGGCGCTGGGCATCGTGTGCGGAGCCGTCGTCGGCATGATCGTCGAGCGCCTCGCGCTGCGGCCCATGCTCGGCAAGCCGGTCTTCACCCTCGCGATCATCACGATCGGCGTCGACATCGTGCTGCGCATCATCTCCAACCGCTACATCGGCGTGCAGTCGCGCATCATCGACTACCCCAACGGCAGCGACCGGGTCAGCGTCGGCGGCGTCTCGATCTCGCAGCAGCGGATCGGGCTCATCGCCGTCACCACGGTCGCCGTCATCGCCCTCGCGCTCTTCTTCCGCTACTCGCGCACCGGGCTCGCGATGCGGGCGACGGCGCTCGACCAGGAGACCGCGCTCGCCCAGGGCATCCGGGTCGGCGCGGTGTTCGCGCTGGCGTGGGCCATCGCCGGTGGGCTCGCGGCCATCGCCGGGACGTTCGTCGCCGCCGGCAACGCGGGCATCGAGCAGACCAGCTGGATCATCGCGCTCAAGGCGCTGCCCGCCATCATCATCGGCGGTCTCGACTCGGTGCAGGGCGCCGTCATCGGCGGGCTCGCCGTCGGCATCGTCGAGGCACTGACCGCCACGTTCCAGCCCGACGTCGCCCCGTGGCTCGGTGCCAACTTCTCCCTCGTCGCCCCGTACGCGCTGATGTTCGTGGTGCTGCTGGTCAGACCCTATGGACTCTTCGGCACCAAGGAGGTGGAGAGGGTATGACCTCCCGACTCCGCGGACGGCCTCTCGTCCGCACCAGCTATGCGCAGGACATGGCGCTGCTCAACACGCCGGCCAAGCGCCGCTCGACGATCGCGCTGATCGTCGTGTCGTTCCTGATCCCGTTCATGGTCACCGACGACCTGCTGCTCGTGCTGACGCTCGGCATGATCTCGGCCGTCGGCGCGATCGGCCTCAACCTGGTCACCGGCTATGCCGGGCAGGTCTCGCTCGGTCACGCCTTCTTCATAGGTCTCGGTGCCTACACCGGAGCCGTGCTCGGCGGCGACACCGACGCCGCCGTCACGGGCTACGGCCTGCCGATCTACGTGTGGCTGCCGGCAGCAGGCGTCGTCGCGGCGGTCGCCGGCCTGCTGGTCGGCCCGATCGCGGTGCGGCTGCGCGGGCTCTACCTCGCGATCGTCACGCTGGGCCTGGTCTTCCTGGGCGACCACATCTTCCGGGAGGCCCGCACCCTGACCGGTGGGCCCGGCGTCGGCCGCCGGGGCCCCGACCTGGTCATCTTCGGCATCGACATGGGCGAGAGCGGCGTCGTGCTCGGCCTCGACCTCGCGCGGGAGCAGCGACAGTTCCTCATGGCGCTGGTGTTCCTCATCATCTTCGCCGTCCTGGGACGCAACATCGCCCGGTCCGGCGTGGGTCGCGCCTTCTCGGCGATCCGCGATCGTGACGTCGCGGCGGCGGTGATCGGCGTCGACCTCACGAAGTACAAGGTCATGGCGTTCGCGATGTCGTCGTTCTTCGCCGGCGTCACCGGCGCCCTCTACTACGCCGTCGTCGGCGTCTTCGAGCCGAGCGCGTTCGGGCTGCTGCTGAGCGTGCAGTACCTCGCGATGATCCTGATCGGCGGCGTCGCGACGATCTCCGGGGCGATCATGGGCGCGATCTTCATCAGCTCGCTCGGACGCATCTCCGGCGAGATCGCCCACGTGCTGCCGTTCATCAGCGAGTCGTCCGGCTCAGGTGGCCTGCTCTCGGTGTTCCAGCTCGAGGCCATCCTCTACGGCGTCCTGATCATCGTCTTCCTGATCTTCGAGCCACGGGGCCTGTTCGGCATCTGGACCCGCGTCCGCAACTACTGGAAGGGGTGGCCCTTCTCCTATTGACCCTGTCCTGACGTCCGCCGCTCCTGCGGCACAGCACCCGCACCCCGACTCACCGAAGGAACTGATCAGATGAAGCTCCACCCCCACGCCGTACGCGCGTCCGTCGTGATCGCCGCGACCGCGCTCGTGCTCAGCGGCTGCCGCAGCAGCAGCGACTCGGGCTCCGGGTCCAGCCCCGGCATCAGTGACGAGCCGTGTCCGCAGGCCGTCAACAAGGACAACGGGTGCATCTCGCTCGGCGTCATCTCCGACCTCACCAAGGGACCGTTCGCCCCGCTCGCCGTGCCGATCACCGACGCGCAGAAGGCGTTCTGGAAGAAGGTCAACGAGGACGGCGGCGTCGGCGGCTACGACATCGACGTCACGTCCAACATCGCGGACGCGGAGTACAACCCGGAGATCCACAACCGCAAGTACCAGGAGATGAGAAAGGACATCCTCGCCCTCGGGCAGACGCTCGGGTCGTCGCAGACCCTCGCGATCCTCGAGGACATGAAGTCCGACGACGTCATCGGCCTGCCGGCCTCGTGGAACTCGGCGTGGGAGTTCGAGGACCAGATCCTGGAGAGCGGCGCCAACTACTGCTTCGAGGCCATGAACGGCGTCGACTGGGCCGTGGCCAAGCGCGGCGTGAAGGGCACGGTCGTCGCGGTCGGCTACCCGGGCGACTACGGAGGCGACGCCGCCGCTGGCGTGGAGGCAGCGGCGAAGGCCAACAACCTGAAGTTCGAGAAGATCGAGACTCCTGCCGGTCAGGACAACCAGGCCGGGGCGATCGCCGCGATCCTCAAGCAGAAGCCGGCCCTCGTCGTCGTGACGACCGGTCCGGCCGAGATGGCCACGATCGTCGGTGGCGCCGCCTCGCAGGGATTCACCGGCACCTTCGTCGGCTCGAGCCCGACGTGGAACCCGGCCCTGCTGAAGTCGCCGGCCGCTCCGGCCCTGGAGAAGCTGTACTTCCAGGCCGGACCGTGGGGACCGTTCGGCACCGACACGCCGGGACACCAGGCCATGCGCGACGCGCTCGGCGACGTGACGCCCAACGACGGCTACACCGCCGGCTGGGTGTGGAGCTACCCGCTGCTCGCGGCGCTCAAGAAGGCCGACGCGGACGGCGGCATCACCCGTGAGAGCCTCGTCGCCGCGGCCAAGGAGCTGACCGAGGTCGACTACGAGGACATGCTCCCGGCCGAGGCCGGCGCCACGAAGGGCGAGCCGTCGGAGGTGGCGTTCAGGTCGAGCGTCATCAGCAAGGTCGACAAGACCGCCCCGACCGGCGTCGCGATCGAGCAGGAGCTGACCACCGGGCCGACCGCTGAGGCGTACGACTTCAGCAAGCCCTGCTTCAGCCTGCAGTAGCCACTGCCGGACCACTCGCGAGAGGGTTGTCGTCCCCGAGGGGCGGCAACCCTCTCGTCATGTGCGGAGGCGGTGGCCGGTCAGTCGCGGGCGGCCCAGAAGGCCCGCAGCGCCTCGGTCGCGTCGGCCTCGCTGAGCGGGCCGCGGTCCATCCGCAGGTCGAGCAGGAAGCGATAAGCCTCGCCGACCTCGGGCCCAGGCCCGATGCCCAGGATCGCCATGATCTGTCCGCCGTCGAGGTCGGGCCGGATCGAGCCGAGCTCCTCCTGCTCGGCCAGCACCGCGATCCGCTCCTCGAGCTCGTCGTAGGTGCGCTGCAGGCGCAGGGCCTTCTTCTGGTTGCGCGTCGTGCAGTCGGCCCGGGTGAGGATGTGCAGCCGCTCGAGCTGGTCGCCCGCGTCGCGGACGTAGCGGCGGACGGCCGAGTCGGTCCACTCGCCCGACCCGTAGCCGTGGAACCTCAGGTGCAGCTCGACGAGCAGCGCCACCTTGTCGATCAGGTCGTTGCTGTAGCGAAGGGCCCGCATGCGTTTGCGGACGAGCTTGGCCCCCACGACGTCGTGGTGGTGGAACGTGACCGTGCCACCGTCCTGGAAGCGCCGGGTCTTGGGCTTGCCGATGTCGTGCAGCAGCGCGGCCAGGCGGATCGTCAGGTCGGGCGCCTGGTCGAGACGTCCCTCCAGCGCGACGGCCTGCTCCAGGACGATCAGCGAGTGCTCGTAGACGTCCTTGTGCCGGTGGTGCTCGTCGCGCTCGAGGATCAGCGCCGGGAGCTCGGGCAGCATCTGCGCGGCGAGACCGGTGCCGACGAGCAGGCGCAGGCCCGCGACCGGGTGGGGGCTGGTGATGAGCTTGTTGAGCTCGTCACGGACGCGCTCGGCCGAGACGATCTCGAGACGGCCGGCCATCGCCGTCATCGCGGCCTCGACGTCGGGCGAGGCGGTGAAGCCGAGCTGCGCGACGAAGCGCGCCGCACGCATCATGCGCAGGGGGTCGTCGCTGAACGACTGCTCGGGCGTGACCGGTGTGCGCACGAGCCGCTTCTCGATGTCGTCGAGTCCGCCGAAGAGGTCGACGAACTCGAGCGAGGGCAGCCGGATCGCCATCGCGTTGACCGCGAAGTCGCGGCGCGCGAGGTCACCGTCGAGGGTGTCGCCGAACATCACCTCGGGCTTGCGCGAACCCGCGTCGTACTCGTCGCTGCGGTAGGTCGTGATCTCGAGCTGGTGATCGCCCTTGCGGACGCCGATCGTGCCGAACTCACGGCCGATGTCCCACACGGCGTCGGCCCACGAGGCGACGATCGACTCGATCTGGGCGGGACGCGCGGACGTCGTGAAGTCCCAGTCGTTGCCGGGCCGCCCGAGCACGGCGTCACGCACCGGTCCGCCGACGATCGCGAGCTCGTGGCCGGCAGCCTCGAACAGCACGCCGAGCTCGGCCAGGAACGGGTGAGCGGCAATCGAGGCGTCGATCCTGGCCCGACGGTCAGGGGTCAGCGGGGACGTGGGCACGGGGACATACTCTATCGGCCGCACTGGCGTCCCCATGCCCTGCGGGACGGACGTCTAGCATGTTCGGGTGAGCAGCCCCCGTCGCACGATCCTCTTCGCGCTGCTCGCGACGCTTCTGGGTGCGCTCCTGGTGCCACAGGCGCCGGCCGTCGCGGCCGACGACGACCCCGACATCACGGTGGCGATCCGCTCCCTGAGCCCCAGCCGGCTGGCGCCCGGGTCCAACGTCACGATGACCGGAACGGTCACCAACCGCAACGAGCAGACCTGGAGCGCGGTCCAGGCCTACCTGGTCATCCCGGCGTCGCCGTTCACGACCCGCGCGCAGATCGACGAGGCCGTCTCCAACGGTGACTCCTACACCGGCGTGCGGGTGGTCGACGTCGGCACGTTCGACGAGCTCGGCGACCTCGCCCCCGGACAGTCCCACCGCTTTCGCATCACCGTTCCCTACGAGCAGCTGGGCGTCACCGGCGCCGAGGGGGTCTACCCGGTCGGCGTGCAGATCCTCGCCACCGACGACAACGGCATCCGCAGCCCGGAGGCCGTGGCCCATGCCACGACGTTCCTCCCCCTGATCTCCTCCGACCAGGACCCGGTGCCGACGTCGATCCTCTGGCCCTTCCTGATGCCCGACTACCGCGGGGCCGACGGCACCTATGCCAAGCCGACCCAGCTGCTGCGCTCGGTGAGCGCCGGGGGCCAGCTGCGCAACCTGCTCGACCTCGCCTCCAGCTCCAACGGCGGGGCCACGGCGCTGGTCGACCCGGCGCTGCTCGTCGGCGTCGACGACCTCGCCAACGCACGTCACCTGCCGAAGGATGTCGAGATCACCGACGACCAGAAGGCCGAGGCCGCGACCTTCCTCACCGACCTGTTGACGTTCGCCCGGTCGACCAGCCCGTGGGTCCTCGACTACGACCGTCCCGACGTGCTGGCGCTGTCGCAGAACTCCGACCTGCGGCGTCCCCTGCGAGCGGCGATCGACCGCGTGACCGACTCGGTGCTGGCGAAGTACCAGCTCAGTGGTCGGCGGGTCTCGTGGCCGACCCGCGACGGGGTCACCCGCGGTCTGCTGACGAGCCTGCGCGGCAACGGCGACAGCCCGGTGATCGTCAACGCCGCCTCACTGCCGGACTGGGAGCCGCGGCTGGGATCGCTGGTCAAGTACACCTCCGCGAGCGGACCGCTGCCCCTGCTGGTCAACGACGTGCTCGACGCCGACATGCCGGGCCCTGACACCGTGCTGACGCTGCGTCAGCGCGTGCTCAGCGACGCGGCGCTCGCGGTGCTGGAGCGGGCGATCGACCCCGACTCGCGCGCCGACTCCGTCACGATGGTCGACCCGCAGTGGGACCCGGGCGCGCGGTGGGCGACCGGTCAGCTCCCGGCCGCGTTCACCGCTCCGTTCACCCGCGGCGCGAGCCTCGACTCCGTGCTGACCCGGCCCCTCGCGGCCTACACGGGTGACGTGCCGACCGCGGCCAAGGCCCGCCCCCTGTCACGGGCCCAACTCGCCGAGGCGTCGGAGATCGTGTCGAAGGGCGCCACCCTCAGCTCGGTCATCTCGCAGTCCGACGCGGTCGACGACGCCCTGGCCCGCAAGGTCGCCGGTGTCCTCGGCGTCCGCTGGCGTCTCGACCGCTCCACCGGCTTCGCGCTCGCCGCGGCCCAGTCCCGCCAGACCGGTGCCGAGCTCGACAAGATCTCGATCGAGGCACCGCCGTCGGTCACGCTCTCGAGCTCCAAGGGCGGCTTCCCGCTCACGATCCGCAACGACACCGGCGAGGAGATCCGCATCGGGGTCGACCTCGACTCCAGCAACCCGGCTCTGGCCATCCCGTCGGTCGGCTCGGTCGACGTCGCCGCGGGCGAACGTCGCACCCTCACCGTCCAGGTCGACCTCGGGCGGCAGCGGACGACGTTCCTCACCGCCCGCCTCACGACCGCCGACGGCAAGGACGTCGGGTCGCCGACGACGTTCAAGGTCCGCTCGAGCAGCATCGGCACCGTGCTGTGGGTCGCGATGGGGCTGGCGGCGCTGTTCGTCCTTGCCACCCTGGTGCGCCGGTTCCACCGTCGACGCGTCCGCATCACGTCCGAGCGCCTCGCGGACGACGATGACTGACCAGTCGGTCGCCCGGGCCAGCGCCTGGATGGCGCTCGGCACGATCGTCTCGCGGGTGACGGGGTTCCTGCGGCTCATCCTGCTGGCCTGGGTCATCGGTGTGGCCCTGAACGCCGACCTCTTCGAGGCGGCCAACACGATCCCCAACGCGCTCTACATCCTCGTCGCCGGCGGCATCTTCAACGTGGTCCTGGTGCCGCAGCTGGTCCGCGCCATGAAGAACGACGACGACGGCGGTGACGCCTACGCCAACCGCGTCATCACCCTCGGCGCGCTGGTGCTCGGCGTCGCCACGGTCCTGCTGACACTGGCCGTGCCGTGGCTGATGCGCCTGGTCTTCGACGACCGGTTGTTCACCGAGCAGCTGCAGACGCAGCGGGAGTCCGCCGAGCTGCTGATGATGCTCTGCATGCCGCAGGTCTTCTTCTACGGCGTCTTCGTGCTGGTCGGTCAGGTGCTCAACGCCCGGGCACGGTTCGGCCCGATGATGTGGGCACCGATCGTCAACAACGTCGTCGCGTGCTCGGTGATCCTGGCCTACTACGTCTTCTTCGGCGCCAGCAACGCCCGTGACGGCTTCACCACGTCCGAGGCGCTGCTGCTGGGCCTGGGCTCGACGGTGGCGATCGCGCTGCAGGCGTTGATCCTGCTGCCCTACCTGCGGAGCGCCGGCTTCCACTACCGGCCGCGGTTCGACTTCCGCGGTGTCGGGCTGGGGCACACGCTGCGCCTGGGCACGTGGACGCTGCTGTTCATCCTGGTCAACCAGATCGCCTACTTCGCGATCACCCGCATCGCGACGAGCGCCAACCTCGAGGGCGCCGTCGATGGCAAGCCGGCAGCCGGTCTCGCGGTCTACAGCATTGGGTTCCTGGTCAGTCAGCTGCCGCACGGCGTCATCACGGTCTCGCTGGCCACGGCCATCATCCCGACGCTCGCCGCCCTCGCCAACGAGGGACGCTACGACCGCTTCCGGCTCGAGCTCGGGCGCACGGTGCGCACGTCCCTGGTGATCATCGTGCCGCTGGCCGTCGCGGTGGCATGCCTCGCGCTGCCGGCCACGGCGATCGCCGGCGCCGTCGGCTCACTCGGCGGCAACACCGTCGCGATCGGCCACACGGTGCAGGCGTTCGCGCTCGCCATGATCGCGTTCACGATCCACTACATGATGCTGCGCGGGTTCTACGCCAACGAGGACACCCGCACGCCCTTCTTCATCCAGCTGGTCATCTCTATCGTCAACATCACCGCAGCCGTCGTGCTCACGTCGATCGTCGAGCCCTACGACGTCGCGGCGGTGCTGGCGCTGTCCTACGGGTTGTCCTACGTCGTGGGATCGGTCCTGTCGGTCACGCTGCTCTCGCGCACGGCGGGCTCGGTGGTCGACCGGGAGATGATCGTCTTCGTCCGGCGGCTGGTGCTCGCCGTGGGCCTCGCTGCGTTCGTGACCCTCGGCGTGGCCCGGGGCCTGGACGTCGCCGGCCTCGAGCCGGCGCGCGCCCTCGGTGGGCTGGTCACGACGGTGGTTGCAGGCGCCGCGGGGGCCGTGACGTACGTCGCCGCTGCCAAGGTCGTCGGCCTCACGCAGCTCGCCCACCTGGTGACGTCTCTGCGTCGTCGCGGCTGATCGGCGCGGCTGCAGCGGTCGACCGGTCTAGCATGGTCACCAGCACGGGGATCGGGAGCTGGACGAGGTGAAGGCATGAGCGAGCGGAGACCGTTGGCCTCCGGGGACGTGCTCGCCCGCCGCTACGAGCTGCAGGACCTCGTGACCGAGAAGCTCGGCTCGAGCACCTGGCGCGCCCACGACAAGATCCTCAACCGCAACGTCGGGATCGAGATGCTCTCGAGCTCCGACCCTCGCGCGCACCACTTCCTCGACGCGGCCCGTGAGTCGACGGCCGTCACCGACCCGCGGTTCCTGCGGGTGCTCGACCTGATCCAGGACGAGCAGGGCCACCACCTCGTCGTCCGGGAGTGGGCGCGGGCCTTCCCGCTCGACCAGCTGCTCGCCCAGTCGTCCCTGCCCAACCGGCGCGCCGCCACGGTCGTGGCCGAGGTGGCCGAGGCACTGGCCCACGCGCACGAGCACGGCGTCTATCACCGGCGCCTGACCCCCCACCAGGTGCTCCTCAAGCAGTCCGGCGCGGTCCGGGTCGTGGGTCTCGGTGTCGCGACGGCGCTGGCACCCGTCGGCCGCCAGGACACCCTCGCGGAGCTGCAGGAGTACGAGCAGCTCGACGTGCAGGCCCTCGGCAAGCTGCTCTACGCCTGCCTGACGAGCCGTTGGCCCGGAGCGCACGTCGACGGCCTGCGCGCCGCACCCACCGAGCACGGCCGGCTGCTGCGTCCCCGTCAGGTCCGTGCCGGTGTGTCGCGCGACGTCGACACCATCGCCGACCGCATCCTCGGCACCCCTCCCCGCCACCACGCGACGCCCCTGCGCAAGGCCGCCGACATCGCGCGCACGCTGCGCCTGTCGGGCGAGGACGACGACCTCACGGACGACCAGCCGAGCCTCGCCGGGCTCTCGTCGCCCGACCTGCTGCGTCTCGACCCCGTCATCGTCCCCGGGGGCCCGCCGCCCGGCCTCGAGCCGCCTCGACGTCGCCCCAAGGCCTACGAGCCGGCCCCGCCGACGACCTTCGAGCGCGGACGCGCCCGCGCCAGGCGCGCCGCCAAGGGCGATCGAGGACTCGTGCTGCTCGGCGTCGTCGGCACCCTGCTGATCCTGTCGCTGCTGGCGTTCCTGGGCAGCCGATCCGCGACGCCCTCGTCCGACCCGATCGACTCCTCGTCGCCGGTGCGGATCCTGCCCGTCCAGCGGGTCATCGACTTCGACCCCCAGGGCGAGGACGGACGCGAGAACCGCGAGCTCACGCCGCTGGTGATCGATGGTGACCCGGCGACGGGGTGGCGCACGTCGACCTATCTCGGCAGTCCCGAGCTCGGGGGCCTCAAGGACGGCGTGGGCGTCGTCCTCGACCTCGGCGGGGTGCGTGAGGTGACGTCGCTGCGCCTGCGTCTGGCCGGCGACCCGACCGACCTCGCCGTCTTCGTCGCCGGCGACGAGATGCGGCGCACCCCACGCTCGCGCAGCGGCCTGACGCAGGTCGCGACCCTCGAGGGTGCCGCCTCCGACGCGAGCATCTCGCTGCCGGCCGACACCGTCACGCGCTACGTCGTGGTGTGGCTGACGTCGCTGCCGGAGATCGGTCCGGGCGAGTTCCGCGGAGAGATCCAGGACGTGGTGGTCAGGGGCCGATCCTGACCGGCGTCTCGCGGTGTCCGGGGAATGCGCAGCGCCTAGGATGAGTTGAGACATAGACCCCGCCAAGAAGCCCCTCGACCAGAAGGTTCGGCATGAGCGACACCGTCCGCAACGTCATCATCATCGGTTCCGGCCCGTCCGGCTACACCTCGGCGATCTACGCCGCACGCGCCAACCTCGAGCCGCTCGTGTTCGAGGGCTCGGTCACCGCCGGTGGCGCCTTGATGAACACCACCGACGTCGAGAACTTCCCCGGCTACCCCGACGGCATCATGGGCCCCGACCTCATGGACAAGCTCCGTGCCCAGGCCGAGCGGTTCGGCGCTGAGCTGGTCACCGACGACGTCACCTCGGTCGACCTGTCCGGTGACATCAAGACCGTGACCCTCGGCGACGGCAGCACCTACTCGGCCAAGGCCGTCATCCTCGCGATGGGCTCGGGCTACCGCAAGCTCGGCGTCGACGGCGAGGACCGCCTGTCCGGACACGGCGTCTCGTGGTGCGCGACGTGCGACGGCTTCTTCTTCCGCGAGCAGAACATCGTCGTCGTCGGCGGTGGCGACTCCGCCCTCGAGGAGGCCACGTTCCTCACCCGCTTCGCGACCAAGGTCACGATCGTGCACCGCCGCGACGAGCTGCGCGGCTCCAAGATCATGCAGGACCGCGCCCTGGCCAACGAGAAGATCGAGTTCGCCTGGAACTCCGAGGTCGCCGAGATCGTCGGCACCGACAAGCTCGAGGCCCTCGTCCTGCGCGACACCGTCACCGGTGAGACCCGCCGCCTCGACGCAACGGGCCTGTTCATCGCGATCGGCCACGACCCCCGCTCGGAGCTGCTGACCGGCCAGGTCGACCTCGACGACGAGGGCTACGTCCTGGTCCAGCCCGGCTCGACCGCGACCAACCTCACCGGCGTCTTCGCCGCTGGCGACCTGGTCGACCACACCTACCGCCAGGCCATCACCGCTGCCGGCACCGGCTGCGCCGCGGCCCTCGACGCCGAGCGCTACCTCGCCGATCTCGACGACGCCGGACAGCCTGCGCCGTCCGCGGCGCTTGTGGAATAACCCGTACGCACACCTGTTGAACTGACCACAGACCCAAGGAGCAACTCATGGCCGAATCCACACTCGCCGCCGTCACCGACGCCGACTTCGAGCAGCTCGTGCTCAACGCCGACGGACCGGTTCTCGTCGACTTCTGGGCCAGCTGGTGCGCCCCGTGCCGCCAGCTCGCCCCCATCCTGGAGGAGATCGCCACCGAGAAGGGCGAGAAGCTCACGATCCTCAAGATGGACGCCGACGCCAACCCCGTCACTCCCGCGCAGTACCGGGTGACCGGCCTGCCGACGATGAACCTGTATTACAAGGGCGAGGTCGTCCGCTCCATCGTGGGCGTCCGCCCCAAGAGCGCGATCCTCAACGAGCTCGAGGAGCACACCGCCTAGCTCGCACCGCTGCACGAAGAAGCCCGGCCACCACACGGTGAGCCGGGCTTCTCCATGTCAATATGCCAATTTATCGACAAATTGCTTCATGGCTTCTTCGGGTCCATCATCTCGATGATGCGCTCGAGGTCCTCAAGCGTCGCGAACTCCACGGTGATTTTGCCCTTCGAGCGACCGAGGTCGACCTTCACGCGGGTGTCGTATCGCTCCGACAGGCGGGCGGCCAGATCGGCCAGCCGAGGTGCGGAGACCTTGGGGGTCTGGCGGGTCTGGGTCCGCTTGGCGGCGTCGGGGCCGACCGTGACGATCTCCTCCAGGGCCCGCACGGACAGTCCCTCGGCGACGACCCGGGTGGCGAGGCGATCCTGGATCTCGGGGTTGGCGACGCTCACCAGGGCACGGGCATGCCCGGCCGAGAGCACCCCGGCGGCGACGCGGCGCTGCACCGTCGGCGTGAGCTTGAGCAGCCGCAGGGTGTTGCTGATCTGCGGACGTGACCGGCCGATCCGGTCGGCCAGCTCCTCGTGCGTGCAGCCGAAGTCCTCGAGCAGCTGCTGGTAGGCCGACGCCTCTTCCAGCGGGTTGAGCTGTGAGCGGTGCAGGTTCTCCAGCAGGGCGTCACGCAGCAGGTCCTCGTCGGACGTGTCGCGGACGATGGCGCCGATGGTCTCGAGACCCGCCTTGCCGCTGGCGCGCCAACGCCGCTCGCCCATGATGAGCTCGTAGCGGTCCTTGGCGACCTCGCGCACGACGACCGGCTGGAGCAGGCCCACCTCCTTGATGGAGTGGACCAGCTCGGCCATGTGGTCCTCGTCGAACACCTGGCGTGGCTGCCGAGGGTTGGCGACGATCTGGTCGAGCGGGATCTCGGCAAACCGAGCACCCTCGATCTCCTTGAGGCCCGACGCCTCGGCGTCGGCCGTGCTCGACGGGATGAGGGACTCGAGCCCACGCCCCAGTCCGCGGCGTGTGCTCATCGTGACTCCCCCTCTGTGGTGACGGCGCCGGCCATCGCGATCTCGCGGGCGGCCTCCAGGTAGGACAGCGCCCCCGAGGACGTGCTGTCGTAGGTGATGACGGACTGCTGATAGCTGGGCGCCTCCGAGATGCGCACCGACCTCGGTATCGCCGTGCCGATGACCTTGTCGGTGAAGTGGTTGCGGACCTCGTCCGCGACTCCGGCCGACAGCCGTGTGCGCGCGTCGTACATCGTCAGCAGGATCGTCGTGATCTCGAGCTTCGGGTTGAGGTGCGCCCGGATGAGCTCGATGTTGCGGACCAGCTGGCCCAGACCCTCCAGCGCGTAGTACTCGCACTGGATCGGGATGAGGACCTCGCGACCGGCGACCATCGCGTTGACGGTCAGCAGACCCAACGACGGCGGACAGTCGATCAGCACGTAGTCGATGCGGTCGCCCGCCTGCTCACAGTCCTTGAGGTACGCCTGCAGGGCGCGGTCGAGCCGCGACTCCCGGGCGACCAACGACACCAGCTCGATCTCGGCACCGGCGAGGTCGATCGACGCCGGCAGCACCGTGAGCCCGGCGATGTCCGGGCACGGCTTCACCAGCTCGTCCAGATCTGTGCCGTCCACGATCGCCTCGTACACCCCCGGTGTCCCCTCGCTGTGGGGGATGTTGAGGGCGGTCGACGCATTGCCCTGCGGATCGAGGTCGACCACGAGGACTCGCAGGCCCTTGATCGCGAGCGCCGCAGCGACGTTGACGGTGGTCGTGGTCTTGCCGACTCCACCCTTCTGGTTGGCGACGACGAACACCCGCGTGTGCTGCGGGCGATCGAAGCGCGACACGGCGGTGGCACGCTGCAGGAGCGACACGTGCTCCTGGGCAGCGGCGGCGAGCGGGGTGGAGTCGTCGTTCGACGGCACCGGCACGCTGTAGGCGGAGGCCGCCGTCGGCGCGGTCGGCCGCCGTTCGGGCTGTTCGCTCATGCTGTCCCCTTGGACTCGGGTGCGTGGTGGTCTCGAAGGAAGCTGTTTCACGTGAAACATGCTCACTTGGTGATCTCGACGACGGTCGTCGGAACGTCCCCGTTGTCGTACGACGTCACCACGATAGAGGTCGCCCCGAGGCGATGGAGGGTCGCGGTCGCTGCCGACACCTCGTCAGCGGCCGAGCGGCCCTTCATGGCCAGCAGCACTCCCCCCGGGCGGACCAACGGCATGCACCAGCGGCCCAGCTTGTCGAGGCCGGCGACCGCGCGTGCCGTCACGACGTCATAGGTCTGGTGGACGTCCTCGGCCCTCGATCGCAGCACGTCGACGTTGTCGAGTCCCAACGTCTCGACGACCTCCTCGAGGAAGCTGGTCCGGCGCAGCAGTGGCTCGATGAGCGTCATGTGGATGTCGGGGCGAGCGATGGCCCACACGAGTCCGGGGAGTCCCGCCCCCGTGCCGACGTCAGCCACCGTCACACCATCGCCCAGACGCGGAACCACGACAGCCGAGTTCATGACGTGCCGGTCCCAGATCCGGGGAACCTCACGCGGCCCGATCAGACCTCGGACCACACCATCGGTGGCCAGGATCTCGGCGTACTGCTCGGCGAGCGGGAGGCGAGAAGCGAACACCCCCGCCGCGTGCGGCGGGGGTGTTTCACGTGAAACATCGGGGGTCTCCGACATCGGCAGTACTACTCCCCAGCCTCGTCGGCGCCGGCGCCGTGCACCACGACGTACCGATGAGGCTCTGCACCGTCCGACGAGCTGGCCAGGCCGGCAGCGGCGACGGCGTCGTGCACGACCTTGCGCTCGAACGGGTTCATCGGGTCGAGTGAGACCGAAGCCTCACCGGCCTGCACCTTGGCGATCGCCTCACCGGCGATGCCCACGAGCTCGGCCTTGCGCGCCGCGCGGTAGCCCGCGACGTCGAGCATGAGGCGGCTACGCTCACCCGTCTCGCGGTAGACCGCCAGACGCGTCAGCTCCTGCAGTGCGTCGAGCACCTCGCCGTCGCGCCCCACGAGGTGGTCGAGGTTGCCACCGACGACGGCCACTGCGGCGCGGTCGCCGTCGACGTCCATGTCGATGTCGCCGTCGAGGTCGGCGATGTCGAGCAGCCCTTCCAGGAAGTCAGCGGCGATGTCGCCCTCGTTCTCGAGCTTCGATGCGTCACTCATGAGTTCCCATCCTTCGGGGGGTTCGCGGTCTTCTCAGGGTTCTTGGCGGTGATGTCCGGCTTCTTCTTCGGCTGCTGCGGCGAGGTCTTCTGTCCACCGCGCTGCTTGGGAGCCGGCTTGGCCGGGACGGCCTTCTTGCGCTGCGCCCGCGGCTGGTTCTTGGGCTGGGCGCGGGGAGCGGGCTTGGGCTGCTCCACCTCGACGGCCTTCAGTGGATCCTCCGTGACGGTCTTGCCGTGCTTCTTGTCGCGATCCTGCTTGGCCTTGAACGCCGGTGTGCCGGGTGCAGGGTTGTTGCGGATGACGTAGAACTGCTGACCCATGGTCCAGAAGTTCGACGTGGTCCAGTAGAAGAGCACACCGAGCGGGAACGCCACGCCGCCCACGGCGAACACCACCGGGAGGATGTAGAGCAGCATCTTCTGCTGCTGCGCGTACTGACCCGTCATGGCGTCGGCCGGCATGTTCTTGCTCATCAGCTGGCGCTGCGTCGTGAACTGCGTGATGCACATGATCACGACGAGCGACATCGTGATGATCTTGGTCTCGATGTCGCTGCTGCTGACGAACGTGTCGGCGATCCGCGCGCCCAGGAGCACGGCGTTCTTGAGCGACTCGGCATCACCACCGTCGAGGAAGCCGCGTGCGCCCTCGGCACCGTTCTTGGCGGCCTGGTCGATCACGCGGAACAGCGCGAAGAAGATCGGCATCTGCAGGATCAGCGGGAGGCACGAGGCGAACGGGTTGGTGCCCGTCTCCTTCCAGAGCTTCATCTGCTCCTGGGTCAGGCGCTCACGGTCGTGCTTGTACTTCTGCTGCAGCGCCTTGATCTGCGGCTGGAGCAGCTGCATGTTGCGGCTCGACTTGATCTGCTTGACGAACAGCGGGATCAGCAGCGTACGGATCGTCACGGTCAGGCCGACGATGGACAGACCCCACGTCCAGCCCGAGTCCTCGGGCAGCACGGTCGCGAAGATGCGGTGCCAGACCAGCAGGATGCCTGAGACGGCGTAGTACAGCGGCGTCATGATGGCGCCGCCGATGTCGCCTAGGAAGCCGAACATTGTTCTCCTCTGTGCTTATCACGTGTCGGTGACTGCGGAACCGGGTCGTAGCCGCCCGCGCTCCAAGGGTGGCATCGCAGCACGCGACGACCAGCGAGCCAGGTCCCGCGCAGCGCACCATGAGTCTCCACGGCCTGCAAAGCGTAGGCCGAACAGGTCGGGTGGTAGCGGCACACCTGGCCGTACAACGGGCTGATGGCGAAGCGATACGCCTTCAGCAACCAGATCAGGACGGTCTTCACCGCACACCCGCGCGGGCCAGGGCTGCGTCGAGGTGGGCGGCCAGCGTCGCCGAGTCAGCCCCGTGGGACGCAGGAAGCGCCCTGACCACGACGCGTGAACCGTCGGGCAGGGCGCTCAGCCGATCGCGCATCAGGTGTCGCAGCTGCCGCTTCACGCGGTTGCGCTCCACCGCCCCGCCGACCGCCTTGCTCACGACGAAACCGACGGACGTGTGCCCGCCGGTTCCCGGAACGCGTGATCTGAGCAGGACGTGGGTGACGACCGTGGGCTGTGCACCTTTGGCACCACGACGAATCGTGTGCCGGAAATCCTGCCCGCTGCGCATGCGTTGACTGCGCGCGAGCAACGGATCAGGCTGACAGCTTGGCGCGACCCTTGCGGCGGCGGTCCGCGAGGATCGCGCGGCCGGCGCGGGTGCGCATGCGGAGGCGGAAGCCGTGCTTCTTGGCGCGACGACGGTTGTTCGGCTGAAAAGTACGCTTGCTCACGATGCTGTCCTTAAGTGACGAAGTCTCACGGTTCTCGGATCGGCCGGTCGACGGCCACCGCTCGCCCACGAGCACGAAGACTCGTGTCATGGGCACGCGGCAGAAGTCGTTCTGGGACGACTAGGCAACGGTACGGGGGTGCCACACGGCGGTCAAACTGACCCTCCTACGCCTCCACGGACCTGAGGTCCAGACGACACGCCGCAGCAGTGGTCGCGGGCTGGGGAATTTCGCTTGTATGCCTCTCGCAACGCTGCTAGCGTCACCGCGGTATTGACTTTTCCACAAGGCTGCCTCAACTCTCGAGTTCGCATTCACACCATGTGGAAAACGCTGTGAACAATTGAGATGCAGGGACGTGTCGGGAGGCATTGGATGAGTGACGGCCTGGAAGCCAGCCCAGAGGAACACCTCGCGGAGATCTGGCAGCGGGCGGTCGACACCCTCTCGCCCGGCGCGAAGGTCTGGGTCTACTCGGCCAAGCCGCTGACGCTGCACAACAACATCTTGATCGTGGCGGTGCAGGACGACCTCACCCGAGCGCAGCTGGAGTCGCGCGTGCGGCCTGCGCTCGAGCACGCGATCAGCATGGCGCTGCAGCAGGAGACCCGGCTGGTCGTCACGATCGAGCCCGGCCTCGCCGACGCGATGTTGAGTCAACAAGACGACATGTCGACAAAGGGACCTGTGTCGTACGGGCAGGACACCTACAGCCAGGACAGCGATCTCGACGACGACGAGGACGACGACCGCGACGAGTTCGTGCCGAGCTGGGCCGAGCGCAAGACCAGCCCGCCCCGCATCGGCACCGTCGCCGAGGCGCGGCTCAACCCGCGCTACCTGTTCGAGAACTTCGTCATCGGCTCCTCCAACCGCTTCGCGCACGCCGCTGCCGTCGCCGTCGCCGAGGCGCCGGGCAAGGCCTACAACCCGTTGGTCATCCACGGCGAGTCGGGACTGGGCAAGACCCACCTGCTCCACGCCATCGGCCACTACGTCCTCAACCTCTATCCCTCCTCGCGCGTCCGCTACGTCAACAGCGAGGAGTTCACCAACGACGTCATCAACGCGATCCGTGAGAACCGGACTGCGGCGTTGAAGCGCAAGTACCGCGAGATCGACGTCCTCCTGGTCGACGACATCCAGTTCTTGGAGGGCAAGGAGTCGACGCAGACGGAGTTCTTCCACACGTTCAACGCGCTGCACAACGAGAACAAGCAGATCGTGATGACGTCGGACCGTCCCCCCAAGAACCTCACGACGCTCGAGGACCGGCTGCGCAACCGCTTCGAGTGGGGCCTGACGACCGACGTCCAGCCGCCTGACCTCGAGACCCGCATCGCGATCCTGCGCAAGAAGGCGGCCAACGAGAAGCTCACCGCTCCGGCCGACGTGCTCGAGTTCATCGCGAGCAAGGTGCAGACCAACATCCGTGAGCTCGAGGGTGCGCTGATCCGCGCCACTGCGTTCGCCAACCTCAACGGCACGACGGTCGACCTGCAGCTGGCGCAGATCGTGCTCAAGGACCTCATCGCCGAGGGCGAGGAGCCCGATATCACGGCCGGCATGATCATGGCGCAGACCGCGGCCTACTCCGAGTTCTCGATCGACGACCTGTGCAGCACCAACCGCAGCCGCAACCTGGTCCTCGCCCGCCAGATCGCGATGTACCTGTGCCGCGAGCTCACCGACATGTCGCTGCCCAAGATCGGCCAGGAGTTCGGCAACCGCGACCACACCACGGTGATGCACGCCGACCGCAAGATCCGCAAGCTCATGGCCGAGAAGCACGCCGTCTACAACCAGGTCACCGAGCTGACCGCTCGCATCAAGCAGCAGGCACGTCAGTCATGACCCGTGGATGGCCACATCAGGCCATTCACACCTGGGGACGACACTGTGGGAAACCACACCCGTCACGTGGACATCGGCCGCCACGGTGTGAACACGATGTGAACGGGCAGAGCCGGTCCACAAGAACGTGTAGTTTCACCGGCCCGCGCCGCACAGCTTGTCCACCGACACTTTCACCGGCGGCAGAGCACGAACCGCGGTTGTCCACCGAATCCACAGACGCTACTACGACTACTACTCTTCTATACTTCGAAAACTCCAGCGGAAGTCACATCCGTCCCTGTGTGTGGACGACGAGATACGAGCTTCCCCTGGCTACCTCACGCCACTCCTGCCGTGGCAGGATTCATCACGACGGCTCCCGTCCTCGGAAAGGCACCAACACGTGAAGTTCCGCATCGAGCGCGACACCCTCACCGACGCTGTCGCGTGGACCGCGCGAAGCCTGCCCAACCGTCCAAGCGTCCCGGTCCTCGCCGGACTCCTGATCGAGACGGCGGCCGACGGACTCACCCTCTCCGGCTTCGACTACGAGACCTCCACCCGCGCGACGCTGCCCGCAGAGGTCAGCGCCGACGGACGAGCACTCGTCTCGGGCCGTCTGCTCGCCGAGATCGTCAAGTCCCTGCCGGCCAAGCCGGTCGATGTGTCGCTCGAGGGCACCAAGGTGCAGGTCGTGTGCGGCAGCGCCCGCTTCAGCCTGCAGACCATGCCGGTCGAGGAGTACCCGCAGCTGCCGGAAATGCCGACCGCGTCCGGAACGGTCAAGTCCGAGGACTTCTCCACCGCCGTCGCCCAGGCCAGCGCCGCCGCGGGCCGCGACGAGATGCTGCCGCTGCTGACCGGCGTCCGCCTCGAGCTCGAGGGATCGACGATCTCGCTCATGGCGACCGACCGCTTCCGGGCGAGCCTGCGCGACCTGCAGTGGTACCCCGAGGCGAGCGACCTCTCGGCCAACGCCCTCGTGCCGGCGCGTGTGCTCAACGAGACTGCCCGGTCGCTCACCGGAGGCGGCGACGTCACGATCGCGGTGTCGTCCGGCGAGTCGGGCGACGGGCTCATCGGCTTCGAGGGCGTCGTCGGCAACGGCACCCGTCGCACCACCACGCGTCTGCTCGAGGGCGACTTCCCGCGGGTCCGCCAGCTGTTCCAGGCGGCAGCCGAGACCGTCGCCTACGTCGAGACCCAGGCCTTCGTCGACTCGGTCAAGCGCGTGGCCCTGGTCGCCGAGCGCAACACCCCGGTCCGTCTGACGTTCTCCGAGGGGCAGCTGCTGCTCGAGGCGGGCAGCGGCGACGAGGCCCAGGCCTCGGAGTCGATCGAGGCGACGATCAACGGCGCCGACATCTCGATCGGCTTCAACCCCACCTACCTTCTCGAGGGACTCGCGGTCATGTCCGACCCGGTCGTGCACCTGTCCTTCACCCAACACACCAAGCCTGCGGCGATCTCGGGTGTCCAGGAGATCGGGGCCGACCCAGACGTCGCGTTCCGCTACCTGATCATGCCGGTCCGCCTGCAGAGCTGACATCGATCGCAGGGAGCGCTCCATGGACATCGGACTCGTCGGACTGGGCAAGATGGGCGGCAACATGCGCACGCGCATGCGCAACGGCGGGGTGACCGTCGTCGGCTACGACCGCAACCCCGACGTCTCCGACGTCGGATCGCTCGCCGAGCTCGTCGACCAGCTGCCCTCGCCCAAGGTCGTGTGGGTCATGGTCCCGGCCGGTGACATCACCCGGTCGACGGTCGAGGAGCTCATCGACCTGCTCGACGCGGGCGACGTCATCGTCGACGGCGGCAACTCCCGCTGGACCGACGACGAGAAGCACGCGGCCCTCGCGGCCGAGAAGAGCATCGGCTACATCGACTGCGGCGTGAGCGGCGGCGTCTGGGGACTCGAGAACGGCTACGCGCTCATGGCCGGCGGCAGCGCAGACGACATCGCGAAGGTGCAGCCGGCGTTCGACGCCCTGCGCCCCGAGGGCGAGTCGGGCTTCGTCCACGCGGGCCGCGTCGGCGCCGGACACTTCTCCAAGATGGTCCACAACGGCATCGAGTACGCGATGATGCAGGCCTACGCCGAGGGCTACGAGCTGCTCGAGAAGGTCGACATGGTCGACAACGTCACGGCCGTCTTCGACTCGTGGCGCGAGGGCACCGTCGTCCGCTCGTGGCTGCTCGACCTGCTGGTCAAGGCGCTCGAGGAGGATCCCGGCCTGTCCAAGATCCGCGGCTACGCCGAGGACTCCGGCGAGGGACGCTGGACCGTCGAGGCCGCGATCGACAACGCCGTGCCGATGCACACCATCGCCGCCTCGCTGTTCGCCCGCTTCACCTCGCGCCAGGACGAGTCGCCGGCCATGCAGGCCGTCGCCGCGATGCGCAACCAGTTCGGCGGCCACGCGGTGCAGGCTGCGGCCGAGGCGGGTCACGACCCCCGGGACGCCTGACCCTTGAAGGTGGCACGAACGTGCACGTCAGCAAGCTGACCCTGCACGACTTCCGGTCGTACGCCGACGTCGAGATCGTCCTCGAGCCCGGCGCGACCGCCTTCGTCGGCTCGAACGGCCAGGGCAAGACCAACCTGGTCGAGGCGATCGACTACCTCTCGCGACTCGACTCGCACCGGGTGTCGGGTGACGCGCCGCTGGTGCGGGCCGGCGCCGAGCAGGCGATCGTGCGCGCCGACGTCGTCAAGGGGGGTCGTACCGCGCTGCTCGAGCTGGAGATCACCCCGGGCAAGGCGAATCGGGCTCGCATCAACCGGGGCGCGCTGCCACGCACCCGCGATCTCGTCGGGGTGCTGCGCACCGTGATGTTCTCGCCCGAGGACCTCGCGCTGGTCAAGGGCGATCCGTCAGACCGCCGACGCTTCCTCGACTCGCTGCTGGTGCTGCGGACACCGCGCCTCGGTGGCGTGAAGGCCGACTACGACCGGGTGCTCAAGCAGCGCAACACGCTGCTGAAGTCGGCGCGCGGTCGCCGCAACGTCGAGATCGCGACCCTCGACATCTGGGACGAGAACCTTGCCCGCACGGGCGCGGAGCTGGTGGCGGCCCGGCTGCTGCTGCTCGACGCCCTGGCTCCCCACCTCACGGACGCCTACCGGCGGGTCGCCGCCGAATCGGCGCCGGACCGGCGCGACGTCACCGCGCTCTACCGACCGTCGCTCGAGCTCGACCCCGACCTGCGTGACCAGCAGGCGATCGAGCAGCACCTGCTCGAGGAGATCGCCCGCCGCCGGGGGGATGAGATCGACCGCGGCATCAGCCTGGTCGGGCCCCACCGCGACGAGGTGGTCCTCACGATCGGCGAGCTGCCGGCGAAGGGATATGCCAGCCACGGCGAGTCGTGGTCCTACGCGCTGGCGCTCAAGCTGGCGTCGTTCGAGCTGTTGCGCGACGATGATGACGACCCCGTGCTGATCCTCGACGACGTCTTCGCCGAGCTCGACCAGGGTCGCCGGCAACAGCTCGCCGAGCTCGTCGGCGATGCTGAGCAGGTGCTCGTCACCGCCGCGGTCGCCGACGACGTGCCCGAGGCGCTGAAGGGTCACCGGTTCCGCGTGGCAGGAGGGGAGGTCACCCGTGGGTGACGACGACGAGCTCGACCTCGCGCGGCAGATCGCCAACTCCTACCGGGGCAAGGGCACGCCCGGCGCTGTCGGCCCGCGCAAGCGAGCACGCCCGGTCAAGCCCGCGCGCGCCAAGAACGAGGATCCGTCGACGATCGCCGACCTGCTCGGCGAGGTCGTCCGCAACCAGGGGTGGACCGAGAAGCTCGACGACCAGCGGATCTTCACCGACTGGGCGAGGATCGTCGGTCCCGAGGTCGCGCAGCACGCACAGATCGAGGGCTTCGAGGACGCCGTGGTCCACGTCCGTGCCAGCTCGACCGCGTGGGCGACGCAGCTGAAGCTGCTCGCTCCGCGTATCGTCGCCAAGCTCAACGAGGAGCTGGGTCAGGGATCGGTGCTGCGCATCGAGGCGCGCGGGCCGCAGGCTCCGTCGTGGAAGAAGGGGCCCCGCTCGATCCGCGGTGCCCGGGGGCCTCGCGACACCTACGGGTAGTCGTCACTCCGCGGGGGAGACGGCCGAGCAGGCGAGGACGAACAGCGCGGTCGCGGCGGTGACCCCGCCCAGGACCAGACCGGCCTGCAGGAAGCCGTCCCACCCCAGCACCGGGCGCACCCCGACGGCGACGAGGAAGGCCAGCGCACCGGCACATCCGACGACGGCCCCGGCGAACGTTCCGGCGACCGACTGTCCGGGGCCGTGGATGAAGAGGGCCACGACCGCCGTCCAGACCAGGCTCACCGCGAGCGCGGCGACGACGTCGGACGGGCGGTGCCAGCCGGCGACCACGGTCGACGCGCCGGTGAGGGTCGTGGCGAACCCGCCCGCGGCGGCGAGGATCGGCCGGGTGACCCGGGGTGCCACCAGCAGCGCCGCGCCGACCGAGCTGGCGACGACCGTGGTGTGCCCGCTCGGCAGGCTGTTGAGCGTGCCGAGCCCCAGCCCGAGGTCGGGCCGTTCGAGCAGCGAGTGCTTGAGCAGCTGGGTGGTGATGTTGGCGCCACCGATCACGGCGACGGCCGCGAGAGCCAGGTGCGCCCGTCCTCGCAGGAAGGCGACGACGCCGCACCCCGCCACCACGATGACGATGGCACCGATCGACACGTAGCCGAGGACGCTGAGCACGGTGAGCTGGGTGTCGCGCCCGCCGACGACGGTCGTCATGGCCGACTGGTCCCAGTCCTGACCGCGGGTCGTGTGCAGCGCGACCTGCACCAGGACCGCCAGGGTGAGGGCACCGGCGAGTGCCGCGGCGACCGCGGAAGACGCGGTGTCACGAGCTGTCGTCAGGGTGGTCATCCCTCTACGATGCCCGACAGGTCCCAACCTGACGAGTCCCGGGCCGTCATCTGCCGCTGGGCGAATTCGCAGGGGTTTCGCCCTACAGGATCTTGGGACCGGGTCTGCGACGACGTGCAGACCGCCGTTCTGTGCCTCTCAAGGGCACCTGCGCCCCGCGACTCGCCGCCTCCCAACGGTGGGTAAGCCGTGAGACGCACAGAATCGCCCGTATACTGGTCAGGTGAGCCAAACTCCAGATCCTGAAGCCTCGTACGACGCCAGCAACATCCAGGTTCTCGAAGGCCTGGACGCCGTGCGCAAGCGTCCGGGCATGTACATCGGGTCCACCGGAGAGCGCGGACTGCACCACCTCGTCTACGAGGTCGTCGACAACTCGGTCGACGAGGCCCTGGCCGGCTACGCCTCCCACATCAAGGTCGTCATGCAGGCCGACGGTGGCATCCGCGTCGAGGACGACGGACGCGGCATCCCGGTCGACGAGCACCCCACCGAGAAGATGCCGGCCGTGACGCTGGTGCTGACGTCGCTGCACGCCGGCGGCAAGTTCGGCGGTGGCGGCTACAAGGTCTCCGGTGGCCTGCACGGCGTCGGCGTCTCGGTGGTCAACGCTTTGTCGACAAAGCTCTTTGTCGAGGTCAAGCGTGACGGCTACCGCTGGACCCAGTCGTTCACCTACGGTGCGCCGGACGCTCCGCTGGAGCGTCACGAGAAGACCGACGAGACCGGCACCACCACGACCTTCTACGCCAGCGCCGACATCTTCGAGACGGTCGACTACAGCTACGACACGCTGGAGAAGCGGTTCCGCGAGATGGCGTTCCTCAACAAGGGGCTCGAGCTCGTCCTGCGCGACGACCGTCCCGACGTCGAGGGCGCCGACGGCCCCCAGGGCGACGACCGGCCGCGCGACGCGCGCTTCCGCTTCGACAAGGGCCTGGTCGACTACGTCGACCACATCAACGTCGGCAGCAAGTCGCCGATCCACAAGGACGTCATCTCGATCGAGTCCGAGGACGAGTCCAAGGGGCTGTCGCTGGAGATCGCGATGCAGTGGAACGACAGCTTCGTCGAGTCGGTCCACTCGTTCGCCAACACGATCAACACGCACGAGGGCGGCACGCACGAGGAGGGCTTCCGCGGCGCACTGACCGCGACGGTCAACAAGTTCGCCACGGCGCAGGGCCTCATCAAGAAGGCCACCGACAACCTCTCGGGCGAGGACATCCGCGAGGGCCTGACCGCGATCATCTCGATCAAGCTCGAGGAGCCGCAGTTCGAGGGCCAGACCAAGACCAAGCTCGGCAACAGCGAGGCCCGCTCGTTCGTGCAGTCCGTGCTCAACGACGAGCTCAGCGCGTGGTTCGAGCAGAACCCGACCGAGGGCAAGACGATCGTCCGCAAGTCCCTCGACGCGGCGACCGCCCGCATGGCCGCCCGCAAGGCCCGCGACCTGGCCCGCAACCGCAAGGGCCTGATGGGCGGCGGTGGCCTGCCGGGCAAGCTCGCCGACTGCCAGTCGCGCAATCCCGAGGAGTGCGAGATCTTCATCGTCGAGGGCAACTCGGCCGGTGGCTCGGCCAAGGGCGGACGCGATCCTTATGCGCAGGCGATCCTCCCGCTGCGCGGCAAGATCCTCAACGTCGAGAAGGCCCGCATCGACAAGATCCTGCAGAACGCCGAGGTCCAGGCGATCATCTCGGCGCTCGGCACCGGCGTCCACGACGACTTCGACATCGCCAAGCTTCGCTATCACAAGATCGTGCTGATGGCCGACGCCGACGTCGACGGCCAGCACATCTCGACGCTGCTGCTGACGCTGCTGTTCCGGTTCATGAAACCGCTCATCGACGCGGGGCACGTCTACCTGGCGATGCCGCCGCTCTACAAGATCAAGTGGACCAACGCAGCGCACGAGCTGGCCTACTCCGACTCCGAGCGCGACGGACTGCTCGCCGCCGGCAAGGAGGCCGGTCACCGCCTGCCCAAGGAGGCACCGGTCCAGCGCTACAAGGGTCTCGGCGAGATGAACGACTCCGAGCTGTGGGACACCACGATGGACCCGGCCCAGCGCGTGCTCCGCCAGGTGACGCTCGAGGACGGGGCGGTCGCCGACGAGATGTTCACGATCCTCATGGGTGAGGACGTCGAGCAGCGCCGCTCGTTCATCCAGCGCAACGCCAAAGACGTCCGCTTCCTCGATATTTAAGGCTGATCCATGACTGACACCACGCCTCCCCCCGAGCACGACCGGATCGAGCACGTCGAGCTGCAGGTCGAGATGCAGCGCTCCTACATCGACTACGCCATGAGCGTGATCGTGTCGCGAGCCCTGCCCGACGTGCGCGACGGCCTCAAGCCCGTGCACCGTCGCGTCCTCTACGCGATGTACGACGGCGGCTACCGCCCCGACCGTGGGTTCAGCAAGTGCTCGCGCATCGTCGGTGACGTCATGGGTCAGTACCACCCCCACGGCGACACCGCGATCTACGACACCCTCGTCCGCCTGGCCCAGCCGTGGGTCATGCGCGCACCGATGATCTCCGGCCAGGGCAACTTCGGCTCGCCGGGCAACGACGGCGCGGCCGCCATGCGATACACCGAGTGCAAGCTCGCGCCGATCGCCATGGAGATGGTGCGCGACATCGACAAGAACACGGTCGACTTCCGCCCCAACTACGACGGTCGCTCCCAGGAGCCGACGGTCCTGCCGTCGCGCTTCCCCAACCTGCTGGTCAACGGCTCGGCGGGCATCGCGGTCGGCATGGCCACCAACATCCCGCCGCACAACCTGCGCGAGGTCGCCGACGGCGCCCAGTGGTCGCTGGCCAACCCGGACGCGTCGAAGGAAGAGCTGCTCGAGGCGCTCATGGAGCGCATCAAGGGCCCCGACTTCCCGACCAACGGCCTGATCGTCGGCACGACCGGCATCGACAACATGTATCGCACGGGTCGTGGCTCGATCATGATGCGCGGCATCGTCGACATCGAGGAGGACACCCGCGGTGGCCTGAGCCTGGTCATCAAGGAGCTGCCCTACCAGGTCAACCCCGACAACCTCGCCGAGAAGATCGCCGACCTCGCGATCAGCGGTCGCGTGCAGGGCATCGCCGACGTCAACGACGAGTCGTCGTCGCGCGTCGGACGCCGCCTGGTCGTCAAGCTCAAGCGCGACGCCGTCGCGCGGGTCGTGCTCAACAACCTCTACAAGCACACCGAGCTGCAGTCCAACTTCAGCGCCAACATGCTCGCGATCGTCGACGACGTCCCGCGCACGCTGACCCTCGACGGCTTCATCAGCAACTGGATCACGCACCAGATCGAGGTCATCCAGCGGCGCACCCAGTACCTCCTCGACGAGGCCGAGGCCAAGGCGCACATCTACCGCGGCCTGGCCAAGGCGCTCGACGCGCTCGACGACGTCATCGCGCTGATCCGGCGCAGTCCCACCGTCGACGAGGCGCGGACGGGCCTGATCGACCTGCTCGACATCGACGAGCTCCAGGCCAACGCGATCCTGGAGATGCAGCTGCGCCGGCTCGCGGCCCTCGAGCGTCAGAAGATCATGGACGAGCTCACCAAGCTCGAGCTCGAGATCGCCGACTACCAGGACATCCTGGCCAAGCCGGAGCGTCAGCGTCAGATCATCTCCGAGGAGCTCGCCGAGCTCGCCGAGAAGTACGGCGACGACCGCCGCTCGCCGATCGTCCCGGCCGACGGGGACCTGTCGATGGAAGACCTCATCCCCGACGAGGAGGTCGTGGTCACCATCACCAAGGGCGGCTACGCCAAGCGCACCAAGACCGATCTCTACCGGGTGCAGAACCGGGGCGGCAAGGGTGTCCGGGGTGCCGCGCTGCGCGGCGACGACATGGTCGACCACATGTTCTCGACCACCAGCCACCACTGGATCCTGTTCTTCACCACGGCCGGTCGCGTCTACCGGGCCAAGGCCTACCAGCTGCCCGAGGCCGGCCGCGACGCCAAGGGCGGACACGTCGCCGGGCTCCTGTCGTTCCAGCCCGACGAGGAGATCGCGCAGGTGCTGGCGATCCGCGACTACGAGCAGGCGCCCTACCTCGTGCTCGCGACCAAGAAGGGCCTGGTCAAGAAGACCCGGCTGCTCGACTACAACAGCCCGCGCCAGGCCGGCGTCATCGCGATCAACTTCCGCGACGACGACGACGAGCTGATCGGCGCCGAGCTGGTCACGCCCGACGACGACCTGCTGCTGATCTCACGCAAGGCCCAGGCGATCCGCTTCCGTGCCGACGACGAGCAGCTGCGGCCGATGGGCCGGGCGACGTCCGGCGTCACCGGCATGAAGTTCCGCGAGGCCGACTCGATGCTGTCGCTGTCGGTCATCCGCCGTTCGGCCGACGCGCTCGAGCAGGTCGAGGTGCCCGAGGCCGACGAGCTGTTCGTCTTCACCGTCACTGACGGTGGCTACGCCAAGAAGACGCCGATCGATCAGTACCGTTTGCAGGGACGTGGTGGACTGGGCATCAAGGCCATGCAGATCACCGAGAACCGCGGCGAGCTGGTGGGAGGCCTGGTGCTGGTCGACACGGACGACGTCATCTCGGTGACGGCCAGTGGACAGGTGACCCGCAGCCTCGTTTCTGGGGTGAATCCGACCGGCCGTGGCACGATGGGTGTGAGCTTCGTGAAGTTCAAGGGGGATGACCGCGTGGTGACCATCGCGCGCAACACCGAAGTCCTCCAGGACGAGGCCGCGACCGAGATGACGCCGACCGACGAGACGCAGGCAGACGGGGACAAGGACCAGTGACGGACGAGACCGAAGGCACGAGCAACGCTCCCGGGTCGGGAGCCGGCGACGCCGCGCCCACGCAGGCCATCCCCAGGATCCCGAAGCCCGCGGCCAAGAAGGCGCCGGCGAAGAAGGCTCCTGCCAAGAAGGCGCCTGCGGCGAAGAAGACTCCTTCCGCCGGCACCTCGCAGACCGACAAGGGACGCCCTCGCGACGTCACGGTCGCGGCGGCAGCCAAGGAGGAGTCGGTCACGGCCGACGTCACCAAGCCTGCTGACAAGAAGCCTCAGGCGAGCCCCGGCCCGCAGGGACGCCCCCTGACCGCAGCCGACTATGCGCGCACGACCAAGCCATCCCCGTCGACGACCGCCGTCATCCCGGCGGTCAAGGACAAGCAGGACGACAAGAGCGGGGCCCCGAAGGTGACTGTGACCCCGACTCCGGCCGGCGGCTCCGGCCGCCGCGCGAGCCTGCGCCTCACCCATGTCGAGCCGTGGTCGGTGACGCGCCTGGCGTTCGCCGTCTCGGTGGCCCTCATGATCGTCGGCGTCGTCGCCGCGGCCATCTTCTGGGTGGTCCTCAACATCGTCGGCGTGTGGGACCAGATCAACGACTCCCTCACGTCGGTGCTCAGCGACGACTCGTCGAGCTTCGACGTCAAGGACTACTTCGGCTTCGGTCGCTTCGTCGGACTGACGCTCGTGCTGTCGGCGATCAACGTCGTCCTGATGACGATCCTGGCGACGATCGGCGCCCATCTGTACAACCTCGCCGCCCAGCTCATGGGTGGCGTCGAGGTCACGTTCTCCGAGGAGAGGTGACGCATCGACCCCGATTGGGATCGGTGAACGCGGTGCGGTAAAGTTCATCGCTGTTGCGGGCGTATAGCTCAGCTTGGTTAGAGCGCTTCCCTGATAAGGAAGAGGTCCCAGGTTCAAGTCCTGGTACGCCCACTCAACGAGGAGGTCCCATGAAGAAGATCGTCGCCCTCGGGCTCGCGGTTGCAGGAGTCTTCTGGGCACTCGGCAAGACGAACAAGGAGACGCCGGTCGACACGTGGTCGGCCGGCACCGACCGTCTCTGAATCCCCACTCGCTCGTCGAGCGAGACCGGGGGCCGTGGCGCAATTGGTAGCGCACCTGCTTTGCAAGCAGGGGGTTAGGGGTTCGAGTCCCCTCGGCTCCACCATCACGAAGGCCCTCGCCCCCGATCTTGGGGCGGGGGCCTTTGCTCGGCTCCGCCATCACGAAGGCTCCCCACCCGGGTTCGGGTGGGGAGCCTTCGTCGTTGTGTATCCCCAGCTGTGCACACACCTGTGGATAATTACACGGCTGTTTTTCCGCAGGTCAGAACCACAATTCACCGCTCAGCGGGCCGATCCGAGGGACCACTCAGGACAGGGTGTCCGGGGTGACCAAGCAGTGCGCCGACCGGCGACGAATGACGAGCATGAGGACCCAGTGGCTGTGCACAGCGGAGTGACCGTCAGCCCGCACGACCTCGTGGGTCCCTACGCGGTGGGTGCACTGGACCTGATGGAGGTCGTGCGGTTCGAGCACCACCTCGAGGAGTGCTCGCGGTGCCGGACCGAGCTGCGGACCCTGCGTGCGGCCGCCGCACGACTGGTCGATCCCGAGCACTGATCAGACCGCCAGCGTCCTGAGAGCGGACGCGAGCTGCCGGGCGACGACGCCGGGCGAGAGGGACAGCACGTCTGCCGCCTCGCGATAGGTGTGTCCGCCGAATCGGCACAGGCCCAGTGCGAGACGCTCCTGGATCGGGAGGGCCTGCATCTCGGCCAGGACTGTTGACGGTGCGGTCGGGATGCTCGGCACCTGCGGCGGGCCGGACGCGGGGATCCGGCAGCACCACGCCAGGTGCAGTGCCGCCGACAGCTGCTGGAGCGAGGCGGGGCCTCCCACGTGCGCGACGACCGCCTGGACCACGATCTGCTCGGCGATCTCCGGGTCGTCGGTCAGGAGCATCGCCAGCAGGTGCAAGGTGCTGCCATGTCGGTCGAACACCGCAGCGGCAGCCTCCTGGTCGGCGAGGGTGACGGGGTGTGGCGCGCTGACATCCAGCTGGGTGTCGTGCATCGTGGTGCCCTTCGTTGGTCGAGGGTGTTCCTGGGTGTCCCATCGGCAGCCGGACGCGGCAGACGAGGACGAAACCTATGCACTTGCCGCCGCCGATCTACATGGCGCCGAATCGCCGCCGATATCGATCCGTAACGCGGGTGGACGATCCTGACGGTGAGGTCGTGTCGAGGGACGCGACTGCCCCCCCGAGAAGGAACGATCACCATGAGCGCTAACCCCGTCCGGCTGCAGGCCATCACCGACGTCGAGGCCTACGTGCCGCCGGCGCCCAGCTTCAGCGCCGACGAGACGCCCGGCGAGATCTTCGGCATGAACGTCTTCAGCAAGTCGGTCATGCAGAAGCGCCTGCCGAAGTCGGTCTTCAAGTCCGTCATGGCAACGATCGAGAACTCCGAGATCCTCGACCCGCTCATCGCGGACGCCGTCGCCTCGGCCATGAAGGACTGGGCGCTCGAGAAGGGTGCGACCCACTACGCGCACGTGTTCTATCCCCTGACCGGATTCACCGCCGAGAAGCACGACGGATTCTTCGACCCGGTGGGCGACGGCACCGCGCTGGCCGAGTTCGCCGGCAAGACGCTGGTGCAGGGCGAGCCGGACGCGTCGAGCTTCCCCAACGGCGGCCTGCGCAACACCTTCGAGGCGCGGGGCTACACCGGCTGGGACGCCACCAGCCCGGCGTACATCCTGGAGAACCCCAACGGCAACACGCTCTGCATCCCGACGGTCTTCATCTCGATGACCGGTGAGGCGCTCGACCACAAGACGCCGCTGTTGCGCGCGCAGCAGGCGATGGCGGTCCACGCCGAACGGGTGCTCAAGCTCTTCGGGCACGACCCGGCCGCTGTCGTGTCGTACGTCGGTCCCGAGCAGGAGTACTTCCTGATCGACCGTCACTTCTTCGTCGCCCGCCCCGACCTCCTCAACTCGGGCCGGACGCTCTTCGGCGCGAAGCCGCCCAAGGGCCAGGAGTTCGACGACCACTACTTCGGCGCGATCCCCGAGCGGGTCCTCGGCTTCATGGCCGACACCGAGCGCGAGCTGTTCAAGCTCGGCATCCCGGCCAAGACCCGCCACAACGAGGTCGCCCCCGGCCAGTTCGAGATCGCCCCGATGTTCGAGGCCGCCAACGTCGGCGCCGACCACCAGCAGCTGCTCATGACGACCTTCAAGACCGTTGCCCGCAAGCACGGCATGGAGTGCCTGTTCCACGAGAAGCCGTTCGAGGGCGTCAACGGCTCGGGCAAGCACGTCAACTTCTCGCTCGGCAACGCGACCGAGGGCAACCTGCTCCTGCCGGGCGACACCCCGCACGACAACGCGCAGTTCCTGGTGTTCTGCGCAGCCGTCATCCGCGCCGTCCACCAGTACGGCGGCCTGCTGCGCGCCTCGGTCGCCTCGGCCAGCAACGACCATCGCCTCGGCGCCAACGAGGCGCCGCCGGCGATCATCTCGATCTTCCTCGGCGACCAGCTCGCGGGTGTGTTCGAGCAGTTGGCCAAGGGACCGGCGACCTCGTCCAAGAGCCGAGGCACCCTGCAGATCGGCGTCGACACCCTGCCGGTGCTGCCGACCGACCCGGGTGACCGCAACCGCACCAGCCCGTTCGCGTTCACCGGCAACCGGTTCGAGTTCCGCGCTCCGGGCTCGCTGCAGTCGGTCGCCGGCCCGATGACGACGATCAACGCGATCATGGCGGAGGCGCTCGACCACATCGCGACCAAGCTGGAGACGGCGATCGAGCTGGGCACCGAGCTCAACACCGCGGTCCAGGAGCTGCTCACCGAGCTCATCACCGACCACGGCTCGGTCGTCTTCAACGGCAACGGCTACTCCGACGAGTGGCAGGTCGAGGCCGCGGAGCGCGGGCTGCCCAACCTGCGCACGACCCTCGACGCGCTGCCCGAGCTCATCACCGAGTCGTCGGTGCAGCTCTTCGAGCGCTACGGGATCTTCTCCGAGAGCGAGGCGCACAGCCGCTACGAGATCGGGCTCGAGCACTACGCGCAGAGCATCATGGTCGAGGCGCTCTCGACCCTCGAGATCGGTCAGACCTCGGTGCTGCCGGCCGCGGTGCGCTACCAGACCGAGCTCGCCACGAACGTGAGCGCGCTCAAGGCGGCGGGCGTCGAGGCCGATCTCGACCTGCTCGAGGAGGTCAGCACCGCGATCGCCGCACTGCGCGTCGGCATCGGAGCGCTGCGCAACGCGCTGCACGCCGACCACGGCGAGGACGCGCTGGCCGAGGCCACCTACGCGCAGACGTCGCTGCTGCCGGCGATGGCCGAGGTCCGCGCCGCGGCCGACTCGCTCGAGGCGATCGTGGCCGACGACCTGTGGCCGCTGCCGACCTATCAGGAGATGCTCTACATCCTCTGATCCTGTGGCCCCGTGCGGACGGGGGACGTTCCCTCCAGTCGTCCCCCGCCCGCACGGTCTGCTGCTGGTCTTGCTGCACGCGTGACCCGATCGGCCCGCCCGGACATCCACCGGTGTGCAGAAAAGCTTGTGCGTGACCGCCCGCTCGATGACGGACATCAGTATGTTGAGCGAACTGTCGGTCGGAGGAGGCGCTGCGTGGACTCGGGCGACTTCACGGCGTTCTTCCGCGACGTCCAGCCTGCCCTCGTCCGCTACGTCACGCGCATGAGCGACCCCGACACCGCCCAGGACGTCGTCTCCGACACGATGGCCACGATGTGGGGCAAGGACCTGCCGGCACCCACCACCGAGATCGAGTGGCGCCAGACCCGCAGCCTCGCCTACCGGGTCGCGGAGGGGCACCTGCGCAACCGTCGCCGCGGCGATCGCCGCCGCGACGCGTTGGCGCAGAAGATCCGGCTGACGACGACGCCCGAATCCGCGGTCGAGCCTGACCTGGCCGACGGCGTCTTCACGGGGGGCGAGGCACTCGACCGACTGGCGGCACTACGTCCCACCGATCGCGACGTCATCGCGCTCGTGGTCGATGGCTTCAGCCTGGCCGAGATCGCGGCGATCCTCGACTGCAGCGTGGCGGCGGTCAAGATGCGGGCGCTGCGGGCGCGCAA
Source organism: Aeromicrobium stalagmiti (assembly GCF_013283745.1). Taxonomy (GTDB): domain Bacteria; phylum Actinomycetota; class Actinomycetes; order Propionibacteriales; family Nocardioidaceae; genus Aeromicrobium; species Aeromicrobium stalagmiti. The sequence goes on from NZ_JABSTZ010000001.1 coordinate 870,585, forward strand.
GAACCTGCGAACCGTGCTCGGCAGGGAGGTGCACCATGTCGACGAATGAGGACGACGACCTCCTCGACGAGATCCGGGGGCTCGCCGAGGAGGTCGGCCTCACGCCGCGGGCGTACGAGCACGACGAGGTGGCCGCCGAGGAGATGCTGGAGCAGGTGCTGGCCCAGCCGAGGGCGAGGGCGAGCCGGCCGCGGCGCTGGCGACCTGTCGCCGCATCCGTGGCCGTGGCCGCCTCGGTCGTCGGGCTGTTCGCGCTCAACGGTGCGATCAGCGGGACGGGCGACACCGCGTCGTCCGAAGCGGCGAGCGGTGCGGCGGTGGGCTCCTCCGACAGTGCTTCCGGCGGTGCCGCCTCCCCGGCCCCCGAGCGAGCCGAGGGCTACAAGGCCAACCTCGACGGCTCGCTCGGCGCGACGCTCGACGAGGACTCCTCGCGGTTCAACCGGATGTCGGCGGCCCCCACGATCGTGGTCGCCGATGACGTGCGGGTGGGGTCACGGACGAGGGCCACGGTCGTGGAGACCTTGCGCGGCGACGTGGCAGCAGGGACGCGCATCGAGGTGCGTGACAGCGACCTCGCACTGTCGATCGGGCTGTCCGGCTCGCGCCGGCACCTCTACATCCTGGCTGGCCCGGGTCCGTACGAGGTGTACGGCTCCTACGTCGAGACGACCCCGGGCGTGTTCACCTCGGCCCGGGTCGGCGACGCGGGACCGGGTCGCAGGATCGTGCTCGACGAGCTGCGCGCGTCGCTCGAGTGATCGACGGTCCGACGCCCGTCAGCGACGCTGCGGTGGTGCCGCAACCGGGTGGCCGATAGCGTCGGGCCTACCGCCGTTCATCCCCCGAGGAGCCCGCATGTCGCAGATCGTCCGAGGAGTCGTCGCCCGTGAGAAGGGCGCGCCCGTCACCGTCGAGAACATCGTGATCCCCGACCCGGGTCCGGGCGAGGCCGTCGTCGACATCTCGGCCTGCGGTGTCTGCCACACCGACCTGCACTACCGCGAGGGCGGCATCAACGACGAGTTCCCGTTCCTGCTGGGTCACGAGGCCGCCGGAGTCGTGGAGTCCGTCGGCGAGGGCGTCACCGACGTCGCGCCGGGTGACTTCGTCGTGCTCAACTGGCGTGCGGTGTGCGGCAGCTGTCGCGCGTGCCTGCGCGGTCGCCCGTGGTATTGCTTCAACACGCACAACGCGAAGCAGAAGATGACGTTGGAGGACGGCACCGAGCTGTCGCCGGCACTGGGCATCGGCGCGTTCGCCGACAAGACCCTGGTTGCCGCCGGTCAGTGCACCAAGGTCGACCCCACCGCGTCGCCCGCGGCCGTCGGCCTGCTGGGCTGCGGCGTGATGGCCGGTCTGGGTGCCGCGATCAACACCGGCAACGTGCAGCGCGGCGACTCGGTCGCCGTCATCGGCTGCGGTGGAGTCGGCTCCGCGGCCATCGCGGGTGCTCGTCTGGCCAACGCCGCCACGATCATCGCGATCGACCTCGACGACCGCAAGCTCGAGTGGGCCAAGGGCATGGGCGCGACCCACACGATCAACGTCGGCGAAGCCACCGCGAACGGCGGCACCGTGGTCGAGGCCATCCAGGCGCTGACCGACGGCAACGGCGCCGACGTGGTCATCGACGCGGTCGGTCGTCCCGAGACGTGGAAGCAGGCGTTCTACGGCCGCGACCTCGCCGGCACCGTGGTGCTGGTCGGCGTGCCGACGCCCGACATGCAGCTCGAGCTGCCCCTGATCGACGTCTTCGGTCGGGGCGGGTCGCTGAAGTCCAGCTGGTACGGCGACTGCCTGCCGTCGCGTGACTTCCCGATGCTGGTCGACCTCTACCAGCAGGGCCGTCTCGACCTCGACGCGTTCGTCACCGAGACGATCGGCATCGACGACGTCGAGGCCGCGTTCACCAAGATGCACCACGGTGACGTCCTGCGATCGGTCGTCGAGCTGTGAGCGCGGGCATCCAGAAGGTCGTGACGTCCGGGCAGTTCTGCCTCGACGGCGGCAGCTGGGACGTCGACAACAACGTCTGGCTGGTGGGTGACGACGCCGAGGTGCTGGTGATCGACGCACCGCACGACGCCGCGGCGATCCTCGACGCGATCGACGGCCGCACGGTCGTCGCGATCGTCCTGACCCACGGGCACAACGACCACATCAACGCGGCGGTCGAGCTCGGCAGGGCCACCGGCGCGCAGGTCTGGTTCCCGCCCGCCGACCGCATGCTGTGGGACGCCGAGCACGACTCGCCGCCGGACCAAGAGCTCCACACCGGCGCGACCTTCGAGGTGGCCGGCACGACCCTGCGGGCGATCCCGACGCCGGGGCACTCGCCCGGCAGCACGTGCCTCTACGCGCCCGACCTGGGCGCCGTCTTCACCGGCGACACGCTCTTCAACGGTGGGCCGGGCGCGACGGGCCGGTCGTACTCGGACTTTCCGACGATCATCGAGTCGATCCGCGAGCGACTGCTCGACCTGCCCGACGAGACCGTGGTGCACACCGGCCACGGCGACGACACCTCGATCGGTGCCGAGAAGCCGCACCTCGACGAGTGGATCGCGCGCGGCGCCTGATCCCTCGGTGACGCCGCCGGTGTCAGCGTCCGCGGGGCCAGAGCAGGGCCGCGGCGGTGAGACCGGCGGCGACGATCAGGGCGGCGGCGAGGGGACGCTTGTCAGCGTCCTTGGCGCGCGCCTTGACGTCGAGCTTGGCGGCGAGGGCGTCGACGGTCTCGCCGAGGTGCTCGCGCGTCTCGGCGATCTCGGCCTCGAGGTCAGACGTCATCGTGGGCTCCTTCGGTGCCGTGCTTGGCGGTGTCGATGTCGGCCTTGACGCTCTCGACCCGGTCGTGGGGCGCGTCGCCGGCGTGGCTGATGCTGCCCTTGCCGACCAGCGCTGCGATGGCCGCGGCCACGAAGAGCACGAGGGTCACGATGCCGGCGGCGATCCATGGTGCGAGGCCCTCGGCGATCGCGAGGATGATCGTCGCGATCAGCGCCGCCAGGCCGTAGAGGGCCAGCGTGCCGGCCAGGCCGAAGAGCCCGGCGCCGATGCCGACCCGTTTGCCCGTCTCGGCCAGGTCGCGCTTGGCCATCTGCATCTCGTCACGGATGAGCTGGGAGATGTCCTCCGTGGCCTGCACCAGCAGCTGGCCGGTGGACGCCTGGTCGGTCGGCGTGCGCTGGTCGCTCACGAGGGGTTGCCCCCGAGCGGCGCGGACGACGTCTCGTCGACCGGCGGGCCGTCCTCGTGGGCGCCCTTGACCCGGTCGGCCACACGGGACGCGACGTCGGTCGCGGTCTCGGCGACCTTCGACCCGACGCGGCTGCCGGCCTCGGCACCCGCGTGCTTGGCCTGGGTCTGGACCTCGTCGACGACGTCCTGGACCTTCGGGTTGTTCCAGGCCTTGGTGGCCTGGGTCGCGATCTGGTCGTAGCGCTCGCGTCCGGCGCGGGAGCCGAGGACGTATCCGGCGGCCGCGGCGGCGAGCAGAGTCAGCTTCTTCACCGTGCATCACTCCTGGGTTGACGGTTCTGAACCCTCGTCGTACCCCGTCCCGCGCGGATGACACCTCGGACGGGGTCTGACCTCAGACCGGGGCGCGCAGCTTGAGCGTCACCGAGCGGCCGCTCGTGCGGGCTGCCTCGTGCGACTCCGTCAGCTGCTGGCGGGCGAGGTCCCGCAGCTCGGCCATCTGGGGCGTGACCTCGGCGAGCGTCAGCTCGGTCTCGATGATGTCGAGGTCGAGCTGCCAGACATCCGCGAGGATGCGGCGGATCCAGGCCGTGCCGTGGTCCCACCCGGCGCGCGGGGTGCCCTCGCCGTAGCCCCCGCCGCGGGTGACGACGAGGAAAGCGGGCTTGCCCTTCACGGTCTCGGTGCCGGGCGCGAACCGTGGATCGGTGATCAGGGTGTCGACCCAGGTCTTCAGGTGCTGGGACACGCCGAAGTTGTACAGAGGTGCGGCGATCACCACGACGTCGGCGTCGACCACCTCGTCGGCGAGCGCGGCGGCGCTGGCCCTCGCGTCGCGCTGCTCGGGGCTCCACTGCTCCTCGGGGGTGAACCCGGCGAGTGCCGCGGTCGACCAGAGGTCGCTCGGCACCGGGTCGGCGGCGACGTCGCGGGCGACGACGGTTGCGTCGCCGAGCTCTGCCGCGATCGAGTCGACCAGGGTGTCCGCGACGGCGCGGCTGACGGATCCGTTGACGCGGATGCTCGAGTCGAGTCTGAAGATGCTGCTCATGTCATGTGCTCCTGTGGTCCTGAGGTGGGCGCTTCGCCCTTTCCCATATAGTCTTGCACACAGATCATATTGACAACAGATGGTATTGAAACGTGATGATCGTCATGTCCGAGGTGCGAGATAGACTGCGACCCATGACCGAGACGACCGCCCAGCCCGCTCAGGCGGCTGCCGGCGACTTCGGTCAGGCCCTCAGCGCGCTGCTGCGGCGCTACCTCGAGGGTGCGCGCGACGTCGTCGACGACGTCCCCGGCGGCCCGCGCGGATTCCAGGTGCTCTCGGTGTCGTCCGAGGGGGCCTGCAGCAACCAGGCGACGATCGCCCAGCGGCTCGGCATCGACCGCACCGTCATGACCTACCTGGTCGACGACCTCGAGCGGGCCGGCCTGGTCGAGCGCCGGCCCGATCCGGCCGACCGTCGGGCCCGGCAGGTCGTGCTGACGTCGCGCGGCGAGACGGTCCTGGCGCAGTCGCAGGAACGGCTGGGCGAGGTCGAGCGAGCGGTCCTCGGCGGGCTGCCCGAGGATGACGCCGAGACGTTCCGGACCCTGCTCGGGCGTGCGGTGGTCGACGCACCGGCCGACCACGGCACGTGCGACGGCGCCGACCTCCCGACCTGCTGACGCCTAGCTGATGGTCGAGGCCTCGGCCGTCGGTGCTCCGGGCCCGATGGCCCAGCGGATCGCGCTGGTGACCGCGATGCCGCTCGCCCGCACCGCGGTCGACTCGACCACGGGCAGGTAGGGCAGACGCAGCGGGATCCGCGTCCAGCCCGGCATCATCGCCACGGCGGCGGCCGACAGCAGGCTGTAGGGGCCGCGGAACACCCACGGCACCGGCGGGTGGACCAGGATGAAGCGGGCCGTCCGACGAGCCGCGGGGGTGCCGCGCAGCTCGGGTCGGTAGGCCGCCATGACCTCGTCGAGCTCCGCCACGGTCTCGGGCACGTCGGTCGCGCCGAGCCCGCGCGCGACATGGGCGGTCTCGGCGACGTACGCGTCGCGGCCGGCGGCGTCGAGCGGCCGGGCGCCGTAGCGGTCGTGGGCACGCAGGAAGCTGTCGATCTCGGCGACGTGGACCCAGCGGATCAGGTGCGGGTCGGACGCCCGGTAGGCGCGACCGTCCGGGGCGATGCCGGCGATGCGGTCGTGGACCGAGCGGACGATCGCGATGGCCCGGTCGGAGTCCTCGATCGTGCCGAACGTGGTCTCGGCGAGGAAGGTGCTGGTGCGCTGCAGCCGTCCCCACGGGTCTCCGCGATAGCCCGAGTGCGCGTCGACCGCCGCCATCGCCAGCGGGTGCAACGACTGCAGCAGCAGGGCGCGCATGCCGCCGACGAACATCGACGCGTCACCGTGCACCTGCTGGATGGCCGAGTCCGGCCCGAAGCGACGCGGACCCACGGAGAAGTGGATCCGGTCGCGCCGGGCCGGCCCCTCGTCACCGGCGATCCGTTCGAAGATCGTGTCGCCCACGCGCTGACGGACAGAATTGAACGGGTTCACCTTCCCAGTGTGCGGCAATCCCGTCCGTCGCGCTCAGCTGATGTCGGTCAGCAGTCGTCCGCGCTCGGCTCGGCGCCTGGCCTGCTCGTCCGGGTCGGGCACGGGGACCGCCGCGATGAGGCGCCTGGTGTAGTCCTCCTGCGGGTGGCCCAGCACCTGGTCACGCGGGCCGATCTCGACGAGCTTGCCGTGCTGCATCACCGCGACCCGGTTGGCGAGCGTGTCGACGACCGCCAGGTCGTGGCTGATGAACAGGCAGGCGAACTGCAGGCGCTGCTGCAGCTCGGTGAACAGCTCGAGCACCCGCGCCTGCACCGACACGTCGAGGGCCGAGGTCGGCTCGTCGGCGATCAGCAGGTCCGGGTCGAGCGACAGGGCCCGAGCGAGGCTGACCCGCTGGCGCTGGCCACCCGAGAGCTCGTGCGGGAACCGCTCGGCGTACGCACCGCCCAGCTCGACGCTCTCGAGCAGCGACCGCACCTTCGCGTCGATCTCGGCCTGGGTCATCTCGGTCTGGACGTGCAGCGGCTCGGCGATGCACTGCCCGATCGACATGCGCGGGTTGAGCGACGACGCCGGGTCCTGGAACACGAAGCCGAACCGCGACCGCAGCGGGCGCAGCTGGCGGTCGGAGAGGCCGGAGATCTGGTTGCCCGACACGTGGATCGTGCCGCTGGTCGGCTGCTGGAGCCCGACCGTGGTGCGCCCGATCGTCGACTTGCCCGATCCGGACTCGCCGACCAGGCCGAGCACCTCGCCCTTGCGAACCTCCAGCGACACGTGGTCGACGGCGCGGAACGCCGGCTGTCCGAAGCGTCCGGGGAACTCCACGACGAGGTCGTCGACCTTCAGCACCAGCTCGTTGTCGTCGACCAGACCGGGTCCGTCCGCCTGGCCGAGGTGGGGGACGGCGTCGAGCAGGGCGCGGGTGTAGGGGTGCTTCGGCGCCGCGAACAGCTGCCGTGACGGGGCCTGCTCGACGATCGTGCCGCGATACATCACGACGACCCGGTCGGCCATGTCCGCGACCACGCCCATGTTGTGCGTGATGAGCACGATCGCCGTGCCGAGCCGGTCGCGCAGCGACAGGAGCAGCTCGAGGATCGCGGCCTGCACCGTGACGTCGAGGGCCGTCGTCGGCTCGTCGGCGATGATCACGTCGGGATCGCAGGCGATCGCCATCGCGATGACGACGCGCTGCTTCTGGCCGCCCGAGAGCTGGTGCGGGTAGTAGTCGACGCGCTCGGCCGGATCGGGCATGCCGACGAGCTCGAGCAGCTCGACCGCGCGGGCCCGGGCGGCCTTCTTGGAGATCTTCTGGTGGGCCTGCAGGCCCTCGATGATCTGCCAGCCGACGGTGTAGACGGGGTTGAGCGCGGTGGCGGGCTCCTGGAACACCATCGAGACCTGGTCGCCGCGGATGGGCCGCAGCTCGCCGGTGCGCATGCCGAGCAGCTCGCGGGTGCCGAGACGGGCGGACCCGGTGACCTCGGCGCTCGACGGGAGCAGCCCGAGGACGGCGCGCGAGCTGACCGACTTGCCCGAGCCCGACTCGCCGACGACCGCGACGACCTCGCCGGGGGCGACGTCGAAGCTGATGCCGTTGACGGCCTTGACCTGGCCGGCGTCGGTGCGGAACGTCACCGCGAGATCGGTCAACGACAGGGCCGCGACCTTCTTCTCCGCGTCAAGCCCGGGCCCGGGGGCACCGGCCGCCTCGAGCGACGACGCGTCCGTGCCCTCCAGCTCGGCGAACTCCTGCTCGATCTCGGCCTGGTCGGCCTCGCTGGTGTCGGCGCCACGGGTGCGCAGCAGCGGGTTGAGGATGTCGTTGAGGCTCTCGCCGACGAGCGTCGCGCCCAGCACGATCAGCACGATCGCGAGGCCCGGGAAGACACCGGTCCACCAGATGCCGGACGACGCGTCGGGCAGGGCCTTGTTGAGGTCGTAGCCCCACTCGGCGGCGGCCGACGGCTCGATGCCGAAGCCGAGGAAGCCCAGACCGGCCAGGGTGAGGATCGCCTCGGAGGCGTTGAGCGTGCCGATGACCGGCAGCGACGACGACACGTTGGAGAAGATGTGCTTGCGCAGGATGCGGGGCGTGCGGACGCCGACGACCTTGGCCGCGTCGACGTAGGGCTCGGCCTTGACCGACAGCGTCGCGTTGCGGATCACGCGGTAGTACTGCGGCACGAACACAACGGTGATCGACAGGGCCGCGGCGAGGATGCCGCCGACCGCTCCGCTGTTGCCGCCGGACACCACGATCGAGACGACGATCGCGAGCAGCAGCGACGGGAACGCGTAGAGGGCGTCCATGATCAGCACGAGGATGCGGTCGAGCCAGCCGCCGAGGTAGCCGGAGACGAGGCCGAGCGGCACGCCGATCAGGCCAGACAGCACGACGGCCAGCACGATGACCTCGACCGCGGTGCGGGCGCCGTAGATGACGCGGGACAGCACGTCGGTGCCGCCCACGGTCGTGCCGAACCAGTGGTCGGCCGACGGGCCCTGCTGGGTGCCGAAGACGACGCCACCGGCGCGGTCGGCGTTGAAGTCGTACGGCGCTAGCCACGGCGCGAAGATCGCCACGAACACGAACAGGCCGACCAGGCCGAAGCCCAGCAGCAGCATGAAGCGCTGCAGCCCGTGGGACTGCGTGACGACGGAGGGGATCAGGCGGCGCATCTCAGAACCTCACTCGGGGGTCGACGAACGCGACGATGACGTCGATGAAGAAGCTCACGGCGCCGACGATCAGCGCGATGAGGGTGACGATGCCCTGCACCGCCAGGAAGTCACGCTTGATGAGGTACTCGGACAGCTGGTAGCCCAGGCCCTTCCACTCGAACGTGGTCTCAGTGAGGATCGCTCCACCGAGCAGCAGCGCGATCTGCAGGCCCATGACGGTGACCACCGGCACGAGGGCGTTGCGGAAGGCGTGCTTGTTCATGACCCGGCGCTCGGAGATGCCGCGTGCGCGGGCTGCGGTGACGTAGTCCATCCGCAGCGTCTGGAGCAGGTTGACCCGGACGAGGCGCAGGAAGACGCCGCCGGTCAGCAGGCCGAGGGCGATCGCCGGCAGCATCGCGTGCTGCAGGACGTCCCAGATGATCGACGGCTCGCCCCACAGGAAGGCGTCGACGATCATGATGTTGGTCTTCGGGTGGACGTCCTGCAGGATCAGCTCGTTGGAGATGCTCGCGCGTCCTGACGAGGGCCAGCCGAACGGCGTGAACGCCAGCTTGAGCAGCAGGCCCACGAAGAACACGGGCGCCGCGTAGACGAGGATCGAGAACAGCCGCAGCAGGACGTCCGGCACGCGGTCGCGGTAGCGGGCCGCGATGCGGCCCAGCGGGATGCCGATCGCGAACGCGACCAGCAGCGACCAGAACGCGAGCTCGAGGGTCGCCGCGCCGTTCTGGACGAGGATGTCCGAGACCTTGCGGTTGTCGGTCAGCGTGGTGCCGAAGTCACCACGGAACAGCCCGGAGATGTACTCCCAGTACTGCGTGAGGATGGGCCGGTCGAGGCCGGCCTCGGCCTTGCGCTCGGCGATCTGCTCGGCGGTCAGGCGACCGCCGAGGGCAGCCTGGATCGGGTCGCCGATGACGCGCATCAGCAGGAACACCATCGTGACGAGCACCCAGACCATGGGCAGCAGCAGCGCGAGGCGGACGAGCAGGTAGCGGGCGAGTGGACTGAGCCTGCCGCGGCGCGGCCCGGACGGCTCGGAGCCGCTGGGTTCGAGCGGGGCGAGGACTTCGGCGGTGGCCATGGTTCTCCTTCGACATGCGGAAGAGGGGCGGACCCGACGCGGGTCCGCCCCTCTTCACGGGGTCACTTCGACAGCGAGGTGAAGCGGAACTTGAAGGAGGCGTCGAGGGTGTCCTCGAGCCCCTTCACGGCGTCCACGCCGACCGCGACCTGCGAGCCGGTCAGCAGCGGCAGGTAGGGCACCTCGGACGCGATGCGGTCCTGGATCTGCTTCAGCGTGGCCTCGCGGGACGCCTTGTCACCGTCGGTGCGCTCGGCATCGAGGAGCTTGCTCATCGTGGGGTCCGCGAACTCCGTCGCCTCGTCGTTGTAGTGCGAGTTGGTGAAGTTGCCGTTCTTCTTCTTCTCGGTGTCGTACGGCGACAGGAACGGCGACAGGTAGTTGTCGGCGTCCGGGAAGTCGGGGAACCAGCCGAGCTGGAACACCGGGTAGGCGTCGGCGTTGTACTCCTCGGAGTACGTCACCCACTCCGTCGACTGCAGGTCGATCTTGAACAGGCCGCTGGCCTCGAGCTGACGCTTGACCGCGTTGTACTCCTGGTCCGAGCTCGAGCCGTAGTGGTCGGGGTTGTACTGCAGCTTGATCGTGACGGGGGTCTTGACGCCCGCGTCGTCGAGGAGCTTCTGGGCGGCGTCCTTGTCGGGCGCGTCGCCGTAGGCCTCCTTGAACGACTCGGTCGCGCCGGCCTGGCCGTCCGGGACCATCGAGTACGCCGGCGTGAAGGTGTCCTTGTAGACCTGCGTCGCGAGCTCGGAACGGTCGATCGACGAGGCCATGGCCTGGCGGATGGCCAGCTTCTGCGCCTTGTCGTCACCGGGCATCGTCTTGAGGTTGAAGGTGATGTAGCGCAGCTCGCCGCCGGCGCCGGTCACGACCTTGATGCCGTCGGACTTCTCCAGGTCGGCGATGTCCGTCGGGGTGAGCGAGCGGAACGCGACGTCGATGTCCTGGTTCTTGATGTCGAGCTTGAGGTTCTCGGGCTTGGCGTAGTACTTCATCGTGACCGTGTCGGTCTTGGCCTTGCCGTAGGTGCCGTCGTAGTCCGGGTTGGCCTTGAACTCGGCCAGCTGGTTCTTGGAGTACTTGGCGATCGTGTAGGGACCCGAGAAGCCGTTGGCCTCGACCGCGGCGTCGTCGTCGAGCACCTTGTCGGCGGGGTAGGTGTCCTCGTCGACGATCGGACCGGCCGACGTCACGAGGATCTGCGGGAACGTCTGGTCGTTCGGCGCGTTGAGCGTGAACGTGACGGTCGTGTCGTCGGTCGCCTCGACGCTCTTCATGGCGCCGAGCAGCGACGAGGGGCCGCTCGGGTCGGCGATGTCGACGATGCGCTTGAACGAGAAGGCGACGTCGGAGGCGGTCAGGTCGTTGCCGTTGGCGAACTTCAGGCCCGGCTTCATGGTGCACACGTACGTCGTCGGGGTGTCGAAGTCACAGCTCTCGGCGGCGTCGGGCGTCGGCTCGACACTTCCGGCCGGGAAGTTGAGGAGGTACTGGTAGACCTGCGTCTGGACGTTGAGCGAGCCGTTGTCGTACGAGCCCGCAGGATCGATCGAGACGACCTTGTCCGTGGTGCCGACGATGATGCCGCCACCACCGGCGGAGTCGTCGCTGCTCTTGCCCGAGCCGCACGCGGCCAAGGCGACACCGGCGACTGCGGTGGCCGCGATGATCGCGGTTCCCCGACGGATGTTTCTCATTGCTCTCCTCTGTGTCGAGCCGTCGCCGGACGGGCGAACGGCGGGATGTCCACATGATGGGACCGAGCCTTTTCGGCACGCTACACGCGGCGGCGGGGGCTGCGGCCGTCTCGAAGATTGCAGTTTGGTGACGGCGGCAACCAATTCTCGAACGACCCGGGAACGGCGAAGACCCCCGTCGCGCGGTGCGCGGCCGGGGGCCGTGAGCTGGATTCGCCGTCAGTTGCGACCAGTTCGAATCTGGGTCGTGATGGGAGGCGTGCCGGGAGAGGCGCTGGCCCATCGAGTGGTCCGGCGGGGGGAGACCCGCTGATGGACCCAGGCAGGGAGAGCCTGTTCGACCAGATTTCTTCACGTCCCATGATGCCGTGCTGCTCCACATCTCGGCAGGGACCTAGGTCACGGACTTGGTCGCCGAAGGTCGCAAAGCCGGGACGTGGCGTGTCAGCGTCCGTACGCTGTCGGTGAGGGAGTGTGTGATGGCCGGGAGTGCAAAAGTCGCGGCAGAGCGTCTCCGCAGCGTCCTCGACGCGGTGGCGACGATGTCGTCGGACCTGTCGTTGGAGGGCCTGCTCGAGCGGATCCTCCGCCAGGCAGGTGGGCTCGTCGACGCCGAGAGCGGCTTCCTCGACGTGCTCGACCGTCGCTCGGACCGCCGGATCGGCACCTTCGCGGCCTACGGCATCGACGGCGTCGTCGACAACGAGCACCCCGGGCGCCAGCTGCTCGTCGACCTGCTCGAGCAGCCCGACCCGCGGGTCGAGCGGGGCCCGGCCGGCAAGAAGGACCGCACCGCGTTCATCGGCGTCCCGATCCGCATCCACGACTACTTGTTCGGCAACCTCTACCTGATCGGCAAGCGCTCGAGCCACGGCTTCAGCCAGGAGGACGAGGAGATCACCCTCGCGCTGGCGTCGGCCGCCGGGGTGGTCATCGAGAACGCCCGCCTCTATGAGGAGGGCGAGCGGCAGCGCATGTGGCTGGAGGCCGGAGCCGAGATCACGACGGCGTTGCTGTCGCACCTGTCGCGATCGACGGCGCTGCAGCTCGTCGCCGACCGCACCCGCGACGTCGCCGCCGCCGACTTCGTGGCCCTGCTCATGCCGCGCGACGAGAAGACCTTGGTCGTCGAGGCGGTGGCAGGGGTCGCGGCCGACGGTGTCCTCGGCGAGACGATCGACTCCCAGCACAGCGTCGCCGGTGACGCCGCGCGGCAGCGCGAGACGATCGTCGTCCCCGACACCGATCTCGAGCCCCGCTATGCAGCCCACAAGACACGGTCGTGGCCCGATCTGGGGTCGTTGATGGTGCTGCCCCTGCGCAGTGGCGACGACACCGGCGCACTGATCGTGGGCTGGTTCAGGGGCAACCACACCGACCGGTGGGAGCTCGATCCCGTGGTCCCGCAACGGTTCGCCGACCAGGCCGCGCTGGTGCTGCAGGTGGCCCGGGCGCAGGAGGACCAGGCCCGCCTGGCGGTCTTCGAGGACCGCGACCGCATCGGGCGGGACCTGCACGACCTGGTGATCCAGCGGTTGTTCGGCATCGGCCTGATGCTCGACAACACGACGAAGCTCATCTCGTCGACCGCGGCCGTCGACCGCCTGTCGTCGGCGATCGACGACATCGACGAGACCATCAAGGACATCCGCCGCACGATCTTCGCCCTGAGCTCGGCACCGGGGTCGAGCGACCTGCGGGCCGAGCTCGACCACGTGCTGCACCACTCGTCCAAGCTGCTCGGCTTCAAGCCCGAGCTACGGCTCACCGGGCCCGTCGACAGCGTCGTCACCGACGACGTCCGCGAGCACCTGCTGGCCGTCCTCGGCGAGGCGATGTCCAACATCGTCCGGCATGCCGGGGCATCCGCTGTCTGGGTCGGTCTCGACGTCGCGGACGCGATTGACCTCTCCGTCAGGGACGATGGGGGTGGACTGGGTGACGGCGCCGCCGGCAACGGTCTGCGCAACATCAGGGAACGGGCCATGCTGCTGGGTGGTCGCTGCGAGGTGAGCAGCGAGCCGGGCAGCGGGACCACGATCACCTGGACCGTACCGAGGAAGGCATCATGACCGACGCACCCATCCGGCTGTTCCTGCTCGACGACCACGAGGTCGTGCGGCGGGGACTCAAGGACCTGCTCGAGCAGGAGGCCGACATCGAGGTGGTCGGCGAGTCCGGCCTCGCCCAGGACGCCGCTGAGCGCATCCCCACGATCAAGCCCGACGTCGCCGTGCTCGACGCCCGCCTGCCCGACGGCTCGGGCATCGAGGTGTGTCGCGAGGTGCGGTCTGCCGATCCCGAGATCGCCGTCATCATCCTCACGTCCTACGACGACGACGACGCACTCTTCGCGGCGATCATGGCCGGTGCCGCCGGCTACGTCCTCAAGCAGGTGCGCGGCACCGACCTCGTCGACGCCGTGCGTCGCGTGGCCTCCGGGCAGTCGCTGCTCGATCCCGCGGTGACCCAGCGGGTGCTGACCCGCATCCGCGAGGGACAGCCCACCGAGGACCCGCTCGCGGCGCTGACCAAGCAGGAGCGGCGCATCCTCACCCTCATCGGTGAGGGGCTCACCAACCGGCAGATCGCGGCCGAGATGTTCCTGGCCGAGAAGACGGTCAAGAACTACGTCACCCAGCTGTTGTCGAAGCTCGGTCTCGAGCGGCGCACCCAGGCTGCGGTGCTCGTGACGCGCCAGGCCGGCCTGCAGGGTCGCGACCACTAGCCGCAGAACGGATCCGGGCGGGCACGCACGCGGCACGGCCCGTTACTCTGGGGGCATGGCTCACAACGATCACCTCGCCGACTTCGACCCCGACATCGCAGCACTTCTCGACGCCGAGCTGCACCGTCAGCAGTCGACGCTCGAGATGATCGCGTCGGAGAACTTCGCACCCGTCGCGGCGCTCGAGGCGCAGGGCAGCGTACTGACCAACAAGTACGCCGAGGGCTACCCCGGCAAGCGCTACTACGGTGGCTGCGAGTTCGTCGACCAGGTCGAGACGATCGCGATCGACCGCCTCAAGCAGCTGTTCGACGCCGGCTACGCCAACGTCCAGCCGCACTCCGGTGCCTCGGCCAACGCCGCGGCGCTGCACGCGATCGCGACCAAGGGCGACACGATCCTGGGTCTCGACCTCGCCAACGGCGGTCACCTGACGCACGGCATGAAGCTCAACTTCTCCGGCAAGCTCTACAACCCGATTGCCTACCACGTGGTGCCCGAGACGGGCCTGGTCGACATGGACGAGGTCCGGTCGCTGGCGCACGAGCACCGGCCCCAGGTCATCATCGCCGGCTGGTCGGCCTACCCGCGCCACCTCGACTTCGCGCTGTTCCGCGAGATCGCCGACGAGGTCGGCGCCAAGCTGTGGGTCGACATGGCGCACTTCGCCGGTCTCGTCGCTGCTGGCCTGCACCCCAGCCCCCTCCCCCACGCCCACATCGTCACGACCACGACGCACAAGACCCTCGGTGGTCCGCGCGGCGGCGTCATCCTCACCAACGACGAGGAGGTCGCCAAGAAGATGCGGTCGGCGGTCTTCCCCGGCCAGCAGGGCGGACCCCTCGAGCACGTCATCGCGGCCAAGGCCGTCGCGTTCAAGATGGCGCTCGAGCCGGAGTTCAAGGAGCGTCAGGAGCGCACGATCCAGGGTGCTCGCATCCTGGCCGATCGACTGCTCGCCGACGACATGACGGCTGCCGGCGTCAAGGTGCTGAGCGGTGGCACCGACGTCCACCTCGTGCTGGTCGACCTGCGTGACTCCGAGCTCGACGGCCAGCAGGCCGAGGACCGTCTCCACGAGGCCGGCATCACGGTCAACCGCAACGCCGTCCCCAACGACCCGCGTCCGCCGATGGTGACCTCGGGCCTGCGCATCGGCACGCCGGCGCTCGCGACCCGCGGCTTCGGCGCCGAGGAGTTCACCGAGGTCGCCGACATCATCGCCGCTGCCCTCCAGCCCGGCGAGGTCGACCTCGAGGGGCTCCGCAAGCGGGTGACGGTCCTGACCGAACGCTTCCCGCTCTACCCGGACATCGTGCCGTTCACGGCGTGACCAGCGACTCCTCGATCCGCTCCTGGTTCACACCGGGCCTGATCGGGCTGCACGTGCTCGGCGTCGTGGCGCTGGTGTTCTGCGTCGCGATGGGACTGTGGCAGGCGGGCGTCTACGACTCCCGCCAGGAGCACGAGCAGGCCGACAAGCGGACCGTCCCCACGGTGCCGCTCGACGGGCTGTGGGCTCCCGACGAGCCGTTCACGGGCGAGCTCAACCTGCGTCCTGTCACGGTCGACGGCACCTTCGCCCCGGCCGACGAGCAGGTCTGGGTCACCGGCAAGGACCAGGACGACCGCACGGGCGCCTGGCTGCTCGCGCCGTTGCTGGTCGACGGCGAGCAGGGGGCCCTCATGGTCGTCCGCGGATGGGCGCCCGAGGCGACCGCGCCGACCGAGCTGCCCGCCGTGCCCCGCGGACCCGTCACGATCGGCGCCGTCCTCGTGCCGGGCGAGGGCAGCGACGCCCGGTTCGACCCCGACGCCCGCACGATCGGTTCGGTCCGCATCCCCGCGCTGCTCAACGAGTCGCCCTACGACCTCTACGCCGGTTTCGCGATCAGCACCGACGAGGCGAGCAGCGGCGGTCTCGAGCTCGTCCCGCCGCCGGTGGCCGGCGACGTGTCGTGGACCGTGGGCCTGCGCAACCTGGCCTACGCGTTCCAGTGGTGGGTCTTCGGCCTCTTCGCGGCCTTCATGTGGTGGCGCATGGTGACCGAGACCCGGGCCGCTACCCGGGCGAAGGTAGCCTGACGTCGTGAGTGGACTGGCCAAGGCATATCGAGTCGTCGCCTACGTGGTGGGCATCAACCTGATCTTCGTGATCGGGGCCTGGATCGCGCAGCTGAGCACCGACGACTCGTCGTGGTGGAACCGCAACTCCGACCTGATCGGGATCATCGACATGATCCACGGCTACCTGTTCATGGCGCTGCTCGTCCTCATCGCGATCCTGTCGCGCCGCCACCACTGGAAGCCGGCCTTCGTCATCACGACGATGCTGTTCGCCACGGTTCCGTTCGTGAGCTTCTGGGCCGAGCACCGCGCCACCGCGGCGATCCGCGCCGACGAGGCCACGGCTGCCGCCTGAGTCGGTTTACCACGGTCCCTACGCAGTTGTCCGTGGGCAGACGCGTCCGCCCGAGGCAAAGCAGACTGCCCGAGGCAAACCTCGTCGTCCCGAGGTGAATCTCCTCCGGGCGGACGACGTTCTCC
The DNA here is from genome assembly GCF_013283745.1 of Aeromicrobium stalagmiti. GTDB lineage: Bacteria > Actinomycetota > Actinomycetes > Propionibacteriales > Nocardioidaceae > Aeromicrobium > Aeromicrobium stalagmiti. The sequence goes on from NZ_JABSTZ010000001.1 coordinate 887,098, forward strand.
TCGGGCGGACTGTCCGCCCCATGCAGTTTTCGTAGGGACCGTGGTAAACCGACCCCACTGGCTCAGCGACCCGTGAAGGTTGCCTGGCCGGGTCCGTCGGTGAGGAACGACTCCATGCCGTGCTGGAGGTCGTCGGTCGTGAACAGCTCGGCCGCGATGCGGGTCGTGTGGGCGTTGGCCTCGGGCACGCCGCCGGCCTCGAAGTGCCGCAGGATCTGCTTGGCCGCACCGAACGCCCGGGTCGGACCGACGGCGATCTGGCGGACGACGTCGAGCACGGCGTCGTCGAATCCCTCGACCGGCAGCACCCGGTTGACGACGTTCCACCGCTCGAGCGTCGCGGCATCGTAGATCTCGCCGCTGAACACGAACTCCTTGGCCCGCCCGACGCCGGCGCGCGCAGCGAGGCGCTGCGTGCCGCCCATCGTCGGCGTGAGCCCGATGACCCGCTCGACGAGGCCGAACTTGGCCTTCTCGGACGCCAGGATGATGTCGCACGCGACGGCGACCTCGAAGGCCCACGTCAGCGTGAGGGCGTGCGCGGCGAAGAACGTCGGCACGTCGAGCGCCTCGACGCGGTTGGGCAGCTCGAGCATGCGGTCGTAGAGCACCTGCGTGTCGGCCTGCGTCTTCTGCGCGTGGAACTGCGAGACGTCGACGCCGCCGGAGACGATCTTGCCCTCCGCCCGGACGAGCAGGGCCCGTGGCAGGTCGGCCTCGACCTCGTCGAGGGCGCGATCGAGCTCGGCGTGCAGCTCGAGCGAGTAGAGGTTGACGGGCGGTGCGCTGAACGTCAGGACCGCGATGCCCTCGGGCGTCCGCTCGACCGTGACGCCCATCAGATCGAGCCCGAGCCGGTCGGGTCGTAGCTGCCGCCCTGGTCGGCGACGGCGTTGCGGTAGGCCAGCACGGCACCCACCGCGGCGGCCAGGATCAGGAGCGTGCGGAACGGGCGACGCCCGGAGGTCTTCGACATGGCGCCCACGATAGCCAGCGGATCGGTGCGCGTCGCCCCAGCCCGCCGCGTCTGTGGAGTTGGCCATTCGTGAAATGATGGGGTCAGCACACCGAAAGGAATTCCCCTGTGGCTTCGCAGCTCATCGCGACCTTCACGACCAACCACGGCAACATCGTCGTGGAGCTCTTCCCCGACCACGCACCCGAGACGGTGAACAACTTCGTCGGCCTCGCCGAGGGCACGAAGGAGTTCCTCGACCCCGAGACCCGCCAGCCCACCACAAAGCCGTTCTACGACGGGCTGGTCTTCCACCGCATCATCAAGGACTTCATGCTGCAGGGCGGCGACCCGCTCGGCACCGGCACGGGTGGCCCCGGCTACACGTTCAAGGACGAGTTCCACCCCGACCTGCAGTTCGATCGCCCCTACCTGCTCGCGATGGCCAACGCCGGACCGGGCACCAACGGCTCGCAGTTCTTCATCACGCTCGTCCCGACGGCCTGGCTCAACCGCAAGCACACGATCTTCGGTGAGGTCGCCGACGACGTCAGCCGCGCCGTGGTCGACAAGATCGGGCAGGTCTCGACCGACCGGTTCGACAAGCCGGCCGAGCCCGTCGTGATCGAGAAGCTGACGATCTCGCGCAAAGACGGCTAGCTCGTGAACCTCCCGGCGGAGGACTATCGCTGCTACCGGCACCCGGACCGGGAGGCCTACATCTCCTGCCAGCGCTGTGAGCGGCTGATCTGTCCGGAGTGCATGCGAGAGGCCGCCGTCGGCTTCCAGTGCCCGAGCTGCATCACCGAGGGCGCCAAGACGATCCGGCAGCCCAAGAACCTGGCCGGCGGGGCCATCTCAGGCCGCGCCGGCTCGGTCTCCTTGGTGCTGATCGGCATCAACGTCGCGGCCTACGTGCTGCAGATCGCGACGGGCGATCGACAGAGCGACATCTTCCAGCAGGGCGCCCTGCAGGGCTATGTCGTCGCGCTCGACGGTGACTACTGGCGGTTGCTGACCTCGGCGTTCCTGCACGCCAGCGTGCTGCACCTGTTGTTCAACATGTACGCGCTCTACCTGTTCGGCCCGTTCGTCGAGCGTGCGATCGGGTCGGCGCGGTTCACCGCGGCCTACCTGACCGCAGCGATCGTCGGCTCGGCCTTCGTCTATCTGCTGACCGACCCGGCGACCGTGACGATCGGTGCCTCGGGGGCGGTCTTCGGCCTGTTCGGCATGGCGCTCATGCTGCTGCTCAAGGCCAAGCAGGACGTCACGACGCTGCTGGTCCTGCTGGCGATCAACGCGTTCATCAGCGTCGCCGGCAGCAACATCAGCTGGCAGGGACATCTCGGCGGCTTCGTCGCAGGGGTCGTCGTCGGTGCCGCGATCGCCTACGCCCCGCGCGACCGCAAGCAGCTGGTCCAGGGTGTGACGTTCGCCGGCCTGTGGATCGCGGCGATCGTCGCGATCGTGCTGCGGTCGTCCACCCTCACCGGCTAGGACGCATGGGGGTGAATCACACCCGTGTGACTATCAACAACTGTGCACACAGATGTGGATAACTACACCCGTGTGATTCACCCGATCGTGGCCTGTCGCCGCGTCACTCCCACTTCATGGCGAAGCCGAACGCCGCCACGATGAAGCCCATGCCGACGACGAGGTTCCAGTTGCCGAGGTCGGCGTACCAGTCGAGGAACGACGGGTAGTCGATGTCCTGGCCGTTGAGCACGTAGTAGACCACGATCCAGATCAGGCCGATGATCGCCGAGGTCACCATCGCAGGCCCCGCCCAGCGGTTGCCGATCTTCTGGGGCTTGGGGCCCTTGGGGGTCTTGTCTCTCGCCACGTCGTGCTCCGGTGGGTTGCTGCGGCACGAGCCGCATCGGTAGGTGGTCTCGGATAGCCTAGTCGGCGTCAGACCAGGGAGGAATGCGGCATGGCCAAGCACGGAACCCACGCGCGCCAGCAGTCGCCTGTCGTCGTGCTCGGGATCTTCGTCCTGACCGGCTTCCTGTTCGTCTCGGCATCGGTGAGTGCCGACGGCACCGACCTGCGTCCGGCCGGCGGTGACATCGCGTCGTTGCTGAAGGAACGGTCCGAGCGCATCGACGAGCGCCGGGTCGACGCCCAGGAGCTGCGGTCCGAGATCGACGAGCTGTCGTCCAGCGTGTCCGGCGTCGACCTCGACAAGCTGCGCGACCGGGTCACCGCACTGGAGCCGGCGACGGGGCTGACCCCGGTCCAGGGTCCCGGAGTGCGAGTCACCCTGACCGACGCGCCCGATGCCGGTGACCTGCCGGGCGTCGACCCCAACCTGCAGGTGGTGCACCAGCAGGACATCCAGGCCTACGTCAACGCCCTGTGGGCCGGTGGCGCCGAGGCCATCTCGCTGCAGGGTCAGCGGCTCATGGCGACGACGGGCATCCGCTGCGTCGGCAACGTCGTGATCCTCGACGGCGTGCCCTACTCGCCGCCCTACGTCATCGAGGCGATCGGTGACCAGAGCGGCATGAACAGTGCGATGTCGACGTCGCCCGACACCGCGAGCTATGCGACGTACGCCCAGACCTACGGCGTGGGCCTGCAGATCGAGCAGCTCGCCGACGTCACCGTCAAGGCCTACGCCAACCCCGTGGCGCTGTCACACGCCACGGTGCCGAGCTCCTAGGCGCCGCCGTCGAGCAGGCCGCCGTCGGCGTCCGTGCCCGCGTCGGCGTCGCCGCCATCGGTGTTGCCACCGTCGGCGTCACCCGGGTTGGTCGACACCGTCAGGCGGATCGACGTGCCCGGGGCGACCTTGGTGCCCTCGGCGATCGACTGTGCCGTGACCTGGTTCTCGGGGGAGGTCGACGCGGGATCCTCGGTGACCTCGTACTTCAGGCCGAGGTCGTCGAGGGTGCTCTTGGCGTCCTCGACGTCCATGCCGACGAGGTTGGGCACGTCGACCTGGCCCTTCGACACGATCAGCGTGACGGTCGATCCGACGTCGACGGCCGTGTTGGCCGGCGGGTTGCTGTTGAGGACCGTGTCCTTGGCCTCCGAGCTGTCCTGGGTCTGCTTCTTGACCTTCAGCCCCTGGTCCTCCAGCAGCTGCTTGGCGTCGGAGTAGGAGTAGTTGCTCAGCTCGGGGATCGTCACCTGGTCGGGTCCGGAGCTGACGATCAGGTTGACCGTGGAGCCCTCGTCGACCTGCGTGCCGGCCGACGGGTCGGTCTCGATGACGTCACCCTCGTCGACCTCGGCACTGGTCTGCTGGGTCTGCTCGCCGACGACGAAGCCGGCGTTGGTGAGCACCTGGGTCGCGCTGTCGACGCTACGCCCGCTGACGTCGGTGACCGCCTTCTGCACGACGGCCTTCTCGTTGCTGTCGAACGCGCCCGTCAGCCAGAGGACACCGAGGATCGCGGCGATGATGACGCCCACGAGGGCCGCGACGGCCCACCACATGCCGGTGCGGTCCTCCTCTTCCTCCGGGTCGGGCTCGGCCCGGCGTGCTCCCCCCGAGACCGGGGCAGCGGCGACGGCCGGCGACACCGCGGTCGCGCCCGGGACCACGGCGGTGGCCGCCGTGGGGGCGTCGACGTGGTGTCCGGCGAGCACCCGGTCGATGTCCTTGCGCATGTCGGCCGCGCTGGAGTAGCGGTCGTCGACGCGCTTGGCGAGGGACTTGGCGACGATGTTGTCGACGGCCTGGCTGACGTCGGGGTTGAGCTGCGACGGAGGACGGGCCTCCTCGCGCACGTGCTGGTAGGCCACCGAGACGGGGCTGTCGCCGATGAAGGGCGGACGACCGGTCAGCAGCTCGTAGAGCAGGCAGCCGGTGGAGTAGATGTCGCTGCGCGCGTCGACGGTCTCGCCGCGGGCCTGCTCGGGCGAGAGGTACTGCGCGGTGCCGATGACCGCCGCTGTCTGGGTCATGGCCGACGACGTGTCGGCGATCGCGCGGGCGATGCCGAAGTCCATGACCTTGACCTGGCCCGACGGCGTCAGCATGACGTTGGCCGGCTTGATGTCGCGGTGGATGATGCCGGAGCGGTGGCTGTAGTCGAGCGCGCTCAAGACGTCGGCCGTGATCGACAGGGCCCGCTCGGGCAGGATCTTGCGACCGTTCTCCGCGCCGCGCATGATGTCGCGCAGGGTCTGCCCCTCGACATACTCCATGACGATGTAGGGGACGTGGCTGCCGTGCTTGTCGATCGACTCGCCGGTGTCGTAGACCGCGACGATCGACGGGTGGTTGAGCGCCGCCGAGGACTGGGCCTCGCGACGAAAGCGCGCCTGGAAGGTGTCGTCGGCCGACAGGTCTCCGCGCAGCTGCTTGACGGCCACGGTGCGGCCCAGGCGCAGGTCACGACCCACGCGCACGTCGGCCATGCCGCCGCGGCCGAGCAGCCCGCCCAGCTCGTAGCGGTCGCCCAGGCGGATCGTCTCGTCGCCGGATTCGGTCATGGTGTCAGTCTCCCAGAAGGTGTCGTGAGGGAATGTCGGTGCGGTGTGGCGGTCATTTTCCGAGGACCGCCTCCATGACCGACTTGGCAATGGGGCCGGCGAGGCGTCCACCGGCGATCTCGTCGCGAGCGGTGTCGCTCGACTCGACGAGCACGGCGACGGCGACCTCGTCGTCACCGTCCTTGGCATAGGACACGAACCACGCGTAGGGCGGACGGTCCGCGGTCGACTGGGCGGTGCCGGTCTTGGCGCCGACCTCGATGCCGGGGATCTGCGCGGACGTCGCGGTGCCCTGGGTGACGGTGCTGACCATCATGTCCTGCAGCTTGCGGGCGGTGCCGGAGCTGACCGCCTCGCTGAGGCGCTCGGGCTGGGTCTTGTCGAGCACGCGCAGGTTGGGTGCGCGGACGGTGTCGACGATGTAGGGCTTCATGACGTTGCCGTCGTTGGCGATGCCGCCGGCGACCATCGCCATCTGCAGCGGCGTCGCGGCGACCTCGAACTGGCCGATGCCGGACTGCGCCAGCTGCGGCTGCTCGAGCGGGGTCTCGCCGGAGGTGAAGCGGCTGGGGTTCATCGCCAGGCCGGTCAGGGGGTCGGTGCCGAAGCCGAACTTCGCCGCCTGGGCGGCGAGGTCGTCCTGCCCAATCTTGAGCGCGAGCCCGCCGAACGCGGTGTTGCACGAGACGTTGAGAGCCCGTTCGAAGGTGATCTTGTCGCCGCCGCAGTTGCCGCCGTTCTCGTTGGGCAGCGTGTAGGTGATGCCGCCGCCGAACGAGAGCCGGGCGCCGGCCTTGACCTGGTCGTCGAGGTCGTCGACGACACCGTTCTCGAGGGCTGCGGCCGCGGTGACGAGCTTGAACGTCGAGCCGGGTGGCAGCGTCTGCTGCGTCGACCGGTTGATCATCGGCTGGTCCTCGTCCGCGGTGAGCTCCTCGTAGGACTTCTGCACCTCGGCGAAGTCGTGGCTGGCCAGACGGTTGGGGTCGTACGTGGGCTGGTTGACCATCGCCAGGATCGCGCCGGTCTTGGGGTTGATCGCCGCGACCGCGCCCTTGGTGCCCTTGCCGAGGGCCTCGAGGCCGTCGGCGGCGGTCTTCTGCGCGAGCGGGTCGATCGTCATCTCGACGCTGCCGCCCTTGGGCTGCTTGTTGGAGACCAGGTCGACGACGCGGTTGACGAACAGGCGGTCGTCGCTGCCCGAGAGGACGCGGTTCTGGGAGTTCTCCAGGCCGCCGCGGCCGTAGATGTAGGAGAAGTAGCCGGTCAGCGGGGCGTACAGCCCGCCCTCGGGGTACTTGCGCTGGAACTTGTACTCGTCCTTGGACTTCACGCTCTCGGCGACGGGCTTGCCGTCGACGAGGATCGCCCCACGGTCGCGGGAGAACTCCTCGTTGATGACGCGCTTGTTGCCGTTCTTGGCGTTGAGGCTGTCGGCCTCGACGAACTGGACGTAGTTGATGTTGAGCAGCAGCGCCATGAACATGACGAGGCTGGCGATCGCGAGGTTGCGGATGGGCTTGTTCATGACAGCTTCACCACCTGGGTCTCCTCGTCGCTCTGGAAGGTGGAGATCTCGGGCGCGGGTCGCCGGGTCTGGTCGCTGATGCGCAGCAGGAGGCCGATGATCGCCCAGTTCATGACGACGGACGAGCCGCCCTGCGCGAGGAACGGCGTGGTGAGACCCGTCAGCGGGATCAGGCGGGTCACGCCGCCCACGACCACGAAGACCTGGATCGCGATCGAGAGGGCGAGGCCGGCGGCCAGCAGCTTGCCGAACGCGTCACGGCACGTCAGGGCGATGCGGAGGCCGCGTTCGACGATGAGTCCGTAGATCAGCAGGATCGCCATGAGCCCGGTCAGCCCGAGCTCCTCGCCCATCGACGCGGCGATGAAGTCGGAGAAGCCGAACGGCGTGAGGTTGGGGCTGCCCTGCCCGAGCCCCTGGCCGAGGATGCCGCCGTGGGCGAGCCCGAACAGCCCGTTGATGACCTGGAAGTTCTTGTCGGGGTCGGAGAACGGGTCGAGCCAGGCGTCGACGCGGACCTGGACGTGGGCGAACGCGAGGTAGCCCATGTAGGCGCCGGCGACGAACAGCAGGCCACCGACGACGAGCCAGCCGGGCCGCTCGGTGGCGATGTAGAGCAGCACGACGAACAGGCCGAAGAACAGCAGCGACGAGCCGAGGTCGCGCTGGAAGATGAGGATGCCGACGCTGATCAGCCAGCCGGCGAGGATGGGCCCGAGGTCGCGCCCACGCGGCAGGTCGATGCCGGCGAAGCGACGGCCCGCCAGGGCGAGGGCGTCTCGCTTGACCACGAGGTAGCCGGCGAAGAAGATCGCGAGACAGATCTTGGCGGCCTCGCCGGGCTGGAAGCTGAACGGGCCGAGGCCGATCCAGATGCGCGCACCGCGGATGTTGCGCCCGATGCCGGGCAGCAGCGGCAGCACCAGCAGCAGGATCGCGGCGAAGCCGAACGTGTAGGTCAGGGCCTGCAGGCGGCGGTGGTCACGCACCAGCAGCAGGACGATCGCGAAGGCCACGATGCCGAAGCCGGTCCACATCAGCTGGGAGTTGGCGAGCGCCTTCCAGTCGGGATTGACCTGCTCGTAGCCGAGGTCGATGCGATAGATCATGGCCAGGCCGAGCCCGTTGAGCGCGATCACCAGCGGCAGCAGCACGGGGTCGGCGTAGGGCGCGACGCGGCGAACCACCAGGTGGGTCGCGATCGCCACGACCACGAGGGCGCCGCCGAGCTTGTAGGTGTCGGCGGGGATGGTGCCCTCGACGCCGAGTCCCACCGACGCGTAGGCGGCGATGCCGATGAAGACCGCCAGGACGGTCAGGAAGAACTCCGCCCCTCGGCGCTTGCGGGGGACCCAGACGGGCGTCGTCATCGCAGCCACGCGACGTCGGCAGCCGTGGACTTCGCGGTGGTCCTGGTGGCGCGGGGCGTCGCCTTCTTGGTCGGGGTCGGCGTCGGGGTGGGTGTCGGCGTCGCGACGTCGAGGTCGGCGACCGTGCGCAGCGCGTCGATCTTGCTGGAGGCCTCGACCCCGTCCTCGATCTCCTGGCGCTGGAAGTCGCTGAGCGAGGTGAGCTGGATGCCGGTGGCCTCGTCGACGTGGCTCAGGGTCAGGCCGGGGATCTTGGCGTCGACGCCCTTGAACACGACGACCTCGCCGTCCTGAGCGCCGACGTAGTACTGGTCCTGCGACCAGCTGTAGGCGTAGCCGCCTGCAGCGGTCAGGATGCCGGCGACGACCAGCACGGCCGCGGTCCAGCGCAGCCACCGGCGGCGACCGGGCGGACGCGGTGCGTAGCGCAGCTCCTCGGGGTCGAAAGAGGGTGACGGATCGCTGCCGCTGGCGGCGGCACCCGTGCGGGGACGGGCCTGGCCGGCTGCCGCGCCGACCAGCTGCGGCTGGCCGTCGAACGACGAGAGGTGCTCGTCGGGGTCGGTGCCCTTCTCGACGAACTCCGCGATCACGACCGTGACGTTGTCGACGCCGCCGGCCTCCAGCGCGAGGCGGACGAGCTCGGTGGCCGCCATGTCGATCGTCTCGGCGGCGAGGGCCTGCTGGATGACGTCGTCGGTGACCATGTCGGTCAGGCCGTCGCTGCACAGCAGGTAGCGGTCGCCGAGCCGGGGCTGCAGCCAGCTCAGGTCGGCGCTGTTGTCGTCGCGGCCCAGCAGGGCCCGCAGCAGCAACGAGCGGTGCGGGTGGACGCGGGCCTCGGCCGGCGAGATCTTGCCCTCGTCGACGAGGCTCTGGACGAAGGTGTGGTCGGTGCTGATCTGGGCGAGCGTGCCCTCGCGGAGCCGGTAGGCCCGGGAGTCGCCGAGGTGGGCGACGGCGAACTTCTCGCCGTCCCACAGCATGACCTCGAGCGTCGTGCCCATGCCCTCGACCGAGGGGTCCTTGCGGATGAGCTCGCCGAGGCGGGCGTTAGCGAGCTTGACCGACTGCTCGAGGGCGTCGAGGGCGTCGACGTCGAGGTCACGGTCGAGCTGGCGGATGATGTGCATCGCCTCGGACGACGCGAGGTCGCCGGCCGCCGCACCACCCATGCCGTCGGCGATGACCAGCAGGCGATCGCTCGCGTAGCCGGAGTCCTGGTTGGTCGAACGGCGCAGACCGGTGTCGGTGAGCGCGACGTAGCGATAGGTCAGGGCTGTCATGGCCTACTTCTGCAGCTCGACGATGGTCTTGCCGAGCCGCACCTGGATGCCGAGCCCGATCGGGATGGGGGTCGTGATGCGCTGGCTCCCGAGGTAGGTGCCGTTGGTCGACCCGAGGTCCTCGACGAACCACTGCTCGCCGTTGGTGGCGAAGCGGGCGTGGCGGGTCGAGACGTAGTCGTCGTCGAGCCGGATCGCGGCGTCGGTGCCACGGCCCAGCAGGATCGGCTTGTCGCTGAGCGGCACGCTCTGGCCGGTGTTGGGCCCCGACACGACCTGCAGCTTGGTCGGGACGCCGCGCGGTGCCTTGCGGGTCTTGGTCGACGGGGCCTTCTGCTTGGCCGGTCGCGGCGTCGACGGCGCCTTGGTGCCGAAGATGTCGGAGCGGATGACCGAGACCGCCGACAGGACGAACAGCCACAGCACGGCGAGGAAGCCGAGCTTGATCAGGGTCAGGGTGAGCTCGGACATCAGGTGGCCTCGATCGTGCGGATGACGATGACGGTGTTGCCGAGCCGGATCTCCGAGCCGTTGCTGACGACGCCTGTCGCGACCTTGTGGCCGTTGAGGACGACCCCGTTGGTCGAGTCGAGGTCGACGACCGTGACCGTGGTCTCGGCACCGCTCTGGTGGATCTTGATCTGCGCGTGGCGCCGCGAGATGCCGGGATCGTCGATCTTGAGGTCGGCCTCGTTGCCGCGACCGATCACGACACCGGGCGCGTCGAGGGGGTGGCGCATGCCGTTGACCTCGAGGATGACGTTGGACGAGCGCACCGCCGTCTCGGTCATCCGCTGCCCCGCGACCGGGGTCACCGCGGCGTTGGTGCGGCTGCGCACGCGGAAGCGTCCGGTGCTGAGCTCCCCGGTCTTCTTGAACGAGATCTCGAGCGGGCCGGCCATCGTGTAACGCTGCTCGACGACGTGCTCCTTGACCAGCGTCGCGAGCTCGTCGGACAGCGTGCTGCTGAACGGGTTGAGCCGATCGAAGTCGGGCGGTGACAGCTCGACCGTGAAGTCGTTGGGCACCAGCATCCGCTCGCGCGACAGGATGTGGGCCGAGTTGTCGACCTCGCGCTGCAGGGCAGCCGCGATCTCGACAGGCTGCACGGCGCTGCGGAATGCGCGCGCGAAGGCACCTGTGACGGCGCCCTCGAGCCGTTGCTCGAACCGCTGCAGCACCCCCGCCATCAGCCTTCACCTCTTCTTTGCGTCGTGGTGTTCCCAGTGATCGTATCGGGAGAGGCGAGAGATGCGACTTTCCGCAGGGGCAACCACGGGGATTGGCACCCCTGAAGGAATGTTAGACTCTTCACTCGGTCCTCCGGGACCGATGCGCGGGTGGCGGAATGGTAGACGCGCTGGCTTCAGGTGCCAGTGTCCGCAAGGGCGTGGGGGTTCAAATCCCCCCTCGCGCACAAGAAAGATGTTGGGCCCCGACCGGTTTTTGGTCGGGGCCCAACATCTTTTGTACGACCAGTGGATTTGGGAGGAGCCGGAGCGCAGCGGAGCTGACGGCTCCCCCCTCGCGCACACGAAAGATGTGGGGCTCCGACCGGTCTTTGGTCGGGGCCCTCTTCTCGTTCTGGTGACGGGGTGGAACGCGTTCCACCTCACACCAGGCGCAGGGGGTTCGCGCGGCTCCACGCGTCGACCTCGAACGGCGCGTCCAGGCGTGGGGTCCGTGCCGCCTCAGCCGCGTGGGCCACGACGGGTTGGGGCAGGTCTGCGTCGGTCGTCGACAGGCGATGGCGGTAGTCGGCGGCGAGGGCGTCGGCCACGCTGGCGGTCGTGGGGGTCGACGCGAAGTCGGCGAGACCCGCGATGGACGACTCGCGCAGCTCGTAGCCGAGCGCCGCGGAGACGTCCACGATGACGCGGCGCACGGCGTCGGGGACGACGACCTGCACGACGGTGCTGAACAGCGCCCCGGTGCCGGTGATGCGCTGGGCGGAGCCGATGACCTTGGCCTGCCCGCCGATGTTGACGCTGAACTCGCCGGGGCAGTACTCGCCCTCCACCTCGCCGACCCGCGCGTCGACGTCGCCGAGGGCGCGCAGGACGCGGACGTGGCTCTCGGCGTGGCCGGCGAACGTCGTGCTCCCGGCCTGACGCAGGTCGGACGACCGGGTCAGGTGGTCGATGACGACGGCCCCCGAGTCGTACGCGACCATCCGGCCACCCGGAGCCCGGACCGCCGGCTCGAAGCCCGCGTCCCTTGCGATCGCGGTGGCCCGCGTGATCCCCGGCGACCGCAGGTCTCGGGAGCTGAAGGCCACGGTGGGGCCGTGGGCGGTGTAGACGTGCACCAGCTGTGACCAGTCGGCCTGCCCGGCCCGCAGCAGTACGGCCGGGATCGTCAGGTCGCCGATCGCCGACCGGGCCGTGTCCGGTGGATGCCCGTGGACGAGGTGGGCGAGCCCCGAGCCGTCAGGCGACATCGGTCGGCCCCTGAAGACCCTCGAGCACGGCGATGCCGTCGAGGACGATCGCCAGGCCCACCTCGAACGAGTCGACGAAGGCGTAGCCCGGTTGCATCACATGACCTGCGGCGAACTCGGCCATGCGCGGCAGGCCGGCGAGATCCAGCCCGGCGAGGAGCTGCTCGGGCTCGGCGAGCCCCACGTCGTCCAGCATCGACTCCTGCAGGGCGAAGCCGAACACGAAGGCGTCGAGGGCGGCGTAGGCATGGGCCGTGGCCGGCAGGCTGAAGTCCGCCGTGCGGAGCACGTCGAGCACCGCCTCGTGGTGCTGCAGCGTCGCCGGCCCGGGCGTGGGGCGACTCTCGAGGAACGACACCGCCCAGGGGTGTCGCCGCAGCGCCTCGTGCATCGACCGGCACCGGTGCTCGAGCTCGTCCCGCCACGGGCCGGTCGTCGTCGGTAGGTAGGTCTCGGCGAAGACCGCGTCGACGAGGGCGTCGAGGATCTCGCGCTTGTCCGCCACGTGGTTGTAGATCGCCATCGGCTTGACCTGCAGCCGCGCGGCCAGGACGCGGATCGTCAGGGCGTCGGCCCCGTCGGCGTCGGCGAGCTCGAGCGCCTCCTTCACCAGGCGGTCACGGCTCAACGAGTTGCGCGGAGCGCGGGCGGCGGTGGACACATCGCCACGGTAGCACTAACGTACGCTGTACGTTATAGAGTCCAGCAGGAGGACGAGATGGTGCGAGCGATCGTGCAGGAGACCTACGGGACGGAGGACGTCCTCACGGTGGGAGAGGTCGACACCCCGTCCGTCGGCCCCGACCAGGTGCTCCTGGAGGTGCACGCCGCGGCGATCGACCGAGGCACCCGGCACCTGATGACGGGCACGCCCCGGCTGCTGCGTCTGTTCTTCGGCCTGCGACGGCCGCGTCGACGCGTGCCGGGGCTCGACGCTGCCGGCACGGTGGTCGAGGTCGGTGCGTCGGTGACCCGGTGGGCCGTCGGCCAGGAGGTCTTCGGCATCGCCCGCGGGTCGCTCGCGGAGCGCACGGTCGCCGATGCCACCAAGCTCGCCGCGGCTCCACCCGGGCTCAGCGCTCCGGAGGCCGCCGCTCTGGGCATCTCGGGCCTCACCGCAATCCAGGCGCTCGACGCCGCGCGCGTCGACGCCGGGGCTCGGGTCCTCGTGATCGGGGCTTCGGGCGGGGTCGGGAGCTTCGTGGTCAAGATGGCCGCGATCCGGGGCCTGCGGGTCACCGCGGTCTGCAGCGCGGCCAAGGCCGACCGGGTCCGGTCGTGGGGCGCCGACCGGGTGATCGACCACGCGGTCGAGGACCCGACCAGCGGCAGCGAGACGTACGACGCGGTCATCGACATCGCCGGAGTGGCGAGCCTGGCGGCACTGCGCCGGGTGACGAGCCCGACCGGCACGATCGTCTTCGTCGGCGCCGAGAGCGGCGGCGAGTGGACCGGCGGCTACGGGCGACCGATGCGGCAGGCGCTGCGCATGCTGCCGGCCCGGCAGCGGTTCGTCATGCTCACGTCCCGCGAGGACGGTGCCGACCTCGCGCGGATCGCCGAGCTCGTCACCGACCACGGTCTGCGCCCGCACCTGCACGCGGTGCACGGGCTCGACGACGTCCGTGCCGCGATGCGGAGCCTGGGCGCCGGCGAGGTGTGCGGCAAGATCGCGCTCGACGTGTCAGGTCGGGTCAGGCAAGACCCATGAGGCGCAGCGCTCCCTCAGGCCACCACGCGCCCGACCCCGGGCCGCCGTTGCAGGGTCCGTCCGACTCGCCGGGGTGCTTGATCCAGACGTAGGCGTCGAGGTTGCCCTGGCGGACCATGCGGGGCCACTCGGCCTTCGTGCCGATGCGCTGGCCCCACGGGTTGCAGGTGTCGTTGCCGTCGGCCGGCGGGTTGTCGGCGCCGTTGCGCGCGGTCTCGATGACGTAGCGCTTGCCCTTCGCCCCGCGCTTGCGCAGCTCGCTCACGACCTGGTTGCCGTACGCGATCTCGTCCTTCGTGCGCTGGTAGTTGCCGACGTTGAGCGAGAACCCCTTGGCGTACGGGGCGACGCCGGCCTTGACGAGCCGCGAGGCGACCTCGCCCGCCGGCTGCCAGATGTGGTGCCCCGCGTCGATGTGGACCCAGACGCCGGCGTCGTGAAGCTTCTTGGCGGCGTAGCGCAGCAGGGCGAGGCGGTCGCCCGCGTTCTTGCACAGGCTCGAGCCGTAGAACGCTAGGGCGTCCGGCTCCAGGATCGCGATGGCCTTCTTGCCCTTGAGGCCCGCGGCGGCGAGCTTGACCCACTGCTTGTAGGTGCCGGCCTTGAAGCCGCCGGAGGAGTAGAGGCCGCAGTCGCGGTCGGGGATCGCGTAGAGCGCGACGACCGGGGTGCGCTTCTTCTCCAGGGCGCGGTTGGCGTAGTCGGCGGCCGCCTGCTTGATGCCGACGACACGCTTGGTGCCCTTGAGCGGGTAGTAGTCGGTCAGCCACAGGGCCTGCGGCCGGTTGCCGATCGCGGCGAAGCGCGGGTCGGCCTTGGCCGCTTGGGCAGCCGGCATGTAGGGGTCGACGAAGAACGCGCGGGTGGACCGGGGGTCCTTCGAGGCTGCGCCGGCCGGTGCGGCGAGCAGGCCGAGGCACAGCGCGGCCGCGAGGGCCACGCCGCAGGACAGGGGGATCCAGCGGGGCAACTGCACCCGCACATCCTAGGGAGGGACGGGGTCAGCGCTGCTGCCTCAGGCGGTGGGCTCGGTCTCGGCGTCCGCGTCGAGCTCGGGATCGCCCGGCTCACCAGCCGGCACCGGATCGGGTGAGGGATCGCCGGCGACCGGGCCGTTGCCCATCACGTCCTCGGGACCGTAGCCCGTCGGGTCGAGGAGCTCGGGCGCGTCGTCGTCCGGCGGATCCTGGTCGGCGGGGCTGCTCGGGGTCTCGCTCATGTGTGCTCCCTCATCGGATGGCTCCCTTGACGTACTCGGCCTGGCCGAGGTGCTTCAGGTCGTCGCCGATGACGCTGACGAGGCGCGCGCCGAGGGTCACCGGGGGGTCCCACCGGTCGTCGACGACGCGCGCAAGAGCTGCGTCGTCGAGGGAGTCGATCAGTCGCTGCGACGCGTCGTGGACGTCGTGCGAGTAGCCCGCCAACAGGCTGGGGCTGACGTGGACCGCCGCAACCTCGTCGGTGGAGTGTCCGTAACCCGTCGCCATCGCGTCGAACGGCAGGTCGAAACGGTCGTACCAGCCCAGCGCGGTCCAGACCTGCTCGGTGCCGGCGACGTCGGCGAAGTGGTCGTCCTGCACCCGGAGCAGGTGCCAGAGCAGCCAGCCGATCGTGTTGGACCCAGGCGTGAGGCGGCGCGACAGCGCGGCCTCGTCGAGGTCGTCGAGGATCGCGTCGATGTCGGCACGGATGCGACCGAACGCGTCCGTCAACAACCCTCTGGCGGCGGTCATGATCAGCTGCCCGGCCACTCGCCCGTGGCGCGCTGGAACCCCTTGGCGCCCTGGCGCTGGATGACGGTCTTGACGACGGAGTAGATCGCGCCCTGCAGCACGGCCGCGAGCAGGATCTCCTTGAAGGCGTACTCCGACTCCAGCGGGCCGGGCGGGTCGGCTCCCTCGCCGGCGCTCACGCGCTTCCAGACCTGCTTGAACAGCAGGCTGGCGACGAGACCGCCGACGATCGAGCTGACGATGCCGACCGGGCGGTAGAGGATCTTGGCGGACGTGCTGGGCGTACGGGTGGCAGGCATGGGGCCTCAGGCTTTCGCGAAGACGTCGGTGAGGGTGGCGTTGAAGGCGTCGAGATCGTCCGGGTTGCGGGAGGTCACGAGGTCCCAGCCTCCGGCCGGACAGTGGAAGACGGTCTCGTCGACCCAGCTGCCGCCGGCGTTGGTGACGTCGGTGCGCAGGGTCGGAAAGGACGTCAGCGTCTTGCCGGGCAGGACGCCGGCCTCGACCAGGGCCCACGGGCCGTGGCAGATCGCGGCGATCGGCTTGCCGGCCGCGACGAAGGCCTTGACCAGCGCTACGGATGCGTCGTCGCCGCGGACGTTGTCGGCGTTGACCGTGCCGCCCGGGACGACCAGCGCGTCGAAGTCGTCGGCCGACGCGGCGGCGACGGTGAGGTCAGGGTCGAACGTGTCGTCCTTGTCGACGTCACCGACCATCGACTGGACCGCCTCGTCGGCGGGCGCGATCAGTGTCGGGATGCCGCCGGCGTCGAGGACGGCCTGCCACGGTGAGGTGAGCTCGACCTTCTCGACCCCGACCTGGGAGGTGAGGAAGGCGATCTTCTTGCCGTTCAGTGCAGTCATGAGACTCCTTCGGAAATGGACGTGCGGTCGTCAAGGCCCCCGAGACCTGACGACCGCACGAGCGCGGGGGGATCAGCTGGCGATCTTCTCCTGACGGACGAGCGCGGCTCGTTCGCCCTCGGTCATGCCGCCCCAGACGCCGTAGGGCTCGCGGACGGCCAGCGCGTGCTCGCGGCACCGGTCGATGACCGGGCAGCGGAAGCACAGCTGCTTGGCGGCTTCCTCGCGACGTTCGCGCTTGGCACCGCGCTCGGCCTCGGGCGAGAAGAAGACTGAGCTGTCCACTCCCATGCAGACACCCTCGTACTGCCATTCATAGGCGTCGATCATGGGTCCGGGGAGGCGGTTGACGTTGACCATGGGGTGTCTGTGCCCCAGCGGTTGCACTTTCAAACATGTGTGAGTCATGTTTACTGACCGGTAACATCTGGGCATGACCTCAACGCCTTCGTCCGATGCTCGCGTGATCACCGAGATCGACGGCCCCGTCGCCTACGTGACGCTCAACCGACCCGACAAGCTCAACGGGATCGACCTCGACACGATCGACGAGCTGATCGCCGCGGCGACGGCCCTGCGCGCCGACCGTGACGTCCGCGCCGTGGTGCTGCAGGGCAAGGGGCGGTCGTTCTGCGCGGGCCTCGACTTCGGTGCGGCGTTCAAGGACAAGAAGCGCGTCGCCCGGTTCTTCTTCGCCGGTCCCCACACGGTCAACCGCTTCCAGCGGGTCAACCAGGTGTGGCGTGAGCTGCCCGTCCCGGTCATCGCCGTCGTGCAGGGCCACTGCTATGGCGCGGGGCTGCAGCTGGTGTCGTGCGCCGACTTCCGGTTCACCACCGAGGATGCGACGTGGTCGATCCTCGAGGCCAAGTGGGGCCTGGTGCCCGACATGGCCGGCACGGTGCCGTTCAGCGAGCTGCTGCCGGCCGACGTGCTCATGCGGCTGGCGATGACGGGGGAGCAGCTCAGCGGCGCGCGGGCCGCCGAGCTCGGCCTGGCGACCGAGGCGAGCGAGGATCCGCTGGCGGCTGCCCTCGATCTGGTCGACCGGATCGTCGAGCGCTCGCCCGACTCGGTCGCCGCGACCAAGCGCCTCGTCTACGGAACGCGTCGCGGCAGCCTCCGCTCGACGTACCGGCTCGAGCGCCGGCTGCAGGCGCGGATGTTCAAGTCCCGCAACACCACGATCGCCCGCAAGGCCGGTGCGGCCAAGGAGACCCCGGTGTTCGGCGCCCGCACGTTCGGCTGATTCTTCGTCGACGTCTGTGGTTGCTAGGGTTCACGGCGTGACTGACGACAACGCACAGCCCTCCAAGAAGGTCGCCAACCAGTACGAGCGCGACTACGACTACACCAAGTACTGGGACAACCGCGACTACGAGAACGGCGCGGAGCACATCGCGATCCGCCGCCTGCTCCGGGGCAACCACTACCGCAAGGCGGCCGACATCGGCGGCGGCTTCGGTCGACTCTGCCTGCTCCTGCGGACGTTCTCCGACGAGGTCACGCTCGCCGAGCCCGCGGCGACGCAGCTCGAGGCGGCCAAGAAGGTGCTGGCCGGCACCGACATCAAGCAGGTGCAGATGCAGGCTGACGACCTCCGGTTCGCCGACGGCGAGCTCGACCTGATCACGATGGTCCGGGTCATGCACCACCTGCCCGAGCCGTCGGCGGAGTTCGCCGAGATCTCCCGGGTCCTCGCGCCCGGCGGCACCGCGATCATCGAGGTCGCCAACTATGGCCACTTTAAGAACCGTCGCCGGCACAAGAAGGAGGGCAAGCCCCTCCCGGTCGAGCCGGTCAGCATCCGCACGGTCAAGGCCGACGAGCCCGACGCGATCGCGTTCGTCAACCACAACATCGACACCGTGGTCGGCCAGCTGGCGTCCGCAGGTCTGGTCCTCGAGAGCAAGCTCTCGGTCTCCAACCTGCGCAGCCAGAAGCTGAAGAAGGCGCTGCCCAAGAGCGTCATGCTCGCCGCGGAGCGCATCACCCAGAAGCGTCTGGCCAAGAACAACTTCGGCCCGAGCATCTTCCTCAAGCTCCGCAAGAACTGACCCACCGCTGACGAGACACTTTCGGCCCCTCGAGGAGAGGGTTCCCGCCCCTGCTCGGGGCGGCAACCCTCTCGCGAAGGGGCCGAAAGGGTCTCGTCGTGGGGCGGTGACGCTCTCGTCAGCGGAGGTGGGTCAGGGGCGGTCGGCCCACCAGTCGCGAGCGGCGTCGGCGCTGTCGGGCTGGTCGGCGAAGACGCCGTCGACGCCGGCCTCGAAGAACGCCCGCAGCTCGCCGAAGATGTCACCCTTGGCGTTGGGGTCGGTGCCGTCGCGGAAGTCGGCGGGCAGGAACTGGTTCTCGTCGCGGAAGGTGTAGACCACGACCTTCAGGCCGGCCCGGTGCGCGTCCTTCACGACGGGCGTCGGCTCGGCGAGGAAGCCCTGCGCGTCCCGCGGGATGACGCTGTTCTTCTCCGGCCCGAGCCACGTGGCGTAGCGCGCGACGTCCTTCAGACCGGCAGGCGACATGATGTCGGCGTACGTCCGCGGGTCGCCCTTCGCCACGAGGTCGAACGGGGCGCCCTGGGCCGAGGTGAGCTGCACCAGCGGGACACGGGTCTCCCGGGCGAGGCTGCGCAGGTTGCTGGTCTCGAACGACTGGATCACGACCTTCGAGCGGGCCGAGTCGAGCCCGTGACGACGCAGCTCGCGGAGCAGCGGACGCTCCAGCGGCAGGCCGATCGACCGGAAGTACGTCGGGTGCTTGGTCTCCGGCGCGACGCCGATCGTCCGACCGCGCTTGCGGCTCTCGCGCTGGGCGAGGTCGAGCACCTCGTCGAACGTCGGCACCTGGTAGCGGCCGTCGTAGCGGGTGTTGGCCGGCCGGACGGAGGGCAGGCGCTCCTTGGCGCGCAGGGTGCGCAGCTCGCGCAACGTGAAGTCCTCGGTGAACCACCCCGAGATCGGCACACCGTCGATGGACTTCGTCGTCTTGCGGTCGGCGAACTCCGGATGGTCCGCCACGTCCGTTGTCCCGCTGATCTCGTTCTCGTGGCGGGCGACGAGCACGCCGTCCTTGGTGCTCACGAGGTCGGGCTCGATGTAGTCGGCGCCCAGGCGGATCGCCAGCTCGTACGACGCGAGCGTGTGCTCGGG
Source organism: Aeromicrobium stalagmiti (assembly GCF_013283745.1). Classification (GTDB taxonomy): domain Bacteria; phylum Actinomycetota; class Actinomycetes; order Propionibacteriales; family Nocardioidaceae; genus Aeromicrobium; species Aeromicrobium stalagmiti. The sequence goes on from NZ_JABSTZ010000001.1 coordinate 906,588, forward strand.
ACGGTAGCCGGACGCACCGCGGTGCGCGAACACCGTGATGGTCTGGGTGCGGGACGGGCGGTCGGCCTTGACCGCCGTCGCGGTGGACGCGGAGGCCATGGTCGGGACGGCCGTGATGCCGGTCGCGAGTGCGGCGGCCCCGATGACGTGAACCATCCGGCGGACAGGTTGCTGTAGGAGTGTCATGCCTCCAGCCGACGCGCTCGGGGTGACGAGTGCGTGCACGTCGCTCACCCGCGAGGTGAACAGTCGTGGTGGGCTACATCGCCCCGAGCCGCTTCAGCACGTCGCGGACGTGCTTGAGGGCGTTCTTCTCGGCGAGGCCGGTGGTGTCGTCGAAGTAGAGCCCGTCGCCGATCAGCTGGATCGTGCGGGCCAGCGACTCGTCGTCGAGGTGGTCGAGCAGCACCGTGAACCAGCCCTCGCGGAGGTCGGCGAGGGCCGCGGCCGCCCGGGAGTCGTTCTCCTGGGCGATGCGACCGGCCGCGATGAGCGCGCGGTCGAAGTCGCTGCCGGTGTTGATCGAGGTCCGCAGGTAGAAGTCGACGGGACCCTTGGACGCCGTGCGCATCTTCTCGACGTCGGCGCGCCCCTGTTCACGGAGCCGGGTCAGCATGCCCTCGACGAGCTCGTCCTTGCTGTGGAAGTGGTAGAGCAGCCCGCCCTTGGAGACGTTGGCCTCGCCGGCGACGGCGTCGAGCGTCGCCGAGCGACTTCCGGCGGAGACGAGCAGCGTCTCGAAGGCATCGAGCAAGCGGTCGCGCGTCGAACGCTCCGTGGCCGGCATGGGCTCACTCTACAGAGAGGAATATCACCAGCCATCTGGTCGTTACTGTACCGGCTGGACGGTAAAGTTGTCCGGACACCACATCACCGTGAGGAGGACGACATGACCACGATCGACAGCACCGTGCCCGATGGCACCGCACACGACAGCACCATGACCACGCACAGGGCCGGATCGCGTGAATGGGCCGCGCTGGCCGTGCTCATGCTCCCTGTCCTCATGGTCTCGGTCGACAACACCGTCCTGAGCTTCGCGCTGCCCGCGATCAGCGTCGACCTGCGCCCCAGCGGCACGCAGCTGCTGTGGATCGTCGACCTCTACGCGATCATGCTCGCCGGCCTCCTCATCGCGATGGGCAGCATCGGTGACCGGTTCGGCCGCCGGCGGCTGCTCCTGATCGGCACGGTCGGCTTCGGCGGCGCCTCGCTCCTGGCGGCGTACAGCCAGTCGCCCGAGATGCTGCTGGCGTCGCGCTTCCTGCTCGGCGTGTTCGGTGCGACGCTCATGCCGTCGACGCTGTCGCTGATCCGCAACGTGTTCCACGACGCCCGTGACCGCCGCATGGCGATCGCGACCTGGGCCGCGATGTTCTCCGGCGGCGCCGCGCTGGGCCCCGTCCTGGGCGGTTGGCTGCTCGGCCACTTCTGGTGGGGATCGGTCTTCTTCATCAACGTGCCGATCATCATCGCGTTGGTCCCGCTCGCGCTGCTGCTCCTGCCGGAGTCGCGCGACCCGGAGCCGGGACCGCTCGACCTCCCGGCGATCGGCCTGTCGCTCGTCGCGATGCTCCCGACGGTCTTCGCGATCAAGAACGTCGCCGAGCACGGGCTGACCGACCTGACGCTGATCGCGTTCGCAGTCGGCATCGGCGCCGGCTGGGCGCTCGTGCGCCGGCTGCGCCGCAGCGCGTCGCCGATGATCGACATGACCCTGTTCAGCAATCGGGTCTTCAGCGGGGCGATCGTCGCCAACCTGCTGAGCCTGATGGGCCTCACCGGCTTCCTGTTCCTCGGCGCGCAGCTGCTGCAGCTCGTGCTCGGGCTGTCCGCGATGGACGCCGCGCTGGTGCTGCTGCCGGGCCTGGCGGCGACGGTGATCGCGGGCTTCGTGGCGGTGCGCCTGGTGCAGGTCGTGCCCGCCCGGCTGCTCGTGACGGCGAGCTTCGTGGCGTCCGCCACCGGCTACGCCATCACGGCGATGATCGGTACGCCGACCGTCGTCTCGATCGCGGTGGCGTTCACGGTGATGGGCATCGGCATCGGCATGGCGGAGACGCTGACCAACGACCTGATGCTCTCGAGCGTCCCGTCGTCCAAGGCCGGAGCGGCGTCCGCCATCTCCGAGACGGCGTACGAGATCGGCGCGGTGCTCGGCACCGCGGTGCTCGGCACCGTGCTCACGTCGACCTACCGCGCCCACCTGACCTACCCCGCGGTGGCGCAGTGGGGCGAGAGCCACGGGTCGTTCGAGACCCTCGGCGGCACGGTGGAGTTCGCCTCGTTCTACCCGAACATGGTCGGCGAGCGGCTGCTCGAGTCGGCGCGGTCGGCGTTCGACCTGGGCGTCCAGTACACCTCCGCCGCGGCGATCGTCATCGCGCTGGCCGCCGCGGTCGTCTCGTGGAGGACGCTCAAGCACGCCTGAGCCGGACGCCTGAGCCGGACGCGTGACCGGGCGGCCGGGTGGCCGGGTGGCACCATGAACCCATGATGAGCTGGTGGGTCGTGCGGCAGGCGATGGTCGTGGTGCTGGGCGGTCTCGGCGTGCTCGCGGCGGTCGCCGCCGCGACGGTCAGCCCGCTGTGGCTCGTCGCGGCGGTGCCGCTGCTCGTGACCGGGGCGGTCGGCGTCCGCGACGTGCTGCAGCGCCGGCACAGCATCCTGCGCAACTACCCGATCCTGGGTCACGTCCGGTTCCTGATGGAGAAGATCCGCCCCGAGGTGCAGCAGTACTTCGTCGAGTCCAACACCGACGGCACCCCGTACGACCGTGAGACGCGCGACCTCGTCTATGCGCGGGCCAAGGGCGAGGAGGACTCCGAGCCGTTCGGCACCGAGCGCGACGTCAACGCGGTGGGCTACGAGTTCGTGACCCACTCGCTCAGGGCGTTCCACGCCGAGGGCCCCATCCCGCGGGTCACGCTCGGCGGGCCCGCGTGCACCCAGCCGTACGACATCGCCCTGCTCAACGTCTCGGCGATGAGCTTCGGCGCCCTGTCGGGCAACGCGATCTCGGCGCTCAACGGCGGCGCGGCGCTCGGCGGCTTCGCCCACGACACGGGTGAGGGCGCGATCAGCCCCTACCACCTCGAGCACGGGGGCGACCTGATCTGGGAGATCGGCTCGGGCTACTTCGGCTGCCGCACCCCGGACGGGCAGTTCGACGCCGACTCGTTCGCCGCGAAGGCAGCAGGCGCCACGGTCAAGGCGATCTCGATCAAGCTCTCCCAGGGCGCGAAGCCCGGTCTCGGCGGCGTCCTGCCCGGCTCGAAGGTGTCGCAGGAGATCGCCCGCACCCGCCAGGTCGAGGTCGGCCAGACGGTCGTGTCGCCGCCGGCGCACACCGCGTTCGACACCCCGCGCGGGCTCATCGAGTTCGTCGAGCGGCTGCGTGAGCTCAGCGGCGGCAAGCCCGTCGGCTTCAAGCTCTGCGTCGGGTCGCGGCACGAGTTCCTCGCGATCTGCAAGGCCATGGTCGAGCGCGGCTCCTACCCCGACTTCGTCATCGTCGACGGGTCGGAGGGCGGGACGGGTGCTGGGCCCAGCGAGTTCGAGGACCACGTCGGGACGCCGCTGACCGAGGGCCTCGTGTTCGTCCACAACGCGCTCGTCGGCGCCGGGGTCAGGCGTCACGTCAAGATCGGTGCCAGCGGCAAGGTCGCGAGCGGCATCGACATCGTCAAGCGCATCTGCCAGGGCGCCGACTTCACGCTGGCCGCCCGGGCGATGATGTTCGCGATCGGCTGCATCCAGGCCCAGGCGTGCCACACCAACCACTGCCCCGTCGGCGTCGCGACCCAGGACCCGCGGCGTGCGCGCGCCCTGGTGGTCGAGGACAAGCTGGTGAGGGTGCGCAACTACCAGACGCAGACCGTCGCGAGCGCTCACCAGATCGTCGCCTCGATGGGCCTGCAGTCGTTCGACCAGCTGCACCCGGGCCTGCTCAACCGCCGGATCGACCACCGCACCACCACGTCGTACGCCGAGCTCTACGAGTGGCTCGACCACGGTCAGCTGCTCACGTCTCCGCCGGAGGCCTGGCTGGACGACTGGGAGCTCGCCGATCCCGGTGACTTCGGCGCCCGCGTCGCCAACCGCCCCAAGGGTTTCTAACCCTTTTCGGTTTACCACGGTCCCTACGCAAACTGAAGGGGGCGGACGGTCCTCCCGGGGGAAACCTCATCCGCCCGAGGACGATTAACCGTGGGCGGACGTGGACTGCCTCGGGAGGACGTCCGCCCACGGACAACTGCGTAGGGACCGTGGTAAACCGTCACGGGGGAGGTCAACCGTCACGGGGTGGGGAACAGGGCCTCGAGCTCTGACTGGACGTGGCGGCGGGCGGGGTTGTCGGTGCTGGCCGTGCGCCAGATCGAGCCGACCCGGCGCTGGGGCGTGGGGTCGACCACCGCGACGGCCCGCACGCGCGGCGAGAACGACTGCCGTCCGAGCCGGGGCACCAGCGCCACGGCGCCACCGTGCTCGACCATCGCCGCGTGCGTGGAGTAGGAGCCGTCGAAGTAGCGGATGTCGGGCCGTTCGCCGTGCATCGCGAACATGTGGACGAGCCACTCGTGGCAGATCGTTCCAGCGGGAGTCGTGACCCATCGCTCGCGGAGCAGGTCCAAGGGGCTGACCGACTCGCGCAGCGAGAGTCGGTGGTCCCACGGCAGCAGGACGTCGGCGACGTCGACCAGCAGGGGCTGGCGCGACAGCGAGACCGGGACGTCGAGCGGCAGGGTGTTCCAGTCGTGGACGATCGCGAGGTCCGCCCCACCGCGCTCGACGAGCGTGACTGTTTCACGTGGATCCGACTCGACGACCGTGAGCTCGAGCTCGGGCGCGCTGGTCCGTAGCCGCGCGAGCAGCGGCGCCACGATGCCGCAGGAGGCGGTCGAGAACGACGCGATCCGGAACGACCCTCGCAGCTCCTCGGCCCCGCCGACGGCGATGTTCTCGACCTGCTCGAGGTCGGCGAGCAGTGCCGTCCCCCGCTCGGCCAGCAGCCGCCCCCGCTCGGTGAGGATGACGCTGCGGCCCACCCGCTCGAGCATCGGCGAGCGACTCTGGCGCTCGAGCTTCTTGATCTGCTGCGACACCGCTGACGGGGTGAAGTCGAGGGCGGACGCCGCCGCCACGATGCTGCCGTGGTCGCGCACCGCGATGAGCGAGCGGAGCGCGCCGATGTCGATCATGAAGTGATCGTACGGTGTTTCGTCCACAAACCGTTGCTGGTGCTTCAAGGTCACGCGGGAGACACTGGAGGCATGTCCCTCAAGCACAGCCTGCTCGCCGTCCTCGTGATGCTGCTGTGGGGGGCCAACTTCGTCGTCATCGACGAGGGTCTCGGCGACGTCCCGCCGCTGCTGTTCCTCGCGATGCGGTTCGTCCTGGTGGCGTTCCCACTCGTGCTCTTCGTGCCCCGGCCGAAGGCGAGCTGGCAGGCCGTGGTGGCGGTCGGGACGTTCATGAGCCTGGGGCAGTTCAGCCTGCTCTACATCGCGCTCGACCTCGGGATGCCCGCGGGGCTGGCGTCTCTGGTGCTCCAGGCGCAGGTCATCTTCACGATCGTCATCGCCGCGGTCGTCATCAAGGAGTCGCCGTCGCGCCGCCAGGTCGTCGGCGCGACGATCGGCACCGCCGGTCTCGTGCTGGTCGTGGTGGCCCACGGCGCGTCCGCCCCGGTGCTGCCCGTGCTCGTGATGCTCGGCGCTGCCCTCTCGTGGGCGACGGGCAACGTCATCGCCCGGAGCGCCGGCGTCGCCTCGGGCTTCTCGCTCGTGGTCTGGTCGGCGCTCGTGGTGCCGGTGCCGGCGTTCGTGCTGTCACTCGTCGTCGACGGCGGCGACGAGGTCGGCCGCGCGCTGACGCACCTGTCGGGCACCGCGATCGCGAGCACCGCCTACACCGCGATCGGCGCCTCGCTGATCGGCTACGGCATCTGGAACTCCCTGCTGGCCCGCTATCCCGCCGGCGCCGTGGTGCCGTTCGTGCTGCTCGTGCCCGTCATCGGCATCGCTGCCGCCTGGCTTGTCCAGGACGAGGTGCCGACGGCCCTCGAGGTCGTCGGCGGTGTCGTGATGCTGGCGGGCGTCGCGGCCGCGACGATCAGCCGGCGCTCTACGCCAGCAGTGCCGATCGAGCCATCGTCCACAGCCGCGACTGCATCGCCGTCGCGCTGATGCGCGCGCTGTGCGGCGTGGAGTTGAGCAGGCCGAACGTCGCCTGCACCGCGGCCCGGGCCTCGGCGGCGTCGAGGTCGTCGCGCAGCCGGCGCAGCACGTCGACCCAGATGTCGATGTAGGCCAGCTGCAGGGCCCGCACCTCGCGGCGTCCCTCCACGCGCAGGTTGGCCCACTCCCGCTCCTGGATGACGATCAGTGCCGGGTGGCTCAGGGCGAACTCGATGTGCCACGCGATGAGCGCACCGAGCGCGGCGTCGGGGCTGCCGGCCGCGCGCGAGCGCGACCGTCCCTCGTCGAGCAGGCGCTGGCTGATCGAGGTGAGCGACTGGGTGAGGACGTCGTCCTTGCCAGCGAAGTGCTTGTAGAGCGCCGGACCGGAGATGCCGCACGCACTGCCGATGTCGTGCACCGACACCCCGTGGAACCCGCGCTCGGCGAACAGGGTCGCCGCCGTGTCGAGGATCTGCTCGCGTCGGGTCGTCGTCACCGGACCAGTGTAGCGACGTCAGGTTAATGACTGTTAACCTCACAGCATGCGTGAACTCGTCGACCAGCTGCGCGACCGCCTTGCGACCGTCCGACAGGGCGGCAGCCCGGCGACCCGCGAGCGCCACGTCGCCCGCGGCAAGCTGCTGCCCCGTGACCGGGTCGATCACGTCCTCGACCCCGGATCGCCGTTCCTGGAGATCGGTGCCCTCGCGGCCTACGACATGTACGGCGGCGGGGTGCCGAGCGCCGGCATCATCACCGGCATCGGCCGGGTGAGCGGGCGCGAGTGCATGATCATCGCCAACGACGCGACGGTCAAGGGCGGCACCTACTTCCCGATGACGGTCAAGAAGCACCTGCGCGCGCAGACCGTCGCCAAGCAGAACCACCTGCCGTGCCTCTACCTCGTCGAGTCCGGCGGCGCCTTCCTGCCGATGCAGGACGAGGTGTTCCCCGACCGCGAGCACTTCGGCCGCATCTTCTTCAACCAGGCCCAGATGTCGGCGCAGCGGATCCCGCAGGTCGCCGCGGTCATGGGCTCCAGCACCGCCGGTGGCGCGTACGTCCCCGCGATGAGCGACGAGACCGTCATCGTCCGTGAGCAGGGCACGATCTTCCTGGCCGGCCCTCCGCTGGTGAAGGCCGCGACCGGCGAGGTCGTGACGGCCGAGGCGCTCGGCGGCGGCGACGTGCACGCCCGGACGTCCGGGGTCGTCGACCACCTCGCTGACGACGACGAGCACGCCCTCGAGATCGTCCGCTCCATCGTCGGGACGTTCGAGCGCCCGACGAGCGAGCCCCCGCCGCACGAGCCGGTGCCGCCCCGCGAGGACCCCGAGGGGCTCTACGACGTGGTGCCGGTCGACAGCCGCACCCCCTACGACGTCCGCGAGGTCATCCGCCGGGTCGTCGACGACTCCCGGCTCCACGAGTTCAAGCCGCTCTACGGCGAGACCCTGGTCTGCGGCTTCGCGCGCATCGAGGGCTACCCGGTCGCGATCGTGGCCAACAACGGCATCCTGTTCAGCGAGTCCGCCCTCAAGGGAGCGCACTTCGTCGAGCTCGCCAACCAGCGCGGCATCCCGCTCGTGTTCCTGCAGAACATCACCGGCTTCATGGTCGGCCAGGAGTACGAGAACCGCGGCATCGCCAAGGACGGCGCCAAGCTGGTGACGGCCGTGGCCTCGTCGGTCGTCCCGAAGTTCACGGTCGTCATCGGCGGCTCCTACGGCGCCGGCAACTACGGCATGTGCGGGCGCGCGTACGACCCACGGTTCCTGTGGATGTGGCCCAACGCCAAGATCTCCGTGATGGGTGGTGAGCAGGCCTCCGCGGTGCTCGCAACCGTCAAGCGCGACGGCATGGAGGCCCGGGGTGAGCAGTGGTCCGCCGACGACGAGGCGGCGTTCCGGGCCCCGATCCGCGAGCAGTTCGAGGAGCAGGGATCGCCCTACTACTCGAGCGCACGGCTGTGGGACGACGGGCTGATCGACCCCGTCGACACCCGCCGCGTCCTGGCGATGGGCCTGCAGGTGGCCTCCGCCGTCCCGACTCCCGAGCCCCGCTTCGGGCTCTTCAGGATGTGACATGAGCTTCTCGAGCGTGCTGGTCGCCAACCGGGGCGAGATCGCCCGCCGGGTCATCCTCGCCTGCCGCGAGGCAGGGCTGCGCAGCATCGCGGTCTACTCCGACGCCGATGCCGACGCGCCCTACGTGCGGCTGGCCGACGACGCGGTCCACCTCGGCCCGACGCCGGCGGCCCAGTCCTATCTCGACATCGACCGGCTGCTCGCAGCGGCGGGGGCGTCGGGGGCCGAGGCGATCCATCCCGGCTACGGCTTCTTGTCGGAGCGGGCCGAGTTCGCCCGCGCGGTCGTGGCCGCCGGGCTCGTCTTCATCGGACCCATCGCCGAGGTCATGGACGCGATGGGGCGCAAGGACCGCGCCCGCGCGATCGCCGAGAAGGCCGGGGTGCCGGTCACGCCCCAGTTCGACGCCGCCGCCGTGCCGTCGGACGCCTATCCCGTGCTGGTCAAGGCAGCGGCCGGGGGTGGCGGCAAGGGCATGCGGATCGTCCGTGAGGCGTCCGCGCTGCAGGCCGCGATCGATGCCGCCGGCCGTGAGGCCGCCTCCGCCTTCGGCGACGACACGCTGCTGGTCGAGAAGTACGTCGAGGCCGGGCGCCACGTCGAGGTGCAGGTCTTCGGCGACGAGCACGGCCACGTCGTCCACCTCTTCGAGCGCGACTGCTCGGTGCAGCGGCGGCACCAGAAGGTCGTCGAGGAGGCGCCGGCGCACGACCTCTCCGACGAGCTGCGCCGCACCCTGCACGAGTCGTCGGTCGCCCTGTGCCGCGAGGTCGGCTACACCGGCGCGGGGACGGTGGAGTTCCTCGTCGCCGACGGTCGGGCGTACTTCCTGGAGATGAACACCCGCCTCCAGGTCGAGCACCCCGTCACCGAGGAGGTCACGGGGCTCGACCTCGTGCAGTGGCAGCTGGCCGTCGCGGCCGGCGAGCCGCTGCCGCTGGCCCAGGACGAGATCACCGCGACCGGCCACGCGATGGAGGTGCGCGTCTATGCCGAGGACCCCTACGCCGGGTTCCTGCCCCAGGCCGGGCACGTGCTCGACGTCGCCTGGCCCGACGACGCGCGCATCGAGGCCGACCTCGAGGCAGGGGCCGAGGTGTCGACGGCGTACGACCCGATGCTCGGCAAGATCGTCGTCAGCGGCACCGACCGCGAGGACGCCCGCCGGCGGATGGTCGAGGCGCTCGACGACACCGGCATCTTCGGCGTCACCACCAACCTCGGCTTCGTGCGGCAGCTCGTGGCGAGCGAGGCCTTCGCCGCCGGCCAGGTGCACACCGCGTGGCTCGACAGCGATGCCTCGGCCGACCTGCTCGCGGCTCCGTCGGTGCCGGAGGCGGCGGCCCGCGCCGCAGCGCTGCTCTGGGCCCGCTACGTCGTGGTGCCGGCCGACGACCCCTTCGGGCAGGTCGACGGATGGCGCTCCGGCGCCGACCCGGCCGCCGTGCGGATCGTCCTGGTCGACGAGACCGGCCACCGGTGGAGGTTCGGTCTCACCGCCGACGAGATCGACGACGCGGGCGCGCTCGCGATCATCGACCGCGACCGGATCACGATCGCGTGGGAGGGCCAGACGTGGACCCTCGAGGTGCCCGACCCCATGCGCGGCGGCCACCGTCGCGGAGCGGCGACCGATGCCGACCTCGTCGCGCCGATGCCGGGCACGGTGCTGCGGGTCGACGTCGCCGAGGGCGACCGGGTCACGCTCGGCCAGCAGCTCGGCGTCGTCGAGGCCATGAAGATGGAGCTCGCGCTGACGGCTCCGTACGACGGGGTGGTCAGCCACGTCGGCGCCGCCACCGGCGACCAGGTGCCGATCAAGCACCTCCTCTTCACCGTCAACCCCGACCCCGCGAGTGGCGCAGAATGAAGGTTTTGAGACGGCGAGTCGTCCACTTTTGCGCCACTCGCGGGTCGGTGTGCGCCACTCGGAGGAGGCCGGCATGACCCTGCCCATGACGTTCACCGACCCCGCCCTCGCGGGGAGGGTCGACATCTACGAGGTCGGGCCCCGCGACGGGCTGCAGAACGAGTCGGGCATCGTGCCGACCGAGGTCAAGCGCGAGTTCATCGAGCGCCTCGTCGCGGCGGGGCTCAAGACCGTGGAGGCGACGAGCTTCGTGCATCCGAGGTGGGTGCCCCAGCTCGCCGACGCCGAGCAGCTCGTCGGCCGGCTGACGCTCGACGGCCCCACGGCGATGCCGGTGCTGGTGCCCAACGAGCGGGGCCTCGACCGGGCGCTCGAAGCAGGTGTCACGCACATCGCGATCTTCGCCAGCGCGACCGAGACCTTCGCGCAGAAGAACCTCAACACCACGCTCGACCGCCAGCTCGCGATGTACGAGCCCGTGGTCGTCCGCGCCCGCGAGGCGGGGCTCGACGTCCGTGCGTACGTCTCGATGTGCTTCGGCGACCCGTGGGAGGGCGCCGTGCCGGTCGAGCAGGTCGTGACGACCGGCAAGCAGCTGCTCGACCTCGGTGCCTCGCAGCTGTCGATTGGCGACACGATCGGCGTCGGCACGCCGGGCCACGTCACGGCGCTCTGCGAGGCGTTCTCGCGGGCGGGCGTCGGCGGCGGCGACCTCGCAATGCACTTCCACGACACCTACGGCCAGGCGCTCAGCAACACCTTGGCGGCGATCGAGAACGGCATCGTGTGCCTCGACGCGTCGGCCGGCGGGCTCGGCGGCTGCCCCTACGCCGAGAGCGCCACCGGCAACCTCGCCACCGAGGACCTGGTGTGGATGCTCACCGGACTCGGCATCGAGCACGGCGTCGACCTGCAGGCGCTGGTGGAGACGAGCGTCTGGATGGCGGGCATCCTCGGCAAGGAGCCGGCGAGCGCCGTCGTGCGCGCCCTGCGCTGAGGCCGCTGACCCTCCGAGCCGCCGATCAGCCCTGCCGCGCGAGCCGCGCGGCGACCCGGTCGGACAGCACCGCGTACTGCGCGTCGAGCCGGGTCGGGCCCGTCGGACGGGCGACGTCGACCGCGCCCACGACGCGCTCGTGCGGCCCGAACTGCTCGATCGTGATGTCGACCTGCTCGCCGTCGGGCAGCCGGTTCCACCAGTGGAAGTCGACCTGCCGGCCGTCGACGTGCACCTCGCCCCGCACGAGCGACCCGCCGAGGTGGTCGTGGATGACGACCGCCGTGGTCGCGCACTGGCCGCGTGCCGGGTTGTCGGGCGTCCAGTCGTCGACGTCCTCGGGTGCGCACGTGTCGGGGCCCCACGACTCGCGCAGCGCGAGGATCACCGCTTCCAGGGTCATGTCGCCGACTCTAGGGGCGGGGTCTGACACGTCGAGCCCGGCGAGCGGCCCGCGGTCAGGAGCGGAGGCGGCGGTCGCGCAGCTCGCTGGCGGCGTACGTGCCGATCTGCCACGTGGCGTAGGCGTCGCTGGAGGCGCCGACCGCTCCGCCGAGGAACGGCACCCGTCGACCGATGAGGGTCACCGCGCGCCGGCCGGCCGTCCGTCCGACGAGCTCGGCCGTGACCTCGCGCGAGAGCGTCTCGTCGAGCACCGGGTCGTGGACGGGCGAGGTCGCGAGCGCCATCGGCGACGACGGCAGGCGGTGCGACTTCACCAGGGACTTCACCGCGTCCTCGCCGAGCATGCAGGCCAGGATCGCGTTGCGGACACGCGGATCGTCCAGGTCGTAGCCGCGCAGGTGCGCGATGCCCGCGACCAGGTGGCACTGCACGACCGTGACCCCGGCGACGTTGGCAGGCACCGCCACGGCGGCCGTGCTGAACCCGCCGAGGTTGGTCACGAACCCCTGGATGCCTGCGAGCGAGGTGTGCATGCGCAGCAGCCCGGAGATGGCCTTCTCGACGTCACCGTCGGCGTCCACCAGCTTGGTGTCGGCCGACGCCGCGGCCGAGCGCAACGGTCCGACGCCGTCGATCGCCTTGTCGAGCACGATGCGGACATAGCCAGAGGCGACGGCAGGAGCGAGCTTCGCCCCCGCGCCGACGGCGACACTGCGGCGGACACCCATGGAGCCAGCATAGGAGCGGACTCCACGAGCCGCCCGCGAGCGGCCCCGGGGAGCCCTACGCTGGGCGCATGGATCGCCCGTTCTCCGAGCGTGTCGCGCAGGACGACTGGCGTCGTGACGTCGGGGACTGGATCCGCCGCGAGCTCGCACGGACGGGCCGCGAGGTGATCGGCACGATCGAGCAGCCCCGCATCCGGCCGTGGTCCACCCAGCTGACCGTCCCCACCGACGACGGGCTGATGTGGTTCAAGGCCAACTGTCCGGCGATGGTGTTCGAGCCGGCGCTGCAGGCCGAGCTGGCCCGGCTGGCGCCCGACGCCGTCGACCTGCCGTACGCCGTCGCGCCCGACCGGGGCTGGATGCTGACCGTCGACCGGGGCGGCACCCTCGCCGACCAGGAGACCGTGACCCTGGACGACTGGATCCGCGTCGTGCAGCAGGCCGCGGCCCTCCAGCAGGTCGCCGCCACGGCGGGTGAGTCGCTGCTGGCGACGGGCCTGCCTGACTGCGGACCGGCCACCGTCGTCGATCGTTTCGACCGACTGATCGACGTCTTCTCGGCCCTGCCCGAGGAGCACCCTGCCCACGTCCCTCCGGGTCTGCGTTCGCAGCTCGTGGCGGTCCGTCCCCGGATCGTCGCCGCCGCCGACGTGCTGGCGTCCTCGCCGCTGCCCGTCACGTGGCAGCACGGAGACCTGCACCCCAACAACGTCTTCGCCCGCGACGGCCACGTCTTCGACTTCGGCGACGCGCAGTGGGCGGCGGCGGTGGAGGTGCTGAGCGTCCCCTGCGGCTGGATCACGACCCTCACCGAGATCGCCTGGCCCGACGTCCTCGACGCCTACTGCGACGCGTGGGGCACGACGGCCGAGGCGATCGCGCCGGAGCGGGAGGCCGCGGCCCTGACCCAGGCGGTCAACCGGTCCCTGCTCTGGTGGAGGTGCCTGCAGGACGCGACCGCCGCCGAGTGGGCCGAGTGGGGCGACGGGCCGCTGCACCACCTGTCACGGGTGCTCGACCAGTGAGCCGCCAGCCCCTCCCGGCCTCGCCGTGGATCTTCGACGCGAGCGAGTGGCCGGACGAGGACTGCGTCGCCGCAGGTGCCGACCTGGCTCCCGGCACGCTGCTCGAGGCCTATCGCTGCGGGGCGTTCCCGATGCCGCACGACGGCGAGCTGCTCTGGTGGTCGCCCATGCGCCGTGGAGTCCTCGTGCCCGCTGACGTGCGCGTCAGCCGCTCGCTCGCCCGCTCGGTGCGCCGGTTCGACGTCACGTTCGACGAGTCGTTCGAGGAGGTCATCGATGCGTGCGCCGACCCGTCTCGGCCCGGGTCGTGGATCGACTCCCCGATCCGCGACGCGTACGTGCGCATGCACCGTCTCGGCTGGGCGCACTCGGTCGAGACGCGTGACGCCGACGGCACCCTGGTGGGCGGGCTGTACGGGCTCAGCATCGGCGCGCTGTTCGCCGGGGAGTCGATGTTCCACCGCGCGACCGACGCCTCCAAGGTCGCGCTGGTCGCGCTCGCGGACGTCGTCGGGGCCGACGGGCTGATCGACACCCAGTGGAGCACGCCGCACCTGGCGTCGCTCGGCGTCACCGAGTGGTCGCGCGATCGCTATCTCGAGGTCGTCGACACGCTCGTCGACGCCCCTCCTCCCCCGCGATGGGACTGATATCACGGCGGAATGTCCACAACACCCGCCGGGGGTGCGCGCTGAACGTCCCTGCGACTTCATAGACTGGACGGCGAACACACCATCACTCACAAGGAGCTTTTGTGGCTATCTCTCGCAACGACCTCGTCGCTGCCCTCGCTTCGAAGGCCGGCACCAGCAAGGCCGACGCCGACGCGGTTCTCTCGTCCTTCAGCGAGATCCTCCTCGACTCCGTCGCCAAGGGCGAAAAGGTCTCGATCCCCGGCATCCTGTCGGTCGAGCGCGTTGCTCGTGCTGCTCGCACGGGCCGCAACCCCTCGACGGGCGAGACCATCGACATCCCCGCCGGTTTCGGCGTCAAGGTGAGCGTCGGCTCGCGCCTCAAGGCCGCAGCCAAGTAGGACAGCACCACCCACGCAGCGCCATCGGGCCCCGGCCCGGTGGCGCTGCTGCATCTCATACGTGAGGATCGGCGACATGGCGACGCTCTATCACCGGCAGGCCCGGGAGACGCCGGCGTACGCCTGGTGGAGGCTGCCGGTCGCCGGCGTGCTCACGGTCGTCTTCTACCTCGGCCTGTCGGTCGTGCTGATCGCCGGTGCGGCGATCTTCTTCGCGGTGCGCGACGACGGCACCTCGATCGAGGACTGGCTCGACGCCGCCGGTGACCTCGACCTGACCCGCCTCGACTTCTTCGTGCTCGACATGCTCGGGCTGGTCGTGCTGATCCCGGCGGTGCTGCTCGCGGTGCTGGCCACCGGTCCGCGCCCCGTCGGCTACCTCTCGTCGGTCGCCGGCCGACTGCGCTGGGGCTGGCTCGGCCGCACCACGGTCATGTCGTTCGTCGTCTTTGGCGCGACGATCGGCGGTGCGCTGGCGTTCGACGTGGTCAGCGGCGACGAGCTCAGCCTCGAGGCCGACGACACCGGGCAGGTCGTGCTCGCGGTGGTCGCGGTGCTGCTGATCGTCCCGTTCCAGGCTGCGGCCGAGGAGTACGTCTTCCGCGGCTACCTGATGCAGCTCGTCGGGTCGTGGACCCGGTTCGCCGTCGTCCCCGTGGTCGTCTCGACCCCGCTCTTCGTCGCGGGCCACGCGTACGAGCTGTGGGGCATGGTCGACGTCGGCATCTTCGGGCTCACCGCGGCGATCCTCACGATCCGCACCGGCGGTCTCGAGGCCGCCATCGCGGCGCACGCCGCCAACAACGTCGTGCTGCTGGTGCTCGACGCGCTGGGGGTGGTCTCGGCGACCGACGACAGCGGCGCCGGGCCTGTCGACCTCGTCCCGACGGTCGTCTCGAGCCTCGTCCTGCTGGTCTGGGTCGAGTGGGCGGTGCGCCGCCACGGCATCCAGACGACCCGGGAGCCCATCGCTCCGCCACCGCCTCCGCCCGCCCCGATGTGGCCGCCCCCGCCGTGGGGCCTGCCGCAGGACGTCCTGCCGTGGGCCGGGCAGCCGGCGCCGGTGGTCGCTGCGGCCCCGGTCACGCCGGTCACGCCGGTCGCGCCGCGCCCGGCCGACGCGCTGCACCCGCAGACGCCGCCCTACCCGGGCGAGATCGACGAGCGCTGGCGGCGCTAGCTGACGACGGGCAGGCCCGCGCTCTCCCAGGCCTCCATGCCGCCCTCGACGTTGCTCGCGTCGTGGCCCTGGGCTTGCAACCAGTGGGTCGCACGCGCCGACCGGCCACCGAGGTGGCACACGACGAGCGTCCGCTGCGTCGGGTCGAGCTCGCTCACGCGGGCGGGCAGGTCGCCCAGCGGGATGTGGGTCGCGCCGTCGATGTGACCGGCCGCCCACTCGTGCGCCTCGCGGACGTCGAGCACCACGACGCCCTCGGGAATCGGGCTCGGGACCTGGTGCACGTCGACCGTCGGAATGCCTGGATCAGTCATGTGACCATGGTCCCTCTCGTCGTGAAATGGGGCACTTCCGGGTCCACATTCCGGCCGTGGACTGGCGATGAGCCCCCAGAAGTAGTTACTTTGGACTATAGAAGGGCCGTCACGATCACTCGCGGCGGCCGTTTCATGGCGAGAATGCGAAGGAGGTGGACCCGTGAAGGCTCACGACACGATCCGACTTCCGTTCGTCATGTCCACTCCCGGCATCGCCCGGACGAAGCTCGCAGCCTTCCTCACGGTGCACCGCGCATCGTCCGCCGTCATCGACGACGCCCTCATCGTGATCAGCGAGATGATCGCCAACGCGGTGTGCCACGGCGTCCCCACGGCAGACGGCACGATCGAGATCAGCTGGTCGATCAACGGCGACCTGCTCGAGCTCAGCGTCCACGACGCCGGCGAGGGCGCATCGCTCAAGCCGATCGACTTCGACGAGGACTCGCTCAGCGGTCGTGGCCTGTCGATCATCAGCCGGGTCGCCGACCGCTGGTGGGTCGACATGACGGTCGGCACCAAGGTCAACGCCGAGCTCTGCCTCACCCCTCACTGAGGTCGGCCACCCACCGCATAGACTCGCCCGTCATGGGCAAGAAGTCGCGCAACAAGACCAAGGCCGCCAAGAAGGAACGCATGCCCTTCGTGGCGCGCACCTTCGAGGGACTCCCCGGAGAGGCTGACTGGGTCGCCCTGCGCGAGTTCGTCCCCTCGGCGTCCGGGGTCATCACCCTCACGACCGGCGAGACGGTGCGCATCTGCTCGCTGCTGCCGGGCAACGGCGCCGGCATCCGCCGTCCTGACGGCGAGTCCTGGGTCGGCCTGCAGGTGGCCCACAACTTCGGTGACATCAGCCGCGACCTCGCGCACGTCGTCGAGATCGCGCGCGAGACCGAGCCCGGCAACGCCATCCGCATCACCGATCCCGGTGTCGGCCCGCGCCTGCAGGACCTGGTCGACCCGAAGAGCAGCTTCGCCGTCGAGGTCTACGAGGGCTTCGACTACTGGGTCGAGGGCGTCGACGACTCCGAGAGCACCGCGGCCATGATCGCCGAGGCCAACGAGACGATCGCGCCGACGGTGCGCCTGTCGTCGGTCGACGGTGCCTACTGGACAGAGATGGGCCCGCAGCGCTTCCTGCGCTGGATCATGACGCACGACGAGACGACGCTGCTCGACGCGCTGGCCCGCCTGCGCGCCGCCGGCGACGACACCCTCGGCGAGGGCACCAAGCTCATCGGCCACTTCCGTGCGCACGGGCTGCTCGTGCCGGTGTGGGAGTTCGAGCACGACGCGGCCGACCTCGAGGCCCCCGCCAAGGACTTCGAGAAGCGCCTGGCCGCGGCCCTGGCCGACGACAGCCCGCTGACGACCGAGCAGCGCTCGGCCCGCGGTGCGCTCATCAGCCGCCAGGTCACCATCTGACCTGACGGACCGTCCGGCCCCGTCGGGTGCGACTCAGTCGCGGTCGATGGGGCACGACATGCAGCGAGGTCCGCCCCGTCCGGAGCCGAGCTGGTCGCCGCTGATCGTGACGACCTCGATGCCGTGCTGCTCCAGGCGGGCGTTGGTCTGCTCGTTGCGCTCGTACGCCACCGCGAGGCGGGCGTCGATCGCCAAGGTGTTGTTGCCGTCGTCCCACTGCTCGCGCTCGGCCGTGACCGGGTCGAGGCCGGTGTCGATCTGGTGCAACGTGTCGATGCCCATCGCCGCTGCGGCGCCCTCGAAGAACGACGTCTCCGCGCCGATGACGAACCGGTCGTCGGCCCACGTGAGCGGGACGGCGCGCAGCGTGTCGGCCATGTTGGGATAGATCACGACGGTGTCGACGTCGACCATCGTCACGATCGTGTCGAGGTGCATCGTGGCGCGCTCCTGCGCGATCGGCACCGCGAGCACGGTGTGTGCGAGGCCCTCGGTCAGCACCTGACGGGCGAACCGCTCGAGGCCGGCGGGGGTCGTCCGCTCACCGATGCCGACCGCGATGACGCCCGGCGCGAGCTCGAGCACGTCGCCGCCCTCGAGGTGCTCCAGGTGCGGCCCGTGCACGACCGGCGTGCCGGCGAAGCGGGGGTGGTGGGCATAGATCAGGCCGGTCAGCTGGGTCTCGCGCACCCGGGCGGGCATCGCGAGGCTCGTGACGGCGACCCGGTCGCGCAGCCACACCGACGAGTCGCGGGTGAACAGCAGGTTGGGCAGCGGGTTGATGAGGAAGTCCTCGGGCTGCATCAGGTGGTTGGCGACGCTGCCGTCGACCCTCACCTCGTCGTTGCGCAGGCCCGCCATCAGCACCTCGGCGAGCTTGCCGGGGTCGGCCGACGACAGCAGTCCCTCGATCGACGCCTGCAGGCTCGGACCCACGTAGAGGTCCTTGAGCGTGGCCGCGATGATCTCGGCGCGGGCGGCCTCGATCTCGAGCGTCGACGTCAGCAGCTCGGTCAGGTAGAGCACCTCGACGTCGTGGTCGCGGAGTGCCTGCGCGAAGGCGTCGTGCTCCTCCTGGGCGCGGCCCAGCCACGGGATGCCGTCGAAGAGCAGCTGGTCGTTGTTGCGCGGCGTCAGCCGGCCCAGCTCGGGTCCGGGCCGGTGCAGCATGACCGTGCGCAACCGACCGACTTCACTGTCCGCTCCGAGAGGCATGCCGACAGCCTAGTGAGCCGCGAGGCCCGAGCGCTGCGGTCGAAGGTGACGAAGTGGTGTCGGCCCGCGGGGCGTCGCCGTCTGTGGCGAGCGTTGCACCGGATCCGTTACCTGCAGGACACCCGACGTGCGTACGCTCATCGGTGTGGACTGGAACGACTACGACGCGGCACTGTTCGACCTCGACGGCGTGATCACGCCGACGGCAGAGGTGCACATGCGCGCATGGGCCCAGATGTTCAACGACTTCCTGCAGGCGCGGGGGGTCGCCGAGCCCTACACCGACGACGACTACTTCACGTACGTCGACGGCAAGCCGCGCTACGACGGCGTGCGGTCGTTCCTCGCCTCGCGCGACATCACGCTGCCCGAGGGCGACGCGTCCGACCCCGCGACGGCCGAGACCGTGGCCGGTCTGGGCAACCGCAAGAACGACGACTTCGAGCAGATCCTGCAGTCCGAGGGCGTGGAGCCCTACCCCGGCTCGGTCGCCCTCGTGAAGGCTCTGCAGGCCCGCGGCACCAAGATGGCGATCGTCTCGAGCTCGCGCAACGCGGCCGCGGTGCTCACCGCCGCCGGCATGATCGACTACTTCCCCGTCATCGTCAGCGGCAAGGAGGCCGGCGAGCGTGGCCTGCCCGGCAAGCCGGCGCCCGACACGTTCCTCGACGCCGCCGATCAGCTCGGCGTGCCCAAGGACCGCGCCGTCGTGTTCGAGGACGCGCTGTCCGGCGTAGCGGCCGGCCGCGCCGGCGACTTCGGCCTGGTGATCGGTGTCGACCGGGGCGTCGGAAGTGATCAGCTCACGCAGCACGGTGCCGATGTGGTCGTCGACGACCTCGCAGAGCTGGTGGACCACGCATGAGCCCCTCCCACATCGCCCCGATCGATCACGACTTCCTCGACCGCTCGCGCTATCCCGTCGACGAGTGGGCGCTGGTCGAGAGCCACATCGACAACGACGACCTCGGCACGACCGAGACCCTCTTCTCCGTCGGCAACGGCTATCTCGGCCTGCGCGGCAACGTCGACGAGGGACGCGACTCGTTCTCGCACGGCACGTTCATCAACGGCTTCCACGAGACCTGGCCGATCCAGCACGCCGAGGAGGCCTTCGGCTTCGCCCGCGTCGGTCAGACGATCGTCAACGCGCCCGACGCCAAGGTCATCCGTCTCTACGTCGACGACGAGCCGCTGCTGCTGCCGATCGCCGACCTGATGCAGTACGAGCGCCGGCTCGACTTCCGCACCGGCGTCATGACGCGCGACATCCTGTGGCGGACGCCCGGCGGCAAGCGGGTCCAGATCCGCTCGCGCCGCATGGTGTCGTTCACGCAGCGCCACCTCGCGGTGCTGACGTTCGAGGTCACGATGCTCGACGACTACGCCCCCGTGGCGATCTCGTCGCAGATCCTCAACCGCCAGGACGGCGAGGACGAGTACCACGTCCGGTCCAAGGCGATGGGCGAAGGCGTCGACCCGCGCAAGGCCGGCCAGATGCGTCACCGCGTCCTCGTGCCGCAGAGCAACTGGGGCAACGTCGCCGACGGCCGGGTCGCGCTGGGTTACCAGTGCACCGAGAGTGGCATGACGATCGCGGTCGCCGCCGACCACCGGCTCGAGACGGCCAACAACTACACCAAGCGCATCCAGACCGACGACGACCTGGCCAAGATGACCTACCGGATCGACGCCGAGCCGGGCCAGACCATCACCCTGACCAAGCTCGTCAGCTATCACACGTCGCGCGGCGTGCCGTCGCGCGAGCTGCTCGACCGCTGCCGTCGCACGCTCGACCGGGCGCACGACGAGGGCCTCGACAAGCAGTTCGACGACCAGCGCCAGTGGCTCGACGACTTCTGGTCGCGGTCCGACGTCGAGATCCCCGGCCAGCCCGAGGTGCAGCAGGCGACCCGCTGGAACCTCTTCCAGATCGCCCAGGCGGCCGCTCGGGCCGAGGGCACCGGCATCCCCGCCAAGGGCGTCACGGGATCGGGCTATGGCGGTCACTACTTCTGGGACACCGAGGTCTACGTCCTGCCGTTCCTGACCTACACGACGCCGCGTGCGGCCCGGAACGCCCTGCGCTTTCGCTACACGCTGCTCGACGCGGCTCGTGCGCGCGCGCAGCAGCTGGCCCAGCACGGCGCGCTGTTCCCGTGGCGCACGATCAACGGCGAGGAGGCCTCGGCCTACTACGCCGCCGGCACCGCGCAGTACCACATCGACGCCGACATCTCCTACGCCCTGAGCCAGTACCTCGCGGCGACCGGGGACGTCGACTTCCTGACCCGTGAGGGCATCGACATCCTCGTCGAGACGGCCCGCATGTGGGTCGACCTCGGCTTCTGGCGCAACGAGGACGACGGCACGTTCCACATCCACGGCGTCACCGGGCCCGACGAGTACACGACCGTCGTCAACGACAACCTCTTCACCAACGTCATGGCGCGGTTCAACCTGCGCCGCGCCGCCCAGGCGGTGCGGGAGCTGGCGATCCGCGACGGGGTCGAGTACGACCGGGTGGTCGCACGCCTGGAGCTGGAGGAGACCGAGGTCGCCGACTGGGAGCGAGCCGCCGCCGACATGGCGATCCCCTACGACGAGCACCTCGGCGTGCACCCGCAGGACCAGCACTTCCTGGAGCGGGAGGTGTGGGACCTCGCCAACACGCCGCTCGACAAGCGCCCGCTGCTGCTCAACTACCACCCGCTGGTGATCTACCGCTTCCAGGTGCTCAAGCAGGCCGACGTCGTCCTCGCGCTGTTCCTGCAGGGCGAGCACTTCACGGCGGCGGAGAAGCGCGCCGACTTCGAGTACTACGACCCGATCACGACCGGCGACTCGACGCTGTCGGCGGTCGTGCAGTCGATCATCGCGGCCGAGGTCGGCTACAGCGACCTCGCGCTCCGCTACTTCAAGTCGGCGCTGTTCGTCGACCTCGCGGACCGGCACCACAACACGTCCGACGGCGTGCACGTGGCGTCGACCGGCGGTGTGTGGAGCGCGCTGGTCAGCGGCTTCGGAGGCTTCCGTGACCACGGCGGACGGTTCACGCTCGACCCGCGCCTGCCGGAGTCGTGGGAGTCCCTGACGTTCCGCCTCACGCTGCTCGGCACGCGGGTGCGGGTCGACGTGCACCCCGGTCGCGTCGACCTGTCGATCGAGGAGGGCACGGAGGCGACGCTGACGGTCCGCGGCGAGGAGGTCACGGTGCGGGCGGACGACCCGGTGTCGGTGCCGCTCGACGGACAGGGACCGCGCATCGAGGGCGAGCCCGAGCCCGTGCCCGGACGTCGTCGCTCCGACGGCACGATCATCGCGGCGATCGTCCCGGGGACGTAGGCGCGCGGAAGATTTTTCTTTCCGCTGACGATGGGACCCACGGGTGAGAACATCGAAGGGTGATCACCGTGATGTGGAAGACGGCTGCCGGCGACAGCGGAGAGGTCCAGCTGGGGCCCGACGACAAGTGGACGTTCGGCCGTGCCGGCGGTGGCGAGGACCTGACGGTCGGCATCGACCACCCCCTCGTGAGCCGCACGGCACTGGTCATCCGCGACGCCGGCCCCGGCCCCGTCGTGTTCCGTGGTCAGCGTGACAACGGCGCCACGGTCGCCCTCGTCAGCGTCATCGGCTCGATCAGCTGGCTGGACGAGGGCACGGCCCGCAACCTGAGCGCCGAGGAGAACCGGGTCGAGCTGTCGCTCGACGACGAGGTGCTCGTGACCGTCGACGTCGAGTTCGAGGGTCGCGGCACCGTGGTCGAGCGCCAGCAGGCCGCCGACTAGGTCAGCCCCCACTTTTTGGGCACTTTCGTACGGGTCGGCGCGCTGGATCCGTACGAAGCTGCCCAAAAAGTGCACGCTATCGTCGGAGCATGTCGTTCGAAGCCGGGCTCCCCAAGGCGGAGCTGCACGTCCACCACGTCGGGTCCGCCTCGGTGCAGACCGTCCTCGAGCTGGCGCGGCGTCATGCCGGCAGCACGAGCGTCCCCACCGAGGAGGCGGCCCTCGCCGACTTCTTCACGTTCACCGACTTCGCGCACTTCGTCGAGGTCTACCTCTCGGTCGTCGACCTGCTGCGCACCCCCGAGGACCTCTGGACCCTGACGCACGACGTCGCGCGTGACCTCGCCGCGCAGAACGTCCGCTACGTCGAGCTGACCTGCACGCCCTACACGTCGATCGCGGTCGGCATCAGCGCCGAGGCGTACTGCGAGGCGCTCGAGGACGCCCGGCGCCGCGCCGAGGCCGACTTCGGCATCACGATGCGCTGGATCTTCGACATCCCCGGGGAGTCGGGCGTCCCGGCCGCCGACGTCACGATCGACACGGCCCTGCGGCTGCAGCCCGACGGGCTGATCGGGTTCGGGCTCGGCGGTCCCGAGATCGGCGTGCCGCGCCCGCAGTTCAAGCCCCACTTCGACGCTGCGCGGGCAGCCGGTCTGCACTCGCTGCCCCACGCCGGCGAGTCGACCGGTCCCGAGACGATCTGGGACGCGATCCGGGTGCTGGGCGCCGAGCGCATCGGTCACGGCATCGCCGCGGCGCAGGACCCCGAGCTCGTCGCCCACCTCGTGGAGCACCAGATCCCGCTCGAGATCAGCCCGACGTCCAACGTCTGCACCCGCTCGGTGCCGTCGCTGGCCGAGCACCCGCTCCCCGCGCTGGTCGCGGCCGGGGTGCCGGTCTCGATCAACTCCGACGACCCGCCGATGTTCTCCACCACGATCACCCACGAGTACGAGGTCGCCCGCGACCTGCTCGGGCTGGACGACGCCGGCGTCGCCGACCTCGCGCGCGCGGGCGTCCGCCACTCCTTCGCGCCCGACCAGGTCAAGACGGCCCTGCTCGGCGAGATCGACGCCTACGCCGGCCCTTGACCGCTACATAACCATCTGGTTATGTTGTCGTCGTGAACGACGACCAGCTCGACCTCGTGTTCGGCGCCCTCGCCGACCGGACGCGGCGCGCCATCCTGGCCCGGCTCGCCGAGCAGGACGCCAACGTCGGCGACCTGACGGCGCTGTTCACGATGTCGCAGCCGGCGATCTCCAAGCACCTCAAGGTGCTGGAGCAGGCCGGGCTGGTCTCCCGCAACCGGCAGGGGACCATGCGCCTGAGTCACCTCGAGGCCGAGCCGCTCAAGGGCGCGACGGCGTGGATGGCCGACTACCGGGCCTACTGGTCCGAGAGCTTCGACCGTCTCGACGCGCTGCTCGACGAGCTCGACTGAGTCCCATCCACCGAAGGAGATCACCATGAGCACGACGGAGAACGACGCCGTCATCGAGACGTCCGGCACCCACGCCATCACGATCGTCCGCGACTTCGACCACCCCGTCGCCCTGGTCTTCCGGGCGATGACCGAGCCCGACCTCATCGCCCAGTGGATCGGCCCGAAGTACCTCACCAACGTCGAGGTCACCCACGACGCGCGGCACGGCGGCACCTGGACCCTCGTGCAGCGCGACCCGGACGGCAACGAGCACGCCTTCCGCGGCGTCATGCACGGCGAGCAGACGCCCGAGCTGTCGCAGCGGACGTTCGAGTGGCTCGGACTGCCCGGTCACGTCTCGTTCGAGACCCTGCGCCTGGAGGATCTCGGCGGCGGACGGACGCGCGCCCACCAGGTCGCGGTCTTCACCTCGCCGCAGGACCGTGACGGGATGCTCGCGAGCGGCATGGCGACCGGTGTCAACGAGGGCTTCGAGCGGATGGACGACCTGCTGCGGTCGCTCTGACCGCCTGACCGGGCATCGCGGCCGGATGAGCTGAGCCGGGTCAGGCGCCGGGGGCGGGTGCCACCGGCACCCGGACGAGCAGCACGCCGGGCTGCACGTTGGCGGTGATGAGCTGGCCCTCGCCGACCGGGTCGCCGTCGAGCTGCATCGGCATGTTCTTCTCAGCCTTGATGACGACCTTGTGGCCCGTGAGCCGGTCGAGCCGGTCGTTGGTGCGCTTCTGCCGGCTGATGACGCGCACGATGATCGCGAGCCAGCCGATGAACCGCTTCGGCGCGATCACCACGACGTCGAGCATGCCGTCGTCGATCTGGGCGTCGGGCAGCAGCGGGATGCCGCCCTGCAGGAAGCCGACGTTGCCGACGACCACGGTGCGGGCGCGGAACTTCTTGAACTCGCCGTCGTCGACCGCGATCTGCACCTTCATCGCGGGGAAGCGGGCCGCCTTCACGCCGCTGACGAAGTAGGCCAGCCAGCCGACCTTGCTCTTGAGCTGGTCGTTGACGCCGGTCATGATCGCGGCGTCCATGCCGAGCCCCGCCATGACCAGGAACGTCGTGTTGGCGCCGGAGTCGGTCTCGAGCGTCGACAGGTCGATCGCGCGGTCCTGGCCGCCGAACGCGACGTCGAGCGCGTCGCGGATGTTGAGCGGGATGTCGAGGTTGCGGGCCAGCAGGTTGCCGGTGCCGTGGGGCAGGATGCCGACCGCGACACCGGTGCGGGCGACCTCCTCGCACACGGCGCGGACGGTGCCGTCGCCGCCGGCCGCGATGATCAGGTCGACCTCGTCGTGCAGCGCGGAGTTGGCCTGGCCGTGACCCGGGTCCTCGATCGTGGTCTCGTACCAGATCGGCTCGCTCCAGCCGCTGATCTCGGCGACGGCCCGCACACGCGCCTTGAAGTCGTCGACGTCGCCGACCTTGGCCGGGTTGAGGATGACGGCGGCGCGCTTGCGGCCCGATCCGGTGAGGACGGCCAGGTCGTACGGGGTGGGCGCTCCGCCCGCGACGACCAGCAGCAGCCACAGGCCGAGCGCGATGACCATGCCGAGGCTGAGGCCCGCGACCACGTCGCTGAGGTAGTGGACGCCGAGGAAGACCCGGCTCGCACCGACGCCGAGCGCGGCCAGCGCGAGGAGGTTGACGATGATCCGGCGCTTCCAGCCCCGGCCCGTCAGGACGATCGTCATGAGGATCGCGACGGTGAAGAACATCGCGGCGCCGGTCGAGTGACCGCTCGGGAACGAGTAGCCGCCGATCTCGTGCAGGGGCTTGTCGAACAGGGGGCGATCGCGCTGGAACGCCAGCTTGATCAGCGCGTTGCCACCGATCGCGACGACGCCGGAGACGACGATCCACAGGGCGACGACGCGCTCGCGGCGCCACAGGGCGTACGCCGCCATGACCGCCAGCGCGATGCCGCAGACGAGGTTGCCGAAGATGACGGCCACGACGTCGAGGACGTCGACGAGCTGGGGATGGTCGGCGGTCAGGTCGTACGCGCGCTGGGCGACGTTGTCGTCGAGCTGCAGGATCGCCGGGGTGTCGGTGCCGACCGCGACGGCCAGGAACACGAACACCAGCGCCGGGACGGCCAGGAGCCAGGCGAGGACGGAGGGTCGGCCGGGCTCGGCACGACGCAGGTCAAACGCCACAGGTCCTCCTCAGGGGTCGATCAAGGGTAATCGACGCGCAGACGGCGGGGAGACGGGCGATAGGCTGATCGGGTGATCGATGCCCGAGTCCTGAGAGATGACCCTGATGCCGTGCGGGCTGCCCAGCAGCGCCGCGGACTGCCGACCGAGCTCGTCGACGAGCTCATCAGCGCGGACGAGCAGCGGCGATCGTCGATCGTGGCCTACGAGGCGATCCGGGGCGAGCAGAAGAACCTCGGCAAGCTGATTCCGAAGGCGCAGGGCGACGAGAAGCAGGAGCTCCTCGCCCGCACCAAGCAGATCAGCCAGCAGGTCAAGGAGGCCGAGGCTGCGCAGGTCGAGGCGGCCGAGACGTTCGAGCGCCTGATGAAGACGCTGCCCAACCTCGCGTCGGCCGATGCGCCGCAGGGTGGCGAGGACGACTTCGTCGTGCTCGAGACCGTCGGCACGCCGCGCGACTTCGCCGCCGAGGGCTTCGAGCCCCGCGACCACCTCGAGCTCGGCCAGATGCTCGGCGCGATCGACGTCGAGCGTGGCGCCAAGGTCAGCGGCTCGCGCTTCTACTTCCTCACCGGTGTCGGCGCGCAGCTCGAGCTGGCGCTCACGCAGCTCGC
Source organism: Aeromicrobium stalagmiti (assembly GCF_013283745.1). Classification (GTDB taxonomy): domain Bacteria; phylum Actinomycetota; class Actinomycetes; order Propionibacteriales; family Nocardioidaceae; genus Aeromicrobium; species Aeromicrobium stalagmiti. The sequence goes on from NZ_JABSTZ010000001.1 coordinate 933,066, forward strand.
GATGAGCAAGGCCGCGGCGTGGGGCTTCACCCCGATGATCCCGCCGGCGCTGGTCAACGAGCGCGCGATGGAGGGCACCGGCTTCCTCGGCCAGGCGGCCGACGACGTCTACCACCTGGAGAAGGACGGCCTCTACCTCGTCGGCACGTCCGAGGTGCCGATGGCGGCCTATCACTCCGACGAGATCCTCGACGCCGGGTCGCTGCCGCGCCGCTACGCCGCGTTCAGCCCCTGCTTCCGCCGCGAGGCCGGGTCGTACGGCAAGGACACCCGGGGCATCTTCCGGGTGCACTGGTTCGACAAGGTCGAGATGTTCGTCTACACGACGGTCGAGGAGTCCTACGCTGAGCACCAGCGCATCCTCGGCTGGGAGAAGGACTGGCTCGACGCCCTCGAGCTGCCCTACCGGGTCATCGACGTCGCGTCCGGCGACCTGGGCCTGTCGGCGATCCGCAAGTTCGACTGCGAGGCGTGGATCCCGACACAGGGCAAGTACCGCGAGGTCTCGTCGGCGTCCAACTGCACCGAGTTCCAGAGCCGTCGCCTCGACATCCGGGTCCGCGGCGCCGAGGCCGACGGCGGTGGCACCCGTCCGGCCGCGACGCTCAACGGCACCCTGTGCGCCATGACCCGCACGATCATCGCGATCCTCGAGAACGGGCAGCAGGCCGACGGGTCGGTGCGTCTGCCCGCTGCGCTGCATCCTCTGCTCGGCGAGGTCCTGAGGCCTCTCGCGTGAGCTGGCGCCCCCGGCTCATCGCGCTCGACGTCGACGGCACGCTGGTCGACAGCGCCAACGAGATGAGCGCCGCGGTGCGGCAGACCGTGCGCGACCTGCGTGACTCCGGCATCGAGATCGTGATCTCGACGGGTCGCGCCATCCCCGGGGTCGTCAACACCACCGAGAAGCTCGGGTTCACCGAGGGCTACGCGATCGCCAGCAACGGCGCCGTGGTGTTCTCCTACGACCCGGTCGAGGTGCTGCACTCGGTGACGTTCGACGCCAGCGACGCGGTGCGCCGGGTCATGGAGTTCGTCCCCGACGCGATCGTCGCGGTGGAAGAGCTCGGTGTCGGGTTCCGGGTCAACAAGCCGTTCCCCGAGGGCGAGGTCACCGGCCAGTTCGGCGTCGAGGACGTCGAGTCCCTGATCGCCGAGCCGGTCACGCGTGTCGTCATCCGGTCGACCGACCACACGGCTGAGGAGTTCACGCAGATCGTCCACGACCTCGGGCTCACCGGCACCAACTACTTCATCGGCTACTCCGCCTGGCTCGACCTCGCCCCTGACGGCGTCTCGAAGGCGTCGGGCCTGGAGTTCCTGACGGACCGCCTCGGCATCGCGCAGGCCGACGTCCTCGCCGTCGGTGACGGCAACAACGACCTCGAGATGCTCGAGTGGGCCGGCCGGGGCGTCGCGATGGGTCATGGCCCCGAGTCGCTCCTCGCGGTCGCCGACGCCGTCACGGGCTCGATCTCCGACGACGGCCTCGTCGACGAGCTCCGCCAGTACCTCTGACCCCTCCCGCCGCGCCCCTCTTCACGATTTCGGCACTTTTGGGTGTGTCCGGGTCGGTCATCCACCCATAAGTGCCGAAATCTTGGCCGGGTGGATGCGGATGCGGGGCGAGGGTGCGGGATGGGGTTCAGGCGGCACGGGGGGCGAACCACGAGTCCCACATGATGCTGAACGTCGGCTCCGGGCCGGTCCACCCGCGCGACACCAGGGCACGGTGGACGCGGTGGACGACTTCTCTAGGGTCCCGGAGGTCGGCGGAGGTCACGACGATGACCTTCCACCCATGATGCTCGAGCCCTTCTCGGCGGAGGACGTCGCTCTGCCTCTGCTGGGCACTCCGCTCGTGATACCAGCCGTCGTACTCGACGACGATGCGCCAGTCGGCGTAGACGAGGTCGCCCCGGGCCAAGAACAGACGGTGAGCGTCCCGGATCACGACGTTGCACTGGGGCTCCGGCAGGTGAGCGAACCGGATCATGAGCCTCAGCACGGTCTCACGAGGAGACTCGACCCGTTCGCGCACCAGACCGAGCACTCGTCGCAGAGGTCGGACGCCGTGGAGGTGGCGGTCCATGGCGTACGCCGAGAGGGACGCCAACGTGGTCAGGCGTCGATGGATGAGCCACTCCGCCGCCGTGACGAGCTCGACCAACGACACCTTCGTCGCGATGTCGACCAACGTGCGGTTGGGTGAGGTCGCCGGGACGGCCTCGACGAGCCTGCTCGAGATGGGGGCCTGCCGCTGGTGGATCTTCAGCCCCTTCAGCCGGCTGTGGGTCGCGCTGCGGGTGGAGAAGTGCAGCGGCCACGGAGGCCCGATGTCGACGCCATAGAGGTGCATGGCCGTCACGTGGCTGACGACCGAGTCGTCGGGCAGTGCGAGGAGCGCCGACCGGATCCACGTCGTCAGGTCCAGGGGCAGCGTCGCAAGGACGTAGACGCCCTGGAAGAGACGCCGGTAGCGCCGGCCCCTCAGCTGGGTGTCGGTGACGCCGGCATCGAGGGCGTCTCGGCGATGGAACGGGCCGGCGGGCGAGAACATCCCCCAAGGTCACCGAAGGGCGACTCTCCACGGTGACCCGTCATCGCCGCATGTGGACGGCGAAGGAGGGGCATCGACGTGTGGACAACCGCCACCGCTCAAGATTTCGGCGCTTATGGGTGATCAGTACGTCGCCAGGCACCCATAAGTGCCGAAATCGTGGCCTGGGCGTCGATGGGGCCGCGGCCCGGCCCTGGTCAGGCGATCTTGCTGGTGGAGAGCATGTCGAAGGCGTCGAGGACGGCGTCCATCGTCGGCTGCGAGCTCGTCTCGCGGATCGCCTCACGTGCTTCCAGCTTGGCCTCGCGGGCCCGTCGCAGGTGGCGCTTGATCGTGGACGTCGAGCAGCCCAGACGGTCGGCCAGCTGGTGGCACGTGTCCTTGGGATACGCCTGACGCGCCGTCATGACCGCCTCGTGGCTGACCGGTCCTCCGCCGACCCGCGGCGCGCCGTACGGCGTCGTCGAGGCCTGCTGCACCGTGATGCCGAGCTGGCGGCGGATCAGGTGCCGGTCGAGCTCGGTCGTGCACGCCACGAATCCGGAGACGTCGACCTCGACGACCGCCCGGTAGAGGCAGTCGGTCATGACCGGGCACCCGGCGCACTGTCGGTGCGCGGAGGCTCGTTTGACGTTCAGCGACTCCCACTCGGCGGCGGTGATGTCGGTCCGCGCCGGGGGCGAGTGCAGCTGTTCGTCGTGATAGACCTCCGGCACAGAAGCGCACGGAGGCGTCGTCGGTTCAATCAAGATGGTCATGGGCTCCCTCTTCCCACATGAGGTCGGCGACACTCCTGCGCCTTCCTCAACTACATCAAGACTGATGTTAGAGGTACATGCCCCCTGAGTCCCGGCTTTCACCAGAAGAGTCCGATTCGACACCTTTGATGTCGTTTGACCCCGGTAGAGCCAGTCTCATGTTCTGCAGCTGCGACTGGGCCTGCACCTGCTGGGCGTAGATCGCGGCCTGTATGCCGTGGAACAGGCCCTCGAGCCATCCGACGAGCTGTGCCTGGGCGATGCGCAGCTCACCCTCGCTGGGCGCGTCGCTGTCGAACGGGAGGCTGAGGCGCTCCAGCTCGGCGACGAGCTCGGGGGCCAGCCCCTCCTTGAGCTCCTCGATCGACTGCAGGTGGATCGTCCGCAGGCGGCCACGGCTGGCCTCGTCGAGGGGAGCGGCCTTGACCTCCTCGAGGAGCTGGCGGATCATCCCGCCGATGCGCATCACCTTGGCCGGCTGCTCGACGAGGTCGCCGAGCGCGGTGCCGGTCGGTGGGGCGGGGACGGCCTGGCCGTCCGGGCCGATGATCTCGGGCTGCTCGTCAGTCATGCCGCCCAGCCTAGGTGAGTCGCCGCGGCGCGGCCGGTCAGAGGGTCAGCAGGACCTTGCCGGTGTGGCTGGACTCCTCGAGCACCTGGTGGGCCAGGCGTACGTCGTCGAGCGGGTACGTCGCGTGGATGATCGGGCGCACCGTGCCGTCGGTGATGAGGGGCCAGACCTGCGCGACCATCGCCGAGACGATCGCGGCCTTCTCGCCGGTCGGGCGGGCCCGCAGCGACGTGGCCATGACGGCGGCGCGCTTGGCGAGCAGCGCGCCGAGGTTGAGCTCGGCCTTGATCCCGCCCTGCAGGCCGATGACGACGAGGCGTCCGGCGGTCGCGAGCACGGAGATGTTGGCGGCGAGATACTTCGCACCGATGATGTCGAGGATGACGTCGGCCTGCAGGCCGGCGGCCTTCATCTCCTCGGCGAAGTCCTGCTCGCGGTAGTTGATGACGACGTCGGCGCCGAGCTCGCGGCAGAACTCCGCCTTCTGTGCCGACCCGACCGTCACCACGACGGTGGCGCCGAACGCCTTGCCGAGCTGGATCGCCATGGTGCCGATGCCGCTCGCGCCGCCGTGGACGAGCAGCGTCTCGCCGTGCTGCAGCTTGCCCATCATGAAGACGTTCGACCACACGGTCGAGGCGACCTCCATCAGGCCGCCGGACTCCACCAGCGAGATGCCCAGCGGCACGGTCGCGACCTGTCCGGCCGGGACGCTGACGTACTCCGCGTAGCCGCCACCGGTCAGCAGGGCGCACACGTGGGCACCGGGCTGCAGGTCGGTGACGCCCTCGCCGACGGACACGATGTCGCCGGAGCACTCGAGGCCGAGGACGTCGGTGCTGCCCGGGGGCGGGTCGTAGTGTCCCTGCCGCTGGAGCAGGTCGGCGCGGTTGATGCCCGCGGCGGTGACCCGGATGAGGACCTCGCCGGGAGCGGGGTCGGGGACGGGGCGGTCGACGACCTGGAGGGCATCGACCCCACCGGGCGTGGGAGCTGTGACGGCGCGCATCTGACCCACGGTATCCGCCTCCTGCCGTGACAGGGGTGATCGGCCCTACGCTCGTGCCATGACTCGCAAGGACGTCCGCTTCGCCTCGGGCCCCTCGTGGTGCGCCGGATGGCTGTACGAGCAGCCGGCCGCACCGCCCGGCCCGGTCGTGGTGATGGCCCACGGGCTCGGCGCCGTCAAGGAGATGCGCCTCGCCGCGTACGCCGAACGGTTCGCGGCGGCGGGCTACCGGGTGCTGGTCTTCGACTACCGACACTTCGGCGAGAGCGACGGCCAGCCGCGCGGCCTCCTCGACATCCAGCGTCAGCTCGACGACTGGGCGGCGGCGATCCACCACGCCCGGTCGCTGCCGGGCGTCGACCCGCAACGGGTCGTGCTGTGGGGGACGTCGTTCAGCGGCGGGCACGTCATCGAGGCGGCGGTCCGGGACGGCGCCGTCGCGGCCGTCATCTCGCAGTGCCCGTTCACCGACGGCATCGCGTCGCTGCGCGCGGTCGGCGTCCGCACCCTCGCGCGGCTGACCGTCCTCGGCCTTCGCGACCTCGTCCAGCAGGTGCGGCGGCGCGACCCGGTCCGGGTGGCGCTCGTCGGCGGCCCCGGCGACGCGGCCCTGATGACGGCGGACGACGCCCGCGCCGGCTACCTGTCGCTGGTGCCCGAGGGGTCCGCCCCGCCGACCGACGTCGCCGCGCGGGTCGCGCTGCGTATCCCGCTGCACCACCCGGGTCGCCGGGCGGCCGACCTGGCCTGCCCCGCACTGTTCTGCGTCGCGATGAAGGACACCGTCGCGCCGGCCCGTGCCACGATCTGGCACGTCCGCAAGGCCCGCCGGGGCAAGGTCGTCCGCTACCGGGCGGGACACTTCGAGATCTACCTCGACCCGTGGTTCGAGCAGGTCGTCGCCGACCAGCTGGCGTTCCTGCAGGCCGAGGTGCCGGTCACGGGGGACGCGGCGGGGTCCTCGACGCGCCTTGGCGCCTAGGGGGAGGATGGCCGGTATGCGTGTCGCCCTCGTCCAACGTGCCTCGGCCACCGACTCCGTCGCCAACCGCGACTCCGTCGGGGCCCAGCTCGCCGACCTCGGTCCTGCCGACGACCTCGACCTCGTGGTGCTGCCCGAGGCGACGATGCACGACTTCGGGTCGGCCGACCACGACCTCGCCGCGGTGGCGGAGCCGCTCGACGGCCCGTTCGTCCAGCTCGTCTCCGCCGAGGCCCGCCGTCTCGGCGCGACGATCGTCGCCGGCATGTTCGAGCAGACCGACGACCTGCCCTACAACACCCTGGTCGTCGTCGGGCCCGACGGCGAGCTGCGCACGACCTACCGCAAGATCCACCTCTACGACTCGTTCGGCTACCTGGAGTCCGACCGGCTTCGCGCCGGTGCGATCGAGCCCGTCGTGGTCGAGGTCGCGGGCCAGCAGGTCGGCCTGATGACCTGCTACGACCTCCGGTTCCCCGAGATGGCCCGGGCGCTGGTCGATGCCGGTGCCACGACGATCGTCGTCCCGGCGGCGTGGGTCGCCGGCGACCACAAGCTCGACCACTGGCGCACGCTGCTCGCCGCCCGCGCGATCGAGAACACCGTCCACGTCGCCGCGTGCGCCCAGGGTGGCGACCGCTACACCGGCCACTCCTTGGTTGCCGATCCGTGGGGCTCTATCGTGGACGAGGCCGACTCGGCGGCCACGATCATCCGGACGACGCTCGACGTCGCCGACGTGGCGCGCGCGAGGGACGTCAATCCCTCGTTGACCAACCGAAGGATCCGACACACCTCATGAGCCGTACTGAGCAGGGCGGACGCCGACGCCTCGACGCGTCGGTGCCTCCGGAGTACGACCTCCCGACCCGTGAGCCGCGTCTGGAGTCGGCGCGGGTCGCCCGCATCGTCATGGCCGTCGTGTTCGGCCTGTGGCTGGTCGGCACGATCGGCGCCGGCACCGCCGTCGTCGCGGTCGGCGCCCCGACGTGGGTCGAGCGTCCGTCGGCCGCGCTGCTGATGGTCGTCTTCGCGGTCAGCCTCACCCACCGCGGTGGCGGACACATGCGCATCTGGCTCCCGATGACGGCGGCGCTCGCGGTCGCCGCGGTCGTGCTCGAGACCAACCTGCTGCTGGCGTCGGCGGCCTCGGTGTCAGCCGTCCTCTCGGCGGTCTGGGCGGTCATGGTCACCCGGCCGGCGAGCTCGATCGTCGGCGCGATCCGCGAGTACGTCCTCGCGCTCGTCGTGGCGCTCAGCGGCACCCTGTCGGTCGCCGCGTGGAACGCCCCGGTCAACTACCAGCGGTTCAACCTCATCGTCATCACGGTCGCGCTGGGCCTGGCGATCACGCTGGTCTGGAACCTTGGCGCCGGCCTCCACGGCCTCGGCCGCCAGAACCTCGCGATCCTCACCGGAGTCGCGGTCCTGCTGCTCCTGATCCTCGCCTACAGCAGCTTCGTCCGGTCCCACGGCTCCGACACCTTGGTCAACCTGTTCAGCGACCTGGTCATCTGGAGCCGTCAGACGTTCGAGGGCGTGCCCCGTCCGGTCGAGGTGTTCATCGGGTTCCCGGCCCTCATCGTCGGCGTCTCGATGCGCTCCAAGCGCCGCGAGGGCTGGTGGGTGCTGGTGTTCGCGGTCATCGGCACCGCGGTGCTGTCGACGTCGCTGGTCACGCCGGGCGCCTTCCCGTCCTACATCGGGCTCTCGACCCTCTACTCCAGCATCCTCGGGCTGATCGTGGGGCTGGTCGTGCGGCACTACGTCATGCGTGAGCGGTCTGCCCGGGCCGCCCGGGCGATCGAGCAGATCGTCCGCGTCGAGCCGCCCCGCTTCGCCCCCCTGAAGTAGGCCGTCCGGGCCACAGGCGCAGGTCGCAGCGCCCCCAGATCGGGCAGGTGCGACAATCGTCTCTGGCGCAGTGCCTCGGTGCTGCCGCCAGGAGGGGTGCCGGAGTGGCCGATCGGAAGCGCCTTGAAAGCGCTCGCTGGCAGCGATGTCAGCCGCGGGTTCGAATCCCGCCCCCTCTGCTTGACGAACTATCGACTTGACCGACGCTTCACGCTGCCCGCGATCGGCGTCCACCTGATCGCGGCGGGCGTGGTCGCTGCGCTCGCCTTCCTGGCGTGGGCCCCGCTCGGCATCCTCGCGGGCCTGCTGCTGCTCAACGCCCTGCGCACCTACGCGTTCCCGCCGGTCGTCGCCCGCACCGACCAGGGCGGCGTACGCCTCGGTGGCCGGATGACCGTCAAGCCGGTGCAGATCGCCTGGTCGCAGATCGACGACGTCAGCGTCGACCGTGCCCACGTCTTCTTCGACCGCGAGGACGCCGACACGCTCGCGTTCCCGCTGGCGTACGTCGGCCGCGCCGCCGAGCCGTTCGTGCGCGAGGTGCACGAACGGCTCAACGAGGCCAACGGCTACCGCCGCTACGAGCCTCCGACGGACGCTACTTCTTGACCCTGATGGACTTGACGGCGCTGGTGCTTCCGGCCGCGTTGCTGGCGCCTGCGTAGGTCGCAGTGCACTTGGCGGTCCCCGAGGCGACGCCGCTCAGCGTGATGGTCGCTCCGCCCTTCTTCAGGGTCTTGCTCGCTGCCTTGGTCAGGGTCGCGGACGTCTTGCCGCACCGCAGCGTGACCTTGCCGGTCGCGACGAGGTTGTGCTGTGGGTTGAGCGCGACCGCGACGGTGGCCCGGACGGTCCGCCGAGACGGTGACGAGAGCGAGAGCCTGACGGAGGAGCCGCGCGCGGTCTTCTTGACGGTCTTCTTGCTGTAAACCGTGACGGTCGAGGCGCCCGGCTGGGAGGCCGTGATGCGCACGAGGATCGGGTGACCATAGTCGTCGCGCGTGGGCTTGAACGTCGGTCCGGTCTGGGCCGATGTGCCCTCGTAGGAACCATCGGTGGCGCGGTACCACTGGTAGGAGAAGCGGAGCGTGGACGAGTTCCAGGTGCCGAGGTCGACCTTGAGCGTCCGGCCGACGACAGGGTCGCCGATCACGGTGGGCACCACGGTGTTGGTGATCTTCTGGGGGTCGAGTGTCGCGTCGGTGCCGCTGCGGACCTCGCCGGCGGCGACCGTGATCTCCGCCGACCTTGATGCGCTGGGCTCGTCGTCCCACCACTGCGTGACATATCCGCCGCTGTCCTGCGAGAAGCGCAGGAGCACCGGACGCCCGTGGGTGGGCAGCGTGTAGCTGCCGTCCTGGGCGGTCGTGGTCGTCGCGACGGTGTCGAGCACGTCGGATCCCTCGACCCGGGCGAACGCGTCGACCTCGGCGGAGGCGACCGGATCGCCCATGACGTCGTAGACCGTGCCCGAGACGGCGCCGCCGGTGTCGGCCGCGGACGTCGTGGAGGGAGTCAGGAGCACGAGGCCGGCCGCGACGAGCGTCGCAGCGACGAGCGAGCGGGCGGTGCGGGTGGCCATGAGCTGATCAGAAGACATAGATGACCCCGTCGTCGGAGGCGCTGCCGTGCTTCGAGGTCGCCTTGAGGTGGACCTCGTAGCCCCAGAAGCCACGCTTGGTGTTGAGGACGACGCTGCCCTTGCCGTTCTTGTACGACACCGACTTCGTCTTGCGCCCACGGCAGACGTAGTAGCCCTGCTTCTGGGAGCAGGGCGAGTAGTAGACGGTCACCTTGCCCCAGGGGTTGCTGTCGCCGGTGATCTTGACCTTGATGCTGAGCCTGACGTCGTTGGCGCCGGACTTCTTGGCGGTGACCTTGATCGAGGCGCCGTTGGTCACGGTCTGCGACAGCTCGCTGAACGCCGTGGCGCTGCGGGCTCCCGCATACGACGCCGTGATCTGGACCTTGAGCCGTGAGCCGTTGTCGGAGCTGCGGATCTTGTACGTGCTCCTGGTCTGGCCGCTGATCTTGGTGGCCGTGCCGCCCTTGACCCGGTACCACTGGTACTTGGTGAACTTCACCGGCGAGTGGGGGCCCCACCTGCCGTTGTCGGTCCCGATCGTGACGCCCGGGCCCGGCGCACCGTGGATCTTGATGTACGGGATCCGCTCGAGCTCAAGCGGGAGAAGCGGGAGCGTCTCGTCCACGATCGTCGGGGTGCCCGACTTGGTCGCGTCGATGGGGGCGGCGCCGGCGAACGTCTCCGCGCCACCGTTCCAGACCGACGTGTACTGGTCAGCGTCGCCGACGAGCTGGATCTTGACCTGGTCGGTCGTGCCGTTCGTCGTCCAGCGGCCGTCGGCACCGGTCGTCCTGGTGCGCTGCAGCACGGGGTTGCCGTCGGCGTCGGGCGTCGCGGAGAAGACGCGCACCTCGACACCCTTGAGCGGACGTCCGGCGGCGTCGCTGACGGTGCCGGTGATGGCCCGTCCGCGATAGGCCATGGACGGGGTGAGGTAGGTGCCGTAGCTGTCCGCCGCGGTGACGCAGAACGTCTCGGCGTCCTGGAGCGTGTCGCCGCCGACGAAGTACGGCTTCCACGCGCGCGACGACTCGGTGTCCTCCAGGACCTCGTTGACCGACATCCGGTACTCGCCGGGCGGCACGTCGAGGCTGAAGTCACCGCTGGTCGTCGTGTGGACCTTCTCCAGCGCCCACGGGTCCTGGGAGTCGTACGTCGCGCGGTAGAGGCGGACGGTGACGTCCCGCGGCCGGCCGTCGTTGGGGGCCGTCAGGTATCCGCGGACCCGGGAGTACGTGTAGGGCGGCCGGGGTGGGGTGAACGTCGTGCGGTGGAGCCTCACCCGGGGCTGCTCCACGCGACGGGTGCCGGCCGGCACGGTGAAGCGGGTCGCGCCGTCGAAGCCCGTCGCACCGTTGAGCCACACGGTTCCGGGAGCGGCGTCGGGCCCGACCACGCGGACCTTCGAGGCTCCTGCGGGGAGGAACTGCTCGTGCTCGCCGCCGCCCACGACGGACGTGAGCAGCGGCTTCGGGTCGATGTCGTCCGCGCCGTAGACCTCGACGGTGACGTCGTCCACGGATTCGTCGCACTGGTCAACGACCTGGGAGAGGATGCTGCCACCGAGATGGTCCAGGTCGTGCTCGTAAGCGTAGACATGCGTCTGCGAGCCGTCTGCGTTGATGGCCCGGTCGGGTCCGTAACGGGCGAGCGTGTCGAGCGACGTCCACACGCGGGACGAGCCCTGGCTGGGGTCGGCGTTGATCTTGAGGTGGTAGCGCCCGGGCGGCAGCTGGGCCGACCAGTTGCCGCGGCACGCCGCACCGCACCCTGGCTCGCGCACCCCGCCCTGGGTGTAGACCGTGACGACCGGGACCCACGGATCGGTGGGCTGGTCGGGTGCACGGAGGATCTCGACGGGGATGTCGGTGATGTTGTCCTCGTACATCGTCGAGGAGCCGACGCTCCCGTAGATGGTGACCAGGGCGTCGTCAGCCGATGCCGTCGAGGCGCCCAGGGTCAGCGCGGTCGCCGCCACCGCCGTGGACGTGAGCGCAGCGACGAGGCCGCGCAGGCGTGTGGTGATCAAGAAGGTTCCCCCGGGAGAAAGCGTGTCTGACCGGAGAACTCTATGGCCCGCCTGTGCTCCTCGTCCCGGGAATGGGACTAGTGCGCCCGCCGAGGAGGCCGCTCCCGGGCGCAGCCGAGCCGACGTCCGTGACGCCGGCCGTGGGGTCCGATTCGTCGGACGGGTCACCCGGTCGCTATCCTGTTCCGGTTGCAGTCTTCGGACTGCAGCGGGGAGATGTCGCATAGTGGCCTAGTGCGCCCGCCTGCTAAGCGGGTTGAGGTTTAAACCTCTCGCGAGTTCAAATCTCGCCATCTCCGCCCCACACGCAAGGAGCAAGATCCGGTCACGGATCTTGCTCCTTCGCTGGTTGAGGGGACGGCCACGTCGGCGGAGCTCGCTCCGCCAGACGAGCAAGGCGCAAGACCCAAGGTGACCAGTCGCGAAGGCGGCTGGTCATTTTGCGTCTGGTGGCAGAGGAGCTGGCTCCGCCCCACACGCAAGGAGCAAGATCCGGTCACGGATCTTGCTCCTTCGCTGGTTGACGGGACGAACCCCGGGGCTACCGCTTCGTGAGGATCTTCGCGTCGAGCAGCTTGAAGTTCGTGCTGACGCGCGGCTCTCCGTCCTCGCCGTTCTCGACGGGGGTGTTGTCGCCGTCCTGCACGACGAGCAGGCCGTTCGGGTAGCCGGGCAGCGGGGTGCTGACGGTGTCGGCGCCGTCGCAGTCCTGCGAGCCGTCGACGCGCGCTCCGTCGACGACCGTGAAGTGCTTCAGCGGGCGGTTGGTGATGCGGTCGTAGGTGTAGAACGTGTCGTCGCCCTGGCTCGACAGCAGCAGCGTGCCGGTGCGGTGGCCGGTCTCATAGATCGTGAGGCCCTCGGTGTCGGCCGCGATGCGTCCGCCGAACCCGGGGTTGGGTCCGGTCGCCACGCACTCCTCGGCGGCCTCGTCGTACGCCGCCGGCGCCCCGAACTCCTGCGTGCGCTCGATGCTGCGGGGCTTGCCGGCGAACTCGCCGCGACCTAGGCTGACCCGCCACAGGCCGACGTCCTCCTGCGCGGCATACAGGGTGCCGGACGCCTCGTCGACCACGACGCCCTCGAGCTGCGGGCCCTCGCCCGGGTCCTCGCACGGCGACCACGTGGAGCCGTTGGGCAGCCGGAACGTGTCGGGGAACGCCAACGTGTCGACCCGCTCGTACGTCACGCGGCCCTTCGTCGCGACGAGCTTGAACAGGCCGACGTCGGTGCTGTGGCGGCGCGTCCCGACGACGTACGAGTCGCCGCGGCGGTCGGTGAACGTCGTCATGCCATAGACCGTCGCCTGCTCGTTGACCTGCTCCTGGTCGGCGGAGAACGCGAACGGGATCGCCGCCGCCGTGACGTCGGAGAGGCGGCCCGTGCGGGGGTCGATCACGTACGAGCGCAGCTGGTCACGACCGCGGTCGCTGGTGACGGCGAGGTCGACCGTGCGGCCGCCGAGCCGGAACCCGTGCACGATGTCGACGTTGTTGAAGCGGCCCGACTCGTCGTCCGCGCCGGGCGCGGCCGGTGCGGCGACGGTCTGGATGACACGGCCCTTGAGGTCGTAGACGTTGAGGCCGGCGTTCTTGGCGGTGCCGATCACGACGCTGCGCGAGCGGTCGTGGCGGTTGACCCAGATCGCGGGGTCGTCGGCGTCGCCGTTGCCGCCCGCGTCGTCGTCGAAGACGCTGGGCGTCTCGGCGGTGGCCGTGACCTCGACCAGACGGTCCTCGGGGTGGTGGGCGGAGGCGGGGGACGCCATCGCGACGGGCGGGACGAGCAGGGCGAGTGCGGCGGCTGAGCGCAGAGGAGTGATCACAGGGCACGACCCTAGGGACGGCGCTTGGCCGCAGCGTGACCGTCAGATGTGCGCTCGGCGAACGTGTGCGGCACAGGTCGCCGCCGGTGTGACGTTGGTCGGGGACGGCCCGCGCCGACGGGGTGCGGCGTAGGTTGGCTGCAACGGGAGTCAGGGGAGTGATCGGCCGTGGGAGCAGCAGCGCTCGGTCTGCAGAGCCTTGCCTCGATGGCGCACCTGCTGATGCGCCCCCACGACCTCGACGACCTGCTGGCAGTCGCGGCCGAGCACGCGTGCGAGGCGCTGGGCGCGGCGACGGTCTCGATCAGCCGCATCGACGCACCCGCCGACGTCGTCCGCACGATGATCAACGTCGGCGACCTCGGCCCGGACGAGGAGCGGTGGCCGGCGTCGGAGTCCTATCCGATCGCGAGCGACGAACGGCTCCGGTCGGCGATGCACGAGCTGCGCACCTGGGTCGACTCGGTCGACGACCCCGACTGCGCCCCGCACGAGCGCGAGCTGCTCGAGCGCCTGGGCAAGGGCTGCTCGCTGGCGACGGCGATCGTCGTCGACGGCCATGCGTGGGGCGAGTTCTACGCGACGCGGCACCGGGGTGAGACCGTCTTCGGCGACGACGCGATCGCCTACAGCCAGGTGCTCGTCGCGATCCTCGCCTCGGCGATCTCGCGGACGCTGCGCGAGGCCGAGCTGCAGGAGCTCGCGTTCCACGACCCGTTGACGGGCCTGCTCAACCGGCGGGGCCTCGACGCCGAGGCGGCCGAGATGTTCGAGGTCCCGGCAGGAGCGACCCGCGACGTCGCCGTCGTCATGGTCGACATCAACGGGCTCAAGGGCATCAACGACTCCGCGGGCCACGCGCACGGCGACGAGCAGATCCGGCTCGTCGCGACGTCGTTGGGCCAGGCCTTCGGCGGCTTCGGGTCGTCGGTCGTCGCACGCGTCGGCGGTGACGAGTTCACGGTGCTGGTGGCCGACCAGCCGGTGCAGTCCGTGCTCGACGCGACCAACGTGGTCTGCGGGCAGATGGGGTCTGCCGGGGCGGACTTCGGGGTGTCGGCCGGTGTCGCGGCGGCGTCGATCACGTCGGGCGCCGACGTCAGGACGATCGGCCTGTTCGCGGCAGCCGACCGGGCGCAGTACGTCGCGAAGCGCGCGGGTGCCACGTCCGCGCTGCTCTACGACGACATCGGCGACTGACCCCGAGCCGCCGGGGAGGCTGCTACTCGGCAGACGACCGCGCGGAGCCGGCCGTGACGTCGCTGCCGACGGCGGTCGAGTAGACCTCGAGCAGCCGTACGCGCTGCGTGCCGACGTCGTTGCCCACCAGCGCGGCGTCCATGCCGAGCACGGCGTCCTCACGCGCGGGGGCCTCGTCCAGCCCCGTGACGGCCGCGACGAGGTCGGCGGGTGCCGTGACCGTGAGGGGGAACGCGAAGTCGCCGAGCGACTCGATCGCGCGGACGACGGTCGGCGTGCGGGCGGCCTGGGCCTCGAGGATGCCGAACGGGAACCCCTCCCACTGGGCGCAGTGCAGATAGACCGTGCCGGCGACCTCGAACTCCTTGCGCGCGTCGACGCGGTCGAGCCACCCGCGGACGTCGACGCCGGCCGCCTCGAGCCGCTGGCGCAGGCGGGGCTCGCCGTCGCCCACCCACGTGGCGGTGACGGAGACGCCGGCGGCGCGGAGGGCCTCGACGGCCTCGGCGAAGAACGTGGGGTCCTTCTGGGGGTTGAGCCGGCCGAGGCCGAGCAGGCGGACCGCCCCGCCGTCGTCGGGCTGGGTCGGCGGCAGCGACGTGTCGACCGGCAGCGCGTTGGGCACGTAGACGGCGTGCGAGCGCGCGCCCGTCCACCGCGAGAGCCCCTGCTCGTACGGCGAGCAGGCCGCGACGACCGAGGTGTTGAAGCCGAGCACGTGCTCGACGCGGCGCACGAGCCAGGTCATCGCCCGTGACAGGTCGGTGCGCAGGAAGGCGTAGCAGTGCGGCGTGTAGACGATCGGGGTCCGGCGGCGGAGCACCGCGAGCCGCGCGTAGAGCCCGCCGTAGGCCGAGTGGGCGTGGACGACGTCGACGTCGCGGCGACGCGAGAGGCGGCGCACCGCCCGGATGCGGCGCCACGTGCCCTCGGGCAGCAGGATGACGTCGTCGAAGCACGTCAGGTCGTCGTCGGAGACGGGGGCCTCGGGCCGCGGCGCATAGGCCAGGACGTGGGCGAGCTCGGGGGTGCGGGCGACGTACTCCTGCAGACCGGCGGCGAGTCCTCCGCCGAAGGCCTCGGAGACGTGCAGGACGCCGCGGCGTGACTGCCCGCGAGTCTCCATCACACCCATACCTTTCGCCCGCAGCCGAGCGTCGGCCCGTTCGGTCACTGGAGCCTGCGGCAGACGGGTCCGTCGCAGGCTGGTCTCCCACCCCGGGCATTGTTTCACGCGGGATGCGCCTTGCACGCGTCATCGGCCACGCGGGGCGAGTTCTGACACCTAGGATGAGGATGCTGACCGGTGCAGGGGCTGGGGACGACGACGAAATGGGTGTGACGTGACGTTCGGCGACTACCTTCGGGTCGTGCGCGACTACTGGCGCTCGATCCTCGCGATCATCCTGGTCACGGTCGTCGTCGGCATCATCGCCTCCTCCCGGGTCACGCCGACCTACACCGCCGACGCCAAGGTGCTGTTCACCGGCTCGGCGGGCAGCAAGGGCCAGGACATCGCCTCGGTCGCGAGCTACACCGCGACGCGGATGTCGGCCTACCGCGCGCTGGTCTCGACGCCCCAGGTGCTCGAGGGGTCCGGCGTCACGCCGGGCGCCGACGGCGAGGTCGCCGACGACGTCGCCGCGACCTACACGCTGGGGTCGACGATCCTCACCGTCACGGTCGTCGACGGCTCGGCGAAGCGCGCCGCCCAGGTCGCCGACGGCGTCGCCCGGAGCCTCGTCGCGTCGGTCGAGCGCATCGAGACCCCCAACGACGACGACACCAGCGTCGTGAAGGGCGAGGTCATCTCACCGGCGACGGAGCCTGCCGACCCCACCTCGCCCAACCTGCTGATCAACATCGTCGGTGCCGCGCTGGTCGGCATCGTCCTCGCCCTCGGGGCGTCGGTGCTGCGCCATCTCTGGGCGACCGGACGGATCGGCCGCCGCGCCACGAAGCCCGGCCGGGGAGCCTGACATGACCAGGGTGCGACGGGCGTGGGCCCACCTGGGCGTGCTCGTCTTCAACATCGTCGTCACCCACGTCCCCGTCCGGCAGCTGCGCCTCGGCGTGCTGCGCCTGTGGGGGGCGCGCATCGGCCGCGACTCCTCGGTGTTCCGCGGCACCACGGTGCTGGGCATCGAGCTGCTGCGCATCGGCACGTCGACCAACATCGGCTTCCGGTGCATGCTCGACGCGCGGGGCGGCCTGACGATCGGTGACAACGTGGTGGTCGCGAGCGACACCCACTTCATCGCCGGCACCCACGAGATCAACTCGTCGACGTTCGAGCCGCTCCTGCTGCCGACCGTCGTGGGCGACTACGCGTGGCTGACGTCGCGCGTCACCGTCACGGCGGGGGTGACGATCGGCCGGGGCGCGGTCGTCGCGGCGTGCGCGCTCGTGCGCGACGACGTCGAGCCGATGGCGGTCATGGCCGGGGTGCCCGCCAAGCGGGTCGGCACGCGCGAGGCCGAGCTCACCTACAGCCCCGGATGGCACCCGATCGGCTTCTGACCGTCATGCCGACTCCTGCCGCGATCCGCCTCGTGCACCTGACCCCCCGACCGGGCGCGTCAGGCGTCGGTGACTACGCCGCCGACTTCGAGCAGGCGGTGGCGCCCTACGTCAACAGCGTCGAGGTCGTCCACTACGAGGCACCCCGCCACGACCGGGCGATCGACATGATCCGCTTCCGGCGGCACCTGCGCGAGGTGCTGGGCCGGGGCGACGGCACGACCGTCCTGCACACCGAGCTGAGCGGCGGATCGGCCACACCGTTCTGGGCGCTGGCGGGCCTGCGCGGCGTCACGATGACGGCGACCGTCCACGACGCACCGCGCCCGATCTGGATGCCGGCCCTGACCCGCCTGGTCGGCCGCTACCGGTTCGTCTCGCCGGCGATCCACCGTGGTCTCCGACCGTTCTGGGAGTGGCTCGAGCGCCGCGTCGTCCGCCGGGCCCACCTGTTCGCGCTGACCACGACGGGCGCCGACGAGATGCGGGCCATGCGGATGGGCGCCACGGTCGGCGAGAGCAGGCTGGTCGTGCCGCGGCGCACGGCCGTCCCGCCGATCTGGGAGCGGCCGCTGGCGGTGGGGCTGTTCGGCCACGTCTATCGCGGCAAGGGCTTCGAGCTCATCCCGGCGCTGCGCGAGGCCCTCGGGCCCGACGTGCTGATCCGGGTCGCGGGCCGTGGCACCGAGGACCTCGAGCCCCTCGACGGCGTCGAGATCGTCGGGCCGGTCGACGGCCCCGACGAGGACGCGTTCTTCGCCTCGATCCGCACGCTGCTGCTGCCGTACGGGCGTCGCGCCGTCGGCGGTCGCATCGCCCTGCCGGCGTCGGCGACGCACCTGCAGGGCATCGCCTACGACACGCCGTCGATCGCGTTGCCGTGGCCGACGATGGACGAGCTCGCCGCCGAGGGTGCGTGCACCGTCGTCCACGGCGGCGTCGCCGAGCTGGCCGCTGCGGCCGAGCAGCTCGTCCGCTCCGACGCCGCGATGCGCACCGAGCACGACCGCATCTGCGCCTACCGCGCGTCGCTCACCGACGAGGCGGCCGTCGCGCCCTACCTCGCGGTGTGGGGCGCCCCGTGATCGCCTTCCGCTCGCGCCACGTCGCGGGCACGGTCGGCTCGGCCGCCTGGATGGTGTCGGGTCGCGGCTTCGGCTTCGTGTGGCGACTGGTCGTCATCGGTCACCTCGGCATCGGCGACTTCGGCCTGTTCGCGATCGCGATCGCCGCGGCGGCCCTGGTCATGACGCCGCTCGAGGCCTACTACGTCGTGCGGGTCGCGCGGATCGACGATGCGAGCTTCGCCGTCGACCGGGCCAGCCGGTGGTGGCTGGGCCTCGCGGTCATGGTCGTGGGCCTCGCGATGTTCCACTGGTGGTTCGTGCCGGGCCTCATCCTGGCCAAGGCGGGCGCCGACATCGCCTTCAACGCCTATCGCAGCACCTCGATCCGGGCCGGCGACCCCTCGTGGTCGTACGCCGTGGAGGCCGCGCGCCAGCTCGTCGCCCTGGCCGCCGGCTCGATCGTGCTGTTCACCGCGGGGGCGACGCTCGAGCGCGCGTCGCTGGCCTATCTCCTGGCGCTCGTCCCGTTCGCCCTGCTCGCAGCCGGCTCGTCCCGCGGGGTGCGGCCGCGGCTCCCGCACCGCGAGCGCCGCACCGGCTCGATGATCGTCGAGGCGCTCGGCGCGGCGGCCTACACGCAGGGCGACATCGTCCTGCTCGGCATCCTCGCCAGCTCGGCGCAGGCTGGCTACTTCTCGCTCGGGTCGCTGGTGGTCTGGACCGTGGCGCTGGTGGCGCAGAACTTCAGCATCACGTTCCACGAAGAGCTGCGCAGCACCCAGGGGCACGTCTCCAGCGGTCCGCGTCTGCGGCACACGCTCGGGCTCGCGGCGGCCTCCGGCCTCGCGACGCTGCTGACCGGTGTCGTGGTGCTGGTCGCCGACGCGCCGCGCGGTCTGTGGCTGACCTTCATGATCCTGTCGCTCGTGGCGTTCACCCGGGTGATCAGCTCGGTGTTCACGACGGTGCTGGCGGTGCAGGCCGCCGACCACCTGCGCATGCGCATCACGGTGACGGCGGTGCTCGTCAAGGCCGTGGTGCTCGTCGCCCTGACGAGCCAGGGTGCCGTCGGTGCCGCGATCGCGTTCGTGCTCGGTGACCTCGTGATGGTCGCGTGGGCCTATCGCGCGCTCTACCGCTCGCCCGGGGCGGCGCGCGCATGAGGCGGCGCATGGTCTTCCTGCTGTCGAAGGACCCGACCACGACGAGCAGCGGCGACATGGAGATGAACCGCATCCTGCTCGACCTCGCCGCCCGCGACCACGACGTCACCGTCATCTGCCTGTCGGAGCAGCCCGACCTGCCGCCCGAGCCGGGGCTGGTGCGGGTCGCGAAGCCCGAGGTCAACGCGCTCGCGATCGCCTGGCGCAGCCTGCGCCGCCGCCGGAGCCTGGTGTTCGCCCGGTTCGACACCGACGAGCTCGTCGCCGCCATCGACGCGACCGAGGCCGACGTCTATGTCGCGGTGCACCGCTACATGGCCGAGTCGTTCCTGCGGTCGACCCGCGCGGATGGACCCGCCCCGCTGCTGGTGTGCGCGGTCGTCTCCGAGGCGGTCGTCTGGGCCAACACCCGGGGGCTCGTCGGACGCCAGCAGGTGCGGCGCATCACCGCCGACGAGCGCCGCATTGCCCGGGCCGCCGACGCCATGGCGGCCTATGAGCAGGAGGAGGCCGAGCAGGCCCTCGCCGAGGGTGCGCGCCGCTCGGTGTGGCTCGAGCTCACCCGGCCGCCGCTCGCCGCCATCGACATCGCCGTCACGGGTCCACGGCTGCTCATGCTGGGCGATCGCACGTGGGGCCCCAACCAGGAGGCCTATCGCTCGGTGCTCGAGCTGTGGCCCGACATCGCGCGGGGCATCGACGGTGCGGAGCTGGTCATCGTCGGCAAGCCCGCCGAGCAGGTGCCGCAGCTGCCCGATGGGGCGAGCGACCTCGGCTTCGTCGACGACCTCGAGGGCACGATCGCGTCGTGCCGGGCGATGGTGGCGCCGGTGTCGACGGGCGGCGGTGTGCGGGTCAAGATCCTCGAGGCGGCGTCGCGGGGCCTGCCGGTGGTCGGCACGTCCGTGGCGATCGGGTCGCTCGGCCCGATCCTCGGCCTCACGCCCCACGACGACCCGGCCGACTTCGTCGCCGCGTGCCGGGCGCTGCTGCTCGACCCCGCTGCAGCGGCCGCCGAGGGCAGCCGGCTGCACGCCGCCAACGCCGATCACTGGTCGACCGGCCGCCCCCAGCAGACGTTCGACGCCTGGGTGGCGCCGTGAGCACCCGCGACGACGTCACGACCCGCCCGGCCACGTCGCCGTGGTGGCAGGGCGCGGCCGTGGTGGCCGTCGTCAGCGTGCTGGTCGCGACGATCCTCCTCGGCCCGCTGCCGTTCAAGCTGCTCGCGCTCCTGGCGGTCGTCGGCGTCGCGGCGATCTATCTGACGTTCGTGCACAACGTCGCCGTGTTTGCGCTGATGGCGTTCGTGCTGGGGGCCGCGCCGAGCACGCAGACGCCGGGCATCTCGGTGTCGGTGCTGTTCCTGCTCTGCGGCGCCGTCTGGGTCGGGCTGCTCACGTCGCCGCGTCGCTGGATCGCACCGACCTGGGCCGACGGCCTCGTGCTGGTGCTGATCGTCGCCTCGGCGTTCTCGTGGATCGGCCACGTGCCGTCGGGCGCCTCGACGTCCGACTTCGTCCGCTGGGCCACGGTGTCGTCGATCATCTATCCGTTGCGCACCCTGAGCCGCCGCGAGATCGTCATCGTCGGCAAGTGGTTCGTCGCCGGCTGCTCGGCCGCCGCTGTCCTCGGCATCGGCCTGCTGGCCAGCGGCAACAGCACGGTGTTCTCCTCGCTCGGCGCCCTCGGCTACGACCCCGAGGGGTTCAACGACCGGCTGGTCGTCGGCCCCGACGGCAGCCTGACGCCGCGCCTCATCGCGACCTACATCGACCCCAACATCGCCGGCCTCGTGCTGGGCGTAGGCGCGATCCTCGCCCTCGCCCTGCTCCGCGGATGGCGCCGGGTCGCCGTCTCGGGCCTGCTCCTGCTGGCCACGGCGCTGACCCTGAGCCGCTCGGTGCTCGGGTCGATGGTGGTCGCGGGTCTCGTGCTCGTGGTCTTCGGGGGTCTCGCCGGGCGCGTACGCCTCAGGCTCGCGCTGGTCGGGGTCGTGGGGGCCCTGGCCGCGTTGAGCCTCGGTGCGGTGCGCAGCCGCCTGAGCAACTCGTTCGACCCCAGCGACATCGGCACCAACGCCCGGCGAGACGCCCTCGCCGACTGGGCCGACACGATGCGCGGCAGCTGGATCCTCGGCAAGGGGTTCGGCTCCGCGGAGTTCACCGACGCGACGGTCGCGAGCACGACCAACTACGTCGCCAACGCCCCGTTCGTGGCGATGTATCGCGGTGGGCTCGTCGTGGGCCTGGTGTTCGTCGTGCTGCTGCTGGTCGGGCTCGTGATGGCGTGGCGGATGGTGCGCAGCGACTCGTTCGAGACGGCCGTCGTCGGTGCCGGGTTCATCGGCCTGACGCTGGTCGCCCTGCAGCTCGACTTCCCGGTCGTGACGCTGCTGCCGGCGATCGCGGTGTTCATGCTGCTGCTCGCCTTCATGAGCCACCCGACCGCTCTGCCCCGCGGACGACGAGACGAGGACTCCCCATGACCGAGACCGTCCGCACGCCGCGGATCGTGGGCCTCGAGGGCCCGCGCGGCTTCGCGTCGCTGTGCGTCATCGTGGTCCACACGTTCGGCCTGACGGCCCCGACGGTCACGGGCGCGACCCACATCTATCTCGCCGGCCAGCTCGTCGCGTTCTTCTTCGTCCTGTCGGGCTTCCTCATCTATCTGCCGTTCTGCCGGGCGATGCTGCTCGGCCGGCCGGCGCCGAGCCTGCGCCGCTATGCCTCGCAGCGCGTGCGCCGGGTGTTCCCGGCCTATCTCGTGACGTTCCTGATCGCCAACTTCGTGCTGGCAGCAGTGTTCGTCGTCAACGCCACCGACGTGCTGACGGGACGCAGCGACGCCGGCACCGGGCGCATCACCGACCCGTGGGCGCTGCTCGGGCAGATCACGTTGGTCAACAACCTCATCCCGTCGCAGCTGCAGACCGGCATCAACCCGTCGTGGTCGCTGACGACCGAGCTCTGCTTCTACCTCCTGCTGCCGCTCGTGGCCGCCGCGACAGCCGCGCTCGTGCGGCGACGCGGCTGGCGACCGGTGCCGCTGATGGTGATGCCCGCGATCTTCGTCGCGGTCGGCATCGTCACCAAGGTACTGCTCGAGCTGTGGCAGGCACGTCATCCCGAGGTGTCAGACCCCACGGCCTATTTCGGCGACTCGTGGGCGGCGGTCTTCACCCGCAGCCTGCTGGGCCAGGCCGACCTCTTCGGCTACGGCATGGCGGTCGTCATCATCTTCGTCACGATGACCCAGGGCGGCCTGCCGACGTGGACGGGCCGGCGCCTGCAGGCCTGGTGCTGGAGCCTGGTCGTCCTCGGCCTGGCGGCGACCGTGGTGTGCGTCGAGCTGACGATCCGCCTCGACACGACGTTCTTCGGCATCGCCTGCGGCGCCGCGATCCTGCTGATCGTCGAGCCGACGGCCCGCGGCAAGGAGGCCCGTCTGGGCCGCCTCACCGACTGGGAGCCGTTCAGGCTGGTCGGCGTCATCTCGCTCAGCGCCTATCTCTGGCACTACCCGGTGCTCGTGCTCATGACCCGGTGGGACCTCATCGGCGCCGACACCTATGCCGGGGCGCTGCAGTCGGCGGTCGTCGTCCTCGCGGTGACGTTGGTGGTGTCGGCGGTGTCCTACCGGTTCGTCGAGAAGCCGGCGATGCGGGTGGCTCCGTCAGCGACGGTGCTGCCCGACCCGACCTAGCACCAGGACCACGACGATCGCGCCGATCGCGGCGCCGGCCGTGTTGGCGACGATGTCGGCGACGCTGCCGGTGCGCTCGGGACGCGCGATGGTCTGCGTCACCTCGATCACGACCGAGAACAGCCCGGCCAGGGCGGTGACGCGCAGCCACCCGAGGCGGGGGAGCAGCGCGAGCGCGAGGGCGCCGAGAGGGATGAAGAGCAGGATGTTGGCGCTGAACTCGCCGATGCGATAGCCCTGCGCCGGGTCGAGGTCGAAGATGTCGATCAGCCAGGTCGTCGGCGGACGGTTGACCATGTCGAGGTTGCGGTCGACGTGGGTGGGCCAGAGGCCGACCAGCAGCAGCCCGACCAGATAGAGCGCCGCCGCACCGATGATCGGGAGGCGAAGGCGCATCCCTCGATCGTACGGCGAGGCTGTTTCAGCCACGTGATCCTCGGGAGAGAGGGTGACACATCACACGGAGAGGCGGGCTGTCGCGGACCCGCCCGCCCGTAGGATCGACGCGTGCCCAAGTCTCTGCAGCGCGTCCTCCTGGCGGTCTTCGTCATCGTCGACCTCGCGCTGATCGTGGGCGCCGTGCGCCACGTCAACGGCACCCCTCCGTCGTCCGACCTGCCCGAGGCGTCGGCCACCGTTGCGCCGTCGGCGCCCACCGGGTCGCCCACCGCCACCGCGACGGCTCCGGCCCAGCTCGACTACAACTTCCAGGCGTCCAAGGCCGTCGCCCTGTCGTCGGCCAACGACGGCACGATCGTGTTCGGCACCCGCGGCCGCTGCGCCGCCGGCGACGACGCCGAGGTGTCGGTCTCGACCAACGCGGGCGCCGACTTCTCCCCGTCCACGACAGGCCTCACGACGACACTGGCCGTCAAGACGACCGGCGCTGGCGCCATCAGCGTCGTCGGCACCGACGCCGACTGCGATCCCCAGCAGGTCTCGTCGACCGACGGCGGCAAGACGTGGACGGACGACGACGAGATCACCCTCTGGTATCCCGACCCCGAGCGCACCCGCGAGGTCGTCTCGCCCGCCGGCAAGACGGCCGTCGGCGCCAAGTGCATCGTGACGTCCGTCAGCCAGGTCACCGCCGAGTCGGCTCGTGTCTCGTGCGCCAACGGCACGTTCCGCGGCACGGGCAACAGCGGCGAGAAGTGGGTCTCGCTCGGCCGCCTCGACAACGTCCGCGTCGGCACGTTCCTCACTCCCAGCAAGGGGTATGCCCTGGCCCGCTACAACGGCTGCGGCGCCAACCAGTTCTCCACCACCGACGGCGGCGTCACCTGGCAGCCCGGCGGCTGCATCTCCGGTGACCCGGCCCAGGCCATCGCCGCCACGGTCAACGGCCTGACCGCCGTCGTGTCGGGCGATCCCTACGTCAGCACCGACGACGGCAAGACCTGGAAGCAGCCCTGAGCAGCTGGCCCGGCCCAAGCCCGAGCCAGCCTCAGCAGGCGCTCTTCCAGGTCTGCGTCGAGGCGCCCGGCACGATCGACGGCGTCAGGTTGACCGCGGTGTCGCCCTTCTGACCCTTGCCGCTCTTGATCGTGGCCTGCACCGTCGTGGTCTGCCCCGGGTCGAGCTGCAGGGTCAGGATGATGACCGGTCGACCCTCGTGGGTGTAGCGAGTGAACATGACCTCTTTGTTGTCGGCCTTGATGGTGCTGATCTCACCGGAGTCGGGGCCGTAGAGATAGAGGTTCATCAGCATCGATCCCGGCTCGGCGCCGAAGCCCGGGCCCTGGATCGACGCCGGCAGCGATGCGGAGTCGGCCGGCGCGGTCGACTTCAGCGTCATCTCCGAGGTGTACGACTGCACGCCCGCGGCGGTGCACTTGGTCGCCTGGCCGGTGAGCGAGTAGTTCAGGTAGTACTGCATCTTCGCGCCCGTGGCGTCGTTGAGATAGAAGCCGACGGCCGGACTCTTCGCCGGGCCGAACGGCAGGGCATTGGCCAGCGGGGTGCCGTCGAGCTCCTGGGTGATGGACTTGCTGCTGGCCCACAGCGAGACGCGACGCTCGTTGGTCGCACGGCTCAGGGCCTTCAGCAGGGCGGTCGGGTCGCCGGCTCCTGAGACGACCTTGTCGAAGATCTTCTGCGTCGCGCTGGCGAAGAACGCGTCCTGCTCGTTGCCGTCGGGATAGGTCACGTAGACGCTGTTGAGCAGCACCTCGATCGCGTTGTCCGCCGTCAGGCGCGTGCCGTCCTCGAGGTCGACGGGCCCGATGGCCTTGAGCACGTACGACAGCGTGACCGGGTCGATCGACAGCACGCCGTCGACCTTGACGCCGTTCTCGTTCTCGATGATCGCCGAGGCGATCTGGGCTGCACGCGGGAAGTCGGGGGTGAAGTTGACGTCGCGGAAGTCGCGGACGAGCTTGGTCGTGAAGAGCTCGTCCTCCTCCTTGGTCAGGGGCGTCGCGTTCTTGGGCAGGTCGCCCAGCGATCCGCCGGTGCCCTGGCCGACCAGCTTGATCGACCCGTTGTCGACCTGCAGCCCCGCATAGGCGCCGGGCAGCCCGCCGGTGGCACGGATCTCTGCGTTGTTCTGGAACATCAGCAGATAGGTGTGCTGGCCCGAGAGCATCTTGGGCACCACGCGGCTCGCAGCGGTCGCGCGCTGGGCGATGTCATCGGCGTCGGCGATCTTGTCCTGCACGTCGACGACCTCGCGCCCCAGCTGGCTGATCAGCGACGAGGCGTCGACCGACTGGATCTTCGCGTTGGCCTTGCTGATGGCGGCCGACGACTCGGTGAGGCTCGACGTCAGCGACGCGATGGCCTCCACGTCGATCGTCCCGCCCTGGGGGTTGAACGTCTTGGCGTTGAACTTGTCGGCCACGTCGACCAGCGGCGGCAGTCCGTCGGTGGCGACGGTGCTGACGGCCGAGCTGATGGTGCGGGCGGCGGTGACGTTCTTGCCGACGAAGGGGGTCTTCGCGGCGAGCGACAAGACGGAGCTGCCGAGGCTCGACTCGGCCGAGGTGACATGGTCCTGCAGCAGCTTCAGCGAGGTGCGCGCTGCGGCCTGGTCGCCGGCGGTGAGGGCGTCCTGCAGGGCGTTGGCGTCGGTGCTGGCGAGGTTGAGGTCATCGCGTGCCGACGAGAGCTTGCTGTAGGCGTAGGCGCCGACGCCGGCGATAACCACCGCCACCACGGCGACGAGGCCGAGCGCGATCCAGAGGCGTCGCCGCGAGCGGCCGGTCGTCGGTGCAGAGCTGCGTGTGCGTGCCACCTGTGCACACTCCTGTTCGTGTCGGGCCCAGTGGAACACAAAAGTGGGGCCGCCATCGGCAGCCCCACTTTTGTGTTGAACGACTGAGTCGGTTACTTCTTGTTCTTGACCTTGATGCTGGCCGAGCCGCTGCTCTTCTTGAAGACCGAGCCGGCGTACGGCTTGTACGAGAAGCTCGCGGTCTTCGTCGTGGTCTTCGAGACGCTGGGCGCCTTCAGCGAGAAGGTGGCCGCGCTGCCACTCAGGCTCTTGGTCTGCTTCTTGCCGTTGAAGACCACGGTGACGGAGCCGCCGGGCTTGCCGGTGCCCGCCTTGACCTTGACGGTCAGCTTGAAGGTCGACTTCTCGTTGACCGACTTACTGGCCGCCGACACGGACGTCGGGACGGTGTTGGGGTATGCAGCGTTCGCGCTGCTCACGAGGGCTCCCATGCCGAGAACCAAGGCGAGCGATGCAAACAGTGCGATGACTGTTTTCTTCATGGATTTCCTTGTCCTGGCCGGTTAGCCATTCACGGAGAGTGCTTGCCAAAAGTTTTTGCTCTACACCAACCCTAGGTCAGGTCGGGGTCACCTTTGGACGATCCGACGAAGAGTTCACGGCGACGAAACACGTGTCCGTAAGAGTTACTGACGGGTGTTGAAAATTGCCTGCAATTGCAGGGGTGAAACCATGTCACCAAAGCTGTGTGTGGCGCAGGTCACGTGATGTGACGTGGGCCTCAGCTTTTGGCTGGAGACGTCTCGGGCGCATAGCCATAGCCATAGCCATAGCCATAGCCATAGCCCCCGCCACCCTTGGCCGGCGTCATGTTGAGGATGACGCCGACGGGCTTGGCGCCGACCGATTCCAGGCGCTCGACGGCGACCGAGACCTGGTCGGCGGTGGTCTTGCCGTGGCGCACGACGAGCAGTGCGCCGTCGGCCTGAGAGGCCAGCAGGGCACCGTCAGTGACGGGCAGCAGCGGCGGCGCATCGATCAGCACGATGTCGAACTTCGCCCGCAGCGATGCGATCAGCGTGCGCATCGCATCCGACTTCAGCAGCTCGGCCGGGTTGGGCGGCGTGGCGCCGCTGGTCAGCACGTCAAGTCCGTCGTGCGAGGTCGGCTGCAGTGCGTCGTCGAGCGGCAGCCGGCCGATCAGCACGGTCGTCAGGCCGACGGCAGACTCGAGGCGCAGATATTCGCTGATCTTCGGGCGGCGCAGGTCGCCTTCCACGAGCGCGACGCGCTCGCCGCCTTCGGCCAATGCCAGCGCGAGGTTGACCGACGTGGTGGTCTTGCCCTCGCCCGGCAGCGAGCTGGTGACGACGAAGACCTTGCGCTCGATGTCGGGGTCGATGAACTGCAGGTTGGTACGCAGCACGCGAAACGCCTCGGCACGCGGCGCGTACGTGTCGAGCGACGAGATGAGCGGGGTGTCGACGGCGTCAGTGTCGTAGCTGATGGTTCCGATGACAGGCGCGTCAACCAATGGCTCGAGCTGCTTCGTCGACTTGATCGTGGTGTCGAGAGTTTCACGCAGCACTGCTACGGCGGCTCCGAGCAGCAGTCCGACGATCAGTCCGAGCGCAATGTTTCGCTTCGGACTAGGTGAGATCGGGCCTGCTGGCGTGG
Organism: Aeromicrobium stalagmiti; assembly: GCF_013283745.1. GTDB lineage: Bacteria > Actinomycetota > Actinomycetes > Propionibacteriales > Nocardioidaceae > Aeromicrobium > Aeromicrobium stalagmiti. The sequence continues at coordinate 960,746 of NZ_JABSTZ010000001.1, forward strand.
ACGCCGGGTCGACCACAGTTGCCTTGATAGTGGCCGCGTCCTTGCCGGGGGGGGTCTCGAGTTCGGCCACATAGGACACGAAAACGCTCGCAACCGCGTTGGAGAGCATGCGGGCACGCTTCGGATCTTGGTCAGTGACTGTCACAGTCAGGATCACCGTGTCGACCTTCGCGGACGCCGAGATCTGACGTGAAAGGGAGGTCGGCGTTTCGTCCAGACCCAGTTCATCGACAACCCTACGGGCGATCTCCCGCCCGGTGAGAAGGTCGGCGTAGGACTTGACTCGCTGAAGTGAAAACTGACCGCCCTGATTTGCTTGCGCGTCGTCGGTAGACCCCTGTGTTGAGACAAACAGGCGGGTGGAGGACGCATATTCGGGGGTGGCTCGAATGGTCAGCAGCGCTGCGATAGCGACGCAGACGAGACCCCCAATTGCGACGGGAAGCCAGCGCGTCCGGAGGATCGTGAGATAGTCGCGCAGTTCCACAGGTGATTCCCGTCCGAGATGAGAGCGGCCAACTTGCCCGGCCGCGATGACTGAGTCTAACGATCCGCTACGGTCACCGGAGGCACTGTGACCAGTCCTACTCGGTCACTGCACGGTTCGCATGCACGACGGCGGCATAGGGTCATGACCAGTTGGGGCGGGGCGAGCCTTGTCGACGCGCGGCGTTTCTGCCTAGGTCGGCTGAAGGCAGGCATCCGTCAAACGCACAGTTCTGAGCTCAATTCAGACTTCGACTACGACCAGTTCTTGAAGAGGTGGATTGCGTTGCCGTTGGGGCGGAGTTCGAGCGCGAGCGCCGCTTTGCAAGCGCGTCCGCGACGCCAATGGGGAACGCAAGAAGGGCAGTTCCCGGATAACTGAGAAACAAGCCGCCGAGAACAATAGTCAAGCCAGTTAGCGCAAAGTTCGTGTTCCTATGACGGAAGAGAGCCACTGCAGCCGCCAGTGTGAGGGAGCCGATCAGAAGGCCAGCGATTCCCCCTTGCCCGAACAGTTGTATGAAGTTGTTGTGAGCGGCGTTCTGCCGTCCCGACTCGGTCTCGATGAAATCTTGAGCGTTAGATCCGGCCCCGAATGGGAGACTCTTTACTCCAAGGCGCATCCACGCCTCGGCATACTCGCGCCTGTCTGATGCTGATACCTCAGCTGCAGCATCGGACTGATACGAGATGGCTGCGCTTCCAGATATTGCGACTTGAAGTCCATCGAGGACTCGATCTCGTTGACCTCCGACGTTCGCAGCGAAGCCGATCATCAAAACAATGCACGCAGTAACGACCAGGCCGCGGCCGCGGGAATTGGGCTGCTGGCCCGACCCGCGGCGTTGTCTGTTGAAGAAGAGGATCACCACAGACACAAGCGCGAGGATGAACCCTGCACGCGAGTTCGTGCTTAGAAGGCCAGCGGTGACTATCGCGAGGGCAGGGAGTCGGGCTTTGAGGCGGTGCCACTGCATGATTAGCGGGATTGACGAAGCCAACAGCACCGCGAGGAAGTTCGGGTCTCCAAGCAGTCCGCTTCCGCGAAGGCTCCCGTCTGCGGCGGTTGCTCTTCCCCAAAGGTCTCGACCCAATGCCCCGACCAGGCCTTGTTGCTGTAAAAATGCAACCGCGCCGCTAACGACCGAGAAGAAGATGTACATGTCTGTGAGGCGTTGACGCCCGCTCGTAGTCGCGAGCGATCTAGCGGCGACTATGGCCACACCTACCGCGGCGAATTGCTTCGTGAGTTCGGAAAGCACCTGAACGGCGTTTCCGTACCCTTCGATGGCCCACGGGAGGAGGCAGTATGCGGGCAGTAGCAGTGCTAATGTCGCCGCCCCGGGCGTACGAACGGAAGGCCCCTTGCAAAGTAAGAGGATGAGGGTTGGGATCAGCGCAAGCCGAAGGATTGACCCGAAGCCTGGGACGGGAACATCGACGAACAAAACGAGGCAAACGAGTAGAGGTCCCCAAGTCCCGTTTGCCCGAGAGGGGGTTTCCGTTGGCTCACTCATGGATCGTCTCCAACGCGGCGTCCAGGTTGTCGGCAAACGTGACGAAGGGTGAAGGCCAGGCACCGAAGTAGGCTCTGAGCTTTCCGTAACCGGTGTCGACTGCGATCACGTCGATCTCAAGTATCGAAGCGATGATCGCGGCGTGGAGTCGGTCAGTGATCAATCTCTGCGCTCCAGCAATCAATTGCACGGCGCGCCGCACCTCAGCATCTGCGTGCAAGTCGTATACAGGCGTATTCGGCAGGGCTCTCATGAGGACGTTGAACGCGACAGAGTGCGGCGCCCGCGCTCGGACGAGTTCGTGAGTCCAGCGCAAAGCACGATTGGTTCTCGAACTCGGAGCATCCACGAAATCAAGCACAGGGATGTTCAGTTCGAGTGCTCGGGCGACTAGTGAGCCGTCACCTTCGGAGTCGGATCTAGCGATGACTCGCACGTCGCTGAGTGTCCGATCCGGTTGCTTGATGAGCTCGCTCAGGTCGGTAGCAGCGAGAGCTTGAGCGGAGTCCGGCACCAAATCAGAGTCTGCGGATGGGAACAGAGCCCGGGCGATGTCCAAGCTCCGAGCGTCCCGAAGTAAAAGTCGCACATCACCGTGTTGGCGGATGCTTGATTGCAAGGAATCGACGGTCGATTCACTTAGGGTTCCGATGGACTGTGGCATGAAAACGAGCCTGCTACCGGAATACTGGCGGCACGCATCGAAGAATGCCTTGAGTTCGGTCGGCCATAGGTCACCCAAATAGCCCCCGCCGCGCACCAGGACAATCGGTGCTGGGCCAGGCACGTCGAATTGGTCTAGAACATTTGTGAAGGATCTCAGACTTGACCGCCCAACGCCCAAGGCCTGGAGAAGCTTGCGTTGGCCGAGCCAGATCGCACTGTCGCCGCAATTGTTGTGCAGCGGAACATTGACCAAGTCGACGTGGGTGTTCGGAGGAAACTCCGATGAGAGGGCCTTGACCAATACTTGGGCGTGGCCCCCAAGCGACGAAGGGGTGGCGTCTCGCCTCGCCTCGCGGCTTCCTATAACCCGCCCAATTGACTCGACAATGTTCGCCGGTCGAAATGGAGCTAGCCGGCGAATGCCACGCCTACTTCGGGCGATGTTGATGGCGTGACTAGCCGCATCTTTGGGTGTCCATATGGCTCGACCCGCGAACTGGGCAAGTGATCTCGCCTCTTTGACTGCGCGGATATAGAGCGCTCGAAGTCCTTCTCTGCGGCGATGCAAGCCGGAGACTGAAAGGTCCGACACATAGACGAGTTTCAATCCGCGGCGCGCTACCCGGTTCGCCCACTCCTTGTCCTCGCATGCCGCAAGAGTCTCGTCGAAGGGCTCAGACAGGGCGGTCGAGCGACGGACAGCGGAAGCGTGATTGGAGAAGCCGGCGAACGAAAACCACTCCTCACTTTGCTCGGCTGAACCAGCCACCGCAGCCAACTCGACCGCGGCCAGTGGATCGCGAACCGTCAGCGGGATACTGCCGCCGTTGACTGAGCTCACACCGTTCAGTCCGACGACGTCGTCATCTGTGAAATAGGCCAGTGCTCGCTCGGCCCAGTCGGTGTGAGGTAGTGAGCAGTGAGCGGAAAGTACGAGAACAACATCGGCGCTGGCCTCGCGAACGCCGATGTTGATCGCTCGGCCGTAGGTGAACTCACCAGGGTCGATCTCAATGACCTTCGCGCCGAGTGATCTCGCGACCTCTACCGTTCGATCGGAGGAGCCTGAGTCTATGACGAGCACCTCGCTGGAAACGCTCTGCGCCATCACGGACGCAATGGCGGCACCGATCGTTCCTTCCCTATCCTTTGCGCGGATGACAGCACTAATTGCAGGCGAAGTCACTTCACGAACCTCCGGTGACGATTGATAAAGTTGATCGGTTGGCTATCACTCGCGCGACGGTGTAGACGCACGCGTAGGTGACGACATTCACGAGCGCGGCTCCGAGTATGCCGCCGCCTAGGGGAACGACTACGAGCAACAGAGCGACGGACATGATGAGGCCTGAGCCTTGGCTAACGACGGTCAAGCGGCCCAGGCCGCGTGCGATGAGAGTGCTGTTCACGAGCCCCGCCGCGATGATGAAGGCGCTTGCAAGGATGAGAGACGCAAGAACTTGGGCGGCCGAGTCGAATGCTGATCCAAAGACCCAACCCATGAGGGGACCGCCGACCATCAAGCTCGCCGACGAAATCAGAATTCCGGCAATCAGAATGGTGTTGGTGGCCTTGATGACTCCAGCAGCGCCTCCACGTTCGGACACGCGGACGATGATGATCTGGCGAAGACCAGAGGCGAGCACCACAGGGAGTTCGGCTAACGTGACGCATACGGCATAGATGCCAAGTTGATCCGGAGCGATCAGCGTGGCCAAGACGAGCTGGTCCAAGCGCGAGTTCAGCGACCATGCCAGGTTTGCGGGCCAGAGCGTCAGAGCCTCGTGGCCGATGCGTCGGAACTCCTCAGGCTGCGACGTGATCGGCGCCTTGAATGGCCGCGCGAGGAGTACAGGGATGCTGGCGACCGCAGTCGAGCCCGCTATCAAGATCAGCGCAAGGTTCGGATCATCGCGGTTGGCGAGGAGGAGGATCCCTGGAGCGATCAGCCGTACCACCCCGCCGGCCAGCACGACTCCAATGAGGCGTCGAAATGCGCGACGACCCGCCAAGACGCCTCGACCAAGTGCAGCAATGGTCGCGATCGGAACAACCGCTGCGGCGGTTGCAGCAGAAAGTGGCTCAAAACTGCGATCGATCGCCCACCACCAAACGATGGCCGCTGGGACCATCGATCCGGCCACACCGATGATCAAGACCCGACGGAGGGCGCTCGCAGAGATGGTCTTCCTGGAGACATGCCGCGTTAGTACATCAGGGAATCCAAAGACAAGCACCGCCTCGCACACCGCCAGCGCAGCAACTACAGCCGCTAGCTCGCCGCGACCAGACGGACCGAGAGTGCGGGCGTAAACGATGTTTGCAGCGAAACCACCGATGGGTCCCAACAGGCTTGCGGCACCCAAGAGGAGTGCGGCGCGCCCGTCCTTGCCTAGGGCGCGGCTCGAGAATCGGCCGTTGGTGAGGCTAGCCATGACGACTCCGAAGGCCGACCCAGAATGCCTCGCGTCGACCGCGAGCGTCGAGTTGGAAAGCCTCTAACCATCCTTGGCGTTCGGTCACGGAAAATGTCTGCGACTGCTTCTCGAGAAGTTGAGCCAGTTCCTCAGCAGTCCAAAAGGACCCGCCAGAGTCAGCGAACAGCTCGTGGTGAGGAGGAATTGAACTCCACAGGACATTGGCTCCAGCCAGGATTGCTTCCTGGCCAACGATGGGCATGCCCTCGGAGTAGCTGGGGAGCACCACGAGATGGGCGTGATGCATCATCGAGGTGATTCCCGGGATGCTCTGTGCAAATGTCACGTTCGACTCGACCCCCCGGAGTCGAGCCAGCTCGATCAATCGATCTCGGTAGGCCGGGTCGTCGACGGAACCGCAGAACAGAACAGGCCTCCGTGGGGCCGACGTCAATGCAAGCGCTTCAATCACGACCTCAAGACGTTTCTGTGGGTTGTATCCGCCGGGGACAAGCACTGTGGAGTTGAGAGCCGGCACAGGGTCCGCTACAGGCGGGATGCTCACGCTGGCAAGGACCAAGTTTGGAAAAAACACGATGCGAGGTGACCCGTCGCGACGTGTCCAGTCCGCCTGCTCCGCACGCGAGACGCAAAGGACCGAGTCAGTCCGTCGAAGGAGGATCCGCTCCGAGATCTCGGTCATGAGGAAGCCGCGGGTGGAGCCGCCAGACCATGGAGTGCCATGCGGCGTGTATAAAACTGTCCCGACCTGATTCCGGGGCCCCAAGAGCCGAAGTAGAAACCCGGCCTGTCGACCGTGGAGGTGCAGGATCTGCGGGCGGCTCTTGGCGATGGCGCGGCGTGCTTGGATCAGTCCGCGAAGCGAGGCGAGTGGGCGGGTCAACACCACATGATCGACTGTGGGCGGTAGTTCTTTGACGCGGTCGCCATCTTGGACCAGAACGCTGACCTCGAAGCCACCCAGAGCGGTCAATTCGGCGGCTTGTGACACGACGGCGGAGAAGCCTCCGCGCGTCGGACGAGAGTGAACAAGCATGATGCGTGTCACGCGCGGTACCAGAATCGCTTGCCGACCCAAATGGAACTGGCGCAATTGCGGATCAGTCCGCGCGCTGAGACCTGACGCGTCAATCGTGCATGCTCAACAAGAATACGGACGGTGCTCCGAGCCTGAAGCCGTCGCTTGCCAGCGTGTGTCGTACCCGCGCTGAGGCGATAGTCGTACACAGCCGTATCGATCGTGGCTAGACGACCAATTCTCGAGAGGCGCATCCAGAGGTCGAAATCCTCGGCTCCGGGTAGGCGTCGGTACCCGCCGACATCCTCGATGGAGCATCGCTTTGCCAGTACAGCCCCATGAATTAGGGGATTCCCCCGCAACATGGATTGACGAAGCGGGTCCCCTGAGCGCGGGGGCGCTTGGATCGTTTTGATTTCGCCAGATGGGCGGCGCAGGATAGCGGCGCCAAAGACGGCGACCGCTTCGGGTTCTGACTCAAGGTGCTGTAGTAAGGAGTCGATATGCCCGGGAAGCCACAAATCGTCCGCGTCACATCGAGCGATGTATGTGCTTCGGCAGGTGACTAGGCCAGTGTTAAGGGCGTCAACGATTCCACGACCAGTGTTCTTCAATAGACGAATCGGTCCCGGGATCGACTTCAGCACGTCTGATGTTGCGTCATCAGATCCATCGTCCACGACGACGAGTTCGTCATTTGGTCCGAGGTCGGCGAGCACCGATCGTGCCGCAGCTTCGACGGTTGCTGCCCCATTCTTCACGGGCATCAGCACGGAAACCCTCGCGGACGGCGTTTGGGTGTCAACGTTCATGTTGCCCCACTTGCTGCGAAACCTCTTGGTTGTCGCCGATCCACGATCGGATCCGTGACTGAAACTGTGTCTCACCGAATTGGCGAACCTGATCAAGCATCATCTTCTTGTCGATCGCTATTGCAAGAAGCGCGGCCTCGCGAAGCTCTGCGGCGCTGGCGGACTGTGGGACGACAGAGCCGCCCTGCGCCAGACGTACGCTTTCGGCGCCGCCGCCAACTGCGTTGGCCAGAACCGGTGTCCCTGCGGCCATGGCCTCAACCGGCATGATCCCAAAATCCTCGACGGCCATGAACACAAACAAGACTGAGCGTTGGTAAAGCGCATAGAGAAGCTCGTCAGACACACGGCCCAAGAAGGTCACTGGCGTGTCGGTCTTTTCCGCCTGATCAACTAGCTGGGAGCGAAAGGGGCCATCACCCGCAATGACTACAGGTAAATCGAGCAGGCTGCCGACCTTGATGGGCATATCCAATCGTTTGTACTCGACCAGGCGGGACGCGCCGAGGACGAAGTCGGAGGGCAGCGCTTCCAGCGTCTCCCTGTCCGTGTTCGATAGCGACCCGGACCAATTGTTGATTTCTTGGATGCGCTCAACGGCAACCGGGGGATAAATGACTTCGGCCGGCTGCGCCCACGCGCGTTCAATTCGTGAGCGGACGAAGTTGCTATTCGCCGCGTATTGGACGGCCGAGGACGTAAGCCGCTTGTCGCGCCGCTTCAGCGCAGAAGCCATCATGCGGGCCGCAGGACCAGCGCCGCGCTGATCAAGATCCGGGGTCCATAGATAGCGAGCCGGAGTATGAACGTAGGCGTAGGCATCGATGCCTTGCTCGGCGGCCCGTGTCGCTAGGTGGTGTCCGAATGCGTGACTACTTGATATCACCCGATCAACAGCGCGAAGGTCGACAGAGCCCCACGCCGAATCATGGAAGAGTAAGGACAACGCCTTTGAGTGTCGAACGGGCGTCCGGGCGAGCCACGTCTCAGAAACGTCGGACCCAAAGCGCTCAGGAGCATCATTCCAAAGGCATTGCGCAGTTGCAGACGGGACCGCTTTGAGGAGTTGCTCAAAGACGTTTTCGGACCCGCCATGAGCGGCCAACCATTCATGACTGATCAGCGTCGATGCAGAAGGCGAGTTCACGATCGCAGGCCCTTGATAGTCGCTCTCCAGACTCCGCGTATCGCTGGTCCGTGCGAGGCTCTGATGGGTGCTTCATCTCGCCCCTTTGAGCACGAGCTTCTCTTCGCCAGCGGTCCGAATGCTTGCGTTGTCGCGCGGCCGCTCGATGTGACGTTAGTAGGCGCCATCGGAGCCCAGAACCGCTCGCACAGTTCGCCAGAGGATGATGAGGTCCGCGGTCATGGACCAGTTCTCGACGTAAGACATGTCGAGGCGGATCGCCTCTTCCCAAGACAGGTCGGATCGACCGGAGACCTGCCACAGCCCGGTCATGCCAGGGCGAACGCGGAGGCGACGGTGCGCCTTGTCGTCATAGAGCTCGACTTCGGCGGCCTGCTGGGGCCGGGGGCCGACGAGGCTCATGTCTCCCTTGAGGACGTTGAAGAGCTGGGGAATCTCATCAATCGAAAAGCGCCGAAGGAAGGCGCCGACCTTGGTGATCCGGGGGTCGTTGGAGATCTTGAACAGTGGTTTGTCAGCCGTGCCCTGCGCGACCAGCAGTGCCTGCAGCTCGGCATCGGCGCCGCTACGCATGGACCGGAACTTCATCATCCGGAACGCCGTGCCGTCGCGGCCGATGCGCTCCTGGTGGAAGAAGACGGCGCCAGGGCTCGTCAGCTTGACGGCAATGGCTGAACCAATGAGCAGTGGGGAGAGCATGACGATGAGGAAGGCCGCGCCAGCCCGGTCGAAGAGCGCCTTGGGCCAGGTGCCAGCTGCCGCATACTGCGGCTCCTCGAGGTGCAGGAACGACATGCCGGCGACCCCACGCATGTGAAGCCGTGACCCCGCGACGTCGACGAGGTTGGGCGCGACCATGAGGTCGATGCCGGCGCTCTCGAGCTGCCAGACCAGGTCGCGCAGGCCTTCGTGTCCGAGGTGCTCGGTGTCGGTGAGCACGACAGTGTTGGCGTTCGAGATCGCCAAGGCCTCCGAGAGACTGCGCTCGGTGCCGATCACCGGCACGAAGCGGTGGGGCACGTCGAGCCATTCAGTCATCACGTGGTTGCGGTCGGGCACCCAGACTCCGGTGACGCGGTAGCCGGCTGCCTTGTTCTTGTCGAAGCTGTCGGAGATGCTCTTGGACGACTGGGCGCCGCCAATCACCAGCACGCGAGACAACCCGCGACCGCGATAGCGCTGCTTGCGGAGCCACACCCGCCACAGCTTGCGGCTGACGAGGAGCACGGCGCCACCGAGGGGAAAGGCAAGGGCCAGGTAGCCGCGTGACATGTCAGCCTTGATCAGCAGCGAGACGATGGCCAGCAGGCTGAAGGTGAACACGGTGGCCTTGATGACGCGGCGATACTCCTCGGCGTCATCGCCAAACAGTCGCTGGTCGCGGGAGCGATAGATGATCAGGCTGAGCCACCAGGTCACGACGATGATGGCGCCGAGCTCGGCGTAGTTGAGCCCGACCGGGCCGTTGGTCCGCTCCTCGGGTGCCGAGCCGAACTTCGTGATCATGGCAATCAAGACGGCGACCGTGAGCACGATCAGATCTGTCGCGGCGAGGCGGGCCGCATGCCGGTGCTCCCAGGCGTCGCGCGCTGCATGCTGGTCCGCAGGCCGATCGAAGCGAGGCCGACGGCGTCTGGACGGTCCGCCGCGGCGGTCTCCGCTCTGACGGCGCTCCTTGCGCGCGGTCTCGATCTGTTGCGTCACTACGGCTCCCTCGAACCCGGCACCCTGGAGCCGGCTCAACTGACTAGGGACGACACGCCACTCCCATGAGTGCCGCCCTCTGAGATAACCGTAGGCACAATTCCGGCAGGTTTCTGCCGTTTGACGAACCTACGCATCAGTACCACTTGTGATGAGAGTCACCAATGCGCGGCAAAGAGGAAATCGTCGCGTCACCTTGGCGTTTCACTCTCGTTATCGATGCATGGTGGTTGTGGTGTGGGTCACGATTTCGATCGTCGCGGTCAATGCGCTGGTCGTGGGTGCGCTCATCGTGAAGTTCCGAAAAGAGGCTCGGCGACGCGAGCCCGAGTCCGATGGCGATCGGTCGACCAGCCACGCGCGGCCGACCGTCAAACTGGCCTGACTCAGCCCGTTGCCAGCAGGATGGCGCCGCTGGCGACAAGCGCGACCGCGAGCCACTGCTTGGGGTCAAGGCGCTCGCCCAGCAGGGCTACGCCGAAGATGGCGACCAGCACGACGCTGAGCTTGTCGACCGGCGCGACGAGTGAGGCGGGTCCGAGCTTGAGGGCCCGGAAGTAGCAGATCCACGAGGCTCCAGTGGCCAGCCCCGACAGGATCAGGAACGTCCACGTCTTCGTCGACAGCTGTCCGGGGGAGTGGAACTTGCCGAGCGAGACGAGGATCAGTCCGAGCGTCACCAGGATGACGATGGTGCGGATGAAGGTCGCGACGTCGGAGTCGACATCCTTCACCCCGACCTTGGCGAAGATCGCCGTCATGGCCGCGAAGCCGGCCGAGAGCAGAGCCCAGAAGGGCCACGAGTCGACGAGCGAGCTGTTCATGGGTCTCCTTGGTGGTGTCACCTCGATAGTGCCCTTGTGGCTCAGGCAACTCGATGACCCGAGAGTGTGTCGTTCGAGGGATCGTCGCGATGTGGCCGCACCGATAGGCTCTCCGGGTGAGCACAAAGATTGCCGTTGTCGGGCTCGGCTATGTCGGACTGTCCATTGCCGTGCTGCTGTCGCAGCACCACGAGGTCGTCGGTCTGGAGATCGACGCCGCCAAGCTCGCTGAGCTCGAGGCCGGCCGCAGCCCCATCCAGGACCCCGAGATCGAGGGCTTCCTGGGTCGCGACGACCTGCACCTGTCGTTCACCGACGACCCCGCCGTGGCCTACGCCGGCGCGGAGTATGTCGTCATTGCGACGCCGACCGACTACGACGCCGAGTCCAACTACTTCAACACCCGCACGGTCGAGAGCGTCATCAGCGACGTGACCAAGCGGGCGCCCGACGCCACTATGGTCATCAAGTCGACCATCCCGGTCGGGTTCGTCCTCGACGCCCGCAAGCGACTCGGCACCGAGAACGTCATCTTCTCGCCGGAGTTCCTTCGCGAGGGCAAGGCGCTCTACGACAACCTGCACCCGTCACGCATCGTCGTGGGGGAGCGGAGCGATCGTGCTCAGCGGTTCGCCGACCTGCTGATGGAGGGCGCCGCCGAGAAGGGGTGCCCGGTGCTGCTCACCGAGCCCACCGAGGCCGAGGCGGTCAAGCTGTTCGCCAACACCTATCTGGCGATGCGCGTCGCCTACTTCAACGAGCTCGACTCGTTCGCCATCAGCCACGGGCTGGACACGCGCCAGATCATCGACGGCGTCGGCCTCGACCCCCGCATCGGCACGCACTACAACAACCCGTCGTTCGGCTACGGCGGCTACTGCCTGCCCAAGGACACCAAGCAGCTGCTGGCCAACTACCAAGACGTGCCGCAGACGCTGATCAGTGCGATCGTCGACGCCAACCGCACTCGCAAGGACTTCATCGCTGACGACATCCTGAGTCGGCAGCCCAAGATCGTCGGCATCCACCGGCTGATCATGAAGGCCGGCTCCGACAACTTCAGGGCCAGCTCGGTGCAGGGCATCATGAAGCGGCTCAAGGCCAAGGGCATCGAGGTCGTCCTCTATGAGCCCGAGCTGGCTGAGGACGAGTTCTTCCACTCCAAGGTCATCCGCGACCTCGACGAGTTCAAGCGGCTGTCGGACGTGATCGTGGCGAACCGACGTGTCGACGAGCTCGAAGACGTCCGTGATCGGGTCTACACGCGTGACCTGTTCGGGTCTGACTGACAGCGACGAGAACCGCCACTGCAAACTGCCCCTCTGCTAGGGGGAGCGCTGGGAGCAGCGCATACAGAGAGGCAGTCGCACGGGTTGGTACCCTCCCGCACTCCGAGCCTATGACCGCAAGGGAAATGTCGCCATCAAACGTGACTCTGTGTCTCAGGTCACAGGGCTTGTGGGAGTTTGTCCGCGGAGGGTCGCCTCAGCGCCGGCCGTGATACTTCGTCGGGTGCGGGCACGCCTGATGGTGCCTCAGACGGCAGCGCAGCTTGGATCGCTTCCAGATCCTCTTCATGCCCATACGAGAAGGGTCGTCTCGTCCTCTGGTTGGAGGCAACGTGATGTCGGGCACGCCCGCGAGGGGTTGGCGAACCGCCGGGGGCCGCTTGTGGGCCGCCGGTCTCAGGTGCGGATCAGTTGGAGCGCGGACCCGTGCCGGGCTTGACGGGCTTGCCGTCCTTGAGCTGGTTCTTGCGCTCGGCCAGGCCGTACTGAGCCTTCACCTGAGCCTGCGCATCGGCCAGCTCCTTGACGAGACGCGCCTTGTCTCCCTCGAATGACATAACTGAATGATAAACCGGTCCGGGGTCGGAGGCAGCACGGGCAAGGCCATCTCGGCGATCGAGGACTTTGGTCTCGACCTGTGGGCGGCATGGCCATTCGCCATACCGGCGCGCCGGCAAGCGATAGGTTCGCGCCATGTTTTCGCGGAGGCAGGCGCGTCGAGCGGGGGCCTCAGAGGCCACGCCTTGGGGCGATCGGAACGCCATCGACCTCTTCAGCTACGAGATGCTGCTCTCGCGTGAGGCCGAAGAGCATGCCCACATGTGGCAGACGCCAGCACTGGCACTGACTGCTCAGGCGTTCCTGCTCACCATCTCGCTCGACACGGGGCAGCACTGGTTCGCTCGATGCATCGCCTCCGGTCTGGGCGTCGTTCTGGCTTTCATGTCCGTCCAGCTCATGGCCAAGCACAGGTTTCACATGCTGCTGGACCGCGAGATGCTGAAGCAGATCGAGACCCGCCTGGGCATGACCCCCGTGTCTCAAAGAAGCTGGGCTCCGAGCCCGCAGCATCCGTCGACTCGTCTCAACCGCCTGCGGAGCTACGCACTCTGGCGGACGGGGCTCCTGGCGATCCTGTTGGTCAATGCTGTCGTCTTCGGCTGGGCCCTCACCGATGCGCCGTGGGACTGGTCGATCGACGTCGGCTGAGCCATCCACTCGATCAGGCAGCATCAGGCGTTCGGCTGCGGCACAGGCTGTCGGTCCGTCAGGATGCGGGGATGCGCGTCGGCCACCTCAACTGCGGCACCTTCGGACCCCCTTTCGTGGGTGAGATCGTCTGCCACGTCCTGCTCGTCGAGACGGGTGACGGGCTCGTGCTCGTCGACACCGGACTGGGTCTGGATGACTACGCCGACCCCAAGGGTCGGATGGGTCCGGTGCGCAAGCTGCTGCGCGCCCAGTTGGGCACCGAGGCGACCGCTCTGCGCCAGATCGAGGCGATGGGTCACTCGGCGGCCGACGTCTCGCACATCGTGCTGACCCACCTCGACTTCGACCACATGGGTGGCCTGTCTGACTTCCCCGACGCCACGGTGCACACCACCGCCGACGAGCACGCGGCCGCGATCACGTCGCCCGACTTCCTCGACAAGCGGCGCTACCGCCCCGCGCAGTGGGCGCACGGCCCGGCGTGGAAGATCCACGGCGGACGCGGCGACGAGTGGAAGGACGGGCTGACCGGTCACGAGGTGCTGCCGGGCATCACGCTGGTGCCGATGCCCGGCCACTCACGGGGTCACGCGGCAGTGGCGGTCGACGCGGGGGAGCGGGGGCTGCTCGTCCACGCCGGCGACGCGGTGTTCGACGCGTCGTCGTACGCCGACGTCTCGCCGTCCGGAGCCCCGCTCACGAAGGTCGGCATGCTGCGGACGTTCGAGAAGACTGTCGGCCGCGACCGCGCGGCGATCAAGCGCAACCACGTGAGCCTGCGCCACCTCAACGACACCGACGGCATCACGGTGCTGCCAGCGCACGACAAGCGCATCCTCGATGCGTTGACCGCTCCCAGCTGACAGTCGGTCGCTCCGGGACGGGCCACGTCACCGATCCGTGTGCCACAGGTCCCGCGATCGCCGATTCACCCCACGCGGGGGCCGTCCTTCCGCCAAACTCGGGTGTCGACGTATCGACAGGCTCCTGAGCGCGTCTGGGCTCACCGGGGGGAGAGCCCACCAGTGACACCGATGGAGACGCAATGGGACAGACCGGACGGCAGATGCGGCAGCGCACCGTCAAGACCATGAAGGCCGGCACGAACACCAAGCAGGGCAAGGCGTACGTCGAGCCGACCCGCGGTGCACGGCTGCGCTACTGGTTTGACGGCACGATGGCGCGGGGCACGTCCGCTCTGGTCGGCTGGCTCGCCGTCGTCACCGTGGTGCTGATCCTCGTGTTCACGGTCTTCGTCACCATCACGGGTCTCGAGCCCGGCCAGGGCAACGCCAAGGACGGCTTCTTCGGCCGCCTGCTCACGACGTTCTTCCACACCCTCGACCCCGGCACCGTCGCGGGCGACAGCGGCACGTGGCGCTTCCTCATCACGATGCTCGTGCTGACGGTCGCCGGCCTGTTCATCGTCAGCGCCCTGATCGGCGTCATCGCGACCGGCATCGACGACAAGCTCGCCGAGCTGCGCCGCGGACGGTCCCTCGTCATCGAGAAGGACCACACGGTCATCCTCGGCTGGTCCGACTCGGTGTTCGCGATCGTCCGCGAGCTGTCGATCGCCAACGAGAGCCGCAAGAAGCCGGCCGTCGTCATCCTCGCCGAGCAGGACAAGGTCGAGATGGAGGACGCGATCCGCGAGAAGGTCGACGACCTCCACGGCACCCGCGTCGTCTGCCGCACCGGGTCGGCGCTCGACATCGGCGACCTCGCCCTCACCAACCACGGCCTGGCCCGCTCGATCATCGTGCTCTCGCCGGGCGGCGACGACCCCGACAGCGAGGTCATCAAGACCTTGCTCGCCCTGACCCACGAGGGGTCCGGGCCGCACATCGTCGCGGAGATCCAGGACCCGCAGAATCTCGAGGCGGCCCGCCTCGTCGGCGGCGACCGCACGGTCATCGTCGACAAGCGCGAGACGATCGCCCGCCTCATCGTCCAGACGTCCCGCCAGTCGGGTGCCGCCGCGGTCTACACCGAGCTGTTCGACTTCGACGGCGACGAGATCTACTTCCACTCCGACGCGTCGCTGGCCGGCAGCTCGTACGCCACGGCCGTCGCGGCCTACGAGTCTGCGTCCGTCATCGGGCTCGTCTCGCCCGAGGGGATGGTGCAGCTCAACCCGCCGATGGACACCGTCATCGCCGGCAGCGAGCTCGTCGTCGTCGCCGAGGACGACTCGGTGCTGACCGGTGCCGCGCGCACCTCGGCGCCGGTCGACGAGAGCCGCATCAACACCGCCGACGTGCTGGCCGAGGCGACGTCCAAGATCCTGCTGCTGGGATGGAACGAGCGCGCCGCGACCGTCGTCCGCGAGCTCGACGAGTATGCCCAGACGGGCTCGACCCTCGAGATCCTCACCGAGCTCGGCACCCCCGACGTGCCCGAGCTGACCAACCTGACCGCGACCGTCCAGCACGGACGGACGTCGGACCGGGCGACCCTCGACCGGTTCGAGATCTCGACGTACGACCAGGTCATCGTGCTCTGCTACTCCGACGAGCTGTCGGTGCAGCGGGCCGACTCCAAGACGCTGGTGACGCTGCTGCACCTGCGCGAGATCGTCGGCGACCGCACCAAGGGCGAGCGCCCGTCGGTCGTCAGCGAGATGCTCGACGACCGCAACCGCGCTCTCGCCCAAGTCGCCCATGTCGACGACGTCATCGTCAGCGACGAGATCCTCAGCCTGATCCTGTCGCAGCTGTCGGAGAACGAGCGCCTCGAGGCGGTGTTCCAGGACCTCCTCGACGCTGACGGTGCCGAGATCTATCTGCGTCCCGCCCGCGACTACGTGCTGCCGGGGGAGCCCGTCACGTACGCGACCGTCGTCGCCGCGGCTGCCCGGCGCGGCGAGACCGCCCTCGGCTATCGGGTCTCGGCGGAGTCGGACGACCCGGCCGCCGGGTTCGGCGTCTACGTCAACCCGGCGAAGTCGGCACGTTTCTCCGTCGAGCCCGCCGACCGCGTCGTCGTCCTCGCCGAGGACTGACCCCGTCCCTCTCCCACCCAAGATTTCGGCACTTATGGGTCACCGTGCGCTCTCGCGCCACCCATAGGTGCCGAGATCTCGAGTCTCGGGACGGGCTGGTGCGCGCTCCACCGTGACGGAACCCACGCAGCCGCCCGTAGATATTCGGAGACACACTCCGTAAAGTTGGTTGCACGAAGCAATCGCTTCGGAACTCCATCATGCTCTTCGAGGGATGTACAGCTGTGCCCACGTCCACCCGCCGCACCCACTACTGGGTGACCTTCGCGGTCCTCGCCGTCTCCGTCGCGTCCTACACGCTGATGCAGTCGCTGACGATCCCGGTTCTCTCCGAGATCGAGCAGGAGATGAACACCGACCAGAGCACCGTCACCTGGGTGCTCACGGCATACCTGCTGTCGGCCTCGGTCTTCACCCCCATCGTGGGACGCCTCGGCGACGCGTTCGGCAAGCAGCGGATGCTCGTGCTGTCGCTCGTCGCCCTCTCGGTCGGCTCGCTGCTCGCGGCCCTCGCGCCCAGCATCGGCGTGCTCATCCTCGCCCGCGTCATCCAGGGCGTCGGCGGCGGCGTGCTGCCCCTCGCGTTCGGCATCATCCGTGACGAGTTCCCGCACCACAAGGTCGGCAGCGCCGTCAGCGTCGTGTCGTCGCTGCTCGCCGTCGGCTTCGGCGCCGGCATCGTCCTGGCCGGCCCGATCTCGTCCGGCCTCGGCTACCACTGGCTGTTCTGGCTGCCGTTCATCGTCACGGCCGTCATGGCGGTCGCCGCGGTGCTGCTCGTCCCCGAGTCCCCGGTGCGTACGCCCGGCCGCATCGCGATCTTCCCGGCCGTGCTGCTCTCGGCGTGGCTCGTCGCCCTGCTGCTCGCGCTGAGCGAGGCGCCCAAGTGGGGCTGGGGCTCGCCCAAGACGGTCGGCCTGCTGATCGCCGCCGCCGTGCTCGCCGCCGCGTGGATCCGCGTCGAGCTCAAGGTCGACGTGCCGCTCATCGACATGAAGATGATGCGCCTGCCCGGCGTCTGGACGACCAACCTCGTCGCGCTGCTGCTCGGTGTCGGCATGTATGCCTCGTTCGGCTTCATCCCGCAGTTCAACCAGACGCCCAGCGCCAGCGGGTACGGCTTCGGGTCGTCCATCACCGAGTCGGGCATGCTGATGCTCCCGTCGGCTGTCGCCACGTTCCTCACCGGCCTCGTCGCCGCGTCGATCGCCCAGCGCATCGGCGCCAAGACGGTCGTCGTCTTCGGCTCGGCCGTGGGTGCGCTCGGCATGTTCCTGCTCGCGTTCTTCCACGACGAGAAGTGGCAGGTCGCCGTCGCCAACGGCATCGTCGGCATCGGGATCGGCCTGGCGTTCGCGTGCCTCGCCGGGCTCATCGTCGCGGCCGTCACGCCGGAGCAGACCGGTGTCGCGAGCGGCATGAACGCGAACATCCGCACGATCGGTGGCTCCATCGGCACCGCCGTCATGGCCAGCATCGTCACGGCGCACTACCTGCCCAACGGGTTCCCGAAGGAGATCGGCTACACCGCCGGCTTCCTGGTGCTCGCCGGCGGACTGCTCGCCGCGGCCATCGCCGGTCTGGCGATCCCGAGCGTCTCGCCCGAGAAGCTCGAGGAGCGCCTCGAGATGGACCCCGCCAGCGGCGAGACGTTCGACCGCGAGGGCAACCTCGAGCCTGCGTCGGCCTGATCGCTCGTCGAGAATGACCCCATGACGCCGCGCTCGTCCGACCGCGCCCACCCCCGCACCACGATCGTGGTGCTGGCGGTGGGCGTCGGATCGTTCGGGCTGCTGCAGTCGCTCGTCGTCCCGGTGCTGTCGCTCGTCCAGGACCGGTTCGACACCGACCAGGCCACGACCGCCTGGGTGCTGACGTCCTATCTGCTGTCGGCCGCTGTGGCGACGCCGCTGATCGGACGCATCGGCGACGCCGTCGGCAAGCAGCGGATGCTGATCGTCACGCTGACGCTCCTCGCCGTCGGGTCGGCGATGGCGGCGCTCGCCCCGTCGATCGAGTGGATGATCGTGGCGCGCGTCGTGCAGGGCATGGGCGGCGGCGTGCTGCCCCTGTCGTTCGGCATCATCCGGGACGAGGTGTCGCCGCGGCGAGCGGCCACCGCGGTGGGGATCATCGCCTCGCTGGTCTCGGCGGCGTTCGGCATCGGGATCGTGCTCGCGGGCCCGATCGTCGACGTGCTCGGCTACACGTGGCTGTTCTGGCTGCCAGCGATCTTCACCGGGCTCGCGGCGCTCGGCACGCTGCTGCTCGTCCCGGAGTCGCCGGTGCGGATGGCCGGCCGCATCAGCATCCTCCCGGCGGTGCTGCTGTCGAGCTGGCTCGTGCTGCTGCTCCTCGCCCTCAGCGAGGGCAACGACCAGGGATGGACGTCAGGCGTCATCCTCGGGATGCTCGCCGCCGCCGTCGTGACGTTCGGCCTGTGGGTCCGCTCCGAGCAGCGAGCCAGGGTGCCGCTCATCGACATCCAGCTCATGCGCACGCGCGGGGTGTGGACGGCCAACGCCGTGGCGTTCGTGGCGGGGCTCGGCACGTTCGCCTCGCTCGGGTTCCTGCCGCAGCTGCTGCAGACCCCGACCGCGTCCGGATACGGCTTCGGTGCGTCGATCTCGGAGTCGGGGCTGATCCTGCTGCCGTCGTCGGTCATGGGGTTCGTGATGGGGTTCGTCGCCCCGAGGCTCGTGCGGCGCTTCTCGGCGCGGGCGGTCATCTGCGTGGGGGCGGTCTCCAACACGTTGGCGTTCACCCTGGTGGCGCTGCTGCACGAGGAGACGTGGCAGATCAGCCTGTGGATGCTGCTGCAGGGCATCGGCGTCGGGTGCGTCGTGTCGAGCCTTGCCGGCGTCGTGCTGGGCTCGGTACCGCCCGAGCAGAGTGGCGTGGCCAGCGGGATGAACGCCAACATCCGGCTCATCGGTGGGTCGCTGGGGTCGGCGATGATGGCCGGCATCGTCACTGCTCGCGCGGACGCCAACGGGTTTCCGCTCGAGGCCGGCTATCGCGACGGCTTCCTCGTGCTGGCGGTCGGGGCGCTGCTGGCGGCAGGCGCGGCGCTGCTGATCCCGCGGACGCCGGGACGTGCTGTCGTGCGCTCGGTCGATGAGTCGGCGGCGCAGGCGCAGGTGCCGGTCTGAGCCTCGTCCTCGAGGTGATTTCGGCCCGTTCGTCCACAGGCGCGGTCGTCGGCATGGTGGGGTGTCGGGGGTGTTCTGTAGGCTTGGAGCGACTCGCTCCGTATCTCGATATGCACTGTTATTGCAGTGAAAAAGTTTGCTCAGGCTCTTGTGCTCGCGGATTCCTGCTGGTTGAATAGAACACATGTTCGAGTCATCGTCACCGCAGTCGCCGGTCGGGAGCCTCCCGACCCTGGCGGGTGTCGCCGCGATGCTCGACTCGATCCCGTTGGACTCCTACGACCGCCTGGCCGTCCGCGACCAGATCGCCGCGTGCGAGGCGCTGGGACGGATCGAGGCCCGGGTCAAGGCCCACCAGCTCGCCGCCGCGACAGCCGCCGACCAGGGCGATGCCGCCTCCAGCGTCGGCGCGACGTCGACCAGCGCGATGATGGCCAGCTCGTTCGGCGGTGACGTCAAGGCCGCCGGCCGCCTGCTCAACCAGGCCAAGAAGCTGCACGCCAACACCGCGACCCGCCAGGCGTTGGCCCAGGGCGAGGTGTCGTTGGGGCAGGCCGAGCTGATCGCCGACAAGCTCAACGACCTCAAGGGCGACCCGACCCCCGCCCAGCGTGAAGGGTGCGAGACCCAGCTGCTCGACGACGCGAAGAAGCTGTCGATCAAGGACCTCGCCCGCAGGGCCGACCGCATCACCGACACCTTCGCCGCACCGGGCGACGTCGACGCCCACGAGGACCAGACCCTGCGCCAGCGCGAAGCCGCAGCGTTGAAGAAGTCGTACTTCTGGATGGCCGACCGAAAGGACGGCACCTTCAAGGGCGAGTTCGTCATCCCCGAGGCCCAGGGCGAGATGCTCAAGAACTGCCTCGAGGCCC
This sequence comes from Aeromicrobium stalagmiti, assembly GCF_013283745.1. GTDB lineage: Bacteria > Actinomycetota > Actinomycetes > Propionibacteriales > Nocardioidaceae > Aeromicrobium > Aeromicrobium stalagmiti. Next base: position 980,890 of record NZ_JABSTZ010000001.1, read on the forward strand.
TCAACGCACCCCAGGTCAAGAAGCCCGACGACGACCCCGCCCTGGCGATCCTCGACGACAAACCCACCTACGGCCAGCAGATGGCCGTCGCGTTCATGACCCTCATCGAGCACCTGCCCGGCAACAGCCTGCCCGACGTCGCCGGCGTCGGCGTGACCGTCACGGTCAACATCGACCTCAAGTCTTTGATCGACGGCCTCAAGGCCGGCACCCTGTCGACCGGCTGCCGCATCTCAGCCGTCGAAGCCCGGCGCATGGCTTGCGAGCAGGCGATCATGCCGATGGTATTCAACGGCAGACCACTGCCCCTGGACTGCGGACGTGAGCAGCGCCTGTTCAACCGCGCCCAGCGACGCGGCGCCGAACGCCGCGACCGCGGCTGCACCTTCCCCGGCTGCGAACGCCCACCCGCCTGGTGCGTCGGACATCACGCCCGCAAACGCTGGGCCGAGGGCGGCACCACCACCCTGGACGACATCGTCCTGATCTGCGCCCACCACCACCGCGTGGTCCACGCCCAGGACTGGGACGTCCACTTCGCCGACGACGGCTACCCCGAATACGTCCCACCCGCCACGATCGACCCCCACCGAAGGCCACTGCGGAACGCCCGATTCAGGGCCGACACCGCCACGGGTCCACCTGGCGCCAGTCCCGGTGCCACGAGCCCCAGCGCCGCGAGCCCCACCGCCACCAGCTCCACCAGCAACGCCGCCTGAGCCTGCCCTCCGCAGGTTCATCGGCATGCCCGGGGTCGGGTGGTCTAGCGGCCGAGCTCCTCGACGAGGTCGATGAACCGCTGCGCCGGCTGGGCGCGGTCGGGGCCGCCGAGGTAGTGGTCGGCCCGCTCGGCGCGCACCACCGCCATGGGGTCCTTGCCGAGGGCCGCGTCGAGCACGGCGTCGAGCTGTGTCAGGTCGCGGTCGATGACGTAGGCGCCCTGGGCCGACGGGTGGGTGGCCCGGAACTCGTCGGGGTCGGCGTACTGCGCGGCATACATGACCAGCGGCTTGTTGCTGGCCATGAAGTCGACGACGATGCCCGAGACGTCGGAGATCATCGCGTCGGCCTCGTTGAACGCCTCGATGAGCGGCTGCTCCATCATGGCGACGCCCCAGCCGTGGGGGTCACCGGTGCTCTCGTGCTGACGCTCGAGCAGCTCGTTGACCCGCTCGATCATCGCCTCGGCCTCGGCATGCTTCTGGCCTGCGAAGTGGCGGCGGAACCGGACGATGCACCCACGGTCGATCAGCCGCTGCACGATCTGATCGGCGACTGCCAGCGACGAGACGTTGAGGGAGTCGTCGGCGTGACGCCAGGTGGGGGCGTAGAGCACGACCGGCTTCTTGGGGCGGCGGCGACCGCCCGGGGTGATGCCCTCGGTCTGGGGCCGGCCGATGACCCGGATCCGGTCGGCTGGGAGGTCGAGCCCGGCAGCGGCGAAGCGGTCGATCGCCGCCTGTCCTGCGACGGCGACGATGTCGTACTGCAGCACGCGCTCGGACGCGCTGAGCGGCTTGTCGCTGTCGCCGTGGCCGAGGAACACGTGGGTCGCGGCCGAGCCGGCGATGAAGTCGGCGTTGGCTGCAGCGCCGTGCGGGTAGAAGGCACCGGTGACGCTGGCGGGGATCTCGCCCTGGACGATCGGGGTGTCGGGATACATCGCGGCGAGCTCGTGGAACAGGCCGGGCGTGCGGGCGACGATGACCCACGGGATGCCGGTGCGATAGATCCACGGCGACCACATGCCGATGTGGACGCCGACCTTGCCGGCATAGGGGACGGCGATGCGGGGGGCGAACGCGTCGAGCGCCTGCTGGGACTCGCGGCACCCGGCAGCGTAGCGGCCGAGGATCGCGGTGATGAGGCCGAGGACGACCAGTGCCAGCAGGGCCGCGGCGACCTGGAACTCGGGCGCGAACGCGATGCACAGCGCCGTGATGACGGTCGTGACGACGGCCGCCACGGCCCAGACCCGGAGCCGGAACGGCGGGGCCGGGCTGAGCCAGGTCGGCTGGCCCGGGACGTGCGCGGCGAGCGGCGGGCGGGCGGCGACGTCGCGGCGGGCGGGGACGACGGTGGCCAGAGCTGCGAGGAGCACCACGACGGCCACGACGATCACGGCTCGACTCTATCGGCCGGTCCGGCAGCCGACGGGCGCCCGGCCACCGGACGCCGCGGCGTCAGCCTGTCGCGCGGCCTACAGTGGCAACCGTCGGGGGCGACGATCGGTGACACCGGTCGACGACATCGACGAGGAGCCCAGATGCGTACCATCACCCAGCAGGTCTTCGGCGGCACCGAGGTGCTCGAGCTCGTGGACATCGCGACGCCCGAGCCCGGCGCCGGTGAGGTGCGGGTCGCCGTGGCGGCGATCGGGGTCAACCCGCTCGACGTCGCCGTGCGTGAGGGCTGGTACCCGATGATCGGCGAGCCGCCGTTCACCCTCGGGTGGGACGTCGCCGGCAGGGTCGACGCCGTCGGCGCGGGGGTCACGTCGCTCGCGGTGGGTGATCGCGTCTTCGGCATGCCCGCGCTGCCGGGGGCGGGCAACACCTATGCCGAGCAGGTCGTCGTCCGCGCCGACGAGCTCGTCCGGACGCCCGACGACCTCGACGACCAGCGGGCCGCGGCCCTCGGTCTGGTCGCCTACACTGCGCACCGGGCGATCGTCGAGATCGCCGACCTGCAGCCCGGACAGCGCGTCCTCGTGCAGGCCGCCGGTGGCGGGGTGGGGCACATCGCGGTGCAGCTGGCGAAGGCGCTCGGGGCAGAGGTCGTCGCGACCGCCAGCACGGGCAAGGTCGATGTCGTGCGCGGGCTCGGGGCCGACGAGGTCATCGACTACACGCGGCACGACTTCACCGAGGTGCTCGCCGACCTCGACCTGGTCATCGACCCGTTCGGCGGCGAGAGCGTCGAGCGCTCTCTGGCAGTCGTGCGCGACGGCGGGACGGTCGCGTCACTGCTCGACGTCCGGGACGAGGACGTCGCGACGGCTGCGGAGCGCGGCATCACGCTCGACCGCATCCGCATCGTCCCGCGCACCGAGCACCTGCAGGCGATGCTCGACCACGTGATGGCCGGTCGCATCAACGTCCACGTCTCGGCGACGTTCCCGCTCGACCGGGCCGGCGACGCGCACGACCACCTCGGGACCGGTGTCGTCGGCAAGATCGTGCTGCTGCCGTAGCCGGTTCTCGGGCAGCACCGGGAACACCCGGGCGGCCGAGATGGTTGAATCTTGTATGAAGAACGTCGGTTTTCTCTCCTTCGGCCACTACCAGGCCGTCCCGGGCTCGCAGACGCGCACGGCGTCCGACGTCCTGCTCCAGTCGATCGACCTCGCGGTCGCGGCTGAAGAGCTGGGCCTCGACGGCGCGTACTTCCGGGTGCACCACTTCGCCCGCCAGCTGGCGTCGCCGTTCCCGCTGCTGGCCGCCGTCGGTGCCCGCACGAGCCGCATCGAGATCGGCACCGGCGTCATCGACATGCGCTACGAGAACCCGTTGGGCATGGCCGAGGACGCCGCCGCGGCCGACCTGATCAGCCAGGGCAGGCTGCAGCTCGGCATCAGCCGGGGATCACCGGAGACCGCGATCCGCGGCTACGAGGCGTTCGGCCACGTCCCGCCGGAGGGCATGTCGGACGCCGACATGGCGCGGGCGCACACCGAGCTGTTCCGGGCCGCGATCGACGGTGCCGGCCTGGTCGACTCCGACCCCCGCATGACGGGTCGCTCCGTCCGGCTGCCGCTGATGCCGCAGGCCCCGGGCCTGTCCGAGCGCATCTGGTGGGGCTCCGGCACCCGCGCGACGGCCGAGTGGACCGCGCAGCAGGGCATGAACCTCATGAGCTCGACCCTGCTCACCGAGGACACGGGCGTGCCCTTCGACGAGCTGCAGCTCGAGCAGATCGAGATGTTCCGGGCCGCCTGGTCCGCCGCCGGGTGGGAGCGGACGCCGCGGGTCTCGGTGAGCCGCAGCGTCATCCCGATCCTCGACGCTCAGGACCGGGCGTGGTTCGGCGAGCGGTCGGGCGACGACCAGGTGGGTCACCTCGACGGCGGGCTCGCGCGGTTCGGCAAGTCGTACGTCGGCGAGCCCGACGTGCTGGCCGAGGAGCTCGCCGAGGACGTCGCGGTGCAGGCCGCCGACTCGGTGCTGCTCACGGTGCCCAACCAGCTCGGCGTCGACTACAACGCCCGCCTGCTCGGCGCGCTGGCCGAGCACGTGCTGCCGGCGATCGACTGGAAGCCGCGTCTCTAGCCCAGGTGACGGCGAGATCGCGGCTGCTCCGGGTGCCTCCGTGGCGCCCCCACCTCTCCCCTCAGTGCCGCTGACACGGCACGACGAAAGGACATCCAGATGCCTCTGGTCATGATCGACACCATCCGCGGCGCGTATGACGAGCCCCAGCTGCGCACCCTGCTGGACGTGGTGCAGGAGGCCGTGGTCGAGGCATTCGACGTGCCCGAGACAGACCGCTACCAGATCTTGACCCAGCACGAACCGTTCGAGCTCGTCGCCCTCGACACGGGGCTTGGCATCGAGCGCAGCGACCGCCTCGTCATGATCCGGCTGTCGTCGAAGGCGCGCACGCAGGAGGCCAAGGTCGCCCTGTACGCAGCGCTCGCGCGCAACCTCGGCGACCGTCTCGGCATCTCTGGAGACGACCTCGTCGTCACGATCAACGAGAACGGTGACGCGGACTGGTCGTTCGGGCACGGCACGGCCCAGTTCCTCACCGGCGACCTCGCGTAGGGGAGAGGGTTCGCCGCCGGGACCGGCCGATCAGCCCTAGCGGTCGCGGGGGACGTCGCGGGGGCTCGACCCCCACGACGTCTGCGGCTCGGGGCCGACCGAGACCGTCAGGTCGCCGCCGCGGTTGAGCACCGAGGCCGGGATCCACGAACGGGTGTGGGTCCGGCCGTCGAGCCGGGCCGACTGCACGTAGACCGCGTCGTCGGCGGCGCCGGGGGCGGTGACCGTCGTGGTCGGTCCGCCGTGGCGGTTGATCCAGGCCTTCGAGAACGTGGGGCTCGACAGCAGCATCTCGCCGCGGCTCGGGGTCTGGGGATACATGCCCAGCGCACCCCAGACGTACCAGGCCGACATCGTGCCGAGGTCGTCGTTGCCGGGCAGCCCGCGCGGGCCGGTGCCGTAGACGCGCGCCATGTAGTCGCGGACGGTGCGCTGGGTCTTCCAGGGCTGGCCGAGCGCGTTGTAGAGCCACGGGGCGTGGATGCCGGGCTCGTTGGTCGGGTCGTAGCCGTTGACGAAGAACGCGTCGAGGCGCGCGGCGGCCACCTCGTCGCCACCCATCAGCGCAGCGAGTCGGTGGACGTCGTGCTGCACCATCCACGTGTAGGTCGCCGAGCTACCCTGAGCGAAGCCGACGTCGCTGGTCGGGCTGAACGGCTCGACCCACGAGCCGTCCGCCCGCCGGGCCTGCTGATAGCCGGCCTCGGGCGTCGCCTCCGGGTTGAACGTGTTGCGCCACCACCCGGCGCGCTCGGTGAAGCGCCGGGCGTCCCGGTCGCGGCCCAGCCGCTTCGCCCACTGGGCGAGGCCGTAGTCGGCGGCGCTGTCCTCGAGGGTCTCGGCGGCACCGCCCCAGCAGTGGCAGGTGTCCTGCGGGGCGTACTGGAGCCTGAGGTACTCGGCGAGGTTGGGGCGCATGCCGGCGCACTGGCCGGGGCAGCCGTAGTCGGACAGGCCCGCGGGGTTGGGCACGGTCGCCTGCCTCGCGAGGGACGCGTATGCCGCCGCGACCTCGAAGTTGTCGACGCCGAGGGCGTTCATGCCCGCGAGGGTCGGGGCGCTCGGGTCGCCGGTCATGACCCGGGTCGGGCCGTTGACGTGCACCCAGCGGTCCCAGACGCCGCCGTTCTGACGTGACAGGTTGAGCAGCGACTGCGCGAAGTCGCCGGCGATGCGCGGCTCGAGCAGGGCGAGCAGCTGGGTGTGGGCGCGGTACTGGTCCCAGCCGGAAAAGTTGCCGTACTGTGCCCGCTGGCCGCGCTCGAGCCGGTGGACCAGGCGGTCGGCACCGAGGTAGGTCCCGGCGACGTCGCTGGTGATGTTGGGCTGCAGGAACGAGTGGTAGAGCGCGGTGTAGAACGTCGTGAGCCTGTCGCGGCTGCCGCCGGCGACCTCGATGCGGCGCAGCTGGTCGTTCCAGTCCCGGGTGCCGGCGTCGGCGACCCGGTCGACCGTGGTGCGGGGTCGCAGCTCGTCCGCGAGGTTGGCCTCGGCAGCGCGCTGGCTCGTGTAGGAGATGCCGACCCGCATCGTCACGGGGCGGTCGGTGTCGAAGCCGACGTAGCCACCCGAGCCACGTCCGGCGCGCTTGGCGCCCGTCTCGTAGCCCTCGCCGCCGCTCGCGGACGTGGTGCCGGGCCGCAGCTGGTCGTCGATCCAGGTGCCGGTGCGGACGAACGGCTGGTCGAAGTGGGCCGTGAAGTAGAGGCGGTAGTAGCTGAACTTGTTGCTGCCGCCGCCGTTGCCGCGGCGACCGCAGAATCCGCCGGTCAGCACCGATCCGGTCACGGTGCGGGCCTTCGCATCGATGCGGGTCGTGGCGTCCTCGCTGCCGTTGAGCGAGTTGGACGTGCGGAAGAGCAGGTTGGCCTGCTTGCCCTGGGGGAAGTCGAACGTGCCGACGCCGGCGCGGGTCGTCGCGGCGAAGTCGGTCTCGACGCCGTTGGCGAGCCCCAGGGCGTACCGGCCGGGCTCCGCGCGCTCGTCGTCGTGGGAGAAGTCGCTCGCGTAGGTGGCGTCCTTGGTGTCGGCCGTCGGAGACCCGGTGACCTCGCCGACGTGCGGGAAGATCGGCACGTCTCCGGCGGCGCCGGGGTGGCAGCCGGCCCCGTTGACGTGCGTGAGGGCGAAGCCGCGCAGGCGGGTCGTGTCGTACTGGTAGCCGTTGGCCGCGCCGGTGTCGGTCTGGTCGCCCTTGGTGCTGGTCGGCGACCACGAGAGCATCCCGAACGGGCGGACCGCGCCGGGATAGGTGTTGCCGCCGTTGGCGGTGCCGATCAGCGGGTCGACGTACTGCGTCAGGTTGCCGTGCGGCCGCCCGGCCGGGGGCGGTGCTGCCGCCGGATCGGCCGTCGCCGGTCGGGCGACCCCGATCGGTGCCATCAGGCCCAGCGCGAGAGCGGCGGACAGCATGCGTCGAACGTTCATCGTCTTCCCCCCAGAAGAGACCGGCGTGGTCTGCCCGCATTGTGCGCACGTCGAGATGGCGAAGGGAAGGCCCGCAGGTGAACGGCGGTGGGAGCGACCGAACATACGCCCGCAACATTCGTTCGGCAGACTGGTGCCGTGACACCACAGAGCCGATTGACCACCGAGGAGATCCTCGAGTCCGACCGTCGCCAGCCCGACGCCGCCCTGTTCGGCGGTGGGCTGTCGTCCGACACCGAGCACGCTGCGCTGCGGGCGTCCGTCCGCCAGCTCACGACGCTGCTCGGCGAGGCGCTGACCCGGCACGAGGGCGCCGACCTGCTGGCGCTCGTCGAGCAGGTGCGACGGCTCGCGCGTCAGCCCGAGGACGCCGAGCTGCACCGGGTGCTCGACGAGATCGACCCCGCCACGGCGGTCGTGCTGGCGCGGGCGTTCACGGCGTACTTCCAGCTCGTCAACACCACCGAGCAGCTGCACCGCTGGCAGGAGATCACGGCCGACGACGAGGGGCCGCTGTCGGCCACGGTCGGTCGCATCGGCGCGGCGCTCGAGGACGGGTCGCTGTCGCGCGAGCTGCTCGACGACGTGCTGGGCCGGCTGGAGTACCGCCCGGTGTTCACCGCGCACCCGACCGAGGCCAGCCGCCGCAGCGTGCTGCGGCTGCTGCGCAAGGTCGCCGAGACGATCCGCGCCATGGAGGACCCGCGCCGGGCCGCCTCGCAGGTGCAGGCCGACGACCGGCGGCTCGCCGAGCTGGTCGACCTGCTGTGGCAGACCGACGAGCTGCGCGTCGTCCGGCCCGAGCCCCAGGACGAGGCCCGTACCGCGGTCTACTACCTGCGGTCGATCGCGTCGGAGGTCGTGCCCGACCTGCTGGCCGAGCTCGACCGCCAGCTCGCCCGCATCGACGTGACGCTGCCGACGACGGCGCGTCCGCTGCGCTTCGGCACGTGGGCCGGCGGTGACCGCGACGGCAACCCCAACGTGACGCCCGCGGTGACGCTGGAGATCCTGCACCTGCAGCACACGTCGGGCCTGGCCGAGCTGGTCGGCATGGTCGACGAGATCCTCACCGAGATGACCGCGTCGACCCGCATCGTGCCGGCGACCGACGCGCTGCGCGAGAGCCTCGAGGCCGACGCCGTGGCGCTGCCGATCACGTGGGAGTCGATCCGCCGGCTCAACGCCGACGAGCCCTACCGGCTCAAGCTGAGCTTCGTCCGGGTGCGGCTGATGCGCGCCCGCGACCGTCTGGTCAACGGGACGCCGCACGAGCCCGGCCGCGACTACCTGACGTTCGACGAGCTCGTCCACGACCTGCAGCTGGTGCGCGACTCGATGCTCGCCGGTGGCGACGAGCTGACCGGTGACGGGGCGATCCTGCGGCTCATCCGCACCGCCGTGGCGTTCGGCGCCGGTCTGGCGACGATGGACGTCCGCGAGCACAGCGAGAAGCACCACGCGGCGCTCGCCGAGCTCTACGCCCGCGTCGGCGACGACACCTACGGGACGCTGGACCGTCCGGCGCGCATCGAGGTGCTGCAGCGCGAGATGGCCTCGGCCCGCCCGCTGACCGGTGTCGTCGGCGGCGGTCTGGGCGACGCGGCGACGGCGTCGCTGAGCCTGCTGACGGTGATCCGCGACGCCCTCGACGCCTACGGGCCCGAGGTCATCGAGACCTACATCGTGTCGATGACCCACGACATCGACGACCTGTTCGCGGTCGTCGTGCTGGCCCGCGAGGTCGGCCTGGTCGACCTCACCGGTGACGAGGCCACCGCCCGGATCGGCTTCGCGCCGCTGTTCGAGACCGTCGCCGAGCTCGAGGCGGCCGGTCCGCTGCTCGAGGCGCTGCTGGCCGACCCGTCGTACCGCCGCATCGTCGCCGCGCGCGGTGACGTGCAGGAGATCATGCTGGGCTACTCCGACTCGTCGAAGGACGCCGGCATCGCCGCCTCGCAGTGGCAGGTGCACCGGGCGCAGCGCGGCCTGCGCGACATCGCCCGCCAGCACGGCGTCGTGCTGCGGCTCTTCCACGGGCGCGGCGGGTCGACCGGTCGCGGGGGAGGGCCGACGGCCGAGGCGATCATGTCGCAGCCGTACGGCAGCCTCGACGGGCCCATCAAGATCACCGAGCAGGGCGAGGTCATCTCCGACAAGTACGCCCTGCCGGGCCTCGGCCGGCAGAACCTGGAGTCGGCGCTCGCCGCGGTGCTCGAGGCGTCCGTGCTGCACCGCACGTCGCTGCTGCCCGCCGACCTGCTCGACGGGTGGAACGGCACGATGGACCTCGTCGCCGAGCAGGGCAAGCAGGCCTATCGCGCGCTCGTCCGTGATGACGCGCTGGTGCCGTTCTTCGTCGCCGCGACGCCGGTCGACGAGCTGGGCAAGATGAACATCGGCTCACGGCCCGCGAAGCGTCCCGGTGGCGCGGGCGGTCTCGACGACCTGCGGGCGATCCCGTGGGTGTTCGGGTGGACCCAGTCGCGGATCATCCTGCCCGGCTGGTTCGGTGTCGGGTCGGGGCTCAAGGCCGCGTTCGACGACGGCCGTGGCGAGACGCTGCGCGAGATGTACGGCTCGTGGGCGTTCTTCCGCACGTTCGTCTCCAACGTGCAGATGACGCTGGCCAAGACCGATCTCGACATCGCCGCGGAGTACGTCCAGGCGCTGGTGCCGGACGGTGCCCGCCAGGTCTTCGACGTCATCCGGCGTGAGCACGAGCTGGCGGTGGAGCAGGTGCTGCGGGTGACCGGCGACGGCTCGCTGCTGGAGTCGGCTCCGGTGCTGCAGCGCACGCTCGAGCTGCGCGACTTCTACCTCGCGCCGCTGCACGCCCTGCAGATCTCGTTGCTCCGCGCGGTGCGGGCCGTCCCCGACGGCGAGGAGCCCGACGACGACCTGCAGCGCGCCCTGCTCCTGACGATCAACGGCATCTCCGCCGGTCTGCGCAACACCGGATAGCCCCCCCAACCCAGAAGCGGTGCACTGGCGTCCAGATCAGTGACGATCGTGGACGCCAGCGCACCGCCCTCGCGCTGGCGGGTCCTACAGGCCCAGGCGGGCCTTCAGGCCGTCGAGCTCGGTCCAGAGGACGGCCGGCAGGGTGTCGCCGAACTTCTCGAACCACTCGTTGATCTGCGGGATCTCGGCCGCCCACTCGTCGGTGTCGACGGAGAGGGCCTTGGCGAGCTGCTCCTCGGTGACGTCGAGTCCGTCGGTGTCGATCGACGACGTCGGCGGGACGAGGCCGATGGGCGTCTCGTGCGCCTCGACCTTGCCCTCGACGCGGTCGATGACGTACTTGAGGATGCGGCTGTTCTCGCCGAAGCCGGGCCACAGGAAGCCGCCGTCGTCGTCACGACGGAACCAGTTGACGTAGAAGACCTTGGGGAACTTCGACTCGTCGTTGTTCTTGGCCATGTTGATCCAGTGACCGAAGTAGTCGCCCGCGTCGTAGCCGATGAACGGCAGCATCGCCATCGGGTCGCGGCGCACGACGCCGACGGCGCCGGTCGCGGCAGCGGTGGTCTCCGACGACAGCGTCGCACCCATGAACGTGCCGTGGGTCCAGTCGCGGGCCTCGGTCACCAGGGGGATCGTCGTCTTGCGGCGGCCGCCGAACAGGATCGCGTCGAGCGGGACGCCGTTGGGGTCGTCGTACTCGTCGGCGAGCGTCGGGCACTGCTTGATCGGCGTGCAGAAGCGGCTGTTGGCGTGGCTCGAGAGCTGGTCGCTCTCGGGCGTCCAGTCGTTGCCCTTCCAGTCGGTCAGGTGGGCCGGCGGCTCGTCGGTCATGCCCTCCCACCAGATGTCGCCGTCGTCGGTCAGGGCGACGTTGGTGAACACCGAGTTGCCCTGCTCGATCGTGCGCATGGCGTTGGCGTTGGTGTCCCAGCCGGTGCCCGGCGCGACGCCGAACAGGCCGAACTCGGGGTTGACGGCGTAGAGGCGACCGTCGGCACCGACGCGGATCCACGCGATGTCGTCACCGATCGTCTCGACCTTCCAGCCCGGGATGGTCGGCTCGACCATCGCGAGGTTGGTCTTGCCGCACGCGCTCGGGAAGCCGGCGGCGATGTACTTGACGACGCCCTCGGGGTTGGTGAGCTTGAGGATCAGCATGTGCTCGGCCATCCAGCCCTCGTCGCGGCCCATGACCGAGGCGATGCGCAGCGCGTAGCACTTCTTGCCGAGCAGGGCGTTGCCGCCGTAGGAGGAGCCGTACGACCAGATCATGCGCTCCTCGGGGAACTGCACGATGTACTTGGTGTCGTTGCACGGCCACGGGACGTCGGTGGCGCCGTCGGCCAGCGGGGCGCCGAACGAGTGGAGCGCGGGGACGTAGTCGGCCTCGGTCTCCTCGATCTTGGTGAGGACGTCCTTGCCGATGCGGGCCATGACGGTCATCGACGCGACGACGTAGGCGGAGTCGGTGATCTCGACGCCGAACATCGGGTGGTCGGACTCCAGGTGACCCATGACGAACGGGATGACGTACATCGTGCGGCCCTGCATGCAGCCGTCGTACAGATCGGTCATGACCTGCTTCATCTCGTCAGGAGCCATCCAGTTGTTGGTGGGTCCTGCGTCCTTCTCGTCGACGGAGCAGATGTAGGTGCGGTCCTCGACGCGGGCGACGTCGTTGGGGTCGGACGCGCAGTAGAAGGAATTGGGCTTCTTCTCGGCGTTGAGACGCTTGAACGTGCCTGCCTCGACGAGCCTGTCGGTGATCGAGACCCACTCTTCGGGCGATCCCTCGCACCAGTAGATGTCGGCCGGCTTCGTGAGGGCGGCCACGTCGTCGACCCAGCTCTGGAGCTGGGCGTAGGACGAGCGGTAGGTGGTGCTGATGGACGTGTCTGCAGACATATGTGGACTTTTCCTTCTCGCGCATCGCGAACCAAGCGCATTGGATCGCACTCCCGGGACGGTCGGGGTCACGGGTAGCTGATGTGTGATGAATCGCCACCGACCGGCGGTGACGATTCAGCCGACTTTACGGGTGATGCCCGTGAGCGGCTATGGCGAGGCGGGTGAACATCGTCACACGTATGTCAGGAGGGAGGCACCGGACCGGCGCCTCCCTCCTGACCTGCTGTGCTGCTGCGGCTACTTGCGGTAGGACAGCTGGAGCGCGAAGTCACCACGGGTCACGGCAGATGTCGAGACCTTGTTGCGGCTGATCTTCGACGTCCCGTTGGAGTTGCGGAAGATCTGGTCGCTGACCACCGAGTCGCTGCGGACCTGGGCCTTGAGCGCGGCCAGGACCTCGGCCAGGGTGGCCGGGGTCTCGTCCTCGTAGAAGTACTCCTCGTCCTCCTCGTCGAGGCCGATCGTGAAGTCCTCCTCCGACGTCGGGTAGTAGCTCTGGCCGCCGCTGATCAGCGCCAGGCCGCTGCCCGCGGCGTACTTGTCGATCTTCTGGTCGATCCGCTTGACGGCCGGAGCGGCCACCGAGTCGGGGTTGGCGGGCGTCAGGAAGACCTGGAGCGGCAGGGTGCGTCCGCGCTGGGCGGAGAGCCTCTGGCCGTTCTTGACGGTCACCCACTTCATGACGGTCTTCTTGCCGACCTTCGTGCTCTTGCGGTACTGCACCTTGGAGATGCGCAGGGCGTTGTAGTCGGGCTTCAGCGCCGTGTTGACCGTGATCGAGTGGATCGCGACCTTCTGGTCGGAGCCGAACTGCAGGAACTCGACGTCGCTGGCGACCTCGTACGGCAGCTGCTCGGCGAGGTACTCGTTGTAGGAGATGCGCTGCGAGCGGGTGTAGCTCGCGGCCGCGCCGCCCTGGGGCGTGTAGTTGATCGTCCAGCTGACCTCGGCCTCGCCGCCGTTGGCGTACGCGTCGAGGCCGTCGAGCACGTCGTTGAACAGCTGGCTGGCCAGCACCGTGGAGACAGCGGCCGGGGTGCCGACCTTGGAGACCGCCTGGGTCGAGTCGCCGTCGAGCGTCGTGTTGGTCGTGATGGTGGTCTCGGTCGGGAACACGCCCTTGATGCCGAGGATGCCGCTGAGGCGGTCCTGCGTCAGCTTGCCGACGGGATCCTGGTCGATCGACGCGAGCTTGTAGGAGCCGAACGTGCCGTCCTCCTGGATGTAGTCGGCGTACGCCGCGTGGAACGTCTCGTTCGTCTTGTTGCCGTCGAACTCGTCGGGGTGGCCGTAGGCGAAGACCTGGTTGCCGCACACCGCGGTGATCGAGCCGACCGCCGCGAGGGCGACGTCGCCGTGCGACCACGAGGTGGCGATGTTGCCGCCGGGGACGATCGCGGCGTCCTGGTCGAGGTCGCCGTCGTACTGGGTGCCGGGGGAGAACTTCGGCGTCGCGTTGTTGAGCTTCTTGTTCAGCGCGCGTGACCTGCCGGCGAAGTCGGTCGCGGCGTCGGCGAGGCGGCTGCCGCCGACCGACACCTTCGGCAGCGTGAGCTGGCGGATGTAGCCGTACTGGGACGCGCTGTCGCTGGTGGTCGTGGTCGACTGCGCGACCTGCTTGCTGACCGCGGACGGCACGGCGACCTTGCCCGCGGCGGCGGCCGGCGAGCTCTGGATGTCGAGGACGTCCTTGGCCGGGGTGATGCCGGCGAGGTTGCTGGGGGCGCCGCTGAAGCCGTAGGAGACCGATCCGACGAGGTTGTTGTCGTCGTCATAGACGGGGGAGCCGGAGATGCCGGCCCAGATGCCGGCGTCGACGTTGACGTTGCCGTCGGCGTCGGTCTTGGTGATGCGGCTGCCCTCGAGCTTGAACAGCAGGATGTCCTTGCCGCGGCCCGCGCCGTTCTTGAGCGTGCTGACGTACTCGCCGCTGAACGACTCCGGCGTGATGCCGTGCGTCGTGGTCAGGCCGTGGACGGACTGGCCGGCGGTGAAGCCGCCGGTCCACACCGGGGTGCCGGCGCACAGGGTCGTGTCGACGTCTCCGACGGCCGTGGCTGCGGTGGTCGTTGCTGCGATTCCTGCTGCCACGAGAGCAAGAGTGGACGTGGCGCTGGCAGCGATGCGCAGCGGTCGTGATGACATGGGAGGGCCTCCCCGATAGGTGAAAGGTTGTGACCTGACACACTAGGTCCACCGGGTTCACGCGGGGGGAAGTCCAAGAATGTTGGCCGGATTTTCACCCACGGCCAGGGCACGGTAGGATCGACGAGGCCCTTCGGGGTGTGCGCCCGTAGCTCAACGGATAGAGCATCTGACTACGGATCAGAAGGTTAGGGGTTCGAATCCCTTCGGGCGCGCAAAGCAAGTCCCCCACCTGCATCGCTGCAGGTGGGGGGCTTTTTTTGTGTGCTCTGCCGAGTGGCGCAAACCGCACCGCGAGTGGCGCAGAAGTGGACGACTCGCCGTCTCAAAAACTTCTGTCTGCGCCACTCGCGGTGAGGGGGGTGGGTCAGGCGTCGGCTTCGAGGTCGGCCTTGACGCGGCGGTGCGCCTCCCAGATCTCCTCGGGCAGGTCGTGGAACTGCTCGAGGTGGGTCTGGCGGAAGCCGATCTCCTGCTGCCAGCGGGCGTTGTCGATCGTGAGGATCGTGTCGAGGTCCTCCGGAGTGATCTCCACGCCCTCGAGGTTGAGCTCCTCCTTGGTCGGGATGATGCCGACCGGGGTCGTGCGACCGGTGACCTCGCCGGCCTTGAGCTGCATGAGCCACAGCAGCGGGCGCAGGTTGTCGCGGTAGCCGGGCCACAGGAAGTGGCCGTCCTCGCCGCGCTGGAACCAGTTGACGTGCGCGAACATCGGCACCTCGGTGGCCTCGCCGATGATCTTGAGCCAGTGGGCGGCGTACGCGCCCTCCGGGTAGGACATGAACGGACGCATCGACATGGGGTCGTAGCGCAGCTGGCCGTCGACGCCCTCGGCCGCGAACGTCGCCTCGGCGCCCAGCGTCAGGCCGTCGTAGACGCCCTCGGCGAGGTCGGTGATCGCGCGGATCAGCGGCTCACGGTCGCGCGTGCGGCCGCCGAAGATGATCGCGTCGATCGGCACGCCGGCCGGGCTGTTGAAGTCGGGCGCGACGTTGGGGACGTTGGCCAGCGTCGTCGTGAACCGGCTGTTGGGGTGCGCCCACGGCGAGTCGTCGCCCTCGGTGCGCTCGGAGACGAGCTCGCCCTTCCAGTCCTGCCAGCCCGTGACGTCGGCGGGCGGCTCCTTGGTCTTGCCCTCCCACCACACCTCCTGGGTGTCGGGGTTGTAGGCGATGTTGGTGAAGATGGCGCCGGAGCCCGGGCCGATCGAGTCGAGGGCCGTCGGGTTGGTCGCCTCGTTGGTGTCCTTGGCGACGCCGAACACACCGAACTCGGGGTTCATGCCGTAGAGCTTGCCGTCCTCCGGGTCGACCCAGAGCCACGCGATGTCGTCGCCGTAGAAGTCGACGTAGTAGCGGTCGCCGAGGGCGTCGGGCGCCAGCGTCATGGCGAGGTTGGTCTTGCCCGAGGCGCTCGGGAAGCCACCGCAGATGTGGTACTTCTTGCCCGTCTCCTTGTCCGTGATGCCCAGCAGCATGAACTGCTCGGACAGGAACTTGCCCGACGCCCAGCCGTCGTACGCCGCCTGGCGCAGGCCGTGGGCGATCTTGCCGAGCAGCGCGTTGCCGCCGTAGGACGAGCCGAAGTGCAGGATCGTGCGCTCGTCGGCGACCGTCACGAAGTAGCGGGCGTCGTCGGGCGTGCCGTGACCCAGGTTCTCCAGGTCGCCGGTCACGTGGACGGCGCGCGCGAAGCTGTTGGGGTCGGCGAGGTTGTTGATGAAGTCGACGCCGACGCGGGCCATACGGATCATGTGCATGACCACGGTGCGCGAGTCGGTGAGCTCGACGCCCGCGGCGTAGGCCTCGAGGGGGGAGCCGGGAGGTGCCATCAGGTAGGGCACGACGTACATCGTCTTGCCCGCCGAGGCGCCGCGCATCTTGCCCTCGAGCAGCGGCTTCATCTCCGACGACGGACGCCAGTTGTTGTACTGGCCGGCGTCGGACGGGTTGCTGGTGGCGACGATCGTCCGCTCCTCGGAGCGTGCGGTGTCCTTGTGGAAGCTGCGCGAGTAGTAGAGCCCCTCGCCGGCGGGCAGGAGCTCTCCGGCAGCCAGCGCCTCCTCGGCCAGGCGCGGGTCGTCCGACGCGCTGATGACCTCGACCCGGTCTGCGCCGGTCAGGTCTGCCCAGTAGTGGACGTACTCACGGACGTGCGGATTGGTCAGTCCCGCCAGGTCCAGTGCTGCCTCAACATCTGCCATTGACTGCATGCCTCTCGTATCAGTGGTGCCGCGCGGGCGCGCCGTGCTGCACCGAAGGTTACGCGTGGTGCTGCGAGAACGCCCGTGTCCGTGCGATTTCTCACGTGTGACGCCGTGTGACCACGGCGTGGACGGCGGCGCCGGCCGCGATCAGGCCCAGCACCAGCGCCGTGCCGATCTGGCCGGACGGGCGCGCGTCAGGCCGTGGCGTCCTCGACGCTCCCGAAGACCTGGAAGACGTCCTCCATGCCGGTGATCGTCAGCACGCGGTGCACGGCCGGGTTGGCGCCGGCGAGGCGGAAGTCGCCCTCGTCGCGCGTCATCTGCCAGCCGCTGACGAGCGCTCCGAGGCCGGACGAGTCCATGAACTCGACGTCGGAGAGGTCGATGACGAGCTTGGACGTGGGATCGGCGCGGTCGACGATGTGGGCGCGCAGGTCGCGGGCGGTCTCGATGTCGATGTCGCCGGCCAGCGCGACGACGTGGAAGTCGCCGGCGGAGCGGTCCGAGATGGAAAGGGTCATGAGGTGGCTCCTGTCGTGCGGAGTGCGACGATCGTGAGGTCGTCGTCGAGGGTCCCGGGGACGGCCGTCAGGAGGTCGTCGATCCAGGTGTCGAGAGTGCGGGTGTGGTCGGTCGTGACGGCGGCGCGGCGGAAGCGCTCGATCGAGGTGTCGATCTCGACGCCCCGGCGCTCGACCAGGCCGTCGGTGTACATCAGCAGGACGTCTCCGGGGGCGAGCACGAGCTCGTCGGTGCGCGCCTGCCCGTGGGCCACGCCGAGCAGCGGGCGTCCCGCGGTCGGCAGCGCCTCGCAGGCGCCGTCGTGCAGCAGCAGCGGCGGCGGGTGGCCGGCGTTGGCGACCTCCACGCGTCCGGTGGTCGGGTCGACCGCGGCCACCACGACGGTGGCCGTCTGGCCCGGCAGCAGCGACTGCACGAGCACGTCGAGACGGTCGAGGCAGGCCGCAGGGGAGTGGCCGTCGATCATGTACGCCCGCAGGGCCGTGCGGACCTGCGCCATCGCGGTGGCGGCAGAGACGCCGTGGCCCGCGACGTCGCCGACGGCGAGGACGACCCGTCCGTCGGACAGCGGGAACGCGTCCCACCAGTCACCGCCGAGCTGGCTGCCCTTGGCGGGGCGGTAGCGCGAGAGCACGTCGATGCCGGCGAACTCCGGGGCCTCGTCGAGCACGACGGCGCGCTGCAGCGACTCGGCGATCGCGGTGTGCTCGTGGCTGCGCCGCAGCAGCTCGCTCGCCAGGTGCTGGCGCAGGTTCTCGACCATGCTGAGCTGCCACGCGTGCCAGGGCGCGCTCTGGCCGCGGACGACCTGCTGCCACTTCTCGAACGACTTGCGGGGGCTGAGGCGGACCGAGGGGTCCTCGGCGGCGGCGAGCGCCTTGTTGGTGGGGTCGCCGCCCCAGTCGACGGTCTTCTCGATCTCGGGGCGCAGCCACATCATCCAGCGGTCGGGGCCGTTGCCGATGTGCACGGCACCCGCGGCCACGTGAGCCGCGTCCGCGAGCTCGGGAGCGAGGCCGGCGAGGTGGCTCGTCGACGTGACGTGGCCGTCGGCCGAGCCGAGGTGGCGGGCGATGACGTGCAGGGTGGACTCGTCGGGCACGTCGCCCACGGTCAGCAGGCGGCCGTCGACCCACAGGGCGGCGCCCCGGGCGTCGATCAGGTCGAGCAGCCCGGGGTGGGCGAACAGCGCGTCGTAGACGGGCCGCGGGTCGGCCGCGAGTGCCGCGGTGAGGCGGGCCAGCACGACGCTGGCCCGCAGCTCGTCGGTGTGGCTGTCGGCGCGCTCGCGGTCGTCGATGAGCTGGGACGCGGTCTGGCCGAGGAACTCCGCGGCGGAGCGGGCATCGAACGGCACCCGGAGCGGTCCGGAGTAGTGGTGGCAGGCCACGAGGCCCCAGAGCAGCCCGTCCTTGACCATCGACACCGACATCGACGCCGAGACGCCCATGTTGGACAGGTACTCGACGTGGATCGGCGAGACGCTGCGCAGCACCGAGTGCGACAGGTCGAGCGGCGCCCCGGTGGACGGGTCGAGCACGGGGTCGAGCGCGACGGGCTCGTAGAGGACGTCGGCGATGAGCCGGGTCCAGTTGACGGTGTAGAGCCGGCGCGCCTGGGCCGGGATGTCGGTCGCCGGGTAGTGCAGCCCCAGGAACGGGTTGAGGTCGTCGCGCCGTTCCTCGGCGACGACCTCGCCGTTCCAGGCCTCGTCGAAGCGATAGACCATGACCCGGTCGAACCCGGTGATCCGGCGGATCTCCCGGGCGAGCTGCTGGCACAGCTCGGCGGTCGTCGACGACTCGGTCAGGCGGGTCACGGCCGCTCGGGCCGACCGGTACGAGACGGTCTGCGAGGTCTGGGGCGCGGCGACCGGCTCGAGCTCGACGACGGTGCGGCTGCCCGAGCGGTGGACGATCAGGTCGACCTCGGCGGCGCCGAGCTGGCCGAGGTTGGGCGCGATGGTGACCGGGATGGGTGCCGAGAGGTCGCCGTTGGCCAGGGCCTGGGCGATCGCGGTGGCCGGTCCGGCCCCCAGCACCTCGCGGACGTCGAGGCCGAGCAGGTCGCGCGTCGGTCGGCCGATCAGCTGGGCGGTGTTGCGCGAGGCCATCACGATGCGGCGCTGCTCGTCGAGCGCGAGGAGCAGCCCGTGCGGCTGGATGGCGCCGGGAATGTGGATCGGCTCCTGCTCACAGTTGGTGAGATCGGGAGCCGAGTAGGCCGGGGTGTGGTCGAGTCGACCGAGGGCGTCGGAGGTCAAGGCGCAACTTTCTACAGGTGTCACCGCCTGGCTGCACAACCGGTGGTCGTCAGCATATCCACTCGGCGAGCCGCCTGCTGAGAGCGATCGAGTCTGAGCGCCGACTCCGTTATGGTTCGGGCATGGACGTCACGCACGAAGACTTCTTCGACGAGGCCCCGTGCGGATGTGTCGAGCTCGACGCCGACGGTGTCGTCATCGCCGCCAACCGCCGATTCCTGGCGCTGGTCGACCGTTCGTCCGCCGACGTCGTGGGCTCGTCGTCGTTCGCCACCCTCGTGGCGGCCGCCGACCGGAGCCGGCTCGAGGCGCTCCTGCGACAGGACGAGCAGGCCGGCGGCGAGACGACCGGGACCGCCGTGTCGCTGGTGCGCCCCGACGGCAGCCTCGTCCGGGTGCTGCTGAGCGCCAGCTGCCGCACCGTCGGCGGCGCTGTCACGACGCGGGTCGTCGTCCTGCCCTCCGGCAGCGAGCAGGCGCCCGCCGAGGAGCACACCGCCTCGCTGGTCAAGGCCCTGCAGCGCACCTTCGTGCCGGCGATGGTCACCGACGTCCCGGGTCTCGAGGTCGCAGGCGCCCATCGTCCGGCCGGTGACGGCACCGAGATCGGCGGCGACTTCTACGACGTCTTCCAGATCCGCTCCGGCGAGTGGGTCGTCGTGGTCGGTGACGTCTCCGGCAAGGGCGTCGAGGCCGCGGTGCTGACGACGTACGTCCGTCACGCCGTGCGGGCCCTTGCCGTCCAGAACGACTCGCCCGCCGGGGTCCTGAGGGCCCTCAACACCCTGCTGCTCGCGCACGGCAGTGAACGGTTCTGCACCGTCGCGATCCTGCGGCTGCTCAAGGAGGACGACCACTGGCTGGCGACCGTCAGCTCCGGCGGACATCCGTTGCCGCTGCTCGTCGCCTCCGAGGGAGCCGTCGCCGAGGTCGGCACCCCCGGCTCGCTCATCGGCATGCTGTCGACGGTGCAGCTCGACGACGGCCGAACCACGATCGGCCCGGGGGACCGGGTCGTCCTCTACACCGACGGCGTCACCGAGGCCAGGCGCGACTCCGAGCCCTTCGGCATCGACCGGCTCATGTCACTCACGTCCGGCGACGCGTTGTCGGCAGACGAGACGACGGCCGCGGTGCTCGACCGGGTCCTGGAGTTCCAGGACGGCCAGGCCCGCGACGACATCGCGATCGTGACGGTTCGGGTGCTCGAGCCCGCAGAGGCCGAAGCAGGCGGGGCAGGGCAGGCGCCGACCGCTCCGCTCGACGCCGAGGCCAGGAACCGTGCCCTGATCGCCCTCCAGCAGGCCGAGTCAGACGCGGAGTGACTCAGCTGCGACCGGTCTCGGTCGCCAGCAGCTCGGGTCGCACGCGCACGAGCGCCAGGGGCTGGTGCCACGGGTCGTCCAGCGACGAGTCGATCGCGATCTCGACGACGGTGCCGGGATGCACGAGGTGGACGGTCTCGCGCTCCTGCGCAGGCCAGCCGGGGACGTCGCCCGGAGCGAGGTCCGACCACGGGTGGTCGTCGTGCGGGCGTTCCAGGTGGGCGCCCAGGCGCCGGCTCTGCGGGAGGGTGAGCTCGGTCGTGCAGCCGACGATCTCGACGGTGCCGTCGGCGCCGGCCCGACCGAGGACGAGACGACACGGCGCACGCAACGACCCGGTGACGGCGCCGACGACGCAGGTCACGGCGTCGCGGATGCGGAGCGTCGACCAGCCTCGCTCGCCCGACTCGTACGTCGTGGCGAGGCCCTTGGCGACGACTCCCTCGACGCCGACGTGCGCCTCGGCATAGCTGACCATCCACTGGCTCGCCTCGTGGAAGTCGCGCGTCTGCGGCACGACGTGCAACGGAGCGGGGAGGTCGTCCATCAGGATCGTGAGGGCCTGGCGTCGCACCCGGAACGGGCTGTTGCGCATGTCCATGCCCGCGCCGGCCAGCACGTCGAACGCGATCAACGACGCGGGGTGTGACGCCATCAGGTCGTCGGGGACGTCGCCGTCGAGCCGGCGCTGCAGCTCGGTCGCGTCAGACGCGTCGTCGCCCCACACGACGATCTCGCCGTCGAGCACGACGCCTGACGGCAGGCACTCGATCGCCGCCGAGACGATGTCGGGGAACGACGCGGTGATGTCGCGGCCGTGCCGTGACTGGATGCGGCACCAGCCGTCCTGGACGAAGACCAAGGCCCGATAGCCGTCGAACTTCGGCTCGTAGACCGTGCCACCCGGCAGGGCGTCCTCGTCGGGGAGGGCGTGCACCGTCCGCGCGAGCATCGGCTCCTGCGGATACGGCAACACGGAGAACTCCACTTCCTGGGCCCGATCGGAGAAAGACTGTCGTCGAGGAGTCTGCCACCGTTGACGGGAGTGGTGATGGTTCGTCCTGATCTGGCGTGGCTGCGTCAGCTTCACGGTATCCCCTCTCACTGCAGGAGGAGTACCCAACAGTCCGCGGCGCAACCCGTCAGTCGGGTCGGGTCACCTCAGTGGGCGCAGGTCATGCACAGGGTCGCGCGTGGGAACGCCTCCAGCCGGGGCCGGGCGATCTCGCCGGAGCACGACTCGCAGACGCCGTAGAGACCGGCCGACAGGCGGTCGAGCACGTGCTGGGTCTGGGCCAGGATCGCGGCGACGTTCTCGGCCTGCACGGCGTCCTGCAGCAGCTCGGAGCGCTGCGACGCGAGGTCGAGCTCGTCGTGGAGGACGTCGAGCGTCGAGGCCGAGGCGGCGGCACCGAGGTCGCTGTCGACGACCATGAGCTCGGCCTGCAGGCGGGTGACGGCGGTCTCGAGCCCTTCGCGGACGGCGTCCAGCTCGGCGGCGGACCAGGCGGACGGGGCGGTGCGTTGCAGCTCGGCAGTCATGAGACACCTCGGGGTCGGGCGGAGAAAGGTGAAGTGCCTTTACCCCGCCCGACCCCGGGCAATCGTGCGCGTCAGGACTTTTTCGTCGGCGCCTTCTCGGCGGCCGCCGCCGCCTCGTCGAGCACGTCGGCAGCCGTCGGCACGTCGGTGGGCGCCGGGGCGGCCTCCGGTGCGGGCGGGGCGGCAGCGGCGGGCGCCGGTGCCGGTGCCGGCGGCGGGGTCGGCGGCACGTACGCGGCCGGTGCATCGTCCTTGCGCTTGAGCACCGCGAAGGCGGCCGCTCCGGCACCGGTCAGGACGCCGACGGCGGCGATCCGGCGCAGGCGCTTGCGCTTGGGCTTGACCTTCTCGGGCAGCTTCTCCTGGACGTTGTCGGGGAGACGGTCGAACAGGTCGTCGCGCAGGTCGAGCAGCTGGTCCTTGTCGGGCAGCGCCGCGACGATCTGGTCACGGACCACGGGGGCCCGGTCGGCGACGTGCTGGCGCAGCCCACCGGCCTGCTCCACGATCTGGTCGCGCACGCCCGGGGCGCGCTCGACGACCTGCTTGCGCAGCTCGTCGGTCTGCTCCACGAGGTCGCTCAGCTGAGTCTCGAGCTTGTCGCGCAGCGTCTTCTTCTTGAAAGGCCTGGCCATGTGCTTGCTCCTCTTCATCGGTCGTGCCTGCTCAGGTGATCTTCATCCGGTGGATGAGCCACTGGTTCTTGTTGGTGTGGATCAGTGCGTACTTGCGGCGGCCGCCGAGCCCGCCCTTCTTCGTGCCGGTGAGCGTGGCGATGATCTCTCGACCCTTCCACTTCTCGAGCTCGTACGTGCCGTGGTCCCAGATGGTGACCCTGCCACCTCCATACTCCCCCTTCGGGATGGTGCCCTCGAAGGAGCCGTAGGAGAGGGGGTGGTCCTCGGTCTGCACCGCAAGATGATTCTTCGCCGTGGTGGTCGGGACGCCCTTGGGCAGGGCCCACGAGACCAGCACGCCGTCGTGCTCGAGCCGGAAGTCCCAGTGCAGGCTGCTCGCGTGGTGCTCCTGGATCACAAAGGAGCGACCGTCCGACGGCTCGGGCGCGTCGTCCGGCACCGGCTCGGGGGTCTTGGCGCCGTCGCGCTTGGACCGGTAGGTCGCGAGCCGGTCTCCGGCACCGTCGGCCGGCTCGGCCGCGTGGTCGGCGAGATCGGCCATCGGGTCCTTGCGCCGCTTCATGCGCGCCAGCACCTCGTCGAGCGTCAGGTGCGTCAGGTCGTCGTTCATCTCCCGCCACGTGCGGGGGACGGCGACGCGTGGCTCGACGGTGCCGCGCAGCGAGTAGGGGGCGACGGTCGTCTTGCTGCCGTTGTTCTGGCTCCAGTCGACGAGCACCTTGCCGTGGCGCTCGCTCTTGCGCATCGAGCTGACGACGAGGTCGGGCAGCTCGG
This sequence comes from Aeromicrobium stalagmiti, assembly GCF_013283745.1. Lineage (GTDB taxonomy): Bacteria > Actinomycetota > Actinomycetes > Propionibacteriales > Nocardioidaceae > Aeromicrobium > Aeromicrobium stalagmiti. The sequence continues at coordinate 1,004,370 of NZ_JABSTZ010000001.1, forward strand.
ACTCCAGCGCCTGCGCGACCTGCTTGGCGAAGGCGTTGATGTAGTCGGAGTCGTGCGAGCCGTCCAGCGGGGCGTAGAGGTGGATGCCCTTGCTGCCGCTGGTGACGGGGCAGGTCGTCAGGCCGAGGTCGCCGAGCAGCTTCTTGGCCCGCTTGGCGACGGCGACGCACTCGGGCAGGCCCGTGCCGGGCCCCGGGTCGAGGTCGAGCACGAAGCGGTCGGGGTGCTGCGGTGTGCCGTGCCGGTCGACGCGCCACTGCGGCACGTGCAGCTCGAGCGCCGCCACCTGACCCGCCCATGCGAGCGCCGCGGCGTCGTCGAAGACCGGGTAGGTGTTGGCGTGGTCGCGGTGCTTGATCTCGACCCGTCGGATCCAGGACGGCGCCGAGTCGGGCAGGTTCTTCTCGAAGAACACGTCGCCCGGTGTGCGGGCCGTGCCGACGCCGTCGACCCAGCGCTTGCGGGTCACGATGCGGCCGGCCACGTGCGGGAGCAGGTAGGGCGCGATCTGCTGGTAGTAGGCGATGACGTCGGCCTTGGTGGTGCCGGTCGACGGGTAGAGCACCTTGTCGGGGTGCGTCAGGCGCAGGCGGTGCCCGGAGACCGACACGGTGTCGGGGGCGCTGCTGCGGGCCATGGAGTCCTCTCGCCGCCGGGGACGTCCCGGATCGCGTGGGAGCGTCGTACCCGTCGCGAGGTCACCGAAACCCGGGTCGCCGAGGCAATCGCGAGGTGAATAGTCCCTCCGAACTAGGTGAACTAGTTCATCCTCACCGCGACGGGCTTGCCATGCAGGGTCGAACAGTGCCATGCTCGAATGGTCGGTTGAGCAGTTAGCCGCACGTGGTTCTAGACCCTTAGGGGGTCGTCATGAACATTGCTCCCGCAACATCCAGCATCTCCACGAACGTCTCGTCGGCGCTGTCCTCGACCGAGTCGGACGACACGTCAGCGCTCATCGAGGCCGCCGCGAAGGCCGGTCCGGCCGAGCGTGCAGCCCTCGAGGACGAGGTCGTTCGTCGTCATCTCGGCCTGGCCCGGCACCTCGCCGGCCGCTATGCCGGTCGAGGCATCGACCGCGAGGACCTGGTGCAGGTCGCCAACTTCGCGCTCGTGAAGTCGATCCGCGGATTTCACCACGACCGGGGCGAGTTCGTCCCGTTCGCCACGGTGACGATCCTCGGCGAGATCAAGAAGTACTTCCGCGACCACGGTTGGGGGGTGCGTCCTCCGCGGCGCATCCAGCAGCTGCAGGCCGACATCTCCGCCGCGTCCGAGCGCATCTTCCACGCCGAGGGTCACGCACCCGACGCCGCCGAGATCGCCAAGGAGCTCGGCGCTGACCGGGCTGACGTCGACGAGGCCATGGCGGCCCGTGGATGCTTCTCGCCGACGTCGCTCGACCAGCCGGTCCGCGACGGCGGGCAGCCGCTCGGCGAGACGATCCGGTGGGACGAGTCGGCATACTCGTTCATCGACGACTGGGTCACGGTCGGCCCGCTCTGCGAGGGTCTGGAGGACGATGAGCGCGAGCTGCTCCGCCTCCGGTTCGTCGAGGACCGCACCCAGCAGGAGATCGCCGACCTGGTCGGCGTGAGCCAGATGCAGGTGTCGCGCCGTCTCGCCAAGCTGCTCGAGCAGCTGCGCACCAAGGCGGCCGTCGAGGACGTCGCCTAGCCGGCACCCCTTCCACGCAGCAGGTCCCGGGCGGGTGCGCCCGGGGCCTGCTGCGTTGGTAGGGTCCTGTCACCGGTTCAGCAGCAGCCGTTCGCTCTGCTGATCCGGAAAGGCCCTTCCCCGATGCCTCGCACCACCTTGGTGTTCAGCCTGAGCAGCAGCCAGGCCCAGCGTGACCTGCTCCACGAGTTCTCGCTCCACCGCGACCTCGACGCGACCGGCGAGGTCACGGCTGGCCTGCCGACGATCCAGGTCGTGGTCGGTGACGTCGCCACCCGGGTCTGGGAGGTGCGAGCGACCGTCGGGATGTTCGACGATGCCGCGACCGAGGTCGGTGGTCAGGCGTGACCGCGGTGGCGGCGCGGCTCGAAGGTCTGGGTCACGAACGACGGCGCGGACGTCCACGCCTCCTGGACTCCGACCTCGTCGGCGATCGTCGCCGCGAGGTCGCGGGGCGCCGGGGTCAGCTCTGCTGGCAGGACGCGGCGGGCCTCGTCGAGGCGCACCTCGAGCGGGGCGTGCCAGATGACCGAGACGTCGTGGTGCTCGCCGCACTGGCGGCACAGGTCCTGCAGGCGCTCGGTGGTGGCCGCGTCGGTAGGCGTCCCACACACGATGACCACGTGGCTGGCCGGTGCGTCCCGGCTCGCCAGGTCACGGATCGCCTGCTCGCCGGTCGTGGTGTCCAGGCGGATGACGGCGTGACTGACCGACGTCAACCAGCCGACCGGCGTCGTGACGGAGTGTGTGCTGCAGCCGCGCCGACCGAGCTCGGCGCTGAGCGCCTCGTCGAGTGCATCGCGCTCGCCGAACACGGTCACGGTGGGGCCGGAGAGGTGAAGGTCGGCGGTCATGCGTGCGTTCCTTCTGGTCGAGGTCCACGGCGGAGGGTGTCGCCGGTCGGGCGTATTGGTGTCCTTGCCGTACCCTGCCGTGCATCGGGCAAACGATCGGCCTATCCTCACCTGTATTCCGACCGCGGGCCGTGGTTCTCGTGACCAGCGGCTCTGACTTCTGGAGGAGTGGATCCGTGGAGAGCTCGACCTTCTTCGCCCAGATGGCACTCGACCTGCACGACGAGCCGACGGCCGAGCGCACGATCGAGCGCATCACGGAGTACGCCCAGCTGGCGACCAGCTGCGACGACGCCGGCATCATGCTCGTCCACGCCCGCAACCAGATCGAGACTGCGGCCGCCACCTCGCAGCGCGTGGGCGAGTCGCACAACCTGCAGATCGTCCACGACGAGGGACCGTGCCTCGACGCGATCGAGGGCGAGCCCCACTACCAGTCGCCCGACGTGAGCGCCGATCCGCGATGGACCAAGTGGGGGCCGGCCGTGGCCGAGCTCGGCATAGGCAGCGTGCTCAGCCTGCGGCTCGAGACGCGCTCGCGCCGCTACGGATCGCTCAACCTCTATGCCGATCGGGTCGAGGCCTTCGACGACGACGACCTCGCCGTCGCCACGATCTTCGTCCGGCACGCCTCCGTCGCCCTCGCCAACGCGCACAACGAGGAGGGCCTGCAGACCGCGATCGACGCACGCAAGCTCATCGGCCAGGCGCAGGGCATCCTCATGGAGCGGTTCAACATCGACGCCGACCGGGCCTTTGAGTTCCTGCGGCGCCAGTCGCAGACCCACAACGTCAAGCTGCGCTACGTCGCGGAGTGGGTCGTCGACCACCGTGGATCGCCCGACGCCGTCTTCGCGGTCTCGGCATCGAGCGAGGTGCCCTCGACCTAGCCGGTCTTGCGGGCCGCCCTCTTGGCAGGAGTCTTCTTGGCGGCGGGCTTCTTCTTCGCCGCCGTCTTCTTCGCGGGTGCCTTCTTGGTCCCCGCCTTCTTCGCCGCTGTCTTCTGGGTGGTGGCCGACTTCTTGCGGTCGAGGCTCTTTTTGAGCGCCTCCATCAGGTCGACCACCTCGGCGTCGTCGCCGTCCTCGGTCTCGCCGAACGTGGCGTCGGTGTCGAGGGCGTCGCCCTCCTTGATCTTGGCCTCGACCAGGGTCCGCAGCTGCTCCTGGTAGTCGTCGGTGAACGAGGCGCTGTCGAAGTCGCCGGCCAGCGAGTCGACGAGCTGCGCGGCCATGTCGCGCTCCTTCTGGCTGATGCGCGGCACCTGCTTCAGCACGTCGAACGCCGGAGCGCGGACCTCGTCGTCCCACAGCAGCGTCTGCAGGAGCAGGACGTCACCGCGCACACGCAGCGCCGCGAGTCGGGTCTTCTGGCGCAGGGCGAACCGGACGATCGCGGTGCGGTCGGAGTCCTCCAGCGCCCGGCGCAGCAGGGTGTACTGCTTGAGGGTCTTCTCCTCGGGCTCGAGGTAGTAGCTCTTGTCGAGGCGCAGCAGGTCGACCTGGCTCGCCGGGACGAACTCGACGACCTCGATCTCGTGGTTGCGCTCGGCCGGCAGGGACGCGAGGTCCTTGTCGGTGAGCACGACGGTCTGCTGGCCGTCGTCGTACGCCTTGTCGATGTCGCCGTAGTCGACGACCTTGCCGCACACCTCGCAGCGACGTTGATAGCGGATGCGACCGCCGTCCTTGGCGTGCACCTGGTGCAGGGGGACGTCGTGGCTCTCGGTCGCGCTGTAGACCTTGACCGGCACGCTCACCAGCCCGAAGCTGATCGCGCCCTTCCAGATGGACCTCATGCTCCATTGGACCGCCGTCACCCCCACCCCGCACCTCGGGCGGTGGATTCGCCACCTTTTCGCGGGGCGCGGTGGATCCTCCACCGTACGAGCGCCGTCCGGCCCTGGGACGGTGGAGAATCCACCGCGCCGGGGTGGGGTCAGCGCAGGAAGAAGCGGCGGCGCCGTGCGGGGGACGGGGCGGCCGGCTTGGCGATCTCGACGAACCCCGGGTCGTACGGCTCGAGGCCTGCGGCGATGCGGGGTCGCAGCTGGGCCGCCGCCGCGGCCGGGTCGTCGTAGGGGATGCCGCTCAGCTGGTTGGGGGAGTGGCGCCACCACTGCAGGTCGAGCAGCTCGGCGCGCAGGTCGTCGTCGACGCGGGAGCGGATGACCTTGGCGGGCATGCCGCCGGCGATCGAGTAGGGCGGGATGTCCTTGGTGACGACGGCGTTGGCCGCGACGATCGAGCCGTCGCCGATCGAGACGCCGCGCAGGACGACGACGTTGGCGCCGATCCATACGTCGTTGCCGATCGTGGCGAGGTCGCCGGCGACGCTGCGGAACGACTGGCGTCCGCCCGCCTCGGGGTCGACGACCTCGGTGTCGTCGGCCGAGGGGTGCCAGCCCCACGTGGCCTTCTTGTACTGGAACGCCGAGACGCTGAGCCACGACGTCGGGTGACCCGTCGCGCCGATCAGGCTGCCGGGGCCGATCTCGCAGTAGCGGCCGAACGTGGCGGCCTGCACCTCGACCTCGCGGCCGAACTCGGTGAACGCGCCGATGCGGGTGTCGGCGCGGATGACGAACGGGCCGAGGAACCGCACCGGCGGCTCGACGATCAGGCGTGACGAGCCGATGCGCTGCACGTGATGTGCGCCGCGGGTGTGCTCGTCCACCGTTCCTCCTCAGGGGTGCCGCCTCAGGCTATCGAGTGCGACGACGTGCCGATCGGCGACACCGCGCAACGGGGTCGCGGGGCGATATCGTCGGGGTGTGATCAGACTCTGGCACGGCCTCGTCGCGGCCCTCACGGCCTTCGCGCTGGTGGGCCAGGCCTGCCTGACGATCGACCGCGACCGCTCGTTCACCAACTTCATCAGCTACTTCACGATCGAGTCCAACATCCTCGTGCTCGTCACGAGCCTGCTGCTCGTGCAGCGGCCCGACCGCGGAGGCACGGCGTTCGGCATCCTGCGCCTCGGCAGCCTGGTCGCGATCACGGTGACCGGCATCGTCTATGCCACGGTGCTCGCCGGCAACGGCAGCTTCACGGGTGTCGAGTGGTGGTTCGACAAGATCTTCCACTACGTCGTCCCGGCCATGTCGGTGATCGGCTTCCTGTTCCTGCGCCCGCGCACCCGCCTGGGATGGACGGCCCTGTGGTCGCTCGCGTTCCCGATCGTGTGGCTGGCCTACACGCTGGTGCGGGCCGAGGTCGCCGACCCGGTCTTCGACCTCACGCCGACGGTGACCGCCAAGGTTCCCTACGGATTCCTCGACGTCGCCGAGCACGGAGCCGTCGCCGTCACGGTGGCCTGCCTCGTCGTGACGGCGCTGTTCGTCGCGCTCGAGCTGGCCTACGTCCGCGTCAGTCGCCGCGGCGTCAACGCCTGACGACGGACAGGGGCAGCCGCGCACAGCTGACGACCTGGGAGCACTCCTCGAGGTCGATCAGGCTGCCGGTCGCCTGGTGCGGATCGGCTGACATGACGGTGCGTCCGAGGTCGTTGACGAGCGTCGCGCCGACGGCACGGAAGGTCGGGAGCAGCAGCTTCTCGAGGGTCTCGACGAGGGTGTCGGCGCCGACGACGCCGACCATGCGGCCGTGCGAGAAGACCGGCGTCGTCGACGTCATGACGTACTCGTCGGTGCAGACGAAGTCGACGTAGGGCCCCGTGACGTGGGGCTCGCCGGTGCGCTCGGGCGTGCGGAACCACGGGTGGCGCGTGTAGTCGAGCGGTGCACCGGTGGCGGGTGCGTCCGGCTCGGCGAGCAGGTGCTGGTCGTCGCCCTGCCACCACGCGAGGTAGAGCGGCTGGTCGTCGAGGGCGCCGCGCGCCGCGACGTAGCCGGCACCGACGATGTCGGACGTGGCGAGGAACGTGCGCACGAGCGGCTCGATGCTGCTGCGGGCGGTGTCGGCGTCGACGGGCCCCCGGTCGAAGAGCCCGACCAAGGGGGCGCGCATCGACTCGAGCTGGTCGAGGATGTGGTGGAAGTGGGTCTCGACCCGCTCGACGCACGCCGCGAGCTCCGCTGTCTGGACCGTCATGCGGGGTGCTCCTTCGTCGTGAGCCGGGGCCGTATTTGGTTGATCATTGCATCGATGCGTGCACATCGGCCAGCCTTTCCAGGGCATCGCCGACGTGCTCCTTCACACAGGTCCGGGCCGTCGCGGCATCATGCTGCTCGATCGCGTCGACGAGGGCGGCGTGCCGCGCGCACGTCTCGGTGCGGAAGTCCTCGTCGGCCAGGGGCATGCGCAGCAGCGCGCCGAAGTCGGCCTCGAGGCGGACGACCTCGCGCGTCATCCGCGCCGACTGGGTGAGGGCCGCGACCGAGAGGTAGAGCTCGGAGTCGGCGTGGCGCCAGACCCCGACGTCGGGCTCCTCGGCCTCGACGAGCAGCTGGCGCAGACCCTCGACGTCGGTGGGGTCGGAGCGCTCCGCGGCGAGCTCGGCGCACCCGGCGAGGATGACGCCGTAGATCGTGCCGCGGTCGCGCAGCTCGACCCGTGACATGGCCGTCAGGCGGCTGCCCAGCTCGTCGACGCTGCTCGGCTCGGGGCGGGTGACGAAGCTGCCGCCGCCCCGTCCGCGGGTCGTGGTGACGAGTCCCTGGGCGCGCAGGGCGACCAGCGCCTCGCGCGCGGTGACGGTGGCGACGCCGAGCATCGAGGCCAGCTCGGGCTCGCTCGGCAAGCGTTCGCCGTCGGCGAGGACGCCTGAGCGGATGGCCTCGGCAAGGCGGTTCTCGACGCGGACGGCGCGGCCTTCGTCACCGAGGGGGGCGAAGATCGCGGATCGTGCACGCGTGGCGGGACGTCGGACGGTCGCCATCTGCACCTCCTCGGGATCGTCACCTGATCGTTACAGAGTGAGCCTAGCCATTTAATATCTGGTCCCATATGATTTTGCCACCACGTGGCTCAGGTCACACCCACCGACCTCGAGGGGACCGCACACCGATGGCTGTGAGCACGACCGACGAGACCTCCGCAGGGCTCACGGCGCCCTCCGGCACCGCGATCTCCCTGCGCGGGCTGAGCAAGCACTTCGGCGAGGTCAGGGCCGTCGACGACGTCGACCTCGACATCGCCGACGGCGAGTTCTTCTCGATGCTCGGCCCCTCGGGCTCCGGCAAGACCACGGTCCTGCGCCTGGTCGCCGGCTTCGAGCAGGCCACCAGCGGGACGATCGAGCTGGCCGGCGAGGACGTCACGTCCCGCGCGCCCTTCGACCGCGACGTCAACACCGTCTTCCAGGACTACGCCCTCTTCCCGCACATGAGCGTGCTCGACAACGTCGCGTACGGGCTGCGGGTCCGTGGGGTCAAGAAGTCCGTCCGTCGTCGCCAGGCCGAGGAGGCCCTCGGCACGGTGCAGCTCGCGCACCTCGCCGACCGCAGCCCCGGCCAGCTCTCCGGCGGTCAGCGCCAGCGCGTCGCCCTCGCCCGCTCGATCGTCGTCCAGCCCAAGGTGCTGCTGCTCGACGAGCCGCTCGGTGCGCTCGACCTCAAGCTCCGCGAGCAGATGCAGGTCGAGCTCAAGCAGCTGCAGCGCAACCTCGGCATCACCTTCGTCTTCGTGACCCACGACCAGGAGGAGGCGCTGACGCTGAGCGACCGGGTGGCCGTCTTCAGCGAGGGCAAGATCGTGCAGCTCGGCACCCCGCAGGAGATCTACGAGACGCCGACGTCGGAGTACGTCGCGTCATTCGTCGGCACCTCCAACATCTTCGACAGCGCCACGTCCCAGCGGCTCCTCGGACGCGACGGCACCCACGCGCTGCGGCCCGAGAAGATCTCGATCAGCGCGTCGGGGACGTCGACCCGATCCGGTGGCGCGGGCGTCGTCCGCGCCGAGGGCGTCATCTCCGAGTCGATCTACCTCGGCACCGGCCACCGCATCCACGTCCTGCTCGACGACGGCACGCGCCTCGTCGTGCTCGAGCAGAGCACCGGCGCCCAGGCGCAGAGGGAGCAGCGCGGCGAGAAGGTCGTCGCCAGCTGGTCCCTCGACGACCTCGTGCCCCTCACCTGACCCGACCCCCACCGAGCACCACTCCGCAAGGCACCACTCCCACCACCGAAGAGAGATGGAGACACCGATGAGAAGGACGACACACCGCAGGAGGGCCCTCGGAGCCCTCCTCGCCAGCAGCGCGCTCGTCGCCCTCGCCGCCTGTGGCGGGAGCGACTCCGGCAGTGCTGCCGAGGTCCCGACCAAGCTGGGGAAGATGGAGGGCAAGGTCTCCATCCTCGCGTGGCCCGGCTACGTCGAGGACGGCAGCAACGACCCCAAGGTCGACTGGGTCACCGCCTTCGAGAAGGAGACCAAGTGCGAGGTGACCTCCAAGACGTACGGCACCTCCGACGAGGCCTTCAACCTGGCCAAGACGGGTGACTACGACGTCGTCGTCTCCTCGGGGGACCTCACGGCGCGGATGGTCGCGTCGAAGGAGGCCGTCGAGGTCAACACCGACCTGATCCCCAACTACGAGAAGGTCTTCGACTTCCTCAAGGACCAGGAGTGGAACACCTTCGACGGCAAGCACTACGGCGTCCCGCACGGCTACGGCGCCAACCTGCTGATGTACAACGAGGACGAGGTCTCGCCCGCTCCCACCTCGTGGTCGGCCGTGTTCGAGCCCGAGGAGATGGCGAAGTACAAGGGCAAGATCACCTCGTACGACTCGCCGATCTACATCGCCGACGCGGCGCTGTACCTCATGAAGCACTCGCCGGAGCTCGGGATCAAGAACCCGTACGCCCTCGACGACAAGCAGTTCGCGGCGACGATCGACCTGCTCAAGGAGCAGCGCAAGAACGTCGGCGAGTACTGGTCGGACTACCTCAAGGAGATCTCCGCGTTCGAGACCGGCGACTCGGTCATCGGCACGACGTGGCAGGTCATCGTCAACTCGATCGACACCAAGAAGACCAAGGTCAAGGCCGTCCTGCCCGAGGAGGGTGCGACCGGCTGGTCGGACACCTGGATGATCTCGTCGCAGGCCAAGAGCCCCAACTGTGCGTACGCGTGGCTGAACTACATCGACTCGCCCCAGGCCAACGCCCAGGCGACCGAGTACTTCGGCGAGGCGCCGAACAGCAAGGAGGCGTGTGACTTCGCGAGCGATCCCGGCTTCTGCGACTCCTACAAGGCCGGCGACGAGGACTTCGCGTCCAAGCTCTGGTACTGGCGCACGCCGGTCGCCGAGTGCCTCGACGGCCGCACCGACGTCGAGTGCAAGGACTACTCGGAGTGGACCAAGGCCTGGACAGAGATCAAGGGCTGATCTGATCCATGTCGACTGACACCAGCCGTGCGGCCGTCCCCTCGCGGACGGCCGCACGGCGGGCCTCCTCCCTCCTCACCTCCAAGCCGTGGCTGAGGTTGACCCTCCTGCTCACCGCGCCCCTGACCTGGCTGGTGCTCGTCTACGTCGTCGCGCTCGCCGCGCTGCTCGTGACGGCGCTGTGGTCGGTCGACAGCTTCACCGGGGAGATCACGCGCTCGCTGACGTTCGACAACATCAAGGAGATCGCGACCGAGTCGCTCTATCGCACCGTCACGCTGCGCACGATCGGCGTGGCCGCCGCGGTGACGATCATCGACATCGCGATCGCCCTGCCCATCGCGTTCTACATGGCCAAGATCGCGTCGCGCCGCATGCAGCGCGTGCTCGTGATCGCGGTGCTGACGCCGCTGTGGGCGAGCTATCTCGTCAAGGCGTTCGCGTGGCGCTCGGTGCTGTCGGACGACGGCATCTTCGAGTGGGCCAGCAGCAAGATCGGCATGGGGACGCCGGGCTACGGCATCACGGCCGTCATCATCACGCAGGCCTACATCTGGCTCCCGTACGTCATCCTGCCGATCTTCGCCGGTCTCGAGCGCGTGCCCAACTCGCTGCTCGACGCGTCCGGCGACCTCGGCGCCTCCGCCTGGCAGACCCTGCGGACGGTGGTGTTCCCGCTCCTGAAGCCGGCCATCATCGCCGGGTCGATCTTCAGCTTCTCGCTCACCCTCGGCGACTACATCACGGTCAACATCGTGGGCGGCGCCAACCAGATGCTCGGCAACCTCGTCTACACCAACGTCGGCGCGGCCAACAACCTGCCGCTCGCAGCGGCGGTCGCACTCATCCCCATCGTCATCATGATCGGCTACCTGACGGCTGTGCGCCGTACGGGTGCCCTCGAGAACCTGTGAGGTCGCAGCGATGATCCTCGGCGCCGGAGTCAAGCGCATCCTGGCCACCCTGACCGCACTGACGTTGCTGGTCATGTACCTGCCGCTGATGCTGGTGGTGCTCAACTCGTTCAACACCAGCCGCTCGTTCGCGTGGCCGCCCAGCGGCCTGACGCTCGAGTGGTGGCGCCGGGCGTGGAGCTCGGACGGCGCGCGCGAGGCGGTCATGACGAGCGTCCAGGTCGCGCTGGCGTCCACGGCGATCGCCCTCGTGCTCGGCACGCTGATGTCGCTGGCGCTGCAGCGCTACTCGTTCTTTGGCAAGAACTCGGTCAACCTGCTGGTGATCCTGCCGATCGCGCTGCCCGGCATCGTCACGGGCATCGCGCTCAACAACGCGTTCCGCGGCGTCATGGGCATCCAGCTGGGCCTGCTCACGGTCATCGTCGCGCACGCGACGTTCTGCATCGTCACGGTCTTCAACAACGTGCAGGCGCGCCTGCGGCGGATGGGTGGATCGTTCGAGGAGGCGTCCGCCGACCTCGGTGCGGGGGTCTGGACGACGTTCCGTCTCGTCACGTTCCCGCAGCTGCGCTCGGCGCTGCTGGCCGGTGGCCTGCTCGCGTTCGCACTCAGCTTCGACGAGATCATCGTGACGACGTTCACCGCCGGTGCGGGCACCACGACGTTGCCGATCTGGATCCTCAACAACCTCTTCCGACCCAACCAGGCGCCTATCGTCAACGTGGTGGCGGTCGTGCTGATCCTGCTGTCGATCGTCCCCATCTGGATCGCCCAGAAGATCAGCGGTGACGCCGAAGGAGTCCGATGAGCACGATCGACCGGTCACGGCTGGAGGAGCTGCTCGTCCGCGAGCGGGCGCTGTTCGCCGAGCGCAACCCCGCGTCGGCGCGCCTCTACGCCGCGGCGACCCACCTGTTCGGGCGGGTGCCGATGACGTGGATGAACAAGAACGCCGCGGGCTTCCCGCTCTACGTCGACCGGGCGCGGGGCAACCGCGTCTGGGACGTCGACGGTCACGAGTACATCGACTTCGCGCTCGGCGACACCGGGGCGATGGGTGGTCACTCGCCGCAGCCGACGCTCGACGCCGTCACGCACCGCATGAGCGGGCTGGGGGGCCTGACCACGATGCTGCCGACCGCGGACGCCGAGTGGGTCGGGGCCGAGCTGACCCGTCGCTTCGGGCTGGGCCGCTGGAGCTTCTCCCTCACCGCGACCGATGCCAACCGCTGGGCCATCCGGCTGGTGCGGGCGCTGACGGGTCGACCCAAGATCCTGGTCAACGCCTACTGCTACCACGGCAGCGTCGACGAGTCGCTGATCGTCGTCGGCCCCGACGGCGAGGGCATGATGCGTCCGGGCAACGTCGGCGCGCCGGTCGACGTCACCGAGACCAGCCGCGTCGCGGAGTTCAACGACCTCGCGGCGCTGGAGCGTCAGCTCGCCCACGGCGACGTCGCCGCGGTGCTGATGGAGCCGGCGCTGACCAACATCGGCATCGTGCTGCCGGAGGAGGGCTATCTCGCGGGCGTCCGTGAGCTCTGCACCCGTACGGGCACGCTCCTGATCATCGACGAGACCCACACCTTCTCCGCCGGTCCCGGCGGGGCCACGGCCCTGTGGGGGCTCGAGCCCGACGTGCTGGTGATCGGCAAGGCGATCGGCGGCGGCATCCCGTGCGGCGCCTACGGCCTGTCCGACGCGCTCGCCGAGATGGCCGAGGGGCGTACCGACCTCGACCTCGTCGACATGGGCGGTGTCGGCGGGACGCTCGCCGGCAACCCCGTGTCGGTCGCGGCCATGCGGGCTACGCTCGAGAACGTGCTCACCGACGAGGCGTTCGAGGTCATGGTGCAGACCGCCACGGCCTTCACCGACGGGGTCCAGGCGGCGATCGACCGCCACGACCTGCCATGGTCGGTGAGCCAGCTCGGCGCACGCACGGAGTACCGCTTCGCGTCGCCGGCTCCGCGCAACGGCACCGAGTCGGCCGCCGCCCAGGACGACGACCTCGAGGACTATCTCCACGTGTTCCTCGCCAATCGCGGCATCCTGCTGACCCCGTTCCACAACATGGCGCTGATGTCGCCCGTGACGTCGATCGCCGACGTCGAGCGCCACCACGAGGTCTTTGCCGAAGCCCTCGCCGACCTGCTTGCCTGACCCCGCCACGACCACGAGGAGAACCATGACCAGCCCCACGTACCAGGTGACCGACCCGTCGACCGGCGAGGTCGTCGAGTCCTTCGAGCACGCGACCGATGCCGAGATCGAGTCGGCGTTGGCGGCGTCGGCCGGGGCGTACTCGGCGTGGAAGGACGTGCCGATCGCCGAGCGCGCCGTCGTCGTCAAGCGGGTTGCTGCCCTGTTCGCCGAGCGGGCCGACGAGCTCGCGGCGATCGCGACCCGGGAGATGGGCAAGCCTCTCGGCGAGGGGGTCGAGGAGGCCGAGTTCTGCCAGGCGATCTTCGACTACTTCGCCGACGAGGGTCCGACGCTGGCCGCCGACCAGGAGATCAAGAGCTTCTCCGGCGGCAAGGCGATCGTCCAGAAGCTGCCCGTGGGGCCGCTGCTCGGGGTCATGCCGTGGAACTTCCCGTACTACCAGATCGCCCGGTTCGCGGCGCCCAACCTGATGCTGGGCAACACGATCATCCTCAAGCACGCCGAGTCGGTGCCGCGGTCGGCGCTCGCGGTCGAGCAGATCATGAAGGACGCCGGCGTGCCCGAGGGCGCCTACGTCAACGTGTTCGCGACGTTCGACCAGATCGAGACGATCATCGCCGACCCGCGGGTGGCCGGGGTGTCGCTGACGGGGTCGGAGCGGGCCGGGTCGGTGGTCGCCGCGCTGGCGGGCAAGAACCTCAAGAAGTGCGTGCTCGAGCTCGGCGGGTCCGACCCGATGGTCGTGCTCGACTCCGACGACCTCGACTCCGTGGTCGGTGACGCGTGGGACTTCCGGATGTACAACACGGGTCAGGCCTGCAACTCCAACAAGCGCATGATCGTCATGGACGACCTGTTCGACGACTTCGTCGCCAAGCTCACCGAGAAGGCCCTGGCGCTCGACACGTTCTCGCCGCTGTCGTCGCGCAAGGCCGCCGAGACGTTGGCCGAGCAGGTGCAGGACGCCGTCGACAAGGGCGCGACGCTGCATGCCGGCGGTGTGCTCGGCGAGGCCCCGGCGGCGTTCTACTCCCCGGCGGTGCTGACGGGCATCACCCAGGACATGCGGGCGTACTCCGAGGAGCTGTTCGGCCCCGTCGCGGTCGTCTACTCCGTGGGGTCCGACGAGGAGGCGCTCGCGCTCGCCAACGACACGACGTACGGGCTGGGTGGCTCGGTGTTCAGCGCCGACCCGGAGCGGGCGCGGTCGCTGGCCGAGCGGCTCGAGGTCGGCATGGCCAACGTCAACTCCACGGCCGGTGAGGGTGCGGAGATCCCGTTCGGCGGCGTCAAGCGCTCCGGCTTCGGCCGCGAGCTCGGTCCCCTCGGCATGGACGAGTTCGTCAACAAGCGCATGTTCTACGTCGCCGACTGACCCCCTTTTCGGTTTACCACGGTCCCTACGCAAATTGAATGGGGCGGACGGTCCGCCCGAGGTAAACGTCGTCCGCCCGAGGGAGATCTCCCTGGGGCGGACGATGTTTGTGTGGGGGAGACGGTTGACCCGTTCGGTTTGCCCAGGGGAGACGGTTGACCCGCTCGGTTTGCCCAGGGGAGACCGTCATCCCGTTCGGTTTGCGTAGGGACCGTGGTAAACCGTCGCCGGGGGATCAGTCGGGCCAGGCGACGCTGAGGTACTGGGTCTCCTGGAACTCCTCCAGGCCGGCGCGGGCGCCTTCACGGCCGATGCCGCTCTGCTTCATGCCGCCGAACGGTGCCGCCGGGTCGGACACGAGCCCCCGGTTGACGCCGACCATGCCGGCCTCGATCGCCTCGCCGAGGCGCAGGCCGCGCTGGAGCTCGCCGGCATAGACGTACGCCGCGAGGCCCATCTCGGTGTCGTTGGCGTAGCCGATGACCTCCTCGTCGGTCGTCCACGTGACGATCGGCGCGATGGGGCCGAAGATCTCCTCGTGGACGATCTCGGCGTCGGCCGGGACGTTGCTGAGCACGGTCGGCGCGAACCAGAAGCCCTTGCTGTCAGCAGGGACGGGAGCCTGGTGAGCGATCCGGGCACCGGCCTCGATCGCCCCGGCGAGCAGCGCGTGCGTCGAGTCGACGGCCTTGGCGTTGATGAGGGGCCCGATGTCGGAGCCCTCGGCGGCCGGGCCGACGGTCAGGGCCTCGACCTTGGCGCCGAGCTTGGCGGTGAACTCCTCGGCGACGTCGGCGTGGACGTACAGCCGGTTGGCCGCCGTGCAGGCCTGACCTCCACCGCGGAACTTCGCGACCATCGCGCCCTCGACCGCGGCGTCGATGTCGGCGTCCTCGGTGACGATGAAGGGAGCGTTGCCGCCGAGCTCCATCGACGAGTTCACGACGCGGTCGGCGGCCTGCTTCAGGAGCACCTGACCGATCGCGGTCGAGCCGGTGAACGAGATCTTGCGGACGCGCGCGTCCTCCATCCACGCGCCGACGATCTTGCCCGCCGACGACGACGGCACGATGTTGACGACGCCCTCGGGCAGCCCGGCCTCGACCATGAGCCTCGCGATGGCGAACGCCGTCAGGGGCGTCTCCGACGCGGGCTTGAGCACCACGGTGCATCCGGCGGCGAGCGCCGGGGCGATCTTGCGGGCGGCCATGGCGGCCGGGAAGTTCCACGGCGTCACGAGCGCGGCGACACCCACGGGGTGGTGGGTGACGAGCGTACGGGTGCCGCCGGCGGGCGCGGAGCCGTAGTCGCCCCCCATGCGGACGCCCTCCTCGGCGAACCAGCGGAAGAACTCCGCGGAGTACGTCACCTCGCCCTTGGCGTCGGTCAGGGACTTGCCGTTCTCGGCGGCGATCAGCGCGCCGAGCTCGTCACGGTCGCGGATCATCAGCTCGAACGTCCGGCGCAAGATCTCGCCGCGCTCGCGCGGGGCGACCCGGCGCCAGCTCTTCAGGGCGGTGGCGGCCGCGTCGACGGCCGCCGTGGCGTCGGAGACGCCGCCGTTGGACACGGCGCGGATGGCCTCGCCGGTCGAGGGGTCGACGACGTCGAACTCCCCGTCGGCGCCGGGCAGCCAGGCGTTGTTGATGAAGACGTCAGAGCTCATGAGGTGGCCTCCTTGAAGATGTCGGTCAGGATGTCGAGCGCCTCGGTGAGCAGCTCGTCGCTGATCGCGAGCGGCGGCAGGAACCGGAGCACGTTGCCGTACGTCCCGCACGTCAAGACAATCACGCCGGCCTGGTGGGCGCTCGTGGCGACGATCCTGGCGAGGTCGGCGTCGGGCTCGTCGGTGCCGGACCTCACGAGCTCGACCGCGATCATCGCGCCGCGGCCACGGACGTCGCCGAGGCGGTCGTCGTCGGCCTGCAGGCGGTGGAGCCGGTCGAGCATGAGTCGCTCGATCTGCGCCGCGCGCTCGACCAGCCCGTCGGCCTCGATGGTCTCGATCGTGGCCAGGGCCGCGGCGCACGCCAGGGGGTTGCCGCCGTACGTGCCGCCGAGGCCGCCGACGTGCGAGGCGTCCATGATGTCGGCGCGACCGGTGACCGCCGAGAGCGGCAGGCCGCCGGCGATGCCCTTGGCCGTGACGATGAGGTCGGGGACGACACCCTCGTGGTCGCACGCGAACAGCGCGCCGGTGCGGGCGAAGCCGGTCTGCACCTCGTCGGCGATGAACACGACGCCGTTGGCGGTGCACCACTGCGCGATGGCCGGCAGGAAGCCGTCGGCCGGGACGATGAAGCCGCCCTCGCCCTGGATCGGCTCGATCACGACGGCCGCGAGGTTGCCGGCGCCGACCTGCTTCTCGATGACGGTGATCGCGCGGCGCGCCGCGACGGTGCCGTCGACGTCCTTCTCGTCCCGGTAGGGATAGGACAGGGGCGCGCGGTAGACCTCGGGGGCGAACGGCCCGAAGCCGCTCTTGTAGGGCATCGACTTGGCCGTCATGGCCATCGTCAGGTTGGTGCGACCGTGATAGGCGTGGTCGAACACGACGACGGCCTGCTTGTTGGTGTGGACGCGGGCGATCTTGATGGCGTTCTCGACCGCCTCGGCGCCGGAGTTGAACAGCGCCGACCGCTTCTCGTGGTCGCCGGGCGTGAGCCGGTTGAGGGCCTCGGCGACGGCCACGTAGCCCTCGTAGGGCGTCACCATGAAACAGGTGTGCGTGAAGGCGGCCACCTGCTGCTGGACGGCCTCGACGACGCGGGGCGCGCTGTTGCCGACGGTGGTCACGGCGATGCCGGAGCCGAGGTCGATGAACGAGTTGCCGTCGACGTCCTTGACGACGCCGCCTCCGGCCTCGACGGCGAACACGGGCATCGTGGTCCCGATGCCGTGGGCGACCGCAGCGCTCTTGCGTGCCATGAGCTCGACGGAGCGGGGACCGGGGATCGCCGTGACGAGGTGACGGCGTTGCTCGAGAGAGGCAGACATGCCCCCATCCTCCCGCGCTGGGACTATGCCGTCCAATACTCATCTCTGATCAGGACTATGCTCTGCAGGCATGGAGCTGCGCACCCTCGGATACTTCGTCGCGGTCGCCGAGACGGGCTCGGTGAGCGCCGCTGCTGACGTCGTCCACGTGACCCAGCCGGCGATCTCACGTCAGCTCCGCCAGCTCGAGACCGAGCTGGGCGTCGACCTGTTCTCCCGCTCCGCCGGACGGCTGCGGCTGAGTGCGGCAGGTCGGGAGTTCCTGCCGCACGCGCAGGACGTCCTGCGGCGCGCGGACGGCGCGCGGGCCGCCGCGCGATCATCCGCAGCGGGACGGCTGGAACGTCTGACGATCGCCGCGCCGACCACGACCCTCACCGACGTCATCGCGCCGTTCCTTGCGACCCTGGGCGCCGACGACCCGATGCCGACGGTGTTCGAGTCGGACCCGCACGAGGCCTACGCCTCGCTGCGGCACGGCGCCGACCTCGCGATCGTCACGGAGCCGCCGCGACCACCGCTGGCGAGCGCACCGATCGCGGTGCTGCCGGTGTGGGCCTACGTGCCGGCGGGGCACCCGTGGGGCTCGGCCTCCACGGTCCGGCTGAAGGCGCTGGTTGACGAGACGCTGCTGGTGCTGACGCCCGGGTTCAGGCCGCGGCAGATCCTCGACCTCGCGATCGACCGCGCCGGGCTCGGCCCCGCCACGGTGGTGGAGTGCAGCAACCCCCAGGTCGCCCAGGCGCTCGCCGCGGCTGGTCGGGGCGTGGCCGTGGTGACCGACGACCCGCGGTTCGACCTGCACGGCCTCGAGGTCATCGGACGTGACGGGCCGCTGCGCATCGAGCTGTTCGCGGCGTGGGAGCCCGAGCACCACGCGGCGTCTACGCTCGAGGCGTTCACCGGACGCCTGCGCGACTTCTGCGTCGAGCGCTACGGCGCCGAGGTCGCGCCCGTCTGAGATGCGACGGCCAGCCGGCCCGTGCGGTCGGCCCAGGTCTCGAACCAGATGGTGAAGAACGGCGGGATGCTCGACGCCAGCGCCAGCAGCGTCGTCCTGACGTCCCAGCGGAAGCGGCTGCGGGCGACCAGGCACATGACGACGTAGAGGACGAAGATCGTGCCGTGGATGGGGCCCATGATCGGCACGCCGCCCTCGGCCCCGGTGTGCGGGTCGTCCGCGATGACCCACTTGAACAGCATCGCGATCAGCAGGCCCAGCCAGGAGATGGCTTCGGCGATGGCGACGTAGCGGAACACGGTGCGGGTGGTGGTGGGATTCACGCCACCACGCTACCCGCGTAACCGCAATGAAATGCCGGCCGGTGACAATGGTCATATGGCATTCCTGCTGCGCGTCGAGCTTCCTGACGTGCCCGGATCACTCGGCGCGCTGGCGACGGCGCTCGGTGGTGCGGGCGCCGACATCGAGGCGATCGAGATCGTCGAGCGGCGCTCTGACGGCAAGGTCGTCGACGACGTCCTGCTCGAGCTGCCTCCGCGCGTCATGCCCGACGCGCTGATCACGGCGTGCCACCAGCTCGAGGGCGTCAAGGTCGACTGGATCTCGCGCTACAACGCCGGTGCCAACCTCAGCATGGACCTCGAGGCGGTCGAACGGTTCACCGACGACCCGGCGCGCGCGATCGCCCGGCTCGTCGACGTCATCCCCGAGACGTTCCGCACCGACTGGGCGATGGCCCTGGAACGTGTCGACGGCGAGGCGCACGTGATGGCGAAGTCGTCGACCGCGCCGAAGCTCGTCGAGGGTGCCACCGAGTGGCTCGGCATCCGCAAGGCCAAGGTGCTGCGCGAGGTGCCGGAGTGGGACTCCATGGTGCTGGCGGCCTGCCCGGCGCGCGATCGTCGCGGCAACGGCCTGGTCGTCGTGGTCGGACGCCACGGCGGCCCGGAGTTCCTCAACTCCGAGGTCGCCCGGCTCGGCCACATGGTGTCGCTGGCCGCGTCGGTGCAGACGGTCTGAGACCGCGGCGGTCTGAGGCCGCGACGGTCCGAGGTCAGTCGGCCGGCTTGGTCTCGGGGACGTGGGAGTGGTGGAAGCGTCCGAGGGCGTCGACCTCGCGCTCGAGCCCGGGCACGGTCTTCTTGGCGATGCGTCGCAGCACCGGCCACGCCACGGGTGAGTTGGTGAGCGCCTTGGTCCAGCTCGCGAGCATCACGCCCTTGGGGACGTAGACCCGGCTCTTGCGCTTGGCGAAGCCGCGCAGGATCAGGGCGACGCAGTCCTCGACGCTCGTCGTGCTGTTGGCGGGGTAGGGCAGCTTCTGGCGCACCTCGCGGAACGACGGCAGGTCCTTCTCGGCGTTGCGGACGATGTCGGTGTCGATCCACGACGGGTGGCAGATGCCGACGTCGATGCCGAGGTGGGCGACCTCCTGCTTGTAGGCCAGCGCGAGCGACTCGGCGCCGGCCTTGCTCGCGTTGTACGACGCGAGGCCGGCGAGGGCGGTGAACGAGGCGAGCGAGGCGACCACGAGGGCATAGCCGTGGGTGGTCGCGAGGTGCGGGGTCGTGTGCTTGAGCGTGCGGAAGACACCGTTGATGTTGATGTCGACGACGCGCTCGAACGCGGTGTCGTCGATCTGGCGGACCGTGCCGTACGACGCGATGCCGGCATTGGCCAGCACGAAGTCGATGCGCCCGAAGTGGGCCGCTGCGGCGTCGACCGCCGTCTTGACCGCGGCACTGTCGCGGACGTCGGCCTCCCACCAGGCGGCCGCGTCGCCGAGCTCGTCTGCCAGCTCGGCGAGCATCTCGGGCTCCAGGCCGACGAGCGCGACCCTGCCGCCGCCCTCGACGAAGCCCCGGGCGACGCCGGCGCCGATCCCGCGCGCAGCGCCGGTAACGAGTGCGACCTTGCCTGCAAATGTGTCAGCCATGATCGTCAACATACCGTCGGTATCTGGAATGCGCCATGCCCCGCGGCGTCCGGACGATCAGCTGGGCGCAGGAGCCCGGCGGTCGAGGCGGGTCTTGAGGTCGTCGAAGGTCGGGCAGAACCACAGGTCCTTGCCCGTGTTGGCCTCCGCGACCCACGCGCTGAGCGAATCGCTCTCGCCGACCCGGCGGCCGATGTCGCCGACGATCGCCAGGCGCATGCGGTAGTTGGCGAACTTCTGGACGATCTCGCTGGCCACCTGCGTGCGCAGGTCGAAGAAGTCGTCGGTCAGTCGCTCGGCCGGGATGACGACCATCTCGGCCTTCAGGCTGAAGGCCTCGCCGAGGAGCTCGACGGCCGCGCCCTCGGTGTCGAGAGGAAAGCCCTCGGGCGCACAGATCATCATCGAGGTGCCGTAGACCGTGACGAGATGCTCAGGGCTCATGCGTCGACCCTAGCGACAGGGAGACGCTGTGTCTGCGCGAGTCGCGGCCACGGACGGCTCGGATGGCCGTCGTCGCGCCAGGCGATAGCCTGCCGACATGAGCGCCCTGGACCACGTCTCCGACACCTTCGACCCTGCCGCCTGGGAGGCCGTCCCCGGGTTCGAGGGCCTCACCGACCTCACCTACCACCGGGCCGTCGACCACGGGACGGTGCGCGTGGCGTTCGACCGGCCGGACATCCTCAACGCCTTCCGGCCCCACACCGTCGACGAGCTGCTGACGACGCTCGAGCACGCCCGCACGTCGGCCGACGTCGGCTGCGTCATCCTCACCGGCAACGGCCCGAGCCCCAAGAACGGCAAGCACTCGTTCTGCACCGGCGGCGACCAGCGCATCCGCGGCAAGGCCGGCTACCAGTACGAGGAGGCCGGCCACGACGAGGAGGCGGCGCCCCCCAACCCGATCGACCGGGCGAAGCTCGGGCGCCTGCACATCCTCGAGGTGCAGCGCCTCATCCGGTTCATGCCCAAGATCGTGCTGTGCGTCGTACCGGGCTGGGCGGTCGGCGGTGGGCACAGCCTGCACGTCGTCGCCGACCTGACGCTCGCCAGCGCCGAGCACGCCCGCTTCAAGCAGACCGACGCCGACGTCGGCAGCTTCGACGGCGGCTACGGCTCGGCCTACCTCGCCCGGCAGGTGGGCCAGAAGTTCGCCCGCGAGATCTTCTTCCTCGGTCAGGAGTACTCGGCCGAGGACGGCGTCCGCATGGGCACCGTCAACCGGGCCGTCCCGCACGCCGAGCTCGAGGCCACGGCCCTGGAGTGGGGCCGGCTCATCAACGCCAAGAGCCCGACGGCCCAGCGCATGCTCAAGTACTCCTTCAACATGATCGACGACGGCCTGGTCGGCCAGCAGGTGCTCATGGGCGAGACGACGCGGCTCGCGTACATGACGGACGAGGCCCAGGAGGGCCGCGACCAGTTCCTGGAGAAGCGCGACCCCGACTGGTCCGCCTACCCCTGGTACTACTGATCCCCGCCTGAACCCACCGCCCCCGAGGTACGCTGGAGGAGCCGAGGGTTCCCAGCACGAGAGTCTTTTTGCTCCGTCATTCTTGGATGCACATCGGCCCTGTGGGCCGGGGACGAGCCGGTTGTCGATGGTCACCACTCACGAAGCTGCGGCGCCTGCCGCCAGATCCACCCGCCTGCCGCACCTGCGCGACATCGTCAAGCGGGTCGCGCTGAGCCTGCTGGCCGCCGTGGTCGCGCCGGCCGTCCTGTTCGCGACGGTCCTGGTGCTCGTCAACGTGACAGCGGCGATGATCGCGGCGCTCGGCTGGACGGCGGGCGTCGTCGCCTGGCGAGCCGCCACCGGTCGGTGCGTGTCGGTGCTCCTGCTGCTGACCGGCGGGATCATGACGGTGAAGACCGGCATCACCCTCGCGACCGGCAACACCTTCATCTACTTCGTGCAGCCGGTCTTCGTCGATCTGGTCGTCGCGCTGCTCTTCCTCGGGTCGCTGTGGTCAGCCCGGCCCCTCGTGGCGCGGCTCGCGCCGGACTTCTGCCCCATGGACAGCGAGCTGGCGGCGCATCCGGAGATCCGCCGGCTGCTCCACCGGCTGACGCTGATGTGGGGCCTGGTCATCCTGGTCAAGGGCAGCGTGACCCTCTGGCTGCTGCTCTCGCTGTCGACCGTCGACTTCGTGCTGGTCAAGAGCGGGGCGATCATGACGTTGACCGTCACGGCCGTCGCCGCGACCATCGTGTGGGCGACCGCCGTGGGCCGCCGGGAAGGCCTGCTCGGCCTGCCGCAGGGGAGCCGTACACCGGCGCCCTGGTGATTCACATACTCAAAGGATGAGACGCGTGTCTCACAGGGTGGTCGGCCTAGGTGACGAACAGATAACGTTCGCCGAATGAGCGTCGTCGGAGTAGTCACTGAGTCGGTAGCGGGTGAGACCCGTGTCGCCGCCACACCGGAGACGGTGGGCAAACTGATCGGTCTCGGGTACGAGGTCGTGGTCGAGTCGGGTGCGGGCGAGAAGGCATCGTTCACCGACGAGGCGTACGCCGCTGCGGGTGCCACGATCGGCGCCACGGCCGACGTGTGGCGCAGCGACATCGTGTTCAAGGTCAACGCGCCCTCCGAGGCGGAGATCGGCCTGCTCGCGGACGGCGCGACGCTCGTCAGCCTCATCAGCCCGGCGCTCAACCCCGATCTCGTCGAGCAGCTGTCGGCCCGTCCGATCACGGTGCTCGCGATGGACGCCGTCCCGCGCATCTCGCGCGCACAGTCGATGGACGTCCTGAGCTCGATGGCCAACATCGCCGGCTACCGCGCCGTCGTCGAGGCCGCCAACGTCTTCGGCCGGTTCTTCACCGGCCAGATCACCGCCGCCGGCAAGGTCCCGCCGGCCAAGGTGCTCGTCGCGGGTGTCGGCGTCGCCGGTCTCGCCGCGATCGGCACCGCCAACAGCCTCGGTGCGATCGTCAAGGCGACCGACCCGCGCGCGGAGGTCGCCGACCAGGTCAAGAGCCTGGGTGGTGAGTACATCGCGGTCGACGTCGAGACCGAGCAGTCGACCGACGGCTACGCCAAGGCGACGACGGACGCCTACAACGCGCGCGCCGCGGAGATCTACTCCGAGCAGGCCGCGGACGTCGACATCATCATCACGACGGCACTCATCCCGGGCCGCGCCGCCCCGATCCTCATCACCGAGGCCGACGTCGCGTCGATGAAGGCCGGCTCGGTCATCGTCGACATGGCCGCAGCCAACGGTGGCAACGTCGTCGGGTCGAAGCCCGGCGAGGCCGTCGTCACCCCCAACGGCGTCACGATCCTCGGCTACACCGACCTGGCCGGTCGCCTGCCCACGCAGGCCTCGCAGCTCTACGGCACCAACCTGGTCAACCTGATGAAGCTGCTGACGCCCGGCAAGGACGGCCGGCTCGTCCTCGACTTCGAGGACGTCGTGCAGCGCACCATCACGGTCGTGCGCGACGGCGAGACGACGTGGCCCCCGCCGCCGGTGCAGGTGTCGGCGGCCCCCGCGGCAGCGCCGGTCGAGAAGGCCGAGCCCCAGCCGCCCAAGGCGGTGATGACGCAGCGCGCCAAGCTCGGGCTCGTCGGTCTCGGCATCCTCGCGCTGTTCCTGGTCAACGCCTACGCCCCGCCGCCGCTGCCCGAGCACTTCACGGTGCTCGTGCTCGCGATCGTCATCGGCTACTACGTCATCGGCAAGGTGCACCACGCGCTGCACACGCCGCTGATGTCGGTCACCAACGCGATCAGCGGCATCATCGTCGTCGGCGCGATGCTGCAGATCGGCATCGACGGGGACGCCGAGAACGGCACCGTCATCCAGGTGCTCGCGTTCATCGCGATCCTGCTCGCGTCCATCAACGTCTTCGGCGGATTCGCCGTGACCCGCCGCATGCTCAGCATGTTCTCCAAGTAAGGGCTGATCATGGATTCCGCAAGCATCGCCACCGCGGCGTACATCGTCGCCTCGCTCCTGTTCATCCTGTCGCTGGCCGGGCTCTCCAAGCACGAGACGGCGTCGCAGGGTGTCCTGTTCGGCATCTCCGGCATGACGATCGCGCTCGTCGCGACGTTCGTGCTGGTCGCCGACCTGGGCAGCACGACGTCGGTCGTGCTGCTGATCATCGCCGTCGCGATCGGCGCCGCGATCGGCCTGTGGCGCGCGCGGGTCGTCGAGATGACCGGCATGCCCGAGCTCATCGCGCTGCTGCACTCGTTCGTGGGTCTCGCCGCCGTGCTCGTCGGCTGGAACGGCTACCTCGAGCACGGCTACTTCGAGCTGCAGTCGCTCGAGGACATCCACAACGCCGAGGTCTTCATCGGCGTCTTCATCGGCGCGGTGACGTTCACCGGCTCGATCGTCGCGTTCCTCAAGCTGTCGGCGCGCATCAAGTCGAGCCCCCTGATGCTGCCGGGCAAGAACTACATCAACCTCGGCGCGCTCGTGCTGTTCGTCGCGCTGACGATCTGGTTCGTCATCAGCCCCGCGCTGTGGCTGCTGGTCGCGGTGACGGTCGTGGCGCTCGCACTCGGCTGGCACCTCGTCGCCTCGATCGGCGGCGGCGACATGCCGGTCGTCGTGTCGATGCTCAACTCCTACTCCGGCTGGGCCGCGGCGGCGTCGGGCTTCCTGCTCAACAACGACGCGCTGATCGTCACCGGCGCGCTCGTCGGCTCCTCGGGCGCCTACCTGTCCTACATCATGTGCCAGGCGATGAACCGCTCGTTCATCTCCGTGATCGCCGGTGGCTTCGGCATCGAGGCCGGACCGGCCGACGACAAGGACTACGGCGAGCACCGCGAGATCAACGCCGAGGACACCGCCGAGCTGCTCAAGAACGCCTCGAGCGTCATCATCACGCCGGGCTACGGCATGGCCGTCGCGCAGGCGCAGTACCCGGTCGCCGACCTCGTCCGCAAGCTCCGCGAGCGCGGCATCGACGTGAAGTTCGGCATCCACCCGGTCGCCGGTCGTCTGCCCGGTCACATGAACGTGCTGCTGGCCGAGGCCAAGGTGCCCTACGACATCGTGCTCGAGATGGACGAGATCAACGACGACTTCAAGGACACCTCGGTCGTCCTGGTCATCGGCGCCAACGACACCGTCAACCCCGCCGCGACCGAGGACCCGTCCAGCCCGATCGCCGGCATGCCGGTGCTCACGGTCTGGGAGGCCACCGACGTCGTGGTGTTCAAGCGCTCGATGGCCACGGGCTACGCCGGCGTCCAGAACCCGCTGTTCTTCCGCGAGAACTCGCAGATGCTCTTCGGAGACGCCAAGGAGCGGGTCGAGGACATCCTCAAGGCGCTGTGACCACGGCGCGCCGACCTCGGGACCGGGGTCCGGGCGCGCTGCACGTCACAGGCGGTGGGCGTGTCCCACGGCGGCCTCGGTCGTTAGTGCTGGCGAGGGACCGTCAGCCCGACATTGGAGCACGCCGTGGACAAGTCCGAGTACGACCGCCCCGAGGACCAGGAGAGCAAGGGCAACCGCGCCCTGATCTTCGTGGGTCTGGCCATCGTCGTCGTGGGAGTCTTCTACTTCGGCTACTACCGCTGAGGCCTGCCCGGCACCGCACGATCGCGGCACCGGGCAGACCAGCCGTCAGCGGCGTGCGGCCGAGCTGACGATCGAGTGCTTGCCCGCCGTCAGGCCTGACACGCGGACGTACCCGTCCTCGAGGCTGACGCCCGACGCCTTCGCGCGGCGGCCGTCCCAGACCGTCCTGCCGTCGACCTTCACGGTGACGCGTCGTCCGAACGTCGGGACGCCCGCGGTGCCCGTCGTGCGTCGCGGCGCCGACACCGTCGCCCGGTAGGTGCCCTTGCGGACGCTCCACCCGGCCGTGACGGCACCGTGGGTCGTGGTGATGCGACCCTGGGCGAAGGTGAGGTCGGCCGTGTGCGGCACGAACGACCACGCGTCGCCGCCCGCGGTCGTGGGCTCCAGGCCGAGCACGTAGCTCGTCAGGGCCGGTGTCGGACCCGCTGCCCAGCCGTGGGCGAGGCTCACGTACGTGCTGCAGAAGACGCAGTCCTCGCCGTTGCGGTAGGACTCCCAGAACGTGCTCTTGGTGCCGGCCGGGTGGTCGAGCATGTAGCCCCACTGGCGCCGGATGATGTCGACGCCCGCCTGGTCGGCCTCGGGGTTGCCCGCGGCGAAGTGCGCGTTGACCTCCATCGACCCGGAGAAGACGCCGGGGTTGCCCTTGTTCTCCGGTGCCGTCGAGGCGATCGGCGACCAGTTGCCCTTGAGCTCCTGGCTGATGGTCCGGGCCTGGTCGGCGTCGGTCATGCCGTACCAGACGGCGAGCGAGTTGCCGTCCTGCGGATGGATCGTCGAGTCGGGGTAGAACGTGTAGGCACCCGCAGCCCGATCCCACAGCCGGTCGTTGATCGCGGTGCGCAGCGACCCGGCCTGCGAGGCGTACGTGCGGGCGGTCGCGTCGTCGCCGATGCTGCGGGCGAGCGTCGCGCCCTTGTCGAGCGAGCGCCACAGCAGCACGTTGGCGATGAGGTTCTCGCCCTTGGCCAGGATGCGCACCGAGTCGGACGTCCCGGTGATCGAGAGCAGGCCGTTCTGGCTCATCTTGGCCCGGCTGAAGTCGATCGCCGAGCGGTACGCCGACCAGTGGTCGCGCAGCCACGCCGTGTCGTCGGTGTAGAGCATGTAGTCGTACGTCGCCGCCAGCGTCCACAGGTGATAGGTGTCAGACCCCCACTTGTCGAGCTCGGGGCCGGCGTACGGGAGCTCGCCCGTCGGCCGCTGCTCCTGGTAGATCGTCGTCAGGGCGTTGCGGGCCGACGTCGTGTCGTTGAACGCCGCGTAGGCCGCGGGGATCTGGATGCCGAGGTCGCCGGGCCACACCGTGCGGTCGCGCTTGGCGCCGTCGACCAGGATCGTGTCGCCGACCCCGACGTCACCCGTGTTGTCCCACAGGGTCGCCGGCGGCTCCCAGATGCGGCCGCTCTTGGGGTCGATCGTGTTGAGCTGGGTCGTGTAGGCGCCGGCGTACCAGATCCGGTTGAGCAGGTCGTCGCTGGAGTAGAAGTAGTTGGCATAGTCGTCGAGCTTCTTCATCGCGGGTGCGGCGGTGAAGTGCAGCGAGATCTTGTCGAGGTCGACGTGGCCGCCCGACTCCAGGTAGATCGTCAGGTAGCGAAAGCCGCCGCGCTGGTAGGCCTGGGGCATCCGGTAGCGGGTGCGGCCGTCGACGTCGGCGATGAGCGAGCCGTCGCGGCTGCGGGGACCGCCCGTGGAGGCGTCGGAGGAGGTGCCGACGTACATCGACGACTCGCTGAACGCGAGGCCCACCTGCTGCGGGCCCGACGACCCGGTGAAGTCGAGGCTGACGATGCCGCCGACCTCCTTGCCGAAGTCGACCGTGACGGCCGACCCGGCCCCGGAGATCCGCGTCGTGCGGTGCTTGAGCACGGCCGACGGCCGCGAGACGTCGCCGACCGTGGAGTGGATCGCCGTCGGCGCGACGGTCCGCGAGCTGGGTGAGTAGTTGTAGGCCTGCCACGGGCGGGCGGACGATGCGGAGTGTGCCGGCTTGTCGGGCTGCCGCGGGCTGGCGGCGACCCAGGCGGGCACCAGGGCCACGGAGGTCGCGGTGGCGATCACCACGACCGGCCTGCTGAGGAGTCTTCGGATCACGGGGTTCTCATCTCTGTGCTCGGAGGTGATCCGGCGGACGGGAGATGAAGACGGACGTGCAGAGCTGCTGGGTGATGCGGTGTGCCCCCGATGGCGCCGGAATATTGAAACGATTCAATATCTGGTGCGACCGACACTTCCACGGTGCGTGGGGTGTGTCAACGGTCACACGTGGCCGGAACCGGCAACCGGCGGTGGGGCCGGGTCGGTCAGTCGGCGACGCCGTAGAGGCGGTCGCCGGCGTCGCCGAGCCCCGGCACGATGTAGCCCAGCTCGTTGAGCTTCTCGTCGAGCGCGGCGGTCACGAGCGTGACGGGCACGCCGACGTCGGCGAGGTCGGCCTCGATGCGCGCGATGCCCTCGGGTGCGGCCAGCAGCGTGATCGCCGTGATGTGGTTGGCTCCCCGCTTGACCAGGAAGTCGATCGCCGCGGCGAGCGATCCGCCGGTCGCGAGCATCGGGTCGAGCACGTAGCACTGGCGGCCGGTCAGGTCGTCGGGCAGGCGCTCGGCGTAGGTGACGGCCTCGAACGTCTCCTCGTTGCGGACCATGCCGAGGAAGCCGACCTCGGCCGTCGGGAGCAGCCGCTGCATGCCCTCGAGCATGCCGAGACCGGCCCGCAGGATCGGGACGACGAGGGGACGCGGATCGGTCAGGCGTACGCCCTTGGCCATCGCGACCGGGGTCTTGACGTCGACCTCCTGCACGCGCACGTCGCGGGTGGCCTCGTAGGTCAGCAGCGTCACGAGCTCGTCGACCAGGCGACGGAACGTCGGCGAGTCGGTGGTCTCGTCGCGCAGCAGCGTCAGCTTGTGCGAGATGAGCGGGTGGTCGGCGACGTGTACCTGCATGTCACGAGACTAGCGGCGAGTCGATGCCGTCTGTCACCATCGCAGAGGAGACGTTGCCTACAGGTGGCGTTCCGCACCGGACTTGTTCCGTACAGGAGGCACGACCGTGGCCGAGGACGATGTCGACTTCGCCGTTGCCGCCTATCACGACGAAGGACGCTGGCAGGTCGTGGAGCTGCTGCCCGGGCTGGGCGAGGACGTCGACGAGCTGAGCGCCGCGCTCGGACGATTCCCGTCCGACGTCGGGGTGCTGGGGATCGTGTCGATCCAGGACGACTTCTTCGTGATCGTCCGCCGGTCGGGCACCGACATCCGCGCGATGCTGTCCGACGTCACGGCGGTCGACGACTTCCCGCTCGCCGGCGGCGTGGTCGAGCTGCTCGACATCGTCGACACCGGTGGCGACGACGACCCGATCGCCGTCGGAGACCTCGCGCTGCTCGCCGACCTCGGCATGTCGGCGCACGACCTCGGTGCGCTGTGCGAAGAGGTCGAGCTCTACCCCGAGGACATGCTGATGGACGTCGCGGAGCGGCTCGGCTTCGGCTCCGAGCTCGAGGCCGTCATCCGGTGACGTACGACCAGCTGATGGGTGAGGCTCTCGACCTCGCCCGCTCCGCCGTGGCCGAGGGGGACGTGCCGGTCGGCGCCCTCGTCGTCGACCCGTCGGGCGTCGTCATCGGGCGGGGGCGCAACACCCGCGAGCGCGACGGCGACCCGACCGGGCACGCGGAGGTCGTGGCGATCCGCGAGGCGGCGGCAGCGCGGGGGGAGTGGCGGCTCGAGGGCTGCACGCTCGTCGTCACGCTGGAGCCGTGCACGATGTGCGCCGGCGCGATCGTCGCGGCGCGGGTCGAGCGGCTCGTCTTCGGGGCGTTCGACGACAAGGCCGGCGCGGTCGGGTCGCTGTGGGACGTCGTGCGCGACCGCCGGCTCAACCACCGGCCCGAGGTGCTCAGCGGCGTACGGGCTGCGGAGTCGACGGCGCTGCTCCAGGAGTTCTTCGCCGCCCACCGGTGACCCCCCGCCCCGGGAGGTGGATCTGCAACGTCACGCGGTGCCCCTCCCGCCCGGCAGGTGGATCTGCAACGTCATTCGGCCGGATGAGGTTGCGGATCCACCCGGGCCGCGGGTGTGAGGTTGAGGATCCACCCGGGTCGCGGGTGTGAGGTTGAGGATCCACCCGGGCCGCGGGTGTGAGGTTGCGGATCCACCCGGGTCCCGGGTGTGAGGTTGCCGATCCACCGCACGGTATGGGGTGAGATGCGGTCGGGGAACATCCGGACGCCTGTGGACGGTTGACCCAGGTGTGAGGCTCTCGATCCTGGACCGTTCGCGGACGCGGGCCGGCCGTCCCGAGGCGGAGGGGCTGACCGGCTCGGTCGAGCGCGCCGTGCAGGCCGAGGCGCTCGGCTACGACCGGTTCTGGGTCGCCGAGCACCACGCCGTCCCGGGCATCGCCAGCGGCTCGCCCGCGGTCCTGCTCGCCGCGATCGGCGCGACGACCGACCGCATCCGCATCGGGTCGGGCGGGGTGATGCTGCCCAACCACCAGCCGCTCGTGGTCGCCGAGCAGTTCCTGATGCTGGAGGCGTTGCACCCCGGCCGGGTCGACCTCGGCATCGGCCGATCGCTCGGCTTCACCCCGGCCGTACGGGCGGCGCTCCGGCACGACCTCGACGGTCCCGACACGTTCGAGGACGACCTCGACGAGCTGCGCCGGCTGCTGGCCGGCGAGGCGGCAGTCACCGCCCATCCGGTCGCGCCGGCACCGGTGCCGATCTCGCTGCTGGCGACCGGGCGTGGCATGGAGATCGCCGCCCGGCTCGGCCTGCCGGTCGTGGTCGGCGGGCCGGTCCTGCTCGAGGACGCCGGCGTCGAGGCGCTGGCGTCCTATCGCCGCGACTTCCGTCCCAGCAAGCAGGCCGCCGACCCCCACGTCACGATCTCGCTCGACGTGACGGTCGCCGATGACGACGCGACTGCCCGGGAGCTGGCGCTGCCGGAGGCGTGGGCGATGGCCCGGTCGCGGCAGACAGGGGAGTTCCCTCCGCTGGAGGCGGTCGAGTCGATCCGCGCCCAGGCCTGGACGTCACAGCTCCGGCAGCGGGTCGAGGCCTCGCTCGACGCGGCCGTCGCGGGGTCGCCTGCGACCGTCCGCGCCAGTCTCGACGAGCTGGTGACCCGCACCGGCGCCGACGAGCTCATGGCGTCGACCTCGACGTACGACCGCGAGGCTCTCCTGGCGTCCGACGCCCTGCTGCGCGAGATCGTCGGCGGCGACCGGAACATCTGACCGCTGTGCGTGTTGCACCTGACATGAGAGCAGTCGTCTACAGCAGTGCAGGGGACCCCTCGGTCCTGGACGTCGTCGACCGTGAGCCCGGAGTGCCGGGCGACGGTGAGGTGCGGGTGCGCATCGTCGTCTCCGGCGTCAACCCGACCGACTGGAAGGCCCGCGCGGGCGCGACCGGACAGACCGTGGCCTTTCCCGAGGTCGTGCCGAACCAGGACGGCGCCGGCGTGATCGACGCGGTCGGCCCCGGCGTCGAGGGGCTTGCCGTCGGTGACCGGGTCTGGCTGCTGCTCGCGCAGCACCAGCGGCCGACCGGCACGGCGCAGGAGCTCACGGTCGTCCCGACCGACCGGGTCGTCAAGCTGCCTGACAGCGCGTCGTTCGACCTCGGCGCCACGCTGGGCGTGCCGGCCGTGACGGCCCACCGCGCCCTGACCGTCGCCGAGGGTGGGCCGTCGAGGCTGTCGCCCGGGGCCCTCGCCGGACGGACGGTGCTCGTCGCCGGTGGGGCGGGGGCGGTCGGCCACGCCGCGATCCAGCTCGCGCGCTGGGCCGGTGCCACCGTCATCACCACGATCAGCAGCCCTGAGAAGGCCGCGCTCGCGACCGCGGCCGGGGCCCACCACACGGTCGACTACACGACAGGAGATCCGGCCCAGGCGATCCGCGCGCTCGCGCCCGCCGGTGTCGATGTCGTCGTCGAGGTGTCGCCGGCGGTCAACGCAGGTCTCAACCATGCCGTCATCGCCAACCACGGCACCGTCGCGGTCTACGCCAACAACGGCGGCGACCAGATGACGCTCGACGTGCGGGCGCACTTCGCGCTCAACATCCGCTACCAGTTCCTGCTGCTCTACACGCTCGCCCCCGAGGCGCTGCGGGCCGCGACGCAGGACATCACGTCGGCGCTCGTCGACGGCGCGCTGCCGGTGGGCGAGGGCGCGGGTCTGCCGCTCGTGCGCTTCCCGCTCGAGCAGACCGCCGAGGCGCACGCCGCGGTCGAGAACGGGGTCGTGGGCAAGGTGCTCATCGACGTGACCGCACCCTGACGGGTCGACGCGGCGCGGCCGCGAACGATAGGTGTGGGGGATGACCTTCGCGATCGACGAGCTGCAGATGCCGGAGTCGCTGGACGCGCCGGGCGGTGCCGAGTTCACGGAGTACGCCACCGTTCGCAATGCGATCGAGGCCGACACCCTCGGCACCGACCTGCTGGTCATGGGGGTACCGGAGCTGCTCGCGGAGTACCGCAGCAACCCGCATCGCGTGCGGCGGCACTTCGTCGTCCGCGAGAGCTGCGCGGTGATCGGCCGGGCCCTAGTCACCACGCGGCCGCACACGCCCGAGACGGGTGCCCACCTCATGGTCGACGTGCTGCCACAGCACCGTCGCCGCGGCGTCGGGCGCGCACTGCTCGATCGGGCCGAGGGCGCCGCGCGGGAGGCGGGTGCCCCGGTGCTCAAGGTCGCGGTCACCCACTCCGTCCGGCCCGGAGGCGAGCGCGTGGAGCCGCCGACCGGGTTCGGCGACCTGTCGGCGGACGACGACGGGGCGCGGTTCCTGCTGCGGCACGGCTTCGCGCTCGAGCAGGTGACCCGCATCAGCCTGCTCGACGTCCGCGGCCTGCCGGAACGGCTGACATCCCTGCGGGACGCCGCAGCCGCCGTGGCCGGCGACGGCTACCGGCTGGTGACGTGGACGGGTGCGACGCCGGATCGATGGGTCGCCGACCTTGCCGCGCTGCGCACGCGCATGAGCACGGACGCCCCGATGGCCGGCATGGTGATGACCGAGGACGTGTGGGACGCCGGCCGGGTCCGCGAGCACGACGAGCGCATCACCTCCAGCGGCCGCGACCTGGTGACGGCGGCGGTGGAGCACGTCGCGTCGGGCACGCTGGCGGGCTTCTCCGAGATCGTCGTGGCGAGCGGCGATCCGGTCGCGGTGCAGGAGGACACCCTCGTGCTGCGCGACCACCGGGGACGACGCCTCGGGATGCTCCTCAAGGCGGCGACGGCCGAGCTGCTGGCGACGTCGGTCCCCGGGGTCGAGATGATCGTGACGTGGAACGCCGAGGAGAACCGGCCGATGCTCGACGTCAACGAGGCGATGGGCTTTCGGCCGATCGGCTCCGAGGGAGGATGGCAGAAGCGGGTCTGACCGTCCCGTGGGCGTGCGGGGAATAGGGCGCGTGCTAATCTAGTTTAAGATTCAACAAGGCCATTCGGCTTGGTGAAGGAGAACCATGAGCAGCATGCAGTTCGGCATCTTCAGCGTCGGCGACCTCACGGTCGACCCGACCAACGGATCGATCCCGACCGAGAACGAGAAGTTCAAGGCACTGGTCGCGATCGCCAAGAAGGTCGAGGACATCGGTGGCGACGTCTTCGCCGTCGGCGAGCACCACGACGCGGGCTTCGTCCCGCCGTCCATCAGCACGCTCCACGCTTTCATTGCGGCGCAGACCGAGCGACTCATCCTGTCGACGTCGATCGCGCACATCACGACCAACGACCCGGTCAAGATGGCGGAGGACTACGCGACTCTCCAGCACCTGTCGGACGGTCGCGTCGACCTCGTGCTCGGCCGCGGCAACACCGCGCAGGTCTATCCGTGGTTCGGCAAGGACCCGTCCAAGGGTGTCGAGCTGACGATCGAGAACTACCAGCTGCTGCGCCGCCTCTGGGACGAGGACCTCGTCAACTGGGAGGGCAAGTTCCGCACCCCGCTGCAGAGCTTCACGTCGATCCCGCGCCCCCTCGACGGCGTCGCGCCGTTCGTGTGGCACGGCTCGATCCGTACGCCCGAGGTCGCCGAGATCGCGGCCTACTACGGCGACGGCTACTTCGCCAACAACATCTTCTGGCCCAAGGAGCACTACATCCGGCTGATCAACTTCTACCGGCAGCGATACGCCCACTACGGGCACGGCGAGCCGGAGCAGGCGATCGTCGGACTCGGCGGCCAGTTCTTCATGCGCAAGAACAGCCAGGACGCCGTCAACGAGTTTCGCCCCTACTTCGACAACGCGCCCGTCTATGGGCACGGCCCGTCGCTCGAGGACTTCCAGGCGCAGACTCCGCTGACGGTCGGCAGCCCGCAGGAGGTCATCGAGAAGACCCTGTCGTTCGCCGACTACTTCGGTGACTACCAGCGGCAGATGTTCCTCGTCGACCACGCCGGCCTGCCGCTCAAGGTCGTCCTCGAGCAGCTCGACCTGCTCGGCGAGATCCTGCCGACCCTGCGCGCCGAGTTCGACGCACGGCGTCCGGCCAACGTCCCCGACGCCCCGACGCACGCCAACAGGGTCGCCGCCCGCGATGCCGCGCTGGCCGCCGAGTCCAGTGTGGAGGTGGACGCATGACCACCGTCGTCGCCCTCTCCGCGGGGCTCAGCGAGACGTCCAGCACGCGGCTGCTGGCCGACCGGCTCGTCGAGTCGTTCGGTCGGCAGTTCGGTGACGCCTCGGTCGAGGTCGTCACGCTGCGCGAGCTCGCGCACGACATCGTCGATGCGACGCTGACCGGCTTCGCGTCGCCGCGCCTGCAGGACGTCCTCGACAAGGTGACGGCCGCCGACGGGCTGATCGTCGCGACGCCGATCTACAAGGCGTCGTTCCCGGGTCTGTTCAAGTCGTTCATCGACGCGCTCGACGCCGACGCCGTCATCGGCAAGCCGGTGCTGCTGGGCGCGACCGGCGGGACGGCGCGGCACTCGCTCGCGATCGACCACGCCCTGCGGCCGCTGTTCGGCTACCTGCAGGCGCTGGTCGTGCCGACCGGCGTCTTCGCGTCGACCCACGACTGGGGCGCCGACGGTGCTCAGGCGCTGGAGCAGCGCATCGACCGGGCCGCAGGCGAGCTCGCGAGCCTGCTCAAGGGCGCCGGCACGGGCCGGGCCCGCGACGACGAGTTCGACCTGTTCAGCGACACGTTCCTGTCGATCTCCAACCCGGGCGGGGCGGCCGACGACCGGTCGTAGGGCTGGCCCGGTCAGTCCTCGCTGACGACCAGGTCGGCGGTGTCGCGCCGGGCGACGACGCGCTGGGCGTTGGGCTCGTCGACCCGGTCGACCCACTCCTGCGCCTCGTCGCGGGTCTTGCCGAACTTCACGTGCCGGTCGACGAGCCGTGCCCGGCGGCGGCCGTCGTCGAGGTCGACGAACCACACCTCGTCGAGCGCGGCGCGCACCCGGGGCCACGGCTCGTCGGCGTCGAGCAGGTAGTTGCCCTCGGTGACGACGACGCGGATCTCGGGGTCGACGGCGATCGCGGCGGCGATGGGCTGCTCCAGCGTCCGCTCGAACCCGGGGGCATAGACAGGGTGGTCGGTCTCGGTGCGGAGGCGATCGAGCAGGGCGAGGTAGCCGTACGCGTCGAACGTCTCGGGGGCTCCCTTGACGTCGAGCAGCCCTCGCAGCGTCAGCGCGTCGTCGGACAGGTGGAACCCGTCCATCGGCACCCGCGTCGCCGGGGTGCCGGCGGCGGTGAGGCGCGAGGCGAGCTGCTTGGCGAGTGTCGTCTTGCCTGATCCGGGGCTCCCGCAGATGCCCAGGACGACGCGTCCGTCGGCAGGAACCAGCTGCTGCGCGCGGGTCACGAGGGTGTCGGTCGAGGCAAAGGGCACGTCCCCAGTGTCCCGGGCCGACCGCGGATTCGGAGCGCCGACACCGGTCCGGTAATGTACCCGGCGGTGGCGTGTCCGAGCGGCCGAAGGTGCAACACTCGAAATGTTGTGTGGGTTCACGCCCACCGTGGGTTCAAATCCCACCGCCACCGCACGATGAAGACCCCCGATTTTCACTGGAATCACAGTGATATCGGGGGTTTTCTCAATTGCACAAGCGTCTTCGTGGGCACATTTTGGGCACACATTTCTCACTATGCGGATGAGATTGAGCGGCGAAACGCGATCTCCTCGGCCCTACCCTCGGGCTGTCCCGAAACCGCCACTTTTGATTCTGGCCCCACTTCGCTTCTGCCCATTGCGGTGCGCGATTTCCGCCCAGGAAGGACTTGTTGGGCGGTCTCAGCACCAAGTCGCGAAGATGTCGTACCGAGCATCTACAGTCCGAACTTGGATGCCACTGGGGCTTCTAGGCGGGTCCTTTCAGCACAAGCCGCGCTGCCGCAGCCAGCCAGTGGGGCACTGACATTCTCATTTAGGAGAGCTCGTGGGCGCTGACCAGAACGAACAAGAGTCGCCGCCCGATACGCCGACGATGGAAGACGTCCGGGCAAGTGGGTGGGAAGAAGTCATCGCATCTGTCGACCACGATGATCCTGACTTGGCGAACCTCGGAATGGCGTTCTGGCAGGCTGCGGAAGTCGCCGATGAACCCACTACGAGCCGGGTATTTGAACTGTTCGCCCTCGCAGCGTCGGCCACCCTAGACGCCGAAAGCTGGAACGAACCGTTCAAGCCGTTCATGACAATGGCCGGGAAGCGATCAGTCATCCCAAGTGACCTGCACCCGATCGAGGTTGCGTTCCTTGGCGAAGCAGCCGGATTAGTGGCAGGCGCCCCTGCCCTGCAAGCACGCCTGTACGACATCGCTTGGACACACGGTTCGCCGCGCCGTATC
Source organism: Aeromicrobium stalagmiti (assembly GCF_013283745.1). Lineage (GTDB taxonomy): Bacteria > Actinomycetota > Actinomycetes > Propionibacteriales > Nocardioidaceae > Aeromicrobium > Aeromicrobium stalagmiti. The sequence continues at coordinate 1,040,937 of NZ_JABSTZ010000001.1, forward strand.
GAACACGCTTTAAGAGCTATAGAGGCGTACACCGGCGAGCCGCTTACTAACGACGCATGGATTGGTGATGCTGAGGAGGCTTGGCGACGGGCTATATTTCTAAGCCGCCGGCTAGGAAAAGCCACTGCAACCCAGCTAGCGGGCATTGAGGCCACGGTCGTCGACACCCTTCTCAGCTCCTCGGCCTCTGATGGTTTCCTCGCCGTGTGGCTAAGCGATCTGCTCGAACACTTCGGTCTGGCACGTGGCTCGGCCATCAAGATCGCGGCACACCTGCGAGCACTAGCGGATCTCGACCGTGCTGCCGACGATCATCATCGCAGCCAAGAGGAGTATCGCGCTGCTGCGAGGTGGTTCGAACGCGGTGACGAGAACGACCGAGCGTACGCATGCGCAGCTGACCTCGCCGAGTCATACGTCGCTCAGGCCGACAACCCTCGCAGCAGCGCGAATGTGTCCAATATCGTGGCAAGCAGTCACCTGGAAAAGGCTGTCGCAACCCTTCGATCACTTCCAAAGGATTACCGAACCGCGCAATCGCTCGACAAACGGCTCGAACATCTCCAGCAACGACTTCGGCAGTCCCGCAAGGATTCACTCAGGGAGATGGCGCGGATTGAGTCCGACCCCATCGATATTAGTGCCTACGTGCAGAGCGCGAAGCAACTCGTGTCTGGGCACGAACTGCCCGAGGCGCTGCTTCGGTTCGCGCTTGTCCTTCCACTCGTAGACGTACAGTCGCTGCGCGAAAACACCATCGATGCAATGAGGACGTTCCGCCTCTCCAGTCTATTCGGAGGAGCGACCCTGTCAGCCGATGGTCGAAAGGTCGCCGCCACGCCGGGAGGCACGTTTTCCGCCGACGACAACGCAGCGATCTTCAACCGGATGGTCCGCGATCATCAGAGCACTGCGGGGCTCGGCGCTCAGGCGCGAATCATTCCGGCGCTAGACGTCCTCAAGACTGAACACTGCATCAGCCGAGAGGTCGTGCGACAGATCTGTGGCGAGTCCCCGGTCATCCCACCGGATCGAAGCAACCTGTGGGCTGCCGGTCTGTTCGCCGGCTTTGACGGTGACTACGCGACCGCTTTGCACATTTTGGTCCCGCAATTGGAAGCCCTCATCCGCGCCCATCTCAACGATCAGGGTGTTTCGACTCTGCTTTTCGGCGAAAACGGAGTTGAGACCGAAAAGAGCCTAGGTCCATTGCTTGCACTCGAGGAGACGGCGGCGATATTTACGCCGTCGTTCCGGTTCGAATTGCAGGCACTCTTGACCGAGAGTCACGGCCCAAATTTGCGCAACTCTGTCGCGCATGGGCAAATGACTGACGAAACATCTTGGACCACTGTGACTCTGTACGTTTGGTGGTTGATGCTCAGGCTCTGCTACCTGCCGTTCTGGAACATGCATTCGGATCAAGCTCCCGTCGGCAAAGAATGACGGCCTGCCAGCGCATGAACCTCTGCCGCACCCCTAATTAGGGTCCTGGTCGTATGAAACCGCGTCGGCGGGCACCGACTGTCGGCTCCGGCCTCTAGGCTCCAATCTGTGCGATCGAACGCTCAGGTCCTGTGGGTTCCTCTGCGTTCGAACGCGCACTCTCTCGTCGCCGGCGCTCCCATCGCGTCGCTGAGGCGCCGTCTCAAACAAGCGGCAATCTTCTACGAGGAAATACTTCTCGAGAGCGGCGCACTCAGCATCACGGCCGGTCCAGGTGGCTGGATTGAGATGCCGCTTCCCAACGACCAGAAAAGTTCGTTCCAGAGTCCAAGGCACCGGCATGTCGCGGGTGGGCAGCGGTTTCGCGTTAGTTTCGGACCCGAGTCCGAAGTCGGTGTACCCGCACGAGAATTGCAACAGTTCATCAACTCCGAAACATCTATCATTTGGTTCCCCACACTCGCGCCATTCGCTGCTGAGTTGCCATCCACGGTGGACTGGATGAAGTTCGTCACGACTGAGCGGTCATCAGAGGTCAAGACCATTGCCGACGAGTGGCGACGCCGCGACGGCCGCAACGAGGCGTTGCGCCAGATGATTCCGCAGACTTTCGTTCGAGAAGTGGTCGTCAGGCACGCGGATACCGACCTCGCGGTCGCCGCGCAAGCCGGGGTTTCCGTAATGCAGGATTCGCGGCACCAGGCCGTGCTTCAAGCACGGTTCGAGGTGAACTCGCCGTGGTTCGCCACCGGCTTTGCACTCCCGATCCTGCTGCTGGCAGTTGGACATCTCGACTGGGAGACTGTTGCGGCCATCCGGTCACATAAGTCAATTAAGGATCTCCGCCGAATCCTTCGCGAAATCGAAGCGACTGCCCTCGAGGAGGCTCAGGGTGGCGACGTGGAGCGCGCAGTGAGGCAAGCGATGGAGAGCTACCTCATCCGGGCAAATGGGAGGGTGGAGAGCCTCGGATCCGTTCCGAAGCATGCTGTTGTCGACTTCGGCGTCGGCTCGATGACAGGCGTGCTGACCGCCGGATTCGTCGGTCCAGCGGCGATCTTGGGCGGGGCTGCTCTGGGTGCAGGGATAACCGCCACACGTGCAACCGTCGCCGCCATCAAAGGAAAGCGGAACAGAGGCTGGATGTCGGCTTACACCGAGCTCCGCGCCGCTGCGAGCGTGAACTGAGCCGCTTCCGTTGCGCCATGCCGGACTTTGAATGCCGGGAACTTGGCCCGCTCAACCATTGCACAACAACGTCACCCAATTGACCGAGTCGCATATGCCGAACCGCCGCAGGTTCCGCTCTCCAGCGATACCGCCTGGGCGCGTACGCCGCTGGGGCCTGTGCGCTGCTGATGACGAGGCCCGTGGTGCGTAATTGCGCCGCGACACGTGCTGGCCGTTGGGCGCGCGTGCGGGAAATGACCTTTGACGGGCCTACGCTCCCGATATGGAGCTTGATCTCGAGTGGGATCGCCAGATCTGGTGGCGTCGAGGAGCGCCCCAACGGCTCTGCGGTATCTCGGTGTTCTACGACTTCGCTTGGCTTGACGTATTCGCGGATGAGCGCACCCACTTCAGGCACGGGCAGAGGCTCGCTGAGGGCGTGCAGGAGCGCTGTCCGGAAGGCCTTGAGGCGGCGTTGCTCCTCACTCGACGCACTGACGTCGCGCAAGGCCTCCGAACCACCCCAAACCACTTCATTTATGTGCTCAACATTGACGAATGGTTGGCTGCCGAAGACGACTTCTCATTGGCCTATCTCGCTACGCACTTGTCGGTCGAGCCCGAGGATCTCAGCCAGTACGCGGATCTCAGCCTGATCGGGGACCCGGCCGAGGTCAGCAAGGTTCTCGACCAACAACTGACAGTCGATCGTGTCGCTGAGTGGTTGCAGCAGGATGGAGAACGTATCGAGCGCCTGGCGGGCCTCGTGGATTTCCGGCTCGCCGCGCCAACCGACGTTGATCACGCTTTGGATGTAATAGAAGCGCTGGGCGACCTCGACGAGCGCCAGATCCAGAAGCTAGTTGATTTCGTATCACGTCTCACCGACGCGGATCAACGAGCGGCGCTCATCCGGGGTGCGACGACTGACCAGCCCGGGCGCGCGGCTGCCGCAGTCGTGCTGCACGAAAGAGTCGCCGAGCGTGTCGCCGATGCCGGCCGAGACCTCGAGGCGTATCGCACGCTCCTGAACAACCCCTTGGCCAGCGAAACCAACATGCAAGACTTCCTCGCCACTCACCCGCTCCTCTTTGGGCTCGAGTACGCCAGCATCCGGCCGCAACAATCCGGCCCTAGCGGCTCGATGGACTTCCTCCTCGAGCGCTTTGACGGCTACAACGACGTGGTTGAATTGAAAGGCCCAAACGAGCCTATCCTCCGCTCTCGCCAGCAAACGCCGGGCTCAGCCGTCCCGACTCCGCATCACTACCGTCTGGGGAAGGAACTCGCTCACGCACTTCCCCAGGCACTTGCATACCGTGATCGCCTAAGTCGCCATCCCGGCGCGGCCGAGGAGTTTCATGGGATCCGAAATGCGCGGGAGCCGAGACTTCTCATCATCCTGGGCCGACAGTCAGCCCTTGCCGATCACGAGCGTCTGGTCTTGCTGGAGCTCAATCGTTCCCTGCACCGTGCTGAGGTCGTGCCCTACGACGTCATCGCCCAGCGGGCCGAAGTAACGCTCACCAACATCTCGTCCTACTTGGGTTTAACCGAAGGCTCAGAACAACCAACGTGAGGCCTCCTGAGCCCGACCTGTTGAGACAGGCACGCAGTTCGTTAGATCATCCGGATGCTGTGATGACAGTTCGGGCCGGAGGGAACTGAGAAGGCACGTCGATCGCCCGGAGGGGGGTGATAACGGACTCGGTGACCAGCGAGCACGTCACAGACTGGGATCTCCTGATCTTCCCAGGCGGAGCATTCCGAGCGTGGAACGTAGGCTTCGTCCGCGCGATAGACCATGCACATGTCGGCTCCACGGGACTGCAGCACCGTGGCCACGCCACGGATGTACGCGATATTGAACTCACCGAGCGTGAGCTTCTGAATCGCGTCGGGTTTGTTGTACTCGACCAGCTTCCCTTGCCGGAGAAGATGAGGGTCCCAAAAGGATGAGTCTGTCATTTGGGAGCGAAGCCACTCGTCGTCGTGCGCCTCGAGAGCTTGAGGCATGACGACTTTGAATGCGTTCCATCCGGCCTCGGTGAGCTGTTTTCCGTAGCACGCATCGACAGTCCAGTGGCTCTCGAATTCCGCGAGCTCATCAAGCCACAGAGACTTCATCGTCCGCCGTACGTCAGCATCGTCTAGATGGTGATAGTTCATTCCCACCGCACGTCCACCTCCAGGAGCGACTGACATGGGCTCGACAACTCGATGGTATTCCTGCTCGGGCCACGCTGGGTAGGGACTACGAACATGCTTTCGCGTTTGCCGACGCGCCTTGATTGGAACTTTCGTCAAAGTGGCTTCGAGGTTGTTTTCACGGCTCGAGGGCTCGAAGAGCCGCTTGGTTCATGGCAACCGCAACTGCGTCAAGGTCGTCCTCAAAGAGGTCGGCATACACGTCAAGAGTCATCGCGGCCGACTTGTGGCCGAGCATCCGTTGGACTGCCTTGGCGTTCGCGCCGGATGAGATGGCCAGCGACGCTGCTGTGTGGCGGAGGTCGTGGGGCGTGACGCGGGGGATGCCTGCGCGGCGTACGGCGCCGGCGAACCAGCCGCCGGATGAGCCGTCGGTACGGGTGCGGCGGCGGACCCCGCCGTCGGGTCCGGGGAAGAGGAGCCTGTCGGGCGGCTTGCCGGCGCTGGCCTTCTCGATGACGGGGTCGAGCATCTGGATGTAGGGGACGGACCGGCGTTCGTGGTTCTTGGGTGAGCCGACGTGGATCTGGGTGCCGACCTCGACGGCGTTGCGTTCGATCGAGAGGCGGCGTCGGTTGGTGTCGACGTCGCGCACGCGGAGCGCGATCATCTCGCCCCAGCGGATGCCGGTGTACGCGAGTACCAGGACGACCCCGGCGGAGTCGCCGGCCTCGCGAGCGAGGCGGTCGACCTGGTGGTGGTTGAGGTAGACGCGTCCGCGCATCTCCTTGCGCTTGGTCTTCACGCCCTTGGCCGGGTTAGCGATGATGCGGCGGTCGTCGACGGCGTCGTCGAGGATCGATGAAAGGACGCCGTAGGCGCGCTTGACCGTGGTGGCCGAGCGGTTCTTGCCGAGGGTTGCAACCCAGTCTTGAATGATCGTGCGGCTGATGTCGGTGACCCGGACGTCGCGCCAGCGCGGCTCGACGTGGACTCGCCAGCCGACCTCGAGCGCGAGCAACGACGACGGTTTCAGGTGGGCGCTCTGGCGTACGAGCCACGGTGGTCCGAGCTCGCCGATCGTCGCTTGGCCGGCTTGGTGAGAGACGTACTCGCCGCGGTACTTCTGGACCTCGACCGATGCCGCGTACTCCTGTGCCTCGCGCTTGGTCTTGAAGCCGCGCTTCTTGGTCTGCTTGCGGTCAGGGGTGCGGTAGCGGACTTGGTAGCGCTTGCCAGTGGTCGTCTCGTACGACTCGATCGTCGCCACGGGTCACCTCCTTCTGTGACTGGCCTATCGCCGAACCGGCGTCCGCCGTTATCGAGGTCGGGCTGGGTGTGGAGAACCTCGGTCAGGGAGGTCGCCTGTGGATGGCGGTGCTCACGTTTGGGAGCGGCGGTGCTCGGTCAGCCAGGTCTGCACGTCGGACAGCGCGTACCGGACGCGCGTGCCGACCTTGACGTATTGCGGGCCGGTTCCGAGGTAGCGCATCTGGGCCAGCTGGCCGGTGGTCACCGAGAGCATCGCGGCGAGGTCGTCCGGTGCAACGAGCCGCTCCATCATCTGGTCAGTCATTTCAGTCCTCCGTATACATGGGCATCACGCTTATTCACGGCCGTTCTTCCGGCGTTGGTGGCGGGGGAACGTTCGAACTTTCGGGGGAACGTCGGTAGGTAACGTTCACCGCGCGGGAGGGCGAGGCGTTCGCAGGGTTTGGCCGTGTTGTGTTTGTTGTGTTTAATAGTGGTATGGAGTCGGTGCTATTGAAGACGGGCGAGGTCGCCGAGATGCTCGGCGTCTCGCGTCAGCACGTCGTGAACCTGGCTGACCGCGGCGACGTCGCGTCCGTCAGGGTGGGCTCGCACCGGCGCATTCCTCGCTCCGAGGTCGACCGGCTCAGGGGCTACGCGCAGCTCTCTTCTGAGCGGCTCAAGTCCCTTCGCCTGCACCAGGCGTTGATCGCCGATCTGCTTGTTGATCCTGAAGGTGTCATCAGCAAGGCGCGCAGCAACATCGAGCGTTGGCTGCCCGAGCAGCGAGTCGACGGCATGACCGCCGCCTACCTGCGGGATTGGGAATCGGTCCTGGTCGGCGGCGTGGATCAGATCATCCATGTCATCACCTCGCTCGATGAGCGATCGGCTGATCTGCGTGAGAACTCGCCGTTCGCCGGTGTCATGTCACCCGAGCGCCGTACGAAGATCCTGCGAACGATCCGCGAGCAGCAGGCGGCAGCGCTCCGGTGAACCGCACTCAGCTCGCTCACGTGTTGCGTAGTGCGTCCCGCATCGCGAACGACCGTGATGTGCTGGTGGTCGGCTCGCAAGCGATCCTCGGATCTCGTGACGAGGACGAACTGCCAGCAGAGGCGACCGCCTCGATGGAGGCCGACATCGCGTTCCTCGACGATGTAGACCGCGCCAAGGCCGACGAGGTCGAAGGTGGCATCGGTGAGTTCTCGGCGTTCCATGAGCAGTTCGGCTACTACGCCGAGGGAGTCCACGTCGACACGGTGACGCTCCCGTCGGGCTGGGCGGAACGGCTGCTCAGGCCCGAGCTGCCCGATTCGGAGCCAGCGCAGGCGGCGTTTCTCGAGCCGCACGATCTGGTGGCGTCCAAACTGGTGGCTGGGCGCATGAAGGACCTGGCATTTGCCGGTGCGCTCGTTCGCGCCGGCCTGATCGATCTGGACGTTCTTGTCGAGCGGATCCTTGCGCTCCCGGACGAGACACAGCAATCCGTCATTGACCGCTTGATCGGCTGGGTCGAGTCGCAGCGAACGCCGTAGGCCTGAGGCGTTACCGGAGAGCCACACACCTGGTGCACTGCCGGACAGAGGTTGCGTCCGTACGAAACGTTCGCTCACCACCGAGACCTCGTGGGCGGGTTGAGCGCGTGGATCAGACCGACCAGTGCTGTCCGCGTGGACTCCCACTTCGGGTCCGCGCGGAGTGATCCATCTCGTGCTCGTTCGGTCAGCGCGAGAATCATCCGCCGGCAACCGACCGGTGATGCGATGGCGCGGTCCACGCACTCGGCAGTGGTGTGCTCGCGAGTCTCGATACGTTCCACGACCTCGACGGCAATCGCGCCTCGAGCTGCCGCTCGACGTTCCTCGTACGCAGCTCGTCGGCACTCCTGGGAGCACCAGATCGGCGGCCGCCCCGTCGGCTTGCGCCCGACGGGCTCGCCGCAGCGCGGGCAGGTTGCCTCTGTGTCGGTCGTCTGCTCGTTGGGATTGTTCATGCGTCCGAAGGTCTTTCGTACGGACGCAAGTGGTCACCGGCGGTGCATGAGGTGTGTGGCAGTTCGTCGGTGAGCGGCCGACCGGGATGTCGCTGAGGGTGTGGGTGTCGGCGATGACAACGGCGCGCGCATCTGACAAGCGGGTCGAGGACTTGTCGAAGCGGACCGAGACGACGCGCACGTTCGCGAACCCTGACGGAACGTTGACCGATGAGCAGTTCGGTGCCTCGGTGCGGGTGATGGATGAGACCGATGGCACCTGGCAGGACGTCGACAGTGACCTGACCCGGCAGGCTGACGGGTCGTGGGTGCCGAAGGTTTCGCCGGTAGATGTTCGGATCAATGGCGGCGGTGCGCAGGAAGCGTCGCAACCTACGAGTTGTCGGAGTCGGCTGGCCTGCTGGTCACGCTGACCGGTGAGGGGCTGACGACGCGCATCCGTATGAACGAGCAGCCCGCTGCGGACGATCCTGTGCACACGTTGGGTCTTCGCGCCGATGGTTTAGGTGTTGACGAGCTGGGTAACGGGAGCCTGGAGATCGCCGCCGGCGGCGACACGGTCGCCAAGACCTCGACATTGGTGGCGTGGGACGTCGCGACCACTGACGCCGGTGAACCAGTCAGCGTGGTGGCGCTGGAGAGCAACCTCGAGGAGCCGCGCTGTCCTTGCCACGCTGACCGCCCAGGGCAAGATCCGGCGGGACTATGGCTCCTTCGGTCCTGATGCCGTCGTCCGTGAACTGAGCAACCTTTCCCCGCAGCCCTGGGAGGTCGATTCGTGACCCCCGAGGAGGCGGCTCGCCACCGCTATTAGGAAGGTGGTCGATCAAGGGGCCCCTTGTGGGTGGCAGCTCTGGCCGACTTGCCCTGGCCGATGCTCGCCCTGGCCGATGCGGCCAACGAAGATTGAGCTCGTCATTACTTGGCGCAGAAATAGCGTTGATCGCCCCGCGGTTGCGGGGTGAGCCGCATCGATCGCTGCAAGACAGTGATGATACAGAAACATCTAGTCTGTTGTTTCGTTGACAAAAACGGCAAAGTGTCTCAGGATGGGGAGCGTGGTAGCGCTTGGGAATCGAGTCGTCGCAAAGGGGCTTCCGGTGGCGGATCTGGGGTTGCCCAGCCCCTCGTTGCCTCGCCCGGGGGCTACGGAAGCCTGGCGCCTGACACGGTGGGGAGTGCCCAGCTGCCTTGGGACTCGCAGCATGCATCTGAACCGGGCTCGGCGTCAGGCCTTGACATCAGGGTCGCAGAGCGGCTTGGTCTGTCGGTGAGTCCGACGCACGGAGCACTCCTTGGCGCAACCGAGTTCCTTGACACCGAACACGAAGCAGTGCGCGACTTCGTCACGACCGCGGTCGTAGGTGCGAACACCGATCGCGAAAAGGCGGTGCGACTGTTCACCGCTGTCCGAGATCAAATTTGGTACGACCCTTACCAGGTGTCAGACGATCCCGCTCATTACCGAGCGAGTCATGTCGTGAAGACTGGGCGTGCCTATTGCGTTCCCAAGGCGGTGCTGCTGACTGCGGCCTGCCGCTCGGCCGGTATTCCGGCGCGCCTGGGTTTCGCTGATGTGCGCAACCATCTTCAGACCGATTCGCTGCGTGAGTTGATGAGCGGGTCAGATCTCTTCGTCTTCCACGGTTACAGCTCCCTGTACATCGACGGACAATGGGTCAAGGCCACCCCGGCATTCAACCGCGAGTTGTGTGCTCGATTTGGAGTGCCACCCGTTGAGTTCGACGGCGAGAACGACGCGCTGATGCACGCATTTACCCCTGACGGCACCCAGCACATGGAGTACGTACGAGACCGTGGCGTCTTCGACGACCTGCCGTTGACCGAGATCCTGACGGAACTCCAACTTCACTACGGACTGCTGATGGGGGCCTCGATCCCCGCGGTCTCCGATGCCTTCACCGACGTGCTCAGCGCCGAACATGCCGAAAACACTCGAACAACGCCCTCGACGTCGGAGATCCCATGACCATTGCGAGCATTGCGGCAGCCCTGGACGTCCGCAACCCGTCAGATGGACGTTCGGTCGCGACCGTCAAGGTGAACGATCGCGAGTCGGTGAACGCCATCGCGGGTGGGCTCCGAGTTGCGCAAGGTGCGTGGGCAGAAACGGCCCCCCGCGAGAGAGCGAGATGGATGCATCGCTGGCGCGACTGGATCCTGGCACACACTGACGAGCTCACTGACCTGTTGCAGGCCGAGACTGGCAAGGTCCGCCCCGACGCACTGGTGGAGACGACAGCGTCATGCGAGTTCATCACCTACTACGCCGATCACGCGGAGCAGTTCCTCGCCGACAATAAAGTGAAGTCGTCTGGTCTTCTGAGCCTACCGAAGCGACTGTCCACGTCCTACCACCCCTACCCGCTGGTGGGACTGATCACGCCGTGGAACTTCCCGATCACCCTCTTCCTTATGGACGCCGCCCCGGCACTCGCCGCCGGGTGTGCAGTCCTGGCCAAGTCGTCCGAGGAGACCCCCTTGACGTGCGCGCGCGTCGTCGAGGGCTGGAATGAGATCGGGGCACCTCCGGTTCTTGCCCACGTCGTCGGTGCCGGCAGCACGGGAGCAGCTGTGGTCGATGCCGTTGACTACGTGCAATTCACGGGCTCAACGGCTACTGGTCGCGCGGTCGCAATCCGTTGCGCGGAGCTTCTCAAACCGCTGAGCCTGGAATTGGGCGGAAAAGACCCGGCAATAGTGCTCGAGGACGCCGACTTGCCGCGGGCGGTGGAGGGCATCGCGTGGGGCGGCCTCTTCAACGCCGGCCAGGTCTGTATCTCGGTCGAACGCGTGTACGTCGTCGCCGAGATCTACGACGATTTCGTGGCTCGACTCACCCAGCGCGTGCAGTCCCTGTCTCAGGGGTCGGGGCTAGGCAATGACGTGGGGGCAATGGTCACCGAGAATCAGGTCGACATCGCAGATCGTCATGTCAGCGAGGCCGTTCTCGCCGGAGCGCGCGTCGCGGCTGGCGGAACGCGCGGTGCTTTGGGCAACTACTACGCTCCGACGATACTCGTCGATGTCGATCACACGATGGCGTGCATGACCGAAGAGACGTTCGGCCCGACCATTCCGGTGATGCGTGTTGCCGACGAAGATGAGGCCATCCGGTTGGCCAACGACTCGACGTACGGTCTGTCTGCAACGGTCTGGACCCGCGACCACGCGCGAGCGCGACGTGTCGCGCGGCGACTGCAGGCGGGCGCGGTCAACATCAACGACGTCTTCAGCAACCTCTTCGCCACAACGTTGCCCCACAGCGGTTGGAAGTCGTCAGGGATCGGTGCGCGGTTAGGTGGCGCACAGGGGATGCGCAAATACTGCCGCGTCCAAGCCGTGACGGAGCCGCGCGTGCCTGTACTGGCGCGTGAAGTCACCTGGTATCCGTACACCTCCCGGCGTACGGCCATCGCTGGACGGGTGTTGCGAGTGGCAGCTGGTCGCGGTGTGAAGCAACGACTCGGACTGAACAAGGAGCAGAGCAGATGACGAACAGCAGCACACGAACCATGCCCAAGACAGTGGCGATCACTGGAGGGGCTCGTGGGATCGGGTATCAAACCGCCAAGGAGTTGATCCGCCGTGGCCACCGTGTCGCCATCGGTGATGTCGACGAAGTTCGGGCCAAGGAGGCCGCTGACGAGCTCGGGGTGACAGTGGTGACCCACCTCGACGTGACCGATCCCGAATCATTCCGGGCCTTCTTGGACCTGGTCGAGGCCGAGCTCGGTCCTCTCGACGTGCTGATCAACAACGCCGGCATCATGCCCACCGGGTACGCGCATGAAGAGGAAGACGCAATCACTCGCCGGCAGGTCGAGATCAACATCCTCGGTGTCATCTTTGGGACCAAGCTTGCGCTCCAGCGGATGCTGCCGCGGCGTACAGGTCACATCATCAACACTGCCTCGTTGGCTGGCGAGCTTGCCGTCCCAGGCTTGGCGACGTACTGCGCCACCAAGTTCGCGGTGATCGGTTTCACGGAGGCAGCGCGCCAGGAGTACCGCAAGTCGGGAGTTCAGCTCTCCACGGTTCGGCCAACCTTCACCAACACCGAGCTCGTCGCGGGCACCGCTGGGGCGAAGGGGCTCCGGAACGCTGAGCCGGAGGAGATCGGACGAGCCACGGCAGATCTGATCGAGCACCCTCGACCATTCGTGCGCGTCACGCGGCTCGCTGGTGGCGTGATCGCGGCCATGAAGTTCGTTCCAGGCCGGCTCGCAACGGGCCTCGGCTCGGCACTTGGCGCTGACTCAGTGTTCCTCACCGATGTCGACATCGGCGCCCGCCAGACCTACTTGGACCGAATCAGAGACAACTGACCTCCGGATCTCCGCCAACCCTGCCATCGCTCGAAGGAATTCACATGCCGCATACGACCCTCCTACAGGACTACCCGCATCAGATGGGAGGGCACTGCGGATCCGGCGCCATGCGCGACCTGCTGCACTGGCATGGTCTCGGGTGGGACGGACCTCCTAGTGAGGGTCTGGTGTTCGCCCTAGGAGGGGCTCTGGGGCTCTCATATGTTCGATCGAGCGGTCTCATCCCCCCGATTTATCTGGTCGGGCGTGGTGCGGATTTCGAAGTAGATCTGCCCACGCGCCTCGGCGGGGACGTTGAGATGCTCACCACCGACGACGCCGACGAGGGGTGGTCCTGGGTGCGCCAAGAGGTCGACGCGGGGCGACCCAGCTTGGTGTGGGGTGACATCGCCGAACTGCCATACTTGAGGGTCAAGCTGCAGATGAGTCGCCATGACATCGTCGTGATCGGCTACGACGAAGATCAGGGTGTGGCCTTCGTCGTGGATAACGACCGCGCTGACGTGCAGGAGGTCCCGCTTGACGCACTGGCGCGCGCGCGGTCATCCAAGTCGTTCCCCGAGCCGACCCGCCACTGCACCTATCGAATCGAGTGGCCCGATGAACTGCCGGACCTCGCCGAGGCCGCATCCACTGCGTTCCAGCAGTCGGCGGAAAGCATGCGCCACCCCTCAGGAGGGGGGATCGTGAACCTCAAGGGAGCAACGAGCGGAGCCGAAGGTCTGGCTGCCGTCACCCTCCTGGCGTCCGATGTCGAGACCTGGGCTGGGCTCCCGCTCGATGAGCTCGAGATTCTGCTGTTCAGTTTGAGTGCCTTCATCGAGAAGGCAGGGACCGGCGGAGGACTCTTCCGCCGGCTGCTCGCGGACGGTTCTGACGACGTCGCTCGGCTGACCGGAGACGTCGCCACCACGGAACTCGCCGACGTTGCCGGCCGATGTGCCCAAGCGTGGACGAAGGCCGCACGTGCCGGTGTCCAGCGAGACGTCGACGTGCGGACTCGCGTGAACTCGGTGGTCGCGGCGGTCAGCCTGCTGCCGCAGCTCGAGACAGAGGTGGTCGGCGCCCTGGAGGCAGCAGCAACGTCGCTGTCTCGCTCTCGTGCCTGATTGCGGAACTGATCTCAGGGACAACGACTTTTGAAAGCATCACAGACAGAGGAGTCTCATGCGGAGCACGATGATGGACGTTGCCCTCACCACAGCGGGCATACTGCGCCATGGATCGACCGTGCACGGCGCGGCTACCGTGCGGACGCTGCAGCCCGACGGGAGCGTGAAAGTTGGAACGTTTGCCGAGGTCGGGCGGAGGTCGGCCCAGCTCGCGAATGCCCTCCGAGGGTGCGGAGTTGACGGGGACGATCGTGTGGCGACGTTCATGTGGAACAACCAGGAGCACGTGGAAGCGTACTGCGCCGTACCGTCGATGGGTGCGGTGCTGCACACCCTCAACTTGCGCCTGACAGCGGATCAGATCAACTACATCGCGAACCACGCCGATGACCAGGTCGTCATCGCGGATGGGAGCGTTGTGCCCCTTCTCGCCCCGGTGTTGCCACAACTCGCTGCTGTCCACACAGTTGTCGTGACAGGTGGGGCGGACCTCACTCCGCTGCGCCGCGACGGTCTCACGGTCGTGGGCTACGAGGACTTCATCGCAGGTCAGCCTGAGACGTTCGACTGGCCCGCGCTGGATGAACGCTCAGCTGCGGCGATGTGCTACACCTCTGGCACCACTGGGAATCCGAAGGGCGTCGCCTACAGCCACAGATCGACATATTTGCACTCGATGGCCGCATGCGCTGCCGACGGGCTGCGAGTCAGCAGTGACGACCGAGTTCTCGCCATCGTGCCGATGTTCCATGCCAACGCGTGGGGGTTGGTCTACGCCGCGTTGATGGCTGGTGCAGACCTGCTCATGCCTGAGCGCTTCCTGCAGGCTGAGCCGCTGGTCCGGCTCATCGACAGCGAGAAGCCGACCATTGCCGGCGCAGTCCCGACGATCTGGAACGACGTCCTTCATTTCTTGGAGGCTCACCCGAGTTTCGACGTCACCTCCCTCGATCTGGTTGCATGCGGTGGTTCCGCCGTGCCTCTCCACCTGATGCAGGCATTCGAGGAGAAGTACGGCATCAACGCGGTGCAGGCGTGGGGCATGACCGAGACTTCCCCTTTGGCGTCGATTGCCCGGCCATCGACATCACTCGACGCTGACGAGCAATGGCGACTTCGAGCCACGCAGGGTCGGCCGGTCGCAGGGGTGGAATTGAGGATTGTTGACGACGCGGGGCACGATCTCCCGCACGACGACGAATCGGTCGGCGAGATACAGCTCCGCGGCCCATGGATCACTGGATCGTACGTCGGCGAGGAAGCGGACGACGAGAAGTTCCACGAGGGCTGGTTGCGAACCGGCGACATCGGTCGGATCGATGAACACAGCTTCGTCACGCTGACCGACCGGACCAAGGACGTGATCAAGTCCGGCGGAGAGTGGATCTCCTCAGTTGAGCTCGAGCTTCTGCTCGCCGGCCACCCAGACGTGCTCGAGGCCTCGGTGATCGGTGTGCCGGACGAAAAGTGGCAGGAACGGCCCCTGGCAGTCATCGTCGTACGGGACGGTCGTGAGCCATCGCCTGAAGACCTGCGGAGGTTCCTCGACGGTAGGGTCGCGAAGTGGTGGCTGCCTGAACGGTGGTGCTTCGTCTCCGAGGTGCCTAAGACTTCGGTCGGCAAGTTTGACAAGAAGCGTTTGAGGGCCCTCCACGCTGACGGAGAGTTGAGCGTCGTCGAGATCTAGCACCTCATCTTCGCTGGGCCCACATCGAACGGAGTAGAAATTGTCAGGCCAGACCGAGCCGCAAGGTCGTGGCGACGACCAGGCAGGCATCGCCGGTGACGCGAACAACCGCGAGCGCGCGGACGTCATCTCCCGGTGGTCCGATCACCTTGTCTTGCTGGACGCTGTAGAGGTAGGGCAGGTGCTGCCTCCGCACTCGCTGAACTGCGCAGGCTGCGGTCCAGATAATCCGTCTGGACTGGGGATGCAGGTAATTCGCACAGCGAACGGCGTCGGGTCGACCCATAGCTTCGGTGACGGCCAGGTCGGTGCGCCAGGTATCGCGCACGGGGGAGCGGTGGCGCTCGCTTTCGACGACCTCTTCGGGTTCGCGCTGTACACGGTGGGCACGCTCGCCGTCACACGAAGTCTGACAGTCGAGTATCAAGCGCCGTTCCGGCTGCACCAGCCCTATAAGTTCAACGCAGAGGTCGTCGAGCGTACGGGACGTCGGCTCCTGCTCCACGCCGATGGCTGGGACTCAGCAGGTCGAAAGGCAGGCTCGGCCGACGCCACCTTCGTGGTGGTCGAGTCGGCCCACTTTGCGGCGGCCCCACCGGATCATGAAGTGGGCGGTTTGTGATCGCGATACCGCGACGGGGAGTGGCGTGGTGGACTGCGTACATAGTCTGCAAGCCCGTTCTGGTCGCTGTCCGTCGTCGCGACTGGCGTGACGTGGACAGGATTCCTTCGCGCGGTGGTGCAGTGCTCGCCGTGAACCACGTCTCTGAGATCGACCCGTTGCTGATCGCCGAACTGGTACTGGCGAGGGGGCGAACTCCTGCCTTCCTCGCCAAGACCAGTCTCTTCAGTCGGGGCCTGGTAGGAACCTGGTTTCGTGCGGCCGGACATGTCGAAGTCGATCGCGATCACGGCGGTGATGGCTTCGGCGCAGCGTTGAGGGCGCTACGGGGAGGCGCGCTTCTCGTGGTCTACCCCGAGGGCTCGATCACGGTAGACCAGCGCGGGCGTCCGATGCCTCTGAAGACAGGAGCGGTACGGCTAGCACTCGAGTCTGGGGCTCCGCTCATTCCGGTGGCGCAGTGGGGGGCGCAAGAAATTCTTCCGGCTTACAGCCGCCGTCCGAGCCTCCTGGGGCGACCCAAAGTCAGCATCCACATCGGGCTTCCGCTCGGTCTAGCCGACCTCGCGGAGGGAATGTCTCCTTCGGATGCCGTGACCGCGGGCACCCGTCAACTCCATGAAGCTCTGACGCGAATGGTGGACAAGTTGGCGCGTGAGCGAATCCCGCAGTGACGGCAGCATCCCGTGGGATCAAGCGACGCACAGGTCCATCCTGGAGTCAGGTCAGTTGGCAGGTGCACTCATGAGGTCGGAACGCTCGACCGGTGTTCGCTGCGTGATGACCTTCTTGCTGAACATGAAGTCGCGAGGACGGTTGACGCAATCGGCCGCAATGAGTTCGCCCTGCCGCAGGTAGAAGCAGGTGAAGTCGCGGTCACGACTGGGATCGCCACTGAAGATGACCTCGTCGTAGTCGGTGTTGAGGCCCGCTATCTGAAGTTTGAGGTCGTACTGGTCCGACCAGAACCATGGCAACGCAGCGATCTCCTTGGACTTCCCGCACATCGTCGCGGCGGCCACCTTCGCCTGCTCGCCGGCGCTGGGCACAGATTCCAGACGTATCCGACGGCCGTAACGCGCAAAGTCGTGGCTGGCGCAGTCGCCAGCGGCGACAATGTGTGGGTCGCTCGTGCGTGCTTGGGCGTCGATCAGTACGCCGTTGTCCACGACCAGACCTGCGGCAGCGGCCAACTCGGTGTTTGGCTCGACGCCGATGCCGACGATGACGATGTCGGCGGGGATGGACTCGCCGTTGGCCAAGACCACCGCTCGGACCCGGCTCTCACCCGTGAGCGCCTGGACGAGAGCGCCCGTCCTGATGCTGACTCCCGCCTCCTCGTGGATACGGTGGAAGAACGCCGAGACTTCGGGGGCCGTCACGCGCTGGAGGACTCGCTCGGTCGCTTCCAGCACGGTGACTTCCAAGCCGAGGGCGCGCAACGAGGAGGCTGTCTCCAGCCCGATGTAGCCGCCACCCACGATCACAGCCGTGCCTGCAGTTGTGGCGGCTTCGCGGATCAGCTCGACGTCGGCTGCCGTGCGGAGGTAAAAGACCCCGGCCAAGTCAGCGCCGGGCGTGGGGAGCCTTCGGGCGCGGGCACCCGTGCAGAGCGCGAGCTTGTTGTAGCGCACGGTCTCACCGTTGCTCAGGGCGACGAGCCCAGCCGAGCGGTCGATCGCGTCCACCGTCGCGTCGAAGAGCTGGATGTTCTGTTTCGCGTAGAACTCGACATTACGGATCGCCAGTTCCTCCAGTGTGCTCCTCCCTGCGAGATACGCCTTGGAGAGCGGAGGGCGTTGATATGGCACCGCGGACTCATTCCCGATGAGGAGGATCTCCCCGTCCCACTTCTCCTGCCGCAGGCTGGCTGCAAGCTGTGCGCCAGCATGACTTGCGCCAATGATGACCGCCTGCGAGATAGTCACTCGTTGGACTTCGGGGTGAGTCGGACCATCAGTTTGCTGATGCCACGCACGAAGTTGGACTGCACATATTCGGGCTCGCCAACTACCTCGATGTTCTCGAAACGCGGGAGCAGCTCCTCCCAGAGGATCTTCAGCTGCAGCTCTGCCAGTCGGTTGCCCATGCAACGGTGAACGCCGAACCCGAAGGCAATGTGGTTGCGTGCGTTTGAACGATCGATGATCAGCTCGTCGGCCCGTTCGAACAGGGTTTCGTCGCGATTGCCTGACGCATACCACATCACAACCTTGTCACCCTTGCGGATGAACTGACCGTTCAGGACGACGTCCTTCTTGGCGATGCGACGCATGTATGCGAGAGGTGTCTGCCACCGGATGATCTCCGAGACCATATTGGGAATCAGGTCTGGGTTGGCCTTCAGCTTCTCGAACTGGTCGGGAAAGCGATTGAGCGCCAGGACGCCGCCGCTCATGGAGTTCCGAGTCGTGTCGTTGCCCCCGACGATCAGCAGAGTCAGGTTGCCGATGAACTCCATGGGGCGGTCGATCAGGTCCTTGGTGTCCTCGTTGCTCTGCAGCATGGTGATCAGGTCGAAGCCGGGTGCTTCTCCTGCCGCGGTCCGTGCTGCCTTGTCGCGCCAGAGGGCGCTCAGGCCCAACGCCGCGTCACGCATTCCACGAAACACCTCGTCGTTGTCGGACGGTCCACCGTTGGCCTGTTCCATCGATGACGCAAGGTCCGACCACTCGACAAGCTTGTGTCGCTGCTCGTACGGGAAGTCCAGCAGGGTGGCGAGCATCCGGGCGGTGAGCTCGACCGACACGTTGCTGACCCAGTCGAACGGTTGGTCGACCGGCAGGTCGTCCAGGACCTCACGGACACGTGATCGGATCAGGCCCTCCATCTCACGCAAGTTCTTGGGGGCGACCACACCTTGGACGGCCGCCCGCTGGAGGTCGTGCCGAGGCGGATCCATCGCAATGAACATCGCAACATCGAGGAAGCGGGGAGGAGTGCCGATGATGATGAATGGCTCGGCCGAAAAGGCATCGTGGTTCTTGTCCACGGCCACGATGTCGGCGTGACGCGTGACGGACCAGAACGGGCCGAAGGGGCTGTTCGCCTGGTAGTGGACCGGGGCCTCCTGACGCAGCCGCTCGAAGTAGGAGAGCCAGCGTCCCTGCCGATACATGAACGGGTTACTCATGTCGATGTCAGTGAGCTCGACATCCTCGACGGGAGGAATCGGCTTCTCGACGAAGAGCTTCTGACCGTTCGTGCCCGTCACCCATCGACGCGTCTTGTCGTAGAGATGGGCGCCTTGGATCTGACGGTCCACCGGAATGGCCGACTGAGCTTTGTTGGTGATCGCTTCGGAAATCTTCATAGTGAGGTGTCCTGGTCTCTCGTCGTCACATCTGGAATTCGGGAAGGTCGACGGTCAAGCCGTCCCATGCCGCGGATACCGCCATCTGGCACGAAAGGCGAGAGGTCGGTTGACGCTCAGGGTTCATCGAGAGCATCTCCTCTTCTTCTGGGCTCGAGAGGCCGACCGTCTCGGACCACTGCGGGTCAACCACCACGTGGCAGGTGCCGCACGCCGCCTCCCCGCCACAGTCTCCATCGATTCCGGGAATGGCTTCGTTGACCGCGACCTGCATCAATGACTGGCCCTCCTTCAGGGGAGCATCGAACTTCTCGCCGTCGTGCGACACAAAGGTCACAACTGCCATGTCAAACTCCTGATGTGATTTCCGGCGTACAAGGACCTTCCTTAAGTGTTGCCATCCGCGTCGCGTGTGACTAGGGTCACCCGGGTCAGTATGTTGTGAATTCGGCTCAGCCGGGGATGGGGTTGGTGATGATCTGCGACGACGTAGGCGTCCCGCCTCTGGCGTTTGCCCAACTTCTGGCAAGCGAGGCGATCGACCCAGCGGCGGTCGCGCGGTTCGACACCGTCATGGCTCGCGAAGGGTTGGATGCCGCATCTCTTGTCGAGCGGGATGTCCAAGCACCGTTGCGATGGTTCCGCGAGGTGTACCCCAAACTCGATGCAGACAAAGCAACGCGCCTGGGACTCGCGTGCGCGGACCAGGCTCAACTGACGTCCTTCGGGCCGCTGAGCCTGCCCCTGGTCAGTGCGGGCTCAGTGTCTGAGATCGTGGAACTGTTGACCTACCTACCGCTGATCACGACGGCCCTTAGTCCGCAGATGCACTCAAGTGACCAAGGGCTCACGGTCGGACTGACCGGACTTGCAGGCGACCCGGACTTGGACCGCTTGGCCATCACCTACTGCGGCTCGGCACTCGTTCGCCTGCTTGAACTGCTCGTCGGTGACATGTCCACGATCACCCTTCACTTGGACTGGCCAACGCCACCGTCGATGATTGATCATGATGACGTTCGTGCTAGCCGGCTGATATTTGACTCTCCGATCTCGTTTCTCCGCATTCCCGCCGAGACGCTCAACGAGGTGTGCCGATTCTCTGACCCGATCGCGTACCGACACGCGATAGGAGACCTCGAGAAGGACCTCGAGCAGCGCCGGGGGGCAAGGACATTCTCGCGGGCTGTGAGGAACTTGCTAGACGAAAAGACCGTGCTGAGAAGCAGTCAGTCAGTTGCGGCGGAACTTTCGATGTCTGTCAGTACTCTTAAGCGGCGACTCGCGGGTGAAGGGATGACTTTCCGCGACCTACGTGAGGCCTCGCTCAAAGAACGCGCAACGTTGCTCCTGCTCGAGCGGTCGGCATCGGTCAGCGAGATTGCCACTGACCTCGGCTACAGCGATGTGGCCAACTTCTCTCATGCTTTCAAGCGATGGACCGGCCAGTCCCCAAGCGAATTTCGGCTCATTCAGGAAGGTCGATGACGCGAAACTGGCCCGGATCCAGGCAGTACAGGCCTCACAGCGATGGTGCTTCGGACCGCTGAAGGCCCAGGTACCGAAGTGCCACCTCGGAGACCTGCTGGCCGGTGGCCTTTGCGTCTGCTCCGGGGAGTGCAAGATGGCTGACCGTTAGACGCACCAACGCGTCTGTCGCGTTCTGAACGTCCGTCTCGTCGAGCTGAGGAAATTGTTGGTGAAGCCAGGCGCCAAGTGTCTCGCTCGCGACGTCGAGGAGTCTTCCCGACGTCGTGATCAGCGGCAGCATCCCCTTTCGTGTGTCGACGGCCCCGGGATTGAGCGTCGGGTCGCGGTAGGACACCAAGACAGCCCGGAGCAGGGGGCTCTTCTCAGACTCGGCCAACGTGAAGTGAACTGAAGCCTGAATCCCGCCAGCTGCATCGGTTGGAAAGCCCGCAAGGACTTCCTTGATGCCGGCGAGGAATCGCTCAGCCTCGTGGAGAACAAGTGCCTCACCCAGACCCTGTTTGTCTCCAAACTCCTTGTAAAGCATCGCCCTTGAGGCTCCGATAGAGGTAGCAATCTGCCCGACCCTCACTTTGTCCCATCCCTTGTCGACGGTTTCGCCGTAGGCAGCTTCCAGTGCTAGCTGCCGAAGATGGGCCCGGTAGGACTGCCTCAGCGATGTCGTCACACACGAATCTTACGAGATTGTCTCGATCGGAACAGCAGCCCGGATGAAGGCCGGAAGAGAACCTCCAATCGAAAGGGCCGACCACGTCCCGGGGTTGCTGCTTGCTCATCTGGAAAGCAGAGTGCAGGCACAGCAGGACTTTTCGAGAGATGCCTTTACGTGAACGTGAAAATCTCTACATCCCTGCCCGGTGGCGCCACTACCTGTCCCACATTTGGGCGATGCAAGCACGAGACCCGCGGAGGACGAATGCCTGATGGGCGACCAGAACCGAAATGGTTCCTTCTGACACGCATCCTTGTGGCAATAGGTGGCCTGGGTAGCCTGATTCTGGCGGAAGTAGCCAGCGAGCTGTTCTTCATCGCTGCATCGGGTTTGTTCGTCATCTCGGTCGCACTGCCCATGGCGTTTGAGGCGTTGTCTCGCCGACCGGGCTCTGGCCACCACCAGTGAGATTCGATCGAACGGGACTGCTGCACGATCGGGTCTGTGCCGGATTCTGGGTAGGTGACGAGGTGCGGCCTTCCCATCGGGGGTTCGGGGCGAGCCCGTCAGCATGTCCCGCCGGCGTCCCTCCCACAGTGGCATCAGCGCAACGGAAACACTGATGGGGACTGCAATAGCGGTGAGGAATGTGAATCAGAAGCCTCTCGTGTTGAAAAGGTTGCCGAGCGCTTAGGTTGGATGCGTAGTCGCTTGACGGTGGCATGTCGTGGGACCGCACCGTGGCGTGGGCATAAGCGCGGCGCCGGTTATGGTCGTCGCGTTCCCCGAGAGGTATTTGATGTGCTAGCGCTTCGCTGCCTAGCTCGCGTGATGCTGAGTGCGCCGCGTCCTTCGTGGGCACATTTTGGGCACACTCTGCCGTGATCTGGCGGGATTCGAACGTATCGGCAGTGATGTGAAGTCACTGGAATAGCAGCGTATTCGGGCATCTTCGCAGGTCGGAGAGTGCGGAACTTCGAGTTCAAATCCCACCGCCACCGCACGATGAGAACCCTCGACATCACTGAAGTATCAGTGGTACCGGGGGTTTTCGCTTTGCCGCAGTGTCGCTTCTGGGCACACCTTTCCTCAATGGGTCTCTGCGGCTTTCGCTGTGACAGCTCGTGCAATCGCGGTCGGGTCTCAACCGCCGTCGAGCGCTCGCACCGCAGCCTCGTTCAAGGCGACTGCGACTGCGTCGAGGTCGTCTTCGAAGAGGTCGGCCTAGACGACCGGGGTCATGGCGGCGCAGCTCGCCTTCGGGGTCTGGGAAGAGGAGGCCGTCGGGCTCTCCACAGTCTTCATCGGTGGGCAGACCGTGGGCATGCCTGTTCAGGATCTCGTCGCGCTTCGGCGAACAGCCGACGGACGGGAGTGACATCGTGTCTACTTGGTCGGGCAGGGTGAAGCAGACCGCCCCGAAGCATCATCGCGGCATCAGTGCGGCGCGTCACGATAGGCACTTCACATGTTCGTTCGTTCGTGGTCGGCCGTCCTGGTCCTGAGCATGGGAGCTCTCACGGTGACCGCAGGGCCAGCGCGGGCCGCAGGCCAGCACACCGTCAACGGAACCGTCGTCGGTGACGCGCACCAGCCGCTCCAGGGCGTGCGCGTGACAGTGGAGGGCGTCGAGACGTCGTCCTCGAGAACGGTCCAGGCGGACCGAAGCGGCGCGTGGAGCGTCTCGGTCCTGGACGGTCGGTACAGAGTCAGGTTTGCGGATCCGCGCGGGATCTACCTCGGGGAGACGTTCGACAACCAGCTGGAGGCGCGGACGACCAACGGCGCGATCGAGGTGAGGGTGACCGGTCATGATGTCCCCGCAGTGGACTCGCAACTGATCAGGGTCGCCTCGATCAGCGGGCGAGTCGTGGATGGAGCGACACCCGTGGCAGGCTCCGGGATCACGCTCGAGCCGGTGATCGCGGGCGATCTGCAGCACGCGAGGTCGGGGTCGGACGGCCGCTTCAGCCTGTCCGACGTGATTCCGGGCACGTACCAGGTGATCGTCAAGGATCCGCTGCCGGACTTCGGTCTGATCGCTACGAGGACCACGATCACGATCAGGTCCGGGGCTCGTGTCGTCCTGCCTGATAGCCAGGTCCTTGGCGATGCAGATCTGGGCCGGATGAGTGTGGACGTGGCAGCTCACTCGGGCAGCGAGTCGGCGAGCATCAATGTCTGGTCGGTCAACGACCCCGTGGCGCCGATCAGCCAAGCCACGATGGGCCCTCCAGGCGAACCGGTGGACTTCCTGTCCGTGCTTCCGGGTCGCTACCGGGTGTCCCTCGGTGACAACAGCTGGGTGGGTGGGACGGCGTTCGAGAACGCCACGACCTACACGGTCAAGGCAGGGGAGACGACGAAGGTCGAGGCGACCCCGGCCGAGCAGACGGAGCTGCTTGGCTACGTGAGCACGGACCGCGGACAGGTCCTCCGTGGCGCGCTGGTCCTGGTGCACCGCATGGACGACCCGAAGACGATCGTGGCGTCGGCGGTGAGCTTCGAGAGTCCGGGGTTCAGGATCCAAGGACTCCCGAGGACGAGTTACGGCATCACGGTCATCGACCCAGGCGGCAAATACCGCACCACGACGGTCGACAACGTCGATCCCGACTTCCAGGTCGTGACGATGCCTCATTCACCGAAGCTTGCGACCTTCGACGAGCACGACAGCTCCGCCACCTTCACCGCGACGGGACGAGGGGCTCGGGCGGCGACCTACGGGGTGCTCTACAGGGCGGACGACGGTGAGGCCATCGCCAGCGTCGCCGCCAACCCCGGGGCGTTCGACCAGCATGCGCCGCCCGGGACCTACAAGGTCAGGATCGGAGAGCACTCGTGGTACGGCGGCCGATCGTTCGCGACGGCCAAGACGATTACGCTCAGGCGCGGCAGGACGACCCACGTCGCGCTCGGTGGTCTGCCGGCCAACGGCGACCTGGTCGGTTCAGCCGTCACGTCGAGCGGGTTGGTACTGCATCGCGCGTTCGCCACGATCTACGCCGCTGACAACTCACACGAGGTGATCGGCCGAGTGCCCGTCGATGGGACGTTCCGATTCGACGGGCTGCCTGTCCGTTCGTACAAGATCCGGATCAGCGATCCACTCGGACGATTCGCGACTCGGTGGTTCGGAGGGGGAGGATCGTTCGCATCAGCGCGTGCTGTGACCCCGGAGGTGTCCGAGGAGAGACTCGTCGGCACGACCGTGCTGCCGGTCGCCTTCACTGTGATGAAGCCGCCGACGATCACCGGCACGGCCAAGGTCGGTCGTCGGCTCACCGCGTCCGATCCGACGTTCAGCCGGGCCGGTGCGTCGATGAGCCGCCTCTGGTATCGCGACGGTCGACGGATCCGCGGTGTCACCAAGACGACGTACCTGCTCCTGGCCAAGGACGAGGGTCATCGGATCACAGTGAAGGTCACAGCCCGCAAGCAGGACGAGAAGACCCTCGTGGTGAGCTCGAAGAGCACGCCGCGCGTCGCAGGCCGTTGATACACCGGGAGTCCTCGGTCCCCCTCGATCGCGACGAGTCGTCGGACCCGGGCTGTCTGCCGAATAGGCCGTCGGCGAGGTCTGCCGTGAGGTCAGGCGTGTCGCGGAGGATGCGCGTCATCAGACGCCGGATGTCGCCAAGGCCAAGGAGCCGATAGGGCGTGCAGCGGCCATCCGTGGGCACGTTCTGTGTGATCTGGCGGGGTTCGGCTGCATCACGATAAGACGAACTCTTCTGGAATCGCAGAGTTTTTGCTCCTCCTCGGGTCTCGGCCTGGCCGATTTTCGCGGTCAAATTCCACCGCCACCGCCATGAGCTGGCCCCCGATTCTGGTGAGATATCAGCGAGGTCGGGGGTGTTCTCGTTCGTGCTGCCGGCGTGGGGCCCGCTTCTGCTGCGTCTGGAGACGGCCCGACAGGTTGCGACGGTTCACACCTGGCCACGTTGCCGAAGGTTCACCTCGTGCGCCGACGGCTCGCCAGTCGGCCGGGGGGTTGCGGTGGTCGGGACGTAGCGGGTGAGGAAGTCGACCTGGTCGGCGACGACGGTCTCGAACAGCGGCTCGACGTAGGGATCGAAGTGGCCACCGGGATAGAGCTTGACGGTGGAGTGCCTGATCTTGGCTGCCGTGGCCTCGGCGACCCGTCGTGGCGTGATGGTGTCGTCGGTGACGATCTGCACCAGGGCGGGGCACTGGACGCGACCGGCCCATCGTCTCGGCGAGTAGGTGCCGATGGTCAGCGCGATGCGCGCCGCCACGGTCTGTGGGTAGCTGCCTTCGGACAGGCCGGATTCACGAATCAGCTTGAGCATTCCCGGCCGGGCGTCCGGCGTCGTCATCATCCCCACGTGTCCCGGCGTGCTGACGCTGTCGATGCGCACGGGCTCACGTCCAAGCCATGAACCCACCAGGTCGCGGACGGCGGGAGTCGCCACCTTCGCGGCCGCCCGCAGGCCGGTCGACCGCACCGCGGCGGGTCCGCTGACGTGGGGGACCTGGGCGATGATCGCTGCCAACGGCTCGCCGCTGCCGGCCATCGTGATGACATGCCCACCGGCGAACGAGGTGCCCCACGCCACGACCTTCTGCGGATCGACCCCGTCCAGGGAGCGGGCGTAGCGCAGTGCGGCTCGCCAGTCCTCGTGCTGCATACGGACACTCAGCAGCTGACGGGGCTCCCCCTCGCTCTCGCCGAATCCGCGGTAGTCGAACACCACGACCACGTAGCCCTCCCCGGCGAAGCGCTCGGCATAGGCGTACAGGCGCAGTGCCCGCACGCCGCCGAACCCGTGGGCCATGACGACGACGGGTCGCTGCGCGCCTGCGTCGGCGGGCCGATAGACGCGAGCTGCGCAGCTGACGCCGCTGGAGTCGAACCGCTCCTCCGAGAACGTGAACAGGTGGTCGCTCGGCTCGGCCATCAGCTTCTCCTTCGAGTCCCGGGCGACGCAAGAGACTTCTTGGACGCCGATCAAGAAGGTACCGATTATCTTGATCGCCATGCAAGATAAGGTGACGTATGCCTCGAAATCGACGTCCCCGTGACCGCGAGGAGAAGTCTGCGGAGATCGTCGCCTCAGCCGCCGCCCTCTTCACCGAGGTGGGTTATGAGAAGACCTCGCTGACCAGCGTCGCGAGCGCCGCCGGCGTCACGACCAACACGATCTATTGGTACTTCGAGAGCAAGGAGGCGCTGCTCGTCGCGGCGCTCGACCACGTGCTTGCCGACGCCATGGGGAGTGTGGACGAGCAGGATGGGACGCCGTGGGTCGACCGACTCGTCTGGGTCGTCGATCGCCTGCAGCAGCAGGCCAAGCTCGTCACGACCGTCCACGCACTGGCCGCCACGTCGCCGATCGTCGAGTCCTGGCACGACGGCTTCCACGCCGTCACCAACGAGATCCTCGCCGAGGGCCTGCGGCATTCAGGCGTGCCCGAGGAGCAGGTCCTTCCCATGACCAGGCTGGGTGTCTTCGCCATCGAGGGCCTCCTGATGCACCCCCTGCCCGAGCCGGAGCAGCGCGCCGTCCTCAGCCTCGTCATGAACGGCGCTCGTTGAAGTATGTCCCGCTGACGATCCGGCTCTCACCAAGAAGCCCGGCTTCCACCGGAAGGTAGCGTGCCCGCATGAAGCTGAGTCGCGTCCTCGCCAGCGCCCTGGCTGTCGTCGTCCTGGCCGGGTGCGGCAGCGAAGGGGGCAGCAGCACCGGTGGCGCCCCGTTCACGCTGCCAGTGGGGAAGAGCTCGTGGGATGCCGTCACGGCACCGGCCTGGCTGAACGACGGGACCCTCCACGTGGGCGACCAGACCGTCAGGCTCGGCAAGCGGGTCGACGAGTTCGTGCTCGGTGCCACGGGCGTCTACTGGCTGCGCGGTGGCACGTTGTGGTTCACCGACACCGCTGGCGACACCCAGAAGGTCCACACGGTGGGCCAGAGCAACGTCGCGGTGTCCGCCGACCGGTCGGTGCTCGCAACCGTCGACCAGTCGCGGGGTCCGACCGACGAGTACGGCACCCACGTCATCCAGGCGGCTGCCTTCGACACCCGCACGGGACAGCAGCTCTATCGGACGCCCGACAAGGCCCCGGACAAGGGCGCCGACCTGACTGACCTCTACTCCGAGATCATGCCGCTGCTGCACGGCGTGAGCGACGAGCGGCTGTTCTTCGAGAACCGGACCATCGACCTGCGCGACGGGTCGTCCACGCCGTCGCGGCAGGACTCGGACGGGCTGGACGTCTATGAGGGCTTCGTCGACACCGTGTTCCCCGACGGCTACCGGGTGTCCTTGTCGGGCGAGGGCAAGACCCGCCAGCTCTCGGAGTCGTCGATGTTCGCGATCGGACGACAGTCTCCCGACCGCACGACTCTGTTCGACGTCGGCACGTGGCCGACAGATGCGGTCGTCTATGACGCGAGGTCGGGTCGGCAGTCCGACATCGGTGCCCCGTGGGACCACTTCACGCTGGTCGGATGGCAGGACGAGGACACCTTCTTCGGGGTCGCCGAGCGCATCGACGAGGACAACGTCATGAATGTGCTCCGAGCGCGCCAGGTCGTCACGTGCGAGCTGCGCACCTTGGCGTGCGATCCAGTGAGTCCGGTCATCAGGACGGACGATGACGAGGACGGTCAGTATCCGACGTTCCTGACCGAGGGGGATGCCAGCACCATGTAGGCGGCAGCGGATGAGCTCGGCCCATGACTCGAGCTCCTATGACTCGAGCTCCAGGGACCCCAGTGTCTGCTGGAAGGCATCGAGTTGCTCCTGCGGGGCGGCGGCCTCGAACTGGTCGCCCAAGAGTGCCTGGATCGAGATCCGGAAGGTGCTCGTCAGCGCTGCATGCCCGGGTGGCGTCGCTGGAGGGTCACCGTGCGATCACGGTGCGAGGACGGGTCGGAGCGTCACGAAGGAGTCGGCTCCCCGCTCCTGGAGGATCGACTGCGTCTCGGCATCGAGGTCGACCGTCGTTGAAGCCTGCGGCTTCACCTCGACGGTTGCGACGTCCCTGATCAGCGACGCCTGCTGAGGCTCGCCGCCCTGCGGGGCCTGCAGGACCAGCAGCACGATGCGGACCTTCGCGCTGTCGGTGTTGGGATTGTCCAGCCGCACCTGTCGGGCGTCCATGTCGTCGTCGAGGTCACTCCCGTCGGCGCCGACCGGCGTCAGCTCGACCGGATTAGGCAGGACGGCGCCCGCCACCTGCTTCACCTCGACGTCCTCGAACGTGATCGCTCGGACCTGGTCCGCGCCCGTGCCGCGAAGCTGGACGAAGTCGACGGACCCGCCGGGCGTCACCACGGCGCGTCCCTTGTCGGTCTCGAACGCGGTGTTGATCTGGACGTCGGGCACCTCGGCGTCGTCCCCGTCGCGAGCGATCAACCGGCCGCGAAGGGTGACCGACTGGTCGGTGGGGTTGTCGAAGTCAAGACTCATGTCGATGTAGCCGCTGGCCGCGATCCGGGTGAAGGTCGTCGTGAAATCGGTGGAAGGCGCGTCGCCCTGATCGGACTCTGTCGAGCATCCCGCCAGGACGAACGCAAGACTCGCTACCCCGCACATGATCCTTCGTGCCAGCCCATTCATCGTGTCATCCTGCCCGACCCGTTCGGGATGCGTCCAACCCGGCATGGCGCTCCGCGCTCAGGCCCGGATCGGCCAACCGATCTCGGTGACGCCGTCGCCACCGGGCACCCCTGCGACGTACGACTCGCGTATCGGGCCCGCGACGCTGACCTCGTGCTGGGCGACGTGTCGGCCGAGGTCGGCGTGGACCTGCCCGATCGTCGCGTCGGGGCCGGAGTGCGTGGCGACAGCGAGCATCGTCGCGGGTAGCACCTCGTACTGCACCCGACCTGCCTGCACGGTCTGTCGATGGGGCTCGACGGGATGGGGCTCGACCGGGCGGAAGAGGGCAACGTCGCCCGACTCGTCGAGGAACAGCTCGGTCGACCACAGGCCCCCCAACGGCCCGGCTGAGGTGGACCCGGTCGCCGTCAGGGCGCGGTCGAGGTCGACCTGCGCGGTGGTGAACCACGGCCCGAGATCGGACAGGTCGATGTGGTCGCGGATCACGAGCACGGGGGGTCTCCTCGACCCACCGGCGCTCGACGACCGCCGAGACGTGGTCCGACTCCAGCAGGCTCCGCAGGGCGGTCACGGCGTCCCGCGTCTCGGCCAGTCGTTGCTCCATGCGCCGCAGGTGCTCGGCGATGAGCTCGGTCCGGTCCTCCGGGCGGTCGACGGCGAGCACCTGGCCGATGACGTCGAGCGGCATGTCCAACGACCGGAAGCGCCTGATCAGGTGGGCGTCGTCGACCTGCTCGACGCCGTACGACCGGTAGCCGGTGAAGGGGTCCACCTCGACCGGCTCCAGCAGGCCGAGCCGGTGGTAGTGGCGCAGCGCCTTGGCGCTGAGGCGCGTCGCTCGGCTGAAGTCGCCGATGGTCATGGTCGCGGTCACGACCGCATCCTCGACCTTCCCCCTGGGGGAGAGTCCACCCCCTTCGAGGCAGCCATCCGCGGAGCGCTTGACCTTCCCCCCAGGGGAAGCCGGACGGTGAGTCTTGTCAGCGCCACCGGGCGCAACCCGTCGTCGAGAGGCTCGTCATGATCTATCCACCAGCACTGTCCCTGACCGGACGCCAGGCGCTCGTCGTCGGCGGCACCCGAGGCCTCGGGGACGCCGTCGTGCGCCGCCTCGTCGAGGCCGGAGCGCGGGTCATCGCCGTGGGGCGCACCGCACCTGAAGAGTCCGTGGCGGCGCGGGTCGTCCTTGCCGACAGCACGCAGACCGATGCCGCGGCTGCCATCGCGGCGGCCGTCGAGGAGGAAGGCGGCCTCGACATCCTCGTGCACGTCGCCGGCGGGTCGAGCTCGCCGGGCGGAGGCCACGGCGCCGTGTCGGATGCCGACTGGGACGCCGAGCTCGCGCTCAACCTGCTCTCGGCGGTCCGGATCGACCGTGCTCTCACCCCGCTGCTGCTGAGCCGGGGGCGCGGAGCGATCGTGTACGTCGGATCGATCCAGGGGCGGATGCCGCTCCACGACGGGACGTTGGGCTACGCGGCGGCGAAGGCCGCCCTGCGCACGTACAGCAAGGGGCTCGCGAACGAGCTCGCCCCGCAGGGCGTCCGCGTCAACACCGTGTCGCCCGGGGGCATCGCCAGCCCCGGCGCCAGAGCACTGGCCCAGCGCATCGCCACTGCCCGCGGCACCAGCGAGGAGGCCGGCATGCAGACGCTGATGGACTCCCTCGGTGGCATCCCCGACGGGCGTTTCGCGCCCGCGGAGGAGATTGCCGAGGTCATCGGCTTCCTGGTGTCGGACGCCGCTGCGTCGGTGGTAGGCGCCGACATCATCGTCGACGGCGGAACCGTCAAGACCATCTGATCCGGACGTCACCCGAGCCCCACACCAACCCAGGAGAACCCATGAACACGCACACCCTGCCCGCAGCTGTCGAGACCTACTTCGCCGTCATCGACGGCGACGCGCGGGAGAAGGCGATCGACTCGTTCGCCGCCGACCCCCACGTCACCGACGACGGCAGCACCTACCGCGGTCGCGACGAAGTCCTGTCCTGGCTCACCGGAGCGGCCTCGGAGTGGGAGACCACCTCGACCAGGCTCTCAGTGAACACGGAGGGCCAGGTCATCACGGTCGCGACCCGCATCGTCGGCAGCTTCCCGGGTGGTCAGGTCGACCTGCGACAGGAGTTCGTCCTCGACGACGAGGGGCTGATCCAGCGGCTCATGATCGCGGTGTAGCCGTCGCGGGACCACCGTCTTCGTGTGTTGTCCACAGGCTGTGATCGCGGGGGGAAGGGGTGTCGGTGGTGGTGTCTAGGTTGGATGTATGGCCACCTTGATGCT
Organism: Aeromicrobium stalagmiti; assembly: GCF_013283745.1. GTDB lineage: Bacteria > Actinomycetota > Actinomycetes > Propionibacteriales > Nocardioidaceae > Aeromicrobium > Aeromicrobium stalagmiti. The sequence continues at coordinate 1,072,055 of NZ_JABSTZ010000001.1, forward strand.
TGCTTCGACTGACGTCTTGACTGACGTTGTTCGTGAGCGGGCGCGGGCTGAGGCGCGTGAGGTGGTGGCGATGCTGGACTTCCGTGACCGGGAGCTGGAGCGGATCGCTTTGGTCGAGTCGCCGATGCGGCGGCTGGTGGAGCGTGGTGCGGTTGCGTTGGCGATCGGTGAGGCGATGGGGTTCAGCGAGGGTCAGGTCCAGCACCGGTTGTCAGTGGCTGACACGGTGCGGGACCAGTCGCCGTTGACGTGGTTGGCGTTCGGTGAGGGCCGGATCGATCTGGCGAGGGTCCGCGAGATCGGGCACACGATCGGCCGGTTGAAGCGGGCTGACTCGGTGCACCGTCTCGATCAGCGGGTGGTTGGTTATGCGGAGTCCCACACGGTGGGTGAGCTGAGGGCGTGGTTGCGGTCGTTCGTGCGGCGGGTCGAGGCCGACCTGGCTGTTGGGCGTGCCGATGACGAACGAGCCCGGCGGCACGTGTCGGTCTCCCATGGTGATGACTGCATGGGGTGGCTCAACGCCTATCTGCCGTCGCACGAGCTCGCAGCGATCGAGGCCCGCCTCCGCGACCAGGCCCGCCGCGGCACCGATCCCGACGACGGCCGGACGGTGGGTGAGCGGGAGGCTGATCTGCTGGTCGCCTGGTGCCTTTCGACCAGCTCAAGGGACGGGGAAGCGGCTGCGACCTCGGCGGTCGACGCGAACATTGCCGTCACCATCGGTGCGGACGTCCTGGCCGGCGCCGTGCCGGGGTTCGCCGAATCGAGCGATGGTCAGTGGGCGGTTCCGGCGCGGTGGATCGCGGAGATCGCCGCCACCGGGAGCACGTTCTGGCACCGGATCATCACCGACCCCGTCACCGACGATGTCCTGGCCCATGAGTATCTGGGCCGGTTCGCCCCTGACATCCTGGCCATCGCGTTGAGGTTCCTGCACGGGACGTGTCAGGGGCCCGGCTGCATGGTCCCGGCCGAACGATGCGACATCGATCACCGACAACCATTCCCCGAGGGCCCCACCCAGGGTGACAACCTCGGCCCGTTCTGCAGGCGACATCACGGCTACAAGGGCCACGGCCTCCTGCACTGGACCACCCGACCCCAGCCAGAAGGCGTGCGGGCGATCTAGAGTCGTGGCATGTGCCGAAACATCAGGGTGCTCCACAACTTCGACCCGCCGACGACCGATGACGAGGTCCGCGAGGCCGCTGTGCAGTTCGTGCGCAAGGTCAGCGGATCGACCCGTCCCTCCCAGGCCAACACCGAGGCGTTCGACCGCGCCGTCGACGAGATCGCCCTCGCGACGCGCCGCCTGCTCGACGACCTGGTGACCAAGGCGCCGCCGAAGAGCCGCGAGCTCGAGGCGATCAAGGGTCGCGAGCGGCACGAGAAGCGCATGGAGCGTGAGGTGCGCATCCGCACCGCGGATGGGTGAAGGCCCGCGTCAGCGGCCGGTCTGATCCGTTGCCTCAGGCGGCGTTGTGTGATGGCTCGATCCGGTGCCGGCGCGAGACGACGACGATCGCGATGATGACGTAGGCGAGCACCGCGGCGAACGAGCCGATGTAGCCCTTCTGGTCGACGAGGATCGCGGTGCCGGTGAGGATCGAGAAGTCGAACAGGCCGTGGATGACGGAGTTCAGGGCGTTGGATCCGGTGCGGCGGCGGATCAGATAGAAGAAGTAGCCGGCGAAGCTCACGATGATGGCCTGCGGGACGGCGCCGACGCCCCGGGTGATGGCGTTGGAGAGGTGCACGAGCCCGAAGATGATGCTGGAGTAGAGGGCGACCTTGCCCTCGGTGAGTCCATGCTCGCGCAGCATGGTGACGCCGAGCCCGCGGAACATGCCCTCCTCGCCCCAGCCGACGAGCTGTGTGGCGATCAGCAGCAGGATGATGAAGGTGCCGGTCTTCTGCGAGAGCGCGTCGTAGTCGATGGCGACGAGGATGCACGCGATGAAGATGATCGGGACGACGATGAGCCACTTCTGCACCGGCCGGTCGTCGCGCAGGACTGGTCGTAGCCGGCCGAGCGCGGCGACGGTCGCGTAGACGAACACGAGGGCGACCGTCAGCGGCATGATCAGCACCCAGATCACGACCTCGTTGGTGGCCATGGCATCGCCCTGGGCGTCTGCATCGGCGATGGTGCCGCCGATCAGTCCCCCGAGCTGGATGATCGCGAGGTAGATCACGACGATCGCGACGAACATCCAGTACGGAAGCGGTCGTGCTGTGGTCGTGCCAGATCGGTCGGTCACCCGTGGTCTCCCTCGTCACGTCATGGTCGAGCAGCCATCATTTCAGCGACGCCATGTCATGACAATGCGTCACCGAGGGTTTCCGATGACCGGATGCGGCATCGAGCCTTCTGGGTTGAGCCGAGCCGTGACCGATGTGAGGATCAGGGGATGACCTCTCGCAAGATCTTCGTGCTTCTTGTCTCGGCGGCTGCGATCTTCGCGGGCATGAGCTCGTCGCAGGCGGCGTCGGGCGAGGTGACCCACACGGTCGTGGTGGGCGAGCAGCGGCTGACGCTCAAGCTCAGACCGGTCAACATCCGCGCACCCCAGTTCGGTGTCTACGTGCAGCAGGCCGACGGCTCGCTGGAGCGAACGGCGGTCGCGCCGACGCGGGCCTACCTCGGCTACGTCGAGGGCAAGTCGTCGTGGATTGCCGTGGCAGTGCGGCAGCGCGACGGGGTCATGGCCGGCCAGCTCACGAGCGACGGTCGAGCCACGACGTTCTTCAGCGGATCGAAGGTCACTGGCACGCGCGGGACCGGCCAGGCGACCTATCACTGGCCTTCCGCCACGGGCGACAAGGCCGCGCGCAACGTGACGGCGAAGAAGGCGCAGATCGAGGGGTTCACCCGCCGGTGGGACGTCGGCTACGACCTGGACTACTCCTACATCAGCAGCAAGCTGGGTGGATCGGTGGCGAGGGCGATGGACGCCGTCGAGCTCACCACCGTCGAGATGCTGGCGACGTACGAGAGCAACGCGCGACTACGCCCGGCGATCGGGCGCGTGATCCTGCGTTCGGCCCAGGCAGCGAGCCCGTATGCGGGAAGGGTCGCCGAGCTCGGCGACGTGCGTGCCCAGTGGAGGTCGCGACTGGACCAGGACATCGTCGACACGGTCGCCTACCTGCACACGGACGGCGGCGGAGGCGGTGTGGCGTACGTCGGCACCGTCGGCGGCAACTACGCGGTGAGCCTCAACGGGAGCGGCAACTCGATCGCCATCATCCGGCACGAGCTCGGCCACACGTGGGGACCCGGCGACAACCACACGAACGGTCCCGAGGGGCAGACGATCATGTCGGGCAACGACTACGCCCGGTTCGACGGCACCGAGCTGGCCGCGATCCTCGCGACACGCGACGAGCGGCTGAAGACCGATCCCGCACGCTTCCCACGCGTCGGGACGAGTGCGATCCCGTTGCCGCCCTACGCCACCCTCGACCTGAAGGACTACCTCCGCAGCGGGTCCACGACGACCCTCTGGCCGACCGCGAACGACGTCGACGCCAACGGCGACACCATCCGACTCCGGACGGTCGACGCCCGCAGCCACCTCGGCGCGCGACTCACCCGCTCCGGCAACTCCGTCGTCTACCGGGCCCCGCAGGTGGCAGGCTCCCGCACGCTCGACTGGTTCCGTTACCGCGTCTTCGACTCGAGTGGAAGGTCCGCGTCAGGCATCGTCATGATGCGCGTCAGCCCGAAGGGTTGACCAGTCGTCAGGTCGTGCTGGCGCGATAGCCGACCGCGCTCGCGGCCAGCCCCAGTGCGATCAGCACTCCCGCGGTCTGGAACTGGGCGAGCATCAGGAACGCGACGCCGGTGAGGGCGACGACGGCGCCGAGGAGGGTGAGCAGGACAGCGATTCGCAGGTCGATCTTCAGCACCGCGTCAGCCTATGGACGGCTGCCAAGATCGCCGGGAGCGCAGGGCTCAGCGTCGAGGTCCGGCTGCCAGTGGGTCGGGCTGGTTGATCTCGGCCCAGACGGTGTCGAGGGACAGCCCGACGACGTCAGCGATGGCGGCGATGGTCGGGAAGGAAGGTGTCGCCACCCGTCCCGACTCGATCTTGCGGAGGGTCTCGGGAGAGACGCGGGCGTCGAGCGCCGTCTGGAGCATCGAGCGTTCTCCCCGTGCGCGACGCAGGAGGGCGCCGAGGCGCTGTCCGCGCTCGACCTCGGCGGGAGTGAGGGGCAACCTGACCATGATGCCCATACTAATACCGGGATAACATGACCGGGATAGTTATTGGAACGCTGAGGGGGAGCCCATGATCGAGATCCTGACCACCGACCAGCTGGACCGCGCGCGGCGGACCGGCGCGCTGGTCGGTGAGATCCTGCAGGCGCTGCGGACCCGCGCCACGGTCGGCACGAATCTGCTCGACATCGACCGGTGGGCCCAGCAGATGATCCTCGAGGCGGGTGCGCAGTCCTGCTACGTCGACTACGCCCCGTCGTTCGGTCGTGGGCCCTTCGGCCACTACATCTGCACCGCCGTCAACGACGCCGTGCTCCACGGGCTGCCGCACGACCGGGTGCTGGCCGACGGCGACCTGCTCACGCTCGACCTCGCGGTGCTGCTGGACGGTGTCGCAGCCGACTCCGCCATCAGCTTCGTCGTCGGCGAGTCACGACCGGCCGAGAGCATCGCGATGATCGAGGCGACCGAACGGGCCCTCGCGGCCGGCATCGCGATGGCACGTCCGGGCGCGCGCATCGGCGACATCTCCCACGCGATCGGCTCGGTGCTCGGCGAGGCCGGCTACCCGATCAACACCGAGTTCGGCGGCCACGGCATCGGGTCGACGATGCACCAGGATCCGCAGATCTCCAACACGGGCCGGCCCGGCCGCGGCTACATGCTGCGTCCGGGCCTGCTGCTCGCGCTGGAGCCATGGGTCATGGCCGACACCGACGAGCTCGTCACCGACGCGGACGGGTGGACGCTGCGCAGCGTGACCGGGTGCCGGACGGCGCACAGCGAGCACACGATCGCGATCACCGACGACGGGGCCGAGATCCTGACCCTGCCCCCGTCGACGCGCTGACTGCTGCGGTGCCACGGGCCGCGAATCAGGATGCACGGAGACAGGATGACTGTGCGCCCGAACTCCTGAAATTGATTTTCTCTGCTATCCGAGGGTGGGACACTCGTGCCGTGAACAGAGCCGGCGCGTGGCGCATCGCGCTGCCCCCGGCGGTCCTGACGCTGCTGATCACCTCGGTCCATGCCGGTCGCCGGCTGCCGTGGAGCGACGAGCTCGCGACGTGGCACGCCAGCACGATCTCCTTCGAGGACTTCCGCCGGCTGATCGGCAACGTCGACGCGGTCATCGCGCCCTACTACCTGTTCATGCGCGGCTGGGTCGACGTGTTCGGCGACAGCCCGGGCGCGATGCGTGCGCCGTCGATCATCGCGATGACGGTCGCGGCCGCGATCATCGCGCTGATCGGTCGTCGACTCGTTGGCGACGGCGCGGGGCTGCTGGCCGGCGTGCTCTTCGCGCTCGTGCCGTCGACGTCGCGGTTTGCCCAGGAGGCCCGGCCGTACGCCCTCGCACTGCTCGGGGTGGTGCTCGCGACGTGGCTGCTGCTGCGGGTGTGCGAGCGACCGACGCGAAGGGGATGGGCGCTCTACGCCGCGTGCGTCGCTGCCGCCGGCCTGATGCACGTCGTCACGCTCACGGTGCTGCTGGCCCACGGCTGGATCGCCCTGCGGGACGGTCGGCTCCGCGGGTGGGTGCCGGCCGCCGCCGTCGGGGTCGTCTGCGTCCTGCCGCTGGCGTATGTCGGGTCGCAGCAGGACGACGTGATCCAGTGGATCACAGCGGACGCGGTGGCGGTCCGCCGGCTGCCGCGGATCCTGTTCGGCGGCTCCGACGTCGCGGTCGGGGTCATCGCCCTCGGGCTCCTGGCGGCACTCGTGCGCTGGCGGCGGGCCGGCCGGGAGACCGTCGCGCTGCTGCTGTGGGCGGTCGTCCCGCCGGTCTTCTGCTACGTCACGTTCGACCTGCTCCACGTCTTCCTGGCCCGCTACATGCTGTTCACCGTGCCGGCCTGGGTGCTGCTCGTGGCATCGCTGGCCGGTGCCGCCCGGGCGCGGCGGCGCGAGATCCGGTACGGGATCGCGACGCTGCTCGTGGCCGCCCTCGCTGCCGTCGGGCTGAACGGCCAGCGCCTGGCTCGCAGCGATCCGTTGCCGAGCGAGCCCGCGTTCCGCGCGGCAGCCGCGGTGATCGACGAGCGGGCACTGCCCGGGGACGGGGTCGTGTTCGCCGGTGCCTCGCGGATCGGACGGAGGCCGTTCCTCTACCTGCAGCAGCACGGCGACCTCGGGCCGCTTGACGACGTGCTGGCCGGGAGGTCGCCGGAGTCGCAGGGACGCTTCCGCACCGAGGAGTGTCGTGACAGTGCGGCCTGCCTCGCCGACGTCGACCGCATCTGGGTCGTGTCGGCCTCACGCCCCGGTCAGGACGTGCTGTCCCGGATCTCGCCGCGGGCCCGCGCGATCCTCGAGTCGGACTTCGACCGCACCCCGGTCGCCCGGTTGCCGGCGGTGCGCGTCTTCCTGCTGACCCGGGTGGACGCGCCCTGAGCGAGGTCAGCGGGCCGGGAGCTCCTGGACGGTGCAGCGGTTGCCGTCGGGGTCGGCGAACGTCGTGAAGATGCCCCACGCCTGCACGTCTATCGGGGTCGCGTCGACGCCTGCCGCCACCAGCTCGGCCCGCGCCGCCTCGGTCCATCGGTCGCCGGGCCCGATGCCCGACGGGAATGACCCCATTCTTGCTGCCGAGGCGGACAGTTTCGAGGGTCAGAACTCCGGGAGCCGCGGGACGTACGGATCGGTGAGCGCGGCGATCTCGTCGTCGGTCAGGACGAGGTCGAGCGACGCGACGGCGTCGTCGAGGTGCAGCGGCTTGGTCGCGCCGACGATCGGCGCGGTGACCGCCTCCTGCTGGCGCACCCAGGCCAGGGCGACCTGGGCGCGGGAGACCTCGCGCGTCTCGGCGATCGCGCCGACAGCAGCGGCGATCGCCCGGTCGGAGGCGTCGGCCTGGCCGTAGTACGACTTCGTGACCTGGTCGGTCTCGCTGCGGCTCGTGCTCAGGTCGTCCCAGTCGCGGGTCAGCCGGCCCCGGGCCAGCGGGCTCCACGGGATGACGCCGATGCCCTCGTCGAGGCAGAACGGGTGCATCTCCCGCTCCTCCTCGCGCTGGACCAGGTTGTACTGGTCCTGCATCGAGACGAACGGCGTCCACCCGTTGAGGTCGGCGGCGTGCTGCGCCTGCGCGAGCTGCCAGGCATACATCGACGAGGCCCCGATGAACCGGGCCTTCCCGGACCGGACGACGGCGTCGAGCGCCTCCATCGTCTCCTCGATCGGGACCTCGGGGTCCCACCGGTGGATCTGGTAGAGATCGACGTAGTCGGTGCCGAGGCGGCGCAGGCTCGCATCGATCTGGCGGGCGATGTTGTCGGCCGACAGGCCGCCGGAGTCGGGCTCGCCCTCGACGGGGAAGTAGACCTTGGTCGCGATGATGACGTCCTCGCGCCGGGCGAGGTCGGCGAGGGCCCGGCCGACGATCTCCTCGCTGCTGCCGCCGGAGTACATGTTGGCGGTGTCGAACGTCGTGATGCCCGCCTCGAGGGCCTGACGGATGAACGGCCGGCTCTCGTCCTCGGGCAGCGACCACGGGTGCGGCCCGCGCGCGGGGTCGCCGTAGCTCATGCAGCCGAGGATGATCGAGGAGACCTCGAGGTCGCTGTCGCCCAGCCGTACGGAGTCCATGCCCCGATCATGCACCGTCGGGACCGGCCGACGTCAGAGCGTGCCGACGAACGGGAGCACGAGCCTGCACGGGACCGGCCGGGGGTGGGCCGGGTCGAGGGCGTTGAGCACCAGCGCGGCCGCCACGGGATCGGCGACGATCTGGAAGTGCTCGGAGAGGTCGAGCGAGCAGAAGTCCTGCACGACGAGGTTGGTCATGCCCTTCTGGATGCCGCTCGTGTAGGGGACGACCAGCTCGTCGTAGCGGGTCACGATGTTGGTGTAGCGGATGCCCTTGACGACCGGGGTGCCGCCAGAGCGCAGCTTGGCGAAGAAGGCCGAGCCCTTCAGCAGCTGCGGCCCGGACGCGAAGTACGGATCGAGCAGCCGCACGACCGCGGGGCTCACGCCGAACGGGGTGCCGAGGGTGACGAGCGTGTCGAGACCGGCGGGGTTGGTGCCGTGCCACAGCGGCGCGATCGAGACGTAGGCATGGATGTTCTTGGCTCCGCCGAGGAACTTCGCGTAGTAGTTGGGCACGACGGTGCCCTCGCTGTGGCCGAGGATGTCGACCTTCGAGGATCCGGTGGCGCTGCGGACCCGCGCCACGAACGTCTTGAGCTGTGCCGCGCTCTTCTCCATCGCCTGCAGCCCACCGAAGACCTGGTTGAACGGGGTCGGCACCTGGGTCGCCTGGCCGTAGGTCAGGGCGAAGACGCAGTAGCCCTCGTTCTTGAGCAGCGGGGCGAACGTCTGCCAGTTGGTCGCCTTGTTGCCGGTCAGCCCGTGCACCAGCACGACCGGCCGGGGGTGCCGCGCCGAGGGCTTGCACGACCAGTCGTTGGCGCCCGGCGGGTCGGCGTCGACGCCGAGGCCGGCGAGGACCGCGGAGGTCAGGAACGTGTAGGGGACGGGCAGCGGCTTCTTGGCCGCCTGTGCTGGACTGGCGGCGACGATCCCGAGCGCCAGCAGCAGGCTGGTCGCGGCAACGGTGAGGCGGCGGATCGTCATGGATGTCCTTGCATTCGAGCGGGTGTGACCGGGGCTACACCTGCTCAACGATCCGCGCAGGCCGAAGTGATGGAGGAACGATGACGGGCGAGACGATCGAGATCACCGCGGCCGACGGGACCGCCGAGGCGTACGTCAGCCGGCCCGACCGGTCCGATCCCGACCTCGACGCCTATGTCGACGCCCTCCTCGGGCTGCCCGGGGTCGCCGGCACCCGCATCGGCTTCACGGGCTACTGCATCGGCGGGCGGATGGCCGTGCGTGCCGCCGGTCTGCGGCCGGACGTCATCGCGGCGGCCGGGGCGTTCCACGCCGCGGGGCTGGTCGTCGACGCCGACGACAGCCCCCACCGGCTGGTCGCCCGCGCCAGTGGCGAGGTGCTGGCGGGCCATGCCGACCACGACGGGTCCAACCCGCCCGAGGCTGTCGCCGCGTTCGAGGCGGCGATGGCCGCGGCCGGCGTGGCGTACACCTCGGCGATCTATCCGGGTGCGCCGCACGGCTTCACGATGTCGGACACCTCGGTGTTCGACGAGTCCGCGACCGAGCGCCACTTCGCCGAGCTCGAGGACCTGCTGGCCCGCACGCTGGGCTGATGGCTGGGGCCCGACCCGATTATTTTTTCTTGATCTTTCCGTACGGGACAGCTTGTTCCGGGTCTACGTTGACCGAGTCAGAGGGAGCTGGCAGAGCACCGGACCACGGTTTGCCCGTCGGATGGGAGAGCCTCACCACGGTGAGGTGTTCGGCGGCTGGACCGTGAGTTGGCGGCACAGGGAGATCGCCGACGTGGTCTGGGCGATGTGGTCGTGGGGCGCCCCCTCCGATGATGCGAATCATCATCACAGGGAGACCCCACATGTCCAAGATCTCGAGACTGCTGGCCCTGTCAGCCGCCGCCGTCATGCTGCTCGTGTCAGCCACCAGTCCGGCCATGGCCGGCAAGAGCCCGAGGAAGCCGGCCACGAAGCCGCCGGCGCCCACCTGCGGCTCCCAGGTCTTCTACAAGGCCTCCGGTGCGGCGTGGACGTGCAGGTTCGCCGACGAGTTCGACGGCACGAGCCTCAACACGTCCAAGTGGGTCGTGCACCAAGGCACCGTCCCCGGCGGCCAGGAGTGCTTCAGCGCCAACAACGTCGCCGTCGCGAACGGCGTCCTGGTGCTGTCGACCAGGAAGGTGTCGACGCCGGTCACGTGTGGCTCGAGGACGAGCAGCTTCACGAGCGGCCAGGTGTCCGGCTACGGAAAGTACTCGCAGACGTACGGACGTTTCGAGATCCGGGCGAAGTTCCCCGCAGCCAAGGTCGCCGGCCTGCACAGCGCCCTGTGGATGTGGCCGGTCAACCCCACGAAGTACGGCACGTGGCCGGCCTCCGGCGAGATCGACATCGCCGAGATGTACACGACCTATCCGGGCCGGGTGATCCCCTACCTGCACTACAGCTCGCAGCCGGGTGACACGACCGTCACCAACAACTACTGCATGGTCGCCGACGTCTCGGCGTTCCACACCTACGTCCTGGAGTGGACGACGAACCGGCTCAAGGTCATGTTCGACGGGCAGACCTGCCTGGACCACACGATCAACGCGATGTCGCCGCTGACCGTGTCCGGGCCGTTCGACCAGCCGTTCTTCATGGCGTTGACGCAGGGTCTCGGTGTGGGCGGCAACAGCCCGACCTCGACGACGCCGCTGCCCGCTGACACCCAGGTCGACTACGTCCGCACGTGGTCGTGAGGGGGCTACGGCACGATCGCGTCGACGTAGCCACCGTCGACCCGGACTGCTGCGCCGGTGGTGGCCGAGGCCAGCGGTGAGCTCAGGTAGGCCACCAGGTGGGCGATCTCCTCGGGCTCGATGAGGCGCTGCAGCAGCGACTGCGGGCGGTGGACGCGCATGAACTCGGCCTGTGCCTCGTCCCACGGCAGGTCGCGGTCGACGAGTGAGTAGACGAAGTCCTCGACCCCGCCGGTGTGGGTGGGCCCGGCGATGACGGAGTTGACCGTCACGCCGGTGCCGGCCGCCTCCTTGGCGAAGCCGCGGGAGACCGAGAGCAGCGCCGTCTTGGAGGTGCCGTAGTGGATCATCTCGGTCGGGATGACGATCGCCGAGTCGCTCGCGATGTTCTGGATGCGGCCCCAGCCGCGCCCCATCATGCCCGGCAGGTAGGTGCGGATCAGGCGGATCGCGCTGAGCACGTTGACGTCGAAGTAGCGCTGCCAGTCGTCGTCGGTGATCTCGAGGGCCGCCTTGGCCTCGAAGATGCCGAGATTGTTGGTGAGGATGTCGACCTCGGGGAGCGCAGCCCGGGCGGTCTCGACGCCGGCGGGTGTCGTGACGTCGGCGGCGACCGGGACGAGGTCGGCCTCGGGCCACGTCGCGCGGATCGTCTCGATCGCGGCGGCGACCTTCTCGTCGCCGCGCCCGTTGACGCCGACGCGTGCGCCGGCGCCCGCCAGCGCTGAGGCGATCGCGAGCCCGATGCCCTGGGTGGAGCCCGTGACGAGTGCGGTGCGGCCGGAGAGATCGATCAGCATGTCTCCACTCTGGCACGCCCGCGCAACGGCACCGTCTCGGAATAATCCGCCCCGGCGGCGCCATTGACCCAGACATGACTTCGACACTCAACGCCCATGCGTCAGGAACGTTCCAGCTCGGCGGCGACCTGCCGGTGACCCGCCTCGGGTACGGCGCGATGCAGATCACCGGCGACGGTGTGTGGGGGGAGCCGGCCGACCGGGCCGAGGCCGTCCGGGTCCTGCGACGGGCCGTCGAGCTCGGCGTGACGTTCTTCGACACCGCCGACTCCTACGGTCCCGACGTCTCGGAGCAGATCATCCGCGAGGCGCTGCACCCCTACGCCGACGACGTCGTCATCGCGACCAAGGCCGGTCTGACGCGGACCGGTCCGGGGGAGTGGATCCCCGTCGGACGTCCGGCCTACCTCAAGCAGCAGGTCGAGCTCTCGCTGCGCAAGCTCGGCGTCGACCGCATCGACCTGATCCAGCTGCACCGCATCGACGCCGAGGTGCCGGTGGCCGACCAGGTGGGCGCGTTCAAGGAGCTGCAGGAGCAGGGCAAGGTGCGCCACATCGGCCTCAGCGAGGTCACGGTCGACCAGCTCAAGGAGGCGCAGAAGACCGCCGAGATCGTGTCGGTGCAGAACCTGTTCAACCTCGGCGACCGCTCCGCCGAGGCGCTGCTGGACCACGCGACAGCTGAGGGCATCGGGTTCATCCCGTGGTTCCCGTTGGCGACCGGCGGCCTGGTCAAGGATGGTGGACCGCTGGCGGAGCTGGCGAAGCAGCACGACGCGACCCCGTCGCAGCTGGCGCTCGCCTGGCTGCTGAAGCGCTCGCCCGTCATGCTGCCGATCCCCGGCACGTCGAGCGTCGCCCACCTCGAGGACAACATCGGCGCCGCCGACATCGAGCTGACCGACGACGAGCTCGAGGCCCTGACCAACGCCGTCTGACCCGCGAGCGGGCCGCTCAGTCGATCAGCTCGGCCTCGACGACCGAGTTGGGATGGAACGCGACCGGGTCGCCCCGGCGGGTCGGCCGGACGAGGTCGAACCCGCCGGTCGTGATCAGGGTCCACCGCAGCGGCGGCTCGGCATGGCCGAGGTGGCTGCCACCGATCGGCACGAACAGGTCGAGCGCCTCGTGAGCGCACTCCAGGTGTGTGGGCGGGAACGCGAACATCCGGTCGAGCCCCTCGGTCTCCGACCCGATGAACGCGATCGGACGGGTGAGGGGCGAGCCGCAGATGCCGCAGATGCGACTCAGCGCGCACCGGATGGCGCGGCGCTTGACCACGTGCGCGTGGTCAAGCGCCCCGCCGTCGTCCTCGCAGGCGAACGGCACGGGGAGCCCGCCGAGCTTTGGCCGCCCGGCGAGCCCCGCCGTCATGCCGAGGCCGTGCCCGACCACTTGCCGAGCTCCGAGCGGCGGGTCGGACGCTCGTCGTCGCGCAGGCGGCGCTCCTTGCGGGGCGACACCGGTGCGGGGTTGTCGGTCGTGCGGCGGTTGGGCAGCGACAGCTTGAGGATCGTGCGCAGGGTCTGGCCGTACTGCTTGTAGAGCGGTCCGGTCGTGTAGGGGATGTCGTAGCGCTTGCAGATGTCCTTGACCTTGACCGAGATGGCCGCGTAGCGGTTGCTGGGCAGGTCGGGGAACAGATGGTGCTCGATCTGGTAGCCGAGCTGGCCGCTCATGACGTGCAGCAGCTTGTTGCCGTTGAAGTTGGCCGATCCGAGCATCTGGCGCAGGTACCACTCGGCGCGGGTCTCGTCCTCGAGCTCCTCCTCGGTGAAGTGCACGGCGCCGTCGGGGAAGTGCCCGCAGAAGATGATGCCGTGCGTCCACACGTTGCGGATGATGTTGGCCGTGAAGTTCGCGGTCAGGGTCTGCAGGAAGAACGGGCCCGTCAGCAGGGGGTACATGACGTAGTCCTTGAGCGACTGCTTGCCGACCTTGTTGCCGATCTGCTTGAGCTGCTTCTTGAGCAGCGGGATGTCCTTCTCGCCCTTGCGGATGGCCTCGATGTCGAGATCGTGCAGGGCGACGCCCCACTCGAAGAACAGCGCGAGCAGCGCGTTGTAGATCGGCTGGCCGAGGTTGACCGGGTGCCACTTCTGGTCGCGCGACATGCGCAGGATGCCGTAGCCGATGTCGTTGTCGTGGCCGAGCACGTTGGTGAACTGGTGGTGGATGTAGTTGTGCGAGTGCTTCCACTGCTCGGCCGGCTGCGTGGTGTCCCACTCCCAGTTGGACGAGTGGATCTCGGGGTCGTTCATCCAGTCCCACTGGCCGTGCATCGCGTTGTGGCCGAGCTCCATGTTCTCCAGGATCTTGGCCGAGCCGAGCAGGGCGGTGCCGAGCAGCCACGCCGGCGGGAAGAAGCTCGCGAACAGCGTGATGCGGCCCGCGGCGGCGAGGCGACGCTGCAGCGTGATGATGCGCAGGATGTAGTCGCGGTCGGCCTGGCCGCGTGACTCCTCGATCTCAGCGCGGATCTGGTCGAGCTCGGCGCCGATGGCGTCGACCTCGGCATCGGTCAGGTGGGTGTACTCACGGACGTCGGCGAATGCCATGGTTCGTCCTTTCGGTGGTGGTGGGAGCTGGTTCAGAGGGCAAGGGTGCAGTCGCCGGCGGCGACGGAGACGCAGGTCTGGATGTACTCGTTGGGCTCGCCGTGCTCGACGCCGCTGCGCAGGTCGCGGACGGTTCCGGACGCGAGGGGCACGTCGCAGGTGTGGCAGATGCCCATGCGGCAGCCGAAGAGCATGTTGACGCCGGCCTTCTCTCCCGCCTCGAGCAGCGTGGTCGCTCCGTCGACGTCGACGGTCGGACCGCCGACGCCGAACGTCACGGTGCCGCCGGCGGCGTTGCTGTCGGCGCGGGCCAGGGTGAAGCGCTCGACGTGCAGCCGGTCGAGCAGCCCGTAGGTCTCGTAGAGGGTGCTGAACGCGTCGAGCATCGGCGCGGGCCCGCACGCCCAGGTCTCGCGGTCGCGCCAGTCGGGCACGGCGGTGTCGAGCTGGTCGGGGGTGAGCATGCCGTCGGCGTCGGTGAACCGCTCGTAGAACGTGAAGCTCTCGTAGCGCAGCGCCAGCACCCGCAGCTCGTGGACGAACATCATGTCGTCCTCGGTGCGCGCGGAGTAGGCGAGGACCGTGTCGGGGATCGACCCGCGGCGGTCGAGGGTGCGCAGGATCGACATGACGGGCGTGATGCCGCTGCCGCCGACGAGCATCAGCATCTTGGCCGGGGGCGGGTCGGGCACGACGAAGTCACCCTGCGGCGCCGCGAGGCGCACGATCGTGCCGGGCTCGAGGCCGTTGACGAGGTGGTCGGACATGAAGCCCTCGGGCATCGCCTTGACGGTGATGCTGACCGTGCGTCCCTCGACGAGGGGCACGGACGAGAGGGAGTACGAGCGCCAGTGGAAGCGGCCGTCGAGCTCGACGCCGATGCCGATGTACTGGCCCGGCGCGTGGTCGAACGACCAGCCCCAGCCGGGGCGGATGACGAGGGTCGCGGCGTTCTCGGTCTCGGGCACGACCCGCTCGATCCGGCCGCGCAGCTCGCGCTGCGACCAGAGGGGGTTGATGAGCGCGAGGTAGTCGTCGGGCGACAGCGGAGTGGTCATCGCCTTGCCGAGCTGACGCAGCCGGCGCAGGGCCGTCGAGCGCTCGATGAGCGGTGCGGTCATGGCGCCTCCTGTTCAGTGAACAGATGTTCACTCTGTATGTAACTCAGAGTTACATGTCGGCCCTTGGTGACGCAACAGGACGTGGGTCACGTTTTCGACCGATGATGGCATCATGAACCGCTCGCATCCGCTGCGCGACCTGAACGAAGAAATTCTGCGCCGCCGCACCAGCATCAAGTGGCGCGAGCACCCCGCCGACGTGCTGCCGCTGTGGGTCGCCGAGATGGATGTCCGCATCGCTGAGCCGGTCGCCGCCGCGCTGACGTCGGCGGTCGCCGACAGCGACACGGGCTATCCGCACGGCAACGCGTACGCCGAGGCGTTCGCCGACTTCGCCGCCGAGCGCTGGGGCTGGGAGGGGGTCGACTCGACTCGCACGGCGTACGCGGCGGACGTCATGACCGGGCTCGTCGAGGCGATCAGGCTCGTCTCGAGCCCGGGCGATCCGGTCGTGCTCAACCCACCGGTCTATGCGCCGTTCTTCGGCTTCACCGAGCACGCCGGGCGGGAGGTCGTCGAGGCGCCCCTGGGTGACGACGGACGTCTCGACCTCGACGGGCTCGAGGCCGCGATCATCCATGCGGGCGCCGGCGGGAGACCCGTCACCTACCTGCTGTGCAACCCGCACAACCCGACCGCGGTCGTGCACACCCGCGACGAGCTCGGACGGGTCGCGGCCCTCGCGCAGACGTACGGCGTGCGCGTCGTCGTCGACGAGATTCACGGGCCGCTGGTCGCCGACGGCTTCGTGCCCTATCTCAGCGTCGACGGCGCGGACGACGCGATCGCCGTGACGTCCGCCTCCAAGGCCTGGAACCTGGCCGGCGCCAAGGCGGCGCTGATGGTTGCGGGTCGGCGGTCGGCCGACGACCTCGCCCGGCTGCCCGAGGTGGTCGCGCACGGCCCCAGCCACCTCGGAGTCCTGGCCCACACCGTCGCCCTGCGCGAGGGCGCGGCATGGCTCGACGCGCTGCAGGCCGACCTCGCCGACAACCGCCACCTGCTCTCGGCCCTGCTGGCCGAGCACCTCCCGACGGTGCGCTGGGGCGGTGGTGCTGGCACCTATCTGGCCTGGCTCGACTGCCGTGAGCTCGGCCTGGGCGACGACCCCGCCGTTGCCTTCCTCGAGCGAGGTCGGGTCGCCCTCAACTCTGGCTTGCCGTTCGGGACGGGAGGGGCGGGTCACGTGCGGCTCAACTACGCGACGACGCCCGAGATCCTCACCGAGGCGGTCGTGCGCCTGGCTGCGGTCGCCCGAGGGGGACCTAGGTCCTGATCCGGGTGGTCCGGTCGGGCCATTCTTGGCCGACCGGGCACGGCGGAGGTGGGCGGTTCCTAGACTCGTCGCCGAGGGAGTGGGACATGCGTACCGAGGGAGACGGACCGCTGGCGTCGCTGCGCGCGTTGCCGGCGCTGACGGCCGCCACGGCGTCGATGTACGGCGTCGCCGCCGTGCTGCTCGTCGCCGGGGCGCTGACCTGGCAGCCGGGCAAGAATCCGCGTTGGGTCATCAGCTCGCTCGCCGTGGTCGCGGTCGTGTTCTTCGTGTGGACGCTGCTGCGCGGGGTCCGGTTCACCCAGACCGAGGCGCTGGCGATGACGGTCGCCCAGGTCGTCGTCATCGGCAGCCTGACGTGGACCACCCACCTGACCCTCGGAGCGTTCGCCAACGGCATGGTCCTGCCGATCGTCGGCGTCTACTCCGTCTGGTTCCTGCACCCTGCCGGTGCCCGTGTGGTGCTCTACGGGGGGACGACCTGGTGGTATGTCGCGATCGTGCACCAGCGCGAGAGCGTGCTGCTCCCGATGGCAGCGGCGGTGGCGATCCAGACCGTGATCGCCGCGGAGATCTTCGGCCGCATCAAGGAGCGGATGGAGCACCTGCTGCGCACCGATCCGCTGACGGGTGCGCTGAACCGGCGCGGCATCACCGAGGTGCTCGACCGCGAGATCGTCAGGTCCGCGCGGCGGTCGCAGTCGATCTCGGTCATCGCGGTCGACCTCGACGGCCTGCGGGCGGTCAACAACACGCACGGTCACCGCGCGGGCGACGAGCTGCTCGAGTCGGTCACCGATCACTGGGCTCGCCAGATGAGGCGCCGCGACGCGCTCGGGCGGACGGGCGGCGACGAGTTCCTCATCGTGCTGCCGTCGACGACCAAGGAGCAGGCCGAGGCGATCGCCGACCGCCTGGCGGCAGGCTCGCCGGGCTCGTGGTCGGCCGGTGTGGCGCAGGCGAAGCCCGGGGACTCGGTCTTCACGATGCTGGAGCGAGCCGACCAACGGATGTACGCGGTCAAGGCCGCACGGCGTCACGGCTGAGATGCCGCGAGGTGCCTCCGGACGTAGCGTGCCAGCATGAGCGATCGACCTGACCCGGCCCACCAACGCCCCGAGGGGCTCGACGACCAGACCGTGGAGGCGCTCGGCAAGCTGAGCGAGGCCCTCGAGGTCGTGGAGGAGGCCCGGGGGCACCTCTACGCCTTCCACCGTCGGTGCGGCGAGGCCGACCTGATGCTCGGCGACGCCGTCGACCTGCTGAAGGAGGCCGGCCACGACGACGTCGCCGACCGGATCACGACCGAGCTCGTCGGCCGCAACATCGTCGAGGGTCGGTGGTCGTTCCAGGTCGTCGAGGAGTACGACGACGGCTACTACGCGGCGTTCCGCGAGCACGAGCAGCGGGCGCGGGACGAGCTCGCCGACGGCAGGCGGCACCTGTTCGAGGCGGAGATGAAGGAGGACCGGCGCACCCACGGCCGCCGGCACCACGAGGCGACTCCCTGATTCTCAGGTCTTTTCATGATTGGCCCGCTGCCGGCCGGGTACACCGTCGTCAGTCGACGAAAGGAGCCCCCCATGGGACTCGGAGACAAGATCAGCAACGCAGCCGAGGACGCCAAGGGCAAGGTCAAGGAGGCCACCGGCAAGGCGACCGACGACAAGTCGCTCGAGGCCGAGGGCAAGGGCGACCAGTCCAAGGCAGACCTCAAGGACGCCGGCGAGAAGGTCAAGGACGCCTTCAAGCACTGAGTGTTCCCCACGATCGCGGGCGCATCGACCACACGCTGGTCGGGGCGCCCGTTCGTGCGTCCGATCCCGAGCGGCCTCAGCCGAGCAGCTGCTCCGCCTCGGCCCGCATCTGCACCTTGCGCACCTTGCCGGTGACGGTCATCGGGAACTCGTCGACGAGGTGGACGTAGCGGGGGATCTTGTAGTGCGCGAGCTGCCCGGTGCAGAACTCCCTCACGGTCGCCACGTCGAGGTCGGCCGTGCCGGGCTTCATCCGGATCCACGCCATGAGCTCCTCGCCGTACTTCTGGTCGGTCACCCCGATGACCTGGGCGTCGAGCACGTCGGGGTGGGTCAGCAGGAACTCCTCGATCTCGCGCGGATAGATGTTCTCGCCTCCGCGGATCACCATGTCCTTGATGCGGCCGGTGATGTTGACGTAGCCGTCCGCGTCCATCACGCCGAGGTCGCCGGTGTGCATCCAACCGTCGGCGTCGATAGCCTCGGCGGTCTTGTCGGGCTGCTCCCAGTAGCCGAGCATCACCGAGTAGCCCCGCGTGCACAGCTCGCCCGCCTCGCCGTGGGGCAGGGGCGCCCCGGTCAGCGGGTCGACGATCATGACCTCGAGGTGGGGCCCCACGCGGCCGACCGTCGACACCCGGCGCTCGATCGAGTCGTCGGTACGGGTCTGCATCGACACCGGCGACGTCTCGGTCATGCCGTAGCAGATCGACACCTCGGCCATCCCGAGCCGCTCGATGACCTGCTTCATGGTCTCGACCGGGCACGGCGAGCCGGCCATGATGCCGGTGCGCAGCGAGGTCAGGTCGAGCTCGTCGACGAGGGGGTCGGCCAGCATCGCGATGAACATGGTCGGCACGCCGTACAACGAGGTGCAGCGCTCGGCGGCGACCGATCGCAGGGTCGCGGCCGGGTCGAACCCGGGCGCCGGGATGACCATCGTCGCCCCGTGCGTGGTGCAGGCGAGGTTGCCCATGACCATGCCGAAGCAGTGGTAGAACGGCACGGGGATGCAGACCCGGTCGTGCTCGGTGTAGTCGATCAGCTCGCCGACGAACCAGCCGTTGTTGAGGATGTTGGTGTGCGACAGCGTCGCCCCCTTGGGGAACCCCGTCGTGCCGGACGTGTACTGGATGTTGATGGCGTCCGATGCCACCAGGTCGGCGCCGATCGTCGCGAGCCGGTCACGGTCGCCGCGTGCACCACGGTCGCGCAGCTCGTCCCACGACGACTCGCCGATCAGCACGACGTCGACCAGCCCCGGGTGCTCGGCCCGGGCCTCGTCGATCATGTCGGCATAGCTGGAGCCCTTGAACGCGGGCACCGCCACGATCGTCCGCATGGCCGACTGCCCGACGACGAACGACAGCTCGTGGGCCCGATAGGCCGGGTTGACGTTGACCAGGATCGCGCCGATGCGGGCAGTCGCGTACTGCACGAACACCCACTCGGGGCAGTTCGGTGCCCAGATGCCGACGCGGTCGCCCTTCTCGACGCCGAGGTCGAGCAGCCCGAGCGCGACGGTGTCGACCTCGGCCAGCAGCTCGTCGTACGTCCACCGCCGCCCGCTCGCGGAGTCGACGAGCGCCTCGCGGGCGCCGTGGGCGCGGACCGTCGCGACGAGGTTGTCGCCGATCGTGTCGGTGAGCAGGCGCGCGTCGGTCGGGCCGGCCGCCTGGCTGAGGGTCGCGGACATCGTGCTCCTCCCCGGGAGCCCGCTGTGACCCCCGTCACGACGAGCCTAGGCGGGGGCTGATCCGCCGAGGCGCGCGGGCACCCAGGGCTCGCCCGGCGGGTGCGGTCCGTACGCGTCCTGCACCTCGTGGAGCAGGGCGGTCATCGCGGCGCGCAGCACGGCGGTGAGCTCCTCGGCCGTGCCGGTCGGCGCGATGGGCTCCCCGATCGAGACCATGACCGGGGTCTTGGTCCGCCCGAGGTGCTTCTCGCCGCCCTTGGGCCAGATGCGCTGCGACCCCCACACGATGCTCGGGATGATCGGGACGCCGGCCTCGAGCGCCATGCGGGCCGCCCCCGTCTTGAGCTCCTTGATCTCGAGGCTGAGGCTGATCGTCGCCTCGGGATAGATGCCGACGACCTCACCGGCCCGCAGCTCCTCGACCGCAGCCAGGTAGGCGTCGTGGCCCGCCGACCGGTCGACCGGGATGACCTTGCAGCCCCACATCAGCCAACGGACGAGCAGGTTGCGCCGCAGCTCGGTCTTGCCCATGAACCGGATGAGGCGTCGGTCGACGGAGCGGGCGTTGATGCCCAGATAGGTGAAGTCGACGTAGCTCGTGTGGTTGATCGCGAGGACCGCTCCGCCGGTGGCGGGCAGGCGGTGCGGCCCGACCCGCGTCGTCCGGTGCCCGGTCACGAGGTTGGCCACGCGGAACACCAGGACGAGCAGGGCGTAGATCACAGCGTCTCCAGGATCTCCAAGGTTCGAGCCCAGGCCGTCGAGCTCGGGTCGATGACGACGAAGTGATCGCCCTCGACCTCCGCGAGTTCGGCATCCGCCCCTGCTGCCGTCGCCCGCTCAACGTAGTCGATCGACTGGCTCAGGGGAACGGTGTCGTCGGACGACCCGTGCACGCAGCGCACGGGCACGTCGAGCGGGATGACGCGGGTGGGGTCGGCGAGGTCGTAGCGCTCGTCGACCGATCCGCCCATGAGCTGCTGCACGGCACCCCCGCCGAGGTTGGCCGCGGTCGAGGCGTCGAGGTCGAGCACCCCGGCCTGCGAGATCGCGGCGGTGACCGGCACGGCCGGATCGGCCCAGTCCGAGCCGGCCAGCTGCGGCCGTCCGGCGGCCCAGACCGCCAGGTGCCCGCCGGCGGAGTGCCCGAGGGTGATGACCCTGGCGGTGTCGACGCCGTCGATCGTGGCCAGCGCGTCGATCGCCGCGGCGACGTCGTCGAACGTCGCCGGGTAGCCGCCGCCGTCGCCGACCCGGCGATACTCGATGTTGTAGGCCGTCCAGCCCTCCTCGACGAGGGACGCGGCCAGCGGCCGACCCAGCGAGAGGTCGTACTGCGCCTTCCAGAACCCGCCGTGGATCACCACCACCACGCCCTTGGAGGCGCCGGTCGGACGGGACAGCTCGGCGAACTGCTGCGGTCCCGGGCCGTACGTGATCTTCTCCACGCCGTCCTCCTCGTCGGTGCGGCCGCTGCTGTCGGGCGACGAGCACGCCGCCAGCACGGCTGCCGCCATCAGGGTGAGCATGCTGCGTCGGTCCACGGTGCCATCCCACCGGACAGCCGGTCCGGCCGCCACCCCAACGCGATCGGCGAGTGGTGAGGGCGCCCTTCGAACACCGATAGAATCAGGGTCCGTCGAGTTCATGGGGAGGAGAACCTTCGTGGACGTGCATGACCTCGACCGCTACCTGCTGGTCGGGGCCGCGGTGCTCATCCTCGCCGTCCTCGCGGTCCGCCTCTCGGTCAGCATCGGCCTGCCGTCGCTGCTGGTCTACCTCGGTCTCGGCCTGATGCTCGGCAGCTCCGGCCTCGGCATCGAGTTCGCCGACGCCGATCTCGCCCACGCGCTCGGCTTCGGCGGGCTCGTGCTGATCCTGGCCGAGGGTGGTCTGACGACCAAGTGGGAGCACGTCCGACCCAATCTGGGCTACGGCCTGCTGCTGGCGACGCTGGGCTCGGCCATCAGCGTCGTCGTGGTGGCGACGGGCGCCCACCTGTTCCTCGGGCTCGAGTGGGAGCTCGCGATCCTGCTGGCCGCCGTGCTCACCCCGACCGATGCGGCCGCCGTCTTCTCGGTCCTGCGGACCGTTCCCCTGAAGTCGTCGGTCACGGGCACGCTCGAGGCCGAGTCCGGCCTCAACGACGCCCCCATCGTCGTGCTGGTCGTCGCGATCAGCGCGGGCGACGTCGCCGACAAGGGCGTCGGCTACCTCGTGGGCCTCGTCGTGTTCGAGCTCGTCGTCGGTGCACTGTTCGGTGTCGGCATCGGGTGGTTCGGTGCGTGGCTCCTGCGCCGGGTCGCGCTGCCGGCGTCCGGTCTCTACCCGCTCGTCGTCATCGCCTTCACGGTGCTGGCCTACGGCGCCGCGGCCGCGGTCCACGCCAGCGGGTTCGCCGCGGTCTACGTCGCGGCCCTGGTGCTCGGCAGCGCCGACCTTCCCCACCGCACGGCCACGCGCTCGTTCATCGAGGGGGTCGGCTGGCTCGCCCAGATCGGCCTGTTCGTCATGCTCGGGCTGCTCGCGAGTCCCGACGAGCTGCAGTGGTGGCACGTCTGGCACGGCATCGTCGTCGGAGCGATCCTCACGTTCGTGGCGCGCCCGCTCACCGTCATGGCGTGTGCGGTGTGGTTCGGCCGCAGCCCACGCGAGCAGCTCTTCGTGGGCTGGGCGGGCCTGCGCGGGGCGGTGCCGATCGTGCTCGCGACGATCCCGCTGTCGGCCGGGGTCGCGGGGTCGCGCGACCTGTTCAACGTCGTGTTCGTCGCTGTTGTCATCTACACCCTGCTGCAGGCCGCGCCGCTGGCGCAGCTCGCCGCGGCGTGCGGCGTGCTGTCCGACGCGGCGCGCGACGTCGAGGTCGAGGCCGCGCCGCTCGAGCGCGTCTCGGCCGACCTCCTGCAGATCAGGGTGCCGCACGGCTCGCGGCTCGCGGGCGTCGAGGTCGGCGAGCTGCGCCTGCCGGTCGGCGCCTCGGTCACCCTCGTGGTGCGCGACGAGAAGACCTTCGTCCCGCACCGCACCGACCGGATCGCGATCCACGACGACCTGCTGATCGTCGCCGAGCGCTCGGTCCGCGAGCAGACCGAGAGCCGGCTGCGCGAGGTCGGACGCCACGGCCGACTGGCCGGCTGGGGCAGGGACGCGCCCTAGCCCCGAGGGGTGTGGCGGCTGGCGGTCAGGGCAGCGGCACGACGGGGACGCACACGCGGATGTCGCGGTCGGTCTTGACCGAGGTGCGGGACTTGCTCTTGAGGCCCGAGAAGTTGTTGCCGACCACCACGGTGACACCACCGGGGACCTCGATGTCGAGCTCGGCGTACGTGACCTTGTCGCGGAACTGCGCGGCGACGAGCTTGACCCGCGGATCGTCCCGGTTGGGGGTCAGGATCGCGACCCGGCCGGGCGTGGCCTGGCTCGTGCTGTTGCCGATCTGCCCGCCGAGGAAGCCGTTGGCCTGCAGGTTGATCGTGACGCGGTTGGCGAGACCGGAGCGGGTCGACGCGTTGAACACGTTGACCCGCACGACGTTGCTGTTGAGGTCGGTGCCGGCCTTGACGACCGAGGCCCGGCAGCCGGCGGTGGGCTCAGCGGCCTCGGTGCCCGAGACCAGAAGGCGGACGCCGACGATCGTGCCGACGACGAAGACGACGACCGCGACGGTCATCGTGGCGATACGGGTCATGCGTGCTTGCCGATCGAGTGGACGCGGGCGTGGAGCATGTTGCGCTGCTGCAGCGCGGCGCGCAGGGCGCGGTGCAGGCCGTCCTCGAGATAGAGCTCGCCGCGCCAGCTGACGACATGGGCGAAGAGGTCACCGAAGTAGGTCGAGTCGTCGTCGAGCAGGTGCTCGAGGTCGAGCTGGGTCTTGGTGGTCGTGAGGTCGTCGAGACGCACCTGGGAGGGGGAGATCTCGGCCCACAGGCTCTGCGAGAGCCCGTGGTCGGGATAGGGACGCCCGTCGCTCACCCTCCTGAAGATCACCCGGTCAGTCTAGACAGACCAACGCTGGTACGCCGGTAGCCTTGGCCCATGACGACGAGCGACGACGCCCAGACAGCTGCCGAGGAGGCCGCCCAGGCCGCCGCAGAGGCACAGGCTGTCGCCGAGGCGGCGCAGAAGAGGGCCGAGGAGCTGGCTGCCGCGGCAGCCCAGGCCCAGGCCCAGGCCCAGGCCACGGAACCCGCGGCAGCGGCGCCGGCCGAGGCACCGGCCGCGGCGGCCAGCGAGATCGTCGAGATCGTCACGGCCGGCTACACGTTCGAGGGCACCGCCATCGAGATGGGAGCACTCGTCGACGGCGGTCCCGTGCCCGCGGCGCAGGTGCGGATCCCGCTCGCGATGCTCAACCGTCACGGCCTCGTCGCCGGCGCCACCGGCACCGGCAAGACCAAGACCCTGCAGGTGCTCGCCGAGCAGATCGCCGCCAACGGCGTGCCGGTCTTCGCCGCCGACATCAAGGGTGACCTGTCGGGCATCGCCACGGCCGGCACGCCCAACGACAAGCTGCTCGAGCGCACCCGCAGCATCGGGCAGGACTGGCAGCCGGTCGCCTCCGCGACCGAGTACTACGCGCTGGGCGGTGTCGGCATGGGGCTGCCGGTCCGCGCGACGATCGACGGCTTCGGCCCGACGCTGCTGTCCAAGGTGCTGGGCCTCAACGCGACCCAGGAGTCGTCCCTGGGTCTGGTGTTCCACTACGCCCGCAAGGCGTCGCTGCCACTGATCGACCTCGACGACCTGCGCGACGTCCTGACCTACCTGACCGGCGACGGCAAGGCCGAGCTGAAGGCGCTCGGCGGATTGTCGGCCGCGACGGTCGGCGTCATCCTGCGCGAGCTGATCGCGTTCGCCGACGAGGGTGCCGACCAGTTCTTCGGCCAGCCCGAGATCGTGGTCTCCGACTTCCTGCGCACGGCACCCGACGGACGGGGCATCGTCTCGCTGCTCGAGGTGCCGGGCGTGCAGGACAAGCCGGCGCTGTTCTCGACGTTCCTCATGTACCTGCTCAACCAGCTCTTCACCGAGCTGCCGGAGGTCGGCGACTCCGACAAGCCCAAGCTGGTCTTCTTCTTCGACGAGGCGCACCTGCTGTTCGCCGACGCGTCCGACGACTTCCTCGAGACGATCACGCAGACCGTCCGCCTCATCCGCTCCAAGGGCGTCGGCATCTTCTTCGTCACGCAGACCCCCAAGGACGTCCCGAGCGACGTCCTGGCACAGCTCGGCTCGCGGGTGCAGCACCAGCTGCGGGCGCACACCCCCGACGCGGCCAAGGCGCTCAAGGCGACGGTGTCGACCTACCCCAACACGACCTACGACCTCGAGGAGGTGCTGACGTCGCTCGGCATCGGCGAGGCCATCGTCACCGTCATGAGCGACAAGGGTGCACCGACGCCGGTCGCCTGGACCCGCCTGCGGGCGCCGCAGGGATCGATGGACCCGACGCCGTCCGACCAGATCCAGGCCGCCGTCGCGTCCTCGCCGCTGCTCGCCAAGTACGGCACGGCGGTCGACCCCGAGTCGGCCAGCGAGATCCTCGGTGCCAAGGGGGCCGCGGCGGCCGCGGCAGCCCAGCAGGCCGAGGCTGACGCGAGGGTGCAGAAGGAGGCCGAGCGCATCGAGAAGCAGGCCCCGAGGCGATCGACGACCCGCTCCTCGCGGTCTAACCGGATGTCGCCGGTCGACCGGGCCGTGGGCGAGGCGAGCCGCACGATCGCCCGAGAGCTCATCAAGAACCTGTTCAGAAAACGTCGTTGAGGGGTACTAGCGTCGCCGTGCGGGGAAATTCTCGACGACCCTGAGGAAGAAATCAGGGAGTCCACTGGTTGTGGATGTCGGGAAAGCACACAAAGATGAAACACAGGAAGGCGCACCTGGGCGCCTTCTGCTGGGTCAGGGGCCCGAGCGACGCACAGGAGGCGTGATGACCCAGTCGGCTCAGCAGACGACCCCGGCGGTGGCCGAGAGCACGTCCGACCGCGTGCTGCACGCCGTCACCCGTGCAGGGTTCGAGATCGCGCTGATCGCCGTCCTCTACGTCGGCTACTGCATCACCCGCACGTTCGCCTCGACCGCGTTCGCACCTGCCCGAGGCCGCGCGCTCGACATCCTGACGTTCGAGAAGTCCTGGCGCATCGACGTCGAGTCGTGGCTCAACGACCAGTTCCTCGCCCACGACTGGCTCGGCGTCGCCGCCAGCTACTGGTACGCCACGACGCACTACCTGGTCACCCTGGCGGTGCTGATCTGGCTCTACCGGCGCGGCGCCGTCCAGTACGTCACCGCGCGGCGCGCGATCGTCCTCGCCTCGCTGATCGGGCTGACGCTCTACCTCCTGATGCCGACGGCGCCTCCGCGCCTGGTCGGCGGCTACCACGACATCCTCAGCCTCCACTCCGGCATCGGCTGGTGGAGCCAGAACGGGTCCGCGCCCAAGGGTCTCGGCGACATCACCAACGAGCTCGCCGCCTTCCCGTCGCTCCACGCCGGATGGGCCCTGTGGGTCGCGATCGTGCTGATCCGCGCCGGGGTGCCGCGCGTCGTGCAGGGCATCGGGCTCGCCTATGCGGCCACCATGACGCTCGTCATCATCGGAACGGGCAACCACTGGGTCGTCGACGCGGTCGCCGGCTGGGCGGTCGTGCTGGTCGCCTTCGGGGTGTCGATCGCGTGGGAGCGCAAGGGTCCGGCCGGAGCGCACGACGACGACGAGGTGCTCGTCGCGACCTAGCGGGTCGTTCGCGTCACCACGTGTCGACGGCCGCTCCGCTGCCGGTCAGGCGCCCGTCCCGCGCCGCGGCCGAGACCAGCCGCGCGAGCAGTGCGCGGGTCTCGGCGGGGTCGATGACGTCGTCGATCTCGAAGTGCCGTGCCACGTTGAGCGCGGCGGCACCGGCCTGCGCATGGGCGGTCAGCTCGCGCACCTGCTGCTCGCGCTCGGCCTCGTCCTCGATGGCCGCGAGCTCCTTGCGCATCGCCAGGCGCACCGCACCCTCCAGGCCCATCGCCCCGAGATGGGCGCCGGGCCACGCGACCGTCATCAGCGGCTCGTGCGTGCTGCCGCCGAGCATGGCCTGCGCGCCGAGCCCGTAGGCGCGTCGCAGGACGACGCCGATGAGCGGCACCTGCATGCGGGCGGCGGCGACGAGCAGGCGTGACGTGTGACGCACGAGGCCGGTCTGCTCGGCATCGGCGCCGACCATCATCCCCGGGGTGTCGACCAGCGAGACGACGGGGAATCCGTGGGCGTCGCACAGCTGCAGGAACCGCGCCGCCTTGTCGCCGGCATCGGCGGTGACGGCGCCGGCGGTGTGCCGGGTGTCGTTGGCGACCAGGCCGACCGTGCGCCCCTCCAGGCGCCCCAGCGCCGTGACGAGCTCGGGGGCGAACGTGGGTCGCAGCACCGTGACGCTGTCGTCGTCGCACAGCGTCTCGATCACGGGCACGACGTCGTAGGCGGTGCGCTCGCCCTCGGGGACGGCGTCGCGGAGCCACGACTGGTCGGGTGCCGTCCAGCCCTCGACCGGGCCCAGGAAGTAGCCCAGCAGGGTGCGAGCGGTGTCGACGGCGTCCTCGTCGTCGACCAGCACGTCGACGACGCCGTTGGCGGTCATGACGTCGACCGGGCCGACATCAGCCGCCGCGACGTCACCGAGCCCGCCGCCGGCGATCATCGCCGGGCCACCCATCCCCAGGGAGGCGCGCGGCGTGGCGACGATGAGGTCCGAGCAGCCGGCGATGACGGCGTTGCCGGCGAAGCAGTAGTCGTCCACGACCGCGATGCGTGGCACCCGTCCGGACAGGCGGGCCCAGGCGGCGAACGTCGTCACGTCGAGCGCGGACACCAGCGGGATGTCGGTGTCGCCCGGGCGTCCGCCACCGCCCGCGGCGAAGAACACCGTGGGCAGGGCCAGCTGCTCGACGACCTCGATCAGCCGGTCGGTCTTGCGGTGCCCCCGCATGCCCTGGGTCCCGGCCATCACGAGGTAGTCGTACGACATGACGGCGCAGGCATGGCCGCCGATCGTGGCGATGCCGCCGACGATGCCGTCGGCGACGGAGCGATCGAGCAGGTCGTCGAGACCGCGTCGTCCCTCCTGGGCGGCCGTCACGAAGCGGCCGTACTCGACGAAGCTGCCGGGGTCGACCAGGTCGGCGACGTGCTCGCGCGCGCTGCGTCCGCCACGGGCGCGCAGCCGCTCGACGGCCTCAGGGCGTGCCGTGTCCTCGGTGAGGGCGCGCCGGGCCAACAGGTCCAGCAGCTCGGGGCGGATCGTCACGCAGACCTCCTGGTGTGTGGCTCGACCGCACGCTAACAGCAGCGATCGGGCCGCCGGCGGCCCGGGAGGATCAGCGCGGTCGGCGCCGCAGCATCTCCTCGGCGGTGAGGAACTTGACCCGCGGCCGCTCCTCGGCCGATCCCCGGGCCCGCTCGGCGGCGTCGATCCGCTTCATGCGGCGGCGGTCCACGACATCGACGCCGCGCCGCTTGAGCAGCCGCGCGAACTCCTTGGCGGTGCGCGGCGCGTCAGGCAGCCGGTGCTCGCGGGCGTCGGCCAGCAAGGTCGCGACCGTCTCCTGGGCGTCGGTGCGGTTGGCGCCGATGCCGCCGGTCGCCCCGCGCTTGATCCACCCCACGACGTACGTGCCGGGCACCGGCTCGCTCGTCGCAGGATCCGTGACGCGTCCTGCGGTGTGCGGCACGGTCGTCGTGGCCTCGTCGAACGGGAGGCCGTCGACGCGGGTGCCGCGGTGGCCGGTCGACCGCACGAGCAGGCCGGTGGCGACGAGCTCGGTGGCGTCGTTGGCAGGGTCGGTGTGGCCCAGGCGCACGCCCTCGACGGACTGCTCGCCGACGACCTCCTCGACCGTGCGGTGGAAGGCCAGCACGAGCCGTCGACCCGGAGCCGGTGGCTGCGACCAGTCGACGGGGGTGAGGGGCACGTCGGCCAGCAGCGCGGCCTTCGAGCCCGGCTCGGCCGCGGCGATCTCGGCCGCGACGGCGTCGTCGGCCTCGACCACGACGTCGATCCCGGCGGGCATCATGAGCAGCTCGGGTCGGGTGAACGCCGCGTGCTGGGGTCCGCGGCGGCCGAGCACGACGACCTCGCGCACCGTGCCGGCCCGCAGCGCCTCGAGCGCGTGGTCGGCGATGTCGGTGCGGCCGAGCGCCTCGACGTCACCGAGCAGGATGCGGGCGACGTCGAGCGCGACGTTGCCGTTGCCGACCACGACGACCCGGTCGGTGGACACGTCGACGTGGCTGCCGGCGACGTCGGTGTGGCCGTTGTACCAGCCCACGACGTCCGGCGACCCGTGCACGCCGGGCAGGTGCTCGCCGGGCACGTCGAGCGGCCGGTCGGTACGGGCCCCGACGGCGTAGATCACGGCATCGTGGTGCTCGAGCAGGTCGGCGTGGGTGACGTCGCGACCGACCTCGACGTTGAGGAACATCGAGGTGCGCGGGTGGTCGTACGTCCACGTGAACATGTCGCCGAGGCGCTTGGTGTCCTGGTGGTCAGGGGCGATGCCGGCCCGCACGAGACCGCCGGCGACCGGGAGCCGCTCGATCATCGACACCTCGGCCGACGACGTCGTGAGCAGCTCGCGGGCGGCGTAGGACGCGGCGGGCCCCGTCCCGACGACGGCCACGCGCAGGGGCTTGGCTCTCGGTGCCTCGACGACCGGGAAGGTGGGGTCGGCCCACGTGTCGGTGGCGGGACGGTCGGCGTAGTAGGCGGCGTTGATGTCGCCGAAGACCTGCTCGCTGCCCGTCAGCAGCGCGAGCGGCTTGATCGCCGAGACCGGGCAGGCATCGGCGCACGCCCCGCAGTCGATGCACGACTTCGGGTCGACGTAGACCATCTCGGTCTTGCCGAAGTCGGGCTCACCGGGCGCGGGGTGGATGCAGTTGACGGGGCACACCGACATGCACGAGGCGTCGTTGCAGCAGGCCTGGGTGACGACGTACGTCATGGGTGTCGGGTCCTCGTCGGGTCGTGTCGCAGATCAGAGCATGTGTACAGCACGGTAGCGACGCATCGCCGCCGGCGTCAGCAGACCGACCTCGGACAGGAAGTCCATGAGGTGCACGCAGCTCAGGCGCATGAGGTTGTGGTGGTGCTCGTTGGACTTCGCGGCCTCGAGCGCGCGCTTCTTGTCCAGGCCCGCCGCCTCGTAGACCGCGGGGTTGACCATGCTCTTGACGATCACGTAGGCCGCGGTCGAGATGACCCAGGCGCTCTGACGACGGCGCAGCGCGCTCGAGCCCTCGAGGTGCTCACGGATCTCGTGCCGGGCGAACTTCATGTGCCGGGCCTCCTCCACGACGTGGATCTTGCTGGTCGTGCGGACGATCGGCAGGACGTTCTCGCCGCGCATCCAGTCGCGCTGCATGACGTCGAGGATCTCCTCGGCGACGAGGATCGCGCCGTACGCCACCTCGGCCTTGGCGACCGACTTCAGGCCGCGGGCGGCCTCGACGACGGGGCGGCTCGGCACGTAGTGGGGGACACCCATCGCGCTGCACGCGCGGGCGAACATCAGGGAGTGGCGGCACTCGTCGGCGATCTCGGTGAGCGCGAACTGGAACTCCGAGCCGGTCACGTCGGCGGTGTACTGCTCGCGGAGCAGCATCTGCTGCAGGATCATCTCGAACCAGATGCCGGTGCTCATGATCGAGCCGACCTCGTGGCGGGTCAGCGTGACGCGCTGCTCCGGAGTCATCTCGTCCCAGAGGTCGGTGCCGTAGAGCGTCGACCACTCGGGGTTGAGGCCGAAGTGCGTGGGGTCGAGCGGCGTGTCCCAGTCGACCTCGGTCTGCGGGTCGTACGACAGCTTCTGCGACGACTCGAGCAGGCGGGCCAGGGCGTCGTCGGGGTCGATCGTCGTACGGAACTCGTCGGCGGTGACAGTCATCCGGACCTCCACGGTGAATATGACACAGGTGATGTGACATCAAGAATGGTGCGTTCCATACCGAGGGTATGTGATGACGGCCGCGAGAGCCAGTCCGGGGAGGATGAGATCCACGTCACTGCGAGTGCCGATATACGCCACGGGGTATCCTGAGACCGATCACCGCACTCACCTGGAGGCACCCCGTGGAGCTCGACCGCGATCAGATGGACGCCGTCGTCAAACGGCTCAACCGCGCCCAGGGCCAGATCGGCGGGGTCGTCAAGATGATCGAGGAGGGCCGCGACTGCAAGGACGTCGTGATGCAGCTGGCCGCGGTGTCGAAGGCGCTGGACCGTGCGGGTTTCGCCGTCATCGCGACGGGTCTGCGGCAGTGCATCGACGATCCCGACGGCGAGGGCATGGACGTGGCGACGATGGAGAAGCTGTTCCTCTCGCTCGCCTAGGGACCCCCGCGTCACGCCTCCCGGGGCGCTGACAGGCGGGCCGACCCGGTCACGAACCAGCCGAAGGGGCGTGCGGGCCAGAGCCGCGACGCGTACCGCTGGTGCAGGTCCGGCACGTCGAGACCGGTTTCGGCCAGGAGGACCGGGACGTCCCGGTCGAGGTGACAGCCGCCGGCCAGCGGGCCCCATGCCGGCTGGAGGCGGCGCTGCGCGGCGGCGACTCGCGGCGACGGTGACAGCGAGTGCTCGACGAAGTGCAGGCGGCCGCCCGGCTTGAGGACGCGCGTGACCTCGGCCAGCGCCGATCTCAGGTCGGGGATCGTGCACATCGTCCATGTCGAGACGACTGCATCGACGCTGCCGGCCGCCAGGTCGAGCTCCGCCCCGTCGAGTCCGATGCGGTCGACGGGGCGGTCGAACGACGCGATGCTGGGTGCAGCCCGCTCCCAGGCGAGGTCTGACGGCTCGACCGCGAGGACGCGGGTGACGGCATCACCGTAGTGCGCGAGGTTGGTGCCCGACCCGAACCCGAGCTCGAGGACGTCGCCGGCGAGAGGGCGGGCGACCCGCTCCCGCCACCCGCCGGTGATCCTCTCGCCGAGGGCCACGTCGACGAGGCGTGGCACGGCACGTTCGTCCCACCAGCTCCTCGGACCCATGAGGGTCAGTGTGGCCGACTCAGCGGTCGAACGCCGGTCCGGGCCTCACCCCGAGCCGCCGCAGGATCGAGGCCGCTGGGCAGAAGCCCGTGACGCTCGACTGCAGCAGGTTGAGCCCGACGAAGCCGGTCAGCAGGAGCCACCACGGTGAGGCGGTCGCGGCCAGCAGGGTGCCGAGCAGGGTCAGGGTGCCGGCCAAGGTCAGCACGGCGCGGTCGATGTTCATGGGGTGCTCCTGGTGTCAGGTGTGGGCGGGTGGGTGTGGTGCTCAGTGGGAGAAGGTGATGTTCGGCAGCACCTTGCGCAGCCAGGCGGGTGACCACCAGGCACCGTGCCCCGTCAGGCGCAGGATCACGGGCAGGAGGATCAGGCGGACGAGTGCCGCGTCGAGCAGCACGGCGACGCCGAGGATGATGCCCATCTCCTTGGGGGGCAGGGGCTCGGCGAGGGCGAAGGTGAAGAACACCGCCACCATCACCGCAGCCGCTGCGAAGATGACGCGTCCTGAGTGGGCGAGCCCGTCGACCTGTGCGTCCTCGGCGCTGCCGGAGACCTCGTAGTGCTCCTTGGCCGTGGCGAGCAGGAACACGGTGTAGTCCATCGCGATCGCGAAGATCATGGCGAAGAAGAACACCGGGGCCCAGCCGTCGAGGAAGCCCTGGGGCTCGAAGCCGAGCAGGCCGGCTCCGTGGCCGTCCTGGAAGATCAGCTTGGCGACGCCGAATGCTGCGGCGGTCGACAGCAGGCTGACCAGCGTCCCGAGCAGGGCGATCAACGGTGCCTGCAGGGCGACCAGCAGCAGGGCGAAGCCGAGCACCAGGATGATGCCCATGACGATCGGCAGATACCTGTCGAGGGCCGACTGCAGGTCGAGGTTCTCCGCGGGAGCCCCTCCGACGACGGCCTCGCCGGGCAGGTCGGCACGTGTCGCGTCGAGGATCGTGCCCAGGGCCGGGGACGACGGGTCCACGGACGGGACCGCCTGCACCATGACGTAGTCGCTGCCGTCAGAGGCGGGCTGGGCCGGACCGACCATCGAGAACGAGTCGCCCTGGGCGAGCAGCGCCTCGCGGACGGCTGTTGCCTCCTGGCTGGGGGCGATCACCTGCAGGGCTCCGGGTGCGCCGTCACCGAACGCCTGCTGGACGACCTCGTACCCCTGACGGACCGGCGCGTCCTCGGGGACGACGGCGATCGACGGCATCGCGACCTTCAGCGACAGGACGGGCAGGGCCAGCAGCACGAGGATGCCCACGGACGCGACGGCGAACGGCCACGGGTGCCGGTGGAGCAGCGCACCCCAGGTGCCGAAGCGGTGCGAGCGCGGCTGGTGGGCCTTGGCCCACGGCAGGGAGGCCTTGTCGATGCGCGTGCCGAGCCCGCCGAGGATCGCCGGCAGCAGCGTCATGGTGGCGGCCAGCACGAACACGACGGCGAGCATGATGCCGACGGCCATCGTGCGCACTGCCGGTGCAGGAACCACGAGGACCGCCGACAGGCTGACGAGCACGGTGAGGCCCGAGAGCATGACGGCCTTGCCGGCGGTGTCCATGGTCTCGGCGACGGCCTGGACGGGCGTGCGTCCGTGGTGCAGGCCGCTGCGGAAGCGGTGGACGATGAACAGGGCGTAGTCGATGCCCAGGGCTAGCGCGAACATCAGGGCGAAGTTCATGGCCCACACCGAGATGGGGGTGATCTGGTTCAGCAGCACCAGGGCGCCGGCGGACGCGCCGAGACCGGCCATCGTCAGCAGGAGCGGCAGCCCCGCGGCCACCAGGGAGCCGAAGGCCAGCACCATGATGGTCAGCGTGACGGGCCACGAGATGATCTCGGCCTTGATCATGGCGTCGTGGTTGGCCTTGTTGAAGTCGCTCCACAGGGCTGAGGCGCCGGTCGGATAGACGTCGACGCCGTCGCCGGAGAGCCCGGTCAGTGACTCCTTGAGGTCGTCGACGGCGCGGACCATCTCGTTGGGGTCGGCGGCCGCGCCCGCGAGCAGGATGGCGGTACGGCTGTCGGGGCTGATCGTGAAGCCGGGCTGTGGGGGCACGATCGCGCCGATGCGGTCGTCCGAATTCAGGATCGCGGTGGCCTGCGCCACGACGTCCTGCGCGGCCGCCGAGTCGACCGAGCCGTTCTCGGTGTGGATCACGAGCTGGATGGCGTTGGACGAGTTGCCGCCGAAGTGCTGCTGCGCGAGCTCACGGGCCTTGACCGAGTCCGAGCCGTTGTCCTGCCACCCGGCGCCCGCGAGGTCGGAGAACACGCTCGGCGCCAACGAGCCCAGGCCTGCCACGAGCAGGAGCCACGCGATGGCGACGGCGCGGGTGCGAGTGGCCATGAGGGCGCCCCATCGCCCGAGGGCACCGGGGCGCGGATCGGTCGGCAGAGGTGGAGGCGAGGTGGTCGGTGTCGTCATGCGGTCACCGTAGCAGATACCCCCGGGGGTATACAAGGAGGCCGCGATCGCGGCGAATATGGCCGTCGCGACGTGGTCGTATGGCCCGCGTCGCGCTGTCCGGGTACCGTCGTCCCATGGCTCTCGGGGGAAGTGATCCAGGCGGCAGCGACCCGTTCTGGAGCGTGGTGCGGCGCGAGCACCCGGACATCGACGTGATCGTCCTCGATGTGCCGTCGCCGCTGGACCCGCCTGCCGGCGTGGCCGGGCAGACCGTCCCGATCGACCAGCTGCGGCTGATCGTGCGAGGGGTCGACGACCTCTACGCCTCGATCCTGCACCTGCTCCCGCCCGACCTCCCCGCGCCGACCCGCGTCTGGCGCGGAGCGGCCGGTGGTGACGCCTACGTGGTCGAGAAGGCACTGAGGGAGGCTGGCGGCGAGGCCGGTCTCGAGCTCCTGCGCCGGCTGGCCCGGCACCTGCACGACCGCGGCTGGGCCGTCGAGGCCGCGGGTGACGAGCGGCGTCCGCACCTCATGGCCACGAACGGCTGGATCGACCTCGACGCACGCAGCGGTGCCGCGGCCACGCAGCTCACGATCGCGGGTCCCGTCGTCCAGGTCGCGCCCGACGACCAGGCGACCCTGGAGCGCGAGGGGGACGGGCGGTGACCGGCGGGATGGAGGTCGACTACTCGATCCTCCGCGAGGCATCGGTGGTCTGGGACGGCGCAGCCGACAGCCTCGACGGCGGCTGGCGTCGCCTGCACGGGACGTCCGGATCGCCCATGGACCCCGGCGTCGCGGGTGCGTTCGAGACGTTCCGGGAGCGCTGGGTCGACGAGGTCAAGCGGGTGGCCACGAGGTCGCAGACCCACTCCGAGAGCCTCAGCGACGCGGTGGCCGCCTACGAGACCATCGATGCCAAGGCCTACGCGCGGATGCGGGCGATCCTGCCGTTCGACTACCGCGACAGCACGCTCGACCCCGAGGGTGCGCCGCCGCCTGAGCCCTCTCCCACTCCCGGTCCGTCGCCGTCCCCCGAGGTCGGCTCCGAGCCCGAGCCCGAGCCGTCGCCGCCGAGCCCGTCGCCCGGCCCGTCACCCACGCCATCGCCATGACATCGAGGGGAATGCCATGCCACTGAGACGAGTGAGCAGGCCAGAGGCCCTGCGCACCATGCCGGAGAGCGCCTCGAGCGTCGCCACCGGCATCCGGGCGACCGGCGAGAGCGTGAGCAACACGCAGGAGACGCTGGCCGGCGAGGGCACGCCGGCCGGGTGGAAGGGGTCGGCGTCCGAGGCGGCGTCCAACCAGTTCACGAAGCTCTCGGGCGATCTCGACTCCGCGGTCGCGGCCTTGTCCAAGGCGGCCACCGCGATGGACCGTTACGACGACAGGCTCCAGCGGCTCTACTCGCGACGTCAGACGTTGACCGAGGAGGTGAGCTCGATCAACGGTCAGATCGACGCCTACGACGCCGACGTCGCAGCATCGGACCCGGAAGATGCCGAGGCGCAGTCCGCGCTCAAGGCGCGCTCCAAGGAGCTCGAGCGGCAGGCCGACGCGTTGCAGGGCCGGGTCGACGGCTGGAACGCCGACCAGGACGCGGCCGATGCGGCGGTGATCAGCGCCCTGCAGTCGGTCGACACGGTCGCCGAGGGTGACGACGCCGCCAAGAACCCGAACCGGCCGGATGCGCCGGAGCTGGCCGACCGGCTGAAGGACAAGGTCGACGCGGGCGATCCCGAGGCGGTCGCGACCTGGTGGGCCTCGTTGAGCCCTGCCGAGAAGCAGGCGCTGATGATCCACTCGCCAGAGCTCGTCGGCAACGCGGGCGGCATCCCGACGGTCGACCGCGACGAGGCCAACCGCACGTCGATGTACAGCGACATCGACTACCTCGGCGAGCGGGAGAAGGACGGTCAGCTGACCGACCTCGAGGAGGACCAGCTGGAGAACGCCAGGGGCGCCCTCAAGACCCTCGAGAGCTACAAGGACCGGATCGACCCCGACACCGGCGAGAACACCGCGTTCCTCCTGGTGTTCCGCCCGGACGCCTTCGACGGCGACGGCGGCATCGCGATGAGCCTCGGCAACCCCGACACCGCCGACGACGTGACCTCGTTCGTGCCAGGACTGACCTCGGAGTCGTCGTCGCTCAGCGGCAACATCAAGAGCATGGACCGGCTGATGCAGCTGGCCGACGGCAAGAACGGTGACGACACCGTCGCGGCGATCGCCTGGATCGACTACGACGCGCCCAGCAGCGACGACGGCATGACCGACAACCCGTGGGACTTCGTGCAGGTGGCGGGCGAGGGCAAGGCGACCGACGGAGGCGAGCGGTTCGCCGAGTTCGTCGACGGCATGCGCGCCAGCGACCAGGGGTCACAGGCCCACTTCACCGCGATCGGCCACAGCTACGGCTCGACGACGGTGTCGCACGCTGCCACCGACAACGACCTCCAGGTCGACGACATGGTGCTGATCGGCAGCCCCGGCGCCGGCTCGGCCGACGTCGCGACCGACCTGATGGACAACGGCAACGTCTACGTCGGCTCGGCCGACTACGACCCGGTCAGCCTGCTGGGCGGCCCTGGTCTCGGCGCCCTCGGTCACGACCCGTCGCAGGACGACTTCGGCGCGCACCGGTTCGAGGTCGATCCCGGGTCCTACCGGGTGCAGGACCTGATGGACAACCACTCGTCGTACTTCAACGAGGACTCCACGTCGCTCGACGCGATGGCCGACGTCGTGGCCGGTGACCAGCCCGACGAGGTCGACGGTCGCGTCCCGGGCACCTACCAGCCCCTCAGCGACCTGCTCGCCGGCACGACGATCGTGTCAGGCGGCGAGCAGGCGTGGAACGGGATCGAGTACACGGGCGGCAAGGTGGCTGACGGTGTCGAGTACACGGGCGGCAAGGTGGCCGATGGCGCCGGGTGGGCGTGGGACCGTGCTGAGGACGCCGGTGGCTGGCTCGGGTCCCTGGGCTGACCGACCGACTGATTGACTGGGGGAGTGGCGATGAGACGCAGGGGAGTCGTGGTGGTCGTGATGATGATCGGCAGCCTGTTCGGGTGCGGTGCGTCGGACTCCGGGGGCGACGAGCCGGCGAAGGCCGAGCAGAGAGCCGATGCCACCCGCGCCGCGGCGAAGGAGACGTTCCCCCTCGTCGGAGACGCGGTCAAGGCGCTGACCTACACCAGTGGAGGCAGCGGTCGATGGGCGATCTGCGGCATGGAGCCGAGTCCCTCGGGTGCGGAGTACGCCGCAGAGGTCGCCGTCACCCAGAGCGACACCGCCGCGTCGGAGCAGGCCGAGCTGATCGCGTCGGCGCTGACGTCGGCCGGCTGGAAGGTCGACGAGACGACCAGCGAGGCCGTGACCGCGTCCAAGGGCGGGCTGGCGTTCCGGGCGCGCTACGGCGACGGCGGGATCAACCTCTCGATCACCAGCGGATGCGTCGACGTGTCCAAGGACCGCATCCGCGCGCTGACCGACGAGCCGAGTGAGGACCTGGGCCTGCCCCAGCCGTGACGGCGGGGCCTGCTGCTCAGTGCAGCAGCGCGCGGGTCCGGGCGACCAGGTCGTCGACCGCGGCGGCGGCGGCCGCGCTCATGAAGCCCATGTCGATGAACCCGTGCACGAGACCGTCGTACCGCGTGCGGTCGACCCGGACGCCGGCTGCCTCGAGGGCGTCGGCGTAGGCCTCTCCCTCGTCGCGCAGCGGGTCGAACTCGGCCGTCACGACCACGGCGGGAGGCAGGCCGACGAGGTCGCCGAGCAACGGTGAGTGGCCCACGTCGTCGAGGTCGACGCCCGAGTCGAGGTAGTGGCCGACGAACCACGTCATGGTGGCCGTGTCGAGGAAGTAGCCCTCGCCGTTCTCGGTGCGCGACGCGTAGTCGCCCGCCATGTGGGTCGCCGGGTAGATCAGCACCTGCCCCGTGACCCGGTCGCGCAGGGTCTGCGCGACGACGGCGGAGAGATTGCCGCCCGCGCTGTCGCCTCCCACCGCGAGGACGTCGTTGCCGCCCAGCTCGTCGAGGTGGTCGGCCGCCCACTGCGTCGCCGCGAGAGCGTCGTCGGCGGCTGCCGGGTAGGGCGCCTCGGGTGCCAGGCGGTAGTCGACCGCCAGGACCACGGTGTCGGCGCCCGAGCAGAGCCGGCGGCAGGTCTGGTCGTGCGTGTCGAGGTCGCCGATCACGAACCCGCCGCCGTGGAAGAACACCAGCGTCGGGAACGGTCCGTCGCCCGCCGGGCGGTAGAGCCGTGCGGGACGGCCCGCGACGGTGAGGTCCTCGACGCTCCCGACGGGCACGCGCGTCTCGGGGGTGACCACGTCAGCCGTCAGGGCACGGAATCCCTTGCGGGCGCTCTCGGGCGTCCCTGCGTGCATGGGCGGGTAGCCCGCGTCGGCGATGAGCTGGAGCAGGGCGGCGGTGCCCGGGTCGAGTGGCATGCCGTTCACGATAGGGCCCGGACGCACGAAGAGGGCTTCGGGCAGTGGTCGCTGCGCGAAACCCTCATCGGTGGTGCGTGGCGGAGGTGCTGGGACGGTATTCCAACCTCGGTGAGACAGGGGCGAAGGTGCGATCGATGCGAGACCAAGTGGCCAAGGATGTTCGAGACGAGCCTTGGAAGGTGCCCGAGCTAACGGGTAGGAGCCGGACTCGATGGGTCCTGTCGGGACATGAGTCTTCCGTCCGCGCCGACTACGAAGCCGGCATGGGATCGGTGTCTTTGTCGACGAAGTACGGCGTCCCAATGAGCACCCTGTTGGACTGGCTGCGACGAGAGGGCATCGAAATCCGAAGCGGCGGCAAGCTCTCGACCGAAGACATGCTCGAGGTCAGACGGCTTCGCTCGGATGGTTGGAGCCACCAGCGGATCGCTGAACAGTTCGGAGTGACTCGGTCGGCGGTGTCGCTGCGGTTGAGTCGTGAGCGATGACCCAAGGTAGATCCCTGAACGATGTCGGGAGTCCGCGAGGTCACCTCGCGAACGAAAGAACCCATCTCGCCCGGATGTGGACAGCACTGTGTCTGCCGGCAGCGTCCTGGCGGGCGGGATTCTTGTGATCGCTGGTACGGGCGTCGTGGTGTACGGCAGCTTCAGGTATCGAGCCACCGCGCGAGAGCTGGAAGATGGGCGCTTCGAGACAGGGCGGTCGACGGTCGGTCCGGTGACAGCGGCCGCCGTCCTGACCGTCTCCATCCTCCTCACGCTGCTCATCTCGCTGCTCGTCGATGTCTGATCTGGGCAGTTCAGGCTGACGTGAGGCGGCGGCAGGGTCATTGACGCCGTGCCTTCAGTCGGACTCCTCGCTGGTGCTGCTCGAGGTGATGTCGGCTTCGGCGATGGCCAGAGCCATTCCCATGACGGCGCTCAAGCCGGCCAGGGCGAGGCCGAGATAGGTCCACGGGAGGGCTTGGAGCGTGTCGTTCTGCGCCAGGACTATGAGCATGAGTCCGCAGATGAACATGGCGGCGGCGACGAGGACGCCGACCGACCACTCGATGGTGCTCTTGCGGAGTGTCTTCATCAGGAGCTTTCCTCTCATGGACGGTTGGGTCTGTTGAGTTCAGGGCTTCTTGAGCAGCTTGCCGGTGTGTACGCCGCGAAGGGTGCGGACGGCGACGACGGCCCAGGCACTGAGAAGGAGGATGAACAGTGCGCCGGCTGCGATCTGGAGCACGTGGTTGCCGGTCAGCTGGGCCAGCCCGGAGGTGCCGGTGACCACGGTGCCGACCGGGAAGGTGAAGGACCACCAGGTCAGGCTGAACGGAAGTCCTTCCCTGGCGGTGCGGGCGGTGAGGGTGGCGGCGATCGCCAACCACAGCATCGCGAATCCCCACATGGGAATGCCGTAGACGAGGGCGAAGGCGTGGAACGCGGTGCCGTAGGGGCTGTCGAGCACGTCGGGGGTCACGTTGCCGAGGTGGTGGGCCGCGGTGATCGACTGACCGACGGGGCCGAGGACGATCCATAGGGTGGGCACGGCGCCGGCCGCTCCGATGCCGTGGCGCAGGAGCCGGTTCCAGATGAACGCGATCATGATGATGCTGCACATGAGTGTGAGGCCGAAGAACGTGTAGCAGGCCAGCAGCATCGTCTGCTGGGCCTGGCCGGCCGGTAGGTGCGGGATGAGGGCAGCGCCGGTGGCGGCACTGACCATGGGCGGGACCACGGGCATGAGCCAGCCGCCGAAGGCGGAGTCCTCGCGGACCTCGTGCGAGGTGAAGGCACGGATCGGCACCAGCACGGCCGTGGTCAGACCGAGCAGGGTCCCAGCGGTCCACAGCACCCAGTCCAGCGTCAGCGCGGCAGTCATGCCGATCAGGTGGTGTCCCACCAGCACTGCGCCGGCACCGACGGTCATGAGTCCCATCGCGGGCGCGCCGTAGAAGTGCGACATCACCGGATCGTCCAGGTGACCGCGGGCCACCTCGCCATGCAACGTCCAGTGGCCGGCAGTCGCCACGACCACCACGACGAGCAGCAGGAGGGCGAGGACCCAGACGGTGGTGGCGAAGACCGTGATCCCGGGCACCGTGAAGGGCAGGGAGGCAGCGGCGACTGCGACGATGCCGGTGCCCATGACCGAGGCAAACCAGTTGGGTCCGATGAAGCCGAGAGCCGGAGCGCCCTCGAGATCGCGGAGCCAGCCCGTTCGGTCGCGGGTGCTGCGGGCGGCGTGCTCGCTGGTCGTCGTGAGGTGTGCGGTGGTCATGACTCCACTGTGGTCTCGATGCGGGGTTGCCGGTAGAACCCGTCACCCTGTGGCTCCACAGGGCAGACCTGTGGAGGACGGGTAGTCTAGGCAGATGCGCAACATCCCCGATCTGGCTGCTCTTCAGCTACTGGTCGACGTGGCCACTCATGGCAGCATCGGCGCTGCGGGCCGAGCGAACGGCATCACCCAGCAATCGGCATCCGAACGGCTCAGAGCCGTCGAGGCCCAGACGGGACTGACCCTCCTGCGTCGTGCTGCCGGAGGATCGACGCTCACCGAGTCCGGTGTCCTGATGGTCGGCTGGGCCGCACGTCTGATTGATCTCGCGCACGAGATCGACGAGTCGATCGCGACCCTGCGCGACGACCGGGCCCACCAGCTGAGCATCGCGGCGAGCATGACCGTCGCCGAGCACCTGCTTCCCCTGTGGCTGGTTCGGCTTCGCCAGCAGCACGACACCGTCGTCAGCCTGATCGCCACCAACAGCGAGCACGTGCGGACGGCCGTGGCGGACGGGTCGGTCGACATCGGTTTCGTCGAGGACGGTGCCGACCCCGGTGACTTGGCGTCACTGGTCGTCGCTCGCGACGAGCTGGGCCTGTACTCGGCACCGCACGACCCATGGGCCAAACAGGACTCGCCGCTGACTCCAGATGAGCTCGTCACACGGCCTCTGACGTGGCGTGAGCAAGGGTCAGGCTCCCGTCGCGTCGTCGACGACGCGCTCGCAGGGCTCGGCTTGACCGCCATGGCGCCAGCCGTCGAGCTGACCACCACGTCCGGCATCCGATCGGCGGTCAGCGCCGGAAGCCCGCCAGCGTTCATGAGCCGGCGCTCGGTGCGCAGCGACGTGGAGGCGGGCCGGCTCGTTGAGGTACCGATCACCGGGTTGGACCTTTCGCGCGACCTCACCGCGCTGTGGGTCGGCAGCGGCCGCCCGCCCGCCGGTCCGGTCCGCGATCTGCTGGGGATCGCCACGAAGGCCCGCACGAGATGAGCACCGATCGCCGGTCGCGAGTTGACGAGCCGCACGTTTTCGCGCTCAATGCGCTGGTCCGTGCGTGGCGCGCGGTGGGCGACGAACAGCGGTTCGTCCCGTGGTTCGACCCGGACGGTCCTGGCGTGAACGCGAGGATCCTGGTGCTGATGGAGTCGCCCGGCCCTCGCACCGTCGCCGCGGGTGACCTCGGGTTCAGCACCGAGGACAACGACGACCCGACGGCGGCCGCACTCCGTTCCGCGCGAGTTTCTGCGGGCATGGCCCGTGACGGGTATCTGCGGTGGAACGTGGTGCCGTGGCCGACCTACGACGCTGCCGGCCACCGCCGCCCTCCGCTGGTACGAGATCTTGAAGAGGCGCGTCCGGCGCTGGCCGCGCTGTGGGCGGCTCTGCCCGCCCTCCAGGTCGTCGTCGCCGTCGGGACACCAGCCCTCCAAGGTGTCATGCGGCTGATGACGATCGACGAGACTGCCCGAGTCGTGCCCGCGCTGGGCGCACCGCACCCGTCACCACGCAACGCCCACGCTCGCGCAGAAGCCTTCAATCGACTGCGTGTGGCTCTTGAACGAGCCCAGGAGATCGCGACCTCCTGAGAGCGTGAAGATCTTGACTCACGTCCGCCGCCGACCTGTCGCACTCGTTCGGCGCGCAGGCTGTCGTTGCGCCCCAGGGCTAATGTTGCGGCAATGTCATCTCGCGGTACGACCACGAGGGTAGGGACACCCAACTGGCAATTCCTTCGTGATTGGGAGGGTCGGATCGCGCGCTTGCCCATTGTGCATGGCATCCCACACGGTTCGCCGGTACCATCGTCCTTGGCGATGGACCCCGCCTGAGTCTCAGACTCGAACCGCATTGCGCTGATGGCTCCTGCTACTCGCAGGAGAAGTGTGTCCACATTCGATGACCAGCCCGTCGATCCGGACGTCGAATCGTCCGACCGCGTTATTGATCGAGGTCGTGCAGGCCATCGCCTGCGGGCAGTCACTTCTGTGCTCTGCGAGCGTTGGGACATTCTTGGCGTGATTGCCGCCGGTGGCGCT
The DNA here is from genome assembly GCF_013283745.1 of Aeromicrobium stalagmiti. Lineage (GTDB taxonomy): Bacteria > Actinomycetota > Actinomycetes > Propionibacteriales > Nocardioidaceae > Aeromicrobium > Aeromicrobium stalagmiti. The sequence continues at coordinate 1,115,020 of NZ_JABSTZ010000001.1, forward strand.
GCGGGTGCGATCGGGCGCGGGGCGCTGCTGGATGCGTTCCCGCACCGGCTGGGTGAGCTGCCGTGGGCGACGGTGGCGATCAACGCGAGCGGATCTCTGCTGTTGGGCGTCCTCATGGTCGTGGTGGTTGATGTGCTGCCAGATCAACGTCTGCTGCGGCCGTTCCTGGGCGTGGGCGTCCTGGGTGGGTACACGACCTTCTCGACCGCAGCGCTGGACGTGCACGAGCTGCTGCGCACTGGGCACGTGGCCGTCGCGGCTGCCTATCTGGTGTTGAGCGTTTCCTTGTCGTTGCTGGCGGTGTGGAGCGGCCTTGCCGGCGCCCGGTCAGTCGTCCGCCGAGTACATCGCGTGGCCTCGTGATGACGGTCCTCGTGGTCGCCCTGGGCGCAGCGGTAGGAGCGCCGACCCGCTACCTGGTCGATCTGTTCGTCCAGTCTCGCCATTCCTCGTCCCTGCCGTGGGGCACCATCACCGTCAACGCGATCGGGTCATTCGTCATCGGCCTCATCGCGGGACTCGCGGCCACCTCGGATGTCGACCAGGTAGTGGTGGCACTGATCAGCACCGGTTTTTGCGGGGCCCTCACGACCTTCTCCACCTTCAGCTTCGAGACGGTCAGGCTGATCGAGCAGCATCACGTGCCGACGGCCTTGCTGAACGTCGGACTGAGCCTGATTCTGACCATCGTCATGTGCGCCGGCGGATACGAGCTGGCCCTCGCGTCATAACACCTTTCTGAAAGGAAGTAGCCAGATGAAGGACAACCGCATGGAAACGGCGGACATGCGCATCAACCTGCGCGAGGCAGACGGGTCCGCGGGCGGTCTCGTCGTCGGGTTCGACCGAGACAGGTCGTCCGTGGAGGCGCTGGAACGAGCAGCCCAACTGGCAACCCGGCTGCTGATACCTCTTCACGTCGTGCACGCGGTCGACCTGCGCGACTACCCGATCGACCCAGACGGCCCCGACTGGGAGAACGAGGCGAGAGCCACGTTGCGGGACGAAGAACGCACCGTCCACGACGTCCTTGACCGTTTCGACTGCGTGTGGTCCTACCAAGCCGGACGAGCAGACCCCGCCGACCTCCTGATCAAGGTCGCGTCAGAGACCGAGGCCCTGATGATCGTCGTCGGCAGCCACGGCCAAGGCATAGGCACAGCGCTGACGCACCTTCTCGAAGGTTCGATCGAGCACCGACTCCTCAGCGGAAGACCACCCTGCGGGGTGCTCGTCGTACCTGATCAGATGAGGGAGTAGCCGAGCCTCGACTGTGAGTCATCCCGCGCGTCGCCGGTTGGAATAGCTTCCTCAGGGGGTCAGATTGGCGGAGGATAGGGGATTCGAACCCCTGAGAGCTTTCACTCAACCCGCTTTCCAAGCGAGCGCACTAGGCCACTATGCGAATCCTCCGTCGACGAGGTTACCGGTCGGTCGTCCGCGTCGACGAATCGGGCTGCCTCTGCCGTCCCGGCTTGGGGCGACAGCGCCCCGATCCGTATGATGGAGGAAGCCCCTCGCGTGGCGACACATCACCCAACTCCCCCAGGGCCGGAAGGCAGCAAGGGTAAGTGAGCTCTGTCGGGTACGCGAGGGGTCCTTCATGCCCGGGTGCAGGCTGTCAGGCTGCGAGCACGACGTCGTCGGTGAGGACCGGCTCGTCCTCCGCCCGGCGCAGGGCCGCCCATGCCGCGACCGCGCCGGCGAAGACGAGCGCCCCGGCAACGACCAGGCCCAGGCGGTAGCCGCTGAGGAACGCGTCCAGCGGCAGCCCGCCGTCGCCGAGCACCGAGTCCTGACGGCTGGTGAGGATGACGCCGATCACGGTGATGCCGAGCAGGCCCGCCAGCTCGCGCGAGGTGTTGAAGACGCCTGAGGCGACCCCCGCCTGGTCCTGCGGCATGATGCCGAGCACCGTCGCGGTCAGGGGCATCGTGAGGCCGCCACCGATGCCGATCGCCACGAAGCTCGGCATGAGGTCGAGCATCGACGCGTCCTGGCCGAAGATCGCGACGGACGCGATCGCGACGCCCATCAGGCCCATGCCGAGGCTGACCGAGCGGTGTGCGCCGAACCTGCGGGCGATCGTCTCAGAGCTGGCCGCCGCGACGGCCATGCACAGGGCCATCGGCACGAACGTCAGGCCGGCCTTGGTGGGGGAGAAGCCCAGCACGCTCTGCAGGTAGAGCGAGGTGAAGAAGTAGATGCCGAACAGGCCGAAGGCCCACAGCATCAGCGACACCAGCGCGCCGGAGAACACCCGGTCGCGGAACAGGGCCAGGTCGACCATCGGGTCCTCGACGGTCGTCTCGACCACGACGAACCACGCGGCGGTCAGCGCGGCGACGGCGAACGTCCCCAGGATCTCCGACGACGACCAGCCGCGACCATTGCCCTCGATGAGGGCGAAGGTCAGCGTCGACAGCGAGATCGTCGACGCGACGAGGCCCCACAGGTCGAGGCGACGCTCGACGGGGTCGCGCGACTCGCTGATCGCCCAGACCGCCAGGCCGGCCGTGATGGCGCCGAGCGGGACGTTGATGAAGAAGATCCACTCCCACGCGACGTGCTCGCTCAGCACGCCGCCCAGCAGGGGGCCGGCGGCGAGGGCGAGGGCACCGACCGCGCCCCAGATGCCGACCGCGACGTTGCGCTCGCGCTTGTCGGTGAACGTCGCGGAGATGATGGCGAGGGTCGTGGGCGTGAGCAGCGCGGCGCCGACGCCCTGGATCGCGCGGCTCGCGATGAGGGTCTCGACGTTCCCCGACAGCCCGGCGGCGAACGACGCGGCCGTGAAGATGCCGAGCCCGACGAGGAAGATCCGGCGGCGTCCCATCAGGTCGGCGAGGCGTCCACCGATCAGCATGAGGCCGGCGAAGGTCAGGATGTACGAGCTGACGACCCACTCCATGCCGGCCGTGCTGAGGCCGAGATCTTCCTCGATGACGGGCAGGGCGACGTTGATGATGTTGTTGTCGAGGTACGTCATGAACGTCGCGAGGGCGACGGCCACGAGGGCCCAGATGTTGCGGCGGTCGTCCATGACCACTCCTTTACGTTGTAAATGTACGCAGTAAAGGAAGAGAATCATATATGCCGTATAGTTGTCAACGTGAAGCAGAAGAACTCCCTCAACCCCGACCTCGTCGTGGCGAGCGCGCTGCGGATCGTCGACGAGCAGGGGCTCGAGGCGCTGACCGTGCGCAAGGTCGCCGACGAGTTCGGCGTGACGCCCATGGCGCTCTACTGGCACTTCTCCAACAAGGAGGCGCTGCTCGACGCCGTCGGCGACGCCGTGGTCTCGGCGCTGCGCGAGCCCGACACCGCCCTCGACCTGGAGCCCTATCTCCGCGAGGCCATGACGTCGCTCGTCGACACCATGCGGGCGCACCCCAGCGCGACGCCCCTGGTGCCGGCCCGGCTCCTGGTCAACGAGATCGGTCGTGACCTCACCGAGCACACGCTCGACAAGCTCATCCTGGCCGGCCACGACGTCGACAAGGCGGCGGCCGTCGCGCACTACGCGCTGATGATCGCGATGACGCTGGTCACCGGCGAGCCCGGTGCGGAGACGTCGGTCAAGCCGGCCGAGCGCGACGAGGCGCACGAGGCCAAGCTGGCCCTGCTGCAGTCACTGCCCCAGGAGCGCTATCCCCGTCTGCGCGCCGCGGCCCCGTCGATGGTCGTCTGCGGCGACTCCGACGACTACTACGGCACCGCGATCGACATCTTCGTCGCCGGTGTCATGGCCGACGTCCGGGCCCTGAACGCCTGAGGCGGTGCACCAGCGTCCACGATCGTGATCGACGTGGACGCCAGCGCACCGCCTCAGGGTGCGGAACGGGTTACGGCAGGGGCTCGACGACGTCGTGTCCGTCGAGCGCCGACGACAGCGCCGCGAGGTGGTGCCGACCGTCGCCGAGGGCGTGGTCGATCGCGGTCAGTCGCGACATGTAGTGACCGACGCTGTACTCGGCGGTCATGCCGATGCCGCCGTGCAGCTGGATGGCCTCCTTGCCGATGTGGCGTCCGGCCTTGCTGACCTGCAGCTTGGCGCGGGATGCCGCCTCGAGCACGTCGGCCTCGTCGCTGCCGTCGAGCAGCACGAGCGTCGCCCAGGTGACGGTGCTGCGGGCCAGCTCGAGCGACACGTACATGTCGGCCGCGCGGAACGTCAGCGCCTGGAACGTCATCAGCGGGACACCGAACTGCTTGCGCGACTTCAGGTAGTCCGTCGTCGTCTCGAGCGCGAACGCCATGGCGCCGAGCGCCTCGTGGCCGTAGGCGATCTGGGCCGCGGCGATGGCCTGGGCGATGGCGGCCGACTGGTCGACGCCGGCCTCGCCCAGCGGGGTGGCCGGGGTGCCGTCGAACGCGACGTGGGCCGCGCGACCGCCGTCGAACGTCGCGTAGGACGTGCGGGTCAGACCCGCCGCGTCACCCTGGACGAGGAACAGGCCGGTGCCGCCGTCGACGGCGGCGCTGACGACCAGCACGTCGGCACGGGCACCGCCGAGGACGGGCTCCTTGACGCCGGTGAGCGTCCAGTCGCTGCCGGACCCGGAGGCCGTGACGCCGGTGGCCGACTCGCTGTAGCGCGATCCGGGCTCGGTGTGGGCGAACGCCGGGACGAGCTGACCCTCGGCGAGAGCGCCGATGATCTCTGCGCGCTGCTCGGCCGTGCCTGCTGCCGCGACGAGGCTGCCGGCGAGGACGATCGCCTCGACGTAGGGCTCGGGAGCGATGACGCGTCCGATCTCCTCCGCGACGATCGAGACCTCGACCGGGCCGGCGCCGAAGCCGCCGTCCTCCTCGGCGAAGGGGAGCCCGAGGGCACCCATCTCGGCGAGGCGCTGCCAGGTCTTCTCGTCCCAGCCCGGATCGGTCTTGGTGATCTCGCGACGGGTCTCGGAGGAGCCGTACGCCTTGCCGAGCAGTCCGCGGACCGCGTCGCGCAGCGCTGTCTGCTCGGAGTCGAGTGTGAAGTCCATGTCAGCCCCTCAGTCCCAGGATCGTGCCCGCGATGATCTGTCGTTGCACCTCGTTGGAGCCGCCGTAGATCGACGCCTTCCGGTAGTTGAGGTAGTTGGTCGTCGCGGTGCGCGCCAGGTCGGGGACGTTGGATCCCTCACCGGCGCCGGTGGCGACCGCGTCGGGTCCGGCGAGGTCGACCCACAGCTCGGTGACGGCCTGCTGCAGCACGGTGCCCTGCAGCTTGAGCACCGACGAGGCCGGGTGCGGCTTGCCGTCGGCGGAGTTGGCGACGACGCGCAGCGCCGTGAGCTCGAGCGCCAGGAGGTCGTTCTCGAGCTCGGCGATCTCGGCGGCCAGCAGCGGGTCGTCGAGCAGCGACGAGCCGCCGGGACCGGCGGTCTTGGCGTACTCCTTGGCCGCGGCCAGGGTGCGCTTGCTCGAGCCGACCGGTGCGACACCGACGCGCTCGTTGCCGAGCAGGAACTTGGCGTAGTCCCAGCCCTTGTTCTCCTCGCCCACGAGGTTCTCGGCGGGCACGCGGACGTTGTCGAAGAAGACCTCGTTGACCTCGTGGCCGCCGTCGATCAGCTCGATCGGGCGGACCGTCAGGCCGGGCGACGTCATGTCGATGAGCAGGAACGAGATGCCGGCCTGCTTCTTGGCCTCGGGGTCGGTGCGGACGAGCGTGAAGATCCAGTCGCCGTACTGGCCGAGGGTCGTCCACGTCTTCTGCCCGTTGACGACGTACTCGTCGCCCTCCCTGACCGCCGTGGTGCGCAGCGAGGCGAGGTCGGACCCCGCATCGGGCTCGGAGAAGCCCTGCGACCACCAGATGTCGAGATTGGCGGTCTGGGGCAGGAAGCGCTCCTTGAGCTCCTGGCTGCCGAACGCCGCGATCACCGGGCCGACCATCGAGGCGTTGAAGGCGAGCGGCGGCATGACGCCGGCCAGCTGCATCTCCTCGTGCCAGATGTGGCGCTGGAGCGGGGTCCAGTCCTTGCCGCCCCACTCGACGGGCCAGTTGGGCACGGCGATCCCGGCAGCGTTCATGACCTGCATCGACTCGACGATCTGCTCCTTGGAGAGCTCTCGGCGGGCCGCGACGGTGTCACGGATGTGCTGGGGGATCTTGGTGGTGAAGAATTCACGCATCTCGTCGCGGAAGGCGACGTCCTCGTCTGACAGCTGCAGTCTCATGGTTCTCCTCGGCGAGTTGCCTACTGGCGCGTAACTTTCATACCACCTGCACGGTCACTGGCGCTTGGCGCGTGCCCTCAAGGGGCCGACCAGGCGCGGGCCGGCGAGGCGTTGCTCGAGCCTACGGGCTTCTCGGCGAACCGGCTGGGCGACGTATTCACCCAGGATCACGCCCGCGGCGAGCGAGATCGCGATCGCCGCGGCGGTGATCATCGCCAGGATGCCGGTGTAGTCGTCGGCGGCGAGCAGCGACAGGCCCCGGTAGATCGAGAGGCCCGGCAGCAGAGGGACGATCGCCGCCACGACCACGACGAGCGGAGGCACGCGGCACCAGCCGGCGACGGTGAACCCGACGAGGCCGATGAAGATCGCCGCGAGACCGGCCGGCCACGCCCGTCCGAGGTCGTGCTCGGTCAGGAGCAGGTAGATGCCGGCCGCGCATCCGGACACGGCGGCGATGGGCAGCAGGCTGCGGCCCGGGGCGTACGCGGAGTAGGCGAACGCCGCTGCGCTGATGGCTGCGCCTGCCACCATCAGGGGCAGCCGCGAGAGGCCCGCCGCCCCGGGGTCGAGGGCGATGTCGACGCCGAGCAGACCCCCGACCGTGAGGCCCCCGCTGACGCCGACGATGACGCCGGCGGTCGACATCATGACCTCGAGGATGCGCGCGACCGCGGTGACGTAGAAGCCCGTGAGCGCGTCCTGGATCGCACCGATGAAGCCCAGCCCCGCGAGCAGCATCACGATGCTCGCGGTGATGACGAGGGACGGGTCGACGTCGAGATCGACGGCGCGCGCTCCCACCGCCAGCAGCGTGGCGAAGAGCCCGCCGGCCACCTGCGCGTAGAAGAACGGCAGCCGCAGGCGCGACAGGTAGCGCTGGATCATCTCGATCCCGCTCGCCGCGACGGCCGCGATCAGGGTCACGACCCAGTCGCCGCCGATCAGCAGCGCGATGCCGCCGCCGATGAACGCCCACGCCACCGTCACCGCCCAGCGGGGGGTGTGGTGACCGGTCGAGGCGATCCGTGCGACCCGGGTGCGGGCCTCCTCGAGGTCGATCTCGTCGGCGAGCAGGTCGGTGACGACCTGGTCGACGTCCGTGAGGTCCTCGAAGTCGGTCTCGCGGTGCGTCACGTGGCGGGTCAGCGAGAGCGCCGGCTCGTCGAACGAGGCCTGGTAGGAGATCTCGAGGGTCGTGAACGTGACGTCGACGAGGGCCTGCCGCAGGCCCAGGTGGTGGGTGATCGACGACATCGTCGCCGTGACGTCAGCGGCGCCGGCGCCGTTCGACAGCAGCATCTCGCCCACGCGCAGGGCGAGGTCGAGCGTGCGTTGGATCTGGCGTGCGTCGGTCACGCTTCCCATAGTGTTGGACGTGACGGCCGAGTCCAACTTCGGCCGGTCCAGACGAGGAGTGACGATGACGGACTGGAAGCCCGACGAGCTGGGCGAGGGCTATGAGCAGCGCACGATCCCGCTCGGCAGCGACCCCGACGGCGAGGGCACGATCGAGGCCACGCTGGTGCGTCGCACCGCACCGGAGACGGTCGAGGCGGCCGTGCTCTACGTCCACGGGTTCAGCGACTACTTCTTCCAGACGCAGATGGCCGAGTTCTTCACCGAGCGAGGCTTCGCCTTCTACGCGCTCGACCTGCGCAAGTGCGGGCGCTCCCGCCGCGAGGGCCAGACGGGTCACTACGTGTCCGACCTGAAGATGTACGACCAGGAGCTCGACGCCGCGCTCGCGATCATCCGCGACGAGACGGGCGGCAAGCCGGTCGTCCTGTCGGCCCACTCCACCGGTGGCCTGATCCTCCCGCTGTGGCTGCACCGCCTCAACCAGACCGCCGGCGGCACCAGGGGCGCGGGCATCGCCGGGCTCGTGCTCAACAGCCCGTGGTTCGACCTGCAGGGCAAGGCGTGGATGCGCACCGTCGGCACGCGGGTCATCGGGCTGGTCGCCAAGGTCAGGCCGAAGGACATCATCAAGCTGCCGCCCACCAACGCCTACGGCACGAGCCTGCACGTCAGCGCGCACGGGGAGTGGGACTTCAACACGGCCTTCAAGCCGCTCGAGGGGTTCCCGGTGTCGTACGGGTGGTTGACCGCGATCCGTCGCGGCCACGCCCGACTGCACCAGGGGCTCGACGTCGGGGTGCCGTCGCTGGTGCTCCGGTCGACCAGGACGCGGTTCGCCCGGGAGTACTCCCCGGCCGTCGACGACGCCGACGCGGTGCTCGACGTCCGCCAGATCGCCCGCTGGTCGGGCTGCCTCGGCAACCAGGTGACGGTGGTCCCGATCGAGGGCGCCCGCCACGACGTGTTCATCTCCAAGGACCATGCCCGCCAGGCTGCCTACGACGCCGTCGACCAGTGGTTGCGGGCCACGCGCCTCGTCAAGGCCTGAGCCGTCGCCGGGTGCAGGGGTGACGGGATAGGCAGTGTCGTGGGCGGTCGTTAGTCTCTATGTGTGGATGCCCCCCTCGCGCTGTACCGCCGCTACCGGCCGGAGACCTTCGCCGAGGTGATCGGCCAGGAGCACGTCACCGAGCCCCTGCGCCATGCCCTCGCGGGCAACCGGGTCAACCACGCCTATCTGTTCTCGGGTCCGCGCGGCTGCGGCAAGACGACCAGCGCCCGCATCCTGGCCCGCGCCCTCAACTGCGAGAAGGCGCCGATCGCCGATCCGTGCGGCGAGTGCCAGAGCTGCCGCGACCTCGCCCGCGGCGGACCGGGCAGCATCGACGTCATCGAGATCGACGCGGCCAGCCACGGCGGCGTCGACGACGCGCGCGACCTGCGCGAGCGCGCGTTCTTCGCCCCGGTCAGCAGCCGCTACAAGGTCTACATCATCGACGAGGCCCACATGGTCTCGCCGCAGGGCTTCAACGCGCTGCTCAAGCTCGTCGAGGAGCCGCCGCCGCACCTGAAGTTCATCTTCGCGACGACCGAGCCCGACAAGGTCATCGGCACGATCCGGTCGCGCACCCACCACTACCCGTTCCGGCTCGTCCCGCCCAAGGCGCTCGGCGACTACCTCCTGCAGCTCTGCGAGGCCGAGGGCGTCGCGCTCGCTCCGACGGCGCTCCCGCTGGTGGTCCGGGCCGGCCAGGGCTCGGTGCGTGACACCCTCAGCGTGCTCGACCAGCTGCTGGGCGGCGCCGGTCCCGAAGGAGTCACCTACGACCTCGCGGTCCAGCTGCTGGGCTACACCCCCGACTCCCTGCTCGACGAGGCCATCGACGCCTTCGCGGCCAGCGACGGCTCGACCGTGTTCGGGGTCGTCGACAAGGTCATCGAGTCCGGGCAGGACCCGCGCCGTTTCGCCGAGGACCTCCTGCAGCGCCTGCGCGACCTCGTGATCGTCGCGGCCGTCCCCGACGCCCTCGACAAGGGTCTGCTCGACGTGCCCGGCGACCGCGCCGAGCGGCTCGTCACCCAGGCCAACGGCTTCGGCCCGTCCGAGCTGACCCGCGCCGCCGACATCGTCAACGCGGCGCTGATGGAGTTCCGCGGCGCCACCGCGCCGCGTCTGCTGCTCGAGCTGATGTGCGCGCGCATCCTCGTGCCGGGTGCCGACAACTCGACGCAGGGCTTCCAGGCCCGGCTCGACCGCGTCGAGCGCCGGCTGTCGATGGACGGCGGGTCGCCGACTCCCGCGCGACCGGCCCCCGCCGCTGCTCCGGTGCACGAGCCGGTGCACCAGCCCGAGCCCGAACCCGAGCCCGCTCCGGTCGTGCCGCCGGTCCAGGCCGAGCCCGCCCCCGTTGCACCGCCTGTCGCCGCCGAGCCCGCGCCGGTCGCCCCGCCGCAGCCGGTGGCCTCGCCGCAGCCGGTGGCTCCTGCCGCCGCACCGGCCGGCACCCTGACGATCGCCGACGTCCGCCGCCTCTGGCCCGAGATCCTCGACAAGATCCGCGACATGCGGCGCTTCGCCTGGATCATGCTGAGCCAGAACGCCCAGGTCATGGCGCTCGACGGTCAGGTGCTGACGATCGCCCTGGTCAACGCCGGAGCCCGCGACTCGTTCGTCAACAGCGGCTCGGCCGACTACGTCCAGAAGGCGCTGCAGGAGGTCCTCGGCGTCACCTGGCGCATCGAGGCGATCGTCGACCCGGGCGCGCGTCCCGGTGTCGTCGACGACTACGACGACGGCCCGTCCACGCCGCCGCCGGTCGAGCAGCCGTCCGCGCCGTCTGCACCTGCGGTAGCCGTGCCCGACTCCGTCCGCCAGGCCATGCGCGAGCAGCACAGCCCCCAGACCCGTGAGGACCCTGATGCCTCGGCCGACCGTGACGACCCGGTCGTCGACCACGAGATCCTCGATCCCGAGCTCCTGCTGAGCCGCGAGCTGGGAGCAGAAGTCATTGACGAGACCCCCACGAGCTGACCTCGCGCGGCATCGACTCGACCTCGACGCCGACCCGCTCGACGTCCTGCGGCGCTTTCGCGGTCACGACCGCCTCGTGGCGCTGCTCGGCGCCTGGCACCACGGTGAGGCCCTCATCGCGTTCGACCCGGTCGAGGTGCTCGACGGTGATCCGTTCACGGGCATCGACCTCGACCCGTTGCCGTCCGACGTCGCGGGGTTCGGCGGCGGCTGGATCGGGGCGTGGGGCTATCAGCTCGGCCGGCTCGTCGAGGACCTTCCTCCCGCACCCGGCCGCCCCCGCCCGCAGCCCGATCACCGCATCGCGTTCTACGACCACGTCCTGCGACTGACCGACGGGGTCTGGTGGTTCGAGTCGTTGACCCGCGACGACGAGCGCGACGCCCGCGTCATGGCAGCCCTCGGGGCGCCCGCCCCCGAGCCGATCGCCTACGACGTCGGTGCCTTCGCGATGACGCCGTCGCCCGACGGTCACCGCGCGGCCCTGGCGACGGTGCTCGAGCACATCGCCGCCGGCGACATCTTCCAGGCCAATCTGTGCGCGCGGCTGGAGGCGTCGTTCTCGGGCGATCCGCTCGACGTCTTCTGCGCAGGCGTCGAGCGGCTGCACCCGGCCTACGCCGCCTACGTCTCCAGCCCCGAGGGGGAGCTGGTGAGCTTCTCGCCCGAGCTGTTCCTGCGGCGGACGGGCGACGAGGTGCTGACCTCGCCGATCAAGGGCACCGCGCACCTCGACACCGACCCCGACGAGCTGGTCGCGTCGGCCAAGAACCGCGCCGAGAACATCATGATCGTCGACCTCATGCGCAACGACCTGGGGCGCGTCAGCCTGCCGGGATCGGTGCGCGTCCCGGCGATCACCCGCGCCGAGCGGCACACCGTCTGGCACCTGGTCTCCGACGTCGTCGGGCACGTCGGCCGCGGCGTCCGTGACTCCGACCTGCTGCGGGCCACGTTCCCGCCGGGCTCGGTGACCGGCGCACCCAAGGTCCGGGCGATGGAGGTCATCAACGCGCTCGAGTCGACTGGTCGCGAGGCCTACACGGGGGCGATCGGGCACGTCAGCCCGGCGGCGGGCCTCGAGCTCAACGTGGTCATCCGGACGTTCGAGTTCGCCGGCGACGCGGTCTGGCTGGGCGTCGGCGGGGGAGTGGTGGCCGACTCCACGCCCGACGACGAGTACGCCGAGTGCCTGGTCAAGGCGCGCCCCCTGATCGACGCGATCGGCGGGCGGCTCGACCTCGTCGCCGAGGTCTCCACGCCGACCGCGCCGACGTCCGTCCGGGCGCCTGCCGCAGCACCGACCGTCGACGAGTCGCTGGGCATCTTCGACACGCTGCTCGTCAGCGACGGCCACGTCGTCGACCTCGATGCCCACCTGGCACGCCTCGACGCCTCGGTGCGGGCCGTCTACGGCACGACGATCCGCGCCGGCCTCGACGAGGCGGTCGTCCGTCGTGCGGCTGCACTCGTCGGCGACCACCGGCTGCGCATCGACGCGGTGCCGCAGGGGGCCGATGTCGCCGTGACGATGACGACCGACGAGATCGCGGCCGCATCCGGCCCGTGGACCCTGACCCCACGCGCGGTCGGCGACGGATGGGGCCAGCACAAGTGGTCCGACCGTCGCGCCCTGGCCGACGACCGCGGCCTCCGTCACGACCTGCTGCTGACCGCCGACGACGGATCGATCCTCGAGACCGCCCGAGCCAACCTGTTCGTGGTCCACGACGACGGCGTGCACACGCCGCCCACCGACGGACGCATCCTTCCCGGCACGGCCCGCGCCCGGGTCGTCGAGATCCTGCGGGCGGCGGCCGTGCCGGTCTTCCAGCGCCGCCTCACCGCGGCCGACGTCATCGCCGCGACCGAGGTGTTCGTGACCAACGCCCTGCGCGGCGTCGTGCCGGTCGCCGCGTGCGAGGGCCTCGGCGCGTGGCCGGTGGGTCGTACGACGACCTGGCTCCGCGACGAGCTCGAGCGGCTCTGGCTCGACCCCGTCGTGGGCGGTGCGCGAGCGTCCACACGTGGCCCGTCCGTGGCCGCTGCACCGCCCACCGAGGCGAAGGTGCTGTTCATCGACAACTACGACTCGTTCGTCTACAACCTCGTCCAGTACGTCGGTGAGCTCGGCGCCTCGGCCGAGGTGGTCCGCAACGACGCCGTGACGGTCGACGAGCTGGTCGCGGCGCGGCTGCGCGGTGACTTCACCCACCTGGTCGTCTCGCCGGGCCCGGGCACCCCGGCCGACGCCGGCATCAGCCGTGAGGCGATCAGGCGGCTCGGGCCGACGACGCCGACGCTCGGGGTGTGTCTCGGCCACCAGGCGATCGGCGAGGTCTACGGCGCGTCCGTCGTCCGGGCCCCCGAGGTCGTCCACGGCAAGCCCTCGCTGGTCCACCACGACGGGCGCGGGGTCTATGCGGATCTGCCGTCGCCGCTGGTCTGCGCCCGCTACCACTCGCTCGTCATCGACCCGGCGACGCTGCCCCCCGAGCTCGACGCGACGGCGCACACCGCGTCGGGCATCGTCATGGGCGTCCGGCACCGCACCCACCCGGTCGAGGGCGTCCAGATGCACCCCGAGTCGATCCTCACCTCCCACGGTCACGACATGCTCCAGACCTTCCTCACCCCCTGATCCGCGAGTGGCGCAGATCGAAGGTTCTGAGACGGCGTGTCGTCGTTTTTCGCGCCACTCGCGGGGTGGAATGCGCCACTCGCGGACCAGGGTCTAGACATAGCGAGTGATCACTCGCTATCTTGACGTGATCCACATCACGCAAGGGCGGACAGCATGGACGAGCTCGACCTGGTCATCAGCGGCGGCACCTACTTCGACGGCTCGGGCGCGCCCGGCGTCGTCGCGAACATCGGCGTCAAGGACGGACGCGTCGCGGCGGTCAGCCCCGACCCGCTGCCGATCGGCCCCACGACGCGCGTCGTCGACGCCGCCGGCCAGTGGGTCATGCCGGGGTTCGTCGACACCCACACGCACTACGACGCCGAGCTGCAGGTGGCTCCCGGCCTCAACGAGTCGGTCCGCCACGGCGTGACGACGGTGCTGGTCGGCAACTGCTCGCTCTCGACGGTCTACTCGACGCCCCTCGACATCGCCGACCTGTTCAGTCGCGTCGAGGCGCTCCCGCGCACCCACGTGCTCGGCGCACTCGAGGACGCCAAGACGTGGTCGACGCCCCAGGGCTGGGTCGACGCGCTCGAGCAGCTGCCGCTCGGCCCGCACGTTGCCTCGTTCCTCGGGCACTCCGACGTCCGCGCGAGCGTCATGGGCATGGGCCGCTCGACCGACCCGGCGCAGAAGGCGACGCGGGGCGAGCAGGCCGAGATCGAGCGCCGGCTCGAGGACGCCCTCGACGCCGGCTTCCTCGGCATCTCCACCATGACCAACCCGTGGGACAAGCTCGACGGTGACCGCTACCGCTCCCGCTCGCTGCCGTCGACCTACTCCAGCTGGAAGGAGTTCCGGGGCCTGAGCCGGGTCCTGCGCCGCCGCGGGCGCGTGCTGCAGGGGGTGCCCAACCTCAACAAGAAGTACGACATCGCGTTCTACCTCGCGACCGCGACGGGCCTGCTCCGCAAGCCGCTCAAGGTGTCGCTGCTGGCCGCCGCCGACACCAAGGCCGAGCCCTGGGTGCAGCGCATCTTCGCCCCGCTGGCGTTCCTCGCCAACCGGATCGGTCGCGGCCGGTTCACCTGGCAGCACCTGCCGACGACGTTCCGGGTGTGGGCCGACGGCATCGACCTCGTCGTCTTCGAGGAGTTCGGCTCCGGCCGCGAGGCCCTGCACCTGCGCGAGGAGATGGGCCGCAACGAGCTGCTGAGCGACGAGGCCTACCGTCGCTGGTTCCGTCGTGACTTCGACAAGCGCTTCTCGCCCCGGGTCTGGCACCGCGACTTCGACGACGCCGAGATCACCGAGTGCCCCGACGCCGACCTGGTCGGCCAGATGATCGGCCAGGTGGCCCGTGACCGCGGGCTCCACCCCGTCGACTGCTACCTCGACCTCGTGGTCGAGCACGGCACCCGGCTGCGCTGGAAGACCAACATCGCCAACACGCGGCCCGAGGTCCAGGACCAGCTGATCAACCGTTACGGCATCACGATCGGCTTCTCCGACGCCGGGGCGCACCTGCGCAACATGGCGTTCTACAACTTCGGCATCCGGCTGCTCAACCGCGTCCACCGGGCGCAGACGAGCGGCAAGCCGTTCATGACGGTCGAGAAGGCGGTCTTCAAGCTGACCGGCGAGCTGAGCGACTTCTACGGCATCGACGCCGGCCGCATCGGGGTCGGCGACCGGGCCGACATCGTGGTCGTCGACCCGGCCGGGCTCAGCGACGAGGTCGACAGCTATCACGAGGCGCTGATGCCTGAGTTCGGCAACATGAGCCGGATGGTCAACCGCAACGACGCCGCCGTCAGCGCGACGATCGTGACGGGCGAGGTCGTCTTCGATCGCGGCGAGTTCGTCGACGGCTACGGCCGGACGCTCGGGACCGGGCGGTTCCTGCGCGCCGGTGAACCCCGCGGCACCGTCGCGCCCGTCCGCCGCCTCGACGCGGTGGTGGCACAGTAGGGGGCGTGACCGCGACCCCTCGACGCACGCAGGCCGAGCGGCGCGAGGGGACGATCGCCGCGATCGTCGACGCGGCTGTCGCGGCCCTCGGCGAGGTGGGCTACGCCCGCACCACGACTGCCGAGATCGCCCGCCGGGCCGGGGTGTCCCAGGGCGGCCTCTTCCGCCACTTCGAGTCGCGCCTCGACGTCATCTTCGCGGCGGCCGACGCCGTGCGGGCCCGTCAGTTCGACGACTTCCGCGAAGGTCTTGGCGCGCTGACGCAGTTCGACGTCGCCGCGACCGTGCGGCTGCTGCGTCGCGCGACGCGGGCCCCGATCAACGCCGCCTGGTACGAGCTGCTGGTCGCGGCCCGCACCGACGCCGAGCTGCAGGCCCGGCTCGCGCCGCTCGCCGACCGCTACCACCGCGAGATCATCGAGATGGGGCGAGCCCTGCCGATCGCGGCCTCGATGCCGCCCGACGAGCTCGACACGCTCGTGATCGGCATCGTCTACATGCTCGACGGTGAGGCCCTCACCGCCTCGGTCCACGTCGACGCCCGCCAGGAGGATGCACGGGTCGAGCAGGTCGTCCGCATCCTCGCCGGTGAGCCGGCGTTCGAGGGCGAGTCGAGCGCTCCCCGTCAGGCCTGACCGCATACCCTGAACACTTATGTATGACGGCGTGGTCCAAGACCTGATCGACGAGCTCGGGCAGCTGCCCGGCATCGGTCCCAAGAGTGCGCAACGCATCGCGTTCCACCTGCTCGACGCCGATCCCGAGGACGTCCGGCGCTTCGCCGCGACCCTCGTCGAGGTGAAGTCCAAGGTCCACTTCTGCTCGATCTGCGGCAACGTCACGGTCGACACCGAGTGCCGCATCTGTGCCGACCCGCGCCGCGACCCCAGCGTGCTGTGCGTCGTCGAGGAGTCCAAGGACGTCGTCGCGATCGAGCGCACCCGTGAGTTCCGGGGCCGTTACCACGTGCTGGGCGGAGCGATCTCGCCGATCGCGGGCATCGGCCCCGACCAGCTGCGCATCAAGGAGCTGCTGGGCCGGCTGCAGGACAACGCCGTCACCGAGGTCATCATCGCCACCGATCCCAACCTCGAGGGCGAGGCGACGGCGACCTACCTGATCCGCATGCTCTCGACGTACGGGCTGCGGGTCAGCAAGCTCGCCAGTGGGCTGCCGGTCGGCGGCGACCTGGAGTACGCCGACGAGCTCACGCTCGGGCGAGCGTTCGAGGGACGCACGACGATCGGCTGACACGCCGCGAATCCCTCTGATAGCGTTCGAGACAGCCTGTACGACCGGGAGAGGTCGTACGTCTCACCAGGGGGACACGATGACGATCCGTTCACGCATGATGGGCACCGCGCTCATGCTCACGCTCTCGATGGGCATGCTCGCTGCCTGCGGCGGCAGCGACGCCGGCAGTGACGACGCCGAGGCCACCTCGGAGGCGACGTCGTCGGCCGCCCCGACCACCGACGCAGAGGCCGAGAGCGACGAGGGCACCGACGGCAAGCCCAGCAAGGACGACGTCGTCGACGGATACACCAAGCTCGTCACCGGCAGCATGGGCGACAGCCTGCCCGACGACATCGTCGACAAGGTGGTCACCTGCTTCGTCGACGAGCTGTACGACGACGCGTCCGCCGACACGCTGCAGGCCATCGCCGACTCCAAGCCGGAGGGCATCAACCCCGACGACGCGACGCTGTTCACCGATGCGTCGACGTCCTGCACCCAGAAGATCACGGGTCAGTAGGCCCATCGCTCGGACGGCCCCGCACCTGATCAGGTGCGGGGCCGTCCGACGTCGCGGGCTGATTCTGCCGCTCGGCGTCATCGGGGTACGTTGAAACCGTGGAGCTGGAGCTGCGACACCTCAAGGTGGTCTGTGCCCTGGCTGACGAGGGCAGCGTCACCAAGGCGGCGGCGAGCCTCGGCCTGGCGCAGCCGGCCCTGACGGCCCAGCTCAACCGCATCGAGAAGTCGCTCGGCGGGCCGCTGTTCGAGCGCGACCACCGGGGCGTCCGGGCGACGCCGCTGGGCGACCTGGTGCTGGCCCGGGCCCGGGTCATGCTGCCGGCGATGTCGGGCCTTCGCGAGGAGGCCGCCCGCCTGCACCAGAACGAGGGGCGGGACGACGGCACCCCGGCCCACCTCAACCTCGGCGCGTCGACGGGCGCCGTCCTCGGTCAGCTGATCCAGGCGCTGGCGGCCGAGCACGCCGAGACGGTCGTGACCACGCATGCGTCGTGGTCGTCGGAGGAGCTCGCCGAGATGGTCGTCGAGGGGCGCATCGACTTCGCGGTCGTCGGGGTGTGTGCCGACGCTCCGCCGCCCTCGCAGCACGGGCTCACGTGGCACGAGGTGACGTCCGACCCGGTGTTCGTCCTGCTGCCCCGGACGCACCCGCTCGCCGACAAGCCGGAGATCGACCTCGCCCAGCTGGCCGACGAGGACTGGGCGGCGATGCCCATCGACGGCTGCTTCCCGAGCTGCTTCGCCGCGGCGTGCGCGCGTGCGGGGTTCACGCCTCGCACGATCTACCAGGCCGACGCCGTCAGCTGCATCGACCTGGTCGAGTCGGGCCATGCGGTCGCGCTGTGCCAGGCGACCCGCGAGCTGCCAGGTCTGGTGACCGTCCCGATCGTCGACACCCCGTTGCGCTGGCGCCACCTGATCGGGTGGCGCCCGGACTCCACGGTCGCCGGGTTCGCCGACGAGATGGTGCGCCTGACCACCCGGTCGTACGCCGAGCTGATCGGTCGCAGCCGGGTCTACTCGTCGTGGTTGCAGGGAAATCCGGGCTTCGGGCTGCAGCCTCTGCCGTCGGTCACACCGAGGGTATGACCCAACTGGTATGTCCCTGCGCGGCCTGAGCCGCACTACGTTGCTGACAACCCCACGGGGGGGCTCGGGGGCCGCAGCCAGGCTCCGAATCCGAGGCCGGGACACCCCCGGCCGTCGCGACGACGAAGGAGAATCACGATGACGCACACGATGCGGGTGTCCATGGGAATCTCAGTGCTTGCAGTGGGGGTGGTGACGGCCCTCGGGCAGGCCGCAGTGGGGCAGCCGGGCTCGTCGGACGAGTCTCGCTCCGCCACGATGAAGTCCGCGATGCAGCGCGACCTCGGCCTCTCGGCCGCTGAGGTGAACGACCGCCTCGCCGCCGAGAAGAAGGCATCGAAGACGCAGAAGGAGCTCCGCTCCGAGCTCGGATCGTCGTACGCCGGCGCGTGGTTCGATGCGACGAGCGGCTCGCTCGTGGTCGCCTCGACCAGCGCGGCGGAGGCCTCCACGATCAGGTCGGCGGGGGCGAAGGCCCAGCAGGCCAAGCGCAGCGAGAAGCAGCTCAGCACCTACCAGTCCCGGCTCAACGCCGCGAAGGCCCAGGCTCCTGACACGGTGCCCGGCTGGTTCGTCGACGTGAAGAGCAACTCGATCGTCGTGCAGTCCCGGGCCTCCGGCGTCGACGAGGCGAAGTCGTTCGTCAAGAAGGCCGGCGTCCCGGCCAGCGCGGTGACCGTGAAGACGTCGTCGGAGGCGCCGCGAGCGCTCGACGTCGTGGGCGGCAACGCGTACTACATCGACAACACCTACCGCTGCTCGGTCGGCTTCTCGGTCAACGGCGGGTTCATCTCCGCCGGCCACTGCGGCTCGCCGGGGTCGACCACGACCTCGCCGACGGGCACGTTCGCGGGCTCGAGCTTCCCCGGCAACGACTACTCGTACGTGCGGACCAGCGACACCTTGGTGGGTGCGGTCAACAACTACGCTGGCGGCACCGTGGCGGTGAGCGGCTCGTCCGAGGCACCGGTCGGTTCGTCGATCTGCCGGTCCGGCTCCACGACCGGATGGCGGTGCGGCACGATCGGAGCCCGCAACTCGACGGTCAACTACGCCGAGGGCTCGGTGACGGGCCTGATCCGCACCAACGCGTGCGCGGAGGGTGGCGACTCGGGAGGCTCCGCCCTCTCCGGCAACCAGGCTCAGGGCGTCACGTCGGGCGGCTCCGGCAACTGCACCACCGGTGGTACGACGTACTTCCAGCCGGTCAACGAGATCCTCAGCGCCTACGGGCTCTCGCTCGTCAGGGGCTGACCACTCCGCTGTCGCGGGCCCGCTCGACCTCCGGGTCGGGCGGGCCCGTCGTGATCGCCGGTCTCACGGCCGGAATCGGGGTCGGTCGCCCCGGGACGACCGGGTAGACTCCTCGGTGCGCAGCGTCGCGCGTCCGTACGTCACCACCAGGTAGGACAGAACCGTGGGCATTGTCGTCCAGAAGTACGGCGGCTCCTCGGTTGCCGACGCAACCAGCATCAAGAGGGTCGCCCAGCGCATCGTCGCGACCAAGAAGGCCGGTCACGACGTCGTCGTCGTGGTCTCGGCCATGGGCGACACCACCGACGAGCTGATCGATCTCGCCAACCAGGTCTCGCCGCTGCCGCCGGGTCGAGAGCTCGACATGCTGCTGACCGCCGGTGAGCGCATCAGCATGGCGGTCCTGGCGATGGCGATCGGCAACCTCGGCCAGGAGGCGCGCTCGTTCACCGGCTCGCAGGCCGGCGTCATCACCGACTCCGAGCACGGCCGCGCCAAGATCATCGACGTCACTCCCGGCCGCATCGAGGCCGCGCTCGCCGAGGGGGCCGTGGCGATCGTCGCCGGCTTCCAGGGCGTCTCGCAGACGACCAAGGACATCACGACCCTGGGTCGTGGTGGCTCCGACACCACGGCGGTCGCGCTGGCCGCCGCTCTCGGCGCCGACGTCTGCGAGATCTACACCGACGTCGACGGCATCTTCACCGCCGATCCGCGCATCGTGCCCAACGCCCGCCAGATCCCGCGGATCTCCTACGAGGAGATGCTCGAGATGGCCGCCAACGGCGCCAAGATCCTCCACCTGCGGTGCGTCGAGTACGCCCGCCGCAACGACATGCCGATCCACGTCCGGTCGTCGTTCTCCGACAAGACCGGCACCTGGGTCGTCAAGACCGAGGACGTCGTCCAAGCGGGCAGCGCTCAAGAAGGAAGTCCCATGGAACAGGCCATCATCTCCGGCGTCGCGCACGATCGCAGCGAGTCCAAGATCACCGTGGTCGGCGTGCCCGACAAGGTGGGCTTCGCCGCCGCCATCCTGCAGGCGCTCGCCGATGCCCAGATCAACATCGACATGGTCGTGCAGAACGTCTCTGCCGCGGCGACGGCCCTGACCGACATCTCGTTCACCCTGCCGCGCGCCGACGGCCAGACCGCCATGACCGCGCTCGCGCGGCTCAAGGACGAGGTCGGCTACGAGCGCCTGCAGTATGACGACAGCGTCGGCAAGGTGTCGATCGTCGGTGCCGGCATGCGCTCGTCACCGGGCATCACGGCCAAGTTCTTCCGCGCGCTCGCCGACGCCGGGGTCAACATCGAGATGATCTCGACCTCGGAGATCCGCATCTCGGTCGTCGTCACCGAGTCGCAGGTCGATGCCGCCGTCAACGCCGCTCACGCCGCGTTCGATCTCGGCACCGACGAAGTCGAGGCCGTGGTCTACGGAGGTACCGGCCGATGAGCACCACTCTCGCCGTCGTCGGCGCCACCGGACAAGACACCCCACGCCGTTCTGCACTCCTCCGCTCCGCTCCTCCGCGCACAACGCCGCGGGGACCCCGTCCTGAGGGGAACCTCTCATGACGACCCTCGCCGTCGTCGGCGCCACCGGACAGGTGGGCGTCGCCATGCGCAGCATCCTGGAGGAGCGCAACTTCCCGGCCGACCGGGTGCGCTTCTTCGCCTCCGCCCGTTCCGCCGGCAAGACGCTGCCGTTCCAGGGCGAGCAGATCGTCGTCGAGGACGCCGAGACGGCCGACATCTCGGGCATCGACATCGCCCTGTTCTCGGCCGGTGCCACGACGTCGCGCGCCCAGGTGCCCCGCTTCGCCGCGGCCGGCGCCGTCGTCGTCGACAACTCCTCGGCGTTCCGCAAGGATCCCGAGATCCCGCTGATCGTCAGCGAGGTCAACCCCGAGGACGTCGCCAAGGCGCTGGCCGCCAACGGTGGCCGCAACATCATCGCCAACCCCAACTGCACGACGATGGCTGCGATGCCCGTGCTCAAGCCGCTGCACGACGAGGCCGGCCTCGTCCGCCTCGTCGTCAGCAGCTACCAGGCGGTCTCGGGCTCCGGCATCGCCGGCGTCCAGGAGCTGCACGGCCAGGCGCTGGCCGTGGTCGAGAAGGCCGACGAGCTCGCCTACGACGGCTCGGCCGTCGACTACCCGGCCCCGGGCGTCTACGTCGCGCCGATCGCCTTCAACGTCCTGCCGATGGCCGGCTCGATCGTCGACGACGGCTCGTTCGAGACCGACGAGGAGCAGAAGCTCCGCAACGAGAGCCGCAAGATCCTGCACCTGCCCGACCTGCGGGTCTCGGGCACCTGTGTGCGCGTGCCGGTCTTCACGGGTCACTCGCTGTCGATCAATGCCGAGTTCGCTCGCGACATCACGGTCGAGCGGGCCACCGAGATCCTCGGCGGCGCGCCGGGCGTCCAGCTCGTCGACGTGCCGACGCCGCTGCAGGCCGCCGGCAACGATCCGAGCCTGGTCGGTCGCATCCGCCAGGACCAGAGCGTCGAGGGCCACCGAGGGCTGGTGCTGTTCGTCAGCGGCGACAACCTGCGCAAGGGTGCCGCGCTCAACACGATCCAGATCGCCGAGCTGCTCGTCTAGCTCCGGAGCCCGACGAACACGTCGAGGGCTGATGGGTCGGCCAGTGCGCCCCTGGCCGCAGCCTGCTCGACCGGGACGCCCTGCAGGATCTTCTTGACCGGGACCTCGAGCTTCTTGCCCGACAGCGTCCGGGGGAGCAGCGGCACCTGGTGGACGGCGTCGGGGACGTGGCGCGGCGACAGGCTGCTGCGGAGCGCCGAGGCGATGCTGCGGGTCAGGTCGTCGTCGAGCTCGCGCTCGTCGGCCAGCACCACGAACAGCAGCAACGTGCCGGCACCGCCCTCGGCGTCCTCGAGATGCACGACGAGGCTGTCGGTGACCTCGGGCAGCGCCTCGACGACGGAGTAGAACTCCGACGTCCCGAGCCGCACGCCGCCGCGGTTGAGGGTGGCGTCGCTGCGTCCGGTGATGGTGCAGGTGCCGCGCTCGGTGATCGTGATCCAGTCGCCGTGGCGCCAGACGCCGGGGATGTCCTCGAAGTAGGCCGCGCGGTAGCGGGAGCCGTCGGCGTCGCCCCAGAAGCCGACCGGCATCGACGGCATGGGTCCGGTGATGACGAGCTCGCCGAGCGAGCCCACGACGGACCGTCCCTGCTCGTCGTACGCGTCGACGGCGCAGCCCAGCATCCGGCAGGAGATCTCACCGGCGTGGACGGGCACGATCGGAGACGATCCCACGAAGCCGGAGCACACGTCGGTGCCGCCGGAGATCGAGCCGAGCTGGGCCGTGGGGCTCACCGCGTCGTAGACCCAGCGGAAGCCCTCAGCGGGCAGCGGAGCGCCGGTCGACCCGATGCCGCGCAGGCGGGACAGGTCGGCGACCTCACGCGGCACGAGGCCGTCCTTGCGGCACTGCAGCAGGAACGGTGCACTGGTGCCGAAGTAGGTGATCTCCAGCTCCTCGGCCATGCGCCACGTCGCGCCGAGGTCGGGGAAGGCGGGGTTGCCGTCGAACATGACGATGCTGGAGCCGACGGCGAGGCCGGAGACCAGCAGGTTCCACATCATCCAGCCCGTCGTGGAGAACCAGAAGAACCGGTCGTCCGGGCCGAGGTCGTGGTGCAGCGCGAGTGACTTGACGTGCTCGACGGTGATGCCGCCGTGGCCGTGCACGATCGGCTTGGGCAGGCCGGTGGTGCCCGACGAGAACAGCACGTAGAGCGGGGCGCTGAAGGGGACGCGCGCGAACGCCAGGGGCGCGCTCTGCGACGTCAGGTCGGCCCACGTGACGGCGCCGTCGGGGGCTGGGGCGCTGGCATCGAGGTAGGGCAGCCAGACCAGCGTGCGGACGCTCGGCAGGGCGGCGTGGATCTGCTCGACCTCGGCGCGGCGATCGATCGGCTTGTCGCCGTACCTGTAGCCGTCGACCGCGAGCACGACGGTGGGCTCGATCTGCTGCCACCGGTCGATCACGCTCTGGGTGCCGAACTCAGGGGCGCAGGACGAGAAGACCGCACCGAGGCTGGCCGTCGCGAGCAGCAGCACCAGCGTCTCGGGGATGTTGGGGGAGTAGGCCGCGACCCGATCACCCTCGGCCACCCCGGCGCGGACGAGCCCGGCCCGGGCGCGCGCCACCTGCTCGCGCAGCTGTGACACCGTCAGCGTGACGTCGTCACGGCTCTGCGACCGCGCGATGACGACGACATCGTCGTCAGCACGGTCCGGGAGGCGCAGCATGACCTCGGCGTAGTTGAGCCGCACGTGCGGGAACCACACGGCTCCCGGCATCGACGCATCGGCGAGCGCGGGTGCAGGATCGCCGTCGGCCGGGATGTCGAAGACCCGCCACACCTCGGACCAGAAGGCGTCGGGCTCGTCGACCGACCAGCTCCAGAGGCTCTCGTAGTCGTCGAACGACGGTCGGCCGTGCTCCCGCAGGGCGCCGATGAACCGCTCGAGGCGGGTCGAGCCGTCGAGGGCCGGCTCCCAGAGGACGTCGCTCACTCGACGACGGCGGGGGTGTTCTCGGCAAGGTCGATGAGCCAGTGGGCCAGCGTGCAGGCTGCCGCCCCGAGGACGGGCACGATGAGCAGGGCCGTGGCGGGCTGCCGGTCGACGATGTCGAGGAAGAGCCCCAGCATCGCCACGATCGTGAGCACGACGGCGAGGAAGCTCGTCAGGCGCGCGGCGGCGGACCCGAAGCCCCGCAGCAGGGCCTGACCGAGATAGACGCTGACGATCGCCACGACGACGAACGCGAGGCCGCCCCAGAACCCTCCGCCCGAGGACACACCACGGACGGCCTCGAAGATGCGCAGCGCGACGGCCCCGAGGACCACGGCGACCAGACCGACGACGGCGCCGGTGATGACGGACGCGAGGTAGAGGTTGATGTGGGGCAGACGCCACGCGGCGACGGCGCGGCCGCGCTCGGCGACAGCGTGCCCCGAGGTGCGAGCGGCATCACCGGTGCGGTCGGCGACCGCCCACCAGGCATCGCGGACCCGCTCGCCGGCGGCACCGACCTTGGCGCCGATGGCCAGGTCGCGCCGAGGCCGCTGGGGCCGGGACCCGCTCCTGCTGCTCGGTGCGCCGGGAGCCGGCGCACGAGCGCCGACCTTCTGGGGCTTCGACTGGGCCTTGGCCTGCGGCTTGGTCGCGGTGGCGACCGGACGGCCGTAGCGGACCTGGGGCGGTGGCTCCGAGGGCGCGGCAGGACGAACGACGGTCTTCTTGACCACTCGTTTGACAACCCGCTTGGCGGGCTCCTGCTCGTCGACCATGTGCTCAGTTTGTCACATGGTGTGGCAGGTCACAGTGCGGTCCGCGACCCGAAGACGTCAGGCGTTGGCGCGGCGTGTGGCGACGGCGCCGCCGCCGGCCACGACCAGTCCGGCACCGAGCACGAGCCACCAGATGTTGGCGCCGCCGGTGTTGGGCAGTGCGCCGTTGTCGTCGTCATCGGCTGCCAAGTCGTCGTCGGCGCAGTCGCGGACCTTGACGACGGCGCTGGCGCTGAGCGTCTGGTTCGAGGTGCCGTCGGAGTAGGTGGCCGTCGCGCTGAGCGTGACCGACTTGGTCGACGTGACCTTGGGTGCCGTGACCGTGGTGCTGAACGTCGAGCCGTCCGAGCCGGTCTTGGTCTGGCCGTTGAACGACACCGCGAAGTCGGCGTCCTGGCCGGCGGCGTCGACCGTGACCGGGACGGAGGCGTTGGAGCACACGCTGCCGTCGACGTCGATGCTGAGCGCACCGTCGGGGTAGGCGTGGGCAGCACCGCTCGCGGCCAGGAGGATTCCTCCGGCCAGCCAGGCGGCGGCTGTCGTGCGCAGTGCGTTCATGATGTCTCCCTGTGTCGCGGTCCGAGGATCATCGAACCGTGCCTTGTGGAGGACAACGAGGTCACCCACCTCCACGTCACGATGATTTTACCGTTGATCTGCGGTTGATGCGACGAAACCGGCCCACCGTGCGGTGGACCGGCCTCGTCATGGTCGGGCTGACAGGATTTGAACCTGCGGCCTCGTCGTCCCGAACGACGCGCGCTACCAAGCTGCGCCACAGCCCGACGCTCCCTCAGAAGTGGGAACCGGACGAGTCTATCCCAGTGAGGGTGAGCAGTGTTGCCTCGGGGCGGCATGCCACCCGAACCGGGGTGAACGGGGACGTCCCGAGGCCCGCCGAGACGTGCAGCCAGGACGGGTCGTGGGCGTCGACCTGGTGCCGATGAAGGCCGCGGGCGCGGGCACGATCGAGGTCGCAGTTGGTGACCAGGGCACCGTAGAACGGGATGCGCAGCTGCCCGCCATGGGTGTGCCCGGCCATGATCAGCGGGTAGCCCTGGGCGTTCCAGCGGTCGAGGACCCGCAGGTAGGGCGCATGGGCGACGCCGATCGCGAGGTCGGCGTCGGCGTCGGCGGGCTCGTCGTCCAGCACGTCGTAGTTCAGGTGCGGGTCGTCGACGCCCACGAACGACAGTCGCCGCCCGGCGACCTCCAGCTCGTCGTGACGGTTGCCGAGGTCGGTCCACCCCCGCACGCTGAAGGCGGCACGGAGCTCCTCGAACGGCAGGTCCTTCTCGCGGT
Source organism: Aeromicrobium stalagmiti (assembly GCF_013283745.1). GTDB lineage: Bacteria > Actinomycetota > Actinomycetes > Propionibacteriales > Nocardioidaceae > Aeromicrobium > Aeromicrobium stalagmiti. The sequence continues at coordinate 1,140,921 of NZ_JABSTZ010000001.1, forward strand.
GCCACTCGCCGGCGCTGCTGACGCCGGTGCCGCCCGTCAGGTAGCCGACCGGGTTCTTCAGGACGGGTGAGAAGTAGTCGTTGGACCCGAAGACGAAGACCCCGGGCAGGTCGAGCAGGTCGCCGTACGCGTGCAGCACCGACGGCACGGCGTCGAGGTGGGCGAGGTTGTCGCCGGTGTTGACGACGAGATCGGGCTCGAGCTCGGCCAGGCCGCGGAGCCACTGCTGCTTGCGGTGCTGCCCCGGCGTCATGTGGGTGTCGGACAGGTGCAGGACGCGCAGGGGGTCGGATCCTGCCGCGAGCACCGGGACGGTCACCTCGCGCAGCGTGAACGCCCTGGTCTCCGCGACGGCGTACGCCAGCCCGGTCGCAGCAGCGGCGACGGACCACAGGAGGGGGCGCATGCCCCCAGCATGTCACCCTCCGGGTGGGACACTGGGGGCATGTCAGCTCTCAAGGACCAGCTCCACTCCGACCTCACGACCTCGATGAAGGCCCGCGACGCGCTGCGCACGTCGACGCTCCGCATGGTGCTCACGGCGATCACCAACGCCGAGGTGTCGGGCAAGGAGGTCAAGGAGCTCACCGACGACGACGTGCTGACGGTGCTCGGGGCCGAGGCCAAGAAGCGCCGCGAGGCGGCTCAGGCCTTCGCCGACGGCAACCGACCGGAGCTCGCCGAGAAGGAGACGGCCGAGGCCGCGATCCTGGCCGAGTACCTCCCCGCCCAGCTGTCGGCCGACGAGATCGCCGCGGTCGTCTCGGCCGCCGTGGAGTCCGCCGGCGCAGCCGGCGAGGGCATGAAGGCGATGGGCAAGGTCATGGGGATCGTCTCGCCGCAGGTCAAGGGCAAGGCCGACGGCGGCGCCGTGGCCGCCGAGGTCAAGCGCCAGCTGGGCGCCTGACCCGGCTCAGGCCCGCGGCAGACGCACGACCCGCATCAGCGCGCCCTCGGCCGTGACATCGGCGAGCAGGGCCAGCGAGCCGTCGGGGGTCGACCAGGAGCTGCGGAGAGGGGTAGCTCCCGCCGGACACGGTGAACCCGACCCAGTCGCCGAACCGGCGGATGTCGGTGGGCAGCGCGTCCTTGTCCGACCCCCCGGGGAAGTCGTCCATGACGACCGTCGCCCCGCCCGACGTCATGGCCGCAGGCTGCTCAGCGGGATCATCCGCGGTCGCGACCTCCGCCGTTGCCGCCACCGTTGTTGCCGCCTCCGCCGTCGTTGTTGTCGTCGTTGCTGGCCTTCTTGGGTGCCCTCTTGGCGACGGGCTGGCGCTGGGGCGGCGTGTCGAAGTTGACCGGTGTCAGGTAGTCCTGGATCTTCTGCATCGCCTTGGCCCACATCGGGCCGGCCAGCGAGGAGCCGCCGACGGCGTTGAAGTCGAGGAAGGCGCCGTTGATCTGGACCCCGGCCAACGAGCGCGGGCTGCCGTTCTTCTTGACGCCGGCGATCATCGAGGCCGTGGACAGCTCGGGGGTGTAGCCGACGTACCAGACGGACTGGTTGTCCTGGGCGGTTCCAGTCTTGGCGGCCGACGGGATCTGCAGGCCGGTGCCGTTCTGGAAGCCGAAGCCACCCGGCTCCTGCACGCCGCGCAGGATGTCGTTGATCTGCGCGGCCTGGTCCTTGGTCAGCGCCTGCTCGCAGTCGGGGCCGTACTTCTTGACGCTGTTGCCCTGGGCGTCGAGGATCTCGGCGACCGGACGCGGCTTGCAGTACATGCCGCCCGAGGCGAACGTCGCGTAGGCGGCCGACATGTCGAGCGGGCTGACGTTGGTCACGCCGAGGGTGAAGGCGGGGACCTGGTTGTTGAGGCTCGACGTCTTGTTGGGGAACGGCACGGTGATGCCCATCGACTCCGCGGCCCGGACGACGTTGCAGAGTCCGGCCTTCTTCTCCAGCTGCGAGAAGTAGGTGTTCACCGACTCACGGGTTCCGGTGTACATGTTCTTGGAGCCCGACGTGGTCGAGTTGCTGACCTTCCAGGGTGCGGTGCCGCCACCCTCGCAGTCGAAGTAGCTGCCGGCGGGCATCGTCATCGACTTGGGCGAGTTGAACGTCTGGCCGACGTCGACGCCGTTCTTGAGCGCAGCGGCGACGGTGAACAGCTTGAACGTCGAGCCGGCGGGGAAGCCGCCGGAGTCGCCGTAGCGACGTGGCACGACGAAGTTGATGAAGGACTCGCCCTTCTTCTTGTTGCGACCCATGGGACGCGACTGCGAGAGGGCGCGGACCTTGCCGGTGCCGGGCTCGACCGACGCGAGGGCCGCGATGGCCTCGGTGTCGGTGGCCTTGACGGTCGACTCGACGGCGGCGTCGGTCGCGGCCTGCGCTCGCAGGTCGATATTGGACTTGATCGTCAGGCCGCCGCGCTCGAGCCGGGTCTGGCGCTCCTGGGTCGTGGTGCCGAGGGCCGGCTGGCGCAGCAGCCAACGGCGCACGTAGTCGCAGGAGAACTCGGCGCTGGAGCTCACGCAGCCGTTGGGGAACTTGGTGATCTTGAGCGCGAGCGGAGCGGCCTGGAACTTCTCGGCCTCCGCGGGCGTGATCTTGCCGAGGCGGGCCATGACGGCGAGCACCGTGTTGCGGCGCTGCAGGGCCTTCTCGGGGTAGACGTTGGGGTCGAACTCGACCGGGTTCTTGACCAGGCCCGCGAGGGTCGCGGCCTGGCGGACGTTGAGCTGGTCGGGGCTGCGCGAGAAGTAGTGGAACGAGGCCGCGCTGATGCCGTAGGCGCCGTCGCCGAAGTAGGCGATGTTGAGGTAGCGCTCGAGGATCTCCTTCTTGGTGTGCGTCGCCTCGTAGTCGATCGCGAGCTTGAGCTCACGGATCTTGCGGGCCGTCGACTTCTCCGTGGCGGCCTTGACCTGCTCCTTGGTCGTGGCCTGCGAGACCAGCGTCAGCTTGACCAGCTGCTGCGTGATCGACGAGCCGCCCTGGGTCTGACCGTCCGAGGCGTTGTTGAACAGGGCGCGGACGGTGCCCTTGAGATCGAGCGCGCCATGCTCGTAGAAGCGGTTGTCCTCGATCGAGATGAGCGCGTCCTGCATGACCGGCGCGATCTCGTCGAGCGGGACGTCCTGCCGGTTCTCCTTGTAGAAGTAGGCGATCAGGTCGCCGTTGGAGGCCAGCAGGCGCGTGGTCTGGGCGTTGGGCTGGTCCTCGAGCGCCAGCGGCATGTCGACGACGTCGTTGGTGACGTCGTTGAACGTGACGGCGACCATAGCGGTCGCGGGGATCAGCATGAGGGCGATCAGCAGGCCGGCGAAGGCCGAGAGCCCGGCCATGGTGCCGATCCGCCCGGACCGTCCACGGGGCTTGCTCTCGGACTGGGCAGCGCGGCGCAAGAAGGTGCGAAAGTCGTCCGAGGCCATGCAGGACAGCGTACGTGACGCACTCCAACCGGCCCAGAAGGCGACATGGTGTCTAGTTCTTTGGGGCTAGTGAAAATGGTCAGCATCGGTCCTGCCGCCGACGGGACTTAGTTCCTACGTTTGTCCTAACCAACTTCGGTCAACGTGGCCGGTCTCGGGGAGGTTTTGACAATGTGGAATGACAACTGGGCGGCTGAAGCCGCTTGCCGCGGCAAGTCCGATGCCCTTTTCGTGAAGGGCGCGGAGCAAAACCGCGCGAAGCAGGTCTGCGGGACGTGCCACGTCCGGGCCGAGTGCCTGGCCGAAGCGCTGGACAACCGCATCGAGTGGGGCGTCTGGGGCGGCATGACCGAGCGTGAGCGTCGTGCTCTGTTGCGTCGCCGCCCGAACGTCACCGCGTGGCGCAGCATCCTCCAGGTCGCGGTCTAGCCCTTCGGCCCGCTGGCGGGAACGCCGGCCAGCAGGTCTCCGACCTGACGCAGCCCGTCGAGGTCGTGGACGTCGCCGGCGAGCGCTGCGACCGACACCGTCGGCACCGCGGGGTGCGCCGCGCCGAAGCGCCTCTTGAGGCGTGACTCCCGGGCGTCGACCCGCATGCGGTCGGCGTGGATCAGCAGCAGCTCGGACGTCATCTGGTCGGCCGTGCTGCCGCTCGAGAGCTTGTGCGCCGCCGACTCGGCCTCGGCCGTGCCGATGCCGTCGGCGCCGTTCTCGTGGACCCGGTTGACGACCAGGCCGGCCAGGGGCATGTGCTCGCCGCCGAGCCGCTCGACGAAGTAGGACGCCTCGCGCATCGCGGCGGGCTCCGGGGCAGCGACGACGACGAACGCCGTGCCGTCGGCCTGCAGCAGGGCGTAGGTGCTCTCGGCGCGCTGCCGGAAGCCGCCGAAGAGGGTGTCGAATGCCGCGACGAACGTCTGGACGTCGGTCAGCACCTGGGCGCCCAGGACCTTGTTGAGCGCGCTCGTGACGATGCCGAACCCCGCGGAGAGCAGACGGGCGGGGCCCTTGGCCGGTGCGAGGAGCAGCTTGATGAAGCGGCCGTCGAGCAGTGACGAGAGCCGCTCGGGGGCGTCGAGGAAGTCGAGCGCCGACCGCGACGGCGGGGTGTCGACGACGATGAGGTCCCACGTCGACGTCGCGTGCAGCTGGCCGAGCTTCTCCATCGCCATGTACTCCTGCGTGCCGGCGAACGAGCTCGACAGGGCGACGTAGAACGGGTTGTTGAGGATCTGCTGGGCCTTCTGCGGGGTCGCGTGCTGCTCGACGACCTCGTCGAAGGTGCGCTTCATGTCGAGCATCATGGCGTCGAGCGATCCGCCGCGCTCGACGTCGACGTCCTTGACCGGGCGTGGCGTGTTGTCGAGCTCGGTCAGGCCCATCGACTGCGCGAGGCGGCGGGCGGGGTCGATCGTGAGGACGCAGACCTTGCGCCCCTTCTCGGCCGCACGCAGCGCGAGGGCCGCAGCGGTGGTGGTCTTGCCGACGCCGCCGGACCCGCAGCAGACCACGATCCGCGTGGTGGGGTCGTCGAGCAGGGCATCGACGTCGAGCCGTCCGCCAACGCTCGTGCGTGCACCGCCGCGCGGCGCCGTGCGTGCCTTGCGCGAGGACGGAGTGGTCCGGGCCTTGCCGGTCATGCGAGCTCTCCCAGCTGCTCGGCGAGCTCGAACAGGGCGCCGAGGTCGATCGCGTCGCCCAGGAGCGGGAGCTCGACCAGCGGCGTGCCGCAGTCCTCGAGGATCTGGCGCTGACCGTCCTGCAGGACCTGGCGCTCCAGGTGGGCGAGGCCCCCCTCGACCAGAGCGGGAGCCGCCGCCGGATCGAGGCCGGCTGCGCGGAGGGACGCGGCGACCTTCGCCGGCTTGAGCGTGCCGCCGACGAGGGCATCGCGCGTCGCGGCCGAGACCAGCGAGGGACGGACGAGGTTGAGGACGACATGTCCGACGGGCAGCCGCTCGGACGTGAGCTCGGCGATGCCGTCGATCGTCTCCTGCACCGGCATCTCCTCGAGCACCGTCACGAGGTGGACGTGGGTCTCGGCCGAACGCATCATCTCCATGATCGAGTCGGCCTGGCGGCGGATCGGTCCGACCTTGGCCAGACCGGCGACCTCGGAGTTGACGTTGAGGAAGCGGGTGATGCGCCCGGTCGGCGGGGCGTCCATGATCACGGCGTCGTAGGCGAAGCCCTTGCCGTCACGGCGGCGCGCGGCCTCGTAGACCTTGCCGGTCAGCAGGACGTCGCGCACACCTGGCGCGATCGTCGTCGCGAAGTCGATGATGCCGAACTTGTCGAGCGCCTTGCCGGCGCGGCCGAGGCGGTAGTACATCGCGAGGTACTCCAGCAGGGCCGACTCCGGGTCGATCGCCAGGGCGTAGACCTCGCCGCCGCCGAGGCCGACGGCGATCTGGCGCTCTTCGTAGGGCAAGGGCGGGACGTCGAACAGCTGGGCGATGCCCTGGCGTCCCTCGACCTCGCACAGCAGGACCTTCTTGCCCTCACCGGCGAGGGAGATCGCGAGGGCAGCGGCGACCGTCGTCTTGCCGGTGCCACCTTTGCCGGTGACGACATGGAGCTCGGTCGACTGTGCCACCCCTCGAGCCTACCGAGGACCTGCCAAGATGCCCGCTGATCAGTGGTTTCCCTACTTATGCGCACCCGCTGCCGTCCCTACGCTGGAGCTCCCCTGTGCCCCTGAGGAGCTCCCATGCGCCGTCGTGCTGCCGTCGTCTCGATCGTCCTGATGTCCCTGCTCGGCGCCTGCGGAGGCAGCGACGACCCGGCCCCGTCCGACGACGCTGCCGGCAGCGCCTCCTCCACGGACTCCGGCGACGGTGAGGTCGAGGTGCTCGACGTGTGCAAGGAGATCTCGGCCGACGAGGTGGGTCAGGTCCTGGGCGCCACGGTGACGTCCGAGCTCGGCCCGTTCGACGCGTGCGAGTACGACCAGGAAGACCCGCGCGCGACGTCGGTCGCGATCGACGCCCAGTCCCTCGCCGAGCTCGGAGGCGGCTTCGAGTCGTACCGCGCCGGGACGGGGAGCGTGCTGACCGACGGGGAGACCGTCGACGTCCCCGGCGTCGGCGACGAGGCCTTCATCACGACAGGGCGCTTCGGCGACGGCGAGAACACGCAGCTGCAGGGCGCCGTGTCGATCGGTGGGCAGCTCATCTCGGTCAACCTGACCCAGGCGTCCGGCATCGCCGGCGACGTGCTCGTGGGCCAGGCGACCGAGCTGTTGAAGCTCGTCGTCTCGAAGGTCTGACCGCATCGCCGAGCGCGTCCCGGGGTCGCTCAGCGATACAGTCGGGCCATGACGAAATGGGAGTACCTCACCGCACCGGTCCTCGTGCACGCCACGAAGCAGATCCTCGACAACTTCGGGCAGGACGGGTGGGAGCTCGTGCAGATCGTGCCCGGCATGAACCCGGAGAACCTCGTCGCCTACTTCAAGCGGCCGGTGGCCTGACGTGGGCGCCGTCGACGAACGCCTCGCAGAGATCGGTCTGACGGTTCCTCCGGTGCCGGCGCCCGTGGCGGTCTACGTGCCGGCCGTGCGCACGGGATCGTACGTCTACACGTCGGGCCAGCTGCCGCTCAGCGACGGACAGCTGCTCGCGACCGGCAAGGTCGGCGGTGAGGTGAGCGCCGACGTCGCCTACGACTGCGCCCGCCAGTGCGCGCTCAACGCGATCGCGGCGGTCAAGTCGCAGGTCGACCTCGACGCGGTCGTCCGGGTCGTCAAGGCGACGGTCTTCGTCGCCAGCACGCCCGACTTCACCGGCCAGCCCGGCGTCGCCAACGGCGCGAGCGAGCTGTTCGGCGCGGCGTTCGGCGAGGCCGGTCAGCACGCCCGCAGCGCCGTGGGCGTCCCGGTGCTGCCCCTCGACGCCCCGGTGGAGGTCGAGCTGGTCGTCGAGGTCTCATGACCGAGCGGATCCCGATGCCCGACCGGCTGCGGGAGGCCGCGGCCCACCCGCCGGAGTCACCCGTCGAGCCGCGGGACGCCGCGACGATCGTCGTCGTCCGCGACGGTGACGAGGGCATCGAGGCCTACCTGATGCGCCGGCAGACCAGCATGGCGTTCGCCGCGGGGATGTACGTGTTCCCCGGCGGCGGCCTGATGGCGTCGGACATCGAGCTCGAGACGCCGTGGTTCGGACCCGGTGCCGACGAGTGGGGAGCCCGTTTCCGGTGTGCCCCCGACCTCGCCCGCGGGCTGGTCGTCGCCGCGGTGCGCGAGACGTTCGAGGAGACCGGCATCCTGCTGGCCGGTGCCGATGGCGAGAGCGTGGTCGCCGACACCAGCGGTGACCACATGCAGGCCGCCCGTGACGCCCTCGAGGAGGGCGAGCTGGCGTTCGCCGACTTCCTGGTCGACGAGGGGCTGGTGCTCCGTGCGGACCTGCTCGGTGCGTGGGCCCACTGGATCACTCCCGACTTCGAGCCGCGCCGCTACGACACCCGCTTCTTCGTGGCCGCGCTGCCCGCGGGCCAGCAGGTCGGCACCATGAGCCGCGAGGCTGACCATGCCGTGTGGGCGCCGCTGTCGCGGGTGCTGGCCTCGGTCGAAGCCGGCGAGGCCGCGATGATGCCGCCGACGATCGCCGCGTGCCGCGACGTGTCGGCCCACACCGCCGGCACCGTGCTCGACGCGGCCGCGGGCCGCGCGTTCCCCACGATCCTGCCGCAGCTGGTGCTCGTCGACGGCGAGCCCTACCTCGAGACCTACCTGGGGGAGTCCTCATGACCGTCACACCCGTCGTCGCCACCGAGCGCGCGTCGTCCGTGCTCGCCGCCAACCCGGGCATCATGACGCTCGACGGCACCAACACCTGGATCCTGCGCGAGCCCGGCGCCACCCGGTCGGTCGTCGTCGACCCGGGACCGGCCGACGACGCGCACCTGCAGGCGGTGCTCGCAGCCGCGGGCGAGGTGGGGCTGGTGCTGTTCACCCACCGCCACTTCGACCACACCGAGGCGCTGGCGCGCATCGTCGAGCTCACCGGCGCACCGACCCGGTCGGTCGACCCCGAGTTCACGCACGGCGCCGAGCCGCTGGTCGACGGCGAGACGATCGAGGTCGACGGCCTGCGGATCGACGTCCTCGCGACGCCCGGTCACACGACCGACTCGACCTGCTTCCTGGTCGGCGCCGAGGCATCGCTGCTCAGCGGCGACACGATCCTCGGTCGGGGCACGACGGTGATCGCCCACCCCGACGGCGTCCTCGGCCCCTACCTCGACTCGCTCGCGCACATCCGTGAGCTGGTCGAGGAAGGACTCGTCGCGCGGATCCTGCCCGGTCACGGCCCGGTCATCACCGAGCCGGGTGCGGTCGTCGACTTCTACCTCGAGCACCGCGCGGAGCGGCTCGACCAGGTGCGCGCGGCGGTCGAGGCCGGCGCAACGAGCGCACGCGAGGTCGTCGAGGCCGTCTATCGCGACGTCGACGAGTCGCTCTGGGGCGCCGCCGAGCTCAGCGTCGCTGCTCAGCTGGACTACCTGCGGGCGTAGCCGTACGGCTAGCGGGCGCGGCGCTGCAGACGCTCGAGGTCGAGGATCACGACGCTGCGGGGCTCGAGGCGCAGCCAGCCGCGCGAGGCGAAGTCGGCGAGCGCCTTGTTGACCGTCTCGCGGGAGGCGCCGACCAGCTGGGCCAGCTCTTCCTGCGTCAGGTCGTGGTTGACGTGGATGCCGTCGTCGGCGCGACGACCGAAGCGCGAGGCCAGGTCGAGCAGCGCCTTGGCGACACGACCGGGGACGTCGCTGAACACGAGGTCACCGACGACCTCGTTGGTGCGACGCAGCCGGCCGGCGAGCTGGTTGAGCAGCGCGTGGGCGACGTCGGGGTGGGCGTTGAGCACGGGGCTCAGCGCCTCGTGACCCAGTGACTTGAGCTCGACGTCGGTGACGGCGGTGGCCGTCGCGGAGCGGGGTCCGGGGTCGAAGAACGACAGCTCGCCGAACATCTGCCCGGGGCCGAGGATCGCGAGCAGGTTCTCGCGTCCGTCGGGAGAGGTGCGGCCCAGCTTGACCTTGCCCTCGGTGACGACATAGAGCTGGTTGCCGTCGTCGCCCTCGTTGAAGAGGATCTCGCCGCGGCGCAGCGAGGACGAGGACATGGACGCCTCGAGCGCGCCTGCCACCTCGTCGTCGAGGCCTGAGAACAGCGGTGCCTGCCGGAGAACGTCGTCGGTCACGGTCTTCCCTATCGGTTGTGTCGCAGAGGTCACAGTGTGTGCACCCTTGCGCAGTTTCCCACATCAGGGCGGCTCACGGCGAGATACGCGCCGAGGCACGTACGCTTGAGCCTGTGCCGACCACCGTGACCCGACCGGAGACGGCACTCGTCCGACGGGCCCGCAAGGTCCACCGCGTGCTCGCCGAGACCTATCCCGAGGCCGGGTCCGAGCTCGACTTCCGCTCGCCGTTCGAGCTGCTCGTCGCCACCGTGCTGTCGGCGCAGACGACCGATCGCCGGGTCAACGCGATCACGCCGGCGCTGTTCGCGGCCTTCCCCGACCCGTACGCGATGGCAGCTGCCTCACGGGTCGAGCTGGAGGAGATCATCCGCCCGACCGGCTTCTTCCGGGCCAAGACCGACAGCCTGCTGGGGCTCTCGGCAGCCCTCGTGGAGCGGTACGACGGCGAGGTTCCTGGCCGGCTCGCCGACCTCGTGACGCTGCCCGGCGTGGGCCGCAAGACGGCGAACGTCGTGCTGGGCAATGCGTTCGACGTGCCCGGGCTGACCGTCGACACGCACTTCGCGCGCCTGGTGCGACGGCTCGAGTGGGTGCCCGACGACATCGCCAAGGACGCGGTCAAGACCGAGCACGCGATCGCCGCGATCTTCCCGCGCAAGGACTGGACGATGCTCAGCCACCGACTCATCTGGCACGGCCGCCGACGCTGCCACGCCAAGAAGCCGGCGTGCGGCGCGTGCCCCGTGGCCCACTGGTGCCCGTCCTACGGCATCGGCCCCACCGACCCGGTCGAGGCGGCCCGGCTCGTGACGACGCAGGGGCCCGCATGAGTCGGCGCCTGGTGATCGCGCTGACCGCGGTCCTCGCGGTCACGGCGTGCTCGTCGTCCGAGCCCGCGAGCACCAAGCCGACCTTCGGTGGCGGCCCCCGCCCGACCGTTGCCGCCGGCGACCTGGCCGCGGCCAAGCAGGCCGCGGGCATCGAGGACTGCCCGGCCGCAGGCGACGCGGCGTCCGGCCTGCCGGACATCACGCTCGACTGCCTCGGCGGCGGCCGTCCCGTGAACCTCTCCGAGCTGGGCGGCACCCCGACCGTCATCAACCTCTGGGCCAGCTGGTGCGCCCCGTGCCGCACCGAGATGCCGCTGCTGGCCCGAGCCGACGAGGCGTACGGCGGACGGGTGAGATTCATCGGCATCGACTTCAAGGACTCCGCCCCCGACGACGCGATCGAGCTGGCCCGGTCGACCGGCGTCACCTATCCGCAGCTGAGCGATCCTGACCAGGAGGTCGCCGCCGCACTGGGCGTCGTCGCCCTGCCGCAGACGGTGTTCGTGGACGCGCAGGGAAGAATGGTCGCCACGGAGCGCAAGGAGTTCCGTTCGTACGCCGACCTCACGGCCGCGATCGACCAGAACCTGGGAGTGACGCCATGACGGCCGACCGCCTGCCGGAGTGGCTCCGGCCGCTCGACGAGCTGGCGTCGTCGGTCGAGGCGTCGCAGCTCTCGCCCCAGTTCCCGACCGTGCCCGACGACGCGCGCCCGGCGGCCGTCCTCATGCTGTTCTCCGACGGGTCCGACGGTCCCGAGCTCCTGCTGACCGAGCGTGCGAGCACGATGCGGTCGCACCCCGGCCAGATCGCGTTCCCCGGCGGCAAGGCCGACCCGGGCGACGCCGACGCCGCCGCGACGGCCCTGCGCGAGGCCGAGGAGGAGGTCGGCGTCGAACCCGCGACGGTCGACGTGTTCGGCACGCTCCCGACGCTCTGGCTGCCGCCCAGCAACTTCGCCGTGACCCCCGTGCTCGGCTACTGGCGCGAGCCGCGGCCGCTGGGCCCGGTGAGCGACCAGGAGGTCGTCACCGTCATCCACCAGCCCATCCGCAGCCTCGTCGACCCGGCCAACCGCTTCAGCGTGCGCCACACCTCGGGCTGGATGGGGCCGGCCTTCGAGGTCGGCACGCGCATGCCGCTGTGGGGCTTCACGGCCGGAGTCATCTCACGCCTGTTCGAGACGCTCGGCTGGGAGCAGCCGTGGGACGACAGCGTGACCCGCCCCCTGCCCGAGCTGCCGTCACGATGAACTCCCTCGACCTGATCATCGTCCTGGTCCTCGTCGCCTATGCGATCTCGGGCTACTTCCAGGGCTTCGTCGTCAACCTGATCGCGACGGTCGGCCTGCTCATCGGCGGCCTGCTTGCGGTCGCGGTGGTGCCGAGGTTCCTGTCGGGCGGCACCCCGACGCTGACGAGCTCGCTGCTGGCCCTGGGCCTGGTGATCGGCGCCGGTGCGATCGGCCAGGCCGTCGGCACCTACGTCGGCACCGACCTGCGCAACGGCATGACCTGGCGGCCCCTGCGGTGGGTCGACGCGGTCGCCGGCAGCGCGCTCAGCGTGGTCGCCGTCCTTGCGGCCGCGTGGGCTCTCGGCTACTCGGTGAGCGGCACGTCGATCCCCTACCTCTCGACGGCGTCGCGGGACTCCTCGATCCTGGAGCAGGTCGACGACGTCATGCCGGCGCGGGCGACGTCCGTGCTGCGGTCGTTCAACGAGGTGCTCGACTCCAACCTCTTCCCGCGCTACATCGACCCGTTCGAGAGCGAGGACATCACCGAGGTCGGCCCGCCCGACGCCGAGAGCCTGGCCAGCCCCGGCGTGAGGACGGCGCGTGACAGCGTCGTCAAGATCCTCGGCCAGGCCAAGTGCGACCGCGGCATCGAGGGCTCCGGCTTCGCCTATGCCGACGGCCGCGTCATGACCAACGCCCACGTGGTGGCCGGCGTCGACTCCCCGTCGATCGTGATCGGAGACCGCCAGGTGCCGGCGCGCGTCGTGCTGTTCGACCGCCAGCTCGACGTCGCCGTCCTGGCCGTCGACGGGCTCGGGCTGGAGCCGCTCGAGTTCGACACCGGCGGGGAGGACGGGCAGCCCGCCGCGATCCTCGGCTTCCCCGAGAACGGCCCCTTCGACGCCCGGGCAGCACGCATTCGCAGTGAGATGCGGCTGCGGAGCCCCGACATCTACGATCGTGGCCAGGTCGTGCGCCAGACGTTCTCGGTGCGCGGACTCGTCCGCTCGGGCAACTCGGGTGGACCGCTCGTGTCGGAGAAGGGTGACGTGCTCGGCGTGATCTTCGCGGCCTCGATCTCCGACAAGTCGACGGGCTACGCCCTGACGGCCGACCAGGTCGCCGACGACGCTCGCAAGGGTGCGGCGGCATCCGACCCGGTCTCGACCGGGGAGTGTGCCTGATGCGGTCGTTCACGTCGGTCGTGGCGTGGCTCGCCGCCGTGGTCGCGGGGGTGCTGACCGTCCCGCTGCTGTGGATCTCGTCGCACGTCGTCGACGAGGACGGCTACGTCGCGTTCAGCAGCGAGCTGGCGACCGACACCGAGCTGCAGGGGGCGTTCGCGGCCTACCTCGCCGACGACTTTGTCCAGCGGGGCGCGCTGCCGAAGCGCCTGCAGAAGGCCGCGACCTCGGCGTTGTCGCTGGTCGGACGGCAGACCAGCAACCAGCCGGGCTTCGTCGAGGCGTGGGAGCAGACCCAGCGCAGCTTCCACCAGTCGGCGTTCAGCGACGACTCCGGCCCGTTGATGGTCGAGGCGGGCCCCCTGGCCGACTTCGTGGTGCAGCGGCTCGGTGACGCGCTGCCGGTGTCGCTCCAGGTGCCGGGCGACCTCACCGTCGAGATCGGCACGGCCGACGACCGGCGAGCCGTCGACCGGCTCTCGATGGCGCGGACCTTCGGCCTGCTGGGCCTGCTCGTCGTCATCGTGGCCGGCGTGACGTCCCTGCTGTCCGCCCGCAGCCGCCCGCTCGCGATCGCCGGCCTCGGAGTGGGTGCGCTCGTGGTGGCGGGCGTCGTGCGGGTCGCCACGTCGGTCGTGACCCCACGGATCATCGACGAGACGCGCGGCACGACCGAGTTCGCGCAGTCGTTCCAGAAGCTGCTGGTCGACCGGGCGTCCGACTCGCTGTCGGGATGGCTGGTGTGGGTCGCCGTGGCTGGCGCAGCAGCGGTCGCCGTCGGGCTCGTCGGCCGTCTGGTCGCGGGCCGCTCTCGCTAACTGGTGCGGCCCTTGAGCGCCGCCGGGATCTCCTTGGCGGTCGCGATGGTCTTCTGAGGCACCCGGATCTTCCTGAGGGCCTTGATGCCCACGAGGATCAGCACGACCGCGAGGAGCAGATAGGCGCCGGCGACGATCAGGAACGCCCAGGCGGGGTCGAGCCCGGTCATCGTCAGGAAGTAGGCGAAGGCGATCGACAGCAGGATCACGATGAGCAGGCCGAGGAATCCGGCGACGGCGATCATGGCCGCGCCGATGCCTCCGGCCTTGGCGCTGAACCTGAGCTCGCTCTTCGCGAGCTGGATCTCGGCCTGGACGAGGGCGGAGATGTCGCGGCTGGCGTCGGCGACGAGCCGGCCGATCGTCGGGTCTTCCGGGGTGCTCATACCCGCGAGCCTACAAGCGACTCAGGGTGACGCGCAGGTCAGTGCGACCCGAGGACCGTGAGGATGCCGGCGTCCGACGCGTGCCAGAGCAGGTTGCCGCCGATGACGACGGCCAGCACCGCGCTGCCGAACCGCAGGTCGCTGTGCACGCGACGGTCCGATGCGTCCGTGGCACTCGACTCGGTGTCGCTGTGCTCGGCTGCGCTCGGCGGGGGCGTGATCGTCTGCATGGCGCCATGGTGCCCAGATCAACCTGATCAAAACCTGAACGAGACCCGTCTTCTGCCTGTCCAGGTGACCAAGGCCACGCTCGGGCAGCCGGAGTCAGTCGTCGTCCTTGGCGGTCTGCATGCCGCTGGTGATGAGGTCCATGACGCCCGAGTCGGCCAGGGTCGTGGTGTTGCCGACCTCGCGGTTCTCGGCCACGTCGCGCAGCAGTCGTCGCATGATCTTGCCCGATCGGGTCTTGGGCAGCTCGGGCACGACCATGATGGTGCGCGGCTTGGCGATCGGGCCGATCTCCTTGCCGACGTGGTTGCGCAGCTCGGCGACGATGTCGTCGCCGCCGCCCTGGGCCGACTCCCTGAGGATCACGAACGCGACGACGGCCTGCCCGGTGGTGTCGTCGGTGGCACCGACGACGGCGGCCTCGGCGACCTTGGGGTGCGACACCAGCGCCGACTCGATCTCGGTCGTCGACAGGCGGTGGCCCGAGACGTTCATGACGTCGTCGACGCGGCCGAGCAGCCAGATCGCGCCGTCGGCGTCCTTGCGGGCGCCGTCGCCGGCGAAGTAGTACTGCGGCCAGCGCGACCAGTAGGTGTCCTTGTAGCGGTCGTCGTCGCCCCAGATCGTGCGGAGCATCGAGGGCCACGGCTCGGTGATGACCAGGTAGCCGCCCTCGCCGTTCTCGACGGGGTGGCCGGCATCGTCGACGACCTCGGCGGCGATGCCCGGGATCGCGGTCATGGCCGAGCCGGGCTTGCCCGACGTGACGCCCGGCAGCGGGCTGATCATGTGGGCGCCGGTCTCGGTCTGCCACCAGGTGTCGACGATCGGGGTCCGGCCTCCGCCGACGTTGTCCCGGTACCAGACGTACGCCTCGGGGTTGATCGACTCACCGACGGAGCCGAGGATGCGCAACGAGCTCAGGTCGAACGTCGCGGGGATCTCCTCGCCCCACTTCATGCACGTACGGATGGCCGTGGGCGCCGTGTAGAACAGCGAGACCTTGTGCTTCTCGATGATCTCCCACCAACGGCCCTTGTGGGGGGTGTCGGGCGTGCCCTCGTAGAGCACCTGCGTCGCGCCGTTGGCGAGCGGTCCGTAGACGATGTACGAGTGGCCGGTGACCCAGCCGACGTCGGCGGTGCACCAGTAGACGTCGTCGGGCTTGTAGTCGAAGACCGCCCAGAACGTCCACGCCGACTGCACGAGGTAGCCGCCCGTGGTGTGCAGGATGCCCTTGGGCGAGCCGGTCGTGCCCGACGTGTACATGACGTAGAGCGGGTGCTCGGCGTCGAACATCTCGGGGGTGTGGTCGGTCGAGGCCTGGTCGACGGTCTCGTGCCACCAGACGTCGCGGCCTTCGGTCCACTCGACCTCCTGGCCCGTGCGTCGCACGACGAGGACGCCGGTGACGTCGGGGCACTTCTGCAGGGCCTCGTCGACGGCCGGCTTGAGGGCCGACGCGGCGCCGCGACGGTAGCCGCCGTCGGCGGTGATGACGACCTTGGCGTCGCAGTCGAGGATGCGCGACGAGAGTGCGTCGGCGGAGAAGCCGCCGAAGACGACCGTGTGCGGGGCGCCGAGGCGGGCGCAGGCGAGCATCGCGACGACGGCCTCGGGGATCATCGGCAGGTAGATCGCGACCCGGTCGCCGGTCTGCACGCCGAGGTCGATCAGGGCGTTGGCCGCCTGCGACACGAGGTCCTTGAGCTCGGCGTACGTGATGTCGCGGGTGTCGTCGGCCGGCTCGCCGACGAAGTGCAGCGCGACCTTGTCGCCGTTGCCGGCATCGACGTGGCGGTCGACGCAGTTGTGGGCGGCGTTGAGCTTCCCACCCACGAACCACTTCGCGAACGGGGCGTTCGACCAGTCGAGCACCTCGGTGAACGGCGTGCCCCAGTCGAGGCGCTGCGCCTGCTCGCCCCAGAACGCGACCCGGTCGGCCGCTGCCGTCTCGTAGACCTCGGCCTTGACGTTCGCGCTCGCCGCAAGATCGGCCGGCGGGTCGAACGTCCGGTCCTCCTGGGACAGGTTGCTGATGTTCTGCTCGGTCATGGCCGACTCCTCAAGGTGGTGGTTCGTGGTGCTGATGCTCTGCGCGGGCAACCTGCGTGCAGCGTGCCCGTGACAAACTGGTGTGGTCTGCCCCACATCGTGTGGGTGGTGCAGACGGCTGGTCTAGCCCCGGAAGGGGGTACGCGGTGACGGACGACGGGCGTGCCGGCGATCTCGCCCTGCTGCGGTCCGCGGCGTCCCGCCTGCACCGCGAGTGCGAGGTGCCACTGGTCTTCGGCGGGCTGCGCGACGAGCACGGAGTTCCCGTGACCCTCACGCTGGGCGAGGTCACGAGTGATCTCGCGACCATCACGATCAAGCCGTCCAGGGGTCTGGGCGGCAAGACCTGGCTGAGTCGCCGCCCGGCGTTCGTCCGCGACTACGGCACGTCGCTCGACATCACGCACGAGTACGACCGCCAGATCCTCGGCGAGCGCGTCACCTTCCTCGCTGTCGTGCCGATCGTGGTGCGCGACGACGTGCGGGGCCTGCTCTATGCCGGGACCCGTGGTGCTGCGCCCCTGTCGGAGGCTGCGCTCGAGTCGCTGGTGAATGAGGCCCGCAAGGTCTCGGGCGAGATGGAGATCCGTGACGAGGTCGATCGTCGCGTGCGCCTCGCCGCGTCCGTCGCCTCGGCCGGCCCGGAGACCGCCGAGCTGCAGCGGCTGCGCGACGCCTTCGCCGAGATGCGGCTCATCGCCCGCGACACGGCCGATCTCCGGACCCGTGACCGGCTCGAGGCCCTGCTGGGCGGGGATGCTCCCGACGCCGAGGTGAGCCTGACGGCGCGCCAGCTCGATGTCGTGTCGTTGGCCGCGGCCGGGTGCCGCAACGCCGAGATCGCCGACCGTCTGGGCCTGGGGCCGGAGACCGTCAAGAGCTATCTGCGCAGCGCCATGGCCCGCCTCGGTGCACGGTCGCGGCACGAGGCCGTGGCGGCTGCCCGCCGCCACGGCCTCCTGCCCTGACCTACTTCTCGGAGCCGGCACCGGTCATCGACCGGACGTCGAGCTCGACGTACCTGGCCTCGGCATCGGCGTCGGGCGCCGTGACGGTGCCGAGCCAGCCGAAGAAGAAGCCGAGCGGGATCGAGATGATGCCCGGGTTGGCCAGCGGGAACCAGCTGAAGTCGGCGCCCGTGATCATCGCGGTCTCCGACCCCGAGACGACCGGCGAGAAGATCACCAGACCGACGCACGAGATGAGTCCGCCGTAGATGCTCCACACCGCCCCGCGGGTGTTGAACTTCTTCCAGAACAGGTTGAACAGCAGCGCCGGCAGGTTGGCCGAGGCCGCCACTGCGAAGGCCAGCGCCACCAGGAAGGCGATGTTGAGCTTCTGCGCCGGGATGGACAGGGCGATCGCGATGCCGCCGATGATGAAGGCGGCGATCTTGGCGACCTTGACCTCCTGCTTCTCGGTGACCTTGCCGCGCTTCCACACGTTGGCGTAGAGGTCGTGAGCGACCGACGACGCCGACGTCAGGGTCAGACCTGCGACCACGGCGAGGATCGTCGCGAACGCGACCGCCGAGATCAGCGCGAGCAGCACCGCTCCACCGGTCGACCCGGATCCGCCGCCCACGGCCTCGGCCAGCAGCGGCGAGGCCAGGTTGCCGCCGGAGTCGACGATGTCCTGCTTCTTGTCGCCGGTGACGAGGGCCGCGGCACCGAAGCCGAGGACGAGCGTCATCAGGTAGAAGGCGCCGATCAGGCCGATCGCCCACAGCACCGACTTGCGGGCCTGGCGTGCGGTCGGGACGGTGTAGAAGCGGATCAGGATGTGCGGCAGGCCGGCCGTGCCGAGCACGAGGGCGAGACCGAGCGAGATGAAGTCGATCTTGGCCTCGGTCGAGACGCCGTACTTGAGGCCCGGCTCGAGGAACGCCTTGCCGGCGCCGCTCTTGTCGGCCGCGGTGCCGAGCATGTCGCTGATGTTGAACTGGAACTTCGCCAGCACCAGCACCGTGATGAGGATGGTGCCGCCCATCAGCAGGATCGCCTTGACGATCTGCACCCAGGTGGTGCCCTTCATGCCGCCGACGACGACGTAGAAGATCATCAGCACGCCGACGCCCATGATCGTGAGGTTCTTGGCGGTCTGGCTGTCGACGCCGAGCAGCAGGGCGACCAGCGCTCCGGCACCGACCATCTGGGCCAGCAGGTAGAAGATCGACACGACGACGGTGGATGTGGCCGCTGCGGTCCGGACCGGACGCTGTCGCATCCGGAACGCGAGCTGGTCGGCCATCGTGAACCGGCCGGAGTTGCGCAGCAGCTCGGCGACCAGCAGCAGGGCGACGAGCCAGGCGACGAGGAAGCCGATCGAGTAGAGGAACCCGTCGTAGCCCGACAGCGCGATCGCGCCGGAGATGCCGAGGAAGGAGGCGGCCGACATGTAGTCGCCGGCGACGGCGAAGCCGTTCTGGACGCCGGTGAAGCTGCGCCCGCCTGCGTAGTAGTCGGCGGCGGTCTTGTTGTTGCGGCTGGCCCAGAACGTGATGCCGACCGTGAGGGCGACGATCAGCAGGAACAGGGTGCCGGTGAGGGCCTGGTTGCCGCCGTCGCTCGCGGCGAGGAGGTTGTCGGTCTTCATCGCTCGATCTCCGCTTCGTACTCGTCACGCAGCTTGTCGGCCAGGGGATCCATCCGCGACGCGGCGAAGCGGGCGTACCAGATCGCGATGCCGAAGGTCGTGACGAACTGGAGCAGCCCGAAGACGAGTGCGACGTTGATGTTGCCGAAGACCTGCTTGCCCATGAAGCCGCCGGCGTAGATCGACATCAGGACGTAGAGGACGTACCACGCCATGAAGGCGATGGTCAGGGGGACGACGAAGCCGAAGTAGGACTTCTTCAGCTGGGCGAAGTCGTCCGAGGCGTTGATGCGTTCGTAGGCCTCTTGGGCCTCGACAGAGATCTTCTCGCTCACGGTTTCACCACTTTCTTCGAGTGAGGTGTCGGGACAGGACGGCACGGGGCGCCGCATGCCTGAACCTAGGGACGCGAGCAGGTGTGAGCCAGATCACCAAGGTCCCGCTGCGACGAGCCCCCGCCCCTCGTGCGGTGTGCGGTCGACGAAGTGCGACGAACGGTCGGTGTGGCGCGACGAGCGGTCGGGCGTCGCGGCGTCAGGACCGCCGGTCGACGTCGACGTGCTCGGGGGTGTGGAGGCGGACCATGGTCCGCGCGACGTTGCCCGGCACGCTCGATCGGGTGAGCAGCGAGCCGCCGACCATCAGGCCGAAGCCGATCGGCACCGACCACGCGGCCGGCTGGCTCATCAGGACGCCGAGCCAGCCGCCAGGGCCCCAGGCAATGGTCAGGACGGGCGCGACGCCGGCACAGAGACCGCCGCCGACCAGGCCGGCGATCGCGCCTGTCGCGGTGAGACCCCGCCACCAGATGCCCAGCACCAGCAGCGGGCAGAAGGTCGAGGCGGCCAGCGCGAAGGCGAACGTCACCGAGTTGGCCACCGCGATGCGCTCGGCCGACAGCGCCAGGGCCAGCGGCACGAGCACCCCTCCCGCTGCCGCGAGCCGGAGCGCCGTGATGGTCGTGAGCCCGACCTTGCGGGTGATCGGCAGCGTCGCGGCGTGCTTGGCGAGGCCCTGCCCGACGACGCCGGCGATCGACATCGTGATGCCCGACGAGGTCGACAGGAAGGCGGCGAACGCCCCGGCCGTCAGCAGCGCTGCGAGGACCTCGCCGGTGGTGCCGCCGATCATCCGCGAGGGCAGCTCGAGCACGACGGTGTCGGTGCGGCCGGACGCCACGAGGTCGCCGGCGTAGATGCGGCCGAGGACGCCGTAGAGCGTCGGCAGCAGGTAGAACGAGCCGAGCAGCGCGAGCACGATCAGCGTCGTCCGGCGGGCGGCGTGGCCGTCGGGGTTGGTGTAGAACCGCACGACGACGTGCGGCAGCCCCATCGTGCCGAGGAACGTCGCGACCATGACCGAGTAGGTCAGGTAGAGGCCGGGCCCGTCCGCCTCGCCGAACGGCTGGAACCAGTCGCTCGGCGCCACGGGCGAGGGCCGACCGTCGTCCGACCATGCGTGCAGCAGGAAGAACAGCGGGATGAGCAGGGCGGTCAGCTTGAGCCAGTACTGGAACGCCTGCACGAAGGTGATGCTGCGCATGCCGCCCGAGACGACGTTGATGACCACGATGACCGCGACGAGGACCGTGCCGACCCACGTCGGCGCGCCGGTCACCGTCCGCAGCGTCAGTCCGGCGCCCTGGAACTGGGGCATGAGGTAGAGCCAGCCGACGGCGACGACGAGCAGGGTCGCGACCCGACGGACGGCGTCGGACTGCAGCCGCACCTGCGCGAAGTCGGGCAGCGTGTAGGCCCCGGACCGGCGCAGCGGCGCGGCGACGAACACCAGCAGCATGAGGTAGCCCGTGGTCCATCCGATCGGGTACCAGAGCATGTCGGCGCCGGAGGCCAGCACGAGGCCCGCGACGCCGAGGAACGACGCGGCCGACAGGTACTCCCCGCCGATCGCCGCGCTGTTCCAGACCGGGCTGATCGAGCGGGACGCGACGTAGAAGTCGCTCGTCGTCCGGCTGAAGCGCAGCCCGAACGCGCCGATGCCCAGGGTCGCGACCGCCACCAGGGCCACGGCGATGACGCCGTACGTGGTGTTCATGCCTCGGGGCGCTCCTCAGGGCGCTCCGGCTCGACGAGCTCGGCGAAGTCACGCTCGGCCCGCTCGGCCTGGCGCAGGTAGAGCCACCCGAGCGCGAACAGGCAGGGATAGACGACGAGGCCGAGGATGACCCACGGCAGAGGGGCGCCGAGGACGCGGAACTCGGTGACCGAGTCAAACGCGAGGAACACCAGGGGCAGGGCGCCGATCGACAGCACCAGCGTCGTCGCGACGGTGAGGGCGGCGCGCAGCTGCAGCCGGATCAGGGAGCGCATGTAGACCTCGCCCACCCCGGTCGACTCGTCGATCTCCTGCCGGACGCTGCGCCGGACGTGGGACGGCGCCGCGGCGAGCGGGTTGGTGACGCGCACCCGGCCGGTGTACGTCGTCGGGGGCGGGCCCGGGTCGGCGGGCTCGTCGGTCACAGGGCGCGCTCGTGCAGGTGCTCGCGGAGCGAGCGGGTGTGGCGCCGGGCGACCGTGAGCTCGACGACCCCGGAGCCCGACGGCACGATGACGCTGCACTGCCCGGCGGCGGCGCGCACCTCCTGGACGTGCGCGAGGTTGACCAGGTGGCTGCGGTGGATGCGGACGAAACCGGCGGCGGCCCACTCGTCGGCGAGCGTGCTGATGGGGGTGCGGATCAGGTGGCTGGGGCCGTCGGTCGTGTGGAGCCGGACGTAGTCGCCCTGCGCCTCGGCGTAGGACACCGTCGCCCGCGACACGAACCGGGTGACCCCGCCGAGCTCGACCACGATCGAGTCGTCGCCGGACGGCGCGACGGCGTCGCGGTCTGCCGTGGCGCGGCGGACGCTCTCGCGCAGCCGGTCCTCGCGGATCGGCTTGAGCAGGTAGTCGACCGCATTCATCTCGAACGCCTCGACCGCGTGCTGGTCGTGGGCCGTCACGAACACGATCTGCGGAGGGTTGCGGAACCGGCCGAGCAGCCGGGCGATCTCGAGCCCGCTCAGCCCCGGCATCGCCACGTCGAGGAAGACCAGGTCGACGTCGACCTCGTCGAGCAGCCGCAGAGCCTCCGCCCCCGAGCGTGCCGCGCGGACCTGACCGATGCGTTCGTCCCGCTCCAGGAGCCACACCAGCTCGTCGAGGACGGGTTGCTCGTCGTCGACGACCAGGGCGTTCAGGGGGCCGGTCATGCCCTGATCCTGCCCACTGGTGACCTGCGCCACAAGTGCGGGGCCTCGGTCAGCCGGCCGTGGGCGGCATCGGGTGGAACTTCGGGATGCGCAGCGTCACCTTCGTGCCGTGCCCCGGAGCGGTCTCGACGACGATCCCGTGGGCGTCTCCGTAGACGGTGCGGACCCGGGCGTCGACGTTGGCGAGGCCGACCGAGCTGCTGGTCGTCCGGCCGACGAGGGCGTCGCGGACGGTGTCGGGGTCGACGCCCACTCCGTCGTCCTCGATCGTGATGACGCACTCGGCGCCCTCGTCGAGGGCGATGACGGTGAGGGTGCCGCTGCCGTCCTTGGCCTCCAGGCCGTGCCGCACCGCGTTCTCGACGATCGGCTGCACCGAGAGGAACGGCAGGGTGACGCTGAGGACCTCCGGCGCGATGCGGGTGACGACCCGGAGGCGGTCGCCGAAGCGGGCCTTCTCCAGCACGAGGTAGCGCTCGATCGAGCGGAGCTCCTCGGCCAGGGTCG
This sequence comes from Aeromicrobium stalagmiti, assembly GCF_013283745.1. Lineage (GTDB taxonomy): Bacteria > Actinomycetota > Actinomycetes > Propionibacteriales > Nocardioidaceae > Aeromicrobium > Aeromicrobium stalagmiti. Next base: position 1,163,559 of record NZ_JABSTZ010000001.1, read on the forward strand.
TGAACTCGCCGTGCTCGCGGAACGAGTAGCGGGTGAAGTCGGCGAACTCGAGCAGCAGCTCGCGAGCCCGCTCGGGGTCGGTGCGCACGAACGACGCGATCGCGCCGAGCGAGTTGTAGATGAAGTGCGGCGAGATCTGGGCGCGGAGGGCGCGCAGCTCGGCCTCGACCAGGGCGGATCGTGACTCCGACAGCTCGGCGAGCTCGAGCTGGCTCGACATCCAGCGGGCGACCTCCGTCGTCGCGCGGGCCAGGCCGGCGGACGCCTCGTCGCTGACGACGACGATGCTGCCGACGACCCGACCGTCGACCGACAGGGGAGCGACGATCGCCCGGGCGGACGCCTGGGTCGTGCCACGCGCCAGGGCGTCGGACATCAGGGGGATCACGTCGACGTCTGCGTGGGCGCCGTCCCACGCGAGCGGGCCGTCGAGGTCGGTGATGGCGACGGTCGACGTGCCGAGCAGGGCCCGGACGTGGGGGATCGCCTGTGCCGCGCTCTCGGCGTCGAGCCCGCGGCGCAGCGACGGCGCGGCGAGCGACGCGGTGTGCAGCGTCTTGTAGGTGGCCCGGTCGGCGGGCGACCCGAGGGTGCGGCGGCGGGTGAGCAGCCGCCAGCGCACGAAGGCTGCCGTGGCGACGAGCACCACGGCGACGGCGACCGCGGTGCTGGCGTTGTCCATCGTGCGACGCTACCGCGCCGGGGCCGGATCCCACGAGACGCCGTGGGACCCGGCCCCGGTGGTGGGTCAGCCGACGCTGACGGCGCTCCACGCCGCGGCGACGGTCGCCGACTGGGTGCTGCCGGCGCCGAAGAGGTCGTTCGCCGCGCTGATCGTCGCGGTGCGCGCCTGGGCGTACGTCGTGCCCGAGGTCATGTAGACCGTGAGCGCGCGGTACCAGATCGCGGCCGCGTCGGTGCGCCCGATCCCGGCGACCGTCGACCCGTTGCACGTCGACGACGCGTGGGCCGTTCCGCCGATCGTCTTCGCCCCGGAGCCCTCGGCCAGCAGGTAGAAGAAGTGGTTGCCGATGCCGGACGAGTAGTGAACGTCGACGTTCTTGGCGTTCGTCGACCAGCACGCGAGGGACGAGCCGTCCGAGGCCGGGTCGTCCATGCGGCGCAGCCCTGACCCGTCGGCGAGGTCGAACTCCTCGCCGATCAGGTAGTCGCCCTGGTCGCTGGGGTTGGCGGCGAAGAACTCGACCATCGTGCCGAAGATGTCGCTCGTCGCCTCGTTGAGTCCACCGGACTCGCCCGAGTAGGTCAGGCCCGCGGTGTTCTCCGTGACGCCGTGCGACATCTCGTGGCCCGCGACGTCGAGCGAGGTGAGCGGCCCGTACGTCGTGCCGTTGCCGTCCCCGTACGTCATCTTCTCGCCGTCCCAGAACGCGTTGACGTAGTTCTTGCCGTAGTGGACCCGGTTGAACGAGCCGGCGCCGGTGCCGAAGATGCCGTCGCGTCCGAAGGTGTCCTGGTAGTAGTCCCAGGTCGCGTCGGTGCCGTACTGCGCGTCGACCGCAGCGGACTCGCGGCTGCTGGTGGTGCCGTTGCCGAACGAGGTGTCGGTGCTGGAGAAGACCGCACCGGTCGCACAACCCATGTTGAGCACGCTGCAGAGTGCGCCGTCGGTCTTGTTGTTGACGTCGATCGTGTAGGTGTTGCCACGTGTGGCGTCCTTGAGCTGGTAGGCGCTGCCGGACTGCGTCAGGTCGAGCGGCACCGTGCCGCCGTAGAGCGACTGCCCTTCGCCGTCGACCGTCTGGATGCGCTGTTCCGACCGGATCGTGTCGCCGGTGCGTGCGTCGACGTAGGAGTCGATGCGGCTGGGTGTGCCGTCGCGCTGGGTTCCACGGGTGGTGACGAGCCAGGCGAGGCGCGGGGTCGCGGTCGCGTCGACGACGAGCTCCGGCGCACCGGCCTTCTTGGCGGTCGTCCCGACCTTCTCGAGCGCCGACGCCGCCGACCGCTTTGGCGTCGTGGAGAGGGAGAGCTGGCGACGCAGCGTCTGGGACGTGCCCAGCACGTCGCCGTCGGCAGCCCGGTGGACCACGAGGTCTCCACCGACGACGCGCAGCCCGTCGTACGTTCGCCGCATGCGGACGTGGGTGGCCCCGGTCGAGTCGACGAGCGCGTCGGTGACCTTCAGGGTCTCGTCGTCCCCGACCCGGGCGGCTGGTGCCCGCTTCGCCGCGGCGACGGCCGCCCGAGCGGTGGCACCGGACTCCGAGACGCTGCGCGTCGAGGTGACCCGTTCGGGTCCGGCGGGTGCGGCGGTCGCGGCCTGCATGCCGGCACCGACCATGCTCAGTGAGGCGACGGCTGCTGCTGCGGACAGAGTTCTTCTGCTCATGCATATCCCCCGATATGAGCGCGTCGCCACGAGGACGTCCCCCGAGGCATCCGCGATGGTCGGAGCCTAGGTCAGGGGAGGGGATCTGTAAACGGTGGTTACTCGTCTCCGATGCCGCGGGCGTGCAGGGCGGCCCCGGTCTCGTAGGCCTGGGCGACCGTGCGGATGGCCATCGGGACGAGCAGCGCGCGGGGGCTGCGCTCGAGGCCCCGGGCCTTGGCGGCCGAGCGGGTCTCCTGGGCGATCTCGACGATGCCGGGGATCGCCCGCAGCACCAGGGAGAAGGAGAGGGCGAACCGCTCGGGGTTGACGCCGATCCGGCGGAAGGGCCCCAGGCCCCGGGTGATGGCGTCGAGCATCGAGTCGATCGACGTCGTCGTGGTGAACACGAGCGCTGCGATGAACGAGGCCAGCAGCCCTGCGACGACGTGGATGGCGGTGGGCCAGCCCTGCTGCCAGACCTGGAAGGCCGTGACCACGACGACCACCAGCAGGAGTGGCCGCAGCGCCCGCAGGGTGTGCCGCAACGGCATGCGGACCCACGCCGCGAGCGCAACGGCCACGGCGAGGAGCGCGAGGGCGGGCCACAGCCCCGGGATCGCCACGGTCGCGACGCCGAACAGCGCCAGCAGGCCGAGCTTGGGGCCGGTCGGGAGGCGGTGGACGAACGTCGTGCCGGGCCGATAGGCGCCCACGAGCAGCTGGCTCATGCATCGACCACGCAGCGGTAGTGCTCGATGGCGTCGGCGGGGGCGCCGTCGAACACGACCCGGGCCTCGTCGATCACCAGCGCCCGGTCGCACCGGGCGGCGAGCTCGAGGTCATGGGTCACGAGCACGAGCTGCTGCGACAGGGCGAAGAGCCGGTCGGCGACGGCGCGGGTGTTGCGCAGGTCGAGCAGGGTCGTGGGCTCGTCGGCGACCAGGATGGCCGGCTCGGTCGCCAGGACGCCCGCCAGGGCGAGCATCTGCTTCTGGCCGCCGGAGAGCGCGTGCACCGTGGTATCGGCCTTGTCCTCCAGGCCGATCCCCTCGAGGATCGACCGCGCCCGGCGCAGTCGCTCCTTCTTGTCCTTGATCGTGCGCCGCAGCGACAGCGCGACGTCCTCGATGCAGGTGGGCATCACGAGCTGGGCGTCAGGGTTGGTGAAGACGAAGCCGACCGTGCGCCGGACGGCGGGCCCGTCGTCGACGGTGTCGAGGCCGTTGACCGTGACGGCCCCGCTGGTCGGCTCGACCAGGCCGTTGAGCAGGCGGGCGAACGTCGACTTGCCCGAGCCGTTGCTGCCGATCAGCGCGATCCGGTGCTCGGTCAGCTGCGCGCTTGTGGGGTGCAGAAGGACGAGGTCGCCGCTCGGGGTGGATACCGAGACGGCGACCTCGTCGAGCCGGATCGAGGGGGGCACGATCAGCGCTTGGCTACCAGCTGGGGGAAGGCGCGGTGGACGGCCGCCGCCACGACCGCCGCGATGACGCCCTTGACGATGTCGAAGACGAAGAACGGCGTCGCGTAGCCCCAGGCCGTGCCGAAGCTGACGTCGAGCTTGATCGACATGCCGACGGCGCCGATGACGCCGACGACCGCGACGGTCACGATCGCCGCGGCGACCGACAGCGCGACCGTGAGGGCCGCGGGATTGCGGCGCGCGAACGAGCTGGCGACGAGACCGACCAGGAAGGCCGCGACCGGGAAGGCGATGAGGTAGCCGGCGGATGCGCCGGTCCACACCGAGGGGCCACCGGTCTGGCCGGCGAAGATCGGCACGCCGGCGGTGCCGACGGCGAGGTAGAGCAGCACGGCGAGCGCCCCGCGCCTGGCGCCCAGGACACCGGCGGCCAGGAAGATGCCGAACATCTGCAGGGTGAACTCGACGCCGGACGCGTTGGTGCCCAGCGCGGGCAGGATCGCGCAGACCGCGATGAAGGCGGCGAAGGTCGCGACGAGCGCGAGGTCGGTCGTGCTGAGGCCTGCGGCGCGCCGGGGGGTGGCAGTGGTCGTCATGGTCGTGCTCCTGGTGAAAGGGAACCTGAACGGTGCTCAGGTGAACGGCGTTCAGGTTAGCGTATAGGCTGTCCTCGCTGTCAATGTGACGTCTTCGGAGGACCCATGCGCTATCGCCGTGCAGACATCGTCGAGCGGGCCGTCGACGTCCTCGACCAGTATGGGCTCGCCGACCTCTCGATGAGAAGGATCGCGTCGGAGCTGGGCCTGCAGCCCTCCGCGCTCTACCACCACTTCGGCAACAAGCAGGAGCTGCTCGCGGCGGTCGCCGACGAGGTGCTGCAGCGGGGCCGGCACGCCGACCACGACCGGCTGGCGTGGGAGGCGGCGGTCTCGGCGATCAGCCACGAGCTCCGTGACGCGATGCTCGCGTATCGCGACGGCGCCGAGCTCGTGGCGACCGTGCAGGCGTTCGGCCTGGGCACACGATCACTCGTGGAGCCGCTGGCAGCGGCCTTCTCGCGGGGTGGTCTCGGCGACGACCTCGCGCGTGCGGCGGCCGCGACGGTGCTGCACTTCGTGTTCGGCTTCGTCACCGAGGAGCAGATCCACCTGCAGGCGAGCAGCGCCGGCGCGATCGACGACGACCGGCTCGTGCGGCCCGGCACCGGCTCGTTCGACCTCGGCCTGTCCTTCATCGTCGACGGCGCCCGCCACCGAAGCGAGCAGGCCGCCGGTGCGAGCGCCAGCGCATGACGCAACCCCGGGCGAGCGAAGCGAGCAGGCCGCCGGTGCGAGCGCCAGCGAGCACCGAGAGGAGCGGCGAGGAACGAGCCGCGAGCGGCCTACCAAGAGGTGTTCAGCGGGCGACCCTCGTCGTAGCCGGCGGAGCTCTGCAGCCCGACGACCGCGCGGTCGTGGAACTCCGCGATCGACCGCGCTCCGGCATAGGTCGCGCTCGACCGCACGCCGGCGATGATCGCGTCGACGAGGTCCTCGACGCCGGGGCGATCGGGGTCGAGGAACATGCGTGACGACGAGATGCCCTCCTCGAACAGCGCCATCCGGGCCCGCTCGAAGCCTGCGGCGTCGCGGGTGCGGTTGGAGACGGCGCGCGCCGAGGCCATGCCGAACGACTCCTTGTAGGGACGGCCGTCGGGGCCGACCTTGAGGTCGCCGGGGCTCTCGAGCGTGCCGGCGAACCACGAGCCGATCATGACGCTCGCGGCTCCGGCCGCCAGGGCGAGGGCGACGTCGCGCGGGTAGCGGACACCGCCGTCGGCCCACACGTGGGCCCCGAGCTCGCGGGCAGCGGCGGCGCACTCGAGCACTGCGGAGAACTGCGGTCGGCCGACGCCGGTCATCATGCGCGTGGTGCACATCGCGCCGGGGCCGACGCCGACCTTGATGATGTCGGCGCCCTCGGCGACGAGGTCGCGGACGCCGGCCGCCGAGACGACGTTGCCCGCAGCGATCGGCACGCGCCGTCCGGACTCCGCGGCGTAGGTGTTGCGCGCCACCGTGACGAGCGGGAGCGCCTCGAGCATCTTGTCCTGGTGCCCGTGGGCCGTGTCGACGACGATGACGTCGATGCCCATCGCGAGCAGCTCGGCGGCCTTGCCGGCGACGTCGCCGTTGATGCCGACCGCTGCGCCGATCACGAGACGGCCGTCGGCGTCGACCGCCGGGTCGTAGATCGTCGAGCGCAGGGCTGACTTGCGGGTCAGCACGCCGGCCAGCCGGCCGCCGTCGAGCACGGGTGCGACGTCGACGTGCCGGGCCGACATCTGGTTGAAGCACTCACGGGGGTCTGCGCCGGCCTCGAAGGTGAGCACGTCGGTCGTCATGACGTCGCGCACCTGGGCGAAGCGGTCGACCTCGGCGCCGTCACGCTCGGTGACGATGCCGAGCACGACGCCGTCGTCGACGACCACGACCGCGCCGTGCGCCCGCTTGGGGATCAGGCTCAGGGCCTCGCCGACCGTGGTGGTCGGGTCGACCGTGACGGGGGTGTCGTAGACCGTGTGGGCGGCCTTCACCCGGTCGACCGTCGCAGCGACGATGTCGAGCGGGATGTCCTGCGGGATGATCGCGATGCCGCCGCGGCGCGCGATCGTCTCGGCCATGCGCTTGCCGGAGATCGCAGTCATGTTGGCGACGACGAGCGGCAGCGTGGTGCCCGTGCCGTCGGCCGTCGCGAGGTCGACGTCGAAGCGGCTGGTGACGTCGGAGCGTGCGGGGACCATGAACACGTCGTTGTACGTGAGGTCGAAGGACGGGGCGAGGTCGTTGAGGAACTTCACGAAACGATCCTAGGCGGACAGGCCGTCAGGCGGTGAGTCCTCCGTCGGCGACGATGGTCTGCCCCGTGATGTAGGTGTTGTCGGGCGACGTCAGGAACTGCACGATGCGCGCGATGTCGGCCGGCTCGCCGAGGCGTCCGGCCGGGGTGCGCCGGACGATCTGGTCGAGCTGCCCCTCGTCGAGCCCGTGCGACATCTCGGTGCGCAGGTAGCCGGGCGCGACGGAGTTGACGAAGATGCCGCGGGAGCCGAGCTCGCGGGCCAGCGCACGGGTCATGCCGTCCATGGCCGCCTTGGTGGCGCTGTAGACCGCGAGGCCCCGGTAGCCGGAGAGGCCGACGATCGACGAGATGCTGATGATGTGCCCCGATCCGCGGGACAGCATGCGGCGGGACACGAGCTTGCTGATGTGCAGCGTGCCCTTGAGGTTGAGGTCGATGACGGTGTCGACGTCGTCGTCGGGCGTCAGGGCCAGGATGCCGTCACGCGCGACACCGGCGTTGTTGACCAGGATGTCGACGACGTCCCACTCGTCGGTGACGTCCTTGACGAACGCGTCGACCTGCTCGCGGTTGCTGAGGTCGACCGCGCGGAACAAGAAGCGTCCGGCCGTGGCGGGGTCGTTGGTCCAGCGCTCGATCTCGTCGGTCGACGACCGGGCGCACGTCGCGACGCGGTCGCCGGAGTCGAGGTAGGACTGGACGATGCCGGCCCCCAGCCCGCGGCTGCCGCCGGTGATGATGACGACGCGTCCTGTGGACACCGTCATGATGTGCCACCTCTCGTGAGTTTGTTGCCGGTGGTGCCCATGGTCTCGACGAAGCGGATGCTCCGGGGGCGGGAAGCGGGTGGAAGGTCTGCGCACGCCGCGCGGATCGCAGCGTCGATCTCCTCGGTGTCGTGTCCCGACTCGGGGACCACCTCGACGGCGACGATCGCGCCGACCATCGCGTTGGGACGACCGAAGACCCGCACCAGCGCGACGCCGGGGATCTGGCCGATGCGGTCCTCGACCGGCAGCGGGTGGACCTTGACGCCGCCGACGTTGATGACCTCGGAGGCGCGGCCGCGGAACTCGATGCGGTCGTCGACGATCTCGACGAGGTCGCCGGTCGCGCGCCACGCGTCGGCGTCGATCGGGGGCTGGCCGTAGTAGCCGAGCATCGAGGCGCGGGACCTGACCCACAGCTCGCCGTCGACGACCTTGAAGACGACGTCGCCGCCCTCCTGGAGCATCGAGACCGGCAGACCCGCGACACCGTCGCGCACCGAGACGTTCTGGCCGAACTCGTTGGCGCCGTAGATCTGCGACACGCGGGCGGTCGGGAAGCGGTCGGCGACGCGCTGCAGCAGGGCGGGCGGGACCGCCTCGCCGCCCATCGTGATCTGGCGCAGGGGTGGGACGTCGCCGCCGTCGCTGTCCATCTCGATGAGCAGGAACCGCCAGAACGTCGGCGTGCCGCTCGCGTGGGTGACGCCCCAGCGCCGCATCGCGGCGAGGCCGTCGCGGGGCTGGAAGGTCTCGGCGGCGGCCAGCGTGGTCTGTGCCGCGACGACGTGGATGAGGATCTGCAGCCCGCCGAACTGGTTGAGCCCGTAGGCCAGCAACCACATCTGGTCGTCGACCGGGCGGATCCGCCGGGTCGTGAGCAGCACGCGGCTCCACAGATGGCGGGCGGCCTTGGGGGCGCCGGTCGTTCCGGTCGTCATGCACATCAGCGAGGCGTCGTCGGGCGCCGTCGCCGGGACGGGCTCGCCGTGGTCGACCAGGAGGTCGGCGGTCGCGGTGGCGCCGGCGTCGACGAGGCCGGACCGGGTCGTGACGAGGTGGTCGTGGTCGAACCGCTCGCGGTACTCCGCGACGGCCTCGTCGCTCGCGGCGAGCGGGTAGACGCACGCCTCGGCGCCGGCGAGGGCCGATCCGGCCAGGAGCGCCATGACCTGCGCCGGGTCGTCGTCGAGGATCGCGAGACGTCCGACGCCCCGCGCGACGAGGTTGGCGGCGACGGCCTCGGCCCGGGTCAGCAGCTCGGCGAACGTCGTGGCGCCTCGCGGCGAGACGACGGCAGGCTGCTCACCACGCTCCGCGGCGGCCGTCCGCAGCAGCTCGATCACGCGGAGGGCTGTTCCTCGGCGCTGTAGTAGTCGAGGATGTCGCCGACCGTCGTGGCCATGATCCCGACGCTGAACGGGTCGTCGCCGAGGTCGTCCTCGAGCATCGACGACAGCTCGGCGATCTCGAGCGAGTCGAGCCCGACACCATCGGCGAACAGGGACGTCTCGGCGGTGACGTCGGCGTCCTTGTTGGCCCGCGAGAGGAAGCGCTTGATCGTCTCTTCGGCCTGACTGCGAGGGCTTCCCATGCTCATGTGCTCCAGATGCTGTGGTGGTGGGATGTCACGCGGCTCAACGACGTCCGCGAGAAAAGGTTACCGCCGGTCGACGGGCGGCTAGGCGGGCTTGGACGCGGAGATCAGGCCGTAGCCCAGGGTGCCGTCCTGCCAGAAGGCCTGGAGGATGTCGAGGGACTCCTCGAACGTGTCGAGGCTCTCCTGACCGATGAGCCCGATGACGGCGTCGCGGTGCTCGGCGGCGGTCGCCCGCCAGCGGTCGAGGGTCGGAAGGGTCTCGCGGGTGATGTCGACGACCTCGTCGACGACGAGCCCCGCATCGGCCATCAGCCCGGAGTAGATCTCGAGGGAGTCCATGCGCGCCGCGCCGTAGGCCGACCGCAGCACCGCGAACTCGTGGCGACGCTCCTTGAGCTCGGCGAAGCCGATCTCGCGACGGCGGATGATGTCGCACAGGGCGATGCGTCCGCCCGGGCGCAGGACGCGGGCGCACTCGGAGATCAGGGCCCGGCGGTCGGGCATCAGGTGGGACGACTCCAGCACCCAGGCCCGGTCGAAGGAGGCGTCGGGCAGCCCGTTGGCCGTGCCGTCACGCTGCTCGAACGAGACGGTGTCGACGCCGAGACGTGCCGACTCCTGCGTCGCTGCCTCGACGCCGACCGCGCTGGTCGTGATGCCCAGCACCTCGACGCCGTGCTCGGTCGCGATCCGGCGGGCCGGGGTGCCGGAGCCGCACCCGACGTCGAGCACGCGCAGTCCCGGCGAGAGCTGGGACGCGGCGATCATGCGGGTCGTGAGCTCGGCGGTCGCGACGTCGAGCGGCTCGTCGCCGGTCTCGAACACGCCCCAGTGCAGCTCGTCGCCCAGCAGAAGGCCCCACGCCTCGGTCACCCGGTCGTAGTGGGCGGCCGGCTCGTAATGCTCCTGGGTCATGGTCTCCCTGCCGTGGTCACTCGGTGGTCAGAATTCGTGGCTGCGGTGCATCCGTACGGGGTCGAGCGGTGGTCAGCCTAGCAGCGCTCCTGCGGGTGGAGGGGCGAAAATCCGGGGGGTCGTCGCAGGCTGATCGGGGGTCAGTCAGCGGCCGTCAGACGCGCGGACACGACGGGCTCGAGGGCCGTCGCGACCGCCTGCATGCCGGTCGCCCGTGGGTGCAGCGCAGAGCCGTCGCCGGGCTCGGCCGTGATGCCGCTGACCCACGCTTCGGCCGGATCGGCGCAGGCGTCGTGGCCCACCGAGGCCCGGCGCATCGACAGATAGCTGGCCCCGGCGTCCTCGGCGGCGCCGCGCATCGCGGTCTCGAGGCTCCCCTCGGCAGCCGCGCCCGCCCGCAGCTCGGCGGGCGTCACCGGGACCTGCTCGGGCGGGCACGTGCCGTCGTCGGGCATGAGGCGCAGATAGCTGACCAGCACGACCAGGGCGTCGGGGGCGCGTCGCTGGATCTCGTCGAGCACCTCGGTGACGTCGGACCGGATGCCGTCGAGGGCCGCGGGGAGCCGGTCGGTCGTCGCCTGGCACGTCTCGGGTGCAGAGGCCGGACGGGCGTAGCAGTAGCCGAACAACGACGGGATGTAGCCCGCGTCGTTGCCGCCGATGCTGATCGTGACCACGTCGGTCTGGGGCCCGACTGCGTCGACCTGCGGGGGGAGCGCGGTCGGCTGCTGCCGGCCGAGCAGCACGTCCTTGGTCGTGGCCCCGGGGCAGCTGACGTCGGTCAGCTGGTCGGCGTCGAGGCCGAGCGACCGCGCGACGAGCGACGGGTAGTTGGCGTCGGACCTCAGGCACGGCCCGGACGGCGTGCCGATGCCGGCCCCGGCCACCGCGGAGTCGCCCAGGGCGACGTACGAGACCTTCGCCGGCACGGACGGAACAGGCTCGGGGGTGGAGCCCGTGCACGCCGCCAGCAGGAGCGTCGACGCAATCGCGCCGGACGTGGCGAGCCGCAGGCGCGGACGCGAGATCATGCGGTCAGGCTACCGCTGCGTGTGTTGCCCGACATCGCCCTCACGGGCGGCTCTGCCCGTGTAGGCTCCTGCTCCGTGAACCCCACCGTCTATCGCGCCGTTCGCGCGACCGTGCGGACCGTCAACACGCCCATCGCGAAGGTCCGGGCCCGTCGAGCGCTGGGCGAGGCCTCCCGCCCCCTCAAGCTCGAGATCGGTGGCCTCGTGCCGCGGCCGGGATGGGTCGTGACCAACGTCAACGCCGTGACCCGCAACTACCTCGACGCCACGCGCACGTGGCCGCTCGAGGACGGGTCGGTGTCACACGTCTACTCCGACAACGTCATCGAGCACCTGCCGCTCGAGGCCACGCGGGCGATGCTGGCCGAGGCGTACCGCTGCCTGCAGCCCGGCGGTGTCATCCGGCTCATCACGCCTGACGTGCGGGCCCACGTCGAGATGTACCTCTCCGGCCAGCCCGCTCTCGACGACGCCGCCGCGACGCACTACCGCGAGCTGGGCCTGGTCGTCGAGCACCCCATCGACGTGCTGCGGATCCCGATCGGCGCGTTCGGGCACCACGAGGGCTATGTCTTCGACTTCGAGACGCTGAAGGTCGAGCTCGAGAAGGCCGGCTTCTCCGACGTGGTCCGCACGCCCACCGGCTCCAGCGACCGGCCGGAGTTCGCGGGCCTGGACCAGCGCACCAGCGAAGGTGGCGCCCAGCTCGCCGTCGAGGCGGTGCGCTGACGCTGCGTCAGCGCGGGGCCAGCACGAACACGCCGGAGTGCGCCGAGCTGTCGGCCTGACGGCGGAGCATGACGGCTCGCATGAGCGCGAGCCCGCCCGGCGTGCGGTTGACGGTCGACTTGAGCGCGTTCTTGGCCTTGGACCGGCCGCGCACGCGCAGCCACTCCCGGCTGAACATCTCGTCGGGCAGCCAGGTCCGCTCGTGGTGCAGGACCGCGAGGTCGAGCCGCTCGGCGTACTCGGCCATCGTCCGGTCGCCCAGGAAGTGCAGGTGGTCGCCGAGGTTCCAGTGGAGCATGTCGCCCTTCTGGGCGCCCGCCGTCATCTCGCCGGTCGCCATGACGACGATGCCGCCGGGTCGCAGGATGCGGGCCAGCTCACGGAACGTCTCGGTGGGGCTGATCAGGTGGGAGAACACGTTGATCATGCTGATCACGTCGAACGAGTCGTCGGGGTAGCCGACGTCCTCCACCGGCAGGCCGTGCACGGTCGCGCCGGTCTGCTGGGCCGCGATGCGCATGCGGTCGGCGCTGAGCTCGATGCCCTCGATCTCGTAGCTGGCGTCCCGGGCGAGGCCGAGGAGCAGGCCCGCGCCGCAGCCGATGTCGAGCCAGCGGCCGGAGGGGGTGTGCTCGCGGGCGAGGTCGACGAAGCCCTGGAAGCGGCTGCGCAGGATCAGCTCGCTCTGGCTCTGCTTGTCGGCCGCGACGATCTCCTGGGTGCCCGCGTAGTGGCCGGCCTCCATCTCGGTCATCCGGCGCTGGGGCTCGGGGATGTCGTCGATGTAGAGGAGGTCGCACCGGGGGCACTGCCCGAGACGGATGCCGTTCTCGGAGAACAGCGGCGTCCAGTCCGCCGAACCGCAGCAGTCACACCTCATGCGTCACCCTTTCACGTCGCCCGTCCGGGCCTCGGCACTCGCGGACACGCTACCGGAGCAGGCTCGCCGTGACCCCCGGGTTCGGCCCGGTCCCCCCGTCGCGTCGGTCCACGCCCTATCCTCTGCGCATGAATGATCGGCGACGTGGCCCGGGCGGCCCGGGCTCCACGATCCTGGTCGAGCCGTTCCCGGGCGGCCACCGCTCCCAGGCCGTCGCCAACGTGGCTCGAGTCGCCGAGCGCTCCTCCGAGGTGCTGATCATGACGTCGCGCGGCGGCACCCAGGACCCCGCGTTCGTGGAGTACCTCGGCGACCTCGGCTACCGGACGGTCGAGGTGTTCTCGTCCGAGCTGCCGCCGATCCGTGACATCGCCCGCGAGGTCGCGGCGGTCTGCCGGGCCGAGCGGGTCGACACGGTCGTCGTGATGGACGCCGACCAGTCGCTCAAGCGGTGGTGGTTCGAGGCGCCGCGGGCGTTCGGGCTGCGCCGGCGACCCCGCGTGGTCTTCATGCTGACGCGCTACCCGGCCAAGCTGCGGCTCACCGACTGGGTCGGCTGGCGGCTGCGGATCCCCAAGGCGACCCTGGCGCTCGTCGCCATGGCGACCGGGTCGCTGCACCGGGTGGCCGGGTTCGCCGGTCGCGACGACATGACGCGGGGCTGGATCGTCAAGCGCGCCCGCGACCCCGAGATCTGCGGGGCCCACTCCCGCGACCGCGTCGCCCTGCGCGCCGCGCTCGACCTGCCCGCCGACCGACGGATCGTCGGCATCTTCGGCGGCGTGTCCGAGCGCAAGAACCCCCAGCTGCTGTGGGAGGCGATGCAGACCGGCGGCATCGACGCCGACCTGCTCCTCGCCGGTGGCCTCTCGGAGGGGGTCGCCCGCTGGGCGGCGTCCGTGGAGCCGGGACCCCGCGGGCGGATCATCACGCGCGAGGGATTCCTGCCCAACGACCTGCTCGACCAGCTCGTCGCGGCGTCCGACGTGGCCGCGCTCATCATGACCAACAACGGCCCCAGCGGCATCATGGGCAAGGCGCTGGCGGCCGGCGTGCCGGTGGTGACCGCCGGCTCGCAGGTGCGGGCGCGCGAGGTCGCCGCGACCGACGGTGGGGAGACCGCGGAGGTCGACGCCGCCGACATCGCCGCCGCGATCGCTCGCGCGCTGGCCCGCGACCCGCTCGCCCCGAGCCGCAGCACCGTGCCTCCCGCCACGGCCGACGCCTTCGCCGAGCGTCTCCTGGGCGTGCCCTCGTCCACGGCCTCGGCATGAGCGGACCGGCCGCCGCGCGGCTTCGCCGGACTGCCTGCGCGGCCGGCACCCGGTTGGTATCGTCCAGTGACCTCGATGAAGGAGAGCACCGTTGCGCATCGCGGTACTGATGACAGGCCTGACGGCCTACCAGGACAGCTGCTTTCGTGAGCTGAGCGAGCTGGGCAACGAGCTGTTGCTGGTGCATCCCGGCTCGATGCCCTTCGCCCCGTTCGACAAGGACTCCTTCAACCGGGTCGTCGAGCGTCACGTCTGGGACGACGCGATGCCCGAGCCGGCCGAGCTGGTGCCGCTGGTCGAGGCGTTCGACCCTGACGTCGTGATCATGTGGTCGTGGGACGGCAAGGGCTACCGCGCCGTCATGAAGGCCATGAAGAGCCGCGCGCTGCGCGTCATCTTCACCAGCAACTTCTGGCACGGCAGCCGCAAGCAGTGGGCCGGCCTGCTGGCGAGCCGCTTCTACGTGCTGCCCCTGTTCGACTGCGCGTGGGTGCCCGGCGAGCGGTCCGAGCTGTTCGCCCGCCGGATCGGCTTCGCCGGCCGCGACATCATCCGCGGGGCGAACTCGGCCGACACGCCCGTGTTCGACCGCGGGGCGCGCGACCCGGCCGAGCTCGCCGGACGCCGCCGGTTCCTGTTCACCGGGCGGCTCATCTGGCACAAGGCGCCTGCCGAGCTGGCCGAGGCCTATCGTCGCTATCGCGCCACGGTCGACGATCCGTGGGACCTCGACATCGCCGGTGACGGACCCCTCAAGACCGCGTTCGAGGGCATCGAGGGCGTCACGCTGCACGGGTTCGTCCAGCCCGCCGAGCTCGCCGAGCTCATGCACCGCTCCTCCTGCCTGCTGATGCCCTCGCACATCGAGTGGTACGGCGTCGTGGTCCACGAGGGGGCCGTGGCGGGGCTGCCCCTGATCTGCTCCGACGGCGTCGGCGCGGTGCCCCACCTGCTGCAGGACGGCTTCAACGGCTGGACCTTCGCGGCGGGCGACGTCGACGGGCTCGCGCGGTCCCTCGCCTGGATGTCGTCGGCGGGCACGCAGCGTCTCGGCACGATGTCGGAGGGCAGCCGGGCGCTCGGCAGCCGGTCGACCCCGACGATCTGGGCCCAGAACCTGCACGAGCAGCTGGACTTCAGGGTCCGCGGCCTGCGGACGCGCGTCGCGGAGGTGAGTCGATGAGCACCCGGTCGAGCGTTGTCAACGCGGTCGCCACCCGTCTGGGGCGACGCGGCTTCGAGCTGCGGCGGCACCCCGCCGTGCGACGCCAGGCCATGCTGAAGCAGCACGACGTCGACCTCGTCCTCGACGTCGGGGCCGCCGGAGGTGGCTACGGCACGAGCCTGAGGTCGTTCGGCTACACCGGGCGGATCGTCTCGTTCGAGCCGATCGCCGCGGCGTTCGCCGACCTCTCGGCGACGATCGCCGGCGACCGACTCTGGACGGCCCGCAACACGGCCCTGGGCGCCGAGGCGGGGGAGGCCACGATCAACATCGCCTCCAACAGCACGAGCAGCTCGATCCTGCCGATGCTCGACACGCACATCGAGGCCGCGCCCTCGGTGCGCTACGTGGGCCAGGAGACCATCGCGGTCGCCCGGCTCGACGACGAGGCCGCACCGCTCGTCGCCGAGCACCGGCGGCCGTTCCTCAAGATCGACACGCAGGGCTTCGAGCGCGAGGTGCTCGCCGGCGGCACCGAGACCGTGTCGGCCTGTGTCGGCATCCAGCTCGAGCTCTCGCTGACACCGCTCTACGGCGGCGGCATGCTGATCGACGAGGCGGTCGGCTGGGCGTACGCGCAGGGGTTCCAGCTCGTCGGCATCGAGCAGGGCTACGCGGCCCCGACCGGGGAGATCCTGCAGATCGACGGCGTGTTCGTCCGTGCGTGAGGCGAGTGGGTCCGGACGCCCCGCCGACGGTCGACGAGAGTGGAACAGCACCCCACACGAGATGGAGACCTGAGTGACGACGACCCCCCTGCCCATGCCGATCCGGATCCTCGTCAAGGGCGCGTCCACGGTCTCGTGGACCTCGTTCATGGGCGGCCCGCGCACCGACTTCACGTTCCCGCGCGCGGCCGAGGTCGAGCTGCTCGCCGGTGGCTACCCGGTCCAGATGCAGGTGAACTCGGTGCCGGCCGAGCTCACCAGGAACACGCTCAAGACGTGGCAGCAGGAGGCCGGCGGCTGGTCCCCTGACGTCATCGTGCTGTCCTACGGTCACGCGGAGTGCGTGCACCTGCTGCTTCCGCTGTGGCTGCAGCGCCACTCGCACGGCATGACGAGCAGGCCGGGCCCGGTCCGCGACCGCTACCGCAAGCACCTGCTCGCCCCCACCTGGCGACTGCTGGCCCGGGTGCAGCAGAAGATCGACCGGGCGCTGCCCACGTCGGTCGCCCGCCGTCGCGTCCGTCGTGTCGCCGCCGACTACGAACGGCTGCTCAAGCGCCTGCAGATGCTGGCGAGCCCGTTGATCCTCGTGCTCGACATCCCGGGTCCCAACGCCACGTGGCAGCAGTGGTTCCCGGGCATGGCCCCGCGCATCGGCCTGGTCAACGAGCAGCTCGAGCAGCTGGTCGAGCGCATCGACAAGCCCAACGTCCGACTGTTCAGGCTCACCGACGTCACCGCGGAGTTCGAGGCTCGCGGCGAGGAGGTCTGCTCCGACGGGGCACACTTCACGCCGGCCGTGCACGCCGCGATCGGCGAGAAGCTCGGCCAGGAGATCCTCGGGTGGGCCCGGACCCAGACCCACCTGGGGCCTGCTCAGGTCTGAGGGGTCGACCGCTCGCCGGTCGCCGGGGCGAGCCCGTCCACGAAGCGGGCGAAGTGGTCCCGCACCACGGTGACGCCCGCAGCGTTGGTGTGGATGCCGTCGTCGGTGAGCTCCGCGCGCAGGCCGCCGCGGGTGTCGGACAGGACCGTCGTCGCGTCGAACAGCTCGGCGCGGACCGGTCCGTCGTGCGACGACACCGCTGCGCCGAGGGCCGAGCGGAGTGCGAGGAACGTCGAGATGCGCTCGTCGATCGAACCGACCACGGGATAGCCCGGCAGCACCGGTGCGTCGATGCTGGGCGGCGGCGGGACGACGAGCACCACCCGCGACGCGCCCATCAGCGCCGCGAGCTCGCACCCGCGCTCGACGTAGGTCGCCACGAAGCCGAGGTCGCGGGAGCCGTCGGGGCCTGTGTGCGCAGCCAGGTGGCACCGCACGTCGATCTCGCCGGTCACGACCACCGGGAGCACCTGGTCGCTGTCGGCGACGCGCCGCACCAGGCGAGCGGTTCTGGTCGCGCGGGGCGGAAACCCGTTGCGGGCCACGGAGAACATCAGCCGTGGACCCAGGTGGCACACCGTCTGGTCGCGATCGGCCCGCCACAACGACGCAGTGGTGACGGGCCCGTTGAAGTACATCGCGTGGGAGTCGCCGAACCAGAGCTCGGCCGTGCGCCCGCGGCGGGAGTCGCGCGCGAGACGGGCCACTGTCCCGGAGCGCCGGAAGGCGTGCACGACACGTGCGGGCACGAGCAGGATCGCGTACAACCAGCGAGGCATGGGCCCTCCTTGGCTCGCGAGCACCGTACCAGCCGGGACACCGTGCTCCGTGGCCCCGCCCGCTGCCGAAATATGGGGTGACCCGACGGGCTGTCGCTCGTTGACCATCGAGGGAATGATCGCCGGCCGCCGGTCGACCGCCCCTCGACGCAGACGACCGGAGGTGCCATGGCAGCGACGGGCAGCACGCGTCGCGTCACGGCGGTGGGCGTCGGCAGCCAGATCCTGCCGATCTCCGCTCCTGGGCGGCTCGCGTCAGGGAAGATGGCAGGGTGATTCCATGCGCGTGCTGATCGATCCCCAGATCTTTCTGTTCCAGCAGAGAGGTGGCGTCTCGCGACTGTTCTCCGAGCTGGCCAAGGAGCTCACGGCCACGCCGGACGTCGAGGTCGTCCTGCCCTTCGGCTACGTGCAGAACGAGTACATCGCGCGCGACTTCCCCGACCGCATGCGACAGGTCGCCGGTGGGGTCCACCGCACCCGTCCGCGGCCGCTGCAGATGCTGAACACGCTCACGCGGATGCCGCCGCGGGCCGTCGACGTCGTGCACCACACGTGGTATCGCCCCGAGTACATCGACCGCTACCGCACGCGCACGCGCGTCAGCACGGTGTTCGACATGATCCCGGAGGTCATGCCCGAGTGGAGCGGCGGTGACCCGCACGTCGGCAAGCGCGAGTACCTCGAGGCGTCCGACGCGATCGTGTGCATCTCCGAGACGACCAAGGCCGACCTGCTGCAGCACTGGGGCGACTTCGGCAAGCCGGTCCACGTGACGTACCTCGGGGTCGAGACGAGCTTCTTCTCGCCGACCACACCGTCGTTCGCGCTGCCCGACCACTACGTCCTGTTCGTCGGCCGGCGCGCCGACTACAAGAACTTCTCGCTGCTCGCCGAGGCGTTCGCCGACGTCGCCGGCGCCCGGCCCGACCTGCACCTCGTGTGCGTCGGCGGAGGAGCCTTCGGGCCGGCGGAGGCGGAGTTCTTCGAGCGGCACGGCATCACCGACCGGGTCCACCAGTTCGCCGTGGACGACGCCGACCTGCCGGGCGTCTACGCGGGCGCGCGGTGCCTGGTCTTCCCGAGCAAGTACGAGGGATTCGGCCTGCCGATCCTCGAGGCCTATGCGGCCGGCTGCCCGGTGGTCGTCGCCGACACGCCCTGCCTGACCGAGGTGGCCGGTGGCCACGCCACCATCGTCTCGCCCGAGGACCCCAGCGAGCTCGCCAAGGCGCTGCTCGAGATCTCCGACCCTGATGCCCCTGACGCCGCCGTCATGATCGGCGCGGCACGAGACCGGGCGGCCGAGTTCACGTGGGCCCGGACGTGCGCCGAGACCCTCGCGATCTATCGGGAGATCACCGCATGACCGACGCGTCCACGCGGGAGCGCACCCGGGAGCGTGCGCTGGTGAAGGCCGGACTCGCTGCCGTCGCGTCGCGAGGCAGCACGACCTTCGCGACCCTGCTGCTGACCCCGCTGCTGACGCACCTGCTGGGCATCCAGCTCTACGGCGTGCTCGTCACGCTGACGATGACGTCGTTCCTGCTGCTGCTGGGCGACTTCGGCATCGCGAGCGGCCTCGTCAGCAAGCTGAGCGGCAACGACCAGGGCCCGGCCCACGCGCGCACCCTGATCTCGTCCGCCTATGCCGTGGTGGGGGCGGCGTCGGCCATCGGCCTGGCGGTGGCCGCGCTGCTGGCGATCGTCCTGCCGTGGAACTCGTGGACCGGGGCCGACGGGGTCTCGGCCAGCGACATCCACTGGGCGGCGTTCATCGCGCTCGGCGGTGCGGCCCTGCAGCTGACGACCAACCTGGGCCAGAAGATCGAGCTCTCGCGCCAGCGGGGACACGCCGCCTCGCTCTGGCTGGGCGTCGCCAACATCGGCTCGCCCGTCGCGGCGACGATCGCCGCGGCCCTGACGCAGGACATCCGCTGGACCGTCGCCGCGATGTGCCTGACGCCCCCGATCGTGATGTACGTCCAGTCGGTGCGCGTCATCCGGTCGCTGCCCGAGGAGATGCGGCCCCACCGGTCGTACGTGTCCCGGCCGATGGTGCGCGAGCTCCTGACCTCGGGTGCGCAGTTCACCGGCGTGGCCCTGCTCGGCGCGATCGCCTTCCAGCTCGACACCCTGATCGTGTCGTCGTTCCTGGGGTCCGAGGCCGCCGCGAAGTACAGCATCACGATCAAGCTCTTCGCCCTCGTCTCGACGACGACGCACGTCGCCGTCACCCAGCTGTGGAGCGCGTTCGCCGATGCGACGAGGCACGGTGACGTGGCGTGGGCCCGCCGGACCCTGGTGAGGTCGACGGTCTACTGCGGCGCCGTGGCGGTGCTGCTCTCAGCCGTCCTGTTCGTGGCCGGGGAGCCGTTGATCCGGATCTGGCTGGGCAGCCAGTACGTCCCCGGCACCGCGTTGCTCGCGGCGGCCGCGGTGTGGACGGTGCTGTCGTCCGCGGCCTCGCCCCTGACGTTCTTCCTCAACGGCAACCAGAAGCAGCGACAGCAGCTCCTCGTGGGCGTGCCCATGGCGATCTGCAACATCGTCGTGTCGATCTGGCTCGTGCAGGTCGTGGGGGCGAGCGGGGTCCTGTGGGCCAGCAGCATCGCCTGGATCGTGTTCATCGTGGTGCCGCTGGGTCTCATGGCCCGCACCATCCTGCGCGAGCAGGAGCGGGACCGGGCCGCTGCAGGGCCACCCGTCGAGGAGGTCGGGACGGAGCCGGTCGACAGCATCGGCGCCGACCCCGGCCCCGCCCCCTCCACCCCCACAGATGCGGAGCCTCCGGTGTCGTCGACGTCCATGCCGCACCGGGTCGCCGGATATCGACCCGACATCGACGGGCTGCGTGCCGTCGCGGTCATGTCCGTCATCGGGTTCCACTACTTCCCGGGGATCTTCCGGGGCGGGTTCATCGGGGTCGACGTCTTCTTCGTGGTCTCCGGCTTCCTCATCACGGGCCTGGTGGCCAAGCGCGTCCAGGCCGGGACGTTCACGATCCGCGACTTCTACGTCCGCCGCATCCGGCGGATCTTCCCGGCGTTGATCGTCGTGCTCGTCGCCACCCTGCTCGGCGGCTGGCTCGTGCTGTTCACCGACGAGCTGCGCAGCCTGGCCCGTGAGGCCGGTGCGGGCGCGTTCTTCGTGGCCAACTTCCACTTCATGGCGGAGTCGTCCTACTTCGACCCCGGCGCCTACACCAAGCCGCTGCTGCACCTGTGGTCGCTGGCGATCGAGGAGCAGTTCTACCTCGTGTGGCCGCTGCTCATGATCGTGTGCCTGCGGCGCAGTCGTCGTACCGCGCTCGTGGTGGTGGCGGTGCTGACCGTGCTCTCGTTCGCCTTCAACCTCTACCTGGCCTCGGCCGACCCGTCGGCCGACTACTACTCGCCGTTCACCCGGTTCTGGCAGCTGTCGGTCGGCGGGCTGCTCGCCCTCGCGCCGTCGGCGGGCCAGGTGCGCAGCC
Source organism: Aeromicrobium stalagmiti (assembly GCF_013283745.1). Lineage (GTDB taxonomy): Bacteria > Actinomycetota > Actinomycetes > Propionibacteriales > Nocardioidaceae > Aeromicrobium > Aeromicrobium stalagmiti. The sequence goes on from NZ_JABSTZ010000001.1 coordinate 1,184,384, forward strand.
GGGTCGCCGCCCACGTGCTGTCGGTCGTGGGCCTGCTCGTCATCGCCTTCGGCGTCCTCACGGTCAGCTCGAAGGTCGCCTATCCGGGGCAGTGGGGTCTCCTGCCGGTGCTCGGTGCGGCCATGATCATCGCCGCCGGTCCCGCGTCGGTGTTCAACCGCCGGCTCCTGTCGATGCGGCTGGCGGTGGGCATCGGCCTGATCAGCTATCCGCTCTACCTGTGGCACTGGCCCATGATCTCCCTGACCACGATCGTCGAGCGGGGCTTCCCGTCCATCCCGATCCGCGCCCTGATGGTGCTGGTGGCGATCGGGCTGGCGACCCTGACCTACTTCTTCGTCGAGAAGCCCGTGCGGCGTGGCCGGCTGGCACGGCGTTCACCCCGGTTCCTCGCGGCGGGCGTCGGCGTCGTGGGCGCTGCCAGCTTCGTCGTCGCGACCTCGTTCGGCCCCGCCTCCGCCCATGGAGGTGACTCGGGACCCATCGCAGAGCTCGGCCAGTGGAGCTATCTCACCAACGCGACGTGCGACTCGCGCTATCCCTTCGCGCAGAAGGAGGGCGGCTGGTGGTTCTGCGTCACCAACAAGGACGAGCCGGCCGACGTCCTGCTGCTGGGCGACAGCCTGGCCAACGAGCTCTACCCCGGCATGAGGTCGGCCTACCCCGACAGCACCGTCCTCTCGATCGGCACCTGCAGCCCGACGCAAGGCGTGCAGCTCAAGCTGGCAGGGGCCGACCCGGGCAACCCGTGCTTCGCCGCCCGGTCGCAGGTCCAGGAGGAGTTCATCGACTCGGTCATCGCGCGTGACCGCGTCCCGGTCGTCGTGATCAGCATGACGTGGCCGCAGTTCGACGAGAAGGGCCAGTGGGTGACCCCTGCCGGCCTGCCCGCGGGCTCGATCGCCACCCGGGGTTCGTCGGTCGACGAGACCGATCGCGAGGCCTTCGTCCGCGGCCTCCAGCGGCGCGTCAGCGACCTGGAGAAGCGCGGCGACCAGGTCGTGCTGTGGGGGCCGAAGCCGCAGCTGGGCTACGACATCGCCCAGTGCTTCGCCCGGCCCTTCAACTCCGACACCGCGTCGTGCGAGGTGCCGCGGACGCAGGAGCGCACGGCGTTCGCCTCGTTCAAGGCGGTCGCCGACGACATCGTCCGGGAGCATCCCGACGTCAAGGTCTACGACCCGTCCTCGGTGTTCTGCACCGACAGCACCTGCTCGTTGCTGAAGGACGGTCGTCCCCTCATGCGCGACACCGTGCACCTCTCGGTGCTGGGCAGCCGACTCGCGGCGCAGGACTTCCAGCGGTGGGCCGCGACGCGGGTGCCGGGCCTCGGCCGCTCCTGAGAGCGGCCGGGAGCGGCATCACTTCTTGAGCGACATCTCCAGCTCGGCGGAGTCGGAGTCGACCATCAGGCGGGCAAGGTCGAGGGCCGTGGTCTTGGCCTCCCAGCCCAGATGGGTGCGCGCCTTGGTGGCGTCGCCGAGCAGCGCGTCGACCTCGGACGGGCGTTCGTACATGTCGTTGTGGACGACGTGGTCCTGCCAGTTGAGGCCGGCGTGCGAGAACGCGGCCTCGCAGAACGCGCGCACGCTGTGGCCCTCGCCGGTGGCGAGCACGTAGTCGTCGGGCTCGTCGGCCTGGAGCATCTGCCACATGCCGACGACGTACTCGGGGGCGTAGCCCCAGTCGCGGGTCGCGTCGAGGTTGCCGAGCTCGAGGGTGTCGGTGAGACCGGCGCGGATGGCGGCGACACCGCGGGTGATCTTGCGCGTCACGAAGTTCTCGCCGCGGCGGGGGGACTCGTGGTTGAACAGGATGCCGGACACGGCGAACAGCCCGTAGGCCTCGCGGTAGTTGATCGTGACCCAGTGGGCCTGCAGCTTGCTGGCGCCGTAGGGAGAGCGGGGGTGGAACGTGGTGTCCTCGTTCTGCGGCGGCGGGGTCGAGCCGAACATCTCGGACGTCGAGGCCTGGTAGAACTTGCAGCTCATGCCCGAGGCGCGGATCGCCTCCAGCAGGCGCAGCGTGCCGATGGAGTTGGTCGACGCGGTGTAGTCGGGCATCTCGAACGAGACCTTGACGTGGCTCTGCGCGCCGAGGTTGTAGACCTCGGTGGGCTCGATCGACCGGACCAGGTTGACCAGTCCGACGCCGTCGGTGAGGTCGCCGTAGTGCAGGTGCAGCCGGTCGTTGCCGGCGAGGTGGTCGATGCGACTGCGGTTGAGCGTCGACGACCGTCGGACCAGCCCGTGGACCTCATATCCCTTGTCGAGCAGGAACTCCGTCAGGTAGGACCCGTCCTGGCCGGTGATGCCGGTGATGAACGCTCTATTCATGCAGGTCAGCCTATCGTCCGGGCCGCCGGAGCAGGTGCAGGACGAGGGAGTCGGTGGCATCGATTTGTGTGGGTCGGCAGCCGGCGTAATGCGCCTCGGCGAGGGTCCTCACTGCGTAGAATCCTCCGCATGGACGCTCCCCTCCCGCCAGTCCCGCGGCGCAGCGCGAAGCAGCGCGCCCTGCGCTTCCTCCCCGCCCCCCTCGTCGAGTCCCTCGACGGTGCCGTGTTCCGGTTCCGGCGCGCACGGGTCCGGCTCGCGCTGTCGGTCTTCGGCGCGCTCGGCTACAACGTGGTCAAGAAGAAGGACTACTACTCCACGCTGCCCGTGCTGGGCGAGATCGAGCAGACGCGGGAGCGGTGGGACCGTCCGAGCAGCCTCGTGGGCGTCGACGCCGACGTCCCCGGCATGCGCAAGCACCTCGCCGAGCTGGCCGGGCGGTGGGAGACCGAGTTCGCCGCGACGACCGGTGACTACCTGACCAACACGCGCCGCGGCTTCGGGCCGGGATACCCGCAGCTCGACGCCCGCACGCTCTACTACTTCCTGCGCGAGCACAAGCCGGCCCGCTACCTCGAGGTCGGCTCGGGCCTCTCGACCTACTACGCCTCGCTCGCCGCGGCGCAGAACGCGCAGGAGGGCTCGCCGCTGCGCATCAGCTGCATCGAGCCGTATCCCTTCGACGCCCTCAAGACCCTTCCGGACTTCGAGCTCATCGAGGGCTTCGTCCAGGACGTGCCGCTCGAGCGGTTCGAGGAGCTCGAGGCCGGCGACGTCCTGTTCATCGACTCGTCCCACGCGCTCAAGATCGACAGCGACGTGGCGTTCTTGTTCCTCGAGGTGCTGCCGCGCATCAAGCCCGGCGTGCTCGTGCACATCCACGACGTGCACTTCCCGTTCAACGGCCCCTACCCGGCCGACACCTGGCTGTTCGGGGAGCGCTGGCCGGTCTACTGGAACGAGGCGATGGTCGTGCAGATCTTCCTGAGCTTCAACTCCGCCTACGAGGTGCTGCTGTCCGTCCCGATGATCCGCCACGACGACGAGTCGTCGCTGAGCGAGCAGTTCGGCGACTACGTGCCCGTCGCCCAGGACCCCAACCCGCCGTCGTCCCTGTGGATCCAGCGGGTGCGCTGACGTGGATCGCCCCGACACCGGCCCTGTCCTGCCGATGCTGACCCTGCTGCGCGCCGACATCGAGGCGACGACGCACGCCAACTTCCGTGCCCGGTCTCCGCTGCGCTTCTGGGGACGGGCCCTCACCAAGGCGCTCGTCAGCCCCAACGTGCGGGCCGTCGTCATCTACCGGATGGCGCAGGCCGTGACCAGGAAGGGATATCTGCCCCTCGGCCTGCTGCTGCGGGCGCGCTCGATGCGCACGACGGGCGCGGAGATCAACCCGCTGGCCTCGATCGGTCCGGGCCTCTACCTCGCGCACTCGGTCGGTGTCGGCATCGGTGCCTACGTCGTGATCGGCTCCAACTGCCGCATCCACCTCGGGGTCGTCATCGGTCCCCAGACGATGGACCACTCGGGGCCCGAGTACACCGTGATCGGCAACGACGTCTTCATCGGCACGCACGCCGTCATCGTCGGCGGGGTCACGATCGGCGACGGTGCGGTCATCGGCGCCAACGCGCTGGTCGTCCGCGACGTCGCGCCCTACACCGTGGTCTCGGCGTCGCCGGCCCGCGTGGTGGGCAGCCGCGAGCCCACCGACACCCACCCGGCCTGACGGCCCGGCGCTCAGCGCGCCGGATCGTCCTCGCGCCGCACGAACAGCCCGTCGACCTGGAGCATGCGGCCGTCGGGGTCGGAGATGCCGGGCTCGAGCTGCTGGATGCGGTAGCCCGCGGTCGCCATCGCGGCCACCAGGTCGTCGAACAGCCGCTGGCCCGCGTAGAGCTCGACGAACGACAGCTCGAGCTGGATCGCGGCGACCTGGCCGACGAGGTCGCCGGCCCCGCGGAGCACCTCGTCCTCGAAGCCCTGCGTGTCGATCTTGAGCAGCGTGTGCCGGGGGTCGAGGCCGTGCGCCTCGACGAGGGCGGCGACGGTCGTGACCGGCACCTCCTCGGTCGCGATGAAGCGTGACTGCGGAGCCGTGGTGAGGTGCGCCTCGGTCATGTCGCGGATCGAGGAGGAGAAGGAGTTCTCCGACACGTTGATCGTCGCGGTGCCCGACTCGGCCCCGACGGCGGTGTTGAGCGCGGTCCAGTGCTCGTCCTTGGCGGCGCGCTGGCTGAGCTGGGCGAACGCTCCGCTCAAGGGCTCGCAGCTGATGATCTGCCCGCCGAAGCCGGCGCTGCGGGTCAGCACGGCGTACTGGCCGACGTTGGCGCCGATGTCGAGGACCGCGCGGACGTCGTGCGACGCCAGGGTGCGCACGAGGCGTCCGGCGTAGGACCCGCGGCCGATCTCGAGGTCGGCGCGCTGCAGGGTGCGGCGGATCCAGAGCTTGCCGGTCTCGCGCGCTCGGTTGGTCATGGACTGATCGGTCATGGGCGCGGAGCCTCCGGGAGGGCGGGAGCACGTCCCGCGACGGGTGGTGGACGAAGAGAAGAGGTCATGTGGCCAGCAGCTCCTCGACGGCTGCGAGGACGGACTGCGGCGACAGGTCGATGTCGTTCTGGACCCGGTTCATGCGGCGCTCCGGGCGGTCCGGCTCGACGGGCTCGGCGACGAGGTAGCGGTAGACCGAGTCGGGGATGTTGTCGGTGATCGACCAGTAGCCGGGATTGAGGTAGCGCGGTGCGAACAGCTCGAGGACCCGCACCCCCTCGGGCGCGAAGTTGAGGTTGACCAGGCCCGCGCCGTGCGGCGCCACGACCACCTCGGCGGCGGCGAAGTGGTCGATCTGCTCCTGGACGCTCACGGCGCCGGGATCGAACCGGACGAAGCCGAGCCGCTCGAGGTGGGGCAGCAGCTCGGCCTCGCGGACGAGCCGACGCGTCTGGGGCACGTCGCCGCGCGTCACGTAGATGCGTCGCGGCCGGCCCTGCACGTCGCGCGGGGGCAGCGCGGTGCGCAGCCACGAGGTGATCCACGGCGGGGCGAGGGTCTGCTGGTTGTCGAGGCTGGGGACCAGGAGTCGCTCCGCGCGCAACGACAGGTGCTTGACGGGCTCGACCAGCTCGATCTGGTCGAGGCCCAGCATCGCGACGAGCTGCTGGTCCCAGCGCGTGCGATGGCTGATCACGATGCGGTCGGGCCGGACGCCCGGCATCGCCTCCTGCAGCAGGCCCCAGCGGGGCAGCGTGTCCATGATGGAGTGGTAGTAGTTGCGTCCCGACGCGGGGGAGGCCAGCGAGAGGGTCGTGCCCGCGAGCTGCTGGGGCGCCGGCAGGCGAGGGCGCAGGTAGATCGGGTGCTCGCGCCAGCCGCGGATGCCGAAGTAGGGGCTGGTCTGCAGGTCGAGCACTCCGCCCGGGGTGACGGTCGCGGCGTACTCGCCGACGAGGTGGCCGTCGGTGACGTCGAGGACGAACCGGGGAGGGACGTCGAGGTCGCGCACCTCGTCCCAGAAGCGCAGACCCGCCGGCCGGCCGGCGGGAACGGGACGTCGCACGTGCGTGGCCGGGCCGCCGACGTGGACGCGCACCGCGTCGGGCTCGTGCCGGGCGGTCTCGGCCGACGACGGTGACGCCGTCCGGGGCACGGCGCGCGATCCTCCTGCCCCGGTCGCACGGGACACGCGTCCGACCTCGCGCGTCGCGGCGCGGTGGGCCCGCTTGGCGGCCGGCCACAGGGGCTGGAGCGCCGGTGGGAGTCGGGTCATCGGCGGCGCTCAGGCAGCCGCGGCGCGCGCGAACCAGGCGTTGCCCAGGCCGGGGCGGTCGGCCGGCTCGTTGCGCACGAGGTCGAGCCCCACACCGCCGAGGAACGCGACCAGGTCGTCGAACGAGTAGCCGTCGACCGGGTGGTACTCCATGACGACCCGCTGGACCGTGGTCCAGTGCGCCGGGTCGCTGGTGAGGATCACGCCGTACTCGGCGCCCTCGGCATCGCTCTTGATGAGGTCGATCCGGCCGCCGGTCGCTGCATGGATGTCGGCGAAGGTCACGCACGGCACCGACACCGTGGCCCCGTAGCCGTCGGGGGCGGTCAGGCCGTTGTGGGCGCTGGCGCTGCCGTTGTCGACGAACTCGAGGGCGCCGGCGTGGTCGGACACGGCGCGACGGTGCACCACGAGGCGGTCACCGAGGTCGTTGGCCGCGACGTTGCGCTCGAGCCAGGCGGCGGTCGAGGGCGAGGCCTCGTAGGCGTGCACCGTGGCACCCGGCACCGCCGCGCACACGGCCGTCGAGAAGCTGCCGATGTGGGCGCCGATGTCGACGGCCGTCAGGTCGGGGCGAAGCCCCTCGAGCAGGTCGCCCATTCGGTAGACGTCGTCGGCGTTGATCTCGTAGACGGGGAAGCGGGCGCCCGCGATGTTGGGGGCGTACATCGTCAGGCCCGTCTTGGTGCGGAAGGTCATCTCCTTGGACCGCACGGTGCTCCAGAGCAGCTCGGTGCCGTTGTCGAAGTGGGTGAACGACTGGCGGATCCGGCGTCCGGCCCGGACGACCCTGCGCACTCTCATTCCACGTTCCTCTCGTCGACGGGCCGGCACGGACGGCTGACCCAGTATGGCATTGATGACCCTCGCGAACCGGTGCTCGGGCGATGTCGTCGGGGCTGATTCACGGGGTCCCGGGTCGGCGGATCTGCCACCGACGAGAGGCCCGCTGAGTATGCTGATCCGGCGATGCTGCCGCCCGCCCGGGTCCTGCGGCTGCGACTCTGACGACGGATCGACGGACCTGCGAGGTGGCCATGAAGCGTGCGCTCGTGACGGGGCTGGGCGGACAGGACGGCACGCTGCTGGCGCGTCACCTGCGGTCGCTCGACTACGACGTCGTCGGCACGCTCCGACCGGGCTCGCACCACGACCTCGCGCCCTACCTCGACGCCGTGACGGTGGTCGAGCACGAGCTGGACGACGTGCCCGCGTTCGCCGCGCTGCTGGACGAGCACGAGCCGCACGAGGTCTACAACCTGGCCGGCATCACGTCGGTCGGCCGAGGCTGGAGCGAGCCGGAGCTGACCCGTGCGCTCAACGAGCACGCGGTCGAGGGGATGCTCCGGGCGATGCTGGCCCACGGGGAGCGCACCGGGGCGCCGGTCCGCTTCTTCCAGGCCTCGACGTCGGAGGTCTTCGGCCCGGGGGCGGTCAACCCGCAGGACGAGCAGACCCCGCACGCCCCGGCCCATCCCTATGCGGAGTCCAAGAGCCGTGCCCAGCTGGCGACCGCGGCGGCCCGCGAGCGTCACGGGCTGTTCGCCTGCGCGGGCATCCTCTACAACCACGAGAGCCCCCTGCGCCGCGTCGACGTGGTCACGCGCAAGGTCACCCGGGCGGCCGCCCGCATCGCGCAGGGGAGCGGGGAGCGTCTGACCCTCGGCAACCTCGACTCGGCCAGGGACTGGGGCGCGGCGACCGACTACGTCCGGGCCATGCACGCCGCGCTGCAGCACGACGAGCCCATGGACTACGTGATCGCCACCGGCCGGCTGCACACGATCCGCGAGCTCGTCGAGCTGGCGTTCGCCGCCGCGGGCCTGGACGATGCGTGGCAGCACGTCGACCAGGACCCGGCTCTGCTCAGGAAGGTCGACGCGCCGGGTCTCTGCGGCGACGCCGGCAGGGCCCGTGACGTCCTCGGGTGGGAGCCGAGCGTGTCGTTCGAGCAGCTGGTGCGCGACATGGTCGCCGTCGACCTGCTCCGGGTCAGGACCGGGATCGAGCACGCGCCCGCCCATCTCGAGGGCTCAGCCGGCTGAACGGGCGCCGCGGCGGTCGGCCACGGCGTCGCGCAGGATCGTCTCGAACTGACGGGTGACGTCGGTGACGTCGAACTTCTGCTCGGCGATCTGTCGTGTCCGCAGCCCGATCGAGGTGATCGTGTCGCGGTCGCCCGCCAGCTCGGCCAGCCACTCCGCGGCGACCTTGGCGCCGACCGGTGTCGGATCGGCGACGAAGCCGCCGCTGGCGTCGATGTCCTGGGCGGCGGGGTTGTCGGCCGGCATCAGGCCGAGGATCGGTCGTCCGGCCGCCATGTAGGACAGCACCTTGCTGGGGATGGAGAACTTCGTCGCGTCGGGCTCGAGCAGCGCGACGAGGACGTCGGCGGAGCCGAGCACGTCGGGCAGGTTCTCGGCCGGCTGGAACGGCAGGACCGTCAGCGGCAGGTTGCGGGTGCGGGCCACCTCGGCGATCTCGTCGGCGGCCTCGCCGACCGAGATCACGGCCATCGACGCGTCGATGCCGTTGTCGAGGACGTTCTGCAGCAGGTCGACCAGCAGGTGCGGGTTGTGCTTGCGCCCGATCGTGCCGGCGTAGACGAGCCGGAGCGAGTCCTCGTCGTCGAACAGCAACGCCGATCGCCGGTTGCTGCGACCGACCGGGAAGACCCGGTCCAGGGGAGCCCAGTTGGGGATGACCGACACGCACTGGGCCTTGACCCGCCAGCGCGGGTAGATGGCCTTGAACGCCTCACCGATCGCGACCACGTGGCGGGCGTTGCGCGCGCAGTAGGCCTCCATCGTGATGAACAGGTGCGTGCCGAGAGCAGCCATCGGACGCGGCAGGCGTCGGCGCAGCTCGTCGGACAGCCCGCTGCTGTAGATGTCCTGGTGCCACATCACGTAGGGCAGCTTCGTCCGCCGGGCGTAGCGTGCGAAGAAGTACATCGAGACCAGTGGGAGGTTGCACGCGACGACGGCCTCGGGCCGGTCGGCCTTGAGCTGCTTGATCCACTCGCGCGCGTACGCCCGCTCGAACCGCAGCCGGGCCAGGGGCGAGTACTTCATGAACGGCAGGTGCAGCGTCAGACCCCGAAACGCCAAGGTCCGGCTGTCGCCGGGCTGGCGGGTGAGATGTCCCTTGCCGCTGACGTACTGCTCGGAGAAGACGTGGTCGACGTGGTGTCCCTTGGCAGCGAGCTCACGGGACAGCTCGGCCTGGAAGGGATGTCCAGAGAAGTCGTGGACGATGACCTTCATGGAGTCAGCCGCGTGCCGCGAGCTGGTCGTAGATCCAGGAGTAGGTCTTCTCGAGCCCGTCGCGCAGCGAGATCGACGGCTCCCAGCCGTAGATGCTGTGGAAGAGCTCGTTGTCGCTGTTGCGGCCGCGGACGCCCTGCGGTGCTGACAGGTCGTGGTTCTTGGTGACCGTGATGCCCGAGATCTCCTCGAGGATGCCGATCATCTGGTTGATCGTGACGAGCTCGGCCGAGCCGAGGTTGACCGGCTCGACGTTGTCGCCGGCCAGGATCTCCTGGGTGCCGCGGACGCAGTCGTCGATGTACATGAAGCTGCGGCTCTGCTCGCCGTCGCCCCACACCTCGATCGTGTGGTCGCCGCTGAGCTTGGCCTGGGCGATCTTGCGCGAGAGCGCCGCGGGGGCCTTCTCGCGACCGCCCTCGAACGTGCCCTCGGGGCCATAGACGTTGTGGTAGCGGGCGATGCGGGTCTTGAGGCCGAAGTCCTCGCGGAAGTGGCGGGCCATCCGCTCGCTGAAGAGCTTCTCCCAGCCGTAGCCGTCCTCGGGGTCCGCCGGGTAGGCGTCGGACTCCTTGAGGGCCGTGACGTTGGGGTCGGTCTGCTTGTCGCCGGCGTAGACACAGGCCGAGCTGCTGTAGAAGAAGTGCTCGGTGCCGGCGTCCTTCGCGGCGACCAGCATGTTGGTGCTCGTCAGGACCGAGAGCATGCACTCGGCCTTGTTGTTCTCGATGAACCCCATGCCGCCCATGTCGGCCGCGAGGTTGTAGATCGTCTCGGTGCCGACGGCGACCTTGTGGGCGTCGCCCATGTCGGCGCAGTCGGCGACGATGTTCTCGGCGTCCGGGTGGACCTGGTACCACTCGTCCTGGGGCTTGACGTCCACGGCGCGGACGTCCTTGCCCTGCTTGAGGAGGTCGGCGACGAGGTGTCCGCCGATGAAGCCTCCGCCGCCAGTTACGAGTACGGTCATGCGGGTCTGCCTATCTCACGGGATCTGGAGTGGAACATCTGCTCACGTACCTGTGGCGCCGTCGCGAAGACGGCTGAGCCACACGTTACAACGGGTGACTTCTCCGCGGGTTACGAATTAGATGCCGCTGGTTGTCACGTGGTCGATTCGGTGCGCAGATCGACCACTGACTCGCATACACTCCCTGTGATACTTGCCGGAGCACTGCCTCCAAGCCATAAGGGGAACCCGTGGATCTGCGTCAATTTCTGGGCATCTTGCGTGCGCGCTGGAAGTTCAGTGTCGTCACGTTCGTGGTGGGTGCCCTGGCCACCTTGTTCCTCAGCCTCAGCGCGACACCGCAGTACGGATCCAGTGCCAAGCTGTTCATCTCGACGCCCGTGGGCCAGCAGGCCGACTACACCGCAGCGCTCTTCGCAGGCCAGCGACTGGCGTCCTACGCCGACCTGGCGACCGACCCGTCCCTGCTGCAGAACGTGATCGACCGGCTCAACCTCGTCGGGGTCACGCCCGACGAGCTCAAGGGCCAGGTGTCGGCGTCGGTCATCACGTCGACGCAGACCCTCGAGATCAGCGTGACGGCCGAGACCCCGCAGGTCGCCCAGCAGATCGCCGAGGCCGCGGCCCAGGGCATCGTGGCGCTCGTCGCCGAGCTCGAGAAGCCCGCCGCCGGCGAGGGCCAGCCGGCCTACGTGGCGCGCGTCGTCGGCAAGCCGAGCATCAGCCAGTCGCCGGTCTCGCCCAACATCCCGCTCAACCTGGCCGTCGGCCTGCTGCTGAGCCTCTTCGTCGGCATCGCCGGCTCGGTGCTGCGCGACCTGCTCGACCGCACCGTCAAGCTGCGCAAGGACGTCGAGGAGATCACCGGCAACGCCGTGCTGTCGACCCTGCCGTTCGACAAGCAGGTCAAGAAGCGCGCCCTCAGCAACGAGGGCCACGGCCCGCTCGCCGAGGCGTTCCGCGTGCTCCGCACCAACCTGCAGTTCGCCAACCTCGATGCCAAGGTCGAGTCGATCCTGGTGTCGAGCGCCGTTCCCGACGAGGGCAAGACGCTGGTCGCGACCAACCTCGCCCTCTCGATGGCCCAGTCCGGTCGCTCCGTGCTGCTGATCGACGCCGACATGCGCAACCCCAACGTCGCGGACATCCTCGGCCTCGAGAACTCGGTCGGCATCGTCTCGGTGCTCATCGGTCGCGCGACGCTCGAGGAGGCGACCCAGTCGCACCCCAGCGGCATCAACTTCCTCGCCACAGGCCCGACGCCGCCCAACCCGGCCGAGGTGCTCGACACCCAGGCCATGCGTGACCTGCTCTTCAGCGTCCGCAGCGAGTACGACGTCGTCATCATCGACGCCCCGCCGATGCTGCCCGTAGCCGACGCCTCGATCCTCATGGGCGAGGTCGACGGCGCCCTGCTGCTGGTCAGGTACGGGTCCACGACGCGCGAGCAGCTGCGCCTCGCGGTCAGCCGCATCGAGACCGTCGGTGGACGCCTGTTCGGCACGATCCTCAACCGCACGCCCCCGCGGCTGGGTGACTCCTACGGCTACGGATATGGCTACGGGTATGGCTACGGGCAGGTGGAGCAGGAGCCGGAGAAGCCGCGCCGCGGCCTCCTCGCCAAGACGACTCGTCGGACGACGCCCAGTCGTCGGGCCTCAAGGTAGCCACAATGGCCAGCACGCTCGGGGAGGTCAGCCGGCGTCGGGGCGGGTTCGCCCACCCCAAGGCCCACCGGCTGGTCGCGGCCGTGGCGCCGCCCCTCGGCGTGCTCGTCCTGCTGGGCCTCCTGCTGCCCGTCGGGCTCGGCTCGGTGTTCGGAGCGGCCTTCGCGCTGTTCGTGATCCTGTTCCTCACGGTGCTCGTGACCGTGGGCATCGAGGGCACCGCGATCGGGATGTTCGTGCTGGGCTTCCTGCTCTCGCCGATGAACGACGTCCGGCCGGTCGAGGCCCTGACGTTCATCACGGCCTCCGACGTGTTCCTCGTGCTCGGCGTGGTGCTCCTCGTCCCCTACCTGCTGACCCGCGGGTTCGAGGCCCAGCTCCCGTTCATGGTCGGGGCGGCGGGCGTCGTGGCCTTCGGCCTGCTCTCGTCGGCCGCCAGCGCCGACCCGGCCACGAGCCTCAACGCGGTGCTGCGCCTGGTCGTCGGCGCCTTGGTCTTCCCCGTCGCCTTCATGCTGTGGCGCCCGCGGCGTGAGGTCGTCATCGCGCTGGCCGCGGCCTACCTGTTCGGCAACTGCATCAGCGTGGGTCACGCGCTGGTGTTCGGCGCCGCCTCCTACGAGGGGCGCTACCTCGGGCTCACCCGGCACCCCAACATCCTCGGTCTCTGCTCGATGCTGTCGCTCGCGGTGATCCCGTTCCTGTGGCAGGAGCTGCCGCGGTGGAGCCGCTTCTACCTGCTGGTGGGGGCCGCGTTCGGTGCCTACGGCGTGTGGATCAGCGGCAGCCGCGCAGCGCTCCTCGTCACGGTCGCCGTCCTGGCGGTCTACCTCGTCCTGTCACGCTCGATCGGCTTCGCGGTCATCCTGTTCGGCCTCAGCATCCTGCCGATCTACTTCGTGGGGCGGACCCTGGCCTCAGGCGATGCGGGCAACAACATCCTCGGTCGCCTGCAGGGCAACGGCAGCGCCACGTTCTCCGACCTCCAGCGAGAACAGCTGATCCGCGAGGCGACCGACAAGTTCGTCACCCACCCGATCCTCGGCGTGGGCTTCGGCGACGTGCTCGAGGCGCACAACATCTACCTGCAGGTCGCGGCGGCCGGAGGCATCCTGGGCCTGCTGTTCTACCTGATCCTGCTGGGCGCGGTCGCCTGGCAGCCGTTCCGCCTCGGGACGCGATACCTGCCGCTGGCCCTGCCCGTGCTCGCCTACGCGATGATCGGCGCGATCACGCCATTGTTGTGGGATCGCTACATCTGGTGCCTGTTGGCCCTACCGTTCCTCGTGTCGTTGTCCGACCGATCCGCGACCCCGACGACGCCGTCCGACCGATCCGCGACCCCGACGACGCCGTCCGACCGATCCGATCAGCTCCAGGAGACTTCATGAATGTGGTTCGTCGTGCCCGGTTCGCGCTGATGCGCACCCGCCAGACGGTGTCGATCTTCGACAACGGCTGGGACGTCCTGCGCCGCATCGCCACGCACGCCGACGAGCTCGTCTACCAGGTCGACGGGCTGCGGATCACCGCCCCCAACGCGCCCGGAGCCCGGGTGCCGGTCTACGAGGTCTTCGCCGAGGACGAGTACGGCATCGAGTGGTTCGGCCAGGGGCTCGACGCCCCGGTCCTGGTCGACATCGGCGCCCACATCGGCTGCTTCTCGATCGCGTTCGCGACGACGTTCCCCGGCTCCCGCGTCTCCACCTACGAGCCGACGCCGTCCACCGGCTCCTACCTGCAGCGCAACGTCGACGACAACGGCCTCGCCGATCGCATCGCCGTGCACCGCAAGGCCGTGGGCGCCACGACGGGTGCGCTCGTGATGGCCGACAACGGCGCCGGCAGCGGCCACAACGGCGTCCTGCACCTGGGTGAGCCCGGTGCCGTGACGATCGAGGTGCCCTGCGTCGGATTCACCGACGTCGTCGCCGAGGCCGGTGGCCACGTCGACATCCTCAAGATGGACGCCGAGGGGGCCGAGTACGACGTCGTCCTCAACTCGCCGGTCGAGATGTGGTCGTCGGTGCGCCGCGTCGTCATGGAGTACCACGCGATGCCGGGTCGCTCGTTCGACGAGCTGGAGTCCCACCTCGCCGCGGCAGGTCTGGCCCTGGTGCGGCGTGACCGCTACAACGAGGGCCTGGGTCTCGCGTGGTTCTCGCGCGACCCGATCACCCCGCGCTGACCTCAGCGGAAGTCGAGCAGCATCGTGTCGGGCGGCGGGGTCTCCTGGCTGAGCCCGGCCTTGTCGACGCGCGCGCGGACGCAGAACGTCTCGTGCCGCAGCCGCAGGAAGCCGGTCTGACCGCCGTAGCTCATGAACAGGTCGCGGACCTGTGCCAGTGCGGCCTCACCCACCGAGGGGTGCTTGGTGGCCTGGGCGAAGCGGAGCAGGCCCGGCAGGTCGAGCTTCTCCCACGTGCCGAACTCGTGCGTCTCGGGCTCGTGGAACAGGCCGGACGCGCCGAAGGTGTCGACCGGGGCGGCGCCGCGGTCGAGGGAGCCGGTGATCTCGCGCAGCTTGCGCATCCACGGGATCGAGTCGTCGTGCCGCTGCGAGATCGCTGAGAGCAGCCCGTCGGGACGCAGCACGCGGGCGTACTCGGCCAGTGCCGTCGGCGCCTCGCGCAGCTCGGGCGCGACGACGACGTCGAACGCGTCGCCGAGGAACGGCAGGCGCTCACCGGCGCTGCGGACGTACTGGATGTCGGGGTGGCGGCTCGACGTCACGTCGTCGCCGGCCACGACGACCTCGTGGCCCTGCTCGGCGAGCTGGTAGGCCAGCGCCCCGTCGCCGAGGTGGAGCACGCAGGACAGACGGTCCCCGACCAGCCACTTGGCCGTGCGATCTTCGGGGGAGTCGTTCATTGTGTGAAGGCTACCGGGCGGCGCGAGGGGCGGCGGGTACGCTTCGGGCGTGTCCGATCCGTTCATCTCGGCTGCCGCGCTCGAAGGCATCCCGTCGACCTATGCCGGCACCCGCGACGGTCTCGACGGCATCCTGCGTGACCGGGGCCTGCGACGCAGCACCCCCGACGACACCGCACGGTCGTTGCTCCTCGGCGCCGTCGCCACGGCGTCGCTCGAGGGCAGCGTCTTCGAGATCGACGAGCTGGCCTCCGGTGGCGGCGATGCCCTCGCCCGCGGCGCGGTCCGGCTGTCGACCGAGCTGCTCGGCCTGCTCCCGGTCTGGAACCGCGCACCGGTGCAGGCCCTGGCTCGCATCCACGCCCTGGCGGCCGCCGGCTCGGTCGACGACGCCGACCTCGGCCGGCCGGTCAATCCCGACGGCGTCGCGCGGCTGACGGAGCTGGCCTGGATGCTCGGCCGGCCGACCGAGGCCCCCGGGCTGGTCGTCGCCGCCCTGGTCCACGCCGAGATCAGCGCGGCAGGGGCCTTCGCGACGCACAACGGCATCATCGGGCGCGCGGCCGAGCGTCTCGTGCTGGTCGCCAAGGGCGTCGACCCCGCCTCGGTGATCGTGCCGGAGGCGGGACACGCCGCCGAGCCCGACGGCTACCGCGCCGCGCTGGAGGCGTACGGCAGCGGCAAGCCGACCGGTGTGCACCAGTGGCTGATGTACGCCTCGCAGGCGTTCACGCGGGCGGCCGAGGCCTCCCCGCTCGCTCGCTGAGGCGGGCACCGACCCCAGACAGAGCGGCGGCGCCGACCCCGGGGGGATCGACGCCGCCAGGCCAGCAAACTCTCGGCTACCAGGCGTGCTGGATCTGAGTCGTCGTGGCTCCAGTGAATCCCTGAGTGGTCTGGAGTCCGGTGAGCGACTGTCCCATTGAGACGGGTGATCGCCGCGTGGGTACCGAGGTGCTGTGCCGATCTGGAGTTGTCATGTGGTCCTGCATCCTGTGTACGCCTGTTGACCTCGATCCGACAGCCCTACTCGTGCGTAATGTTGTGCGCCTCGTTTCACAAGCGCCGGGCAGAACGCCGGCGGCCGGATAGGCTTTCCGGCGTGGTTCGTCGCCGGCTCGTCGTGATTCTCCTGCTCGTCGTGGGGCTCGTCGCCGCGTGCGGCAGCGACAGCGATCCCGGACCGTCCGGCCTGACCTACGTCGCCCTCGGAGACTCCTACGCGTCCGGTCCGGGCCTCGGCTCGATGGACCAGGAGACGCCGGGCTGCCTGCGGTCGGCCCGCAACTATCCGCACCTCGTGGCCGACGAGCTGACGTCCTACACGCTGGTCGACGTGAGCTGCGGCGGCGAGACGAGCGGCCAGATCCGCAACGGTCGCACCCTCGGCGACGGGACGGTCGTCGAGCCCCAGCTCGACGCGGTCACCGACGACACCGGCCTCGTCACGCTCGGCATCGGGGCCAACGACGCCAGCGCCTACCTCGGGCTGTTCAGCTACTGCCTCCTGCCGGCGACGGCCAACGACGCGAGCTGCGAGCAGTACCTCGCGACCTATGCGGCGCCCACCTTCACCGCGACCCGCGATCGCATCGTCGCGCTGGTCGAGGAGATCCGCGAGCGGGCGCCGCGTGCCACGATCGTGCTGGTCGGCTACCTGCGGCTGGTGCCGGACTCCGGCAGCTGTGCCGTCATGCCCCTGTCGGACGTGCGGCGGGCCGCTGCGCTGAAGATCGAGTCGCTGATGAGGACCGCCCAGAAGGACGCTGCGAAGACGGCGGGGATCGACTTCGTCGACGCCCGCTCTCTCTCGGCCGGCCACGACGCGTGCGCAGGGAGCGAGGCCTGGGTCAACGGCGTCGACAACGTCCCGGGTGACGGCACGCTGCTGCACCCCAAGGCCGAGGGCATGCGGCGGGTCGCCGACGAGGTCCTGGCGACGGTGGAGAAGGACTGAGGGTCCGACCTCAGGCGGTGAAGCGGCCCTTGCGACGGGTGACGAGCGTGAGGGCGACCGCGCCGACCGCACTGGCGACGACCGTGACCGCCGCAGCCTTGCCGACGCGGGTGTCGAGGCCGAGGCGGCGACGCAGGGCCACGGGCCGGGCGAACACGAGGATCGGCCAGTCGTTGTCCTCGGCGATCTTGCGCAGCGCCTTGTCGGGGTTGACGGCGAACGGGTGACCCACCGCCTCGAGCATCGGGGCGTCGGTCTCGGAGTCGGAGTACGCGTACGACCCGGCCAGGTCGTAGCCCCGCTCCTCGGCGAGGGCGCGCATGGCGGTGGCCTTGTGGGGGCCGTAGGCGTAGAACTCGACGTCGCCGGTGTAGCGGCCGTTCTCGGCCACCAGCGTGGTCGCGATGACGTGGTCGACGCCGAGCATCGCGCCGATCGGCTCGACGACCTCGACGCCGGACGCGGAGACGATGATGACGTCGCGGCCGGCGGCCTGGTGCTGCTCGATGAGCGTGACGGCCTCCTCGAACACGAGCGGGTCGATGATCGAGTGCAGCGTCTCGGCGACGGCCTGCCGGACGACCTCGACGTCCCACCCGGTGACCATCTGCGTGAGGTAGGCGCGCATCTTCTCGAGCTGGTCGTGGTCGGCGCCGCTGATCGAGAACATGAAGTTCGCGTAGGCGCTGCGCAGCACGGCCCGCCGGGTCAGCAGTCCGCCCTCGTAGAACGGCTTGCCGAAAGCGAGCGTGCTCGACTTGGCGATGATGGTCTTGTCGAGGTCGAAGAATGCCGCAGTCCGCGTCGGGCTCACCCCATCAGGATAGGGGCGTCCACATGACGCCGGGGCAGGCTCGGCCGTCCACAGGTCGAGGTTCGCCCCTTTCGTCGCGCGTTCGGGGTCGCCATCGTCGGTGGCATGACCGATGTGCCGGCCCCGTTGATCGCGACCACCGACGAGCACCTGATCGACCTCGCGCAGCGGTGGTGCGCCGCGCTGGGGGCGAGCCCTGAGGTCGCCCGCGACGTCACCGCGGCCCGGCGGTCGTGGCGTCGAGCCGCCGCCGTCGTGGTGGGCGACGACCTGGTCGGCGCCCTGGCGGGGGCCGGCGTGTCGCGGCGTGACCACGTCGTGGTCGTCGCCCGGACGCCCGAGGCCTGCTGGCCCGCCGCGGTCGGGCTCGGAGCGACGGTCGTGTGCGAGCCCGTCGAGGAGGACCGGGTGCTGGGCGCGCTCGCGGCGGCGCTCGACGGGCGCGACGAGGCCTGTGTGGTCAGCGTGGTCGGCGGCTCCGGGGGCGCGGGCGCATCGACGCTCGCTGCGGCGCTGGCCGTCGTCGCCGGGCAGCGAGGGTTCAGGGCCCTGGCCTTCGACGCCGATCCGCTCGGTGGCGGCCTCGAGCTCGTGCTCGGGGCCGAACGCGCCGAGGGCCTGCGGTGGCACGACTTCGCGGTGACCCGTGGCCGCATCGACGCAGGCTCCCTCGCCGACGTGCTGCCGGAGCACCGCGGCGTCGCGAGCCTGTCGTGGACGCGCGACGAGCGGGGACCGCTTCCGGAGTCGCTGCCGGCCGTGGTCACGGCCGCGGTGCGCGGCTTCGACCTCGTCGCGGTCGACGTGCCGCGCCAGCTCGACCCGGCGGGAGTCGACCTCGTCGGGCGCTCGGTCCTCACGCTCCTGGTAGTGCCCGAGGAGATCGGTGCCGTGGTCGCGGCCCGCACGGTCGCCGGGAGGCTGGCCGACAGTGCGCCGTCGACCGGCCTGGTGACGGTCGCGCGGCCCGGCGGCATCGGCCCGGGTGCGGTGTCCGAGGCGCTCGGGCTCCCGGTGCTGGTCCGTCTGCGGCACGACCGCCGCGTCCGGGGCGCGGTCGACCGGGGTCATGGGCCGGCACGGTCGCGGGCCGTCCGTCGCGCGGCGTCGGCCGTCCTCGACGCGGTGGGGCTGGAGCGTCCGTGACCGACCTGCCGATCCTCGAGCGCGTCCGCCGGCGCCTGGCTGCCGACGGCGCCGATCCGACGCCGCACAGCGTCGCCGAGGCGCTGCGCGCGGAGCACCAGATGGCCGGCAGCGACACGGTGCTCGCGCTCGTCGACCGCCTGCGCAGCGAGACCCGCGGCGCAGGTCCCCTCGATCCGCTGCTCGCCCTGCCCGGGGTGACCGACGTGCTGGTCAACGGGCCGTCCGCGATCTACGTCGACCGGGGTCACGGGCTCGAGAAGACGCAGGTGCAGCTCGACGACGAGGCCGCCGTGCGCCGCCTCGCCCAACGGCTCGCAGCCCAGGCGGGCCGGCGCCTCGACGACGCGAGCCCGTGGGTCGACGCCCGGCTCTCCGACGGCACGCGCCTGCATGCGGTCCTCGCGCCGCTGGCCCGACCGGGCACGGCGCTGTCGCTGCGGGTGCCGGCGCGGCGGACGTTCAGCCTTGACGAGCTGCACGCGGCCGGCTCGGTGTGCGACGAGGCACTGGTCTGCCTGCGGCGGATCGTCGCGTCCCGGGCGGCGTTCGTCATCTCCGGCGGCACGGGCTCCGGCAAGACCACGCTGCTCGCCGCGCTGCTCGCCGAGGTTGACCACCGCGAGCGCATCGTCATCGTCGAGGACTCGACGGAGCTGCGACCCGCCCACCCCCACGTCGTGGGTCTCGAGGCACGTCCCGCCAACGTCGAGGGGGCCGGGCTCGTCACGGTGCGTGACCTCGTGCGCCAAGCCCTCCGCATGCGTCCTGACCGGTTGGTCGTCGGGGAGGTGCGCGGCGCCGAGGTCGTCGATCTCCTCGCTGCGCTCAACACCGGGCACGAGGGAGGGTGCGGCACGCTGCATGCCAACGCGCCGGCCGACGTCCCGGCACGGTTCGAGGCCCTGGGCGTCGCGGCCGGCATGCCGCGGGTGGCGGTGCACAGCCAGTTGGCCGCGAGCATCGACCTGGTGGTGCACCTCGGCCGCGGTGGCGACGGGCGACGGCTGGTCGAGCAGGTGGCGGTCATGGACCGGACTGCCGACGGCGTGGTCGTCTGCCGGCCGGCGTGGACGTTCGGCCCCCGTGGTCCGCTGGCGGGCCCGGGGCTCGATCGCCTGCTGGAGGTCACGGGATGATCGCGGCCGCGGCCGCGGGAGCGGCGGTGCTCGCGGTCCTGCTGTGGCGGCCACCCGGACGCTGGATCGTCCGACACCGCCTCGGTCGCCCGGCGGTCCGCGTGCGCCCGAGGTGGCTGCTGTCTGCTGCTGTCGCGGCTCTCTGCGCGGGGTTGCTCGACCAGGCGAGGGGGCCCCAGGTGGTGCTGGTCGCGACGGTGCTGGCCGTGGCGGCCTTCGTCGCCCGGCAGGTCGCAGCCGCGCGTCGGCGCGAGCAGGTCCGCGGCCGACACCGTGAGGTGGCGGAGGTGCTGGGCCTGATGGCGGCCGAGCTGCGGGCCGGTCTGCTGCCCGTCCGCACGCTGACGGGGCTGGCCGACGACTTCGCCTTCCTGGCACCTGCGGCACGGGCCGCCGGCCTCGGCGGTGACGTCGCCGCGGCCCTGCGCGAGGCGGCGACCGAGCCGGGGCGGGAGGTGCTGCGCGAGGTCTCGGCGGCGTCGCAGGTCGCCGAACGAGCCGGGGCGCCGCTGGCCTCGGTGCTCGTGCGGCTCGAGCACGCCGTGCGCGACGACCGTGAGGTCGACCGCGAGGTGCAGGCCGGCGCTGCACCCGCCAGGGCGACCGGCCGGCTCATGGCCGTGCTGCCGGTCGTGGGCCTGACGCTGGGATCGGGCATGGGCGGCGACCCGGTGGGTCTCCTGACGGGCACGTGGATCGGTGTCACGTGTCTCGCGGCCGGGTGCGCCCTCGCCTGCCTCGGGATCACGTGGGTCGAGCGGATCGCGGCTGCGGCGGAGCGCACGGCGTGACGGCGGCGGTGCTGGCAGCGATCGCGGTCTGGCTGCTCGTCCCGGTGTCGTCCAGGCGCCGGTCACGGCTCGTCCTCGTGACCGCCGACCCGCCCCGCTCGATCGACCTGCGGGTGGTGGCGGCCGTCGTCGCGCCGGTGGGATCGCTGGTGCTGCTCGGCATGCCGACGGGGTTGTTGCTCGGTGTCGTCCTCGCGCCCGTCGCCCACCGCGCGGTCGGGC
Organism: Aeromicrobium stalagmiti; assembly: GCF_013283745.1. Taxonomy (GTDB): domain Bacteria; phylum Actinomycetota; class Actinomycetes; order Propionibacteriales; family Nocardioidaceae; genus Aeromicrobium; species Aeromicrobium stalagmiti. The sequence continues at coordinate 1,205,341 of NZ_JABSTZ010000001.1, forward strand.
GTCTGGAGTCGGCCGGGGCCCGTCGTCGAGCCGCTGCGGTCGAGGCGGCGCTGCCGGCGGCGCTCGACCTGATGGTCGCGGCGCTCGAGGTCGGCCGGCCACCGGTGGCCGCCTTCGCCCTGGTCGCCGATGCGACGGCGCCGCCCCTCGGACCCGAGCTCGGTGCCATCTCCGGACGTCTGGCGATCGCCGCCGACCCCGACACGGTCTGGCGGTCGGTCGCGGCCGATCCCGCCCTCGCGGCGGTCGGACGAGCCTTTCGTCGGGCCGAGTCCTCCGGCATGCCCGTCGCCGGGATCGTGGCCGGAGTCGCGACCGAGCTGCGGCGCGAACGGGCGGCACGGCTCCGCGAGCAGAGCCGCAAGGTCGCGGTCCGCACCGCCGCACCGCTGGGCGCCTGCTTCCTGCCGGCGTTCTTCCTGGTCGGGATCGTCCCGACGGTGCTCGCCTCGTTCCGGTCGCTCGGCTGGTGACGTCCACAGGTGCAGCGTCGTGGACCGGTCGTCCCCAGGCCGCAGATCCGGCCGCACCCGGCGACGTCCCGGCCCCATCTTCTCCATGACAGATCCACCACCGAAAGGACACCTCATGAAGAAGCTGCGCAACCGGGCCGAGCAGGGCATGACCACCGCGGAGTACACCGTCGGCACCCTCGGTGCGTGCACGATCGGCGGCGTGCTGGTCAAGGTCGGACAGTCCGAGTGGTTCGGCGACATCGTCAAGGACCTCATCGACAAGATCCCCAGCATCCTGCCGTTCTGACCGTCGCCCGGGACGGCGCCGGTGCGCCGTCCCGGGCCCTCCCGAAGGACCTGACATGACTCGACACGACGACCGCGGCATGGCGACCGCGGAATACACGATCGGCACCCTGGGCGCGGTGATGATGGCGACGATCCTCTACAAGCTCGGCCTGCTCGGCGTCGACGGCCCCTGGTTCGACCACCTGATGGACCTGGTCCAGAAGGCCTTGTCGTGGCGCAACATCTTCTCGGGCATGCCCCGGCTCGGCATCGGATGAGGCGCGAGCGCGGCATGGTGACGGCCGAGCTCATGACGATCGCCCCGTTGGGCGTCGCCCTGGCCTTCCTCCTGCTGTGGATCGTCTCCCTCGGGCTCACGCAGGTCCGGCTGGCCGACGCGTCGCGGGAGTCGGCCCGACTGCTGGCCCGGGGTGAGTCGACCTCCTCCGCCCAGACCGCCGCGCGGAGGCACGCCCCGGACGGTGCCACGGTCCGGGTGACCGAGGAGGGCGGAGTCGTCGTCGTCTCCGTGACCGTGCGGTCGCGTCTGCCCGTGCCGTTCTTCTCCGGAGTCGGGTCGCGCACCCTGACGTCGACGTCGGTGGCCGCCCGGGAGTCGCCGTGAGAGGGGCACGCGACCGCGGTGCCGTCACGGTGCACGCCGCGGCGGTGGCCACGATGCTGGTGGTGGCCGCCCTGGTGATGGCGCAGGTGGCGGGGCTGGTGCGCATGCGGCACCGGGTGGCCGCCGCCGCCGACCTCGCAGCCCTTGCGGGGTCCCAGGCCAGCGTCGACGGCGCAGACGGGTGCGAGGCCGCCCGCGCGATCGCGCGACGCAACGGCGCCGTGCTCGTGTCCTGTCGCATGGACTACGACGTGGCCACCGTGACGGCGCGGGCGGAGAGCACCCCGTGGTGGGGCGTCGGATGGTCGACGGAGCAGGAGGCCAGGGCGGCCCCCGACTTCTACCTCAGTGATCCCCCGTGACCGGGGCGTCGACGAGCAGGGCGTCGAGCAGGCGGACCGCCCCGGCCTTGTCGAGGGGCTCGTTGCCGTTGCCGCACTTGGGCGACTGCACGCAGGAGGGGCACCCGTCGTGACACTCGCACGCCATGATCGCGTCGCGGGTCACGCGGAGCCACCGGGCCGCCATCTCATAGCCACGCTCGGCGAATCCCGCGCCGCCGGGATAGCCGTCGTAGACGAAGACCGTCATCGTGCCGGTGTCCGGGTGCAGGGCGGTTGAGACCCCGCCGATGTCCCAGCGGTCGCAGGTCGCCAGCAGCGGGAGCAGGCCGATCGCCGCGTGCTCTGCGGCGTGGGCCGACCCTGGCACGTCGTCGTGCTCCATGGCGGCGCTGACGGCGTCGGGCGCGAGGGTCCACCAGACGGCCTTGGTCTGCAGGGTCCGGGCGGGCAGCTCGAGCAGCTCCTCGCCGAGCACCCCGCCGCCCGAGGTGCTGCGCTTGAGGTACGACACGACCTGGTTGACGACCTCGACGGAGCCGAACGACATCGCGGCGTCGCCCCACTGCTCGGTGCGCTCGGTGTCGATCACGGCGATCTCCGTGACCGACTTGGCCATCGTGGAGTAGTCCGGGTCGGCGCGGTGCACGATCGCGACGCCGTGCTCGACGTCGTACTCATCGACCAGGTGCACGTCGCCCTGGTGCACGTAGACGGCACCCTCGTGCACCGTGGAGTCGGCCGATCCGCCGTCGACCGTTCCGATCAGGCGGCCCGTGCCGGCGTCGACGATCTGCACCGGCGACCCGCCGCTGGAGCGGATGTCGGCGAGATCGCTCGCGCGCTCGCGCTTGGTCCAGAACCACCCGGCCTGCCGCTTGCGCAGCCAGCCGGCGGCCTCGAGCGCCGCGACGCCCTCGGCGGTCCGGGGGCCGAACATCGCGAAGTCGTCCTCGGTGAGCGGGATCTCCTGGGCCGCGGCGGCGAGGTGCGGACCGAGCACGTAGGGGTTGTCGGGGTCGAACACCGACGCCTCGACGGGCGCACCGAGCAGCGCCTCGGGATGGTGGACCAGGAAGGTGTCGAGCGGATCGTCCCTCGCGACCAGGATGCCGATCGAGTCGCGCCCCGAGCGTCCGGCGCGGCCGAACTGCTGCTGCAGCGCCGCGCGTGTGCCCGGGAAGCCGACCGTGATCACGGCATCGAGGCCCGCGATGTCGATGCCGAGCTCCAGCGCGTTGGTGCTGGCCAGGCCGAGCAGGTCGCCGCTGCGGAGCCGTTGCTCGAGCTCGCGGCGCTCCTCGGGCAGATAGCCGCCCCGGTAGGTCGCGACCCGCCGCACCAGCTCGGGGTCGACCTCGCCCAGCCGGCGCTGGGCGGTGGCGGCGACGGCCTCGGCACCACGGCGCGACCGGACGAAGGCCAGCGTGCGGACCTTGCCGATGACCAGGTCGGTCAGCAGCTCGCCGGCCTCGGTGGTGGCCGAGCGCCGGACGACCCCGGGGTTGGTGGGGTCGACGCCCGGGATGATCGGCGGCTCCCACAGTGCGATGGTGCGGGCCGCGTGGGGCGAGGCGTCGTCGGTCACCGGCACCACGTCGAGGCCGGTCAGGCGCGAGGCGAAGACCTCGGGGTCGGCGACGGTCGCCGACGAGAGCACGAACGTCGGGTCGGCGCCGTAGTGGGCGCAGATGCGGCGCAGCCGCCGCAGGACGTGAGCGACGTGGGCGCCGAACACGCCGCGGTAGTGGTGGCACTCGTCGACCACGACGTGCGTGAGCCCACCGAGCGCCCGGGTCCAGCGAGCGTGGCCCGGCAGGATCGAGTGGTGCAGGGTGTCGGGGTTGGTCAGCAGGTAGTTCGCGTGGTCGCGGGCCCACGCCCGCTCCTCGCGCGAGTTGTCCCCGTCGACCGTCGCGGGGCGGGCGAACGCCGCCGCGCCGGCGAGGCGCCGCAGCTGGTCGGCCGCCAAGGCCTTGGTCGGAGCGAGGTAGAGGACGGTCGGCATCCGGTTGCCGCGCAACGAGCTGCCCGTCCGCCCGGCGGCGAGACCGGTGAGGGCCGGTGCCTGGAAGACCAGCGACTTGCCCGAGGCGGTGCCGGTGGAGATGACGGTGTGGCGTCCGGCGTGCACGTGGTGCAGCGCCTCGGCCTGGTGGCCCCACAGGGTCGAGATGCCGTCGGCGGCGTACATCTCCCGCACGGCCGGGTCGACCCACTCCGGCCACGGCTCGACGACCGCCTCGCGGGCGGGCACGCGCTCGACGTGGGTCACCCGCTCGCCGTAGCGCAGCACGAGGTCGGCAGGGTCCACCTGCCGAGTCTCCCAGAACCCCCATGACCCCGGAGAGGTGACAGGTGGTCATGATGGGTCTCACACCGTGCTCGGACCCCGGCGGGCACGGGAAGATCGTGGTTGGATGGAGGCCACGGCATGGGCTGACGGAGGAGAGCGTCGATGGAGCTGGCACTGACGTCCCGCACGGACGGTGACTTCGAGATCATCGAGGTCGGCGGCGAGATCGACGTCTACACCGCACCCCGCCTCCGCGAGGCGATCGTCACCGCCGTCGATGCGGGCCACACCCGGCTCATCATCGACGTGCAGCGGGTCGACTTCCTCGACTCCACCGGGCTCGGAGTCCTGGTGGGCGCGCTCAAGCGCGTGCGCGCCGACGGTGGATCGCTCGACATCGTGTGCACCCAGGAGCGCATCCTGAAGATCTTCCAGATCACCGGCCTCGACAAGGTCTTCGGCCTGCACACCTCCGTCGAGGACGCGCGCTCCGCCTCAGCGTGATCCCCGTCACACTCCACGGGTCGCTCGGCATGTAACCTGCGTCACAACGGCCTGCTCGGCAGGCCGTCCGTACGCTCTGCCGAACCTTGGAGGATTTACATGGCGAACGCGACCCTCGTTGCGGCAGCCGGTGACCTCGACCTCTCCAACGACAACACCTTCTGGGTGTACGGCGTTGCAGCGGTCGGCGTGATCGCGCTGATCATGGCAGCGGTTTTCCGGGCCGAAGTGCTGAAGGCATCCGAAGGCACCGACAAGATGCAGGAGATCGGGCTCGCGGTCCAGGAGGGCGCCACGGCGTACCTCGGCCGCATGTTCAAGACCCTTGCCGTCTTCGCCGTGCTGGCGTTCGGGCTGCTGTTCCTGCTGCCGGGCGACAGCGAGATCCGGATCGGGCGGTCGATCTTCTTCCTGCTCGGAGCCGGCTTCTCCGCCGCGATCGGCTACATCGGCATGTGGCTGGCCACCCGGGCCAACATCCGCGTCGCCGCAGCCGCCCAGAACGCAGGTCGCGAGGCCGCGATGAAGATCGCGTTCCGCACCGGGGCCACCGTCGGCATGCTGACCGTGGGCCTCGGCCTCGTCGGCGCCGCCTCGGTCGTGCTGATCTACGAGGGAGACGCCCCGCGGGTGCTCGAGGGCTTCGGCTTCGGCGCCGCCCTGCTCGCGATGTTCATGCGTGTCGGTGGTGGCATCTTCACCAAGGCCGCCGACGTCGGCGCCGACCTCGTCGGCAAGGTCGAGCAGAACATCCCCGAGGACGATCCCCGCAACGCCGCCACCATCGCCGACAACGTGGGCGACAACGTCGGCGACTGCGCCGGCATGGCAGCCGACCTGTTCGAGTCCTACGCCGTCACGCTCGTCGCGGCCCTGATCCTTGGATCGGTCGCGTACGGCCAGGAGGGCCTCGTCATCCCGCTGGTGATCCCGGCGATCGGCGCGATCACCGCGCTGCTCGGTGTCTACTTCACCCGTCCCCGCGTCGGCGAGGGCGGACTGACCACGATCAACCGCTCCTTCTACCTGTCGGCCCTCATCTCGGCCGTGGCCTCGGGCGCGTTCCTCTGGCTCTACCTGCCGTCGTCCTTCGACGAGCTCACCGGCGCCGGAGGCAGCACCGTCATCGAGCAGGTCTTCGCCCAGGGCGGGATCCTGGAGTCCGCCGCCGACAGCGATCCTCGCTTCATCGCGATCTTCGCCGTGCTCATCGGCATCGTGCTCGCCGCGGTGATCCTCGCGCTCACCGGCTACTTCACCGGCACCGAGACCCGGCCGGTCCAGGACGTCGCCAAGACGTCGCGCACCGGTGCGGCGACCGTCATCCTGTCGGGACTGTCGGTCGGCTTCGAGTCGGCGGTCTACACCGCGATCGTCATCGGCGCTGCCGTCTTCGGCGCGTTCCTGCTGGGCAGCGGCTCGGTCATCGTGTCGCTGTTCGCGGTCGCGCTCGCCGGTTGCGGCCTGCTGACGACGGTCGGCGTCATCGTCGCGATGGACACCTTCGGCCCGGTCAGCGACAACGCCCAGGGCATCGCGGAGATGTCGGGCGACGTCGACGAGGAGGGCGCGCAGATCCTCACCGAGCTCGACGCGGTCGGCAACACGACCAAGGCGATCACCAAGGGCATCGCGATCGCCACGGCGGTGCTCGCGGCGACGGCCCTGTTCGGTGCGTTCACCGACGCCATCAAGGACGCGGTCGAGGAGGTCGGCGAGAGCGCCGGCGAGACGACGTTCAAGATCGGCGACCTGCTCGCCACGCTCGGCGTCTTCAACGTCGCCGATCCGAGCATCCTGGTCGGCCTGCTGATCGGTGCGGCCGTCGTCTTCCTGTTCTCGGGTCTTGCGATCAACGCCGTCGGCCGCGCTGCCGGCGCCGTGGTGTTCGAGGTCCGTCGCCAGTTCCGCGACATCCCCGGGATCATGGAGGGCACCGGTCGTCCGGAGTACGGCAAGGTCGTCGACATCTGCACGCGTGACTCGCTGCGCGAGCTCGCGACGCCGGGCATCCTGGCGATCTTCGCGCCGATCGCCGTCGGCTTCGGCCTCGGTGTCGGCCCGCTCGGTGCCTACCTCGCCGGCGCGATCGCGACCGGAACGCTGATGGCCGTCTTCCTCGCCAACTCCGGTGGTGCGTGGGACAACGCCAAGAAGCTCATCGAGGACGGCAACCACGGGGGCAAGGGCTCGCCCGCCCACGAGGCGACGATCATCGGTGACACCGTCGGTGACCCGTTCAAGGACACGGCCGGCCCGGCGATCAACCCGCTGCTGAAGGTCATGAACCTGGTGGCGCTGCTGATCGTGCCGTTGGTCATCAAGTACACCTATGGCGACGACGCCAGCGATGCGCTCCGCTACACGATCGCCGGTGTCTCCACCGTCATCATCGTCGTCGCGGTCTACATCTCCAAGCGTCGTCCGATCGCCCTCGACCCCGAGGAGATGAAGGAGTCCACCCCCGCCTGACCCCCACTCCGCGAGTGGCGCAGATCGAGCTTTTTGGGACGGCGTGTCGTCCAGATCTGCGCCACTCGCGGATGGGTTTGCGCCACTCGCGGGGTCGCTGGACGACTCTGGGAGGCTGGTGGGGTGATCGCAGACCAGCACGTGCAGCCCCTTCGTGACGCCCTGACCCGCGCCGACTTCACGGTCGACGCGGTCTACGCCCTCCTCGGCGACGACGCCCACCGGGCGCTAGGCCGCAACCAGACCACCCCCGCCGTCCGGGCGACCCGGGGCGATGGTGACCTCGCGACCCTGGTGCGCCTCTTCGCCCTCCAGGTGCCGGTCGCCCGTGACCGCGCTGAATCCGCCCTGCCCGGCCTGGTCGAGCCGCTCGCCGCGGCCGGGATGCTCGAGGTGTCGGCCGACGAGGTCCGTGCCTTGGTTGACGTCCGCCCCTATGGCGACGAGGAGCACGACTGGTGGGTCGTGTGCGACCCGACCTCCGGCCTCGACGGGCGGTCGGCCCCGATGGACCCGTCGTACGTGCTCGGCATCAGCGAGGCATCGTCGTCACTGGCCCAGCTGACGATCCGTCGCCCCGCGGGCCGCGCGCTCGACCTCGGGACGGGCTGCGGGGTGCAGGCCCTGCACCTCGCGCAGCACGTCGGTGAGGTCGTCGCGACGGACGTCAACCCGCGCGCGCTCGCCATGGCGCGGCTGACGGCTGCGCTCAACGAGGCCGCGGTCGACGTCCGCGACGGCAGCCTCTTCGACCCGGTGGCGGGGGAGACCTTCGACCTCATCGCGACCAACCCGCCGTTCGTCATCTCGCCGCCCGGCAGCCAGGTGCTCGTCTATCGAGACTCGGGCATGCCCGGCGACAGCGTCGTGCGGCACCTCGTCGAGAACGCCGCCGCCCACCTCAACGACGGTGGCTGGTGCCAGATCCTGGCCAACTGGGCGCACCACCGTGGCATCGACTGGCAGGACGACCTCGGAGGGTGGCTCGACGGCCAGCCGCTTGACGCGTGGATCCTCCAGCGCGAGGTCGTCGACCCGGCGGCGTACGTCGAGATGTGGCTCGCCGACGCGGGGCTGGCGGGGTCCGACGACTACGTCGCGCGCTACGACGCATGGCTCGACTGGTTCGAGTCCGAGGGCATCGAGGCCATCGGGTTCGGCTGGCTCAGCCTGCGCAAGACGGCGGCGACGCCGGTGCACCGGCTGGAGGAATGGACCGGCGAGATCGCCCAGCCGGTCGGGCCGACGATCGCTGCCTGGGGCGACCGTGTCGACGCGCTGCGGGGCCTCGACGACGCGGCGCTGCTGGACCGTACCTTCCGCCAGGCGATCGACCTGGTCGAGGAGACGCGCGGCGCCGCCGGAGCGGACGACCCCGAGAGCATCGTCATCCGCTTGCAGCACGGCGTACGACGTGCCCGCCAGGTCGACACGGTCGAGGCGGGGCTGGTGGGTGCCAGCGACGGTGACCTCACCTCCGGGCAGATCCTCGACGCATTGGCCTCGCTGCTGGGCCGCGACGCCGCCGAGCTGCGTCGCACGTACGCCCCAACGGTCCGCGACCTCGTCAGCGAAGGCTACCTCGTCTGACCCAGGCGCCCAGGCGCCGAGGCGCGCAGGCGCCAGTAGGCACGAAACTGTGCGATTCTGCACCGTTCTGGAGGCGAGATCGGTGCAGGGTCGAACAGTTTCTGCGCGGGGTGGTGCAGGATCGCACATTTTTGGTTCGGGGGCGGGGGTGGGATGAGATGCGGTCGCGGCGTGGGCGGGGGATGCTCGTCGCATGACTTCAGCACAGCGGGGCCTCGTCGACGACCCCGGCTACGACCTGTCCGCCGCGGTGCTGGAGAGCTGGGACGCGTTCATCGCCCTGGTCGACGGAGCCGACCTGTCGGCCAAGACCCGGCTCGGCGGGTGGACCGTCAAGGACGTCGTCGTGCACCTGGGCACGTGGGACGACGAGTCGGCGCTGACGCTGGTGCTCGGCAGCCTGAGATCGGGTGACATCGACACGGCGTTCGACCCTGACACGTTCAACCGGAGCGTCATCTCCGCCCACGGCGATGCGAGCGACGACGAGGCGCGGGCGGCACTGGCGCAGTCGCGGGCAGCGGTCGCAGAGCTGCTCGACTCCGACGAGGCGAAGGAGCGCGGTGGCGATCCGGTCGCCAGCCAGCTCGGGCCCATGCCGCTGCTCACGGTCGTGCACGCCGGCTGCTACGAGCTGGCCGTGCACGCGCTCGACGTCGCCGACGCGGTCGACGGCACGTGCCCGCCGTCGCTTCTGAGGCACGGCATCGCGGCACTCACCGACTCGACGGGCTGCCTCGCCGCGCGTGAGGGGATCGACGCCACGATCGGCATCAACGCCAAGGAGGCGCCGTGGTCGTTCGACGCTAACGCCGACGGCACCTGGACGACGGCGCGGATCGAGGGCAGCGCCCACGGGCCACGGGTCTCGGGCAGCGCCGAGGACCTGCTCGAGGCCTCGGCCGGACGGGCCGACCCGGTCCGGCTCGTCACGCTGCGCCACCTCAAGATCAAGCACCTCGGCGGGCTGCTGGCCCTGACGCCGATCATCGACCAGGTTCCCGGGCTGCCGGGCGGCCGCGGTCTCAAGGTCGCGGCCAAGAGCCTGGGCGGTCTCTTCAACCACTGACCCCGACCACTGACCTCGACCACGGACCTCGCCCACCGACCTGCACCGGTCGCGTGGTCAGAGGTCGAGCTGCATCACGGTGAGGTCGAGCCAGCGGCCGAACTTCGTGCCGACCTCGTCCATCTGCCCGACGACCCGGAACCCGCGACGCTCGTGCAGCCCGATCGACAGGGTGTTGGACGACTCGATCATGGCCATCATGCGGTGCAGGCCGGCCTCGCGCGCTCGCAGCAGCAGCGTGTCGAGCAGGACCGAGGCCAGCCCGTGGCCGTGATGCGCCGCGAGGACGTAGAGGGAGTTCTCGACCGTGTGGCGGTAGCCCGACTTGGGCCGCCACGGCCCGAAGGAGGAGTAGCCGGCGACGACGCCGTCGACCTCGGCGACCAGCACCGGGAACCCCGCCGCCTGCCGCTCGACGAACCAGGTGCGGCGGTCGTCGAGGTCGACCTCGTCCTCGTCCCAGATCGCCGTCGTCGTGCGCACAGCCTCGTTGTGGATCGCTAGCAGGGCGGGGACGTCGTCGATCGTGGCGTCGCGGACCGTCATCGTGAGGCTCCTTCGATCGATGCCTGCTCGGGAGTGGGGCGCCAGCGCGGGATCAGCTGCCCGCCCCACGCCGTCAGGGCGATGACGGTCGCGATCGATCCGCCGACCACGAAGCCGCCCCAGGCGCCGACGCCGTCGATCGCCGCGCCGATGAGCGGTGAGCTCGCGGCCCCGCCGAGGGTGAATGCCGTGCCCTGCCAGCCCATCGCCTCGCCGCGGCGCTCCTCGGGCACGAGCTTGGCGATCCACTCCCCGGCGGCCGTCATGGCGGGGGCGCACAGGAACCCGGTGGGGATGACCCACAGCGACAGCGACCACACCTCGCTGCCGAGACCGACGGGGATCGTCGTGAGGCCGAGCGCCAGCAACAGATAGGTCGGCCGGATCGACCGGTCGAGCGCGCCGTAGAGCAGGCCGCCGACGAGGGACGAGAGTCCCCAGAGCCCGTACGTGATCCAGACCGACCCGACGGCGTCGAGCTCGCGCAGCTCGGCGACGATGCCGAGATCGGTGCCGATGAGCGTGGCCATGGTGCCGGCGGAGATGAGGAAGAGGAAGGCAAGGGGCACCGACATCCACGGCGTCCTGACCTCGTCGTCGTCCTCGACAGCCGCGTCGGGCTCGGCCTGGGTCGCCGAGCGCGTCGGCGGGTCGAGCCACAGGAAGATGAACCCGGCGATCGCCTCGCAGACGCCGATCGCGATGAGCGCGGGGCCGCCTCCGGCGGTCGTGACGATGAGGGCCCCGACCGCGGGCCCGATGATGAAGCTCGCCTCGGCGAGCACGCCGTCGGCGGCGAACGCGGTGCGGCGCTGGTCCTCGTCGACCATCACGGTCAGCGACAGGCGCACGATCGAGAAGATCGGGATGAGGAAGACGCCCATGAGGAAGGCGATGGGGATGAGCCAGACGTAGGTCACGGCGGTCGCCGCGGGATAGAGGACGAGCACCGCGACGATCGACGGCAGCACCGCGCGCCGCATGCCGAGCCGGTCGATCAGGCGGCCGCGCCATGGTGCGCCGATGGCGATGCCGATCGTGCTGGCCGCCGCGAGGATGCCGGCCTGGGCGTAGGTGCGGTCGAGCTCGTCGACGACGTAGAGCGTGAAGACGAGCGGCGACGCCATGGCCGGGATGCGGGCGAAGAAGGCCGCGACGAACAACGTCCGGACGGACCTGTCCGCCCAGAGCCGCGCGTATCCAGAAAAAGCCACACGACATCATCTCACCGGGCGCGGACAGGCTGATCCGATGTCCGGTGGACCCCTGCGGTGCGTGATTGCTTGACAGGACGCGTTAGCGTATGCGCGTCCGACCACTCAGGAGTTTCCCTTGACCACGCTCGTCATCGTCGAGTCCCCCAACAAGGTCCGCAGCATCGCGGGCTACCTCGGGGACGGCTACGTCGTGGACTCCTCCGTCGGCCACATCCGCGACCTGCCGCGGGGCGCCGACGAGGTGCCGGCGGCCTTCAAGGGAGAGTCGTGGGCGCGCCTCGGCGTCAACATCGACTCCGCGTTCGAGCCCATCTACGTCGTCTCGGCCGACAAGAAGTCGCAGATGACCAAGCTCAAGAAGCTGCTCAAGGACGCCGACGAGCTCGTCCTCGCGACAGATGAGGACCGCGAGGGCGAGGCCATCGCGTGGCACCTGTTCGACGAGCTGAAGCCCAAGGTGCCGGTCAAGCGCATCGTCTTCAACGAGATCACCAAGGACGCGATCCAGTACGCGATCGCCCACCCCCGCGACATCGACATGGACCTCGTCGACGCGCAGGAGGCCCGCCGCATCCTCGACCGCCTCTACGGCTACGAGGTCAGCCCGGTGCTGTGGAAGAAGGTCATGAGCGGCCTGTCCGCCGGCCGCGTGCAGTCCGTCGCGACCCGCCTGGTGGTCGAGCGCGAGCGTGAGCGCATGGCGTTCCACGTCGCGTCCTACTGGGACCTCGAGGCGACGTTCGACGCCGGCGAGGGCTTCGACCCGCGCCAGTTCCCGGCCAAGCTCTTCAGCCTGGACGGCAAGCGCATCGCGTCGGGCAGCAGCTTCGACAACACCGGCGCGCTCACCAACGACAAGGTCGCTCACCTCGACGAGGCGCAGGCCGGGGCTCTGGCCGACGCGCTTGCCGACCAGGCGTTCACGGTCCGCTCGGTCGAGGAGAAGCCCTACACCCGCCGTCCCTACGCACCGTTCCGCACCACGACGATGCAGCAGGAGGCGTCCCGCAAGTTCGGCTTCGGCGCCGCCCGCACGATGCAGGTCGCCCAGCGCCTCTACGAGGGCGGGCACATCACCTACATGCGTACGGACTCGACCACGCTGTCGCAGACGGCGCTCACCGCGTCCCGCGCCCAGGTGCTCGAGCTCTACGGCGACGCCTACCTGCCGAAGGAGCCGCGCGTCTACGCCAGCAAGGTCAAGAACGCGCAGGAGGCCCACGAGGCCATCCGACCGGCCGGCGAGAAGTTCAAGACGCCGAAGGAGACCGGCCTCGGGGGCGACGAGCTGCGCCTCTACGAGCTCATCTGGAAGCGCACGATCGCCTCGCAGATGAACGACGCCAAGGGCAACTCCGTCTCGATCCGCATCGGCACGACCGCCAGCACGGGCGAGGACGTCGTCTTCTCCAGCTCGGGCCGGACCATCACGTTCTACGGGTTCCTCAAGGCCTACGTGGAGTCGAGCGACGACGCCGATGCCGAGGGCGACGACCAGCAGACCAAGCTGCCCAACCTGTCGGAGGGCCTGACCGTCACGGCCGCCGAGCTGGGCAAGGCCGGCCACGAGACCAAGCCGCCGTCGCGGTTCACGGAGGCCTCGCTGATCAGTGAGCTCGAGACCCGGGAGATCGGCCGCCCGTCGACCTACGCGTCGATCGTGGGCACGATCCAGAACCGTGGCTACGTCTACAAGAAGGGCACGGCGCTCGTCCCGGCGTGGATCGCGTTCAGCGTCATCCGCCTCATGGAGCAGCACTTCGGCCGGCTCATCGAGTACACCTTCACGGCGCAGCTCGAGGACGTCCTCGACGAGGTCGCCAACGGCCGCGAAGAGCGGCTCAACGTCCTCAACGGCTTCTGGACGGGCGAGGGCGACGGCAACACCGGGCTCAAGCGCTTGGTCGAGAACCTCCCCGACATCGACGCCCGCGGCCTCGCGACGTTCCCGCTCGGCGAGGAGATCGACCTGCGCGTGGGTCGCTACGGGCCGTACGTCGAGGGTCCTCCGTTCACCGAGGAGGACGGCAAGAAGACGCCGACCCGCGCCAACGTGCCCGACGACCTGCCGCCCGACGAGCTGACGCTCGACAAGGCCAAGGAGCTCCTCGCGACCCCGTCGGGCTTGGAGAAGGAGCTCGGCAACCACCCCGAGACCGGCCTGGCGATCACCGCCAAGAACGGCCGCTTCGGCCCCTACGTCACCGAGGCGCTGCCCGAGACGGCCAAGAAGGCCGACAAGCCGCGCACCGCGAGCCTGTTCAAGGACATGGACCTCGACACCATCACGCTCGAGCAGGCCGTCCAGCTGCTGACCCTGCCGCGCGTCATCTACGTCGAGGACGACGTCGAGGTCACGGCGCAGAACGGTCGTTACGGTCCCTATCTCAAGAAGGGCACCGACTCGCGGTCGCTGGAGCGCGAGGAGCAGCTCCTGACGATCACCGAGGAGGAGGTGCGGGCGATCTACGCGCAGCCCAAGACGTACGGCCGTCGGGCTGCAGCCGCACCGCTCAAGGAGCTCGGCAACGACCCCGTCAGCGGCACTCCGGTCGTGGCCAAGGACGGCCGCTTCGGCATGTACGTCACCGACGGCGAGTACAACGCGACGCTGCGCAAGGACGACTCGCTCGAGACCCTGACGCCCGAGCGTGCCTTCGAGCTGCTCGCCGAACGCCGCGCCAAGGGCCCGGCCAAGAAGGGCGGCAAGAAGACCGCCAAGAAGGCCACCAAGAAGACGGCGGCCAAGAAGACCCCCGCGAAGAAGACGGCTGCCAAGAAAGCCGCGACCAAGAAGACGGCGGCCAAGAAGACGACGAAGGCCGCAGCGGAGAAGGCCTGACCCGTGGCCCCCTCCGGGGCCTGGAGCGGCTTGCCGGTCACGTCGGCGCGATCCGCACCGACCCGACGGTCGCGCGCCCGGTCGACCGGCTGAACGGTGTCGACTGACAGGGCGAGACACCAGAGGTGACGGGCTGACAGAATCTCAGCATGATCCGTGCCCTCGTGCGCCCGCTGGCGCCCCGTGACCCGCACGAGACCCACCGGGTCGCGTCGCCGCTCGAGCTCTTCACCGACCTCTGCTACGTCGTCGCGATCGCCCAGGCGGCCCTGACGCTGGAGCACGAGGTCGCCGAGGGGCATGCCGCCCACGGGCTCGTCTGGTTCTGCGCGGCGTTCTTTGCGATCTTCTGGGCCTGGCTCAACTTCGTCTGGTTCAACTCCGCCTACGACCCGGACGACACGATCCACCGGGTGCTGACGCTGCTGCAGATCTTCGGCTCGCTCGTGCTGGCCGCGGGCGTCCCCCAGATCTTCGAGGAGGACTTCACCCTCGGCATCATCGGCTACGTCATCATGCGCGTCGGACTGGTGCTGATGTGGCTGCGGGCGGCAGCCGGCCACCCGGAGCGACGCCAGACGGCGCTGCGCTACGCGTACGGGCTGATCGCGGTCCAGATCGGCTGGGTCGCTGCGCTGCTTGTCACCGGCGGGCACCTGCCCCTGTGGGTCTTTCTCATCGGCATCGCGCTCGACTTCGCCGTGCCCCTCTATGCCGAGCATTGCGGCACGACTCCGTGGCACCCGCATCACATCGCGGAGCGCTACGGGCTGTTCTTCATCATCGTGCTCGGCGAGACGATCCTGTCGGTGACGTTGGCACTGCAGGTCGCGTTCGACGAGAAGGACCCGCCCGCCGAGCTCTGGTACGTCGTCGCCGGTGGTGTGCTGGTGACGTTCTCGGCGTGGTGGCTCTACTTCGCCCGCGAGAACGCCGACGTCCTGACGGGCAACGACGTGGGCTACGTCTGGGGGTTCGGCCACTACGTGATCTTCGGGTCGGCCGCCGCCGTCGGAGCCGGTCTGTCGGCTCGCATCGCCTACTACGGCCACCACGCGGAGGTGTCCGACCTGGTCAGCAGCGCGTTCGTCACCGGCCCGGTGGCCGCCGCCCTGGCGGCGCTCTGGCTCGTCAACGTCCGCCTGCACGACTCGACGATCCGGACCGCCGGGCCGTTCGCGGTGGCGATCCTCGCCACGGTCGCGGTGACGTTCGTGCCGATGTCAGAGCTGTGGGTCGGCCTGATCTGTGTCGCGTTGCTGGCGGTCGAGGTCAGGCTCACCAGCAAGGACGAGGAGACTGTCGGCGCCCGGACCTAGGTTGGGCCCATGGCGGACGTCCCTCCTGATCTCCTCGACCAGCTCCGGTCGATCTGTCTCGCGCTCCCCGAGGCCTACGAGGAGCGGGCGTGGGTCGGCGTGCGGTGGAGGGTCCGTCAGCGCACCTTCGCGCACGTCTTCACGGTCGACCCCGACTCGCCGTCGTCGCTGCGGGCCGCCTTCGACCTCGACGGCGAGGTCACGGGGGTGACGTTCCGGGTGCCGGGCGAGGAGCTGCTGGCGCTGCGCGAGGCGGGGCATCCCTACTACGACGTCGGATGGGGCCGCGACGTCATGGGTCTGCACCTCGACGGTGGCACCGACTGGGCCGAGGTCCGTGAGCTGCTCGCCGAGAGCTTCTGCCTGCTGGCGCCGCAGAAGCTGGTCGCCCGTGTCGACAGGCCCTAGATCGCGAGTCGTGTCCTGCCGGCCCTCCGGCGACTAGGGTGGCGACAGCATCGTCAACGGACGGAATCCACATGGGCTTCACAGCTCGCGGTGAACAGCTCCTGCGTCATCCGATCGCCAGCGCCCGCGCGGTCGCCCGACGTGCCCGTCGACTGGCCCGCGCCCGTGGTGCGACGCCCTGCCTGGTGTGCGGGTCACGCCGCACCCACGTCACGACGGTCCAGCGCAAGCGCCGGGCGTACGACATCCGGGTCTGCGAGGCGTGCGGCTACCTCTCCAACTTCACCAACACGGTCGACTACTCGGCGTTCCAGTCGGTCGAGAGCTTCAAGCTCTCGCCGCGGGTCGGCACCGCCCAGCACCAGGGGCGCGAGTTCCACATGGCGCAGATGGGCGTCGCGATCCTGCGACGTCCTGCGCTGCAGGCCATGGTCTTCGGCGCGGGCCGCAGCCTGGACTACCAGCACATCGCCCGGCTCCCGACCGTCGCGCGTGTCGTCATGAGCGACGTCGTCGAGCTCACCGGCGAGGCCGACTTCGTCAACATCACCGAGGGCACGGACGAGCGGTTCGACCTGATCATCGCCTGCGAGGTGGTCGAGCACTTCGAGGACCCCCGCGCGGAGTTCCGGCGGTTGTTCGAGCTGCTGACGCCCGGTGGTCTGCTCGTCTGCTCGACGAACGTCTACGACGGCGGCAACTTCGCCAAGCACACCTATCTCTACCTGCGCGGCCACGTCTCGTACTACACCCCGCGGGCGCTGACCCACATCGCCCGCAGGTCCGGGCTGACGGTCGACTTCCGCACGCCCGCGATCGCCCAGGGCTCGGTGGGACCCCGCAAGCGCTACCTGCTGTTCACCCGTTCGCCCGAGGTCGTGGCGCGCACCGACGAGTACTTCGTCGACCGGCCCTACGCACCGTCGGAGGATGTCGCGGCATTCGAGGCGTTGCACGAGGTCGAGCAGGGCGTCACCGGCAACTGAGGTCGGCTGTCAGACCCCAACGACTAGGCTCGCCCCATGCCTGCTCTCTTCACCGACACCGGGGTGTTCCTCGCCCTCGAGGGTGGGGAGGGCGCCGGCAAGTCGACCCAGGCCGCCCTGCTCGTCACCTGGCTGGAGAGCTTGGGCCACCGGGTGCTGCTCACCCGTGAGCCGGGGGGCACCGAGGTCGGCACGATCCTGCGCGGCATCGTCCTCGACAACGCCACCGGCGAGCTGTCGCCACGCACCGAGGCGCTGATCTATGCCGCCGACAAGGCCGAGCACGTCGACAGCGTCGTCCTGCCCGCGCTCGCCGAGGGCACCGTCGTGCTCACCGACCGCTACGTCGACTCGACGCTGGCCTACCAGGGCGCCGGCCGCGCCCTCGACATCGCCGAGCTCGAGAGCGTTGCGCGCTGGGCCACGTCCGACCTGCGTCCGCACCTGACGATCGTGCTCGACATCGATCCGGCGATCGGCCACACCCGCTTCGAGGGCGCCGACCGCATCGAGGCCGAGCCGCTGGAGTTCCACCAGCGCGTGCGCCAGCACTTCCTCGACCTCGCGGCCGTCGACCCCGACCACTACCTCGTGGTCGCCGGCGGGGGCACGCCCGACGAGATCCACCGCGTGATCCGGTCGGCGGTCGAGCCGTGGCTCGGGCAGGCCGTCCGATGACCGTCACCGACGTGTGGTCCGACCTGGTCGGTCAGGAGCCCGTCGTCGACACCCTGCGTGCCGCCGTGGCGTCGGCCGGGGGTGACGGCCGGTCGATGACCCACGCGTGGCTGTTCACCGGGCCACCGGGGTCCGGGCGGTCCAACGCGGCACTCGCGTTCGCCGCGGCCCTGCAGTGCGAAAGTGGTGGCTGCGGGCAGTGCCACTCGTGCACGACGGCGCGGGCGGGCAGCCACCCCGACATCACGGTCATCACGACCGAGGGGCTCACGATCGGCGTCGACGGCATCCGCGAGTACGTCCGCGCGTCGTCGCTGCGGCCGGCCCTCGGCCGGTGGCAGGTGCTCGTCGTCGAGGACGCCGACCGGCTCACCGACCCGGCGGCTGCCGCCCTGCTCAAGGCGATCGAGGAGCCGTCCAAGCACACCGTCTGGATGCTGTGCGCCCCGTCCGCCGAGGACGTCATGATCACGCTGCGCTCACGGTCGCGCTCGGTCATCCTGCGCACCCCCGGCACCGCGGCGATCGCCCGGCTGCTGGTCGAGCGCGACGGCATCGAACCGGCGATGGCCCAGGCGGTCGCCGCCGCGTCGCAGGGGCACATCGGCCGGGCGCGGGGACTCGCCCGTGACCCGTCCGCGCGTGAGCGGCGACGGGCGATTCTCTCGATCCCGGTGTCGATCCACGGTCTCGGTGACTGCCTGGTGGCGGCCCAGCGCATCAGCGACGAGGCGACCGTCCGGGCGTCCGACTTCTGCGACGCCGCCGACGAGCGCGAGCTGGCCGACCTGCGCCAGGCCTGGGGTGTCGAGGAGCGCGGACGTCGTCCGGCCGGCTACGCCGGTGCCGCGTCGGCGCTCGAGAAGGACCAGAAGCGGCGCCGCACCCGCATGACCCGTGACGGCATCGACGGCGTGCTGCTCGACCTGCTGTCGTTCTGCCGCGACGTCCTCGCTGTGCAGTGCGCGACAGGCGTCGACCTGGTCAACGCCGACGTCGCCGACGACGTGCGCGAGATGGCCCGGGTGTGGACGCCCGAGTCGACGATCGGTGCCATCGATGCGATCGTCGAGTGCAGGGAGGCCCTGACCGCCAACGCCGCCCCGCTCCTTGCCCTCGAACGCATGATGATGGGACTTCGCCGGTGACCCGTGCTCGTACGACCCTCGTGGTCGCGACCGTTCTTGCCCTTCTCGTCGGGGTCGCGGTCTATGCCGCGTTCGCGACCCGCGACGACTCCACCGGCTCGTTCACGACGCCGAAGCCTCTCGACGAGACCGCTCCCGAGGGTCTCGACGCCTTCTATGGCCAGAAGCTCAGCTGGTCGGCGTGCGACTCCGCCCGCTGTGCATGGGTCAAGGTGCCGGTCGACTACGACGAGCCCGACGGCGAGACGACCCGCATCCGGGTCAAGGTGCACCCCGGTGACGACGCGAAGCGCAGCCTGTTCGTCAACCCCGGCGGTCCCGGCGGATCGGCGATCGACTTCGCCGACACCATGGTCGACCGCTTCGGCTCCCAGGTGACCCAGGCCTACGACGTCGTGGGCGTCGACCCGCGGGGCGTTGGCGAGAGCTCGCCCCTCACGTGCCTGCCGGCGAAGCAGTTCGACGACTTCGTCGCGACCGATCCCGACCCTGACGACGACGCCGAGGTCGCGGCCCTGCGCAAGAGCTCGGAGACCATGGGCCAGGCGTGCCTCGACAACTCCGGTGACCTCGCCGCCCACGTCTCCACGGTCGAGGTCGCCCGCGACATGGACGTCGTCCGGGCCCTGCTCGGCCGCAGCAAGCTCGACTGGTTCGGTGCGTCCTACGGCACCCAGCTGGGCGCGGTCTATGCCGAGCTCTTCCCCGACAAGGTCGGCCGCATGGTGCTCGACGGTGCCGTCGACCCCACGCTCGACTCGGTCGACGCCAGCTTCGCCCAGACGACGGGCTTCCAGCGGGCACTCGAGGCCTATGCCAAGGACTGCGTGACGTCCGACGACTGCCCGATCGGCAACGACGCGGAGGCCGGCATCGCCAAGATCGCCGACCTGCTCAAGCAGCTCGACCAGAAGCCGCTCGAGCTCGACGGCGGTCGCCGCCTCACCGAGGGCAACGCGTTCTACGGCATCGCCGTGACGCTCTACGACCAGCAGACGTGGACCTACCTCAGCCAGGCGCTGCGCGGAGCGTTCGACGGCGACGGCACGATCCTCATGCTGCTGTCCGACACCTACTTCGACCGTCAGCCCGACGGCTCCTACGGCGACAACAGCGGGCAGGTCATCTATGCCGTCAACTGCCTCGACTCGGGCGGTGCCGGCCTCTCGGTGGCCCAGACCCGGGCCGAGCTGCCTCGCTTCATGAAGGCGTCGCCGGTGTTCGGCTCCGCCCTCGGTTGGGGGGCCCTCGGCTGCTCCGACTGGCCGATCAAGGCGACCAACCCGCTGCCCGACATCGACGCCCAGGGCGCGCCGCCGATCGTGGTCGTCGGCACGACGCGCGATCCGGCGACGCCCTACGAGTCCGCCGAGGCGCTCGCGTCACAGCTCGACTCCGGCGTGCTGCTGACCCGCGAGGGTGACGGTCACACGGCCTACGTCTCGGGCAACCAGTGCATCGTCGACGCCGTCAACACCTACCTGCTCGACGGCACCCCGCCGAAGGACGGCACGGTCTGCAAGGAGTCCTGACCGCGCCAGACGCTCGGACCGCCCTGCCCCGGCCCCGTCCCGCCCCAGCCCCGCTTTTGGGCAGTTCTGTACCGATCGCGTGGCCGGACACCTGCACAACTGCCCACAACCTCGCGGGCGAGCGGGTGGGGTCAGCCGCGGATGTTCTCGTGGTGGCGGATGACCTCGGCGATGATGAAGTTGAGGAACTTCTCGGCGAACGCCGGGTCGAGATCGGCGTCGAGGGCCAGCGTGCGGAGGCGGGCGATCTGTCGCTCCTCGCGCGCCGGGTCGGACGGCGGCAGGTCGTGCTCGGCCTTGAGGCGGCCGACCCGCTTGGTGTACTTGAACCGCTCGGCCAGCACGTGGATGAGCGCAGCATCGATGTTGTCGATGCTCGCTCGGATCTCTTCCAGCTCGGCCTGCGTCGTGTCAGTCACGCGTGTGATTCTACGGTGACCGGGGTGGTGCGCCGACGCTACGACCACCCGGTAGACTCTCTTCTTGGTTCGGCGGGCGATCCTCGGCGAACCTTGGCCGCCTTAGCTCAGTCGGTAGAGCGTTTCACTCGTAATGAAAAGGTCGTCGGTTCGATTCCGACAGGCGGCTCCGATACTTTTCTCCGTGTCGGGGTGTGTGACTCGCCCCCGAGCGAGGGTGGTGCGACATGCGAGCGGTGAGGTTCGAGCGGTTCCAGGCCACGCCTGAGCTCGTCGACGTCCCCGATCCGCACTGTCCTCGTGCGGGTGTCGTCATCGCCGTGGGCGCGACGGGCCTGTGCCGCAGCGACTGGCACGGGTGGATGGGCCACGATCCTGACATCCGGCTGCCGCACGTGCCCGGCCACGAGCTGGCCGGCACGGTCGTCGCCGTCGGCGGCGACGTCACGTCGTGGCGGGTGGGGGACCGGGTCACGACTCCGTTCGTGTGCGCGTGCGGCACGTGCGCGACGTGCCTGCGCGGCGACCACCAGGTGTGCGAGGACCAGCGGCAGCCGGGCTTCACCGACTGGGGCTCCTTCGCCGAGCTGGTGGCCATCGACCGGGCCGAGGTCAACCTCGTGCGCGTGCCCGACGAGATGACGTTCGACGTCGCCGCCAGCTTGGGCTGCCGGTTCGCGACGGCCTACCGTGCCGTCGTCCAGCTCGGCACCGTCGGGGCCGGTGACTGGGTCGCGGTGCACGGATGTGGCGGCGTCGGGCTGTCTGCGGTCATGATCGCGGCCGCCCACGGCGCGCGGGTGATCGCGGTCGACATCGCGCGGGAGTCGCTGGAGCTGGCCACGTCGGTGGGAGCGGAGGTCGTGATCGACTCCGTGGACCGTGACGTCCCGGCCCTCATCCGTGAGGTCACCTCGGGTGGTGCTGACCTGTCGGTCGATGCCTTGGGCAGCACCGCGACGATGAACGACTCCCTGAGCTGCCTGCGCAGGCGAGGCCGTCACGTGCAGGTCGGCCTGCTGGCCGGCGCGGACGAGGCGCCCTCGGTACCGATGGGGATGGTGATCGGCTCCGAGCTGCAGATCCTCGGCAGCCACGGCATGTCGGCCCACACCTACCCAGCGATGCTGCACGAGGTGGCCACGGGCGTGCTGAGGCCCGACCTGCTGGTCCGGGACGTCATCGGGCTCGAGGACGTCCCGCAGCGTCTGGTCGGGCTCGGCCGTCAGGGTGGCGTCACCATCATCCGGCCCGGCCTGACCCGCGAGTCCGCACCGCGATCCTGACCGGCTGCGAGTCACCGGCGTAGTTGAACGACACGAGCGTGAAGACGTAGCGCCGCCCGGGAGCCAGGCCGCGCAGGACGGCGCGGTGCGTCGTCGACGGCAGGGAGAGAGCGGTGCGCGTGCGCGAGATCCGGAAGCCGTCGACGCGGGGATCATCGGTGGTCGAGGGATCGCGCCAGGTCACGACGGCACGGGTGCGGTCAGCGTGGACGCGCACGTGGGTCGGGCTCATGGGCGGGCCCAGCGTCCCCGGATCGTCCGTCTCGACGACGGAGCCGGGAAACCAGGCATTGATCTCGCCGCTGTCGCCCGACACCGTCGCCGAGAGGTCGACCGTCGCCCCCGCGACCAGCGGCTGCGCCAACGGCACGGTGACGGTCTGCTCGACCCCGCCGCCCACGCACGACATCTCGGTCTGGCCGATGACGGCCGGCTGATCGGCACCCGCGAGGACGAACACCGTGGTGGGCGGATCGGTCGGACAGACGATCACCAGCTCCACCGAGGAGGACCTGAGGTGCGACAACGTGATGCCGAGGTCGGCGCCCACGGCTGCGGGAGGTGCTGCCAGGGCCGCGACGGCGGCGGCAACCGCCAGGAGGATGATCCGTGGCGTGGTGCGACGTGCGTGCATAGGGGCTCCCTCGATCGTGTGACCCCGGAGGATGCGCCCCTCTGCGGCCGCTGAGACGGCGACTGTAGCCCGGTACCGCCGGATCGTTCAGGGACGTTGGTCATCAATAGATCGACCTGAAGGTCCCGGCCGCAGCGGAGGGAGGCCTGCAGAAATTGATGGCGCGAGGATGTCGAGAACGCTCCGCCGGTTCCGTCCCAGGCATGAGCGCGACCACAATGGGTCGCACGACACCGAGGAGAACCACCATGGCCAAGTACTTGATGCTCAAGCACTACCGAGGCGCTCCCGCCGCGGTCAACAACGTGATGATGGACCAGTGGACCCAGGACGAGATCTCGGCCCACATCCAGTACATGAACGACTTCGCCGACCGGCTCAAGGAAGCCGGAGAGTTCGTCGACGCCCAGGCGCTGGCGCCGGAGGGCACCTGGGTCCAGTACGGCGGTGAGGGCCGTCCGCCCGTCACGGACGGTCCGTTTGCGGAGACCAAGGACCTCATTGCCGGCTGGATGGTCATCGACGTCGACTCCTACGACCGTGCCCTCGAGCTGGCGGGCGAGCTGTCGGCCGCACCAGGCGCGGGCGGACGTCCGATCCACGAGTGGCTCGAGCTGCGCCCGTTCATGGGCGAGGCCCACACGATCACGGAGTGAGCGGTCCGGTGGACGAGGCCCTGCTGCGCAGCCTCGCGCCCAGCGTGCTCGCGATCCTCGTCCGTCGCGGAGCAGACTTCGCGGCGGCCGAGGACGCGGTGCAGGACGCGCTGGTCGAGGCCGTGCGTGCCTGGCCGGCCGACCCGCCGCGGGACGCCAAGGCGTGGCTGGTCACGGTCGCGTGGCGCAGGTTCCTCGACGCCACCCGGTCGGAGTCCGCCCGCCGCCGGCGTGAGGAGACCGTCGACCACGAGCCGGAGCCGGGCCCGACCCCGGACGTCGACGACACGATGCAGCTGTACTTCCTGTGCGCCCACCCCGCCCTGACTCCGTCGTCGGCGGTCGCGCTGACCCTGCGCGCCGTCGGCGGACTGACCACCCGGCAGATCGCCGAGGCCTACCTGGTGCCCGAGGCGACGATGACGCAGCGCATCAGCCGGGCCAAGCGCACCGTCGCGGAGGTGCGACTCGACCAGCCGGGCGACGTCGCCACGGTGCTGCGGGTGCTCTACCTGGTCTTCAACGAGGGCTACTCGGGCGACGTCGACCTCGCCGCCGAGGCCGTCCGGATCACCCGCCAAGTGGCCGCCGCGATCGACCACCCGGAGGCGTCGGGGCTGCTGGCGCTGATGCTGCTCCACCACGCCCGGTGCCCTGCCCGCACGGCCGCCGACGGCAGCCTCGTGCCCCTCGCCGAGCAGGACCGTGGGCGGTGGGACACCGAGTCGATCGCCGAGGGCGTCGAGATCTTGCAGACCGCGCTGGCCCGCGACCGGCTCGGCGAGTTCCAGGCCCAGGCGGCGATCGCCGCCTTGCACGCCGACGCGCAGCGCGCCGACGAGACCGACTGGGTGCAGATCGTCGAGTGGTACGACGAGCTCGTGCGGCTGACCGGCAGCCCCGTCGTCCGCCTCAACCGAGCGGTCGCCGTCGGTGAGTCGGACGGGCCCCGCGCCGGCCTCGCGGCGCTCGCCGAGGTCGATCCGTCACTGCCCAGGCACGCCGCCGTGGCTGCCTACCTGCACGAGCGAGACGGCGATCCGGTGCGTGCCGCCGGCCTGTATGCCGAGGCGGCGCAGCGGGCGACGAACCTGGCCGAGCGCGACCACCTCATGCGTCAGGCGGCCCGGCTCAACGCCCGGTGAGGTCGACAGGTCGGGGTCAGTGTGAGGAGTCGGACCCCAGCAGGCGGTCGAGCACGTCGACGATGAGCTGGTGGTCGTCGCGCTGGGGCAGTCCCGAGACCGCGATCGTCCCGACGCAGCCGGTGCCGCCGAGGAGCAGCGGGAACGCGCCGCCGTGTGCCGCGAAGACGGCCGGGTCGAGCCGCGAGCTGGCCTCGAACGTGCTGCCCCTGACCCGGAACTGCTCGCCGACCCGCAGCGACGACTGGCCATAGCGGTCGACGACGGCGCACTTGCGGTCGAGCCAGCCGTCGTTGTCGGCCGAAGCGCCCGGCAGTGCGGTGTGGAAGAGCCGCTGGCCGTTGCGGCGGATGCTGATCGCGACCGGGAGCGACGCCGACAGCGCCACGTCGCGCAGCGCACCGCCCACCTCCCACGCATCGGCCTCGTCGAACGCCGGGAACACGAGCCGCTGCTCCTGGGCGATGAGCTCGTCGAGCAGCTCCCGGCCCGTCATGCCGACGCTCCCGGGCGCACGGTCTCGCCGGTGGTGGCGCTGACACGTGCGGCCTCGAGGACGTCGGCCGTGGCCACGGCGTCGGCTGCCGGCACGGGTGGCGGTCCCTCTCCGCGGACGGCGCGGGCGAAGGCCGGGTAGTAGGTGTCCCACGCGCCGCGGGCCAGGGTGACGGCCGACGGCACGGATGCGACGAAGAGCTGGTCGACATCGGACGGTGGCTCGACACCCCAGCTGTCGCCGGCTGCCGGGCCGACGCCCGTGATCAGCACGTCCTCCTGGGAGTCGGCGCTCGTGACGACGACCGAGGCGGACGATCCGGTCACGCGGAAGCGCGGTCCGGGAGCATGCTGGCTCCAGCTGCCCCACAGGTGCGACACGGCCCCGCCGGAGTGCTGCAGGGCGACGAACACGTCGTCGTCGAGGCCGTTGTCACGGGTGCGCCACTCGGCACGGACCGCGTCGACCGGACCGAGCAGGACGAGCGCCTGGTCGACCAGGTGCGCCCCGAAGTCGAGGAGGGTCCCGCCGCCGGCCGCCCCCGGACCGTCCTGCGGCGCGAAGCGCTCGAACCGCGACTCGAACCGTGAGACCTGACCGAGCGTCCCGTCGTCGACCAGCCCGCGGACGGTCAGGAAGTCGGAGTCCCAGCGCCGGTTCTGGTAGGGGCTCAGCACGACGCCCTGCTCGTCGGCGAGTGCCACCGATCGCCTGGCCGCCGCCGGGTCGAGCGCGAAGGGCTTGTCGCAGACCACCGCGAGCCCGAGGCCGATCGCCTCGTCGGTGAGGGCGGAGTGGGTGTCGGCGGGCGTCGAGATCGCCACGGCCTCGGCGCCGGCGGCGGCGATCGCCGCCAGGGAGTCGTACGTCGTGGTGCCCGGGTGCTCGCTCTCGACGAGTGCACGTCGCTCGTCAGAGGTCGTGACGACGCCGACGAGCTCGCACTCCGGCGCACCGGCGATCAGCGGGGCGTGGAAGTAGCGACCGCCGAAGCCGTAGCCGACGAGTCCGATCCTGAGGGGTTCCATGGTGTCCATCCTGTCGCGTGGTGTCGGAGCTCAGGACGGCAGCCGGATGGAGCCCATCCCGCCGTCGACGGTGAGCAGGGTGCCGGTCGTCGACCCGCTGAGCGGGCTGGCGAGGTAGGCGATCGAGTGCGCCACCTCGTCCGCGGTCACGAGCCGGCCGAGCGGCTGCCTCGCCCGCAGGGCCGAGGCCGCCGCGTCAGGGTCGTCGGCCGCGTCGAGGAGGCGACCCACCCAGGGAGTGTCGGCGGTGCCCGGCAGCACGGCGTTGACCCGGACGCCCTCGCGGACGTGGTCGGCCGCCATCGCGAGCGTCACGGCGGCGACGGCGCCCTTGCTGGCGGAGTAGAGCGCGCGCTGCGGGACGCCGACCGCGGCCACGATCGAGCTGGTGTTGACGATCGCCGCTTGGGCCGATCGCCGCAGGTGGGGCAGGGCCGCCGCCGACACGCGGGCCAGGCCCACCACGTTCACGTCGAGGACGCGGGTCCACTCCGCGTCGTCGTTGGCCGCGATGTCACCCGCCGCGCCGATGCCGGCGTTGTTGACCAGGACGTCGACGCCGCCGAGCTCCCGGACGACCTCCGCCACACCGGCCTCGACGGCGGAGCGGTCGGTGATGTCGGCGGTGATCTCGAGGTGCCCGCTGGTGCCGGAGTGCTCGCGGTCGACGATCGCTACACGGGCGCCTCGGGCCTGCAGGAGGTCGGCAGTCGCCGCTCCGATGCCGCTGGCGCCGCCGGTGACGATCGCGACGAGTCCGTCGAAGTCGCTCATGGCTGTCTCCTTGCTCGGGGGTCCACGTGGATCTTGGGGCCGGGACCGATGTGCTCGGGTCGTTCGCCGCGCAGGGTCGCGTCGACGTCGTCGAGGGTGACGGTCGCGGCGACGAGCAGGCGCGGGTCGACCGCTCCGGAGGCGTACAGCTCGATCGCCCCGGCCAGGCCGGGCGAGGCGCTGAGGATGCCGACCGTGGTGACGTCCTTCATGACGAGCAGGCGGGTGTCGAGGGTGCTGGGTGTCTCGGAGAGCCCGATCAGGACGACCCGCCGACCGGCGTCGACGAGCTGGGCCGCGAGCGCCGGCGACGACGGGTGGTTGGACGCGTCGATGACACCGTCCCACCGCAGGTCGGGCAGGTCGGCCGCGGTCCAGGCACCGGTCAGGCCGAGGCCGGCCGCGAAGGCGAGCGATGGCGGAGTCACGCCGAGGACGTGCACCTCGCACCCCTGGGCCATGGCGATCTGGGCAGCGAGCAGGCCGATCGTCCCCGGGCCGATGACGAGCAGCCGCTCGCCGGGTGAGAGGTCGGCTGCGCGGACGGCGCGCAGCGCGTTGCCACCCGGCTCGACCATGGCGCCGGCGGCGTCGTCGACGCTGTCGGGCAGCGGGAGCAGGGCCGAGACAGGCACCGCCATCTGCTCGGCCAGAGCGCCGTCGAACCCCCTGCGGAGACCGATCTCGTGGCGGTCGTCGCAGTCGTGCTGCCGGCCGGTCAGGCACCGGTGGCAGCGTCCACAGCCGATCTGGGTGTCGCCCGTCGTCCGCCGCCCGATCCACGCAGGGTCGACCCCGTCGCCGACCGCCGAGACGGTCCCGCACCACTCGTGACCGAGTCGCACGGGATAGGTCGCGAGCCCGTTGTGGAGGTACTCCATCTCGCCGGAGAACATCTCGGCGTCCGTCCCGCAGACGCCGACCCGCGCGATGTCGACGACGACCTGTCCCGGGCCCGCGGCCGGTGCGTCGACGTCGAGGACGGCCGACTTCCCGGGCCCGGTCAGGACGAAGGCGCGCACGTCAGCGCGGCTCGACGACGAGCTGGCGCTGGGTGCCGAGACCCGTGATGCCGAGCTCCATGACGTCGCCGGGCGCGAGCCATCGCTGCGGCGTCTGTCCCATGCCGACGCCGGGCGGTGTGCCGGTGTCGATCAGGTCTCCGGGCTCCAGCACCATGAACTGGCTCAGGTGGTGGACGATCACGTACGGGTCGAACACCATGGTCGACGTCGACCCGTCCTGGAAGCGGACGCCGTTGACGTCGAGCCACATGTCGAGCGCGAGCACGTCGTCGATCTCGTCGGGCGTCACGAGCCACGGACCCGTCGGGTTGAAGGTCTCGGCCGACTTGCCCTTGGACCACTGGCCGCTGCGCTCCATCTGGAAGGCCCGCTCGCTGACGTCGTTGACGAGCACGAAGCCGGCGATCGCGTCACGGGCCTCGCAGACCGAGTCGAGGTAGGAGGTGCGGCGGCCGATCACGATGCCGAGCTCGACCTCCCAGTCGGTCTTGGTCGCCCCGCGCGGGATCCGGACGTCGTCGTACGGGCCCACGATCGTGTTGGGCGACTTGGTGAACAGGATCGGCTCGTCCGGGACGGCCTGGCCCGTCTCGGCGGCGTGGTCGCTGTAGTTGAGGCCGATGCAGAGGATCTGGTGCGGTCGCGCGATCGGTGAGCCGATCCTCTCGCCGGCGAACGTCCGCACGTCGCCGGCGGCGGTGCGGGCGTCGACGAGGTCGCGCAGCGGCTGCATGCCGCCGGCGAAGAAGGCCTCGTCGAAGTCGTCGAACGTGTCGGACACGTCGACGTACGTCGTCTCGTCGATCCGGACGGCGGGACGTTCGGCGCCGAGCGGGCCGAGGCGCATGAGCTGCATGGAGTCTCCTGGGGAGTGGGGTCGGAAGGTGCGTCAGGGAGCCGGTGACAGGTGGCCGGACCACCGGTGGACGGGGGTGCCGCGACATCCGGGGCGGGCGAGGAAGAGGCTGCCCGACAGCGGGTGCTCGGCCAGCTGGTCGGGGGTGAGCTCGGTGCGGGCAGACGTGATCAGGAGCAGGTCGAGGTCGTCGCCGACGAACGCGACGCTCGACGTGTGCAGCGCCGGGACCACGATCGTGTCGACGAGCGCACCGTCGGGGGAGTAGCACCGGACCTCGCCGTGGCTCCAGATCGCGATCCAGAGTCGTCCGTGCTCGTCGACCGCGAGCCCGTCGGGCGTCGCGTCCGGCAGGTCGATCAGGAGCGTCCGGGTGCCGGTGGCGCCGGTGGCCTGGTCGTAGGGGCGGGCCCACACCCGTCCGGGCACGCTGTCGACGCTGTAGAGGATCGAGTCGTCGGGCGAGAACGCCAGACCGTTGGCCAGGCCGAGGTCGTCGTCGAGGACGGTCGAGGCCCCCGCGTCGACCTGCAGCAGCCGTTGTCCGTCGTGATCGCCGGTCAGGGAGAGGGTGCCGACGAGGAAGCGTCCGGCGGCGTCGCAGGTGCCGTCGTTGAGGCGGTCGTCGGGGCCGACCTGGCTCACCGGCTCGGTGTGTCGGGCGCCGTCGGGACCGATGACGGTCAGGGCGCGGGTCTCGGCGACGAGCAACGATCCGTCGACCGATGTCGCGACCGCCCCGGCGAAGCCGTCGACGTGGTGCTCGGTGTCGATCGTCAACGAGTCACCGTCGATCCGGCCGACCAGCACGAGCCCCTCGGGGATGTCGACCCACAGCACGAGGCGACGGGTCGCGTCCCAGACCGGCCCCTCGGCGAGGACGAAGCGCGGCTCGGTGACCGCGACGACGTCGATCACCGGGGGCTGCCGGTCATCGCGCGGATGGTCTCGACGTCGGCGACCAGCGTGGACAGGGGTGTCCGATAGGCGAGCGCGCTGACGCTGATCGCGCCACTGGGCGTCGTCGGCCCGGTCAGGAAGGCCGGCACCGCGAGGCAGTTGACCCCGGGCTCGTTCTCCTGGTCGTCGACGCCGTAGCCGCGGGCGCGGATCAGCTCGAGCTGCTCGTGCAGGCCGGCTGCGCTCGTGACGCTGTGCTCGGTACGGCCCTCGAGCGTCCGGTCGCCGACCCACGTCTCGACCGCGGCGAGGTCGGGCAGACGGTGGGCCAGCAGCAGCTTGCCGGCCGCCGTGCAGTGCGCGGGGTTGCGACCGCCGACGACCGAGGTGAGGCGGACGGCTCCCGTCGGCGGGTCGATCTTGGAGCGGTAGACCACCGAGTCGCCGTCGAGCGCGGTGTAGTGGACGGTCTCGCCGAAGCGGGTGGCGAGCGCCGTCAGGGTGTCCTCGACGCGGACGTGGTCGGGCCGTGCCTGGTGGTGGGCGAACGCGAGGCGCAGGAAGTCGTCGCCGAGCACGTAGTGGCCCGGTCCGGTCTGCGACGCGAAGCCTGCCCGGCGCAGCGCACTGAGCGCGCGGTGGACCGTGGGCTTGGGGCTGCCGACGGCGGAGGTGATCTCCTCGAGGCTGACGCCGTCGGGATACGTCGCGAGGGCCGCCAGCACGGCCAGCGTCCGGTCGGCGCCGACCAGCTTCTCGGGCGCAGGGCTGTCCTTCGACGCCGCATCCGATGTAGTCTGGATCACATTCCAGATGCTAGACCATCATTTCGAGAATTGGAATCGGATGCCCTCTCCGCGCAGTGCACAGTGGTACGGCGGGACCGACCGCAACGCCTACATCCACCGTGCCTGGATGCGCCGCGGCCTGCCGGCCCACGCGTTCGACGGCCGTCCGCACATCGCCATCGCCAACACGGCCTCCGACCTGACGCCCTGCAACGCCCACCTCGACGAGGTCGCGCAGAGCGTCTCGCAGGGCGTCTACGAGGCCGGCGGCATCCCGCTCGACCTGCCGGTGGTGTCGCTGGGGGAGACGCTCGTGCGTCCGACCGCGATGCTGTGGCGCAACATGGCGGCGATGGCGACCGAGGAGATGCTCCGAGCCAACCCGATCGACGGCGTCGTCCTGCTCGGCGGCTGCGACAAGACCATCCCGTCGCTGCTGATGGCCGCCGCCTCGGTCGACCTGCCCGCGCTCGTGGTGCCCGGCGGTCCGATGCTGACCGGCACGTTCCAGGGCGTGCCGCTCGGCTGCGGCACCGACGTCTGGCGGCTCAGCGAGGAGGTGCGCGCCGGCACGCTCTCGGAGGCGAAGTTCCTCACGTCGGAGTCGTCGATGATCCGCAGCAAGGGGCACTGCAACACGATGGGGACGGCATCGACCATGGCGATGGTGGCCGAGGCGCTCGGCGCGACGATCCCGGGCACGGCCGGCACCCCCGCGCCCGACAGCCGTCTGCTCGAGGGCTCCCACGCCGCGGGCCGGCTCGCGGTCGAGATGGTGGCGGCCGACCGGCGTCCGAGCGAGGTCTTCACCCGTGGCTCCTTCCTCAACGCGATCGTCGCGCTGGCCGCGGTCGGCGGGTCGACCAACGCCGTGGTGCACCTGCTCGCGATCGCCGGCAGGCTCGGGGTCGAGCTGACGCAGGACGACTTCGACCGGGTCGGCGCGGGCGTTCCGCTGCTGGTCAACCTGCAGCCCGCGGGGGAGTTCCTGATGGAGGACTTCCATCGGGCCGGCGGTCTGCTGGCAGTGCTGAAGGAGGTCGAGGACCTGCTCGACCACGACGCCGTGACGGTGACGGGCCGGGCGCTCACCTCCTACCTCGACGAGGCCGAGATCTGGGACCGCGAGGTCATCCGTCCCCGGTCCGAGCCCTTCCAGCCGCACGCCGGCATCGCCGTCCTCCACGGCAACCTGGCGCCCGACGGCGCGGTCCTCAAGCCTGCCGCCGCGACCCCCGCCCTGCTGCAGCACCGCGGCCGCGCGATGGTCTTCGACTCGATCGAGGACATGCACGCGCGCATCGACGACCCCCACCTCGACGTCGACGCCGACTCGGTGCTGATCCTGCGCGGCTGCGGCCCGCGAGGCTATCCGGGGATGCCCGAGGTCGCCAACCTGCCGCTGCCGAAGAAGCTCCTCGAGGCCGGGGTGCGCGACATGGTGCGCATCTGCGACGGCCGCATGAGCGGCACGGCGTACGGCACCGTGGTGCTCCACGTGTCGCCGGAGGCCGCCGCGGGTGGACCGCTCGGCCTGGTCCGCACCGGTGACGTGATCGTGCTCGACGTCGAGGCCCGCCGCCTCGACGTCGACGTGCCGCAGGACGTGCTCGACGCGCGCGAGCCCGCCCGGGCCGCCGTCGAGGCCTTCGCGTCACCGACCCGCGGATGGGAGAGGCTCTACGTGAGCACCGTGATGCAGGCCGACACCGGTGCCGACCTCGACTTCCTGGTCGGGTCGAGCGGCGACGCGGTGTCGCGGGAGTCGCACTGATGGCGGCGGTCGCCGACGACCTCGTGCGTGCGCTGGGCCCCCGGGTCGTCGTCGACCCCGACCGGATGACGCCGTGGACCCGCGACCAGAGCCCGTTCTCCACCTCCGGGGCGCCGGCGGCGGTGGTCCGTGCCGCGTCGACCGACCACGTCGTCGTCACGCTGCAGACCGCGACCCGGCACGGCACGCCGGTGGTCACCCGCGGGGCGGGGTCCGGTCTGTCCGGCGGCGCGAACGCCCTCGACGGGTGCATCGTGCTGGCGCTCGACGAGATGGACGCGATCGTCGACATCGACGTCGCGCGACGGACCGCCACCGTGCAGCCCGGGGTCATCAACGCCGACCTCGGACGGGCGGCCGCCGA
Organism: Aeromicrobium stalagmiti; assembly: GCF_013283745.1. Taxonomy (GTDB): domain Bacteria; phylum Actinomycetota; class Actinomycetes; order Propionibacteriales; family Nocardioidaceae; genus Aeromicrobium; species Aeromicrobium stalagmiti. The sequence continues at coordinate 1,237,802 of NZ_JABSTZ010000001.1, forward strand.
GCACGGCCTGCGCTACACGCCCGACCCCGGCAGCCGCGACATCTCGTCGATCGGCGGCAACATCGCGACCAACGCGGGCGGCATGTCGTGCTGCAAGTACGGCGTCACCGCCGACCACGTCGCAGCGCTCACCGCGGTGCTGCCCGACGGGACGGTCATCCGCACCGGAGGGCCGCTGCGCAAGAACGTCACGGGCCTCGACCTGACCCGGCTGCTCGTCGGGTCGGAGGGCACGCTCGCGGTCGTCGTCGAGGCGACCGTGTGGCTGCGGCCCGTGGTCGCCGACGAGTCGACGATCGTCGCGATGTTCGCGTCGCTCGAGGCCGCGATGCGGGCCGTCGTCGCCGTGACCGGCGAGACGACACCGTCGGCCGTCGAGCTGATGGACCGCACCACCGTCGCGGCCGTCAACGCCATGACCGGCATGGCCATCGACGCGACGGCCGAGGCGGTGCTGCTCATGACCTACGACGGACCCGCGGCCGCCGGCGAGGTCGTGGCCGGGGAGGTTGTCGTCGTGGCGGAGGGGGCGACGGAGGTCTTCCGCACCGACGACCGGGCCGAGGGCGCCGAGCTGATGAACGCCCGTCGACTGGCGCTGCCGGCCCTCGAACGGCTCGGCTCGATCCTGCTCGACGACGTCGGCGTCCCGGTCGACCGGCTGCCCCGGATGGTCGCCGACATCCAGGCGGTCGCGGCGCGGCACGACGTCACGATCGGCACGTTCGGCCATGCCGCTGACGGCAACCTGCACCCCACGATCATCTTCGACGCGCAGGACGTCGCCGAGCGCGACCGGGCGCAGGCGGCGTTCACCGACATCGTCCGGGCGGCCCTCGCCCATGGCGGAACCGCGAGCGGTGAGCACGGCATCGGCAGCCTCAAGCTGCCCTTCGTGACCGAGATGTACGGCGCGGCCGAGATCGACCTCATGCGCCGCATCAAGGCAGCCTTCGACCCGGACGGTCTGATGAATCCGGGTCGCGCCTACTGAGCAGGCTCGGAGACGTCGATCAGTTCTTGCGCGAGGACTTGCTGCCGAAAACCAGGTCGTTGAGCCCGAAGGCGATCAGCATCGCGTTGATGACCCAGAGCGTCGAGACGATCAGGTCGGTCGTCGTCTTGGCTTCCATGGATTTCTCCTGTCGTGGGTCTCGTCACTACCAACGAGGCCGCTGCCTCCATGGTTACGCGGGCGACCAAGGAGCGCCAGAGTCACACGTCCGGGACCAGGCCCTGCAGCCGGCTCATCGCCTCGGCGATGACGGCGGGCTGCTTGCAGAACGCCCACCTGACCAAGGGGCGTCCGGGATTGTCACGGCCGGGCCTCTCGTCGTAGAAGACCTGGTGCGGGATCGCCGCGACGCCGACCAGCTCGGGCAGCCGTCGGCAGAAGTCGGGGCCGTCCTCGAACCCCAGCGGCCGGATGTCGGTCGTCGCGAAGTAGGTGCCCTGCGGCACGAAGACCTCGAACCCGATCGACCGCAGGCCGTCGCACAGCTGGTCGCGCTGCGACTGCAGGCGGGCCGTGAAGTCGTTGAAGTAGGCGTCGTCGGCCCCCAGCGCGTGCGCGATCGCCGGCTGCAGCGGTGAGCCCGAGGTGTAGGTGAGGAACTGCTTGGCGCCCACCATCGCCGCGACGAGCGGGGCCGGCCCGGTCGCCCAGCCGACCTTCCACCCCGTGAACGAGAACGTCTTGCCGCCGCTGGAGATCGTCAGGGTCCGCTCGGCCATGCCGGACAGCGTCGCGACGGGCACGTGCGGGACGCCGTCGAAGGTGAGGTGTTCGTAGACCTCGTCGCTGATGACGACGAGGTCGTGCTCGATCGCGATGTCGGCGACCACCTGCAGCTCGTCGCGACGCAGCACCGTCCCCGTGGGGTTGTGCGGGCTGTTGAGCAGGATGGCCGTCGTCCGCGGGCTGACGGCGGCGCGCAGCTCGTCGACCGGAAGGCGGAAGTCCGGCGCCCGCAGCGTCACCGGCCGGCGGACGGCGCCGGCCATCTGGATCATGGCGACGTAGGAGTCGTAGTAGGGCTCGAGGACGATGATCTCGTCGCCCGGGTCGACCAGCCCGAGCAGGGCCGCGGCGATCGCCTCGGTAGCACCCGTGGTCACCGCGACCTCGGTGTCGGGGTCGACCGTGAGCCCGTGGAACCGCTGCTGGTGGGCGGCGATCGCGATCCGCAGCTCGGGCGCGCCGATGCCCGGCGCGTACTGGTTGCGCCCGCCGCGCAGCGCCTCGACGGCGTGGTCGACGACGTCGACGGGGCCGTCGGTGTCGGGAAAGCCCTGGCCGAGGTTGACGGCTCCGGTCCGGGCCGCCTGGGCGCTCATCTCGGCGAAGATCGTGGTGCCGAGGCCCGCGATGCGGGAGCTGGAGGTCTTCATCACCCCGAGCCTAGCCACGCCGGCCGGCCGATGCGTCCTGCCGGAACCGCCACGCCGGGGCCCTCGCGGCCCTACGATGGGGTGACGTCAGCCCACGCGCTGTCATGCCGACGGGTCGGGAGTCCCGCAGGTGTACCAGGCGCGCGTGGTCGAGAAGGAGACTGCACGGAGGGAGCCCCGTGAGCAGTGCACGCATGTCCGCCTCGGTGGCACCCGCCGTGCTGCCGTCGTCGCGCCAGCACGTCGGCAACCGCTTCACGTTCGGCGTGAGCGAGCAGGTCGCGACCGAGCTGCGCGCCGCCTCGAGCTGGAGCTCCTGGCTGGAGAAGCAGATGGCGTGGAGCAGGATCAGCGACCCGCGGGCCACGGCCGTCGCCGGCTGGTACCCCCGGCTCGCCGACTCGCCCGCCGCGGCGTGGAACCGGGTCAAGACCCAGCAGCGCAGCGCCTGGGACTACGGCTTCGACTTCTCCTGCTACACGATGGCGCGCAAGATCGTCGCCCGCCGCCAGGTCCACGAGGTCATGACCGACTTCTGGTCCAACCTGCTCTACATCCCCGCCGGCGAGGACCGCTCGTTCCCGTGGCGCTTCTCCTACGACCAGGTGATCCGCAAGCACGCCCTCGGCAGCTATCGCGCGATGCTGCGCGCGGCGGTCGTGCACCCCGCGATGTCGGGCTGGCTCAACAACTCGTCCAACACCAAGGACGGGATCAACGAGAACCTCGGCCGCGAGCTGCTCGAGCTCTACACCGTCGGCCGTCCGGCGGGCTACGACGAGAACGACGTCAAGAGCTCCGCGCGACTGCTCACGGGCTTCCGGGTGCGGGTCTTCGAGGACTTCGCCGCGTCCTACTCGCCCGACGACCACTACGTCGGTCCGATCTCGGTGCTGGGGTTCCGCCACAGCAACTCCGCGAAGGACGGACGCGCCGCGGTCAACGCCTACCTCGACTACCTCGCGCGCCACCCCTCGACGGCCTATCGGATCGCCAAGCGGCTGTGCGTCCGCTTCGTGTCCGACACGCCGTCGTCGTCGATCGTCAGCGCGGTGCAGAAGGCCTATCGACGTTCCGACACCGACATCAGGGCGACGCTGCGGGCCATGGTGCGTCACCCCGACTTCCAGGCGTCGAAGCGCAAGAAGGTCCGCACGCCGATCGAGGACGTCGTCAACGCCGCTCGGGTGCTCGGGATGCGACCGACCGACTCCACGCGGGGCTCCTCGTTCGCGCAGCACGTCATCTGGATGAGCAACAGCATGGGACAGCGCCAGTTCGAGTGGCCACGGCCCGACGGGTTCCCCGAGACCTCCTCGACGTGGACCTCGCCGGCCCGGGTGCTCCGCACGTGGGACATGCACTACAACCTCGCCGGCAACTGGTGGGGCTCGACCGAGCTGTCGCGCCCGGCGGTCAAGAACCTCCTGCCGACCCGGTGGCCGCTCACGATCGGCCAGATCGTCGACCACCAGTCGCGGATGCTCCTCGGTCGTCCGGCGACCACCGCCCTGCGCCAGTCGGTCGCCAATGCGCTCGACGTGCCGGTGACCTTCCAGGTGGCGTCCGTCGCCGCCGTGACGGACTGGCGGTGGACCGTCGTGCGGGGCGCGGTCCTCAACGCTCCCGAGGGGATGCTGCGATGATCCACGACGACTGCGGCTGCGACGACTACGGCGTGAGCCGTCGCTCCCTGCTGAAGGCGGCGGGGCTCGCGTCGATGGCCGGCGTCGCCACCTCGATGGTCGGCGACGTGCTGACCTCGACGGTCTACGGTGCCGGCGACGCCAACGTCCTCGTCGTGGTGTCGCTGCGAGGCGGTGCCGACGGCCTGTCGATGATCGTCCCGCACGCAGAGCCGGCCTACTACTCGGCCAGGCCGACGACAGGCATCGAGCGGAGCCGGCTCCAGGACGCGGACGACACGTTCGGCCTGCATCCGGCGTTCGCCCCGCTGGGCTCCCTGTGGCAGCAGGGGCGGCTCGCGGGGCTCCACGCCGTGGGGATGGCCACGCCCAACCGCAGCCACTTCGACGCCATGGAGCTGATCGAGGACGCCGATCCGGGCAGCTCGGCCCGGGTCGGGTGGATCAACCGGATGATCGCGGGCCTGGCGGCCTCGCCCGACGTCTTCGACGGCATCCAGATCGGCTCGACGATCACGCCGACCGCGTTGGCCGGCAAGGCGCCGACCCTGTCGACCGTCGAGTTCGGCGACCTCGCCCTGCCCTTCAGGTCCGACGCCGTCCTGAAGGAGCGGGTCCGGTCGGGCCTGGCGCGGCAGTACTCCGCCTACGGCGGTCAGATCGGTGCTGCGGGGGTCAACGCCCTGGCGCTGGCCGAGCGGGCGGCCATGATCGACAGCACGGTCGGCGACGGGCCGCAGGGTGGCGCTGTCTATCCGAAGTACTCGTCGCTGGGGTCGGCGTTGCGCACCACGGCCGGACTCATCCGCTCCAAGGTCGGGGTCAAGGCGGTCGCCGTTGATGCGGGCGGCTGGGACCACCACGTCGACCTCAGGTGGCGGGTCGACGACTCGATCAAGGACCTGGCCCAGTGCCTGGCGGCGTTCTTCCTCGACCTCGGCGCCGACGCGGGTCGTGTCACGGTCGTCACGATGAGCGAGTTCGGACGGCGGCTGCAAGAGAACGGGTCGGCGGGAGTCGACCACGGCTACGGCAACGCGGTGCTCGCCCTGGGGGCCGGGGTCAAGGGCGGCCAGTACTACTCCCGGTGGCCGGGTCTCGGCATCGGCAAGCAGGTCGACGGCGACCTCGCGGTGACGACCGACTACCGCAGCGTCCTGACGGAGATCCTCCGCTCGCGGTTCCCGGCGGTCGACACCTCGAAGGTCTTCCCGGGGGTCTCCTACGACCCGCTCGGCTTCATGGGCTGAGCGGACCCGTCGCGGCCCTACGATGTCGCAGGTGACCGAGCTGAGGCGTACGCGCATCGCGGTGGGTGCGGGATTCTTCCTGCAGGGGCTGGTGTTCGCCGCGATCGTGACCCAGGCGCCGCGCATCAAGGACCGCTTCGACATCGGCGACGGCGGCCTGACCGGCATCCTCGTGCTGGTCGCGGTGGTCTCGGGCGTCGGCAGCGTGGCCGCGGGCATGATCGCGGAGCGTCGGACCAGCGCGGTGGCCTTCCGGCTCGCGCTCCTCGCGATCGGCCTCGGCGCGCTCCTCGTCGGCGTGGCGCCGACACTGCCGCTCCTCGTGGCGGCCTTCGTGGTCTACGGCCTCGGCGTCGGTGCGGTCGACGCTGGCATGAACATGCAGGGTGTGCGGGTGCAGGGCGCCTACGGCACCAGCATCATGGCGAGCTTCCACGGGCTCTGGTCGGTCGGCGGCATCCTCGGTGCGCTGTACGCCGCGGGGGTGGCCGAGGTCGACCTGCCGTTCGCCCTGTCGCTGGTGCTCGTCGCCGTCGCGACCTGGCTGGTGACGCTCGTGGCGTCGCCCTTGTTCATCGCCGCCCAGGAACGTGACCCGGGACTCTCGGCCAAGGGTCTCGACCTGCCGTGGCGTCCGGTGCTGGTCTTCGGGCTGGTCGTGCTGCTCTTCTACGCCTGCGACACGGGCATCCTCACCTGGAGCAGCGTCTACCTCGAGGACGCCCTCGACGCCTCGACGTCGGTCGCTCCGCTGGCCTACGGCGCCTACCAGGCCGGCGCGCTCGTCTCACGGTTCGGCGGTGACCTGCTCGTGCGCCGCATCGGAGCTCAGGCGGTGGTCGGCATCGGCACCACGACCGGAGTCGTCGGGCTCGCCGTGGTCGTCGCCGCGGCTGCGCCGGAGATGGCGATCGTCGGCTTCTTCGTCGTGGGCCTCGGGCTCGCGATCCTCGCGCCGCTGGCGTTCGCCGCGCTCGCCGGTGCGGTGCCGGCCCGGTCGCTCGACGTCGCGATCGCGCGCATGAACATCGCCAACTACCTGGGCGCGATCCTCGGCGGCGGCCTGATCGGCGCGGCCGCCTCGGCCGACCACCTGCGCTGGGCGTTCGTCATCCCGCTCGTGCTGGTGCCGGCGGTGCTGCTGTTCACGCGGGCGTTCCGCACGGCGGACGACGTCGCGGGCGTCTGATCGAGGACCAGAGGGCATAAGTCGGCCCACCGTTCTCGGGGGGTGAAACGGTGGGCCGACAACAGGCGCCAACGGCTGTGAGGCACTTTGACCCTGCACCAAGAATGCTACGCGACCGACCAAGGCGTGTGGCCGTTTTCGCCAAATTTCTCATCTGCTTCTTGGGCGACCACCTGACCGGCCCTCGGCGCGAGTGCGACAATCTCTGTCATGACCGCAGCCCACCTGCCGGCTCCCACCGGCCGCGGCCCCTGGCGACGCATCGTGACCGCCTTCGGCCTTGCCATGATCCTGGCCGGTCTGGGCGTGCTCGTCTGGTTCGCCTGGCAGTACTTCGGCACCAACATCGTCTCCAAGCGCCAGCAGGCCGAGATCAAGCAGACTCTCAAGATCGACTGGGGCAAGGGCATCGACAGCGACGCGATCGGGCTGCTGCGGGTCAAGCGCTTCGGTGACGACTTCGAGGCCCCGATCGTCAAGGGCGTCGACGACGGTGCCCTGGCCCGCGGCGTCGGGTGGGACACCAACTCGGCCAAGCCGGGGCAGATCGGCAACTTCGTGATCGCCGGGCACCGCGTGACCCACGGCGAGCCGTTCGCCAAGTTCCCGAAGCTCAAGCGGGGCGACAAGGTCGTGGTCGAGACCCGCACCGCGATCTACACCTACAAGCTGCGCAACTCCGGCACCTCGATCACGGTCGACTTCACGACGTCGTGGCCGCTGTGGGACGTCCCGGACCCCGACGCACGCGGCGAGGTCCAGACGCGTCCGGTGCTGACGATGCTGACGTGCTCGGAGCTCTTCCACACGCGCAACCGCAGCGTCGTGCTCGGCGACCTGGTCAAGACGGTCAAGAAGACCAAGGACAACACCAAGACGGACGCGGACAGCAAGACCACCGCCCCCACTCCGACGGACTGAGGACATGCAGGACTACCAGCGCGAGTTCATCGAGCTCGCCCTCGACCACGAGGTGCTGCGCTTCGGCGAGTTCACCCTCAAGTCAGGGCGCACCTCTCCCTACTTCTTCAACGCCGGGCTGTTCAACACCGGCGCCCGGCTCGCGGGGCTCGGACGCTTCTACGCCGACGCGATCGTCGACAGCGGCGTCGACTTCGACCTGCTGATGGGCCCGGCCTACAAGGGCATCCCGATCGCTTCCGCCGCCGCGGTGCAGCTCTCGGCGCTCCACGACCGTGACGTGCCGTGGTGCTTCAACCGCAAGGAGGCCAAGGCCCACGGCGAGGGCGGCCTGATCGTGGGCTCGCCGCTGGCCGGTCGTGTCCTCGTGGTCGACGACGTCATCACCGCCGGCACCGCGATCCGCGAGGTCATGGAGATCGTCGCCGGGGCCGACGCCACCGTCGCGGGCATCGTCGTGGCGGTCGACCGTCAGGAGCGGGGCCGCGGCGAGCTGTCGGCGATCCAGGAGGTCGAGCGCGACTTCGGCGTCCCGGTCATCTCGATCATCTCGTTCGACCAGATCATCGAGTACGTCGAGGAGACGGGGCGCCACGCCGAGCACCTGGGCGCGATCCGCGGATACCGCGAGGAGTTCGGCATCGCGTCATGACCGAGCCGGAGCCCCTGCCCGTCGGCCTCGGCCCGTGGCAGGGGGACTGGCCGGTCGGTGACCACTACGACCCCGACCTGCTGCGCGACGGCGACCGGCGCAACGTCGTCGACCGCTACCGCTACTGGACGCTCGAGGCGATCGTCGCCGACCTCGACCTGCACCGTCACCCGTTGCACGTCGCGATCGAGAACTGGCAGCACGACTTCAACATCGGCTCGATCGTCCGGACGGCCAATGCCTTCGCGGTCGCCGAGGTGCACATCGTCGGGCGGCGGCGCTGGAACCGGCGCGGGGCGATGGTGACCGACCGCTACCAGCACGTGCGACACCACGAGAGCGTCGAGGTCTTCGCGGCCTGGTGCGCCGAGGCCGGTCTCGAGGTGATCGGCATCGACAACGTCGACGACTCGGTGCCGATCGAGACCACCGACCTGCCGTCCGCCTGCGTGCTCGTCTTCGGGCAGGAGGGCCCGGGACTGTCCGACGAGGCGCGCGCGGCGTGCCGGCGGACGCTGTCGATCGCCCAGTTCGGCTCGACGCGGTCGATCAACGCCGGCGCGGCGGCCGCGATCGCGATGCACGCCTGGATCAGGCAGCACGCCGAGCTCTGACCGTCGGCGGGCGGCACCGTGCCCCGTGGGGCGGGCGACCGTAGGCTCGGACGCATGAGCAGACGGGTAGTGGTCATCGGCGGCGACGCTGCAGGCATGACGGTGGCCTCGGCGGTCCGCCGCCGCCTGCCGGACGACGACGAGGTCGTCGTGCTGGAGCGCGGCACGTGGACGTCCTACTCCGCCTGCGGCATCCCCTACTGGGTGGCCGGTGAGGTCGAGTCCGCCGACGCGCTGGTCGCCCGGACCCCCGACGCGCACCGCAAGAACGGCATCGACCTGCGGCTCGGCGCCGAGGCCACCGCGATCGACCCGGCGGCACGCACGGTCTCCGTCGCCGGCAGCGAGCCGCTCACGTACGACCGGCTGGTCATCGCGACCGGGGCCGAGCCGATCCGCCCCGACCTGCCGGGCATCGACGGCGACGGCATCCACGGCGTCCAGTCCCTCGACGACGGCCAGGTGATCCTCGACGAGCTCGAGCGCGGCCCACGGCACGTCGTGGTGGTGGGCAGCGGCTACATCGGCCTGGAGATGGCCGAGGCGTGCGTCGCCCGTGGCTTCGACACCACGGTGGTCGAGAAGAGCCCGACCGTCATGCCGATCATCGAGGCAGCGCTGGGCGACCAGGTCGCCGACGCGATGCGGGCGCGCGGCATCCACCTGCGCGCGGGAGTCGGCGTCACCGGCTTCGCGCTCGACGACTCGGGCCGGGTCAGCGCGGTCGAGACCGACGACGGGACGATCGCGGCTGACCTGGTGATCCTGGGCCTCGGCGTCTCGGCGCGGTCGTCGCTGGCCGCCGACGCCGGGCTGCCGACCGGGCCGAAGGGCGGCATCGTCGTCGACGACCGTCAGCGGGTCGACGGCTTCCCGGAGATCTTCGCCGCCGGCGACTGCGTCGCCACTCTCGATCGGGTGACCGGCGAGCTCATCCACATCCCGCTCGGCACCCACGCCAACAAGCAGGGCATGGTCGCCGGTGACAGCATCTCGGCCGACCTGCTCGGCGAGGAGCCGCGGCTCGCCTTCCCCGGTGTCGTCCAGACGGCGATCACCAAGTTCTGCTCGCTCGAGATCTCCCGCACGGGCCTCGGCGAGCGGCAGGCCCGCGAGGCCGGCTTCGACCCCGTGGTCGCCTCGATCGAGACGACCAACTTCGCCGGCTACATGCCGCACCCCGGCACCATGACCGTGATCGCCGTGGCCGATCGCTCGAGCCGGCGCCTGCTGGGAGCCCAGATCGTCGGGGCCGAGGACGCGGCTCTGCGGATCGACGTCGCGGCGACGGCGCTGGCGACCGGCATGACCGTCGACGACGTCGTGATGCTCGACCTGGCGTACGCGCCGCCGTTCTCGTCGGTGTGGAGCCCGATCCAGGTCGCGGCTCGGGCCGCCGTCAAGGCGCTCGCGGGCTGAGAGCGGGGTCGTCGACCGCTGTTCGGCGAGGCTGGAATACTGGCTGCGACTGCCACCCCGTCCACAGGAGATCGTCATGCCCGTCGCCACACCCGAGGTCTACGCCGCGATGCTCGACAAGGCCAAGAGCGAGTCCTTCGCCTACCCGGCCATCAACGTCTCGTCGTCGCAGACCCTCAACGCCGCCCTCGCGGGATTCGCCGAGGCCGAGAGCGACGGCATCATCCAGGTCTCGACCGGCGGCGCCGAGTACTTCTCCGGCCCGACCGTCAAGAACATGGTCTCCGGCTCGCTGGCGTTCGCCGCGTTCGCCGAGGAGGTCGCCAAGAAGTACCCTGTCAACGTCGCGCTGCACACCGACCACTGCCCCAAGGACAAGCTCGACGGCTTCGTCCGTCCGCTGATCGCCGCCTCGCAGGAGCGGGTCAACGCCGGTGGCCTGCCCTACTTCCAGTCGCACATGTGGGACGGCTCGGCCGTCCCGCTGCACGAGAACCTCGACATCGCGCAGGAGCTGCTGGCTGCCGCCGCTGCCGCGCAGATCATCCTCGAGGTCGAGATCGGCATCGTCGGCGGCGAGGAGGACGGTGTCGAGGGCGGCATGGGCGAGCACCTCTACACGACCCCCGAGGACGCGCTCGCGACCGCGGCGGCGCTCGGGCTCGGCGAGAAGGGCCGCTACCTGACGGCCCTGACGTTCGGCAACGTCCACGGCGTCTACAAGCCGGGCAACGTCACGCTCCGTCCCGAGATCCTCAAGGAGGCGCAGGAGGCGGTCGCCGCCACGTACGGCAAGGAGTCGCCGTTCGACCTGGTCTTCCACGGCGGCTCGGGCTCGCTGCCCGAGGAGATCTCGGCCGCGGTCGACTACGGCGTCGTCAAGATGAACGTCGACACCGACACCCAGTACGCGTTCACGCGGCCCATCGCCAGCTGGATGATGTCCAACCACGAGGGCGTGCTGAAGGTCGACGGCGAGGTCGGCAACAAGAAGCACTACGACCCCCGTGCGTGGGGCAAGGTCGCCGAGGCCGGCATGGCGGCTCGCGTCGCCGAGGCCTGCACCGCGCTGCGGAGCGCCGGCACCTCGCTCTGATCCAGCCCCGGCCGCCGGTTCACCACGGTCCCTGAGCAAGCAGACACCTCCCGAGGGAAATCTCCCTCGGGAGGTGTCTGCCTGCTGCGGGGAGTGGTGCCTCGGCGACGGGTGACAGGATGGGCGCCATGACGAACCTCTTCGGTGAACCGCCCGCCACCCTGCTGCCCGAGGACCCGGGAGCCGCCGAGCTCGCCGCCGGCGACAGCCCCCAGTCGGTGGCGTCGCTGCACCCTGACTCCGCTCTCGCCTGGGTGACCCTGGCCGAGCTGGCCCTGGCGGAGGGACGTGACCTCGAGGGCTATGCCTTCGTCCGGACGGGATACCACCGCTCGCTCGACCTGCTGCGCCGCAACGGCTGGAAGGGCCACGGCCCCCTGCCGTGGGAGCACGAGCCCAACCGCGCGTTCCTGCGCTCGCTGGCCGCGCTGGCCGACGCGTCGGAGCGTCTCGGCGACGACGGCGAGGCCCACCGCTGCCGCGAGTTCCTGCACGAGTCGAGCCCCGAGGCGTACGCCGCGCTCGTCGCCCCGAAGGGCTGACGACCGGGACCCGGGGGAGGAGGCGACGGTGCTCCACGTCCAGGTCGTGGCGTCGGCCGAGGTCTGCGACCGGGTCGTCGACTGCCTGAAGGTCGATCCCGCGGTCGTCGACCTCGTCCTGGTCCGCGGGGCCGCGGTGGCCGGTGCGGGAGACCTGCTGGCGTTCCACGTCGCGCGCGAGGGCGCGGACGTGGTGGTCCGTCGCTTGCACGAGCTGGGGGTCGACCGGGTCGGCTCGATCTCGATCTCGGAGCCGCTGGCCGTGATGTCCGCAGCGGCCGACGCGGCCGAGGCCAGTGCCCCGGGTCACCCCTCGGACGGCGTGGTGTGGGCCCAGGTGGAGAGCCAGGCCCGTCGCTCGGCCGCGGGCTCCTGGTCGTTCTTCGTCTTCCTGACCATCGCCTGCCTGATCGCCGGCGTGGGGCGCTACCTCGACCAGCCGATCCTCATCATCGGCGCGATGGTCGTGGGTCCGGAGTTCGCTCCCGTGGCGGCGATCTGCCTGGCGATCGCCCGGCGACGACCAGGGCTGGCCGGTCCGGCACTCGGCACGCTGACGGCGGGCTTCGGCGTCGCGCTGGTCGTGTCGTGGGCCGTCTGGTCGGTGGCCCACGTCCTCGGCGGGCTCGACACGGTGCAGGCGACGACCGGCGACCTGACCGAGTTCATCGTCAAGCCCGACATCTGGTCGTTCGTGGTGGCGCTCCTGGCCGGGTGCGTCGGCGTGCTGTCGCTGACGGCGTCGCGGTCGTCGGCGCTGGTGGGTGTCTTCATCTCGATCACGACCGTGCCGGCCGTCGCGACGGCGGGACTGACGCTGGCGGTCGGTGCCTGGGGCGAGGCTGCGGCATCGGGGCTGCAGCTCGCGATCAACCTCGCCGGGCTGCTCCTCGCCGGCACCGTGACCCTGGCCGTGCAGTCGTTGCTGTGGCGTCGCCTTGCCGGCCGGAGGAGATCCGCCGGAGCGTGAGGGCGCTCGGGCCTACGGCACGTACATCGTCATCGCGGCGGGCCGCAGGCTCCAGCGGTAGTGCGGTGACGCCGACGTGAGCTCGCCGTCACTGGTGCAGCGCAAGGCGTCGCCCCGCACCTCGACCTCGGTGCCTCGCAGGTAGACGACGTCGTCGCGCCGGTGGTGCTCGCCGCGGCGGACGCTGAACGCATAGGCGATGCGGCGCCGCGGTGACTCGGTGTAGGACACCGACACGTCGAGCCGGCCGTCGGACGGGTCGGCCTGGGGCAGCAGAGGTGCGCCGCCCCCGACGAACCGGCCGTTGCCGACCGCGACCTGGATGACGGGCTCCTTGCGGGTGAGGGCCCGGCCGTCGACGGTGATCGTCAGACGTGCCCCCGGCGTGGTCAGGCCCTTGAGCCCGGTGAGGGCGGCGCCGACGGCGTAGCCGACGGGCCCGAGGGCCTTCTTCCACGGACGGGCAGCGGCGGCGGCCTCCGCACCGATCCCGATGTGGGCGGCGTTGACGACGACGGCGTCGGTGCCGTCGACGATGAGGTCGATCGGGCGGGTGCTGCCGGCCGCGATCACGCGGGCCGCTTCGACCGCGTCGCCCGGCAGCTCCAGCGTCGCCGCGAAGTCGTTGCCCGTGCCGAGGGGCACGAGCCCGACCGTCACGGAGTCGAGCCTGCCCGCCTCGTGCAGCGCCGCCACGACCGCGTGCAGGCTCCCGTCGCCGCCGAGCACCGCCACGGCGTCGAGGCCCGGTCGGTCCGCGAGAGCGGAGGACAGGTCGTCGGGGCTGGAGGTGTGGACCAGCTCGACGTCGAACGCGTCGCGCAGGACGGCGACGACCTGGTCGGTGACGGTGTCGTCGGCGGTGCCGGCATCGGCATTGGCGATCGCGAGGAGGCTCTTCATGGAGCCGCCAGACTACGGGGTGGAGGGGACCGGCGGCGGATCCTCGACCTGCGGCTCACCCAGGCGGACGACCACGACGCCGACCAGGATCAGTGCGCCGCCGATCAGCTGGACCGACCGGGGCGTCTCCGCCAGCAGCAGCCAGGCGAACACCACTCCGGCGACGGCCTCGGACAGCCCGACGAAGGCCGCGAGCCGTGACCCCAGGCGACGGGTGCCCGCGATGCCCAGGACGTACGCCAGGCCGGCCGTGACGGACCCGAGCACCAGCACCGTGAGCCACCACGGGAACGCCGTGCCGCGCAGGACGACGTCGGCGCGGGTCGCGGCCAGCGGGATGACGCCGACCAGCCCGGCCGCGAGCAGCACCACGCCGCCGAGCAGCAGGCCGCCGGCGGCGAGCACGAGGCCCGGCAGGCCGTTGTCCTCGTCGGCGGAGATGACCCAGTAGAACGCCGCGCAGACCATCGAGCCGAGCGCCCACACGACGCCGATCCCGTCGAGCTCTGCGCCTGACAAGAGGTCGAGCACGAGGACGAGGCCCGCGACCGCGGCAAGCGCGCCGACCACGGTGAGCCGCCCGGGGCGCTGCCCGTGCCGCAGCCACATCCAGCCGATGACGGCGACGGGGCAGGTGAACTCGATGAGCAGCGCGATGCCGACCTGCATGCGGTCGACGGCGTTGAAGTAGGCGAGCTGGCACCCGGCCACGGCGATGAGGCCGTAGGCGATGATCAGCCCGGCGTTGCGGCGCACCAGGTGCCAGCGGCCGCGCAGCGTCACGAGCGCGGGGATGACGAGGACCGCGGCGGCGACGAGCACCCGAGCGGTGACAGCGGCGCCCGGTGTCCAGCCCGCGGTGATGAGTCCCTTGGCCAGGGGGCCCGACAGGGCGAACGATCCGGCCGCCGCGAGCGCGAAGCCGGTGCCGGAGGCGACACGCGACGGGGGCAGCGTCGTGTCATGAGTCAAGGTGGCCATGACATGTGACAGTACGGCGACCGCATGTAAGGTGTCAACATGGTCTTCGCTCATGACACCGAGCTGGCGCTGCTGGCTGCCGTGGGGCTGGTCAACTCCGGGCAGGAGCCCGACTCGCTCGCGCAGGTCGCCGACGTCGTGGCGTTCTACGACGATCACGGCTACACCGGCCGGATCGACCGCGACGACGCCGAGCTCGCCGAGATGCGTGACCTCCGCCCGCTCCTGCGCCAGCTCCTGACGAGCTCGCGCGACGAGGCCGTCGACCTCGTCAACGAGATGCTGCGCCGCACGCACGCCCTGCCCCAGCTGGTCCGGCACGACCCGCTCGACTGGCACCTGCACGCCGTGTCCGACGACCGGCCGCTGGCCGAGCGGGTCGAGGTCGAGTCGGCCATGGCGATGGTCGACGTGATCCGGGCCGACGAGCTCTCGCGGCTCGACGTGTGTGCCGACGAGACGTGCGACGGCCTCGTCCTCGACCTGTCGCGCAACCGGTCCCGTCGCTTCTGCAGCACGGCGTGCAGCAACCGGGCCGCCGTCGCCGCCTACCGCGCCCGTCAGTCCGGGTGACCCGCCCGCGCGGACACAGATGCCACGCGGAGCGTGAATTCCGCTAGGCTTGGCCGGTAAGAGCCCCGCGAGAACGGGGCTTGTCGCATGTGTGAGGGTGGTGCATCCCATGCCCGCAGTCGTCATCGTCGGAGCCCAGTGGGGCGACGAAGGCAAGGGCAAGGCCACGGACATCCTGGGTAGCCGGGTCGACTACGTGGTGAAGTTCAACGGCGGCAACAACGCCGGGCACACGGTCGTCATCGGCGACCAGAAGTACGCCCTGCACCTGCTGCCCAGCGGCATCCTCAGCCCCGGCTGCGTGCCCGTCATCGGCAACGGCGTCGTCGTCGACCTCAAGGTGCTGTTCGAGGAGATCGACGGGCTCAACGAGCGCGGCATCGACACGTCCAAGCTCGTGGTCAGCGCCAACGCGCACGTCATCGCCGACTACAACAGGACGATGGACAAGGTCGCCGAGCGCTTCCTCGGCAGCCGCAAGATCGGCACGACGGGCCGCGGCATCGGCCCGACCTACGCCGACAAGATGAACCGCCTCGGCATCCGCATCCAGGACCTCTTCGACGAGAAGATCCTGCGCCAGAAGGTCGAGGGCGCCCTCGACCTCAAGAACCAGATCCTCACCAAGATCTACAACCGTCGCGCGGTCGAGGTCGACGAGATCGTCGAGGAGCTGCTGTCGTACGTCGACCGCCTCCGCCCCATGGTCGCCGACACCCCGCTGCTGCTGCACGACGCGCTCAAGGCCGACAAGACCGTCCTGCTCGAGGCCGGCCAGGCCACGCTGCTCGACGTCGACCACGGCACCTACCCCTTCGTGACGTCCTCGTCGGCGACGACCGGCGGCGCGTGCACCGGCTCGGGCATCGCGCCCACCGAGATCACCCGCGTCATCGGCATCGTCAAGGCCTACGCCACCCGCGTCGGCGAGGGGCCCTTCCCGACCGAGCTGTTCGACGCCGACGGTGAGCAGCTGCGCACCAACGGCGCCGAGTTCGGCACGACGACGGGCCGCCCGCGTCGCTGCGGCTGGTACGACGCGCCGATCGCTCGCTACGCCGCGCGCATCAACGGTGTCACCGACTTCGTCCTGACCAAGCTCGACGTGCTGACCGGCTGGGAGCAGATCCCGGTGTGCGTCGCGTATGACGTCGACGGCGAGCGGGTCGACGAGATGCCGATGACGCAGACCGGGTTCCACCACGCCAAGCCGATCTACGAGTACTTCCCCGGCTGGTCCGAGGACATCTCCGGCGCGCGCACGTTCGAGGACCTGCCGCAGAACGCGCAGGACTACGTGCTGGCGCTCGAGGGCATGTCGGGCGCACGCATCTCGACGATCGGCGTCGGGCCCGACCGCGAGCAGTCGATCGAGCGGCACGACCTGCTCTGAGGGGCGCCCTGTAGTCCGAACGAACCATTTCGCAGCTCGTTAGGGCCATTTGTCCTGCCCTTTGGTGACTCCTTGTCTCGACCTTCGTTGAGTGTGATGGCCGACACATTGGCCGTCCCCGCCGGCATCGGCGGGGGCACGCACAGTGCAAGGGGATCACCGCATGACCATCACTCCCAGACGACGTCTGCGCCGCTCCGGCGCGGGCGTCACGGTCGGGGCGCTCGTCGCGTCCGGGCTGCTCATGGCCTCACCCGCGCAGGCAGCCAGCACCACGCTCAGCGAGCTCGACGTCAACCTGAACTACACCCGCGCGGCAGGAAGCAACACGTTCCTGGCCGACGGAGTGCGCGTCCAGACGGTCGGCACGACCTCGCAGTCGAAGGCAGCCGGCTACTTCGACACCGAGATCCCCTTGGCCGACTCGGGCACTCCGAGCCTCGACTGGTCAGGCACCTCCCCCCAGCCCGGCAAGCAGCTCGTCGTCGACTTCGACGGTGACGGCGACACGGACGGCATCCTCGTGGGAGAGCCGGTCTACGGTGCCAACTGGTGGCTGCCGGGCAGCACGCTGCAGGGCAGCCCGGTCGCGCAGTCGATCAAGGACGCGGCCCCCAAGGTCGGCGGCGGCGGCTCGGCCGACAACGGCCCGCTCAGCGACTGGCGCACCGCCTTCCCCGATGCCGTGATCCGTCAGGCCGGCTGGTCGCTCGGCTCGGGCATCGAGGGCGAAGGGACCATCTTCGGCATCTCGGTCGGCGACGAGGAGTTCTACTTCAGCAAGGCCGAGGTCGGTGCGACGACGCTGCGCCGCAGCGACGTCTCGCCCCGCGACACCCGCAGCCAGGGACGCAACACGTTCCGCCCCACCGGCGGCGTGCGCATCTTCACGCTCGACAGCTCGTCGAACGCCAAGGCGACCGGCTACTTCCGGATCGCCGAGCCGCTGTCCGACGTCGGCGAGCCGGTGTGGGACGTCCGCCTGACCGAGAGCATCGAGCCCGGCAAGCAGCTGGTCATCGACCTCGACGGCGACAACGCCACGACCAACGACCGCGGCATCCTCGTGGGCGAGCCCGTCTACGGCAAGAACTGGTGGCTGACGGGCGGCAGCAGCCAGCTGATCCGCGACATCGCCCCCGCCACCGGTGGCGGCAATGGCTCCAACTGGTTCGGGACCCTCAACCAGTGGCGTCTGGCTGCTCCTGACGCGACGGTCCTGGAGGCGGGCTGGTCGCTGGGCTCCGGCGTCAGGGGTGACCTGGTGCTCAGCGAGTTCCGGGTCGGTCAGACGGTCTACACGTTCGCCGGCAACAGGGCCCCGAGTGCCGACGACGTCACCGGCTCGATCCGTGAGGGCGACGACGCCGTCACCATCCCGCTCGCAGGCAGCGACCCCGACACGGACACCTACACCGACATCGCCGGAGTCTCGGCGATCGCGGACACCCTGACCTACACGGTCGACGGGGCCGACGGTGAGGTCACCGTCGACGGCGCCAGCCTGGTCTACGAGAACGACGACGTGGCGGCGGACTTCGACGACGAGTTCACCTACACCGTGACCGACGATCGTGGGCGGTCCGCCACGGCTGCCGTGTCGGTCGACGTCACGGCCAACCAGGCGCCCTCCGCCGCGGACGTCGACGCGTCCACGCGCACCGGTGACGCCGTCGACATCGCGCTGTCGTCCACCGATCCCGAGGGTGACGACGTCACCATCGTGGCCGCGGACGATGCGGATCACGGCACCGTGACGCAGGACGGCGACACGGCGACGTACACGCCGGACGAGGACTACACCGGAGCCGACGAGTTCACCTACACCGCGACGGACGACCGAGGCGCTTCGAGCACCGGCACGGTCACGGTCACCGTCGCTGCCAACCGGGCGCCGGTCGCGTTCGACACGACGTCCGGTGTCAAGGTCGGCAGCTCGGTCGCGGTGGGGGTGGACGCCACCGATGCGGACGGCGACTCCCTGACCTATGCGGTCGCGGGCACGCCGGCCAACGGCACGGTCGTGGCCAACGGCAGCCAGCTCACCTTCACTCCGGCGGCCGGCTACAGCGGGACCACCTCGTTCGACTTCACCGTCTCGGACGGTCGCGGCGGCAGCGACACCGGCACCGTGACGGTCGTCGTCTCGAAGTACGCCTCGACGACGACGATCAAGTCGATCTACCCGGTTGCGCCGACCGCGCGCAGCACGATCTACGCGTACGTCAAGGTGACGGCTCCCGGTGCTCCGGCGGTGGCGGGCAGCACCGTCACGGTCAAGTACGGCTCCAAGGTCGTCGGCACCGGCGTCCTGGGCGCGGGCGGCACGGTCAACGTCAAGATCAACCGCACGCTGCCCAAGGGTGCCGCGCGGACGCTCAAGGCCTCGTTCCCGTCCAGCGCGACGACGGCAGCCTCGAGCGGGTCGATCACGTTCGCCGTGAAGAAGTAGCAACGCCGCACGATCAGTGAGGGGCCCCGCCGAACGGCGGGGCCCCTTCTGCGTGCCGATAGGCTGACCTCCCGTGAAGACACTCGTCATCGGCACCGGGGGCCGTGAGCACGCCCTGGCCCTCGCCCTGTCCCGAGACCCCCAGGTCACCGAGGTGCACGCCGCGCCGGGCAACCCCGGCATCGCCGCGGTCGCGACCCTGCACGACGTCGACCCGATGGACGGGGCTGCGGTCGCCGCCCTGGCCACGACGCTGGGCGTCGACCTCGTCGTGGTCGGTCCCGAGGCCCCGCTGGTGGCCGGGGTCGCCGACGACGTCCGCGCCGCCGGGATCGCCTGCTTCGGCCCCAGCAAGGATGCCGCGCAGATCGAGGGCTCCAAGGCGTTCGCCAAGCAGGTCATGGCCGGCGCCGAGGTGCCGACCGCGATGGCGCATGTCTGCGAGACGCCCGAGCAGGTCGTCGCCGCGCTCGACGCCTTCGGCCCGCCCTACGTCGTCAAGGACGACGCGCTGGCAGCCGGCAAGGGTGTCGTCGTCACCGACGACCGCCAGGCCGCGATCGACCACGCCGCCGCGTGCGGGCGGGTCGTCATCGAGGAGTTCCTCGACGGGCCCGAGGTCTCGTTGTTCGCGATCACCGACGGCGAGACGGTGCTGCCGCTGCAGCCGGCGCAGGACTTCAAGCGCGCCCTCGACGGCGACGCGGGGCCCAACACGGGCGGCATGGGTGCCTACACGCCGCTCGACTGGGCCCCCGACGACCTCGTGGCCGAGGTGTCGCGCCGCGTGCTCGTGCCGACCGTCCAGGAGATGGCCCGTCGCGGCACCCCGTTCCAGGGCCTGCTCTACGCCGGGCTCGCGCTGACGAGTCGCGGGGTCAAGGTCATCGAGTTCAACGCGCGCTTTGGTGACCCGGAGACGCAGTCGATCCTCGCGATGCTCAAGACGCCGTTGTCGGCCCTGCTGCACGGTGCCGCGACTGGTGGTCTCGCCGAGGTCGGTCTCCCGCAGTGGGAGCCGGCGTCGTCCGTCACGATCGTCGTCGCCTCGCAGGGCTATCCCGAGTCGCCCGTCAAGGGTGACGCCATCGAGGGCCTCGACGCCGCGAACGCCCTCGAGGGCGTCGACGTCATCCACGCCGGCACCGCGATCGTCGACGGTCAGCTCGTCACCGCGGGCGGCCGCGTCCTGTCGGTCACGGCAATCGGCGCCGACCTGGCCGAGGCGCGCCGCCGGGCCTACGCCGGGATCGACCTCATCGACATCCGCGGTGCACACCACCGGACCGACATCGCCCTCGCGGCGGAGCAGGGAACAATAGAGCCGTGACCACGCCCAACGTCCTCGCCAGCCGCTACGCCTCGCCCGAGGTGGCGCGCATCTGGTCGCCCGAGCACAAGATCGTCCTGGAGCGCCGGCTGTGGATCGCCGTCCTCCGCGCCCAGAAGGATCTCGGCGTCGAGACCCCCGACGGCGTCATCGAGGCCTACGAGTCGGTCGTCGACCAGGTCGACCTCGCCTCGATCGCTGCCCGCGAGAAGATCACCCGCCACGACGTCAAGGCGCGCATCGAGGAGTTCGCGGCGCTCGCGGGCACCGAGCACATCCACAAGGGCATGACCTCGCGCGACCTCACCGAGAACGTCGAGCAGCTGCAGATCAAGGCCTCGCTCGAGCTCATGCGTGACCGTGGCATCGCGACCCTGGCCCGTCTCGGCCGCCTCGCCTCTGAGCACGCCGAGCTCGTCATGGCCGGCCGCAGCCACAACGTGGCGGCCCAGGCGACGACCCTGGGCAAGCGCTTCGCGACCGTCGCCGACGAGCTGTTCGTCGCGATCGACCGGCTCGACGACCTCATCGCGCGCTACCCGCTGCGCGGCATCAAGGGCCCGGTCGGCACGGCGCAGGACCAGCTCGACCTGCTGGGCGGTGACGAGGCCAAGCTCGTCGAGCTCGAGCAGCGCGTGGCCCGCCACCTCGGCTTCGACAAGGTGCTCACCAGCGTCGGTCAGGTCTATCCCCGCTCGCTCGACTACGACGTCGTGACCGCGCTGGTGCAGCTGTCCGCCGCGCCGTCAAACCTCGCGACCACGATCCGGCTGATGGCCGGCAACGAGATCGTCACGGAGGGCTTCAAGCCCGGCCAGGTCGGCTCCAGCGCGATGCCGCACAAGATGAACACCCGCTCGTGCGAGCGCGTCAACGGCCTCGCGGTGATCCTGCGCGGCTACTCCTCGATGGTCGGCGAGCTGGCCGGCGACCAGTGGAACGAGGGCGACGTGTCGTGCTCGGTCGTCCGCCGCGTCGCGCTGCCCGACGCGTTCTATGCCGCCGACGGACTGTTCGAGACGTTCCTGACCGTCCTCGACGAGTTCGGCACGTTCCCGGCCGTCATCCAGCGCGAGCTCGACCGCTACCTCCCGTTCCTGTCGACGACCAAGGTGCTGATGGCCGCGGTCCGTCAGGGCAAGGGACGCGAGACGGCGTACGACGCGGTCAAGCAGCACGCCGTCGCCGTGGCGCTCGAGATGCGCGAGAAGGGTGCCGCCGAGAACGACCTGTTCGCCCGGCTGGCTGCCGACGAGCGGCTCGGTCTGTCCGAGGCCGACCTCGCGAGCCTCGTCGCCTCGCCGATCGACTTCACCGGCGCGGCCGTCAGCCAGGTCCACGCCGTCGTCGCCCGGGTCGAGCAGGTCGTCGCGGACCACCCGCACGCCGCGGCCTACAGCCCCGGATCGATTCTCTGACCTGACGCCGCCGAGGCGCGAGACCTGATCGGCGGGGGCCTGCTTTCGGCCCTACGCTCGGGCCATGGGCATCTCGTACATCCCGTTCGGCCTCGTCGCGGTCGGCGGCTGGCTCGTGTGGTGGGGGCTGCGGCGGAGACGCCAGCGGACCGACCTGCCGCAGGACTGGCGACGGGTGGTCGGCACGGTCCTCGACGTCGGCGACGGCGAGACGACCGCGCCGCGCATCGAGTACCGCACCCCGGACGGCCGACGGCTGCGCGTCCCCGGGCCGATGACCGTGCCCTTCACGGTCGGCCAGGAGGTCGCGGTGCTGATCGACCCGACGAACCCGCGACGTGCTCGCCTCGACGTGACCGAGCGCGAGGCCGCCCTCGTCGTCAAGCTCCTGCTCGTGACCGGCGGCATCCTGCTCGTGCTCGGGGCGGTCTTCGCCGTGGTCCTGGTGTGACTAGGCTGAGCGCGTGCCACTCGACATCCCCGGAGCCACCCACCTGCACTCGGGCAAGGTCCGCGACCTGTACGAGGTGGAGTCGGGTCACCTGCTCATGGTCGCCTCCGACCGGATCTCGGCGTTCGACTTCATCCTGACGCCGGGCATCCCCGACAAGGGCGAGATCCTCACGCGCATGTCGCTGTGGTGGTTCGACCAGCTGGCCGACCTGATCCCGAACCACGTCGTCTCGACGACCGTGCCCGAGCGCGTCCGCGGACGTGCGCTGATCGTCGAGAAGCTCGACATGTTCCCGGTCGAGTGCGTCGCTCGCGGCTACCTGACCGGCTCGGGGCTCCTCGACTACGAGGCGACCGGCGAGGTCTGCGGTGTCCCGCTCCCGTCCGGGCTGGTCGACGGCTCCCGCCTGCCGGAGCCGATCTTCACCCCGGCCACCAAGGCCGACCTCGGCGAGCACGACGAGAACGTGTCGTTCGAGCAGATCACCGAGACGATCGGCCTCGAGAGCGCGACGGCCCTCAAAGACCTGACGCTGGCGATCTACGCCCGCGCCGAGCAGGTCGCTCGCGAGCGCGGCATCATCCTGGCCGACACCAAGCTGGAGTTCGGTGCACGCCCCGACGGCACGATCGTCCTGGGCGACGAGGTCCTGACGCCCGACTCGTCCCGCTTCTGGCCGGCTGACTCGTGGCAGCCGGGCCGTGCGCAGCCGTCGTACGACAAGCAGTTCGTGCGCAACTGGCTCATCTCGCCCGAGAGCGGCTGGGACCGTGCGGGCGACCAGCAGCCACCGACCCTGCCGGCCGAGATCGTCGACAGGACCCGGGCCCGCTACGTGCAGGCGTACGAGCAGCTCACCGGCCAGACCTTCTGACCCGGTTCGTCCGGGTCTAGGGCCACCACAGCACTGCTGCTGCGGCACCGGCGAACGCGACGACCGCGAGCGCGAGCACGACGGCGACGGGCACGTCGCGGCGCAGTCGGCGGAAGCCGCGGAGCTTGGTGCCGTCGACGACCTGGTCGAGAGCGTCGGCGAGCTCGACCGCCGTCGCGGGACGATCAGCGGGCTGGAACGCCAAGGCCCGGCCGAGCACCCGGTCGATGCTCCTGGGCAGGCTGCGAGAGCGAGCGACCGGATCCGGGCGGGTCGTGGGGGTGCGCGAGAGCAGCTCGGTGAGGTTGCCGCCCTCGAACGGCGGGGTGCCGGCAAGGAGCTCGTAGGTGAGCGCGCCGAGGGAGTAGACGTCGGCACGGGCATCGACCGGCCGGCCCCGAGCCTGCTCGGGCGACATGTAGGCCGGGGTGCCGGTCGTGACGGTGATGCCGCTGGCCTCGGCGAGCTGCTTGGCGCTGCCCAGGTCGGAGATCAGCGCGTGGTCGGCGCCGTCGTCGTCGGTGCGGACGAGGACGTTGCTCGGCTTGATGTCTCGGTGCAGCACGCCGGCGTCGTGCAGCACCTGGACGGCGCGAGCCGCCTGCGAGGCGAGCCGCAGCGCGGCGTCGGTCGGCAGCCGTGGGTGGACGCGCTCGGCGAGCGTCCCGCCGTGGATGAAGTCCATGACGAAGTAGGGGCGGCCCTCGTGGGTGCCGACGTCGTGCACTCGGATGACGCGAGGGTCGTCGATCCGGCGCAGGAGGCGGGCCTCGGCGAGGAAGCGTTCGCGGACGTCGGCGTGGTTGGCCCAGTTCTCGGCGAGCACCTTGACGGCGACGGTGATCTCGAGCTCGGTGTCCCACCCACGCCAGACCGTGGCGAAGGCGCCGAACCCGTGGACCTCGTCGAGGCGGTAGCGTGCGATCTGGGTCATCAGCCCCAGTATTGTCGATGGCCGACGACTCATGCGGGAGGCTCAGTGGACGGGGATCGCGATCTCGACGATCTCGTGACCCGGGCGCGCGACGGTGACGAGCGGGCGATGGAGGAGCTGCTGGGTCGGCTGCGGCCCCGCGTGCTGCGCCGGTGCGCCCGCTTCCTGCCCTACAACCAGGACGCCGAGGAGGCCACGCAGGAGGCGATGCTGACGATCGCGACCAAGCTCGGCGACTTCGCGGGTCGGGGCTCGTTCGTCGGGTGGGTCACGATCATCGCGTCCAACGCGGCCCGCCAGACCTACCGGTCGATGAAGCGCCAGTTCGACGAGCGCTCGCACGGCGAGCTGCCGGACCGCCCCGACGCGCGCACGACGAGCGTCATAGCCGGCAGCCGGATCGACCTGCTCGACGCGATCGAGGCGCTGGGGATCCGTCATCCCGAGGCGGTCGAGGCGTTCGTGCTGCGCGACCTCGGCTCGCTGCCGTACGACGAGATCGCCGAGCTGACGGGGGCGCCGCTCGGCACGGTCAAGGCGCGCATCCACACCGCTCGCGGCTTCGTGCGCGAGACCTGGGGCGTCGATGACGGCAACTTCTGAGCCGTTGCGCGCATCTCCTGCGGCGAGGCCTCCACGGGCCGACGTCTGGAGGAGAGCATGAAGCAGCAGCTGGCCGCGGTGATCGTCACCGTCGCGCTGTGCGGCGGGGCCGGCACCGGGTACGCCGTGCGCGAGACGCGCGCCGAGACCGAGAAGCCGGTGGCGAAGCCGTCGCCCGCGGCCACGACCACCCAGGCGACCAAGGAGCCTGCCAAGACCACCCAGGCCCCGCAGCAGCCGGTGCGCACGACGCCCGCTCCGCCTCCGGCGCCGTCGCTGCTGTCGCTGAGCTCGCTGCAGATCGGCACCGGGTCGATCGGGCCGGTCAAGGTGGGCATGACCAGCGAGGCGGCGGCCGACACGGGCTACTTCGAGACCGAGGTCGAGGCCTGTGGCGGGGCGTTGCAGTGGAAGACCGACTACGCCGCCGTGATCGACGTCGCGGTCGCCGGTGGCATCGTCACGTCGATGGGCGTCCGGGCCCCGGGTCCGCGCACGGTGTCGGGGCTCGGCGTCGGGTCGACGTTCGCGACCGTCCGGGGCGTCGTGGGTGCGGAGTCCGTGGCCGAGCCGGCCGGGGCCGGCCAGTCGGGCCTCTTCGTGACCGACGGTGCGGGGTGGATCGGGTTCCTGTTCGACGCCGCTCCCGAGGCCGTCACCGACGAGACGCCCGTGACCTACATCGAGGTCACCAGCGGGGCCCGTCCCGACCTCGTGCGCAACGGCTGCTGAGCCCGGCTCAGCCCCGGTGGAGGTGGAACCTCAACCCCACCGTGCGGTGCAGATCCACCTTCCGCACCGGGCGGTGGATCTGCAACCTCATCAGTGCCGATGAGGTTGCAGGCCAACCCGGCGCCGCCGGACGAGGTGGAGGATCCACCTCCCGGACGGGCGTGCGCAACGGCTGCTGAGCCCGACTCAGATACCGAAGGTATTGTGAGAGTCCCGTCACACCTGAGGAGAAGCCGTGGCCAATCTCGCCGCCCTGCTGGAGAACTCTGCCGAGAAGTACGCCGATCGCACCGCGATCGTGTTCGGCGACACCCGACTGTCGTACGCGCAGGTCAACGGTGCCGCCAACCAGGTCGCCAACCTGCTGGTCGAGCGTGGCATCCAGCCCGGTGACAAGGTCGCCCTGTCGTCGCCCAACCTGCCCTACTTCTCGATCATCTACTACGGCATCCTCAAGGCGGGTGGCACCGTCGTCCCGCTCAACGTGCTGCTGCGCCCACGTGAGGTGGCCTACCACCTTGCCGACTCCGACGCAAAGGCCTACTTCGCGTTCGAGGGCACGCCTGACCTGCCGATCGGCGACAACGCGTGGGAGGGCTTCCAGGCCACCGACACGTGCACCGAGTTCTTCCTGATCCGCATGGACGCCAAGTGGCCCGAGCCGATCTCCCCGCCGGAGTACTACGCGCCGCTGGTGGCGAAGCAGCCGCCGACGTTCGAGACCGTCGAGCGCGACGACGACGACACCGCGGTGATCCTCTACACGTCCGGCACGACCGGCCAGCCCAAGGGCGCCGAGCTGCGGCACCGCAACATGCGCGACAACGCGCTGGCCGGCACCGACCTGTTCGGCGCCGACGAGACCAACCCCGACACCTACCTGTGCGTGCTGCCGCTGTTCCACTCCTTCGGGCAGACCTGCATCCAGAACGGTGCCTTCGCGTTCGGCGGCACCGTCGTGATGCTGCCGCGCTTCGAGGCCAAGGCCGCGCTCGACCTGATGCTCGCCAACGAGGTCTCCTACTTCGCAGGCGTCCCGACGATGTACTGGGGCCTGCTCGCGGCGCTCGACGACACGGTCGACGTCAAGACCCTGGCGGCCAACCTGCGCGTCGCCGCTGCGGGTGGGGCGGCGCTGCCGGGCGAGATCCACAAGCAGTTCAAGGAGCGCTTCGGCGTGACGATCCTGGAGGGCTACGGCCTGTCGGAGACGTCGCCGGTGGCGTCGTTCTCGGTCTACGGCGAGGAGCCGCGCGTCGGCTCGATCGGCAAGCCGATCCCCGGCGTCGAGATGAAGCTCATCAATGACGACTGGTCCGACATCGAGCCCGGCCCCGACGCGGTCGGCGAGATCGCGATCAAGGGTCACAACGTCATGAAGGGCTACTACGACCGCCCCGAGGCCACGGCCGAGGCGATCAAGGACGGCTGGTTCCGCTCCGGCGACCTGGCCAAGAAGGACGACGACGGCTTCTACTTCATCGTCGACCGGTCCAAGGACATGATCATCCGCGGTGGCTACAACGTCTATCCGCGTGAGCTCGAGGAGGTGCTGATGGAGCACCCCGCGGTCTCGCTGGTGGCGGTCATCGGCGTCCCCAACGACCAGCACGGCGAGGAGATCAAGGCCGTCGTGGTCAAGAACAAGGACTTCGACGACGTCTCGGAGGCCGACCTGGTGGCCTGGGGCAAGGAGCAGTTCGCTGCCTACAAGTACCCCCGCGTCGTGCAGTTCCTCGACGAGCTGCCCATGACGTCCACGGGCAAGATCCTCAAGCGCGAGCTGTCCTAGTCGTGCTGCTGGCGCCTCTCCCCTCGGGGAGGGGCGCCAGTGTCGTTGTCCCAGGGCGGTCTTGTTGCGGTCGGGCTCTGCGCCGTCGGCAGGCAGGGGTCGCCCGGGCAGGTGGTCTGTTCGGCCAGGCTCGTGCCGCCGATACACTGGCACCACCGACCACTCAAGGAGCGTCCGTGGCCCGCGTCATCGTCGATGTCATGCCCAAACCCGAGATCCTCGACCCCCAGGGCAAGGCCGTCCACGGCGCCCTCCCGCGGCTCGGCTTCACCGCCGTCAGCGACGTCCGTCAGGGCAAGCGCTTCGAGCTCGAGGTGGCGGAGGCCGACGAGGCCACCCTCGCCGAGATCCACCAGATGGCCGAGACGCTGCTCTCGAACCCCGTGATCGAGGACTACGCCGTCCGGGTCGAGGCCGCCGAGTGAAGGTCGGCGTCGTCACCTTCCCGGGATCGCTCGACGACACCGACGCGCAGCGCGCCGTCCGGCTCGCCGGTGGCGAGGCCGTGGCCCTCTGGCACGGTGACCACGACCTGCAGGGCGTCGACGCCGTCATCCTGCCGGGGGGCTTCTCCTACGGCGACTACCTGCGCTGCGGTGCGATCGCCCGCTTCGCGCCGGTCATGACCGAGGTCGTCGCGGCGGCGCAGGGCGGCATGCCCGTGCTGGGCATCTGCAACGGGTTCCAGATCCTGTGCGAGTCGCACCTGCTGCCGGGTGCGTTGATCCGCAACGACCATCGCACGTTCATCTGCCGCGACCAGACCCTGCGCGTCGAGAACGCATCGACGGCCTGGACGTCCGACCTCTCGGCCGGCCAGGAGATCGTCGTCCCGCTCAAGAACGGTGAGGGGGGCTTCGTCGCCGACGAGGACACCCTCGACCGCCTCGAGGGTGAGGGCCAGGTCGTCTTCCGCTACGTCGACGTCAACCCCAACGGCTCGCTGCGCGACATCGCCGGCATCACCAACGAGCGCGGCAATGTCGTGGGGCTCATGCCGCACCCCGAGCACGCCGTCGAGGACCTCACGGGCTCCGGCACCGACGGTCTCGCGCTGTTCACGTCGGGCCTGGCTGCACTCGCCTCACGCTGACGGACGGTTCGCGGCGCAGTCCGAGGGGCACCGCTACATCGGCAGGGGAACGGACTCGCGACGCGTCTGACGCTTGGCCGACGACCCGACCACCCACGACAGCACCGCGGCAACGGCGCACAGTCCGGCGCCGCCGAACCACGCGAGCGAGTAGCTGCCGGTCTGGTCACGGATGACCCCGGCGGCGAAGGCCGCGGCGGCGGCGCCGATCTGGTGGGACGCGAAGACCCAGCCGAAGACGATCGTGCCGTCGTCGCCGAAGATCTCGCGACACAGCGCGACGGTCGGGGGCACCGTGGCGACCCAGTCGAGCCCGTAGATGACGACGAACGCCACGATGCTGGGCTTGACGCTCGACGCCAGCAGCGTCGGCAGCAGCACGAGCCCGACGCCGCGGAACGCGTAGTAGCCGGCCAGCAGCAGGCGCGGGTCGTAGCGGTCGGTGAACCAGCCGGAGGCGATCGTGCCGACGATGTCGAAGACGCCGACGACGGCGAGCAGGCCGGCCGCGGTCGTCTGGTCCATGCCGTGGTCGTGGGCCGATGGAATGAAGTGGATGCCGACGAGGCCGTTGGTCGTCGCTCCGCAGATCGCGAACGCGGCCGCGAGCGCCCAGAACGCCGGCACGTGGGTGGCGCGCCGCAGGCCGTCGATCGCGCGGCGGGCCGAGCCGCCGGTCTCGCGGACGGGTGCCTCCCAGTCGTCGTCGGCGCCGTACGGCGTGAGGCCGCGGTCCTCCGGGAAGTCGCCGATGAAGCGGATGACGAGCGGCACCACGAGCAGTGCGGCCCCGGCGATCACGAGCGAGGCGGTGCGCCAGCCGACCGACTCGGCCAGGGCCGCGACGATCGGGAGGAAGACGAGCTGGCCGGTCGCGCCACCGGCGGTCAGGATGCCCATGACAAGTCCGCGGCGCTCGACGAACCACCGGTTGGCGATCGTCGCCGCGAACACCATCGCCATCGACCCGGTGCCGAGGCCGATCAGCACGCCCCAGGTGATGAGCAGCTGGAACGACTCGGTCATGAAAACGGTGAGCCCGCTGCCGAGCGACACCATGAGCAGGGCAACGGTCGTCACGCGCCTGATCCCGAAGGTGTCCATCAGGGCGGCGGCGAACGGGGCGGTGAGGCCGTAGAGCAGCAGGTTGATGCTGACCGCCAGGGACATGACGCTGGTCGACCAGCCGAACTCGTCGTGCAGCGGCACCATCAGGGCGCCGGGTGCGGCCCGGAAGCCGGCCGCACCGACGAGCGCGACGAACGCCGTGACGGCGACGAACCACGCGGGGTGGATCCGGGTGCGGGTCATGATCTGACTTTCTTGAAAAGAGCGGCAGGCTCGACCATACTGGCACTGGCTTTCCTGGAGCAAGCACGATCTCGAGACACAAGAGGTGCATGATGCCGTTGCGATCGGACTGGTCCGAGGAGCTCTGCCCCGTCCGCCGGGGCCTCGACGTGCTGGGCGACCCGTGGATCATGCTGATCATGCGCGAGGTGCTGCACGGCCGGACCCGGTTCGAGCAGATCCGCGACAGCATCGGCATCTCGGACGCCGTGCTCAGCCGCCGGCTCCGTCTGCTGGTGGAGGAGGCGCTGCTCCGCAAGGTCGACTATCGCGACGAGCGCCGCACCCGCAGCGAGTACGTCGCGACCGAGGCCGGGGCGGACCTGCTGCCGATCATGCATGCCGTCTCGATCTGGGCCGAGAAGCACACCCCGATGCCGGTCGGTGGCTCGCACATGGCCGTGATCCACGAGGTGTGCGGCCAGGAGACGACGTCCGCCGACACCTGCAGCGAGTGCGGCGAGCCGCTGCGACCGTCCGACGTCAGCTGGGACAAGCCCTGGAAGTCCACCCGGGAGCGTCTCGTCGGGCCCACCCCCGCCTGAGGCGGTGTGGGGCTGGAAGAATCCGGGACATGGATCTCCCCGTGGCTGTCGCCGTCCTGCTGATCGTGGCCGGGCTCTGGAACCTCGTCATCTGGCCGCAGTTCCTGCGCCGCGTCGTCAAGGACCCCCGTGCTCGCGACGAGGCGGGCAGGGCGACGACGTTCCTGACGGTCCACCTCGTCCTCGTGACGATCTCCATGGTGCTCGGCATCGCCGTCGGCGTCGTGGGAATCGCTGCGCTCGTCTGAGCGTTGACCCCATCATGACGAACAAGGTCGTGCACAACACCGACGAGCAGCGCTACGAGATCCTCGTCGACGGGATCCTCGCCGGCTTCACCGAGGCCAAGGAGGGTGACGGCGACGTCGTCGTCTTCCCGCACACGGTGGTCTTCGAGCAGTTCGAGGGGCAGGGGCTGGCGTCCCAGCTCGTCGCGGGTGCTCTCGACGACATCCGGGTGCGTGGCAAGAAGATCAAGGCCGTCTGCCCGTACGTCGCCCGCTTCGTCGAGAAGCACCAGGACTACGCCGACCTGCTGGCCTGAGAGGCCCGTCACACCGGTCGGAATCGTTGATCCCGCCAACCGACTGCTAGTATGTGAACACGTGAACGCGCAATTCTGCGCTGTTCCGGCCCGACGAAGTAGCGCTGCCGATCCGGTGGCGCGAAATATTTGCGGGCACCGTCCCGAAACGTCTGTGAGTTCCTTGAATCAGCCTGCCGGCAGCCCTGTGCTGCCCACCTTCTCCACCCTTTCCCTTCCCCAGTCGCTCGTCTCGACGCTCGCGCGTCAGGACATCGTCAACCCCAGCCCGGTGCAGCTGGCGGTCATCCCCGACGCCCTCGCCGGCAAGAACGTGCTGGGCCGTGCCCGCACGGGTTCCGGCAAGACCCTGGCCTTCGGCCTCCCGGTCCTCGTCCGCCTGGCCGGTCGCACCAGCCGTCCCAAGGCCCCGCGCGGCCTGATCCTGCTGCCCACCCGCGAGCTGGCCACCCAGGTCCGCACCGCGATGGAGCCGCTCGCCCAGAAGATGGGCCTGCGCCTCACGACCGTCTACGGCGGCGTGCCGATCAACAAGCAGATCAACACGCTCAAGAACGGCGTCGACATCGTCATCGCCACCCCGGGTCGTCTGACCGACCTGCTCGACCGTCGCTGCATGACGCTCGACGACATCGAGATCACGGTCCTCGACGAGGCCGACCACCTGTGCGACCTCGGCTTCTACAAGCCGATCGACGCGATCCTCGGTCGCACCAACGAGCGCAGCCAGCGGCTCCTGCTGTCGGCCACGCTCGACGGCGACGTCAACAAGCTCGTCAAGCGTCACCTGCCGCAGCACGTGCTGCACGAGCTCGACTCCGGCGAGAGCGCGGTCGAGACGATGGAGCACCACGTCCTGGTCAGCGCCGCGACCGAGAAGTCCAAGGCCGCGTTCGACCTGCTCCGCGCAAATCCGCGCAGCATCGTCTTCACCCGCACGCGCCGCGGAGCCATGCGCCTGGCGAAGCAGCTCACGCAGAACGGCATCGAGGCCGTCGACATGCACGGTGACCTGTCGCAGCGTCACCGCGAGCGCAACCTCGAGGCGTTCAGCAGCGGCAAGGCCAGCGTCATCGTCGCCACCGACGTCGCCGCCCGCGGCATCCACGTCGACGGCATCGGCCTGGTCGTGCACTACGACGCGCCCGCCGAGCACAAGGCCTACCAGCACCGCTCGGGCCGGACGGCGCGCGCCGGTGAGTCCGGAGCCGTCGTCACGATGACGACGCCCGAGGCTCTCCGCGACGTCATCCAGCTGCAGAACAAGGCTGGCGTCACGGCTCGCCACCACGACGCGCGCACCGCGCCGTCGCCGATGACGGTCGACGCCCTGTCGGGTGCCGGCACCGAGGCCCCGCACGCATCGACCGTCCGTCAGGGCGCCCGCTCCGGCGGCAACGGTGGCGGTGGCCGCGGTGGCTCCGGTGGCGGCGGCAACCGTGGTGGAGGTCGCCCGCAGGGTGGCTTCCGCGGCAACGGCGGCGGACGCCCGCAGGGCTCCGGCGGCAACCGGGGCGGTGGCGGCGGACGCCGTCGCAGCGGCGGAAGCGGCGGCTCGACCCGCGTCTACTCCTCCTCTTAGGACCCGCACGATCCACGACGGCGCCACTCCCGGTCACGCACCGGAGCTGGCGCCGTTCGTCGTCTAGGCCCCGGGAGGCGGCGGAGGCGGTGCTCCGACCGGAGGCGGCGGTGCCTGACGGACCTGCCCTGGGGGCAGCGCGGCGTCCGCGGCGGCGACGTCCTTGTGGAACCGGCGGTGGATGTAGAGCTTGTCGCCGAGCGACAGGCACTTCCACCACAGACCGCTCGCCGGTCCGATGCGCGTCGCGCGCGGCAGCTCGCGCAGCACCGATCGGGGCGTCCCCATCGTCCATCGGCCCGTGTCGAGCACCAGGATGCGGTGCTGGGTGACGATGACGGCCTCGAACCGGTTCCAGAACACCCAGAGATAGGTGAGAAGCCCCCACCACCCGCTGATGCGCTGGCCGACCATGACCGCCTCGACGGTCTCGCCGGGGTGCAGGAACTGCTGGGAGTTCTCGACGAGCTTGGGACGAATTGCGACAGCCATGCACATCACGCTAGTGCACGACCTCGTCGGCCGGGCGCGTCGTCCACGCGTGGCCGGGCGTACGTGGCGTGCAGCCCATGCGGGATGCTGGTGCGCATGCTCGTGAAGGATCGTCTGCCGCGGATCGGCCTGCTGGGCCCGGCGTTCATCGCCGCGGTGGCCTACGTCGACCCGGGCAACGTCGCGACCAACGTGACGGCCGGGTCCGAGTTCGGCTACACGCTGGTGTGGGTCGTGGTGATGGCCAACGTCATGGCAGTCCTGGTGCAGTACCTCTCGGCCAAGCTCGGCATGGTCACCGGCACGTCGCTGGCCGGTCACATGGGGCAGAAGCTCCCCCGGGGCCCGCGCATCGCCTACTGGCTGCAGGCCGAGGGCATCGCGGTGGCGACGGACCTCGCCGAGGTGGTCGGCGGTGCGATCGCCCTCAACCTGCTCTTCGACCTGCCCCTGATGGTCGGCGCGGTCATCACGGCGGCGGTGGCGATGCTCATCCTGCGCATCGGCGACCTGCGGGGCCAGAGCGCCCTCGAGCGGGTCATCATGGGCTTCCTGCTGCTGATCGCGGTCGGCTTCATGGCCGGCCTGTTCATCGACCCGCCGTCCGCCGGGCCACTCGCACAGGGTCTGATCCCCACCT
The DNA here is from genome assembly GCF_013283745.1 of Aeromicrobium stalagmiti. Taxonomy (GTDB): domain Bacteria; phylum Actinomycetota; class Actinomycetes; order Propionibacteriales; family Nocardioidaceae; genus Aeromicrobium; species Aeromicrobium stalagmiti. The sequence goes on from NZ_JABSTZ010000001.1 coordinate 1,271,177, forward strand.
TCGAGGGGTCCGAGAGCGTGCTGCTGGCCTCGGGCATCATCGGGGCCACGGTCATGCCCCACGTCATCTATCTCCACTCGAGCCTCACCACGTCACGGCTCGGGTCACGCGGTGACGGTCACACGGTCCGGCAGCTGCTGGCCGCGACCCGCACGGACGTGGTGCTGGCGCTGATCCTCGCCGGCGTGCTCAACCTCTCGCTGCTGGTCGTGGCCGCGACGAGCCTGGAGGGTCTGCCCGGCACCGACACGCTCGAGGGCGTCCACGAGGTCGTGACCTCCGAGCTCGGCGCCGGTGTCGCCCTGTTGTTCGCGGTCGCGCTGCTCGGCTCGGGCCTTGCGTCGACGTCGGTCGGCAGCGCCGCGGGCGCCGAGGTGATGCAGGGGCTGCTCGGCGTACGCCTCCCGATCCTGCTCCGCCGCGTCGTCACGTTGATCCCGGCGCTCGTCGTCCTCGGGCTCGGAGCCGAGCCCAGCCGGGCACTGGTGGTGTCGCAGGTGGTCCTGTCGATCGGCATCCCCTTCGCGCTGGTCCCGCTGGTCGTCCTGACCTCGCGCCCCGACGTCATGGGCGAGCACGTCAACCGGCGCGGCACCACGGTGGCCGCCTGGGTCGTCGCGGCGATCGTCGTCGTGCTCAACGTCTCGCTGCTCTGGCTGACCTTCACGGGTTGAGCCACCACGCATCGGGTAGTCAGGACAGGTGGATCACCTGTTCGGCGCCGACGCCGTCTACCTGCTGACGGGGCTGGCGCTCCTCCTCGCGGTGATCCTGCCGTACGCGCTGCGGACCGCGGCCCTCTCGGCCCCGGTCGTGCTGCTCGGGTTCGGTGTCCTCGTGGGTCTCCTGCCGCTGCCGGACGCCGTGCGCCTGACGCCCACGGACGACCGCGCGGTGATCGAGCACCTCACGGAGTTCACGGTGATCATCTCGCTGATGGGCGTGGGGCTCGCGCTCGACCGTCCGCTCAGCCTGCGGTCGTGGGCATCGTGGCGGCGGTGGGGGACGACGTGGCGCCTGCTCGCCATCGCGATGCCGCTGTCGATCGCGGCGACGGCCTGGCTGGGGTGGTGGGTGCTGGGCCTGGCGCCGGCCTCGGCGATCCTGCTCGGCGCTGCACTCGCCCCGACCGACCCGGTGCTCGCGTCGGACGTCCAGGTCGAGGGCCCCACGACCGACGCGGAGGACGAGGCCGAGATCGACGAGGGCGACGAGGTGCGGTTCGCGCTGACGTCGGAGGCAGGTCTCAACGACGCGCTGGCCTTCCCGTTCGTGCACCTGGCGATCCTGGTCGTCGGCGCGAGCTCGGTCGCCGACTACGGGGTGACGTGGTTCGCGTGGGACGTCATCGGCATGACGGTGGTCGGCGCTGGCACCGGCATCCTCGTCGGCTGGGGGCTCGCGCGCGGCGCCTTCCACTCACGGAGGCCGTCGGTCCGGACCGCCGAGACGGGTGAGCCGCTGCTGGCGATCGCCGCGGTGCTGCTCTCGTACGGCGCGGCCGAGGTCGTCCATGGCTACGGCTTCCTCGCGGTGTTCGCCTGTGCCATGACGCTGCGCTCGATGGAGCGGAGCGCGGACTACCACGCGCTGATGCACCAGGTCATCGAGCGGCTCGAGCGGCTGCTGACGCTCGTGGTCCTGCTGCTGCTCGGCGTCGCGATCTCCGGGGGGCTGCTCGACTCGCTCAGCTGGCGCGGCGCGGCGCTCGGGCTCGTGCTGCTGCTGGTCGTCCGTCCGGTGACGGCGTGGATCGCGCTGCGCATCGGCAGTCGTCCGCGTGACCGCGTCGGTGACGTGCACCTGGGGCCGCGCGAGCGGCTCGCGACCGCCTTCTTCGGCATCCGCGGCATCGGCTCGATCTTCTACCTGGCCTACGCGACCGGGCAGGAGACGTTCGTCGGGGCCGACACCATCTGGTCGACGGTCGGGTTCGTGATCGCCGTGTCGGTCGTGCTCCACGGCGTCACGGCGACCCCCGTGATGCGGTGGCTCGACCGTCACCGGGAGTCCGCCGCAGGAGGATGACGCGGCGGGCCCGACCCGCCTCTGGGACACTCGACGGGTGGCACTCCCGATCGTCGGGCTCCCTCGCAAGCTCGGGGCGGCCCGCACCAACCTGTCCGACAAGATCCAGCGCAAGCCGATCGCCGACCTGCGGCGGATGCCGCGCGACATCGTCGACCGGCGGGCGTCGTTCACGCTCTACCGCTACAACGCGGTGCCGGGCATCCCGGTGCGCGGTCGTCCCGTCCTGCTGGTGCCGCCTCTCGCGGCCCCGGCGATCGCGTTCGACCTGCGGCGCGGGTGCAGCCTGATCGAGTACTTCGTCCAGCAGGGTCGGCCGGTCTATCTCGCCGACTACGGGCCCGTGAACTTCGCCCACCGCGGCCTGGGCATCGAGCACTGGGTGGACTCGGTCGTCCCGTCAGCGGTCGAGGCCACGGCCGAGCACGCCGGGGTCGACGCGGTCCACCTGGCGGGTTGGAGCCTGGGCGGCATCTTCACGATGTTCACCGCCGCGGCCCACCCCGAGCTGCCGCTGGCCTCTGCCACCGCCGTCGCGAGCCCGTTCGACCTGCGGCAGGTGCCGCTGTTCGCCCTGGCCCGTCCCCTCGACCGCGTCGCCGGCCCGCTGGTCGGACCGGCCTATCGCGCGATGGGCGGCATCCCGGCGCCGTTGACCCGCCTGGGCTTCCAGGTCTCGAGCCTCGACAAGTACCTCACCAAGCCCGTCGCGATGCTGACCCACGCCGACGACCGCGACTTCCTCGCGCAGCTCGAGGCGGTCGACGAGTTCATGGGCCAGATGTACGCCTACCCGGGCCGGACGTTCGGGCAGCTCTACCACGTCGTCATGCGCACCAACGAGTTCGCGACCGGCACGATGGAGCTCGCCGGACGGGTCGTCGAGCTCGCCAAGATCGACGTCCCGGTCCTGGTCGTCGCCGGGCTGGGCGACACGCTGGCGCCCACTGCGGCCGTCCAGCACCTGCTCGACCTCGTGACGGGATCGCCCGACGCGCAGCTCGTGCAGGCGCCCGGAGGCCACCTCGGGGTGCTGACCGGTCGTGCCGCGCGACGCACGACCTGGCCGGCCATGGAGAATTTCTTCGCCAAGCACGATGATTGACCCATGCCCGAGCTGCCCGAGGTCAATGCGCTGGTCGAGCTCCTCGACCGCGAGCTGACCGGGGCGGTCGTGGCGGGAGTCGAGCTCGCGTCGTTCTCGGTCCTGAAGACCTACGCCCCGCCGGTCTCGGCGCTCCAGGGCCTCGAGGTCACGGGAGTGACCCGGCACGGCAAGTTCATCGACATCGACGTCAGCGGCATCCACGTGGTGGTGCACCTGGCCAAGGCCGGGTGGCTGCGGTGGTCGGACCGGCTCCCCGAGACCCGGCTCAAGCTCGGTGCCAGCGCGATCGCGGCCCGGGTGCGGCTCGACCGCGGCGACGGGCCCAGCGTCGGCTTCGACGTGACCGAGGCCGGCACGCGCAAGGGCCTGGCGATGTACGTCGTCAACGACCCCAGCGAGGTCCCGGGCATCGCGGCGCTCGGGCCGGACCCGCTCGCGGAGGGCTTCGAGCTGCGTCCGCTGCTCGACCGCCGCATGCAGGTCAAGCGCCTGCTGCGCGACCAGAAGATCATCGCCGGGGTCGGCAACGCCTACAGCGACGAGATCCTGCACGCGGCACGGCTGTCGCCGTTCGCGATCGCCGAGTCGCTCAAGGACGACGAGGTCGACCGGCTCGAGGCCGCGGTCCAGGACGTCCTGCGTGAGGCTGTCGAGGAGGCCCGCGGCAAGCCTGCGGAGGACCTCAAGGACGACAAGCGGACCCGCATGCGGGTCCACGGTCGGGCCGGCGAGGCGTGCCCGGTCTGCGGCGACACGGTGCTCGAGGTGACGTACGCCCAGTCGTCGCTGCAGTACTGCCCGACGTGCCAGACCGGCGGCAAGCCGCTGAAGGACCGGACGACGAGCAAGTTCCTCAAGTAGGTCCCGCTGGGCTGGTCCGAGACCGTGGTGGTGTCAGCCGGCGGCCACGAGCCCGACGGCCAGGGCGGCGAAGACGAGACCGACGCCCTGCCAGCGGTGGATCTTCTCGCGCAGCACGACGGCGGCCAGCAGCACCGTGCTGGCGGGGTAGAGCGACGAGATCACCGAGACGACCGAGAGCAGGCCGTGGTGCGTGGCATAGAGGAACGCGCCCTGCGCCAGCGCGCCCAGCGGCCCCATGACGACCGCACCCCAGGCGGCTCGGTCGCGGGGCACCCACGCCTGACGTAGCAGCAGCGCCGTGATGATGACGCTGAGGATCGAGGTCAGCTGCGACAGCGCGAGAGGCAGCAGCCCCGCATCGTCGCCGATCTGGCCGAGGAAGACGAACAGCAGCCCGAACCCCAGGCCCGCCAGTACGCCGTCGACGACGCCACCGCGATGCGCAGGGTTGTCGTCGACCACCCGGGAGATCAGGGCGATGGCCGGGAAGGCGAGCACCAGGCCGATCAGCGTGGTCTCGGACGGCCGGTCGCCGGTGACGAGGCCGACCGCGACCGGGATGAGCGCGGTCCCGATCGCCGAGATCGGTGCGACGACCCCCATCCGGGCGCTGGAGAGGCCTCGGTAGAGGAACGCGGCACCGAATCCACCGCCGAGTCCGGCGAGCGCCCCGAACACCAGGTCGCGCCCGGTCGGGGACCCGCCGACCACGATCGCGGCGAGCAGGCTGAACGCCGTGGAGGACGACTGACCGACGACCGCGATCTGCCACGCGGACGCCCGTCTGGCGAAGATCCCGCCCAAGAAGTCGGACACGCCGTAGGCCAACGCCGAGACGAGAGACAGGACGATGGCCACGGGATGCAGCCTAGGGCGCATGTCGCCGGGCGATGTCATGGGACCGGCACGTAAAATGGCGCGGTGGCACAGCACCGGTCGAACCGACGCATGATCGGTGGCCACGTCCTCCGGGCAGACATCCAGGCACTGCGCGCGCTCGCGGTGGCGTCGGTCGTGGTCTACCACCTCTGGCCCGACTTCCTCCCGGGCGGCTTCGTCGGCGTCGACGTCTTCTTCGTCATCAGCGGCTTCCTCATCACCGACCACCTGGCGCGCGAGGTGGACCGCACCGGTGCGATCGGGCTCCGTCGCTTCTGGGCGGCCCGCGCGCGGCGGCTCCTGCCGGCGTCGTTGCTGGTGCTGCTCGTCACCGCCGTCACCGTGCTGGTGGCGGTGCCGCGGAGCCTGCAGGAGCGATTCTTCTCCGAGATCATCGCGTCAGCGCTCTACGTCCAGAACTGGAAGCTCGCCGGCGACTCGGTCGACTATCTCGGCGCCGACAACCTGCCGTCGGCGTCCCAGCACTTCTGGAGCCTCTCGGTCGAGGAGCAGTTCTACGTCGGGCTGCCGGTGGTGATCATGGTCGCCATCCTCGTGGCGCGCACGTTCGTCCTCGACAAGTACCGCGCGATCTTCGGCGTCCTCGTGGTCGTCACCGCCGCGTCGTTCGTCTACTCGCTCCACCTGAGCTCGGCGAGCCCGGGCACCGCCTACTTCTCGACGCTCACGCGGGCGTGGGAGTTCGGCCTCGGCGGCGTCGCGGCGTTCGCGCCCCCGCTGCTCGTGACGCTGACCCGCCGCGGACGCCTGGTGGTCGGCATCGCGACGGCCGTGGCCACGGTCACGATCCTCACCTCGATGTTCGTCATCGACGGCAGCACCGAGTTCCCCGGATGGGCCGCGGTGCTCCCCGTCGTCGGCACGGCCGTCATCCTGCGCTGGGGTGCCCCGACGTTCATGACGGGGGTCGGCCAGCTGGCACCGGTCGCGGTGCTCGGTCGCATCTCCTACTCGCTCTACCTGTGGCACTGGCCGCTGATCGTCATGGTCCCGATCATCACGCTCCACCCGCTCACGGGCGTCGAGAAGATCCTCATCCTCGTCGGTGCACTGGTGCTCTCGTGGCTGTCGACGACCTGCTTCGAGGAGCCCGTCCGCTTCTGGTCGATCCCGCGGCTGCGCTCGTCGCACGTGCTGGGCGGCGTCCTGGTCGCGATGATCCCCGTGCTCGTCGTCGCCTACTCCGGGCGGGCCTACGTCGAGGGCGAGCGCCAGGACGAGATCCGGGCGGCGGCCGCGGTCCTCGACGAGCTGCCGCCGTGCCTGGGCGCCGCGGCGATCGATGCCGACGCCACCGGCTGCGGTGATCCCGAGCTCGAGCCGCTCACGGTCGTCGACCCGGCCATGGCCGCCGAGGACGATCCGAGCTTCAACGACTGCTGGGCCACCCATGGCGTCGAGAAGCTCAACATCTGCACGTTCGGGCCCAAGAGCGGCTTCGACCTGCACCTGTTCGCCGTCGGTGACTCGCACACCGCGGCGCTGCTCGAGGCCTACAAGTACATCGCCAAGAAGAACAACTGGCGCATCGACGTCGCCGGTCACGCCGGCTGCTACTGGACGACGGCCACGATCGACCTCGACGGTGACGTGCAGGAGTCGAGCTGCCGCGCCTGGCAGGCCAACCTGGCCGACCACCTGCGCACCACCACCGACACCTACGACGCCGTCCTGGCGACCCATGCGACGAGCCTCGGCATCACCGACAGGCCCGAGGGGCTCGACCGTGACGAGACGATCGTGAAGGGCCTGGTCGACGCCTGGCAGCAGACCGACGCGCCGGTCGTGGCGATCGTCGACAACCCGCGCAGCACCGACAACAACGCGCAGTGCGTCGAGCGCTACGGCGTCAGCGACCCGCAGCGGTGCGGCACGACCCGGGCCTACGGGCTGCGCCGCTTCGACGGCAACGCGGAGGCGGTCGCCATGAGCGACCGGGCGACCCTCCTCGACATGACCGACTACTACTGCACCGACACCCGGTGCCCGTCGGTCATCGGAGGCGTCTCGGTCTATCGCGACCAGACCCACCTGACCAGCACCTACGTCCGCACCCTCGCTCCGTTCCTCGACGCGCGGGTCGAGGCCGCGCTCCGTGACCTGAAGGTGCTGCCCACCTCGCCCTGACCGTCGACCGTGCCTGATCGGTGCGCCCGAGAGGAGTCGGTGGTCCGTACGATGAAGACATGATGTTCAGACGGGTCCGCGGCATGGGGTCACAGGCCAACGCCGCAGCGGGTGGGTTCGCGTCGCGGGTCGACGGACAGTCGACCGAGGTCGCGGCGAGGGCCGCCCAGATGATCTCCGTGGCGGTGCGGCTGATGCGCATCCCGACCGCGGTCGTCGGGTCGCTGCCCGTCCCGTTCGTGCTGATGACGCTGGTGCTGGGGGTCCTGGCCGACGGCGCCGTGGCGTTCGTCATCCTGGCCTTCGGGATCGTCATGCTGGCCGTGTCGGTCGCCTTCTGGGCGCGGCGGGCACGGGTCCTCGCCGCCGTCCGGGAGCCTGATCAGCTGGCGACCGAGCTCGCGATCATGATCAGCCTCACCGACAAGGTCGAGGAGACCCGCGGGGCGCTGTCGCAGATCGCCGGTGGCGAGGGGTGGCGCCTGCTCACCCGGCTCCGGGGGGTCTGGAAGGGCGCCACGATGACTGGCCGCTGGATCGAGGGCGTCGGAGACCTGCCGCGGGCGAAGTACTTCGGCCCGCCCAAGATCGGCACGAGCGTCACGCTCACGGTGGCGGCGCTCTGGCTGGTGCCGATCTCGATCGTCGTCGCGCTGTTCTCGCTCGTCGGCACGATCGCCGGCTCGATCTAGGGAGCCAGCTCGGTCAGTGACGCCCGGGCGGCGTCGTCGAGGTCCGTGGCGCGGCGCCCTGCGTCGAGTGCGAACTGGGCCACCCGGCCGGCGAAGCGCGGATGGCCCTCCGCGGCGAGCCGGTGAGCCAGCTCCGACAACGCGGCGAAGTCGTAGGCGACGACTGCGCGGGCGAACGCCTGCCACACCGCCGGCGTGCCCGTCGGGTCGACGACGTCGTCGACTGCGGCGAGCAGACGTGGCCCGATCCGGGGCCCGTCGATCAGCACGGCCACGCCGAGGGCGTCCACCTCGATCGTGAGCAGGCCGTGCTGGTGCGCCTCGTCGGCGAGGTCCTCGAGGATCTCGAGCGCCCGCTCGGGATCTGCCAGTGCGTCGTGGGCCAGGGCCTGCGCCAGGCGCCGGTCGAGGTCGTTCTGCCGTCGCTGGTGCACCGGATGCGCCTCGGACGAGGCGAGCAGCGCCGATGCCTCCTCGTGGCGCCCGAGGACGGCGAGCACGTGGGCCGCGACGGCCTCGACCCAGCCGCGGAACCGCAGGGCGTCGCTCTCGGCGGACCGGGTCAGGAAGAGCTGGGCATTGGCCAGCGCCATGTCGGGGCGGCCGCGCATCAGGGCCAGGAGGCCGGCCATGAGGAGCCCGAGTCGTCCGCCCAGCCCGTAGCGGACGCAGTGGGCCTGATAGCGGTCGAGGAGGTCCTGGCCGTCGTCGAGCTGCATGGCCGACAGGTGCGCCATGAACAGGATCTCGCGGACGGGGTCGATGAGGGCAGCGCTCGCGTCGATCTCGGGAGACTCCAGCATCGCCACGGCGATGCGTCCTGAGTGCACGGCCTCGGCGAGCCGGCCGGCATGGCGCAGCAAGGCGGCGAGCACGGCATGGGCCAGCGCCTCGTTGACGGGGGAGAGGTCGCCCGACAGGGTCCGCGAGCGCACCGTCCTGATCATCTCGGGGCTCGTCTCGGAGAAGGCGTCCGTGTAGAGCTCGGCGAGCTCGACCACGATCGTCCGGCGGCGCCGGGTCGGTGCGTCGTGGTGCGGCCCGACGGCGCGCTCCCGCAGCAGCTGTCGCTCCTCCTCGGTCACGATCCGGGTCGCCCAGCGCATCAGGTGCAGCAGCTCGTCCTCGGGCACCTGCGCGGGGTCCAGGGTGGCGAGCAGGGCGCGAAGACCGTCCAGGTCGCCCACCTGGATGAGGGCGTGGGCGCGCTCCTGCTGCGTCGTCAGCGGGTCCGCCGTCGTCCGGCCGGGCGCCGTGAACTCCACCGTGCGGCGGTACAGACCCCGTCGATTGGCCTCGCGCGCTGCCAGTCGCGCCAGCCGGGGACCCACGCTCACGCCGCTCGCCGAGCACCAACGGACCGTCCGGATCACGCTCTCGGGCCGGTGGATCGAGATCTCCAGCCGGTCGGCGTACGCGTGCCACAGCTCTGACATGCGGGCGGCTGACATCGCGGCCACCACAGCCTCGGCCTCCAGGGCGTCGAGCATCGTGAGGACGCCGTCACGTCGGCGCAGGGCGCCGTGGCGCACGGCGAACGCGATGACGGCAGGGTCGAGGCAGGCGGAGGCCTCCGTCGCGTCGACCTCGCCGATGAGCGCGACCAGGTCGACGAGCGTCACCGTCTCGGGACGCCCTCCGAGTCGCTCGGCCGAGAGCGGCCGCCGCCGGTGCGGCAGTGCCAGCCGGAAGGCCTCGAGGCGCTCGGGGTCGACCATGACCACCCCCTCGGCGCGGACGAGTGCACCGGCCTCGTCGAGCAGGTCACCGATGTCGCAGAGGCTGCCGTAGGACCCTTGGGAGCGTTCCTCCACGAAGCCGACGAGCACGTCGTGCGGGATCGCGCCGAGTCGCGCCCGGAGCAGACGCTCGATCGTCGTCCGGTCGAGGGGATCGAGGTCGACCCGCTCGGACATCGCCGCGAGGCGCGGGACGGCCGCCACGGCCTCAGGTGTCACGGCGAGCACGATCAACAGGTCGCGGGCGACGGCAAGGTCGGCCAGGACGTCGATGCTCTCCTCGTCGGCGAATCCCGCATCGCCCAGCAGCAGGACGGGGCATGGCCCCTCCTGGGCGCGGACGAGCTCGGCGAGCGTCGAGGCGACCTGCTCGGGTGGCGTCGACGGATCGCCCCCGAGCGCCGCGAGCAGGCGAGCGACGGTGCGACCGGCCCGCTCGCCGTCGTCGTGACGGCAGGCGTGCTGCCACACCACGCCGTCGGCGGTCTCCGCCACGGCACGGCCGAGGCGGTGCCGGTTCGACCCCGGGGCACCGACGATCAGCAGCACGCCGCGCCGCTCGAGCAGCGCACGGGCCGCGTCGACGACATCGTCGGAGAAGGCGGGGGGCCACCGACGAGCGGCCTGGTGTGCATTCACGGCGAGCCCCGTTCCCGTCTCATCAGCCCCGGCCAGAAGGCTAGGGCAGATGTTGGGTCCCCGTCACCCACCTGCTCAGGTCCGGTCGACGTGGCGGTGCGACATGGGATCGGCCAGCTGCTGGAGGTGGGACCGGGTGTCAGCATCGAGATCGGTCTTGCGGCGAGCCATGTCGAGCACGTACTGCGCGACCTCGGCAGCGAACAGGTGGGCACCACGCTCGTGCAGGTCGTCGGCAAGCTTTGCCAGGGCTGGGATGTCGTAGTCACGCGCTGCCCACGCGAAGCGCTGCCAGATCGCCGGAGTGCCCGACGGGTCGACGAGCCCGTCGACGGCCTGCAGCAGCATGGGCAGGTGGGGCGGGCCTCCGATCTGCACGCTGAGGACCGCAGCGTCGATCTCGGAGAGGCGCAGACCGCGCTCGCGGGCCTCGTCCATCACCCCGGCGAGGATGACCAGGGCCTCCTCGGGCTCGGCGAGCGCGTCGTGGGCGCACGCCTGCGTGATCCGCCGCTCGAGGTCGTGCTGGACCCGGTCCGCCGGGTGGCTCGTCGAGATCTCGAGCATCTCGCGGGCCTCGTCCGGGCGCTCGACCTGGACGAGGATCTGGGCGAGCATGCCTTCGACCCATCCGCGGATCTGGTGCGGGTCGTGACGTCGAAGCCCCGCCAGGCAGAGGCGGGCGTTGACCAGGGCCTGCTGGACGTCGCCGCGGAAGAGCTCGAGCAGCCCCCGCAGCGCCGTGGTCATCCGTCCGCTGCCGGCGTGGCCGAAGATGCCCGAGGAGTAGGCCTGGATCGCTTGCTCGGCACCGGCCAGGTCGACGGCCGAGATCAGGGCGAGGATCTGGCACTCGCGAGTGACGTCGAGGTGGAAGGCACTGACGGTCTCGGGGCACTGGAGCAGGATCTGCAGGGCGAACTCGGCCGACTCGACCGCCTGCACGGGGTGTCCTGAGTGCCTCTGCACCAGCGACAGCGCGGTGAAGGCCGCCGCCTGGTTGTGAGGCGAGAGCCGGCCGGAGAACGTGAGGGTGCGCAGCTGGTGGGTCAGCTCGTCCCCGCCCTCGAAGAACGCTCGCTCGAGCAGGCCGGCCAGCGTGTTCACGGCCGCGCGTCGCCGCGCCTCCTCGGGGTCTGTCGCCGCGATCGCCTGGTCCACCAGCCGTGCCCGGACCGGGCCGGAGGCGAGGCGAGAGGTCCATCGCAGATAGGGGAGCAGCTCGTCCTCGGTGAGCTCGCTCGGCTCCAGCGACGCGAACATCTCGCTCAGGGCGGTGGTGTCGCCAAGCTCGACCAGCGCGAAGGCGCGTTCGATGGGCTCGACGACGATCCCCGACTCGTTGTGGTCGGGATGCGTGTAGACCAGGGTGCGGCGGTGACGCCCGGACAGGTTGGCCTCACGGGCCGCGCGCCCGGCCAGCTCGACCGGGAGGAGGCGTCCGGCGGTGCGCCACCAGTCGGCTGCGTGCAGGGCGACCCCCGGACGCTCGAGCGACGACGTCAGCACGCCGGCGAACCGGTCGAAGAGCTCGATCTGTCGCTCACGCGGCATGGTGCGCTGGACGAACGTCGACTCGGCCCGGGACGTGAACGCCAGTCCGGCCCCGAGCGTGCGCAGCGTGCCGTGACGCAGGGCGCCGTCGATCGTGTCGTCGTCGAGGTGGCGCCGCGCCTCCTCGAGGTCGAGCTCACCCAGCAGCGCGGTCAGGTGGATGACGTCGCTGACCGCGTCGCCGCCTCCCAGTCGTTCCACCACGGGGGGTGCCCAGAGGCCGGCCAGCCGGTCGGCCGTGGCGGCGGAGCCGGCAGGGTTCACGACGAGGACGCCCTCGACGGGAACGATCATCCCGGAGTCGAACGCGGCGTCGCTGACCTCGCGGATGACGCCGTAGGAGCCCTCGGTGCGCTCGACGAGCAGCTCGACGACGGTCGGGTGTGGTGCTGCTCCGAATCGCAGCCGGAGCAGCTCGCTGATGGTGGGACGGTCCAGCGGCGGGATGTCGATGACCTCGGCGACCGACAGCAGTCGCTGCTGCTCGGAGACGGTCTCGGGCGTGAGCGTGGCGATCAGGCGGATGTCGCCCGTGGCGGAGAGACGGATCAGCACCTCGATGCTCTCGGGATCACACAGGTCGGCGTTGGCGATGATGAGCACCGGCGCGACCTCGACGAGGCCGCGCAGGATCTGTCGGACTTCGGCCTCGGCCGTGTGGACCGTGTCGGTGTGGTCGAGGTGGAGGCCGGTCAGCAGCTGCTGCACGGCGAAGAAGCGCAGGTCGTCCTCGCCGAGACGTGCGACGTGCCGGGTCCACACGGGGCCCTCCGGCACTCCGGCGACGTCGGCAGCGAGGCGGTTGCGGCTCCCGCCGAGCGGGCCCACGATGACCAGCACCGACCGGCGCTCGAGGAGCTGTCGGGCCTGGGAGATGAACGCGGCCGAAAACGGAGCCGGCCATGGGCCAGCCGGCTTCGCGTTCCTCGGTTCCGACATCGTTCCGCTCTTCTCGTCCGGCCCCTGGACGCCTCAAACGATAGACCCGACGGTCATGTCGCGACATTCGGCCCGCCAGATCGTGACATCGGGAGTGTCAAGGTCCTACGCTTCCGGCATGGATCTTCGCGGAGTCGCCCTGTTGCCCCTGCGAGTCACGGTGGCTGCCACCCAGGCGACCCTGGGTCTGGGCCAGCTGGCCTCGCCCAACGGTCCGATCCTGCGCGAGGGCGGCTACGCGACCCGCTTCGCACAGCTGTTCGCCGAGGGTGGACTGCTCGATCAGCTGGCCAGGATCCTCGCGGACGAGCGGGGGCCCATCGGGCTGGCCAACACCTTTGCCGACCTCACGTCGGACGACCGGCCGATCGGCAAGGCGCTGGCCCGCGACGGCCTGCTGGACCGCATGGCCGACGAGGACGGCCCCTTCGTCCGGCTGCTCGAGGCCGGAGGACCGCTCGACCGGGCACTGTCCGAGGACGGTCCGCTCTACCGATTCCTCGCGCCGGGCGGCCCGCTCGACCGGTTGCTCGCCGAGGAGGGCGCGCTCGACCGGGTGCTGGCCGAGGACGGGCTCCTCGAGCAGCTGCTGGCTGACGACGGCATCCTGGAGAAGCTCCTCGCGCCGGGCGGCACCCTCGACCAGCTGATCTCGCTGGGGGCGACGTTCGACGCGATCGTGCCCCGCCTCGAGGCCCTCGGGCACGCGATCCCCACCCTCAACAGCGCGGTCACGGTGCTCAGCGGTGCGGTGGAGCCGCTCGGTGCCCTGGCCGGACGTCTTCCGGGTGGACGGCGCCGACCCGCGGTCGAGCCGTTCGTCACTGCCGCGCCCGACGTGGACTGAGCCATGATCGACGTCCCGCAGACCCGCAGCAACCGTTTCTCGCGGCTGCCGGCTCGCGTGCGGCTCGAGGACACCGTCACCTCCTGCGACACCGAGCCGGTGCCCGACCCCGAGGGCGGCCGCGACACCGACCGTGACTTCCTGATCCGCTACGGCTTCGGCCTCTGAGGGGAATGGTCGGGGCGACTCGTCCGTTGCCTCTCGTGTGACTGCTCTCTTCGCACCCCTGACCCTGCGCGGCGTCACCGCCCGCAACCGCATCTGGCTCGCACCGATGTGCCAGTACAGCGCCTTCGACCGCGACGGCATGCCCACCGACTGGCACCTGGTCAACCTCGGCCAGCACGCGACCGGCGGTTTCGGTCTCGTCATGACCGAGGCGGCCGCCGTGGTGCCGGAGGGGCGGATCAGCCCGGAGGACGTCGGCATCTGGTCCGACGAGCACATCGCTCCGTGGCGGCGGATCGCCGACTTCGTCCGCGGCCAAGGTGCGGTGCCGGCCATGCAGCTCGCCCACGCCGGCCGCAGGGCATCGACCTACGGCCTGAGCGGGGCCGCGGGCACGGTGCCGGCGACCGACGGCGGGTGGGAGCCACGGGGGCCGTCGGCCGTCGCGTTCGAGGGCTACGTGGTGCCGGCCGAGCTCGACGTCGACGAGATCACAGCGATCCCCCGGGCGTTCGCCGAGGCGGCGGCCCGGGCCGAGCAGGCCGGGTTCGACGTCGTCGAGATCCACGCTGCGCACGGCTACCTGCTCCACCAGTTCCTCTCGCCCCTGGCCAACCAGCGCACGGACGGCTATGGCGGCTCGTTCGAGGCCCGGACCCGCCTGGTCGTGGAGGTCGCCGACGCCATCCGTGCCGTCTGGCCCGACGACAAGCCGCTCTTCGTCCGGCTGTCGGCGACCGACTGGGCCGACGGCGGGTGGGACGTCGAGCAGTCCGCGCGCCTCGGCGCGATCCTCAAGGACCACGGTGTCGACCTCGTCGACGTGTCGTCCGGCGGGCTGGTCGCTCACCAGAAGATCACGGTGGGACCGGGCTACCAGGTGCCGTTCGCCGCCGAGGTGCGTCGCGACAGCGGGCTGCCGACCGTCGCGGTCGGACTCATCACCGAGCCCGCGCAGGCCCAGCAGGTGCTGGCCGACGGGTCGGCCGACGCCGTGATGCTCGCCCGGGTCGCGATCCGTGAGCCGGCGTGGCCCCTGCGGGCGGCCCACGAGCTCGGTGTGGCGCCGCAGGATGCGCCCTACCCGCCGCAGCACGCCCGCGGAGCCTGGCGCTAGACCGCGAGTGGCGCAGGATGAAGGAAATGAGACGGCGAGTCGTCCACATCTGCGCCACTCGCGGTTCGATGTGCGCCGGTCGGCGGGCTCGCAGGGACCGATAGGATTCGGTACGTGACTGCAGCCCGCCAGCTCGACACCGTTGCCCACGCCTCCAGCACCCCCGACCAGGGGCAGCCCTGGGCCGAGCTGGGACTCCGCGAGGAGGAGTACGCGAGCATCCGCGAGATCCTCGGCCGTCGCCCCACGGGCGCCGAGCTGGCGATGTACTCGGTCATGTGGAGCGAGCACTGCTCCTACAAGTCGAGCAAGGTCCACCTGAAGAAGTTCGGCGACCTGCCGCAGGAGACACCGCTCGGCAAGACCCTCGCCGGCATCGGCGAGAACGCCGGCGTCATCGACATCGGCCAGGGCTACGCCGTGACGTTCAAGGTCGAGTCGCACAACCACCCGTCCTACGTCGAGCCCTACCAGGGCGCGGCGACCGGCGTGGGCGGCATCGTCCGCGACATCCTCGCGATGGGCGCCCGTCCGGTGGCGGTCATGGACCCGCTGCGCTTCGGCCCCCTCGACGCCGATGACACGCGTCGCGTCCTGCCCGGCATCGTGGCCGGCGTCGGTGGCTACGGCAACTGCCTCGGCCTGCCCAACGTCGGTGGCGAGGTCGTCTTCGACGAGACCTATGTCGGCAACCCGCTGGTCAACGCCCTGTGCGTCGGTGTGCTGCGACACGAGGACCTCCACCTCGCCTTCGCGTCGGGCGTCGGCAACAAGGTCGTCCTGTACGGCGCTCGCACCGGCGGCGACGGCATCGGCGGTGTGTCCGTGCTCGCGTCCGAGACGTTCGAGTCGACCGGCCCGTCGAAGCGTCCCGCCGTCCAGGTCGGCGACCCGTTCATGGAGAAGCTGCTCATCGAGTGCACCCTCGAGCTGTTCGCGGCCAAGGTCGTCAACGGCATCCAGGACCTCGGCGGCGCGGGCCTGTCGTGCGCGACCTCCGAGCTCGCCTCGGCCGGCAGCGGCGGCATGCACGTCGAGCTCGACACGGTCCCGCTGCGTGACTCGACCCTCTCGCCCGAGGAGATCCTCATGAGCGAGTCGCAGGAGCGCATGATGGCGGTCGTCGAGCCCGAGCACCTCGAGGCCTTCATGGCGATCTGCGAGAAGTGGGACGTCGAGGCCGTCGTGGTCGGCGAGGTCACCGACGGCGACCGCCTGATCATCGACTGGCACGGCGAGACCGTCGTCGACGTCCCGCCCCGCTCGGTCGCGCACGACGGCCCGACCTACAACCGGCCCTTCGCCCGTCCGGCCTGGCAGGACGAGCTGCAGGCCGACGGCGCCGGCCGGCTGGCACGCCCTGCCACGGGCGACGAGCTGCGTGACCAGCTCGTGGCGGTCGTGTCGTCTCCCAACATGGCCGACAAGTCGTGGGTCACCGACCAGTACGACCGCTACGTGCAGGGCAACACCGTGCTGGCCCAGCCCGAGGACGCGGGCGTCATCCGCATCGACGAGGACACCCACCTCGGCGTCGCGGTCTCGACCGACTGCAACGGTCGCTTCGCCAAGCTCGATCCCTACGTCGGAGCGCAGCTCGCCCTCGTGGAGTCCTACCGCAACGTCGCCGTCACCGGCGCGCTGCCGCTCGCGGTGACCGACTGCCTCAACTTCGGCTCGCCGGAGAACCCCGACGTCATGTGGCAGTTCGAGCAGGCGACGCACGGCCTCAAGGACGCCTGCGCGGTGCTCGGCATCCCGGTCACCGGCGGCAACGTGTCGTTCTACAACCAGACCGGCGAGACCCCGATCCTCCCGACGCCCGTCGTCGGCGTCCTCGGCGTCATCGACGACGTCCGCCAGCGCATCACCCAGGGCTTCGTGGCCGAGGGCAGCCACGTGCTGGTGCTGGGCGAGACGCGCGACGAGCTCTCGGGGTCGACCTGGGCCGATGTCGTCCACGGGCACCTCGGCGGCCTCCCGCCGGTCGTCGACCTCGCCGCCGAGCAGGCCCTCGCGGGGCTCATGGTCGAGGCCGCGCAGACCGGGATCCTCGAGTCGGCGCACGACCTCTCCGACGGCGGGCTCGCCGTCGCGCTGGCCGAGGCGGCGTTCCGTCACGGCGTCGGTGTCACGGTCGACCTGGACGATCCGTTCCTCGAGCTGTTCAGCGAGTCGTCGGCCCGGGCGATGGTCGTCGTGGCCGAGGATCGCCACGAGGAGCTCGTCGCCCTGGCGCAGAAGCACGGGGTCGAGCTGGCGTCGGTCGGTCGTACGGGCGGAGCCGACCTGGTCGTCGAGGGCCAGCTCAGCGTCGCGGTCGCCGATCTCAAGGCCGCCTGGCAGGCCACCCTGCCGGCGGTGCTCGGTGCGCACCTGGCCTGAGCCGGCCCGGCGGTGGCTTGCTACTTGCGGGTGCCGGTGACCGTCAGCTGGTGCGTCATGTCGGCGGTCGAGGTGCCGCTGAGGCGGACGTCGACGGCGATGCGGTTCTTGCCGTCGCGCAGCAGCGACAACGGGATCTCGAACGTCCACGCCTCGCCGACCGCTGCTGACGTCGACACGGCCGAGTCGGCCGGGACGACGCCTGCGGTGACCCGCCTGCGCTTGACCTCCTCGCCGTTGACCATCACCACGGCCCCGTCGTCGGCGCGGGTGCTGACGATGATCCTGGAGTAGGCCGAGACGTCGTCGATGTCGAGCGATCGCCGGAAGTAGGCACGCTCGACTCCGGCGGGCCGGGCCAGCGACGTCTGCAGCCCCGGTGCCCCGAAGCCGAGGGGAGCCTGGCCGTAGGTCCAGCCGGCGTCGTCGGTGCTGGTCTTCCAGTCGGAGGCGGGGGACGGTGACTGGAACCAGTAGGCCCAGTAGGCACTTGAGCCGATCAGCGTGGTCGTGCCCGCCGACGTGGCCGCAGCGGTGACGGCTGAGGTCGAGGCCGAGCGGTTGCCCACGCCGTCGGTGGCGCGGACGAAGAAGCGGTCACCGGCCGCGGAGTCGCTCACCGTGACCGACGTGGCACCCGGGTCGGCGATCTCGACGACCTTGCCGTCTCGGAGGATCTCGTAGGAGACGCCGCTGGTGGCCGACGCCGTCCACGACACCGTCGCGGTGGAGCCGGACACCGACGCACGCGGGCCGGTGGGGGCGGCGGGCGGGGTGTGCGGGCGCATCGCGAAGCGGACGAAGCCCTGCGTGACCTGGGCGGAGCCGTCGCGGCCCACGACGCTCTGGTAGTCGCCGCCTGCCCACAGGGTGCCGTCGCTGGCCGACAGCAGGGCCCACGGCCCCTCGCCGTTGCGCATCTTCGACGTCGGCGCGAACTGCGGGTAGTAGGCGCCGGTCGCTGCGTTCCACGCGCCGAGGTAGCCGATGCGGTCGACCTGGGTGTAGCCCGAGGCGCGCGGCGAGTCGTAGCGCGAGGTGCCGCTGTAGTTCCAGTTGTTGCAGTGGCAGGAGCCGTAGACGACGCCGCCCTGGGCCGCCGTCGCCTGCAGGTCGCCACCGCTGAGCGTGATGTTCTTGGCCGACAGGCCCAGGCTCGACGAGGTGTAGGAGAAGAAGCTGTGCTGGCTGCCACCGAGCCAGACCCGGCTGCCGACCCGCTTGACGGTCTGCTGGTACCGGTTGCGCGGGGCGGACGTACTGGACTTCACCGACCACGACTGGAAGGTCGCCGGTGTCGACGTCTTGATCGCTGCGGCTCCCGGCTTGGACACCGCCGACCTGCCGTCGTCGCCGACGTAGCCCTGCTGGAACTGGCCGGCGGCGTAGACCCGGGAGCCGTCGTCGGAGACGTCGAGCGACAGGACGCTCGAGCTCAGGGACCGCTTGCCGTTGGACTGGACGATGCCCGAGCCCAGGTTGGGTCGCCACCCGGTGCTCGGTGCCCCGGTGGCGGCGCTGACACGCAGGATGTTGCGAAAGGAGTAGCTCTTGCTGCTCTTGCCGCCCTTGTAGCTGGTGAAGCCGCCGCCGACGTAGAGGTGGGAGCCCGAGACGTCGAGGGCGCGCACCCAGCGCTTGGCGCCCTTGGTGCCCTGGCCGATCGTGGCCTTGAAGCCGGAGTAGCGCGCGCCGGTCGTCGCGCTGACGACGACCAGGCCGGTGGCAGCCTTGCCGTCGAGGGTGGAGAACTCGCCGCCGACGGCGAGCCGCCCGTTGGGCAGCGCTGCGAGTGCCTTGACCTGGTTGTTGAGTCGCGGCCGGAACGACGAGATCCACTGGCCGCTCGTCGCGTCGAACGCAGCGAGATAGGGCTGGCTCGCCGACGCGCTCCCGTCGGAGCGGCGAACCGTGGTGAAGTTGCCGCCGACATAGACACGGTTGCCGATCTGGGCGAACGCCGAGACCTCGGTGGCGTAGTAGAGCGAGCCGCCCTTGCCGAGACCGGTGACGCCCCACGGCTGGGGGAGCGCGCCCGACTCGGGGATCGCCGGTGCGGCCTGGGCGGGGGTGCCGCTCGCCGGCACGGCCGGGTAGGTCATCGAGGACGTCAGGGTCCGGGGACGCAGCCAGACCCGGGTGAACGGTGAGGCGTACTGACCGCCCGCGACGGTCGAGTAGAGATAGCTCGAGTCGCTCGTCGATCCCGCGGGGCCGTTCTTGCCGTAGAGGAAGCCGCGGACGTAGTTGTTGGTCGACGTGTTCGCCGTCCAGGTGCGCTGGGAGTCCGAGCCGATCGTCAGGTCGCGGGTGTACTGGGACTTGGCGGTGGTGGTGCCGTTGACCGAGTAGGACGAGACCGGGATGCCGGGGTCGGCGGCAAGCGCCCACGTCCAGCGGTCGCGGGACTTCAGCCGGATCCGCACCTCCTGGTAGGCCGTGCCCGCCTGGTTGGTGGCCCGTTGGAGCCGGATGCCGTCGGCGAGGCCGTCGACCCGGCCGCCACCCAGCAGGGCGTCGATCGTCCGACCGGGCAGCTGCTTGGCGTAGAAGGCTGACGGCCCCGAGACGGGGGAGGCGACCGACGTCGTGCTGCCCCGGCCGTCGCCGCCCTCGACCCAGCCGTGGCGACCCCGTGCGACCAGCACCCAGCCGCCGCCGTCGGTGGCCTGGTCGCAGTAGAAGCGGGTCGGCGCCTGCAGCTGGGGGGTCACGAGCCAGTACTGCCCGCTGCCGCCGTCGGGATCGTTCTTCTTGACCTCCCAGCACGAGGCGGCCGCGCGCTCGGGCGAGCTGCCGTCGTGGACGACGGCGGCCTCGGCGGGGGAGCCGGCGACGGCCACGAGGGTCACCGATGCGACTGCGGCCGCCACGAGGCTGGCGATGCGGGCACGACGAGTCATGGGGGTCTCTCTGCGATGGGGGTGCAGGGATGAAGAGGATCCGGTGGAGACGGTATGACGCGAAAGGGCGATCGAATCCGTGACTAGGCTGGGCGCATGGCCCGCCACACCCCGCTGACGCACGAGGAGTTCGCCGCGATCTGCGCGCGCCTCGACGCCGGCGATCCGTCCCGCCAGGACCTGAAGGCGGCTACCAAGCACCTCGCGGCCCTGCTGGTGCACCGCGCACCGGGAGCCAGCGTCGAGGTGCGCATCCCGCCGTTCGCCGCGGTCCAGTGCATCGCCGGCGCGCGCCACACCCGCGGCACGCCGCCCGCGGTCGTGGAGATGGACCCCCTCACCTGGATCGCGCTCGGGCGGGGGCGTCTCGCCTGGTCCGACGCCACGATCCGGGCCTCGGGGGAGCGGTCCGACCTGTCGCACCTCCTGCCGCTCGACGTCATCTGAACGTCACGAGATCGGTAGCAAAAAACCCGTGACCGCAGGGGGACCTGCCGCTACGATCGTCGCGGAGGGACCGATCTCAGCGAGGGTGACGCGTGACGTTGGAACAACAGGACCTCGCCAGGCAGTGGGCACACCACCTGAGCGGGCTCGATCCCACACGCCGTGCCGCCGTGCTCCAGGCGCTGCAGCACTCCTCCGACACCGGCTGGCCCGCCTCCGAGCAGTCCGTGCGGCTGCTGGTCGCCTATGCCGACGGCGAGATCACGGCGCGTGACTACGCGGCCGGCATCCTGGCGTCGATGGGCCTGTCGTTCGACGACCGGGTCGCGCTCGACGTGAGGCCGCCGGCCCGGTCGTCGTACGTCGCGGGTGCCGTCGACGCCCCCATGCCGCCGGCGCCCCACGAGCCGGTCGAACCTGCACCGGTGCGCCGGGAGGATGCCGTGCACGCCTACGTCACGGGCCAGATCCCGGTGGGCGAGTTCCTGCGCATCGCCCGCAGCTGAGCGTCCCGGAGGGCGAGGCAGCCGCGGTCAGCGCCGGGCCGCGAGCGCCCGCTCGGGGTGGTTGGTCGTCACCATCCACACGTCGGGATCGTTCATCCAGCGTGCGAGCTCGTCGGGCCGGTCGACGGTCCACACGAGCAGCGGCAGCCCGCGGCGTCTCGCGTACGCCCTGAGCGACCACCGGGCGACCGCCTTGTGGGAGACCACGACGTTGGCGCGGCTCCACCAGACTCGGGTCCGGGGAAAGGCCGACTCGGCCCGCGCGAGCAGGCGCCCGAGGCGGCTGCCGTGCGAGGAGCGGGGGCTCGACGACAGCCCGACGAGCAGGCCGGGCGCGTGGAGCCGCGACCAGGCGACGAGGCGCCGGACCGACGCGTCCTCGGCCGTCGTGATGACGACGTCGGCGACGCCGAGGACGCCGAGGATGCGGCTGACGAGCTCGACCTCCCGGCCCGCGACCTTGAGGTCGACGTGCGCCTTGACCCGTCCGCGCACGAGGGCGAGGACGTCGTCGAGCGTCACCAGCACGACCCCCGTGAACTCGTCGAGCCGGTGCCCGGCGATCGACCGGCTGGCGCCGTCGTCGGTGAGCTGGTCGTCGTGGAAGACGACCGCGGTCCCGTCGGCGGTCAGCCGGACGTCGAACTCGACGTAGTCGCAGCCCAGCGCGATCGCGTCCTCGAACGCCGCGAGGGTGTTCTGCGCCGTGTGGTCGTCACCGGCGCCGCCGCGGTGCGCCGAGACCAGCGCCATCGCTCAGGCGGTCTTGCCGCGCTGCAGCTGGCCCCACACCGTCGACTCGGTCGTCGTGTAGCCCGAGAGGCCCCGAGCCTTGCGGTAGGCCTCGACCGCCTTGACGGTGTTGTTGTCGTAGACGCCCGTCATGCGGGGTCGCAGGCCGGCCGCGATGAGCGAACGCTGCAGCCGCCAGACCGACTGCCCCACCGAGCCGTACTTCAGCACGCGGGGGTTGGTGCCGTGGGCCAGCAGGGCGGTCCACGTCGGGCGGGTGGTGCGGCCGGCAGCGGACCAGCCGCGCTTGGCCCGGAACGCGTCGATCGCCTTGGCGGTGCCGGTGCCGAAGGTCGAGTCAATCGTCTTCATGAAGCCTTGCGTCTTGAGCAGGCACTCCAGTGCGGCGACCTCGGGGCCGGTGCTGCCGACCTTGAGAGCGGGGTAGGAGGTGAACGTCATCCGTGTGCCGCAGGGCAGGGACTGCTTCACGGCGACCGAGCCGCGGCCGACGTCGAGGAAGTTCTTGTCGATGTTGAGCGTCTTTCCGCCGTACGTCACGTTGATGCCGTTGTGGTACTGGTGGATCCGCTGGTGGTTCTTCCAGCCGTCGTCGGACAGGTAGGGCCCGCCGTCGGTGTCGGCGACCTTGTTGACCCAGGCGATCCACATCTGGTCGGGCAGGGTGAAGCCCGCACGCTTCGAGGCGCGAGCCTCGTCGATCGCGGCGATCGCCGCGGACCCGCTGGAGTAGACCCCGGACTTGTAGCCCTGGTCGTGGAGGTACTCGGTCCAGGCGTCGGCGAACTGCAGGACGATCGTGTCGCACGCCGACGTGCGGGCGTACCACTCGATGTCGAGGTAGGAGTAGCTCCCCTTGCCGAAGCCGTACTTCGTGAGGGCGGCGATCGTCTCCTTGGCCTCGTCACGGGCCTGGCTGCGCGCCTTGCTGACGACGGACGACATGTGCTTCTTCTGCACGCGGCTGTTGGGGTTGTTCTTGAAGCAGGGGGCCTGCCGGCCGACGTGGATCGGCATGAAGCGCCATCCGCGCGACGCGTTCTTGGCGACCCAGGCCTTGCTGAGGTTGGGCTGGTAGGCGTCGCCGCAGTAGCGCGAGTTGCCCGAGACGTAGATGCCGATCGCGCTGAACGGCGACCGCAGGTTCCACGTGTCCATGACGCCCTGGGACGGCGCGACACAGGCGTCGAAGCCGTGGCCCGTGAAGCTGCCGGGAGCCTGTGGCTCGGCGGCGGAGGCGGGGACGGACAGGAGGACGGACGCGGCCAGGCCGGTCAGGAGACCGGTGATCGTGAGCCGCGAGGGGGAAGACGGTTTGATGGGGGGGCCGGGCACCAGGCGCATGGTGACGAGGGTACGTGCTGGGTGAGAGGTCTGTCACGAAACGCGTGTTGCTGGAGTGACGAGGTGGACGAGCGCCGCTAGGCTTGTCGCATCGCGGCCCCGGTCCCTCCCCTGGATGATCGGGGCCGCGTTACGTCGTCGTCCGGGCGCCCGCGGATCAGACCTGCCGGGCCCCGTCGCCCCAGTAGGGCTTGCGCAGGTCGCGCTTGAGGATCTTGCCCGACGGGTTGCGCGGCAGCGCCTCGACCACGTCGATCGAGGTCGGCGCCTTGTAGCCGGCGAGCCGTTCGCGGGCGAAGGCGATCAGCTCGTCGGCCGTCGCCGACTGGTCGGGCCTGAACGCGACGACGGCCTTGACCGTCTCGCCCCAGCGGTCGTCGGGCACGCCGATGATCGCGATCTCGGCCACGGCCGGGTGCTCGGCCAGGACGCGCTCGACCTCGGGGGAGTAGACGTTCTCGCCGCCGGTGATGATCATGTCCTTCAGACGGTCCTCGATGAACAGGAAGCCGTCGTCGTCGACCCGTCCGAGGTCGCCGGTGCGCACCCAGCCGTCGGGGGTGATGAGCTCGGCGGTCGCGTCGGGGCGACCGATGTAGCCGATCGTGGCCTGCGGGGTGCGGAACCACACCTCGCCGGAGCTGCCGGTCGGCACGTCCTCCAGCGTCGTCGGGTCGACGATGCGCATCTCGGCCCGGGCCACGGGACGACCGGCCGAGACGAGCCGCTCGGGGTGGGCGGCGTCGCGGTGGGCGGCATCGTCGAGGATCGTGATGACGCCGCCGAACTCGGTCATGCCGTAGACCTGCTGGAACTCGGTGTCGGGCCAGGCGTCCATCGCCGCCCGCAGGACCGGCAGCGGCATGGGGGCTGCTCCGTAGCCGACCGCCTTGAGCCGGCCGAACAGGCCCATCGCCTGCGGGCCGGCCGCGACCAGGGCTGCGACGACGGCCGGCACGAGGAACGCGTGGGTGGCGCCGGCCATGATGCCGCCGGCCATCAGCGTGGCGTCGACCTCGGGGACGATGTAGCCCGGGACCCCGAGCACGGGTCCGAGCAGGGCGTAGGACGTGCCGCCGACGTGGAACATCGGCATCGCGACGAGCATCATGTCGCCGTCGCCGTAGCGGGTGTCGCCGGCACCGTTGAGGCTGTGCTCGACCATGGCCTGCTGGGTCAGCTGCACGCCCTTGGGCCGCCCGGTCGTGCCCGAGCTGTACATCACGACGCAGACGTCACCGGGATCGACGTCGGGCAGGCGGTCGCTGGGGGTTCCCGCGGCGAGCCAGGCCTCGAGCTGGTCGTGCTCGCCGCCGACCACGATGATTGTCGGGGCGTGCTGCAGCCGGTCGCGCACGAGCTCGAGCTGGTCGACGAGCTGGTGCCCCACGAACACGACCGTGGCACCGCAGTCGTTGAGCACGTAGTCGAGCTCGTCGCCGGCGAGACGCCAGTTGACGACGGTCGTCGCCGCGCCGATCTGGCAGCCCCCGAGGAGGATCTGCAGGACGGCGGGGTTGTTCTTGTCGAGGATCGCGACGCGGTCGCCGCGTCGCACGCCCGCGGCCTGCAGGGCACCCGCGGCCTGCCGGACCGTCTGCCACGCCTGCGACCACGACCACGTCCGGTCGCCGAAGACCCAGCACGGCTGGTCGGGACGCTCGGCGGCGCGCGCCCGGAGGAAGTCGGGCAGGAACGTGGCGGGTGGGATCGTCGCGGTCATGGGGTCCCCTCGGTGGCTGTGACGTGGATCACGCCACCCTAGGGGGTCCGGTCAACCGCCGTCATCGGCCGTTGACCGCCGCAACCGTCACGACTCGAGGGTCTCCGCGAGGCGCTCGAGCGTCTTGCGCATGCCGGACTTGGCCTTCGGCGCCATCTTGCTGCGCTTGAGGAAGAACTTCTGCTTGTCCTTCGACACGTCCCAGGTCTCCTTGACGAGCGTGCCGTCGGCGACGGGCTCGAGCTCGTAGCGCCAGATGCGTCCGCCGACGAGGCCCTTGGCGCCCGTCGTCCGCCACGCGATGCGCCGGTCCTGCTCGAACTCCACGACCTCGTTGGACGTCGTGTAGCCGACCCCCATGTGCATCGACATGCCGAACTTCGTGCCGAGGCTCAGCGGCCGTGAGGGCTGCTTGGTGCCCCGGACCGTCCCCGATCCGTCGAACTCGGCGTGCTTGGCGGCGTCCGAGAGCAGGGCGAAGATGTCCGCTGCCGGGGCCTTGATCGTGCGCTCGACGGTGATCGTGTCCGATGTCATGGGTCCATCTGATCGGTCCGCCGATCTGCCCGCAACCCCAAGTGGTCGTCGCTAGGCTGCGGCCATGACGCTGGTGGACGAGCAGACCGTCGAGGACTATCGCCGGGACGGGGTGGTCTGCGTCCGCGGGCTGCTCGACCCCGACGAGGTGGAGTGGGCGCGCGAGGCCGTCGCGGACGTGCTCGAGGCCCCCGGGCCCCTCGCGCAGGTGGCGAGCGGGGCGGACGATCCCGGCTTCTTCATCGAGGACTTCCGCCGGTGGCGCGACCTCCCCGCGATCGGCGACCTGGCGCTGCACTCCCGGGCCGGACAGGTCGCCGCCGAGCTGATGCGCTCGCCGACCGTGCGGCTCTTCCACGACCACGTGCTCGTCAAGGAGGGCGGGACGACCCAGCGGACGCCGTGGCACCAGGACCAGCCCTACTACAACGTCGACGGCCGGGGCGTCAGCGCCTGGATCCCCGTCGATCCCGTGCCGGAGGGCGGCTGCCTCGAGCTGGTCGCCGCGACGCACCGGGGTCCGTGGCTGATGCCGCGCACGTTCCTCGACGGCGAGGCCAGGTGGTTCCCGGAGGGCTCGCTGCAGGAGCTGCCCGACATCGAGGCCGATCGGGCCGCTTACGACATCCGGCGCTTCGAGATGGAGCCGGGCGACGCGATCTTCTTCGACTTCCTGACGGTGCACGGAGCGCCCGGCTTCCCGTTCGCCGGCCGGCGCCGCGTCCTGTCGCTCCGCTACCTCTCCGCCGAGGCCCGCCACGCGCCCCGGCACTGGCGCACCTCGCCACCGTTCGACGGGCTCGTCGACGAGCTCGACGACGGCGCGTCGATGGACCATCCCCTCTTCCCGGTCGTCTGGCCGGCCTGACGTCACACCGAAAGATTGGGACCTGGCAGGGACCGGCCCCTACACTTGTGACGTGCCCCGCGGAGATGGACGCCTCACCCATGACCTTGATCCTCAGGACGCCGGACCCCAGGACGCCTGTGGCGTCTTCGGTGTCTGGGCGCCCGGCGAGGAAGTCGCCAAGCTGACCTACTTCGGTCTCTATGCGCTGCAGCACCGCGGCCAGGAGTCCGCAGGCATCGCGGTCAGCAACGGCCGACAGATCCTCGTCTACAAGGACATGGGGCTCGTCTCCCAGGTCTTCGACGAGGCGACGCTCGAGTCGCTGAAGGGCGAGGTCGCGATCGGCCACGCGCGCTACTCGACCACCGGCTCCAGCGTCTGGCACAACGCCCAGCCGACGTTCCGCCCGACGGCGGCCGGCTCCGTCGCCCTCGGTCACAACGGCAACCTCACCAACACCGCCGAGCTGATCGACCTGCTCCGCGCCCGCGACGCCGAGTCCGGCCGCGACTCCGGCAAGGGCGAGACCGCGACGTCCGACACCTCGGTGATGGCCTCGCTGCTCGCGTCCTACCCCGACCGCTCGGTCGAGGAGGCCGCCCTCGAGGTGCTGCCGCTGCTGCGCGGCGCCTTCTCGCTCGTGTTCATGGACGAGGGCACGCTCTACGCCGCTCGCGACCCCCAGGGCATCCGCCCCCTCGTGCTGGGTCGCCTCGAGCGCGGCTGGGTCGTCGCCAGCGAGACCGCCGCCCTCGACATCGTCGGCGCCTCCTTCATCCGCGAGATCCAGCCCGGCGAGTTCGTCGCGATCGACGAGAACGGTCTGCGGTCCGAGCGCTTCGCCAAGGCCGAGCCCAAGGGCTGCATCTTCGAGTACGTCTACCTCGCCCGTCCCGACACGACGATCTCCGACCAGCGCGTGTTCTCGGTGCGCGCCGAGATCGGTCGCCGGCTCGCCCGGGAGTTCCCCGTCGACGCCGACCTGGTCATCCCGGTGCCGGAGTCGGGCACGCCGGCCGCGATCGGCTATGCCGAGGAGTCGGGCATCCCGTTCGGTCACGGCCTGGTCAAGAACTCCTACGTCGGCCGCACGTTCATCCAGCCGTCGCAGACGCTGCGCCAGCTCGGCATCCGGCTCAAGCTCAACCCGCTGCGCGACGTCATCGCGGGCAAGCGGCTCGTCGTCGTCGACGACTCGATCGTCCGCGGCAACACTCAGCGCGCCCTCGTGCGGATGCTGCGCGAGTTCGGCGCCGCCGAGGTCCACGTGCGCATCTCGTCGCCGCCGGTCAAGTGGCCCTGCTTCTACGGCATCGACTTCGCCTCGCGCGCCGAGCTCATCGCCAACGGCATCTCGGTCGACGAGATCTGCCGGTCGATCGGCGCCGACTCGCTGGCGTACGTCACGCTCGACCAGCTCGTCGAGGCGACCAACATCCCCAAGGACAACCTGTGCCGGGCGTGCTTCGACGGCATCTATCCCGTCGCGCTCCCGGAGGACGACCTGATCGGCAAGCACCTCCTCGAGGTCCAGGACCAGCTCCCGCTCGAGGTCATCCAGTGACCGGCACCCCGACGTCCTACGCCTCGGCCGGCGTCTCCATCGAGGAGGGCGACCGCGCGGTCGAGCTCATGAAGGAGTGGGTCGAGAAGGCCCGTCGTCCCGAGGTCGTCGGTGGCATCGGCGGCTTCGCCGGGCTCTTCGACGCCACCGCGCTCAAGGCCTACGACCGTCCGCTGCTGGCGACGTCCGCCGACGGTGTCGGCACCAAGGTGCAGATCGCCCAGCGCATGGACAAGCACGACACGATCGGCTTCGACCTGGTCGGCATGCTGGTCGACGACCTCGTGGTGTGCGGCGCGGAGCCGCTGTTCATGACCGACTACATCGCGACCGGCAAGGTCGTCCCCGAGCGCATCGCCGACATCGTCAAGGGCATCGCCCAGGCGTGCGCCGAGTCGGGCACGGCCCTGCTGGGTGGCGAGACCGCCGAGCACCCGGGCCTGCTGGGCGTCGACGAGTACGACATCGCCGGCTCCACGACCGGCGTCGTCGAGGCCGATGCGCTGCTGGGCGCCGAGCTCGTCCGCCCCGGTGACGTCGTCATCGCGATGGCGTCGAGTGGTCTGCACTCCAACGGCTACTCGCTGGTGCGCCACGTGTTCTTCACGCAGGCGGGCTGGGAGCTCGACCGGCACGTCCCCGAGCTCGGCACGACGCTGGGCGAGGAGCTGCTGACCCCGACGCGGCTCTACACGCTGCCGTGCCTGGCCCTGGCCAAGGCCGTCGAGGTCCACGCGATGTCGCACATCACCGGCGGCGGGCTCGCAGCCAACCTGGCCCGGGTCGTTCCCCCGACCGTGTCGGTGCGCGTCGACCGCTCGTCGTGGACGCCGCAGCCCGTCTTCGGTCTCGTCGGATCGCTCGGTGGAGTCTCCCAGGCCGATCTCGACCTGGCGCTCAACATGGGCGTCGGCATGGTCGCCCTCGTGGCGCCCGACGCGGCCGACGGGGCTCTGCGCCTGCTCGCCGAGCACGGCATCGACGCCTGGATCGCGGGCGACGTCGCCGAGGCCGGCGTGCACGGCGAGGGCGGAACAGTCACCCTCACCGGCTCCCAGGGCTGAACCTGTTCGAGAATCTCGGGCCCATTGGGGGGTCGATGACACTTTTGTTGTCACCTTTGGGTACGATTGTCAGCACGACAAACTGACTATTTCTCTGCGAGGGGGTCGAGCCTTATGGGCCGCGGCCGTGCGAAAGCCAAACAGACCAAAGTTGCGCGCGACTTGAAGTACCGGACTCCGGACACAGACTTCAACACCCTGCAGCGTGAGCTCCATGGTGAGTCGGGCGACCCGATTCCGGAGCAGTACCGCGACCTCGAACGAGAAGACCCGGCGGCCAGCTGAGGCTGGTCACGACGCACGACTGGCGCGAGCCGGTCGACGTCGATCACATCGTCGCGATCCGTCGTGACGCTGCACGCCGCGCGATCGGTGGCGCACTGCACCAGGTGCTCGAGGTGCTGGCCTACGCCCTCGACGAGGCCGCCTGCGGAACGACGCGCGCCATCGACGTGATCGTGCACTCCGACGGATCGGTGTCGGTGGCGGATGACGGTCGGGGCACCGACACGCGGCAGGACGACCGCGGGGTGTGGAGGGTCAAGCCGGTCATGGCGACAGCCGACCTCAGGTTCTTCGACGTCCCGGGCGCGCCGGTGCTCACGGACGGTCTGCCCCGCGCCGGCATGTCGGTCGTCACGGCGCTCAGCGAGTGGCTCGTCCACACCAACGTCCGCCACGACACGGCGTGGTCGGCGCGCTACGAGTGGGGCCTGCCGGCCGGACCTCCTGAGTCGGTCGAGGCGGGCCGAACGACCGGCACCACCGTGCGGTTCATGCCCGACACGGGCCTGCTCGGTGGGCCGCTCGACGTGGCGGCCCTGGGCGCGGCGATCGCGGCGGTGCGTTCGCCCGCCGCGATCCACCTCGCTGGTGCCTGAGGTCAGCCCTTCGGCAGGTAGACCTGACGCAGGCGTCCGACCTCGCGCATGCGCTGCTCGGCCACGCGGTCAGCGGCGATCGACGGCGGGACGCCGTCGGCCTTGGCCCGCTCCAGCACGCTCAGCGTCGTGTCGAAGATCTTGGTCGCCCGCATCTTGGCCCGGTCGAAGTCGAAGCCCTCGAGCTCGTCGGCGACCTGGATGACCCCGCCGGCGTTGACGCAGTAGTCGGGGGCGTAGGTGATGCCGCGCTCCTCGAGACGCTTCTCGATGCCGTCGTGGGCCAGCTGGTTGTTGGCCGCACCGCACACGACGGTGGCGGTGAGGGCCTCGATCGACTCGTCGTCGAGCGCGCCGCCGAGGGCGCAGGGTGCGTAGATGTCGAGCGGCTCGCGGATGAGCGTGTCGGTGTCGGCGACCGCGGTGATCGACGGGTAGGTCTCACGCAGCGCCGTCACGGCCGGCTCGTAGGGGTCGGTGACGACGACGTGGGCGCCCTCGTCGACGAGGTGACCGACCAGGTGCCTGCCGACCTTGCCGACGCCGGCGACGCCGATCCGCTTGCCGGCCAAGGACGTGTCGCCCCACAGGTGCTGGGCCGAGGCGCGCATCCCCTGGTAGACGCCGAAGGCGGTGAGCACGGACGAGTCGCCGGCGCCGCCGTGCTCGACGGTCCGGCCGGTGACGAACTCGCACTCGCGGGCGATGAGATCCATGTCGGGCGAGAACGTGCCGACGTCGCACGCCGTGAAGTAGCGGCCGTTGAGCGACTGGACGAACCGTCCGTAGGCGCGCAGCAGCGCCTCGGTCTTGAGGGTCGTGGGATCGCCGATGATGACGGCCTTGCCGCCGCCGAGGTCGAGGCCGGCCAGCGCGTTCTTGTAGGCCATGCCCTGCGACAGGTTGAGGACGTCGGTGAGCGCGTCGGCCTCCGAGGCGTACGGGTAGAAGCGGGTGCCGCCGAGGGCGGGGCCGAGGGCCGTCGAGTAGATGGCGATGATCGCCTTGAGGCCGGTGGCCTCGTCGTGGCAGAAGACGACCTGCTCGTGCCGGCTGCCGAAGGGCGACGGCGCGTGGGGCGAGGGGGGTGTCGTCGGGACGGGCGGGGTGCTGCGATCGGTCACGGTAGTGCTCTCTGTCGTGGATGGCGGGGGAGCGGTGGTGGGCTCCTCCATCGGATGAGCCGCGGGGTGGTGCGGCTCACACCTGACTCTACTCGTGACGGCGGGTTCAGGCTGCCGGTGTGCGCACGCTCGTCGTCGTCCCGTCCTTCCAGACGACGAGGCCGGTCCGGTCGGGGCGGGTCTGCAGCCAGCCGGCCGCGTCCGGTCCGTGGGCGAACGCGGCGGTCGCGTCGATGTCGGCCCAGGTCAACGATCCCGTGACGACCGTGACCGACGCGACGCCCCGGGGCACGAGCCCCGTGCGCCCGTCGAGGATGTGCTGACCGCGGTGCGCGGTGCCCGACGTCGCCACCGCGCCGTCGACGATCGGCAGGACGGCCAGCACCCGCTCCGGCGCTCGCGGGTCCTCGATGCCGATCCGCCAGCCGGTCGAGCCGACGACCCGGGTGCGGCAGACCATGTCGCCCCCGGCCGACAGGCAGGTGTCGGTCGCTTCGAGATGATCCAGCAGGGCTGCAGCGCGCTCGATCGCCCAACCCTTCACGACGCCGCTGGGGTCGAGGGTCCGCGATCCGTCGGGGCTCGGGATCTGGACGTCGAACGCCCCGTCGCTCGCGACGCGGGCCTGCTCGGCGATGGCCAGCACCTCGACCAGCTCGGGAGGAGCATGCTCGAGGCGCAGGGATCCGTCGCGGACGCGGGAGACCGCCGAGTCGGCCCTGTAGGTGCTGAACATCCGGTCGACGTCCCGCAGCGACGCCACGACGTCGTGCCATGCCGCGAGTCCCTCGGGCGATCGGGCGTGCCGGCCTCGCAGGGCGAGGGTGACCGGCAGGCCCATGATCTGCTCGACGTGCCGGGTGGTGCCGGTCTCGCTCACAGGTCGGCGATCACAGGTCGGCCTCGTCGATCGCCTCCTGCAGCGACTGGAGGTAGCCCTGGCTGGTGACCGTCGCGCCGCTCACCATGTCGATGCTCGCGCTCTGGGCCTGCAGCGTCTCCTCGACGAGGATCGGCAGGGCGTAGGAGTTGATCTCCTGGTCCTTCGGGTTCTGTGTCGGGTAGACCGGCACGTCCACCGCGGTGATCTTGCCGCCGGCGACGGTCAGGGCGACCTGCACCGGGCCCCAGCGGGTGTCGACCGACGGACCCGTGACGGTCGAGCTCTCGCTCGTGGTCGTCTCGTCGCTGCTGCCGCTCGACCCCTGCCTGGCAGGTGTCGCGACGATGCTCGTGTCGGCGGGGCCGGAGGTGGAGGTGTGGTAGCCGAGCAGCAGGACCAGGACGGTCAGGGTGCTCAGGGACCACAGGACGATGCGTCTCATGGGATCACCAGCTGAAGCTTTCGAGATGGATCTGGTCGGCGGGAGTGCCCGCGTCGACCAGAGTCTGGACGACCTGGGCGGTCCAGGCTGACGGGCCGCACACGTAGACGTCACGGGCGGCGATGTCGGGCACCCAGTGGGTGAGCGACCGGACGTCGCTGGCGGTGCCGGCATGGGAGCCGAGCCACGACTCGGGGGACCGGCGTGGTCCGGGCAGCCAGAGCAGCTGCAGGCCTCGCTGGGTCGCGAGGTCGGCGAGCTCGACCTCCATCAGGGGGCGGACGCGGAACCGCTGCAGCAGGACGGCCTCGCCAGGGGCGTAGTCGAGGCCCTCGGCCAGGGCGCGCAGCGGCGTGACGCCCACCCCGGCCCCGATGAACGCGACGCGGTCGCGGGTCCGGGCGCGGTCGCTGAGCCGTCCGAACGGCCCCTCGAAGACGACCCGGGTGCCGGGCTCGAGGTCGCGCAGTCGCGCGCTCTGGTCGCCCAGCGCCTTGACGGTGATGCGCAGGGTGTCGCCGTCGGGGGCTGCCGAGAGCGAGTAGGGGTTGCCTCGGGTGCGGCCGGCGCCGTTGAGGAACCGCCACACGAAGAACTGGCCCGCCTCGGCGCGAAGGGCGTGAAGGCGTCTACCGCCGAGGTGCACCGAGACGACGTCGTCCTCGACGACGACCGCCGTCACCCGCAGCTGGTGGCGCAGGTTGCGCCACAGCGGCAGCCCCATGCGGAACACGACAACGGCACCGGCCGCGACGCCCCAGGCCGTCCACCAGAAGACGGTGCGGGCGGTCGAGGTCAGCAGATCCTGGCCCGTCCACAGCTGGTGGGGCAGGGCGAGGCCGACGCCGAGATAGGCGTAGAGGTGCAGCAGGTGCCACGACTCGTAGCGCAGGCGGGCACGTGCTGCACGGATGCTGGTCATGACGACCATCACGAGGCAGACCGTTCCGGCGACGGCCAGGAGCATGCCGGGGTCGTCGATCGTCGTGCGCCAGGCCTCGGCGAGCAGGTGGGGCAGTGATCCGCCGGCGTAGCCCCAGAGGATCAGGACGATGTGCACGACCATCAGGTTGAACGAGGTGAACCCCGTCAGGCGGTGCAGGTGGGCGAGGCGATCTTGGCCGAATGCTCGCTCGAGCACCGGGAGCCGCGACATCAGCACCACCTGCGCGAGCAGCAGCACCGAGGACGTCAGCCCCGTGAGGCGGCCGACGGAAAGCAGGCCGCTCTGCCAGCCGGTGAGGTCCTGGAAGCCGCGACCGGTGGCCCACCAGTAGGCGACGAGCAGCAGGCTCAGCCACAGGGCCGAGCCCGCGGCGAGGCGCACCGCGGCGTCGACGCGGGCACGCCGCCCCCGCGGTGCGTGGGGACGTGCCGCCACCGGCGCGGTGACGGCGGCGGTCACGTGTCGTCGCCGCTGGTGCCGGTGCCGCTGCCGTCCGTGCTGCCGCCGGTTCCGTCGGGTGCGGAGCCGGGACCGAGTCGCTGTCCGTCCTGCATGCCACCGGGTCCGTGGCGGCCGTCGCCATCACCATCGGGGCGGCCCATGCCGTCGGCGCCGTAGCCGCCGGGCAGCTGCTGGCCGACCGGTCGCACGCCCGGGTCGTCGGAGCCTGCGGTGGCACGGCCGATGCCGAAGCCGGCGAGCCCGCCGACGACGACGAGGGCGACGGCGCCGGCGGCCACGACCTCACGCGTGCGTCCTCGACCCTGAGTCGGGGTGGCAGTGGTCGTCTCTGCCGTGGGCGCAGCGCCGGCCGCGGGTGCAGCCTCGAGCTCCTGCGTCTCGCCGTCGGCTGACGTATCGGGGGCTGGGGGCGCTGCCTGCCAGGCAGGGGCCGTCCGATCGGCAGGTGCCTGGCCGTCGGGGTCCTGGCCGTCTGGGGTCTGCTCTTCGGGGGTCTGGTCGGCGGGCGTCTTGTCGTCGCTCACGGGATGCTCCTTCTCGCGGTGGTGCCACCATCGTGAGCTCGCATCCTGAACGCGTGCGGGGCATCGTCTGTGACGAACCTGTGAGACAGGCTCCCCGACAAAACATGAGGCTTTCCTCGGGTTTATGCTGGGGGAGTGAAGACGACCGCCGCGCCCAGCATCTCCTACTCGATCACCATCCGCCTGGAGGTGCCGTCAGGCGGCTCGGCGATCAGTGACCTCACCACGACGGTCGAGCGAGCAGGCGGGCTCGTCACGGCGCTCGACGTCGCCGCGTCCGGCTCCGACGCGCTGCGGATCGACCTCACCTGCGCCGCCTCGGACACCGATCACTCGGCCCGGGTCGTGGAGAGCCTCCGGGCGCTCGACGACGTCGCCGTGCTCAAGGTGTCGGACCGGACGTTCCTCATGCACCTCGGTGGCGTCATCGAGACGGCGACCAAGCACCCGCTGCGCAACCGCGACGACCTCTCGATGATCTACACCCCCGGCGTCGCCCGCATCTGTCAGGCGATCGCCGCCGACAAGGAGGACGCACGCCGCCTCACGGTCAAGCGCAACAGCGTCGCCGTCGTCAGCGACGGTTCGGCCGTGCTGGGGCTCGGCAACATCGGCCCGCACGCGGCGCTGCCGGTCATGGAGGGCAAGGCCGCCCTGTTCAAGAGCTTCGCCGACATCGACGCCTGGCCCATCGTGCTCGACACGCAGGACGTCGACCAGATCGTCGAGACCGTCGCGGCGATCTCGCCGGGCTTCGCGGGCATCAACCTCGAGGACATCTCCGCCCCGCGCTGCTTCGAGATCGAGGCCCGTCTGCGCGAGCGGCTCGACATCCCGGTGTTCCACGACGACCAGCACGGCACCGCGGTCGTGGTGCTCGCGGCGCTGCGCAACGCCCTCAAGGTCGTCGGCAAGGATCTGCCGCAGGCGCGCATCGTGCTGGTCGGGGCCGGGGCCGCTGGCACCGCGGTGCTCAAGGTGCTGCTGCACGCCGGCGCCGTCGACGTGACGGTCTGCGACGTGAAAGGCGTGGTCCACACCGGGCGCGACGGGATGGACCCCTCGCTCGCATGGATCGCCGAGCACACCAACCCGGCCGGCCACACGGGCTCGCTGGCCGAGGCGCTGCCGGGCGCCGACGTCTTCATCGGCGTCAGCGCCCCCAACCTCATCACCGCGGAGGACGTCGAGGCCATGGCGTCTGACTCCGTCGTCTTCGCCCTGGCCAACCCCGATCCGGAGATCGATCCGGCGATCGCCCGCCGCCATGCGGCCGTCGTGGCCACCGGCCGCTCCGACTACCCCAACCAGATCAACAACGTGCTCGCGTTCCCCGGCATCTTCCGAGGCCTGCTCGACGCCCAGTCGCACGGCATCAGCATGGACGTGCTGATCGCCGCTGCCGAGGCGGTCGCCGGATCGGTGTCGGCCGACGAGCTCAACGCCAACTACATCGTCCCGTCGGTGTTCCACCACGACGTCCACCAGAAGGTGGCCGCGGCCGTGCGGGCGGCCGCGATCGCCGCCGATGCGTCACAGCACCCAGAAGAAGCCGATCACCGTGGGGACGATGGCCAGCGGGATCCACGCTGAGACCAGGCGCGCCCCGAGGATGAGGCGCACGACGACGTAGGTCACGACCGCGAAGACGGCGGACAGCACGAGCAGCAGCACGGCGTCGCTGTCGCGGCCCTCGCCCTTGACGACGTGGGCGACGACGATCAGGCCGAGCACTCCGTGGATCGCGACGGCGAAGAATGCGATGGCGCCGACCCGTCGCTGCACCCGGCGCAGGGCGACGAGCTGCTCGGCGGGGCTGGGGCTCGTCATGGGGTCACGCTCTCGTGGGCGGCATCGATGATGCGGTGGAGGATGGCGTTGGTCGCGACGAGGTCGTCCTCGGACATGCCGAGCCGCGAGAGCATCGTGGGCGGGACGGCCAGGGCTCGGCGTCGGAGTGTCCGCCCGTCGGCGGTGACGCTGACGGCGAGGCTGCGCTCGTCCGCGGCCGAGCGGGCGCGGCTGACGAGGCCGGCGGCCTCGAGCCGCTTGAGCAGCGGCGAGAGCGTGCCGGGGTCGAGGTGCACCAGCGTGCTGAGCTCCTTGACGGACATGCCCGTCGTGCCAGACGGGTCGTCGTGCTGCCAGAGGGCGAGCATCACCAGATACTGCGGGTGGGTCAGGCCGAGGGGGTCGAGGACCGCCTTGTAGGCGCTGACCACCTCACGCGACGCCACGGCGAGCGCGAAACACACCTGCTCCTCGAGGGCCAGCGGATCACGATCGGTCACACGATGAGTGTACCAATCATTGGTGCACCAATCATGAGTCGTGCGTCACGCGGGCGGGAGGTCGACCAGACCCGCGAGGCGGCCACGGTGCTGCTCGGGAGTGCCGAGAGCACTCAGGTCCACGAGTGCCCGCTTGAGGTAGAGGTGGGCCGGGTGCTCCCACGTCATCCCGATGCCGCCGAGCATCTGGATGCACTCCTCCGCTGCGCGCACCGCGACCTCCGAGCAGAGGGACTGCGCGACCGACGCCATGACGTCCGGGTCGGCGCCCGTCGCGCCGGCCTGTGCGGCGACGGTGGCCGAGTCGACGTCGATCCACAGGTGGGCGAGGCGGTGCTTGAGCGCCTGGAAGCTGCCGAGCACGCGACCGAACTGGCGGCGTTGCTGCACGTGGGCCACGGTGGTCGCGAGGCACCACGAGGCCAGGCCGACCTGCTCGGCGGCCAGGGCGACGCAGGCGCGGTCGAGAGCCGAGGCCAGCGCGGCGGACGCGACCTCACCGCCGGCCACGATCGTCACCGGGCTGGCGTCGAAGGTGAGGTCGGTGAGCGGCCGGGTCGTGTCGAGCGACGTGACGTCGTCGAGCTTGACGCCGGCGGTGGTCGGCGAGAGGGTCGCGATCGCGATCTCGCCCGCCAGCAGCACCGGGACGACGAGCACGTCGGCCCGGGTCGCCCCGGCGACGGATCGCACGCTGCCGTGGAGCAGGTCGTCGGTGAGCGTGAGACCCGGGGTCGGCCGGAACGGTCCGTCAGGAGCGGTGTCCCACGGGACGACGAGGCACGCGACGGCGTCGGGTCGGGGGTCGCCGACGTCGGCGAGCAGCGGACCGCACAGCACGGTGCTGGTCAGGAAGTCCGACGGGGCGCACGCGCGACCCAGCTCCGTCGCCACGGCGGCTGCGTCGAGCAGGGTGCCGCCCAGGCCTCCCTGGTCGTCGGGAACGAGCAGACCGGCCAGGCCGATCTCGTGGTTCAGGGCGTCGTCGACTCGCTGGTGGAGAGCGGGGAGCCCGTCCTCGCGGACGAGCAAGGTCGCCGGCGCGCGGTCGGCGAGCATCCGTCGCACGGCTTCGGCCAGCGCCGTGGACTCTGCGGCCGAGGACTCGGCTGACGAGGACTGTGCTGACGTGGACTGTGCTGGGCTCGTCGTCATCGTGCGGTCTCGTTCCACGGTGCTCCCTTGTCGGGCCGGTGCTCGGCGGGCAGTCCGAGCACCCGCTCGGCGATGAGGTTGAGCAGCACCTCGCTGGTGCCGCCCTCGATCGAGTTGCCCTTGGCCCGCAGGTAGCGGTAGCCGGGGCCCCGACCCGTGAACGAGACGCGCTCGGGGCGTCGCATCGTCCAGTCGTCGTAGCGCATGCCCTCGGACCCCAGCAGCTCCACCTCGAGGGACGTGAGCTGCTGGGCGATCCGGGCGAACGTGACCTTGGCCGCGGAGTCGCCGGGGCCGGGTGCCACGTCGGCGGCCCGGCGTCGTACGCGGTCGGACGCGAGCCGTGCCACCTCGGCGTCGACCCACAGTCGCAGCAGGCGGTCGTGGAGGACCGGCCTGCGGCGGTCGGGGTGGCGGCGCCACGTGTCGGCGACGACGCCGATCATGCCGCTCTCGCGCCGGCTCTCGCCGCCGCCGATGGCGACCCGCTCGTTGTTCAGCGTCGCGGTGGCGACCTCCCAGCCCTGGCCGACGGCACCGAGCCGCAGCTCGTCCGGGATCCGCACCCCGGTCAGGAAGACCTCGTTGAACTCGGCCTCGCCGGTGATCTGGCGCAGGGGCCGCACCTCGACCCCGGGGTCGTCCATGGGGCAGATGAAGTAGGTCAGCCCCGCATGCTTGAACGCGCCCGGGTCGGTGCGGGCGACCAGGATCGCGAACGCGGCGTTCTGGGCGCCCGACGTCCACACCTTCTGGCCGTCGACGACCCAGGTGTCACCGTCGAGCACCGCCGTCGTCGCGACGTTGGCGAGGTCGGAGCCAGCTCCGGGCTCGCTGAAGAGCTGGCACCAGATTTCCTCGCCGGTCCACAGGGGACGCAGGAAGCGGTCGACCTGGTCGGTCGTGCCGTAGCGGAGCAGGGTGGGTGCGGCCATGCCGAGGCCGATGCTGTTGGCCGCCGGGTCGTTGTCGGGGGCGCCGGCGGCGTGCAGCGCGCGGTCGACGGTCGCCTGGTCAGCGACGGTGAGGCCGAGCCCGCCGCGTCCGACCGGCTTGGCCACCCACGCGAGCCCGGCGTCGTACTGCGCGCGGAGGAAGGCCGGTCGGGGCGTGGACGCCGGCCGATGGGCGGCCACGAGGCGCGCGACGAGGCCCTCGAGGTCGGCGGCGGAGGTCACGCGACCATCACCACGCGCCCCGTCGTCACCCCGTCGGCGAGCCGCTGGAGACCCGCCGGGACGTCGCCGAGCCCGATCCGCTCGCTGACGATCGGCACGGCGGCGCCGTTGTTGGCCAGGGCGGTCAGCTCGTCGTGGCAGCGGCGGACGAGATCGGGGTTGCGCTGGTTGTAGAGGCCCCAGTGGAGCCCGACGATCGAGTAGTTCTTGATGAGGGCGTGGTTGAGCGGAGCGGACTGGATCTCGCCGCCGGCGAAGCCGATCACCACGATGCGTCCCTCGAAGGCGATGCACTTGGTCGAGCGCTGGTAGGTCTCACCGCCGACCGGGTCGTAGACGATGTCGGCGCCGCGGCCCCCCGTCACCTCCTTGACGACCTCGACGAAGTCCTGCTCGTGACGGTTGACCACGACGTCGGCGCCCAGCGCACGGGCGACCTCGGCCTTGCCGGCGTTGCTGACGACGCCGATCACGGTGGCTCCGGCTGCCTTGCCGAGCTGCACGGCCGAGCTGCCCACACCCCCGGCAGCGGCGTGGACGAGCAGGACGTCGCCGGCCGCGATCTGGGTGCGACGGTGCAGGGCGAACCAGCTGGTCTGATAGCCGACGAACAGCGAGGCGGCCTGGGCGTCGTCGAGGCCGGCGGGGGCCGGGAACGTCGTCGCAGCCTCCATGAGGGCGACCTCCGCGAACGCTCCTGCAGGAGCGACCGGTGGTCCGATGACCCGGTCGCCGACGGCGAGCCCGGTGACCTCGGTGCCCAGCTCGACGATCTCGCCGCAGAGCTCGACGCCCGGGGTGAAGGGCAGCTCGGGACGGACCTGGTAGAGGCCGCGGCACATCAGGACGTCCGGGAAGTTGGCCGCTGCGGCCCGCACCGCGACCTTCACCTGGTGGGGCCCGGGGCTCGGGTCCGCCACGTCGGCGAGGCGCAGGACGTCCTTCGGCTCACCCAGCTCGACGACCTGCCAGGCCTTCATCGCGCCACCTCGAAGAGGCCGGCCGCGCCCATGCCGCCGCCGACGCACATCGAGACGACCGCGAACTGCTCGCCGCGGCGACGGGCCTCGAGCAGCGCGTGGCCCACCGCCCGGGACCCGGTCATGCCGTAGGGGTGGCCGATCGCGATCGCGCCACCGTTGATGTTCATGCGCTCCGGGTCGATGCCGAGGACGTCGCGGCAGTGCACGGCCTGCGAGGCGAAGGCCTCGTTGAGCTCCCAGACACCGATGTCGCCGACCTTCAGGCCGTGCAGGTCCAGCAGCCGGGGGATCGCGGTGACCGGCCCGATGCCCATCTCGTCGGGCTCGCACCCGGTCACCGTCATGCCGACGTAGAAGCCGAGCGGAGCGATGCCGAGCGACGCTGCGTAGTCGCTGTCCATGAGGACGTTGGCCGAGGCCCCATCGCTCAGCTGTGAGGCGTTGCCGGCCGTGACGGTGGGGTGGGCCGTGACGTCGCCGGGCGAGAGCACGGTGCGGAGCGCCGCGAGCCCCTCGGCAGTCGTCCCGGGGCGGACGCCCTCGTCGGCCGAGACGGTCTGCACGACCTCGTGCGTCTCGCCGGTCGCCTTGTCGAGCACGCGGGTCGTGACGGTGATCGGGGAGATCTCGTCGTCGAAGATCCCGGCGGCCTGCGCGGCGGCGGCGCGCTGCACCGACTGCAGACCCATCTCGTCCTGT
The DNA here is from genome assembly GCF_013283745.1 of Aeromicrobium stalagmiti. Taxonomy (GTDB): domain Bacteria; phylum Actinomycetota; class Actinomycetes; order Propionibacteriales; family Nocardioidaceae; genus Aeromicrobium; species Aeromicrobium stalagmiti. Next base: position 1,311,543 of record NZ_JABSTZ010000001.1, read on the forward strand.
CGCTCGCGGCTCACGTCGTAGCGGGCCGCGACGTTCTCGGCCGTGTGCAGCATTGGGGCGTACAGGCCGGGGTGGTTCTGCTCGAGCCAGGCGTCCGTGGCGCGGTAGGCGTTCATGTGCTCGTTCTGGACCAGCGAGATCGACTCCACGCCGCCACCGACGGCGACCCGCATCCCGTCGTGCAGGATCTGCTTGGCCGCCGTGGCGACCGCCATGAGGCCCGACGAGCACTGCCGGTCGATCGTCTGTCCGGGCACCGTCACGGGCAGGCCGGCGCGCAGGGCCGCCTGTCGGGCGACGTTGAAGCCGCTCGACCCCTGCTGCGCTGCGGCACCCAGCACGACGTCCTCGACGAGTGCCGGGTCGAGGTCGACCTTGGCGAGCGCCGCGGCGATCGCGTGGCCGGCGAGCTCGGGGCTGGAGGTGTCGTTGAACGCCCCTCGGTAGGCCTTGCCGATGGGGGTGCGGGCGGTGGCAACGATCGCGGCTCGGGGCACGACGACTCCTTCAGGAACGGGCGGGAAGATTTTCCGGCAACCTACTTGAACATGAACCCGGATTCAACTACGGTCCTCAACGTGAGGCCCGTCACGTGAGACAGGTCACACCACACTCCGAGGGAAGAGAGCGACTGCAGATGGTGAATGTGGCGGCGAACGTCTGGTCCAACGGGCAGGACGACCCCGATCGGGTCGCTCTGCGCTCGCCGAGGGGAGACCTCTCGTACGGCCGCCTCCGCGAGCTGAGCAGCCGGGTGGGCGGCGCGGTGAAGGCCGCAGGCCTGCAGCCGCTCGACCGCGTCGTGTTCATCGCCCCGAGCATCGTGGAGTTCCCGGTCGTCTACTTCGGCCTGCACGCCGCCGGCGTCAGCGTCATCACGATGAACACGATGGCGACCGCGCCGGAGATCGGCTACGTGCTCGACGACTCCGGTGCGACGCTCGTCATCGCCTGGCACGAGAGCGCCGAGGCCGCACGCGCTGCCGCCGCCGAGCGCGACCTTGCGTTCTGGGTCGTCGACGAGGGGGCCGTCTTCGACGCCGATCCGCTCGACGTCGCCCACGACCACGCGCCGGACGACACCGCGATCATCCTCTACACGTCCGGCACGACGGGTCGGCCGAAGGGCGTCGAGCTCACTGCGACCAACCTCGTCGACACCACGTCGTCGTTCCTCCCGGTGCTCTCGCTGACGGCCGACGACCGGTTCGGCACCGCGCTGCCGCTCTTCCACGTCTATGGCCAGGCCGTCGTCATGAACACCGTGCTCGTCACCGGCGCGTCGCTCTCGGTGCTCTCGCCGTTCGAGCCGACCGCGATGCTCGAGATGCTCCGCCGCGACGAGCTCACCGCCATGGCCGGCGTGCCGACGATGTGGAACGCGATGCTCCACGCCGCCGCCGACTACGGTCCGCAGGACTTCGTCCACCTGCGCCTCGCGACGTCGGGCGGGGCGTCCCTGCCCGTGGAGGTCATGCGAGCCTTCAACGAGCGCTTCGACTGCGCGATCCTCGAGGGCTACGGCCTCACCGAGTCGACCGGCGCTGCCACGTTCAACGACATCAACCGCGAGCAGAAGACCGGCACGGTCGGCCCCGCGCTGCCCGGCAGCCAGATCGAGGTGCGCGACGTGCTCGGCGCCGTCGTCGCCCCCGGGGTCGTCGGTGAGGTGTTCATCAAGGGCCCCACGATCATGAAGGGCTACCGCAACCGTCCCGACGCGACGGCGGAGGACCTGCGGGACGGCTGGCTCAAGACCGGAGACCTCGGCACGCTCGACGAGGACGGCTACCTGAGCATCGTCGACCGGGCGAAGGACCTGATCATCCGCGGCGGCTACAACGTCTATCCGCGCGAGGTCGAGGAGATCCTCTACGAGCACCCGGACATCGTCGAGGTGGCCGTCGTGGGGGTGCCCGACGAGCACTTCGGCGAGGAGGTCGCCGCCGTCATCGCGCTGCGCGCGGGCTCGTCGCTCACCGGCGAGGAGCTGCGGGCCTGGGCCAAGGTGCAGCTGTCGGCCTACAAGGTGCCGCGGCTCTACCAGTTCGTCGAGGCGCTGCCCAAGGGGGCGACCGGCAAGATCCTCAAGCGGGAGATCGACCGCGACGCCATCCGTGCCGCCGCGATGGGAGCAACCGCATGATCATCGAAGGATCCGTCGCCGTCGTCACCGGCGCGTCCGGTGGCATCGGGTCGGCACTCGCGCAGCGACTGCTCGAGCACGGCGGCCGTGTCGTGGTCACCGACCTCGACGCCGACCGCGTCGCCGCGACCGTCGCCTCGCTGGAGCCCGCCGGTCAGGGTCGGGTCGCCGGTCTCGCCGGTGACTGCTCGGTCGAGGCCGACGTGCAGGCCGTCATCGACCTCGCCGAGGACCGCTTCGGTCCGGTCGACCTCTATGCGGCCAATGCCGGCGTGGGGCTCGGCCAGGGTCTGGAGTCGTCCGAGAGCGACTGGGAGACGTCGATCGACGTCAACGTGCTGGCCCACGTGCGAGCGGCCCGGCTGCTGACGCCGGGCTGGTTGGAGCGCGGCCGAGGCTACTTCCTGAGCACGGCGTCGGCGGCCGGCCTGCTGACCCAGATCGGCTCACCGACCTACTCGGTGACCAAGCACGCCGCCGTCGCGTTCGCCGAGTGGATGTCGGTGACGTACGGATCGCGCGGCATCGCGGTGAGCTGCCTGTGCCCCATGGGCGTCAACACCGACATGCTCAACGGCGGCGCGGAGTCTGACGACGAGACCGCTCGGATGGGGGCCAAGGCGGTGACGGAGGCCGGAGGCGTCCTCGAGCCCCTCGACGTGGCCGACATCGTCATCACGGCGATCGGCACCGAGCAGTTCCTGATCCTCCCGCACGAGGAGGTCCTCGAGTTCTACCGCCGCAAGGGCTCTGACTACGACCGGTGGCTGGCCGGCATGCGTCGCTACCAGGACACCCTCGCGTGACCGCGGTGTCGACGAAGGCGTCGTACGGGGCCGTCCTGTTCGACTTCGGCGGAGTGCTGACGTCCAGCGTGTTCGAGGCGTTCGGCGAGTTCGGTCGGGTCGAGTGCGGCGACCGCGACCTCCCGCTCAGGCTGCTGGGTGGTGACCCGGAGTCGAAACGGCTGCTGACCGAGCACGAGGAGGGCCGCCTCGACCACGACGGCTTCGAGGCGGGCTTCGCGGCCCGGCTGCGGGAGCACGGCGCCCAGGTCGAGACCGACGGCCTGGTGGCGAAGATGCAGTCGCGACTCGTCCGGGACGAGGAGATGGTGACGCTCGTCGCCTCCCTGCGTGCCTCGGGCGTGCCGGTCGGGCTGCTGTCGAACTCGCTGGGCCGTGACTGCTACGCCGGCTTCGACCTCCCCTCGATGTTCGACGCCGTGACCATCTCCGGCCAGGAGGGCGTGCGCAAGCCCTCGCGCCGGCTCTACGAGATCGGGTGCGAGCGCCTCGGCGTCGCACCGACCGAGGTCGTCATGGTCGACGACCTCGCCCAGAACATCGTCGCCGCCGAACGTCTCGGGATGGCCGGCGTCGTGCACCGCAAGGCATCGGACACCGCCCGGGAGCTGGACCAGCTCCTGGGACGGGCGTCCGGAGGAGCTGTCGCCCTGCAGTGATCCATCGGGGGAACGAGCACCACCCTCGGCAAGGCCACCCGGCTGCGCCGCACCACCTGTCGCCCCACCGCGGGACGACGACAGTTTCAGGAGGACCCATGAATGTTCGACGAATCGGCGGCGTGCTCGCAGCTGCGCTGGCCCTGACGGTCACCGCAGCGTGTGGCAGCAGCGACTCGGGCGGATCAGGCGGCGGCGGTGGCGACGACACGTACACGATCGGCATCGTGAAGTTCGCCTCGAGCGACCAGACGTCAGAGCAGGCCATCGCCGGTTTCCGGGCGTACGCCGAGAAGCAGGGGTGGGAGACCAGCGCCGTCGACCCGCAGGGCGCCGTCGACAAGGCGAACGGCTCGATGCAGGACTACGTCCAGAAGAAGGTCGACCTCATCGTCACCGCCGTCTTCGACAGCAGCACGCTGACCGCGGGCGCCCAGGCGGCCAAGGCGGCCGGCATCCCGGTCGTGTCGATCTCGGGCGGCACGGCCGACGGCATCACGGCCAACCTCGACGCGGGCGTCTCCAACGGTGAGCCGGTGGCCAAGCAGCTCGTCGAGGACCTCGGTGGCAAGGGTGACCTGCTCGTCCTCGGCTACAAGAGCGGCCTGCCGTGCATCGGCCGTGAGCAGGCGCTCGACTCGGCGCTGAAGTCGACGTCGATCAAGACGACCCGCAACGAGGTCCCGATCCCGGGTCAGGTCGAGGCCAGCACGCAGTTCGCCCAGGCCTGGCTCGCCAAGCACCCGAAGGGCAGCGGTCCGCTGGCCGTCTGGGGCTGCTTCGACGATCCGGCCCTCGGCACGGTGGCTGCGCTCAAGTCCGCGGGTCGCGACGACGTGAAGGTCTATGGCATCAACGGGCAGCCGGGCGCGATCAGCGCGATCAAGGACGGCGACATGCGGGCGACGGTGTTCCTGCTGGCCACCGAGGCCGGCGAGAACTTCGCCAAGCTCGTGCCCGACTTCGTCAAGGGCGGGGTCGACGCGAAGCCGCAGGAGGTCGCGCTGACGAACGTGCTCGTCACGACGGACACGATCGACGACTTCCTGACCGAGTACCCGGACTCGACCAAGTAGCACCTGACCACGTCCTCCAGGGCCGAGCGGCCCTGGACCCCGAGGAGGAGTTTGCATGACCGAAGCGACAGCCTTCGACGATCTCGCGGTCGCCCCGGTGCCCGAGCCGACCTGCCTGGAGATGACTGGTGTCTCCAAGCAGTTCGGCGGGCACCAGGCCCTGGAGGACGTGTCCATCTCGCTGAGCCCCGGCCGGGTGCTGGCTCTGTGCGGCGCCAACGGCGCCGGCAAGTCGACGCTCGTGCGGATCCTGGCCGGGGCGGAGTCCGCCGACGCGGGCACCATCCGCGTCCACGGGTCCGAGGTCGCGATCAGTGCGCCCCAGGACGCCACCCGGCTGGGGCTCAGCTTCATCCACCAGGAGCTCAACCTGGTCCCCAAGTTCACGGCGCTGCAGAACATGGCCATGGGGGCCGACCGCGGCGGCCGGGCCGGCGTCCTGGACCTGCGTGCACTGCGCCGCAAGGCGCAGCAGGTGCAGGACCGCATCGGCTACCGGGTGCCGCTCGACGCCAGGGTCGAGGACCTCGCGGTGTCCGACCGATGGATGGTGTCCCTGGGACGGTCGCTCATGCGTGACGCGACGATCGTCGCGATGGACGAGCCGACGGCCTCGTTCACCAAGGAGGAGGCCGAGCGCCTCTACGGCATCATCGACGAGCTCACCGCCGACGGCGTCGGCATCCTCTACATCTCCCACCGGCTCGAGGAGGTCCTGCAGGTCGCCGACGACGTGACCGTGCTGCGCAACGGCCGCCTGGTCGGCAGCTTCGGTGCCTCAGAGCTCGACGTGGCCTCCTTGACCCACCACATCGTCGGACGCGACGTCGAGGGCGTCACCCACCGGGTGACCGCGGTCGACCCCACCCAGGGCCCCGAGCTGCTGACGGTCGAGGGCCTGACCCGCGAGCCCCGGGTGCGCGACGTGAGCCTGACGCTCCACCGCGGCGAGATCCTCGGCGTCGCGGGTCTGGTCGGCGCCGGCCGGACCGAGCTGGCGCGCCTGCTGATCGGTGCGGATCCGGTCGGGTCGGGCTCGATGACCCTGGACGGCAAGCCCTATCACCCACGGTCTCCGTACGACGCGATCAAGGCCGGCGTCGCGCTGGTGCCCGAGGAGCGGCGCTCGCAGGGCCTGATCCTGCGCAACTCCGTCAGCGCCAACCTGGGCATGGCATCGCTGCGTGACCCGGCCGGGAAGGTCGGCACCTACAGCCCGCGTCGGGCGGTGCGGATCGCCCGCGAGGCCGTCTCGCGGTTCGGCATCAAGACCAGCTCGGTCCACGAGGCCGTCGGCGAGCTGAGCGGTGGCAACCAGCAGAAGATCGTCGTCGGCAAGTACGTGCTCGCCGGGCCCCAGCTGCTGATCCTCGACGAGCCCACCGTCGGCGTCGACGTGGGGGCGCGCAGCGAGATCTACGACATCATCCGCGGCCTCGCGGCAGGGGGGACGTCGATCCTCATGATCTCCAGCGACTTCGAGGAGCTGGCCATCTGCGACCGGGTCCTCGTGATGCGCGAAGGAACCGTCACCGCCTCGGTGCCCGCCAGCCGGGCGACCAAGGACCATCTCACCGCGCTCTGCTTCGGCACCGACTCCGCCTCTCACGAACAGGACCCGTCATGACCACCACCTTCGTCGACCACGCCGCCGTCACGGCCACGCGTCCAGCGAGCGCCCGTGTCTGGAGGTGGTTCGGTCGCTACGGCGCGCTGCTGGTGCTCGCGATCCTCGTCGTCGGCACGAGCATCCTCGAGCCGACGACCTTCGCGACGTACGACAACTTCATCAACATCCTCAACCAGAGCGCCCTGTCGGCGATCATCGCGATGGGTCTCACCTTCGCGCTGGTCACCGGCGAGTTCGACCTCAGCATCGGCAACGTCGCGAGCCTCTCCGGGGTCGTGTGCCTCAGCACGATGGTCGACAAGGACATCAGCATCCCGGTGGCGCTGCTCCTTGCCGTCCTGATCGGCGCGGTCGTCGGCCTGCTCAACGGCCTCGTGGTGACGCTCATGAACGTCAACGCCCTGGTGGCGACCCTCGGGATCGGCACGGTCGCCGTCGGCGTCAACTACGCCGTGGCGGGCGGGACGCCGGTCGGCCTGCCCGATCCGGGCAGCTTCATCCAGCTGACGCTCGGACGCTTCCTCGGCATCCCGTATCCGGTCTACATGATGCTCGGCCTGGCGGCGATCCTGTGGTTCGTCCTCAACCGGACGGTGCTCGGCCAGTCGATGCAGGCCGTGGGTGGCAACCCCGTCGCGGCTCAGCTCTCGGGCATCCGGGTCGACCGCGTCCGCGTCTTCGCGTTCGTCATCTGCGGCATCTGCGCCGCGCTGACCGGCATCCTGCTGGCGTCCCGGACGGGCAGCGCGGCCGTCTCGGGCGGCGACTCCTACCTGCTCGCGGCCTTTGCCGCGGCGTTCTTCGGGTCGGCGGTCCTGCGTGACGGGGAGTTCCACGTCCTGGGCACCCTCGTCGGGGTCATCACGGTCTCGGTCGGGTTCAACGCGATCGCGCTGATCGGGCTGGAGACCTACTGGCAGTACCTGTTCCAGGGACTGCTCCTCATCCTCGGCGTGGGTGTGGGTTCGTTGGCCCGTCGTCGTGCGGCAGCGGCGTGATTTATATGAACTTGAACTCAGATTCATATATGGTGATCGCATCATGACCGTCCTGACCGAGCAGCTCGTGCTGACCGAGCGCCGTGGAGCCGTGCTCCTCGTGACGTTCAACCGGCCGGAGCGGCTCAACGCCTGGACCGACGCGCTCGAGGACCAGTACTTCGACGCGCTGGTCGCTGCTGAGGCTGACCCCGAGGTCCGGGCGATCGTCGTCACCGGGGCCGGGCGCGGGTTCTGCGCCGGGGCCGACATGGACGACCTCGCGGGGGCGCCGGACGCCTCCGACGCCGAGATCGACCGCAGCCGCCCGCGCCACCTGCCGCTCACGATCCGCAAGCCCGTCGTCGCGGCGGTCAACGGGGCCGCGGCCGGCCTCGGTTTCGTCGAGGCGCTCTACTGCGACGTCCGGTTCGCCTCGCCCGACGCGGTCTTCCTGACGGCATTCGTGCGTCGCGGCCTGGTGGCCGAGTACGGCGCCTCGTGGCTGCTGCCCCGCATCGTGGGTCGCAGCCGTGCGCTCGACCTGCTGCTGTCGGGTCGCCGCGTCGGTGGCGAGGAGGCGTACCGCATCGGTCTCGTCGACCACCTCGTGCCGGCCGACGACCTCGTCGAGGCGGCGCTGGCCTATGCCGCAGACCTCGCGAGCAGCTGTTCGCCCTGGTCGATGGCCACGATCAAGGAGCAGGTCGCCCTCGACGGCGAGCGCGACTTCTCCGCCTCCGTCGGCGACGCCGACGCCCTCATGCGCGCGTCGTTCCACGGCGCCGACATCGCCGAAGGTGTGGCCAGCTTCACCGAACGACGCACCCCAGTTTTCGCACCGCTATCCCACAAGGAGATCTGATGGAGTTCGCACCCAGCCCGAGGGCCCTTGAGTACCAGGAGAAGCTCCTGGACTTCATGGACCAGTACATCTACCCCGCCGAGTCCATCTACGCCGCGCAGATGGCGGAGTCCGGAGACGCGAACTTCCACCCGCCGATCCTCGAGGAGCTCAAGACCGAGGCCAAGAAGCGTGGCCTCTGGAACCTCTTCCACCCGCACGAGGACGAGGCCTGGGGCTCGCCGGGCCTGAGCAACCTCGACTACGCGCCGCTCGCCGAGATCATGGGCCGCAGCCCCTACATCGCTCCCGAGGCGATGAACTGCAACGCCCCCGACACCGGCAACATGGAGGTGCTGCAGCTCTTCGGCACCGACGAGCACAAGGAGAAGTGGCTCAAGCCGCTGCTCGCCGGCGAGATCAACTCGGCGTTCTGCATGACCGAGCCGGAGGTCGCGAGCTCGGACGCCACCAACGTCCAGCTGCGCATGGATGCCGACGGCGACGAGTACGTCCTCAACGGTCGCAAGTGGTTCGCCTCCAACGCCCTGCACGCCAACTGCAAGGTGCTCATCGTCATGGGCAAGACCAACGTCGAGGCGGCCACGCACCGCCAGCAGTCGATGATGGTCGTCCCGATCGACACCCCCGGCGTCACGATCGTCCGCGGTCTGCCGGTCTTCGGCTACATGGACCGCGAGGGCCACGCCGAGATCCTGTTCGAGGACGTCCGCGTGCCCAAGACCGCGCTGCTCGCGGAGGAGGGTGACGGCTTCATGATCAGCCAGGCCCGCCTCGGACCCGGTCGCATCCACCACTGCATGCGCTCGATCGGCATGGCCGAGCGCGCGCTCGACCTGATGATCGGCCGCGCCCAGAACCGGGTCACGTTCGGCGAGCCGGTCGCCAACCGCTCCAACATCCAGGACTGGATCGCCGAGGCGCGCATCGAGATCGAGATGATCCGTCTGCTGACCTTCAAGACCGCCTGGCTCATGGACACCGTCGGCAACCAGAAGGCGCGCATCGAGATCGCGGCGATCAAGGTCGCCGCCCCCCAGGTCGCGCTGAAGATCATCGACCGGGCGATCCAGGTGCACGGAGGCGGCGGCATCACCGACGACTTCCCGCTCGCCAGCTTCTACGCCCACCAGCGCACCCTGCGGCTGGCCGACGGTCCGGACGAGGTGCACAAGCGCACGATCGCCCAGGTCGAGCTGCGTCGCATCTCGCCTGAGTGGAACAAGAAGAAGTGACCGAGGGACGTCTGGCGGGCCGCACCGCGATCGTCACGGGCGCGTCGCGCGGCATCGGCCTGGCCGCGGCCGCGGCGCTGCACGACGCGGGTGCCAACGTCGTGCTGACGTCCCGCACCGAGGAGGCGGCCGTCGCGGCCGCCGCCTCGGTGGGCGAGCGGGCGCTCGGCATCCAGGCGCACGCGACCGACGAGGCCGCCGCACGTGCCTGTGTCGAGCGGACGCTCGAGACGTTCGGCAGCATCGACGTGCTGGTCAACAACGCCGGCACCAACCCGGCGTTCGGCCCCGTGCTGTCACAGGACCACGGCCGGTTCGCCAAGACCATGGACGTCAACCTCTGGGCGCCGATCCTGTGGTCGCAGCTCGCGGTCGAGGCATGGATGGGCGAGCACGGCGGATCGATCGTCAACACCGCCTCGATCGGTGGGTTGTCGGTCGGTCCCGACCTCGGCATCTACCACGTGTCGAAGGCGGCGCTGATCCACCTCACCAAGCAGCTGGCGATCGAGCTCGGCCCGGACATCCGGGTCAACGCGGTCGCCCCCGGTGTCGTGCGCACCCGTCTCGCCGAGGCCCTGTGGAAGGAGCACGAGGGCACGGTTGCCGGCCGGACCCCGCTCGGCCGCATCGGTGAGCCGGAGGACGTCGGCACGGCGATCACGTTCCTCGCCTCGAGCGACTCGTCCTGGATCACGGGGGAGACGCTCGTGATCGACGGCGGACAGATGATCGGCGCCGGCGCCGCGGCGGACGCGCTGGCGGCGAGCGCAGGAGTCGGCTGACCCATGGGTGCAGCCGGGATCGCGAACGACGTGGCGGTCGACCTCGACGTCCTCGGTGCGCTGCTGCGCGCTGACGGCGTCGAGGCGGTCGCGCCCTTCTCCGCCGTGCGGGTCGGCCGGGGCCAGTCCAACCTGACCTACCTCGTCGAGGATGCGCAGGGCACGCGGTGGATCGTCCGTCGACCGCCGCGGGGCCACCTGCTGGACTCCGCGCACGACGTGCAGCGGGAGTACAGGATCCTCTCGGCCCTGCAGGGCACGGGCGTCCCGGTGCCTGCCGTGATCGGCGAGTACGTCGACGAATGTCTCGCCGAGACCCCCGTCGTGGTCATGGAGCACGTCGACGGCCTCGTCGTCGATCGGCCCGAGATCGCCGAGGACACCGGTGTCGAGCTGCGGTCCGCACTCGGTCCGTCGCTGGCTCGGACCCTCGCCACGGTCCACGAGGTCGACCTGGCCGGCGTCGGCCTGCTCGACCTCGCGAGCCACCAGCCGTACGCCGCACGCCAGCTCAAGCGCTGGTCGCGGCAGTGGGAGGCCAGCCGCACTCGCGACCTGCCGGCGCTCGACCGTCTGACCGAGCTGCTGCGGCGCACGATGCCCGAGCAGCGGGAGCTCACCCTCGTGCACGGCGACTTCCACATCCGGAACGTCATCGCCGATCCCGCGACGGGCGACCTGCGTGCCGTCCTCGACTGGGAGCTCAGCACGCTGGGGGACCCGCTCGCTGACATCGGCAGCCTCCTGGCCTACTGGCCCGAGGCAGGGGATCCGCCGACGGGGCTCTTCGCAGCCTCGACGCTGCCGGGCTTCGCCGACCGCCGAGGTGTCGCCGACGCCTATCTGGCGGCCTCGGGCCGCGACGGCTCCGATCTCGACTACTGGCACGTGCTGGGCCTGTGGAAGATCGCCGTGATCTGCGAGGGCGTGCTTCGACGTGCGCTCGACGACCCGCGCAACGCCGCGGACGGCGGACCCCCGGAGCCCGGATTCATCGACAGCCTCGTCGACCGTGCCTGGACCACCGCGCGCGCCGCCCACCTGGACAGCTGACCTGACCCCCTGCGACACCGACCGAAGGAGATCATCATGACCGACACCCCGTACGTGGGCGACTTCCTCAAGGACTCGCCGAGGAACTGGGGCAAGTGGGGGCCGGACGACGAGGTCGGCTCGCTCAACTACCTGACCGGCGCCGAGGTGCTGCGCGGTGTCGCCAGCGTGAAGTCGGGCGAGGTCTTCACGCTGCAGGTCAAGATGGGCAGCCCCGGGGGCGACCCCGTGTGGCCCGGGCGCGAGAGCATCCAGCGCAAGAACGTCATGGACGAGTCGTTCTTCGAGCGCGGCGAGGGCGACGAGACGCCCGGAGGTGCGCACTACGCCGACGACGTCGCGACCCTCTACCTGCAGGCGTCGACGCAGTACGACGCCCTCGGTCACGTCTGGTACGACGGGCAGATCTGGAACGGCTTCGACGCGTCCACCACGGCCGGCGACATGTCGAAGGCATCGGTGCTGCCGATCGCCGAGCGCGGGATCGTCGGTCGCGGCGTGCTGATCGACGTCGCGCGCCACCGCGGCAAGAAGGTCCTCGACAAGGGCGAGACGTTCACCCACGAGGACCTGCTCGAGATCGCAGCGGCCCAGGGCCACACGATCGAGAAGCACGACATCCTGCTCCTGCGCACCGGGTTCATCGGCTCCTACTACGACCAGACCTCCGAGGAGTTCTACGAGGGCTTCCTCGAGCCGGGGCTGACCTACAGCCCCGAGCTCGTGCAGTGGTTCCAGGACATGGAGATCCCCAACCTGGTGACCGACACGATCGCGAACGAGGTGACCTTCGAGCCGGGCACCGGGGTCACGCTGCCGCTGCACAACGCGCTGATGCGCAACCTCGGCGTCACGTTCACCGAGATCGCCTGGCTCGAGGACCTCGCCGAGGCGTGTGCCGCCGACGGGCGCTGGACGTTCCTGTACACCGCCGCCCCGCTCAAGGTCGTCGGCGGCACGGGCGCCCCGGTCAACCCGGTGGTCGTGCGATGAGCGAGGTGCTCGACGTCATCGCGACGATCCAGGTGCAGCCCGGCCGCGCCGACCGTGTCGTCGAGATCGTGACCGGTCACCTGGAGTCGGTCCGCGCCGAGGACGGATGCCTGCGCTACGACCTGTTCCGCGTCCGCCGCGATCCCGACACGCTCGTGATGGTCGAGCAGTGGGCTTCCAAGGACGCGCTCCGCGCCCACGGGACGGCTCCGCACTTCCAGCAGATGTCGGCCGAGCTGGCCGCCGAGGTCGCGGGAGCGCCGGTCGTCCGGGTGCTCGATCCGGTGATCTCGTGACCACCGGCAGGCCGTGCTGCCGGGCCGTCGTGTTGCACCGTGAATCCACCTTCAGTACAAAGAACACATGACTGAGCGCGCGGAGGACCAGGCCGGCGAGGTGTCGTCGCCTGCCGGTGCCGCCGCGGTGAAGGAGCTTCCCGTCACTGCGCGGGGGGTCCGGACTCGTGCGGCTCTCGTGGTCGCCGCACGGACGGTGTTCGAGCGCGACGGGTTCCTGGGCTCGCGCCTGACGGACATCACGGCCGAGGCGCGGTGCTCGACCGGCACGTTCTACACCTACTTCACGAGCAAGGAAGAGATCTTCATGGCGGTGCTGGAGGCCGCCAAGGACGACATGCTCCACCCCGGCATGCCGCACGTCGCCGAGAGCGACGACCCGGTCTCCGTGATCGAGGCGAGCAACCGGGCCTACTTCGAGGCCTATCAGCGCAATGCCAAGCTCATGATGCTGCAGGAGCAGGTCGCCACGATCGACGCCGACTTCAGGCAGCTGCGCCTCAAGCGCAGCGAAGCCTTCGCGCAGCGCAACGCCAAGAGCATCCAGCGTCTCCAGCAGGCGGGCGACGTCGACCCGGCGCTCGATCCGATCATGACCTCGCGCGCCCTGTCGGGCATGGTCGGCCGCCTCGCCTACGCGAGCTTCGCGCTCGGGCAGGACTGGTCGGTCGACGTGCTCGTCGAGACCAGCACGCGGCTGTGGGCCAACGCGCTGGGTCTCAGCACGCGTCCGACGGACGGCTGACGGCTCAGAGCTCGAGCACGAGCTTGCCGGTGTTGCCGCCAGAGAAGAGCATGAGCAGGGTGTCGCCGAACGCGTCGACGCCGCCTGCGACGACGTGCTCGCGCGCCACGAGCGTGCCCGCGTCGAGCATCGCGCGGATGCCGTCGACGGCCTCGCCGTAGCGGTCCTCGTAGTCGAACACCAGGAAGCCGGCCATCGAGGCGCGGTTGACGAGCAACGACATGTAGTGCGCCGGACCGGGTGGCGGCTCGGTCGCGTTGTAGGTCGAGATGGCGCCGCAGATCGCGATGCGCGCACCGAGCCGCAGGACGCGGAGCGCCGAGTCGAGCATCTCGCCGCCGACGTTGTCGAAGTAGACGTCGATGCCCTCAGGGGCGACCGCACGGACACCCCGGTGGACGGCTCCCTCGCGGTAGTCGACCACCGCGTCGAAGCCGAGCTCGTCGGTGAGCCACCGACCCTTCTCCGGACCGCCGGCGATGCCGATGACCCGACATCCGTGGGCCTTGGCGAGCTGCCCGACGACGCTGCCGACCGCGCCGGCCGCGCCCGAGACCAGGACGGTGTCGCCGGGCTTGGCCCGGGCCACGTCGAACAGGCCGAACCAGGCGGTCATGCCGGGCATGCCGAGGGCGCCCAGCCACGTGGTGGCCGGGGCCACGTCGAGGTCGATCGCGGTGAGCTGGTCGCCGGGCAGCACGGCGTGGTCGGTGACCCCGAGGATGCCGGTGACGGCATCACCCGGCGCGAAGGCGGGGTCGCGGGACTCGACGACGACGGCCGCCCCGAAGGCGCGCATGACCTCGCCGACCGCGACCGGGGGGACGTAAGACCGCACGTCGTTGAGCCAGCCGCGCATGGCCGGATCGAGCGACAGGTGGGTGACGCGGACCAGCACCTCGCCGTCCGACGGGGCCGGCAGCTCGGTCTCCTCGATCGCCCACGTGGAGTCGTCGGGCAGGCCGAAGGGCCGTGCAGCCAGGTGGACGCGTCGGGCCGTCACCGTCACGGCTCAGGCCTCCGCGGGGTACTCGGTGAACTGGCCGACCGACTGCGCGACGCAGATCGGCTTCTCGGCTCCCTCGCGCTCGAACGTCTGGACCGTGACGATCCGCGCGGAGCCGCCGCCGACGTCGTCCACCGACACGATCTCGGCATGCATCCGGATGCGTGAGCCGACGGGGTTGGGGGAGGGGAAGCGGACCTTCTCGTAGCCGTAGTTGAGGCTGTGGGCGAAGCCGTCGAACGCCATCAGGTCCTCCATGAACCGCGGGCCGATCGACAGGCTGTAGAGGCCGTGGGCGATCGTCGAGCCGAAGACGCTGTCCGCGGCCCGGACGGGGTCGACGTGGATCCACTGGTGGTCGCCGGTGAGCTCGGCGAACGCATCGATGCGCTCCTGGGTGATGTCGTGCCACTCGGTGGGGCCGAGCTTCGAGCCGACCAGGTCCTTGAGGTCCTGGATCGACGTCGGGCGGATGGGGGCGTGGGTGTCGGGCATGCCATCTCCTCGTGCAGTCGGGCTCCACGGGGGAGCATGGATCGGACGCTACTTGAACATGAACCCGGATTCAAGTAGCGTGACCTGCCTCACACTACTGCATTCCGGAGGGCGACCATGGCTCGGATCGACGTCAACGGCACCACGTTGAGATACCAGGACGAAGGGCCCCGCGACGCGCACGCGATCGTCATGAGCCCGTCGATGTTCTTCGACGTGCGGATGTTCGCGGCCCAGGCGGCAGCACTGTCGGACCGGTTCCGCGTCGTCCGCTACGACCACCGCGGCCAGGGGGAGAGCGCGCGTGACGTTCGAGAGCGGCTCGACATGGACACCTTGTCCGAGGATGCAGCGGCGCTGATCGAGGCGCTCGACCTCGGCCCCTGCACGTTCGTCGGCAACTCCATGGGTGGCTTCGTGGGGCTGCGTCTCGCGGCCCGCCGACCTGACCTGATCGCGTCGGCGGTGCTGATGGGCACCTCGGCCGACGTCGAGGAGCAGGCCGACGAGATGGACGGCCTGGTGGAGGTGCTGGCCGAGCAGGGGATCGAGCCGGTCCTCGACGGCGTCCTGCACTTCATGATGGGCGACACGACGCTGACCGACCCGTCCCGTGCCGACGTGCTCGCGGAGGTGACGGCACTGCTGCGCAGCCGCACCCCCGAGTACGCCGACGCCGCGTGGAACATCGCCCACCGGCTCCCGGTGCTCGACGAGCTCGGATCGATCCGGGTGCCCGTCCTGGTCGTGGCCGGCACGGAGGACCACACCTATCCGCCGCACAAGTCCCAGCAGATCGTCGACGCGACGCCGGGCGCGACGCTGGAGGTCATGGAGCGGACCGGCCACGTCCACGCCATGGAGAACCCGGACGCCGTCATCGACGTGCTGGAGCGGCACCTCGCCGGGGTCGACCTGACGGCGGCGCGCGCATGAGCCTGTTCGTCGCCGACACCGGCGAGGCCGACCTGCCGGTGGTCGTGTGCCTGCACTCACTGTTCCTGGACCACACGATGTTCGACGCCTTCACGGCTGCGGTCGCCGGCCGGTTCCGGGTCGTGCGCCCTGACTTCCGCGGCCAGGGTGCCAACCCGGATGCCACGGACCTGGTCTCGATGGACGACTGTGCGGACGACGTGCTGGCCCTGCTCGACGAGATGTCGCTCGAGCGGGTGAGCATCGTGGCCCAGTCGATGGGCGGCGACGTCGCCGTCCGGGTGGCCTCCCGCCGGCCCGAGGTGGTCGAGCGGCTCGTGCTGCTCGGGTCGTCGGCTCGCGAGGAGCCGGCCGAGCACCTCGAGGCGTTCCGGCCGATCGCCGACGAGGTCGCACGCCACGGGTTCGCCGGAGACCTGCTCGAGACCACGATGCAGATCATGTTCGGCGAGACGATCCGCAACGACCCCGACCGCGCCGAGCTGCTCGTCCCGTGGCGTGAGCACATCGCGGCGCTGTCGCCGGGGCTCGTGCACGCCATCCGCGGCGTCGTGGAGCGGCCCAGCGCCGTCGACGCCCTGCCGCGCATCACGGCGAGGACGCTCGTGGTGAGTGGCGGCGAGGACGGTGCGCGGCCTCCCGCGTGGTCGCAGGAGCTGGTCGACGAGATCCCTGACGCGGAGCTGTGGAGCCTGCCGACGACGGGTCACAGCGTCATCCTCGAGCTGCCGGAGCAGGTCATCGGCCGGGTCGCCGGATTCCTGTCCGAGGGGCAGACGGGGTCTTGACCGTCGCTGTGACCTGGCACACACTGAACCCGAACTTGAATCCAACCTCAACAACACATGAAGGGTGGTCCTGATGGCCTCCGTCCAGACCGTCACCGGAACGATCGACTCCAGCGAGCTGGGCCACACGTTGGTCCACGAGCACGTCTTCGTCCTCAACACCGAGTACCGCGAGAACTACCTCACGGACTGGGACGAGCAGGTGCGGATCGACGACGCGGTGGAGAAGCTGACCGACCTCAAGGCGGTCGGCATCGACTCGATCATGGACCCGACCGTGATGGGCCTGGGCCGCTACATCCCCCGGATCCAGAAGATCGCCGCGCGGGTCGACCTCAACATCATCGTCGGCACGGGCCTCTACACCTACAACGACGTCCCCCACCAGTTCGAGCACCAGGGGCCGGGGCTGCTGGTCGACATCCCGGAGCCGCTCACCGCGATGTTCGTCAAGGACATCACCGAGGGCATCGCCGACACGGGGGTGCGGGCGGGCCTGCTGAAGTGTGCGATCGAGCACCAGGGCCTCACGCCGGGCGTCGAGCGGGTCATGCGGGCCGTCGGCCAGGCGCACGTGCAGACGGGCACGCCGATCACGGTGCACACCAACCCGGCGACCGAGTCGGGCCTGGTGGCCCAGAAGGTGCTGAAGGAGGAGGGCGTCGACCTCTCGAAGGTCATCATCGGGCACTCCGGCGACACCAACGACGTCGACTACCTGTGCAAGGTCGCCGACGCGGGCTCGCTGCTGGGCATGGACCGATTCGGGCTCGACCTGTTCAACCCGCTCGAGGAGCGCATCGGGACGATCGTCGAGCTGGTGCGTCGCGGCTACGTCGAGAGCATCACGCTCGCGCACGACGCCAACTGCTTCATCGACTACTTCAGCCCCGAGGCGAAGCACGAGGCCGCGCCGAACTGGCACTTCCGTCACATCAGCGAGGACGTCATCCCGGCCCTGCTGAAGGAGGGCCTGACCGAGGCCGACATCGAGACGATCCTCGTGGCCAACCCGCGCCGCCACTTCGAGTGATCGAGAGCGGGCGAGGGGTCAGCCCTTCGCCCGCTTCTCCAGGGCGCGGTCCATGCGGCGGAACAGCGGCCGCATCCCGGCCGTGAGCACGCCGGGGATCGTGGCCATCCCGATCTCGGCGGCGGCCCCCTGCAGGCTCGTGACCCTTGTCGGCTTGTCGACAATCGCCTTGACGAGCCAGTTCGCCGCCTTGTCGGCGCTCAGCATCGGCATGGCCTGATAGATGTCGGTCTTGCCCGACATCTCGGTGCGCACCATCGGAAAGTAGACCGTGGTCGCCGAGACGCCCTCGCCGCCGAGCTCGGCGACCAGCGAGCGGGTGAACGACTCGAGCGCCGACTTGCTGGCGAGATAGGCCGAGAACAGCGGGATCGGCACCTGGGTCGACATGCTCGACGAGATCACCACGTGGCCGTGCCGCTGCTCGAGGAAGCGCGGCACGAGGGCCAGCGTGAGTCGCACGGCGGCGAAGTAGTTGATCGCCATCGTGCGCTCGTGGTCGTGCAGGCGGTCGAGCGACTCGGTGATGGGTCGCCGGATCGACCGGGCGGCATTGTTGACCAGGGCGTCGATGCGATCGTGCTCGGCGAGCAGCCGGGCGGTGACGGCGTCGGTCTGCTCGGCGTCGGTGAGGTTG
Organism: Aeromicrobium stalagmiti; assembly: GCF_013283745.1. Taxonomy (GTDB): domain Bacteria; phylum Actinomycetota; class Actinomycetes; order Propionibacteriales; family Nocardioidaceae; genus Aeromicrobium; species Aeromicrobium stalagmiti. The sequence continues at coordinate 1,329,704 of NZ_JABSTZ010000001.1, forward strand.
ACCGCGTACGCGTGTGCCGTGCCGCCGGCGAACCGGATGTCGGCCACCACGGCGTCGAGCTCGTCCTCGCGGCGGGCGAGCAGGCAGACCGTGGCGCCGAGCCGGGCGAGCTTGCGGGCGGCCTCGGCGCCGATGCCGCTCGAGGCGCCGGTCAGGACGATCGTCTGTCCGGCGAGCCGGGCGCTCACCCGCCGCCGCCGAACAGCGCCGTCAGCAGCCGGCCGCAGCGCTGCATCATCTGCTCCGCAGTCTGCTCGGGGTGCTCGACCCACCAGTTCATCAGCGAGTCGACGATGCCGAGCCACACCGACGTCATGGCCGCGATGTCGAGCTCGTCGTCGTTGCCGGCGAGCGTCATCAGCTCGGCGACACCCTCCTCGGCCAGCTTGCCGATGCGGTCGGCATAGAGCGTGATCGAGTCGGCGATCGGGCCGGTGGTCGGTGCGGTGCTGTCGAAGAAGAGCCGCCAGAGATAGCGCTGCTCCTCCAGGAGGGAGAACATGCCGGCGAGCGTCTGCATGCCGCGCTCGATGCCGACCGCGTCGCCACGGGCGATGCGCTCGATCTCGTCGGCGACGAGGGAGCCGCCGCGGTCGAGGCACGCCTCGTAGAGCCCCTCCTTGGAGCCGAAGTAGTTGTAGATCAGCGGCTTGGAGATGCCGGCGCGCTGGGCCACGGCCGCGACCGAGGTGGCGGTGAAGCCGTACGTGCCGAACTCCTCGGAGGCGATGGTGAGGATCTGGGTCTCCCGATCCAGGCGGGGGACGCCCTTCGTGCCGGCGTTGGGTCGGGCCATGTCGAAAAGCCTAGCCGAGACAACTGATCTCGTGGTAACTTACCCAAGAGTCATATAGGAGGAACCGTGGAAGCCCTGGACCCGCTGAAGAACCCGACGCTCGTCGCCGCCCCGTTCTTCGTCCTCACGTTGCTGATCGAGCTCGCCGCCTTCAAGTTCCTCGAGACCGACGAGCAGATGCGCGGCTACGAGAAGAAGGACGCCCGCACGAGCCTGATCATGGGCGTCGGCTCGATCGTCTCCAGCGCGGTCTTCAAGATCACCACGCTGGTGGTCTTCGTCGCGATGAGCGTCTACCTCGCACCGTGGCACCTGCCGACCGACACCTGGTGGTCGTGGACGCTCCTGATCGTCGGCCTCGACCTCGCCTTCTACCTGCAGCACCGGTTCGTCCACCGGGTGCGCATCGGGTGGGCCGCCCACCAGGCGCACCACTCCAGCGAGTACTTCAACTTCTCCACCGCGCTGCGTCAGAAGTGGAATCCGTGGGCCGAGGCGATCTTCTGGGCGCCGTTCCCGCTCCTGGGCTTCGAGCCGTGGATGCTCTACGTCGCGTTCTCGTTCAACCTGATCTTCCAGTTCTTCCAGCACACCGAGCGCATCGGCACGATGTGGTGGCCGATCGAGCTGGTCTTCAACACCCCGTCGCACCACCGCGTGCACCACGGCAGCGACCCGGAGTACCTCGACAAGAACTACGCCGGCATCTTCATCATCTGGGACCGGATGTTCGGGACCTTCCAGAAGGAGCTGCACCGCCCGACGTACGGCCTGACCGTGCCGGTCGGCACCTACAACGTCCTGAAGCTGCAGTACGGGCCGTTCGTGTCGCTGTTCCGTGACGTGCGAGCGGCCGAGCGCTGGCGCGACAAGATCGGCTACGTCGTCATGCCGCCGGGCTGGAAGCCTGGAGAGACCCGCGAGCAGGCGGAGCAGCCTCGCGTGGAGGAGTCGCAGCCGGCATGAGCCGGCGGTCGTGACGTACGCGGTGCTGCTGGTCGTGCTCTGGCCCGATGGCGCGTGCGAGGCGGACAGTTGGTCTCCTTTAGGCTGGTGGTCAGTCACGACATGACGGGGGATGTGCCATGACCGCGACCGAAGACCTTCCATCGGTGGAGGGCTCCAGCCTGCCTCCGGTGCTCTACGTGCCATGTGCCGAGCACGTCGTCGAGATCGACGACCTGCAGCTGGAGTATCGGCGGACGAGCGACGGCAAGGTGGCCTTCATGGCCTACACCGCGCTGGATCGCCTCCGTGACGGTTGTGGCGTCGATCAGCCGTGGGTCATGCTCCCGCTGGCCGCGATCAAGGCGCTCTACGTCGACCGTCCATGGGACGTGCTGCTCCTTGACCTGCACGTGCCGCAGGAGCATCGCTGGGGCGTCGACCGATGAACCAGGCTGCGGGGGAGGGAGGCGGTGGTGTTGCGACGGTCGGCGCGGTCGTGGTCGACCCCGACCGGTTGCGGCGTGTCACGTCCAAGCTGACGGCGGCCGGCACCACGCTCGACGGCTGCGCCGACTCGATGCCGGCCACCGGTGCCACGGGGGACGCCGAGATGCTGATCTCCGCGATCCTCGCGGAGTTCTCCGAGACGGCCGTCGACCTCATCAGCGAGGGCGAGCTGCTCGCCCAGACGGCGGACTCCTGCAACGTGGCCTACGTCGATGCGGATGCCGAGGCTGCGGCGCGGTTCCTGGTCGAGGGGGTGGAGAACGAGTGAGCGACGACCTCGAGACCTTCATCCCCGGTGTGCCAGGGAGCATCGAGGCGGTCGCCGAGTGGCTCCGCGTCACGTTGCGTGACAAGGCCGCGGACCACGCGGACACCACCTACGCCCAGCGCAACGAGTCCGGCTCGGCCTGGGAGGGTGAGGCCGGCGAGGCATTCGGCTCCCGCCTCAGCACCTTGGCGAGTGCCAGCGACGACGTGTCGGCCGCCGCTGTGACCCAGGGCCAGTCGCTCGACACCCTGGCCGCTGCGCTGCGCTCGGCCCAGTCAGAGGCCGGCCGGGCGCGCACCCACGCGTCCGGCGGAGGTCTGACGGTCTCGGGCATGACGGTCATCAACCCCGGACCCGGCCCCTCGCGACCGATCGCTCCGAGCGCCGATGCCCCGCAGCCGCTCATCGACGCCCACAACGAGCGGGTCGAGACCTACGACGAGCACCAGCTGAAGGTCACCTGCTGGAACGAGACCGTCGAGATCGCGCAGGGGGCGTTCGACGACTGGGACGAGGCGTTGGTGTCCGCCGGCGAGCGCTGGCAGTCCAACGCCGGCAACCTCGCGTCGCTGACGCAGGGTTTCCTGGCCGCCGGCCTGGGCGGTGCGTCAGCTGCCGCGCGGGCCTCGCGATTCCACGGGAAGGCCAACCTGCACCGCTCCAACATCAGCAGCCTCCGGGGACACGTCGGTGCCCTCACCAACCCCGACGGCACGACGCGCGGATCGAGCACCCGCATCAACCAGCTGCTCGACGAGATCGACGACGCGAAGATCAAGGCCGCGGACGCGCACGCCTCGGGCATGACGGCCAAGCCGTCAGCCGGTGTCAGCAAGCTGCTCAACCGCCTCGGATACGCTGCCGCCATCTACGGGACCTACGACGACTACGCGAACGGCGGCGAGTCGCTGCCGCAGGCGGTCACGTCCAACGCCGGTGGCCTCGTCGCCGGAATGGTCGCCGGCGCCTACATCGGTGGCGCGATCGGCACGGCGATCCCCGTGCCGATCCTCGGGACCGCCGTGGGAGCGCTGTCCGGCGCGCTGATCGGTGCCGGTGTCGGCATCTTCACCTCCGGGATGATCGACTCGCTGTGGGAGAACGGCGTCGACGGCCTCGAGGACGTCGGAGGCGCCATCGTCGACGGCGGCAAGGAGGTCGTCGACACCGTCAAGGACGTCGGAGGGCTTGCCAAGGACGGCTGGAACGCGGTCTTCGGATGAGGGACGGCACCAACATCGTCCAGCTTGCCGGTCAGCGGTGGATCACCTGGGCCACCTTGCCTCTCGGGCCGGCTTTCGCGGTGCTCCTCGTCCTCGGGTTCGTCGGCCTCCGGCGCGACGAGGAGCCGTGGGCGTCGATCCTGCTGCCACTGGCGCTGGTGGCGCTCAGTGTCTCCGTCGCGACCTACGTGCGCTGGCTCGCTCGTCCGCACCGATTCACGGTCGGTCTCGAGGAGCTGGACGGCGAACAGGCCACCGTCGTGCCGGTCATGCGCCGGTCCCTCGTCTACGTCGCCGCGCCGTTCTCGGCCCTGCTCGTCGTTGCGGTGTGGGGGCTCGTCCTCTCGCTGCGCACGGGCGACCCGTCGTGGCCATGGGTCGTGGGTGGCGTGCTGGTTGCCGGCTTCCTGCCGCAGGCGTTCCGGTCGATGGTGCGCCGACCGGTGCTCGCCCTCACTGCCACGGGTGTGCGCTATCGAGGTCAGACGATCGACGCCTTCGTCGCATGGGACGACATCGCCGGCGTCGGGCTGCGCCGCAACGCCCGTGGGCCCGTGGTGTCGATCGTGGGACGGGGCAGCTCCCCGTCATGGCAGATCAGCCGGAGGTTCTGGATCTTCCCGATGGAGTGGAACCCGATCGACGAGCACGTCGACATCGAGATCCACGGCCGTGGCGACTCTGAGCTGGCGACGGTGCTGACGCCGTGGATCACGACCTACTGGACGAGTCCCGCACTGCGCCCCGAGCTGGGTTCAGCAGCTGCTGTGCGGCGAGCCGACGAGGTGCGGACCCGATCGGTCACAGCGAGCGGGTGAGCCCGCCGTCGACCGGCACCATGACGCCGGTCAGGAAGCCGGCGGCGGGAGACAGCACGAACGCGGCGACCTTGCCGAACTCCTCGGGTGCTCCGTAGCGGCGCAGGGGGATCGTGCGCTCGACGCTGGCGCGGGCAGCGTCCGCGTCACCGGTGGCGGCGTCGATCGACCGGACCCGGTCGGTCGAGATGCGTCCCGGCAGCAGGCCGTTGACCCGGATGCCACGCGGCCCCAGCTCGTCGGCGAGGTTCTTGGCCGCCATGGCCAGGCCGGGACGCAGGCCGTTGGAGATGCCGAGCCCCGCGATGGGTGACTTCACGGACGTCGAGAGCACGAACGCGATCGAGCCGCCGTCGCCGAGCACCTCCGCGACGGTCGTCGCGAGCCGGATGGCCCCGAGAAACACCGACTCGAACGAGGTGCGCCACTCCTCCTCGGTCCGGTCGAGGATCGGGCCCGGCGGGGGACCGCCCACGCTGATGAGCACGCCGTCCACGCGGCCGAACGCCTCCTGTGCCGCGGCGACGAGCTGCGCCGGAGCGGTGGCGTCGGCGTTGTCGACCGCGACGCCGATCGCGCGAAGCCCGAGCTCGGCGGTGGCCCGGTCGACCGACTCCTGGCTGCGCGACGAGATGACGACGTTGGCGCCGTCCGCGACCAGCTGCTGCGCCGTCGCGAGCCCCAGGCCGCCCGATGCGCCGGTGAGGATGTAGGTGCGGTCGGTGAGTCCCAGGTCCATGGCTCAAGGGTAGGTGGGGCCGGCGAAGGTGGATCTGCAACCTTGCCCGGGCATCGAAGGTGGAACTGCAACCCTATTGGTCCGGATGGGGTTGAGGATCCACCTCCCGCGGGGCGGGGATCCACCTGCCGGGGGTTGGCCGAGCTCTTCGTCCTGCGCGGGGTCGAAGCCCCAAGCTCTCCGCTGGCGCTCCGAGCAGGGGACCCCAGGCAGCCGGGGTTCGCCGACAGACCCTGGCCAGAGCAACAGAAAAACCCCCGCAAAGAGCGCGGGGGCTTTTCTGTTGCTGTGGCCAGGGCCGGGGTCGAACCGGCGACCCTCCGCTTTTCAGGCGGATGCTCGTACCAACTGAGCTACCTGGCCACCGCTCGCGAACGAGCGACGTTCACCTTATCGCATGCTCCCGGAGCTCTACGAATCAGCCAACCGGTCGAGCAGCAGCGCCTCGGCGAGGCACACCTTGGCGAACTCGCCGAGGTGCAGGCCCTCGTCGATGCCGTGGGCCCGGGTGTCAGGGTCCTCGACTCCTGTGACGAGCACCGCGGCGTCGGGGAAGATGCGGGCGAACTCCGCGATGAACGGGATCGACCCACCCATGCCCATGTCGACCGGCTCGGTGCCGTCCCACGCGTCGCGGAAGGCCGACCGGGCCGCGTCGTAGGCCGGACCGTCGGCGTCGACCGTGAACGGCTCGCCGACGTCGCCACGCTCGACCGTGACCCGGGCGCCGAACGGAGCGTGCTGCTCCAGATGTGCGACGAGCGCGTCGAGGTGGGCCACGGCGTCACCGCCGAAAGCCACCCGCATGCCGATCTTGGCTCGGGCGCTCGGTGCCAACGAGTTGGACGCCGTGGCGACCGGGGTCGCATCGATGCCCAGGACGCTCACGGCCGGCTCGGCCCACAGCCGCTGGACGATCGAGCCGCGTCCGATCTGCTCGACGCCGTCGAGCACGGACGACTCCTGGCGGAACCGGTCCTCCGGATAGACGAGGTCGGCCGCGACGCCGTGGTGCAGGCCCTCGACCGCCACGGCTCCCTCGGAGTCGTGCAGCGTCGCGAGCAGGCGGCACAGGGTCGTCAAGGCATCCGGCACCACCCCGCCCCAGATGCCGGAGTGGACCGCGTGGCCGAGGGTCTCGACCGTCACGACGCAGTCGACCATGCCGCGCAGGGTGACCGTCAGGGCCGGGACGCCGATGTCCCAGTTGGCCGAGTCGGCGATGACGATGGCATCGGCCGTCAGCTCGTCGCGGTGCTGCTCCAGCAGCGCCACCAGGCTCGGCGAGCCGGACTCCTCCTCGCCCTCGACGAAGACCGTGACGCCGACCGGTGGATTGCCGTCGTGAGCGCGGAACGCGGCCAGGTGGGCCGCCAGTCCGGCCTTGTCGTCAGCCGTGCCCCGCCCGTAGAGGCGGTCGCCCCGCCGGGTCGGCTCGAACGGGGGAGACGTCCACAGCGCGGGGTCGCCCGTCGGCTGGACGTCGTGGTGGGCGTAGAGCAGCACGGTCGGGGCCCCGGGCGGCGCCGGGTGGTGGGCGATGACGGCGGGTGCGCCACCGGCCTCGACGATCTTCGTCCGGGCGAACCCGGCCTCGTGCAGCAGGCGCTCGACCTCTGCGGCCGACCGGCGCACGTCGTCGTGGTGCTCGGGCTGGGCCCAGATCGAGGGGATGCGGGCGAGCGACACGAGGTCGTCGATCACGGAGGGGAGGAGGTCGTGGACGCGGGAGGTGAGATCGGCCATGAGCTCAGCCTGCCACGCGACCCGGTGAGGGTCGCGTGGCAGGCGAGGGCGTCAGAGGGTGCGGATCGCGTCGTCGGCCGAGATGCGCGGCAGGCGGTCGAACCACGGGTTCTCGCCCGGGTGACCGATGTTCACGACGAGCTGGGTGCGCCAGCTGGTGCCCGCGAAGTACTCGGCATCGATGCCCGCGGCGTCGAAGCCGCCGACGGGTCCGGCGTGCAGGCCCGCTGCGCGGATGCCGACGATGAAGTAGCCGGTCTGCAGCGCGGTGTTGTAGCGCGCGATCTCGTACCGGTTGGCGTCGTCGCTCGCGAACATGTCGCCGATGCCGGGCTTGTGCGGGAAGTGCACGTCCATCGAGGTGTGGAAGTCGGCGTCGGCTGCGACGACCGCGACGAGCGGCGCCGTCTGGGCCTTGGCGCGGTTGCCCTCGGCCATGTGCGGAACGAGCCGGTCACGGCCCTCGCCCGGCTCGAGCAGCAGCAGGCGCATCGGCTGGATGTTCATCATGGTCGGGCCCATCTTGACCAGCTCGAACACCTCGCGGACCTGCTCGACCGAGACGGGCTCGTCGCTGAAGGTGTTGAGGCTGCGCGCCTCGCGGAACAGGAGATCGAGGGCGTCGTCGGTCAGGATGAACGGGGATTCGGTAGCAGTTGAAGTCATGGAATCTTCAACTATCTTCCGGACAGAAAAAATCCCACGCCCTCCGAAGAGGGACGTGGGCTTCTTCACATGGCGACCCCGACCGGACTCGAACCGGCGACCTCCGCCGTGACAGGGCGGCGCGCTAACCAACTGCGCCACGGGGCCATGCTGTGCGGCTAACCGCGCACGCAACTGTAACGCACGCCCCGGCCGGGCGACAAAACGGGTTCAGGTTCGGTCGGTGACGCCCGCGTCCATGACCTGCGCGCCGGTCGTCGTCGGGTCGTCCGGCGCCTGCGGTTCCAGGGTGTCCCGGCTCGTCAGGCAGTCGTCCAGTCGGTGCGGCCGGTTGGACGCCGCGTGGGCCGAGCGGCGCGCGGTGAGCAGCCAGAGGGCTCCCACGACGATCAGCAGGACGACGGCGAGCAGGACCCACTTCATGAACAACTTCCTCTCGTTGGCGTGATTACCCCACGGTAACCTCGCGGCGACGTACTGCATCCTCTGCGACTTCGGACTCGATGTCCAGAGTGTGAACCGACCCGATCTGGTCACGGATCTGAGATTCGATGAGTCCCATGTCCGCACGCCGTCCCACTGTCGCGCCCCTGTCGCTGGCCGATCTCGCCGCTCTGACGAGCACGGTCGCCGACGAAGTCCGCGCGGGCCTCCACGAGGTTCACGCCGATGCACAGAGCCGCTGGCACGTGCGACTGCGATGTGACGACCAGGTCGACGTCTGGCTGATCAGCTGGACCGAGGACCAAGGCACCCAGCTGCACGACCACGGCGGTTCGTCCGGCGCCTTCACGGTCGTCAGCGGCGAGCTGAGCGAGGCCGTCTGGACGCCGGGCGCCGAGGTGCTGGCCGAGAGCCCGCGCTCTGCGGGGGACTCCGTCGTCTTCGGCGAGCACTACGTCCACGACGTGCGCAACGTGCAGGGGCGCACCGCCGTGAGCGTCCACGCCTACTCACCACCGCTGTCGCAGATGAACTACTACGACGTCGACGGGCACCAGCTGACGAGGCTCGCCTCGGTGTGGACCGACGACCCCGAGGCGCCGGCGCCCGACCTGCGGGCGGCGTCATGACCACGACCTTCGCGACGGTCGACGACCTCCTCGACGCGGCGCGGGCCCGTCTCGTGCGGCTCGACCCGCTCGAGGCGGCCCGTCGGGTGGGTGCAGGTGCCCTCGTCGTCGACATCCGTCCGGCCTGGCAGCGCGAGGCCGACGGGGAGATCCCCGGTTCTGTCATCGTCGAGCGCAATCATCTGGAGTGGCGTCTGCATCCGTCGTCCGGGGCGAACCTGCCCCTGGCGACGGTCGGACAGGAGTGGATCGTCGTGTGCACCGAGGGCTACACCTCGTCGCTCGCGGCGTCCGCCCTGGTGTCGCTGGGCCTGCCTGCCAGCGACGTCGTCGGCGGCATCCACGCGTGGCGTGCCGCCGGTCTGCCCATGGTCGCCGGGCCCACCCCGGTCGAGCACCGGGTGGGGTCGACGTCCGCAGCGCCACGCAGTGCCTAGATCCCCCGATTGCCGCGACGCGGCGATCACGCAAGACTGTGTCCACCCTGTTCCTTGCCTACCTACTGTCCCGGCGCGCTGGCGCCGAGCGCGGAGGACCGCATGATCGAGTACCGCTCCATCGGCAAGACCTTCGCCGACGGGACGGAGGCCGTCGGTGACTTCAGCCTCGTGCTGCCCTCCCGCACGACGACGGTGTTCGTCGGATCCTCCGGCTGTGGCAAGACCACGCTGCTGCGCATGGTCAACCGCATGATCGAGCCGAGCCGCGGACAGGTGCTGATCGACGACGTCGACATCGCCACCCGCAACAAGGTCGAGCTGCGGCGCAGCATCGGCTACGTCATGCAGCACTCGGGCCTCCTGCCGCACCGCAAGGTCATCGACAACGTGGCAACGGTGCTGCGGCTCAACGGCGTCGACAAGTCGGAGGCGCGCGACCGGTCGTACGCCGTGCTGGAGACCGTCGGGCTGGACGCGTCGCTGGCGACGAAGTACCCCAGCCAGCTGTCGGGCGGCCAGCAGCAGCGCGTCGGCGTCGCCCGGGGCCTGGTGTCCGACCCCAACATCCTGCTGATGGACGAGCCGTTCGGCGCCGTCGACCCCATCGTCCGCGAGGAGCTGCAGGCCGAGCTGCTGCGCCTGCAGCGCGAGCTCGACAAGACCATCGTCTTCGTCACCCACGACATCGACGAGGCCTTCCTGCTGGGTGACCAGGTCGTCATCCTCAAGAAGGGCGGCGAGGTCGCGCAGGTCGGGTCGCCCGCCGAGATCCTGGCCACCCCGGCCGACGACTTCGTCCGCAGCTTCGTCGGCCTCGACAAGGGGCACCGCAAGCTGCATGTCGAGGACCGTGACGGCTCGCGCATCGTCGTCGACGCCACCGGCAAGGCGGCCGGAGTCCTCACGGAATGACCTGGCTGCAGAACAACACCGACAAGGTCGTCGACCTGCTGCTCAGCCACCTGTGGCTGAGCGCGCTGCCGATCGTCCTCGGCTTCGTCATCGCCCTGCCCATCGGCTGGTACGCCAACCGCCACCGTCGCATCCGCGGCGTGCTCCTGTCGGCCGCCGGCGTGCTCTACACCGTGCCGTCGCTGGCGTTCTTCCTGATCCTGCCGAGCATCATCGGCACGGGCTTCCTGTCGCCGGCCAACGTCGTGGTCGCCCTGACGATCTATGCCGTTGCGATCATGGTCCGGTCGGCCACCGACGCCTTCGCCTCGGTCTCGCCGGCGGTGCTCGACGCTGCCACGGCGACCGGCTTCGCGGCGGCCGGTCGCGCGTTCCGGGTGGAGCTGCCGCTCGCCGGACCCGTGCTCGTCGCGGGCCTGCGGGTCGTCGCCGTCAGCACGGTCAGCCTCGTGAGCGTCGGTGCCCTGATCGGCGTCAACAACCTCGGCTCGCTGTTCACCGAGGGATATCGCACCGACAACGACGCCGAGATCCTCACGGGCGTGATCGGGATCGTGATCCTGGCGCTCGTCTTCGACGGCCTGATCGTCCTGGTCGGCCGCCTGCTGATGCCGTGGGCCACCGCGTCGCGCACGACCGGCACGTCGCTGCGAGGACTCGCGAGGGCCCGCCGATGAGCGTCGTCTCCGACACGATCGACTGGTTCAGCGACTCGACCCACTGGTCGGGCGACGACGGCGTCCCGCACCGCCTGGTCCAGCACCTGGGCTACACGTCGCTCACGATCGCGATCGCCGCCGCCGTCGCGATCCCCATCGGGCTGTGGATCGGCCACACCGGTCGACTGCGGGGCCTGGCGGTCGTGTCGTCCGGGGCGTTGAGGGCGCTGCCCACGCTGGGCGTGCTCACGTACGCCTCGCTCTACACCGGCATCGGCATCAAGGCCGCGATCTTCACGCTCGTGCTGCTCGCCATCCCGCCCCTGCTCGCCGGGGCCTATGCGGGTCTGGAGTCGGTCGATCGGCAGACGATCGACGCAGCACGGTCGATCGGCATGACCGAGTGGCAGATCCTGACCAAGGTCGAGGTGCCGCTCGCGCTGCCCCTGATCGTCGGGGGCTTCCGGTCGTCAACCCTGCAGGTCGTGGCGACCGCCACCGTCGCGGCCTACATCCCCGGCCCCGGTGGCCTCGGCCGCTACCTGATCGACGGCCTCGCGCTGCGCGACTACCCGCAGGTCGTGGCCGGGTCCGTCGTCGTCATCGTCCTGGCCCTGGTCCTCGACGGAATCTTCGTCCTCCTCCAGCGGTTGGCACTACGCAACCGGCCGGCCCCCGTCCGCTCCACCGTCTGACCCCACCCCCACCAAGGAGAAACATGTCCATCACCAAGCTCACCGCAGGCCTTGCGGCGGTCTCGCTCGGCCTCGCGCTGTCCGCCTGCGGCGGCGACCCGACCTCGGAGGGCTCCTCCGGCTCGGGCTCGTCGAGCGACACCATCACGATCGGGTCGGCAGCCTTCCCCGAGAACGAGATCATCGCCGAGATCTACGCGCAGGCCCTCGAGGCCGACGGCGTCAAGGTCAAGAAGCAGCTCAACATCGGTGCACGCGAGGCCTACATCCCGGCCCTCGAGAACGGCGAGATCGACCTGCTGCCCGAGTACTCCGGCAACCTGCTGTCCTACCTCGACCCGAAGGCCACGGCGACGTCCGAGGCTGACATCGAGGAGGCGCTCGACGACGCCCTGCCCGACAACCTCGAGGTGCTCGACGCCGCGAAGGCCGAGGACAAGGACTCGCTCAACGTCACGCCGGAGTTCGCCGCCGAGAACAACCTCACGACGATCGCCGACCTCAAGAACGTCAAGGGCCTCAAGCTCGGGGCCAACCCCGAGTTCAAGGAGCGCCCGTACGGCATCCCCGGCCTCGAGAAGGTCTACGGCATCACCGGCATCACGTTCGTCCCGATCAGCGACGGCGGCGGACCCAAGACGCTGAAGTCGCTGCTCGACGGCGACATCGACGTCGCGGACATCTACTCCACGACCCCGTCGATCCTGGCCAACAAGCTGGTCACGCTCGAGGACCCCGAGAACCTCATCGCCGCCCAGCAGGTCATCCCGCTGATCAACGACGAGAAGGCGACCGACAAGGTCGAGGCCGTCCTCGACAAGGTGTCGGCGGCGCTGACCACCGAGGACCTGCTCGACCTCAACAGCAAGAACCAGGGTGACGAGAAGGCCGCCCCGGCCGACCTCGCCAAGGAGTGGCTGACCGAGAAGGGCCTGATCTAGGCCTCAGCCCACAGCGGTGCGCTGGCGTCCGGGATCGCCGTGATCCCGGACGCCAGCGCACCGCCTCGGTGTGTCAGGCGTCGACGAGCTCGGGCTCGTAGGCGTCCTCGTGGCTCTTCACCCGGCCGAGCCCCTGCAGCCGGCCCTTGAAGCCGAGCAGCAGCGCCGGCAGGAGCACCAGACGGACCAGGGTCGCGTCGAGCAGGATCGCGACCGACAGGCCGACCCCCATCTGCTTCATCTCCAGCATCCCCAGCGTGGCGAACACGGCGAACACGGACACCATCACCGCCGCGGCGCTCGTGACGACGCTCGCCGTCTCGCGGATGCCGAACTCGACGGCCCGCTCGAACGGCAGCCCCCGGCGCAGTCCCTCGCGGACCCGGGTCATGACGAACACGTGGTAGTCCATCGACAGCCCGACGAGCACCACGAAGCAGAACAACGGGATCCAGTCGACGACGAACCCGGACGACGTGTAGCCGAGCAGGCCGTCGGCCCAGGAGTGCTGGAACACCAGCGTCAGCACGCCGAACGCGGCGCCGACCGACAGCAGGTTGAGCCCCGTCGTGAGCAGCGCGAGCGTGACGCTGCGGAACGTCCAGACCATCATCAGCATCGTCAGGACCAGCACGAAACCGATGATGAGCGGGAGCCGGTTGGGCTGGTGCTCGTAGTCGTACGACTCCGCGACGCCGCCCCCGACGGCGGTCGTGACGCCGTCCTGACCGTCGACCGCCCGCGGCACGATGGTGTCGCGCAGCTGCTCGACGGTCTTCGCGTTGCGGGCGTCGCCGTCGGTGAACGGGGCCAGCAGCGACACGACCGCGGTACGTCCGTCGTCCGAGACCCGGACAGGGTTGCCGCTCGGGGTGGCGATGCCGGCCTCAGCGGCGGCCGAGGAGACGTCGTCGAGCAGCGTGCGGGCAGCGTCCGCGTTGCTGGACCGGACGACGATCTCGACGGTGGGGCGCTCCGACGGGAAGCTCTCCTGCGCCCGCTGGAACGCCTGCACCGCGGGGATGTCCTGCGGGAGCGTCGCGATCGTCGACTCGTGGGTCGACATGCCGAGCGCCGGGACGGCGAGGGCCAGCAGCGCGCCTCCGGCGACGAGCGCCGAGACGAGGGGCTTGCGGATGACCGGGCGGATGAGCCGTCCGCTGATCCCGCCCGTGCCGATGCGTCGGTTGACCCGCCACAGCAGCGGGATCCGGGGACGGTCGACGAATCGGCCGAGCTTCGCCAGTAGCGCGGGCAGGACGGTCAGCGACCCGATGACGGCGACGAGGACGACGAGGATCGACCCGACGGCCAGGGCGTTGAAGACCGGCTCGCCGGACAGGAACAGGCCCGACATCGCGACCATGACCGCGAACCCGGAGACCACGACCGCGCGCCCTGACGTCGCCGCGGCGACCTCGATCGCGTCGATCGTCGACCGGCCGCGCTCGCGCTCCTCCCGCTCGCGCTTGAGGTAGAACAGCGAGTAGTCGACTCCCACGGCCATGCCGATCAGCAGCACGACGTTGGCAACGCTCCCGGCGTCCGGGACCAGCTGCGAGACGGGCGCGTAGAACCCCAGCGCCGTGATCACCGAGGTGATGGCGAGCAGCACGGGGATGCCGGCGGCGACGAACGCGCCGAACGCGACGAGCAGGATGAGGAAGGTGATCGGCAGGCTCAGCGCCTCGGCCGAGGCGAGGTCGTCGCCGACCTTCGCGTTGATGCCGACGTCGAGCGACGCCTCGCCGGCCTGCTGGACGTCGAGCTGCGGATGCGCCTTCTGCACCGCGGCCGTCGCGTCGATGAGGGCCTCGACGTGGTCGGCCGCCGCGTCGGCGTCACCGCTCATCGTGATGGGGACGAGAACGGCGTCCCGCTGCTGCGACACGAGCGGTGGGCCGACGTCGGCGACTCCCTTCACGTCGACGGCCGCCTCGCTCACCTGGGTGGCGACCGTCTGCGCCCGGTCGAGGTCGAGGGAGCCGGTGGGGGCGGTGATGAGGACGGACTCGGTCGGGCTGGCAGTGAGGCCGGCGTCGTCGAGCATCGCCGACGCGGTGCCCGACTCGCCGATGCGGAAGTCGGCGTCGCTGACCTGCTGGGTGGGGACGGACGACATGAGGGCGATCGCCGTGGCGACGAACGCGACCCACAGGCCGATCGCGCGCCAGGGGTGGAGAGCGCTCCAGCGGGCGACGCTCACGGTGGGAGATCTGCGGGACATGGTGGAGCCTTCCTGACGAGGTGGTTGACGTCGTCCAGCCTCGTCAGGCACCGGCCCCGCCACGATGGGTTCAGGACCCGTTCGAGAAGTGGGTCTGGGCCCACTGCCCGGGCCGGACCGATGCGGCAGGATCGGGTGATCGCCTCCTCGACCCGAAAGGCCAGCTGATGAGCACCACCGTCAACCTCGCACCGCCCGCCGAGGGCGAGTCGTTCGTCGAGGGGGTGCGTCGCCGGGTCGCCCTGACCGGCCTGTCGGTCGTCTACGTCCTGCTCGCGGTGCCGGCACTGGCGCTGCTGTGCGTGCTCACGACGTCGCTCGGCGTCGCGGTCGTCGGCGTCGGTCTGGCGCTGCTGCTGGTGTTCGTGCCGCTCAACCAGCAGCTGGCCAACCTGCACCGGGTGCTCTCGGGGCGGATCCTCGGCAGCGAGATCGAGTCGCCGTACCTCTCGCCGATGGGCGGCACGCCGTGGAAGGTCATCCGCGGCTGGGCCAAGGACCCGGCCCGCTGGCGCGACTTCGTCTGGACGTACGTCTCGGTGACCGTCGGGTGGGCGCTGGCGTGGCTCGCGCTCGGCCTCGGCCTCGCGGTGCTCTGGTACGCGGTCTTCCCGTTCGTCTTCGCCGTCACCCCCGATGGCGTGTTCGACATGGACTACGGGGTCCTGACCCTCGACACCCAGGCCGAGGCGTTTCTCGAGTGGATCTGGCTCGCGGTCTCGTTCGGCCTGTGGTGGTGGCTCGTCCCGCTGATCATGAAGTGGCGCGCCGAGCTCGACCGGGCGGTCCTGTCGCCGTCGCGCGAGGTGCTGGAGCGCCGGGTCGCCGAGGTGTCGCAGTCGCGCGCCGAGTCGATCGATCACTCCGCGGCCGAGCTGCGGCGGATCGAGCGGGACCTGCACGACGGAGCCCAGGCGCGGCTCGTGGCCCTGGGGATGAGCCTCGGCCTCGCCGAGGAGCTGCTGGCGAAGGATCCCGCTGCGGCTGCGACGCTGCTCGCCGAGGCCCGTTCGGTGACGACGTCGGCCCTGGGCGACCTGCGGTCGGTGGTGCGCGGCATCCACCCGCCCGTGCTGGCCGACCGTGGCCTCGCCGGGGCGATCCAGGCGCTGGCGCTCGACATGTCGTTGCCCGTCGCGGTGACGATCGTGCTGCCCGGGCGTCCGCCGGCGCCGGTCGAGTCGGCGGCCTACTTCGCGACGAGCGAGCTGCTCGCCAACATCGGCAAGCACGCCGGTGCTGCCCGGGCGTCGATCGACGTCTCGCACGACGGTCGGGCGCTGCGGATCGTCGTCGAGGACGACGGCGTCGGCGGCGCATCGGTCGACCGCGGCACCGGTCTCGCCGGGGTCGCTCGCCGGCTGGCGGCGTTTGACGGCACGATGGACGTGGTCAGTCCCGTCGGGGGGCCGACGGTGGTCACCCTGGAGGTTCCGTGCGCGTTGTCATCGCCGAAGATCTCGCCCTCCTCCGGGACGGCCTGACCCGCCTGCTGGAGGCCTACGAGTTCGAGGTCGTCGCGGCCGTCGACGACGCGGTCAAGCTCGGTGAGGCGCTGCGGACGTACGAGCCCGACATCGCCGTCGTCGACGTGAGGATGCCGCCGACGTTCACCGACGAGGGGCTGCGTGCGGCCATCGCGGCCCGCGAGGATCGTCCGGGGTTGCCGGTGCTGGTGCTGTCGCAGTACGTCGAGCAGCTCTATGCCCGCGAGCTGCTCGGCAGCGGGGACGGCTCGGTCGGCTACCTGCTCAAGGACCGCGTCGCCGACGTCTCGACCTTCGTCGAGGCGGTGCGCACCGTGGCCGCCGGAGGGACGGTGCTCGACCCGGAGGTCGTCTCGACCCTGATCGCCCGGGCCCCGACCGACAGCCCGGTGTCGCGGCTGACCGATCGTGAGCGCGAGGTGCTGGGCCTCATGGCGGAGGGACGCTCGAACGCCGCGATCGCCGCGGCCCTCTTCGTCACCGAGAAGGCGATCAGCAAGCACACCAGCAACATCTTCATGAAGCTCGACCTCGACCCCGACGACGACAGCAACAACCGCCGGGTCATGGCCGTCATCGCCTACCTCCAGTCCTAGGGCACCGCGTCAGGGGTGGGTCGCTGGTGGGGGGAGGGACTCGTCGAGGCCGAAGCGCTCGTGGAGGCGGCGGAGCGGTGCCGGTGCCCACCAGTTGCGGCGCCCGAGCAGCGCCATGAGGGACGGGACGAGCATCGCGCGCACGATCGTGGCGTCGATCAGCACCGCCAGCGCCGTGCCCACGCCGAGCTCCTTGATGAAGATGATCTGCGACGTCGCGAACGAGCCCAGCGCGATCGCGAACAGCAACGCGGCGGCGGTGACGATCCGACCGGTCCGCTGCAGGCCGAGGGCGACCGCCTCACGCTCGCCGGCCCCGTTGTCGCGGGCCTCCTTGATGCGGGTCAGCAGGAACACCGCGTAGTCGGTCGAGAGCCCGAACACGACGGCGAACAGGAACACCGGCTGGGACGACTCGAGCGCGCCCTGCGAGGTGTAGTCGAGGAACCCCTCGAACCGGCCGTCCTGGAAGATCAGCACGAGGATGCCGAACGTCGCACCGATCGTTAGGACGTTCATGATCAGGGCCTTGACCGGCAGGACGACCGAACCCGTCAGAAGGAACAGGGTGACGAGCGTCAGGACGCTCAGGATCGTCAGCGCGAGGGGGATGTTGGCGGCGATCGACGCGACCTGGTCGACCTGCTCCGCGCTCGGGCCGCCGACGAGCGCCGTGCCGGGCGCATCGACGTCGCGGATGTCTCCGACGAGGTCGAGGGTCTGCTCGTCGAGGGTCGTGGCCGCGGGGACGACGTCGACCTGCCACGTGTCGCTGCCGAGGAACCGCGGCTCCAACACGTCGGCGGCACCCGGCAGCCCGCCCAGCTCGGTGGCGTACGCCGCCACGTCCGACGCCGCCGACTCGGGCGCCTCGACCGCGACGATGATCGGCGTGGACTCGGCGCCGACGAAGTCGGTGCGCAGCGTCTCGTCGACGACCTTCGCCGTCGCGCCGTCGGGGAGGACACCGGCGTCGACACCGGTGAACTTCACGCCGAGGAACGGAGCGCCGAACGCGAGCAGGATCGCCGCACCGCTGAGCGCGATCGCCACCGGGAACCTCATCACGAACGCCGCGAGGCGGAACCAGAAGCCGGAGGCCTCGGCTGCCGTCTCGGCGGCTCGCGCCCGCTGCCAGCGCTTCGGCGCGAGCGAGTTGACCCGGTGCTCGAGCACCGCGAACAGCGACGGCAGGACGATCAGCGAGACCGCCGCCGAGACGAGCGCGACGATCGTGACCCCGATGCCCATCGAGTAGAGGAACCGCAACGGGAAGACGAGCAGCGCCAGGCCGGCTCCGGCGACGGTGAGGGCGGAGAACGCCACGGTGCGCCCCGCCGTCGCGACGGTGCGGCGGATCGCCTCGGCGCCCGGGCCGACGCGGTCGAGCTCCTCCCGGTAGCGGGAGACGAGGAAGAGGGAGTAGTCGATGGCGAGGCCGAGCCCGAGCCCGGTGATGAGGTTGAGCGCGAAGATCGAGATGTCGACGACCTCGTTGATCCCGCGGATCACGAGCATCGACGTGACGATCGTCAGGCCGCCCACGAGCAGCGGCAGCAGGGCCGCGACCGCCGACCGGAAGACCCACAGCGACACCAGGAACAGCAGCGGGAACGCGATGAGCTCGGCCGTGAGCAGATCGCTCTCGACCTGCTCGTTGACCTGCTGGTAGGCCGGGCCGAAGCCACCGACCGTGACCCCGTCGACGCGTTCGAGCTGGTCGCGCAGGTGCTCGGTCGTCTCGTCGGCATCGGCGTCGGCGGCGTAGATCGCGGCGAGGTAGGTCTGGCTGCCGTCCTTCGAGACGAACTGGGGTCCGCCGTCCGGTCCGCCGACGACCATCGCGACGTCGGGGTCGTCCTCGAGGATCGAGCCGGCCTCGTCGATCGCCCCGGTGTCGGCGGTGTCGGCGAGCACGATCAGGTCGGGTGCCGCCTTCTGGCCGGTGGCATTCTCGACCTGACGGATCGCCTGGGCGCTGCTGGCCCCGGTGTCGGAGAACGAGTCGTTGTCGGTGTTGAGCAGCCCGGCGACGGGGCCGCCGAGCACGCCGGCGAGGGCGAAGAACACGACGGTGATGCCGAGGACGCGCTTCGGCCGGGACGTGGCGAGACGAGCGAGTGCAGTGAACATCAGAACTCCTTCGCGACGGCGAGGGGGTCGCCGTACAGCTCGGTCAGGTCGAGGGCGCCCAGGATCGTCAGGAGCATCCCCTGGGCCATGAAGTCGCGGACCTCGTCGGCGGACGCCCCGCTGAGCTCGGCGATGTCGTCCCAGATCTCGCGGTACGTGCGCTGGGCGACGTCCTTGATCGCCGGGTCCGACGCCGCGGCCCAGGTGTGCAGCTGGCATCGCAGCGAGTTGGCGTCGTCCTGGAGGAAGCCGATGTAGGCCACGCCCATCGCCTCGAGCGCGGAGGTGTCGGGACCGCGCTGCTCGGCTGCCGCACGGAACGTCGCTCGGAGCTGGGTCGTGTGGTGCTCGATCGCCGCGGCGATCAGCTCGGCCTTGGTGCCGAACAACCGGAACAGGTAGGGCTGTGAGACTCCCGCGCGCTCGGCGATGGCCTCGGTGGAGGTGGCCTGCATGCCGGCACGGCCGTACTCCTCGATCGCTGCCTCGAGGATCAGGACCTTGCGGTCCTCGGCCTTCATGCGCTTCCCGGTCACCATGCAGACAAGTTAGTGATGACTCACAAACTATGTCAAGAGGTGCGCGGCTGCTCCGGGGACGAGGTCGCCGGCGGCTCGAACACCCACGGCTCTCGGGGGATCCGGTCGACGGAGAAGCCGTCCAGCAGGTTGGCGGCGGTCTCGCCCTGCAGCCCGAGCGAGGCCGCGACGATCCCGAACGTGGCGGGTCCGAGGTCTCGCGCCGTCACGGCGCCGTCGCGCTTGGCCAGCCGCTGTCCGACGGTGTTGAGCGCGAGCGGCACGTGGACGTACGTCGGCGGGACGGCTCCCAGGAGCGTGGCCAGATAGGCCTGGCGGGGCGCGGAGCTGAGCAGGTCGTCGCCGCGCACGACCTGGTCGACGCCCTGCTGCGCGTCGTCGACCACGACGGCGAGGTTGTAGGCGACGACCCCGTCGCCCCGGCGCAGCACGACGTCGTCGACGGCCCCCTCGTACGTCCCGTGCAGGGCGTCGTCGACCGTGAACGACGACGCCTCGGCGCGCAGGCGCAGGGCGGCCGGACGCTCGGCGCGCCGTCTCTCGCGCTCGTCGTCGCTGAGGTCGCGACACGTGCCGGGGTAGGCGCCGGGCGGCGCATGGGGCGCCGACGGGGCCTCGAGGATCTCGCGCCGGGTGCAGAAGCACTCGAACAGCAGCCCTCGGCCGCCCAGCGAGGCGAGCGCCGCGTCGTAGTAGCGAGCGCGCTCCGACTGCCGCACGACCGGGCCGTCCCAGTCGATGCCCAGGGCCGCGAGGTCGGCGAGCTGTCGCTCCTCGGCACCCGGCCTGACCCGGTCGAGGTCCTCGACCCGCATCACGAAGTCGCGGCCCGACTGCCGTGCACACAGCCAGGCGAGCAGGGCCGTGCGGAGGTTGCCGACGTGCAGGTCGCCCGACGGTGACGGGGCGAAGCGTCCAGCGGCCATCGGGTCAGACCCTCATCAGGTCAGAGAAGGGGCTTCTCGTAGGAGCGGTAGACCTCGTCGAGCTGGTAGCCGTGGCGGACGTAGACCGCCTGTGCCCGCTCGTTGGCGTGGGCCGTGCTGAGCTCGATCGAGATCGCCCCGGCGTCGACGGCCATGTTGGCGGCGGTGTCGAGCAGCTTGTCGACGACACCGGTGCCCCGGGCGTGCTCGACGACGAAGAGGTCGTTGAGCACCCAGATGCGGGCCAGCCGGGTCGAGGAGAACATCGGATAGATCTGGGTGAAGCCGACGACCTCGTCACCGTCGAGCGCCAGCAGGACCACGGACTCGTCGCGCGAGATGCGGCTCGCGAGAAATGCGGCCGCGGGTGCGACGTCATAGGGCTCGCCGTAGAACTCCCGGTAGGCAGCGAACAGCTGGGCGGCCTCGAGGACGTCCTCGATCGTCGCGCGGATGACGGTCACCGCTCCAGCCTCCCACGAGAACTTCGCGGTGACGGCTCAACCTGCGGCGAGAAGTGCCTTCTTCATCACACTCGCGAGGTACTCGTTGCCGGCCCGGTTGGGGTGCTTGTCGTCGATCGTCTTGCTGGTGGGCAGGGTCTTGGTGGTGACGTAGGTGAAGCCCTCCCGATCGGCGTAGCGCTCGACGTAGTACTGGATCTCGTCGCCGAGGCCGCGCTGCAGCTTGCCCCAGGGGCTGACCACGAAGACCCGGCTGCGGGGGATGCCGATCGCCGTCACGTGGGTGTCGAGCCGCTCCATGTAGGCCTTGATGCCGGCGCGGCGCTTGGCCTTGGTCAGCAGCTTCTTGCGGTTCTTGGAGTCGCACGTGTTGTAGTCGTTGCGGCCGCCCTCGATGATCAGGTAGTCGACCTTCTGGATCGACTTGATGCGCTGCCCGAACGTCGTGCCGGCGCACTTGTTGCCCCGGGTGTTCATGCCCGAGCCGCCCTCGGCGAACGTCGTGATCTTCGAGGCGTTGATCGCGGGGTCGTGGGCGAGGATCGACCACCACCCCTGCGACGGGCTGCCCGGCTCGTCGCGGAACCACGAGGTGATCGAGTCGCCGATGACCAGCACCGTCGGGCCGTCGGCAGCCGGCTCGACGGCCTGGACGCCGTTGAGCGAGGACGCCTCGGCGGTGCCCCCGGTGGTGGGTCCCTCCTCGGCGTCGGCGGACGAGCTGATCGCGAGGGTCGACAGCATGACGGCTGCCGTGGACAGGGCGAGAGTACGCAGCATGGGTGCCTCTGGTTCGTGGTGGGGAGTCCCCGAGATCGTACGGGGGTTCGTCAGAAGAGACGGGCTTTCTCGACAGATGTGACGCAATACGCCCCATCGATCTCGCGATCACGACGCGTGAGAGGCTCGAGGAGCCACCCGGCACCCGGACGAGGCGCGTCGTACCCGGCCAGCGACAAGACGATGCGAAGGGGTGCTCTCGCATGTCCGTCTCCTGGATCGTCCTGGTCGTCTCCGGGGTGCTCGAGGCCGTGTGGGCCACGGCTCTCGGTCGCTCCGACGGCCTCACCCGGCTCGTCCCGTCGCTGGTCTTCGGCGTGGGGGTCGTGCTCAGCATGGTCGGCCTCGCCTTCGCGATGCGCCAGCTGCCGGTCGGCACGGCGTACGCCGTGTGGGTCGGCATCGGTGCGGTGCTGACCGTCGCGTACGCGATGGCGTTCGACGGCGAGGCCGTGTCGGCGCTGAAGATCGTGTTCCTGACGGGCATCGTCGCCTGCGTCGTCGGTCTCAAGCTGGTGCACTGAGCGAATGGGTCCCGCCACTCGCACGCGGCATGGTGCGCTCCGCGGCGAAAGTCGGCATAATCGTCCGCGAGCGTGAAGAAGTCGCGCGGGCCGGTCGGCCGTTTCGTGACACGCAGGTGAACCACCGGGCGGGACAGACCTTCGATGCGCAACTCCTGGAGCACGAGCGAGGTGGGACGCGACCTTGCCGAGGTCGACTGGGCCGCCACGCCGCTCGGCCCTCCGGAGGGCTGGTCGCAGAGTCTCAAGACGGCCGTGCGCATCCTGCTCAGCTCGAAGTTCGCGATGTGGATGGCGTGGGGGCCCGAGCTCACCTTCTTCTGCAACGACTCCTACCGGCGCGACACCCTGGGCACGAAGTACCCGTGGGCGCTGGGGCGACCGGCCACGGAGGTCTGGTCGGAGATCTGGGAGGACGTCAGGTCGCGCGTCGAGACCGTCATGAGCACGGGCGTCGCCACGTGGGACGAGTCGCTGATGCTCCTGCTCGAGCGGAGCGGCTTCGTCGAGGAGACCTATCACACCTTCTCCTACAGCCCCCTCGCCGACGACGACGGCAGGATCGAGGGGATGCTGTGCGTCGTCAGCGAGGTCACCGACGAGGCCATCTCGACACGGCGCATGACGACCCTGCGCGACCTCGGAGCGCGCACCACGGGTCAGCTCACCGAGGACGAGGCGATCGTCGCGGCCTGTGAGCAGATCGAGGCCGACCCGCTGTCGCTGCCCTTCGGGCTCGTCTACCTGCTCGACACGACGGCCGGCGTCGTGCGACGGGCGTGCTGCGCCGGTGCCCCCGACGACCATCCCCTGGCCCCCGAGGAGATCGCCCTCGACGACCGCTCGTCGCCCTGGCCTCTCGTCGAGCCGTTGGCCGGTCGTGAGGTGCTGGTCGACCTGACGGTCCTGCCGCACGTCCCGCCGCCGGGGCCGTGGGACGAGCCGCCCACCCAGGCGCTCGTCGTCCCGCTGGTCGGTGCCGCGTCGCCGGAGCCCTACGGGTTCCTGGTCGCCGGCCTGAGCCGCTACCGACCGATCGACGAGGCCTACACGGGCTTCGTCAACCTCTTCGCCGGGCAGCTCGCCGCCTCGATCACCGCGGCGCGGATGTTCGACGGCGAGAAGCGGCGCGCCGAGACGCTCGCGCGGCTCGACCAGGCCAAGACGGACTTCTTCACCAACGTCAGCCACGAGTTCCGCACGCCGCTGACCCTGCTGCTGGGCCCGACCTCCGACGCCCTCAACGACCCGGCGCTGCCTGAGGGCGGCGTGCAGCGCGAGCGGTTCGAGATCATCCACCGCAACGGTCAACGACTCCTGCAGCTGGTCAACAGCCTGCTCGACTTCTCGCGGCTGGAGGCGGGGGGCATCTCCTCGCACTTCGAGGCCGTCGACCTGGCCCGGGTCACCGAGCCGCTGGTCACGATGTTCGAGTCGGCGGCGGCACAGGCCGGCCTCTCGCTGACGATCGAGTGCGAGCCGTTGCCGGCCGACACCTACGTCGACGTCGAGCACTGGGCCAAGATCGTGCTCAACCTGTTGTCGAACGCCTTCAAGTTCACGTTCGAGGGCGGCATCGTGGTGACGTTGCGCGAGGACGAGGGCCACGCCGTGCTCGCCGTGACCGACACCGGGGGCGGCATCCCCGCCGAGGAGCTGCCGCACCTGTTCGAGCGGTTCCACCGGGTGCACGGTGCAGAGTCGCGGACGCACGAGGGATCGGGCATCGGACTGGCGCTGGTGGCCGAGCTGACCCGCCTCCACGGCGGAGAGGCCAGCGCGTCGAGCATCCTCGGGGTCGGCACGACCATGACGGTGCGCATCCCCCTCGGGCGCGCGCACCTCCCGCCGGCCGAGATCGTGGAGAGCACCCGGACACGGCACGAGCCGCCCCCCGCGTCGACCCAGCTGGTGTCGGAGGCGTGGCGGTGGCTGGAGTCGGCGCCCGACCCGGCCACGGCCCAGCCCGACCCCTCCGGCGACGGCCGGGCCCGGGTGCTCGTCGTCGACGACAACGCCGACATGCGGATCTACGTCGCCGGGCTGCTCTCCGACCTCTACGCGGTCGCGACCGCGGCGGACGGCATCGAGGCCCTGGAGCAGGTCGAGGCGGCCGCACCCGACCTGATCCTCACCGACGTCATGATGCCCCGCCTCGACGGCTTCGGGCTGCTCGAGCGGCTGCAGGCCGATCCGCGCACGACGAGCATCCCGGTCATCATGCTGAGCGCCCGAGCCGGCGAGGAGGGGACCGTCGAAGGGCTCGAGGCCGGCGCTGCCGACTACCTCGTCAAGCCCTTCGCGGCGCGCGAGCTCATGGCCCGGGTGCGGGTCAACCTCGAGCTCGACCGGGTGCGGCGCATCCGTGCCACGCTCGAGCGCAGCGAGTCGCTGCTCGACCAGGCGCAGCGCCTGGCCAAGGTCGGCAGCTGGGAGGTCGACCTCGTCACGAGCTCGGTGACCGGCTCCGACGAGCTGCTGCGCCTGCTGGGACGGACGCGTCAGGACCTCGACGACATGGGCTATCCCGGCGTGATCGCGGGCGTCATCCACCCCGACGACGTCGAACGGGTCGAAGCATCGCTCGCGGCGCTGGAGGTGGGTGGCGTCACGGCGTACGACATGCGGGTCCTCCCGCCGGACGGGGCCGAGCGGTTCGTGAGCGTGCGCGCAGCCCTGCTGGGTGACGCCGACGGTGTCGCCCACACGCTGCAGGGATCGCTGCAGGACGTCACCGAGCAGCGGGCCGCCGAGCAGGCGCTCGCCGAGGTCAGGGCCCGCGAGGAGGCCGCCCAGCGCGAGCACACGATCGCCGAGGAGCTGCAGCTGAGCCTGCTGCCCGCCGCGACGTTCGACCTCGACCACCTCGACGTCGCGACCTACTACCGCGCAGGTGTCGAGGGCACCTACGTGGGCGGTGACTGGTACGACATCATCGAGCTCGCCGCCGGTCGCACGGCCTTCGTCATGGGTGACGTGATGGGCCGTGGCGTGCGTGCTGCCTCGGTCATGGGGCAGCTGCGCTCGGCCGTGCGTGCCTTCGCGACGCTCGACCTGCCTCCCGACGAGGTCATGCGCCACCTCGACGTGCTGGTCGAGGACCTGGCCGGCGACCAGATCGTCACGTGCGTGTACGCCATCTTCGACCCGAGGGACGAGACGCTGCGCTATGCCAACGCGGGCCACCTCCCCCCGCTCGTCGCCGGGCGTGACGGCGCGACGCGACGGCTGACGGGCGGTGGACCGCCGCTCGGCGCCGGCTATGGCGACGAGCCGACCCGCGAGGTGCCGCTCGAGGCCGGCGCGACGATCGTGTTCTACACCGACGGTCTTGTCGAGCACCGGGGCCAGGACATCGACGAGGGCATCCTCGCGCTCGAACGTCAGGTCGACGCCCGGGTCGGTGCGGCCCTGACCGGGATGCCCGAGGCGATCGTCGACGCGCTGCTGCCCGGGGGACCCGACGACGACGTCGCCATGCTCATCGCGCGGGTCAGCGTCGCTGTCGACGTGGCCGAGCTGGCAATGCATCGCGACACCGGGCGGGCGACGATCGCCGAGGCCCGCCAGTTCGTCGTCGACCACCTCGACCGCTGGCAGGTACCAGCGGTCGTGACCCGCGACCTGGCGTTGATCACCAGCGAGCTGGTCACCAACGCGCTGGTGCACGGGGGCCCGCCGGTCGAGCTACGGGTGCGCCGTACCGGCTCTCACGTCGTGGTGGAGGTGCAGGACGACGCCCCGCAGGTCCTGCCCCAGCCGCGGCTGCCGGCTGTCGAGGACGAGCACGGCAGGGGGCTGCACATCATCGAGGTGCTGTCCGACGAGTGGGGAACGCGGTCGACCGACCGCGGCAAGTGTGTATGGAGCATGCGGGCCTGGACGCCCGACGACGAAGGAGGATCATGAGCGGGCTGACGTTCACGACGAAGGACCAGCAGGAGCAGATCCTGCTGTCCGTCGCAGGAGAGATCGACATGCAGTCGTCGGCCGACCTCCGGTCGCAGGTCGACGAGCTGGAGACATCGCGCCGGACGCTGGTGCTGGAGCTGGCGGGAGTGACGTTCGTCGACTCCAGCGGTCTCGGTGCGCTGCTCGGCATCAAGAAGCAGCAGGAGCGGGCGGGCGGGCGCCTCGTGCTCGCCGGCGTCTCGCCGGCCGTGGCGCGGATCATCGAGATCACCAAGATGGACCGGGTGTTCGACCGGGTCGACGGCTGACGATTCAGCAGGCACGTTCTGGGCACTGATCAGGGGCAACCCCGACGAGAGGACCAGACGTGTCGAAGACGACCACCAACGGGATCCAGATCAACCACACCGACTCCGGAGGCGACGGTCGTCCCGTCGTGCTCATCCACGGATGGCCCCTCAGCGGTGCCTCGTGGTCGAGCCAGGTGGCGGCGCTGACCGCCGCCGGGCACCGTGTCATCACCTACGACCGCCGCGGCTTCGGCGACTCCGACAAGCCCGACAGCGGCTATGACTACGACACGTTCGCCGCCGACCTCGCGGGCCTGCTCGAGGCGCTCGACGTCACGGATGCGACCCTCGTGGGGTTCTCCATGGGTGGCGGCGAGGTCGTGCGCTACCTGTCGTCCCATGGCGCGGACCGCGTCCGCTCCGCCGTGCTGGCCGGGGCCGTGCCGCCCTTCCTGCTCAAGACCGACGACAACCCCGACGGCGGTCTCGCCGACGAGGACGTCGAGGGGATGAAGGCCGGTGCCCGCGACGACCGTGCGGGGTTCCTCGACGGGTTCATGACCAACTTCTTCTCGGCGGACGGTGAGCTGAAGGTGACCGAGGCCCAGCGTCAGGAGGCGCTCGCGCTGGCGGCTCCGGCCGCCGACCAGGCCGTCGTCGGCTGCATCGATGCGTTCGGACGCACGGACTTCCGTGCCGACCTCGACGCGATCGACGTGCCGGTCCTGGTCATCCACGGTGACGCCGACGCGATCGTGCCGATCGAGGTCTCCGGCCGACGTAGCGCCGACCAGCTGGCGAACGCGACCCTCCACGTCGTCGAGGGCGGGCCCCACGGGTTCAACGTGAGCCACGCCGACGAGCTCAACACCGCCCTGCTGGAGTTCATCGCCGACTGATCGTCGACACCTCGCACGTGCCCGTCCGGCTTGATCGGACGGGCACTCGTGCGTCCGGGGCCGGCGGCGTCAAGATCGCGTCAAGGGCTGCCAAGAAGCTGTCAAGATCGCCGGTCCGGCCCGGGACCGGCGGTTGAGTGGCGCTCATGAGTATCGAAAGCGGTTTGCTGATCGCCCTGGTCGTCGCCCTCGTGACGTACCTGCTGGCGGCCCTGATCTTCCCGGAGCGTTTCTAGTGTCCGACACCTGGAGCGGCCTGCTCACCATCGTCACGCTCGTGGGCGTCCTCGCCCTCGTCTACGTGCCGCTGGGCGACTACATGGCCCGCGTCTTCACGACTCCCCGGCACACCCGCGTCGAGCGACGCATCTATCGGCTCGGCGGCGTCAACGCCGACGCCGAGCAGAGCCCGCGCGCCTACACGCTGAGCGTCCTCGGGTTCTCGCTCGTCAGCATCGTGGTGCTGTTCGCGATCCTGGTGGGCCAGTCCCACCTGCCCTACAGTCGCGACCTGCCCGGCATGCCCGGATGGATGTCGTTCAACACGGCGATCTCGTTCGTGACCAACACCAACTGGCAGTCGTACGGCGGCGAGTCGACGCTCGGGTTCACGGCGCAGGCCGCCGGCCTCGCGGTGCAGAACTTCCTGTCGGCCGCGGTCGGCATCGCCGTGGCCGTCGCGCTCATCCGCGGGTTCGTCCGTGTCCGCAGCGGCGAGCTCGGCAACTTCTGGGTCGACCTGACCCGCGGGACGATCCGGATCCTGCTGCCCATCGCCTTCGTCGGCGCCCTCGTGCTCGTGCTCAACGGCGTCGTGCAGAGCTTCACCGACAGCACCGTCACGACGCTGGCCGGTCACAGCCAGGTCATCACCGGCGGCCCGGTGGCGAGCCAGGAGGCCATCAAGGAGCTCGGCACCAACGGTGGCGGCTTCTACAACGCCAACTCGGCGCACCCGTTCGAGAACCCGAACGGCTTCACCAACGCGTTCGAGATCTTCCTGATCCTGCTCATCCCCGTAGCCCTGACCCGCACGCTCGGCACGATGCTGGGCGACCGCAGGCAGGGCCTGACCGTCCTCGGCGCGATGGGCGTGCTGTTCGCCACGGCCGTCGCGATCGCCACGTGGGCCGAGATCGGCGGGCACTCGCAGGCGGCGAGCGCCGCCGGTGCAGCGATGGAGGGCAAGGAGACGCGCTTCGGCGAGTGGGCGTCCGCCCTGTTCGCCGTCGCCACGACCGGCACCTCGACGGGTGCGGTCAACTCCTCGCACGACTCGTTGACCCCGACCGGTGGTGGCGTGACCCTCGTCAACATGATGCTGGGAGAGGTCGCTCCCGGCGGCGTCGGCGCCGGCCTCTACGGGATCCTCGTCATGGCGATCCTGGCGGTCTTCATCGCCGGCCTGATGGTCGGCCGCACCCCCGAGCTGCTCGGCAAGAAGATCGGCGCCAGGGAGATGACCTACGTCGCGCTCTACACGCTGAGCGTCCCGGCGATCATCCTCGTCGGCGTCGGCTCCGCCATCGCGCTGGGCAGCACGCCGGGTGCGATGGGCAACCCGGGAGGCCACGGTTTCAGCGAGGTCGTCTACGCCTACACCTCGGGTGCCAACAACAACGGCAGCGCCTTCGGTGGCATCACCGTGACGTCGACGTTCTTCCAGGTCACGATCGGTCTCGCCATGCTGCTCGGCCGGTTCATCCCGATCGTCCTGGTGCTCCTGCTCGCCGGCTCCCTGGCCCGGCAGGCCAAGGTGCCCGAGACGGCCGGCACGCTCCCCACCAGCACACCTCTCTTCGGGGGCCTCCTCGTCGGCGTCATCCTGCTCACCACCGGACTGACGTTCTTCCCGGCCCTCGCCCTCGGTCCCATCGCGGAGGCACTGTCATGACCATCCGACTCCTGATCAAGCAGATGCTGGCCCAGCTGCCCGCAGCCCTGCGCAAGCTCGATCCGCGCCACCTGTGGCGCAGCCCGGTGATGTTCATCGTCTGGCTCGGCTCGGTCGCGACGACCGTCGCGGTGTTCACCGACCCCAGCACGTTCACGATCTCCCTGGCCGTCTGGCTGTGGCTCACGGTCGTCTTCGGCAACCTCGCCGAGGCCGTCGCCGAGGGCCGGGGCAAGGCCCAGGCGGCCTCGCTGCGGGCCGCCCGGACCGACACGGTCGCCCGGGTCGTCGCGCCGGACGGCACCGAGACCACGGTGCCCGGCACGCAGCTGAAGATCGGCGACCTGGTGCTGGTCGCGGCCGGCGAGGTCATCCCCGGAGACGGTGACGTCGTCGTGGGAGTCGCCTCGGTCGACGAGTCGGCCATCACCGGCGAGTCCGCACCCGTCATCCGGGAGGCCGGCGGTGACCGATCGGCGGTGACCGGCGGCACCACGGTGCTGTCGGACGAGATCACCGTCAAGATCACCTCCGCCCCCGGTGAGACGTTCCTCGACAAGATGATCGCCCTGGTCGAGGGCGCCTCGCGCCGCAAGACGCCCAACGAGATCGCGCTGTCGATCCTGCTGGTGAGCCTGACCCTGGTGTTCGTCCTCGCCGTCGCGACGCTCTCGCCGATGGCCGACTACGCCGGGGCCCCGCAGGACCTCGTCGTCCTGGTCGCCCTGCTGGTCTGCCTGATCCCCACCACGATCGGCGCCCTGCTGAGCGCGATCGGCATCGCGGGCATGGACCGGCTGGTGCGGGTCAACGTCCTGGCGATGTCGGGCCGTGCGGTCGAGGCGGCCGGCGACGTCAGCACGCTGCTGCTCGACAAGACGGGCACCATCACGTACGGCAACCGGCAGGCCTCGCGGTTCGTCCCGGTCGGGGGCGTGTCCGAGACTGAGCTGCGGGACGTCGTCCGGCTCTCGAGCCTGGCCGACCAGACGCCCGAGGGACGCTCGATCGTCGCGCTGGCCCTCGCCGAGGGCGCTGACGACCAGGACCTGCCGGTCGGGGCGGAGTTCATCGAGTTCACGGCCCAGACCCGCATGTCGGGCGTCGACCTGTCGGACGGCACCCAGATCCGCAAGGGTGCGGGCTCCGCGATCCACGGCTGGGTCGGCGGCACGATGCCGGTCGAGCTGACCGACACGATCGAGTCCATCTCCCGCGACGGCGGCACGCCGCTGGTCGTGGCGTCGAAGACCGGCGACACGAGCCGGGTGCTCGGCGTCATCCACCTCAAGGACGTCGTCAAGGAGGGCATGGTCGAGCGCTTCGCGCAGCTGCGGGCCATGGGCATCCGCACCGTCATGGTCACCGGCGACAACGCGCTCACCGCGACGTCGATCGCGGCAGAGGCAGGGGTCGACGACTTCCTGGCCGAGGCGACGCCGGAGGACAAGATGGAGCTGATCCGCAAGGAGCAGGCCGGTGGGCGACTCGTCGCCATGACCGGTGACGGCACCAACGACGCCCCGGCACTTGCCGCGGCCGACGTCGGCGTCGCGATGAACACGGGCACGTCGGCGGCCAAGGAGGCCGGCAACATGGTCGACCTCGACTCCGACCCGACCAAGCTCATCGACATCGTCGAGATCGGCAAGCAGCTGCTCATCACCCGTGGCGCGCTCACGACGTTCTCGATCGCGAACGACATCGCGAAGTACTTCGCGATCATCCCCGCGATGTTCCTCGTCGCCTATCCGTCGCTGGACACCCTGAACGTCATGGGCCTGGCCACGCCGGAGTCGGCCATCCTGTCCGCGGTCATCTTCAACGCCCTGATCATCGTGGCGCTGATCCCGCTGGCACTGCGCGGCGTCAAGTTCCGTCCGGCCTCGGCATCGGACGTGCTGCGCCGCAACATCCTGGTGTTCGGCCTCGGCGGCGTCATCGCCCCGTTCGTCGGCATCAAGCTCATCGACCTCGTCATCTCCACCATCCCAGGAATCGGGTAACACGCCATGATCAAGGACCTCGGTCGTCAGTCCCTCGCGGGGCTGCGCATCCTGCTCGTCTTCACCGTCATCCTCGGCATCGGCTACCCCGCTGCCGTCTGGGGCCTCGGCCAGACCGTGCGCGGGCAGGCCACCGGTCAGACCGTCACGGTCGACGGCCGGGTCGTCGGGTCGGGCCTCATCGGCCAGGGCTTCGAGGGCGACGAGTGGTTCCACTCCCGTCCGTCGGCCAACGACTACGACACCCTCGCCTCGGCTCCGACCAACCTCGGGCCCTCCAACCCCGACCTGCTCGCGGCGATCGAGAAACGTCGCGCGGCCGTCGCCGAGGCCGAGTCGGTCGACCCGGCCGACGTCCCGCCCGACGCCCTGACGGCTTCGGCGTCGGGTCTCGACCCGCAGATCTCCGTCGACTACGCGACGATCCAGGTCGCGCGGGTCGCCCGGGCCAACGGGCTGTCGGTCGAGGACGTCCGCGCGCTGGTCGAGAAGCACACGGAGGGCCGGTCGCTCGGCTTCCTCGGTGAGCCGGGCGTCAACGTGCTGCGGCTCAACGTCGCGGTGCAGGCAGCTGCCGCGCAGGAGGCGGGCTGACGGTGAGGTCGAACCGGTGGCACCTTCATGGAAGTGCCAGCTTGGTTCGTTGGGGATGAGCAGTAGCTGCGGTCTGATGGGGTCTCTCGTGCTGCCTCCGTGCTGCCTCAAGATCGAGTGACCCGATTGAAGGCGCTTGACACTTCTCTTGTCACAGGACAAGACTTGTGTCATGTCGTCGATGAGCGTCCCTGAAGCGGCCAATCATCTGGGAGTGTCCCGACAGCGGGTGCTGCAGATGATTGCTGATGGCGTCTTGCCAGCTCAGAGGATCGGCCGTTCCTGGGCCATCGCCGACGTCGACGTGGACGTGGCTCGCCACTACAGGCCGTCGAGTCGGCCGTTGTCTCGAGCAATGTCGGCACACTTGCTGCGGCTCGCAGCGGGTTCAAGGCCCCGCATCGACGACCAGGAGCTGTGGCGGCTTCGCCAGTACCTCCTTCGTCTCGCCGACGCAGCGAGCGCTCCAGATGGCAACCCAGCAGACGTCTTGCGGTCTCTGCTGCGCCGGCGCGCGGATCGCCTCGCGTCGAGCGTTGCCCCGTCGGACATCCCTGAGATTGTCAGCGATGAACGACTGGTCGTCTCTGGGGTTTCGGATCCTCGATCAGGGATGTACTCCTCGCACGTCGCAGAAGGGTACGTGGATGGAGACGTTGCCCAAGCCTTCCTCGCGAGCCACTTCATCGTCCCGGCGCCATCGTCTCCACGAGCGAACGTCGTCATCCACGTCAGCAGTCCTCTCCCGCCGGTCTCGCCTCTGCTGATCGCCGCTGACCTCGCCGACTACCGCGGAGATCGCGAGGACAATCAGGCTCGCGAGGTCCTTGTCACGTGGTTCGGCTCGAGCGAGTTCCCATCGCCCAAGCTGCTGGACGGGCGTTCATCGTGACCGTGCAGATGCCGGCTATGGCCGCCGAGCAGGCGACCTCATGGCACGCACTCATGGATATCCAAGAACGCTATCCGGACTCGTGGACGTTGGTGGGTGGGCAGATGGTGCACCTCCACTGTGCAGAACGCGGAGCATCCCCGGTGCGCCCCACCGATGACGCCGATGCCCTCCTCGACGTACGGGCTCACCCGGCGATCCTCTTCGACTTCACGGCCCGTCTGGAGGACGTCGGATTCGTGGCAGACCAGCCCACGCCGGAGGGCCACCAACATCGGTGGCGAAAGGGCAGGGCGCAGATCGATGTGCTGATACCTAGCGGAATCGGCCGGCGGGCAACGCGACGGACCGGGGTCAGTGGCAGCACCACTCTTGAGACGCCTGGGTCAACGCAGGCTCTCAACAGGTCAGAGCGCATCGAGGTCTCGGTCGAGGGACGCAGCGGCGTGATGAGGCGGCCCAACCTGGTGGGTGCGCTGGTCTGCAAAGCTGCCGCTCACACCCTGCAGGACCAACGCGGTCGGGGTCGTCATCGCCGAGACTTCGCCCTCCTTGCCACCCTTCTGGCAGCAACAGACCTACGTGAAGCCGCCGTCTCCACGAGTGATCGGAAGTATCTCCGTCCGATGCTCGAGCAGGTGTTGACCGATCCTCAGGCGCTGCACGTTGCCGAGGACGTCCAACGCGGCCTGGACCAGATAGCGCTCCTCCTGGAGCCACGTTCGCGAGCGTAGACAGTGTCAGACGCCACGATCGGCCACCGATGAGACTGGCACCCCCAACGGGATTCGAACCCGTGCTACCGCCGTGAAAGGGCGGCGTCCTAGGCCGCTAGACGATGGGGGCCTGAAACCGCACCAGCATAGAGGGTGACAGGTCCCTGCGCGACACCGCATCAGGCAGGATGGAGTCATGATCGAGCTGAGCGAGGACCGGTTCGCCGAGCTGGTCGAGGACGCGTTCGCCGCGGTGCCCGCCGAGCTGGCGGCGCTGCTCGACAACGTCGTCCTGTTCATCGAGGACGACGCGCCGGCCGACGACCCCACGCTGCTGGGGCTCTACGACGGCATCCCGTTGACCGAGCGCGACAGCACCTACGCCGGAGCGATGCCCGACCGGATCTTCGTCTATCGCAACCCGACGCTGGCGATCTGCGACACCGAGGCTGACGTCGTCGAGGAGGTCGGCATCACGGTGGTGCACGAGATCGCGCACCACTTCGGCATCGAGGACGATCGCCTGCACGAGCTCGGCTATGCCTGAGGTCCGCCGCGCAGCCCAGCGCTTCCACACCGTCGGCGACGGTGTCGAGACGTGGCACAGCTTCTCGTACGGCGTGCACTACGACCCCGACCAGATCGGCTTCGGCCCGATCATGGCGATCAACACCGAGCACGTCGCCCCGGGCGGTGGCTACGACGTCCACGCGCACGCTGACGTCGAGATCGTGACCTGGGTGCTCGCGGGAGCCCTGCGGCACGAGGACTCGACCGGGCAGTCCGGCGTGGTGCGCCCCGGAGTCGCGCAGCGCCTGAGCGCCGGGACGGGGGTCGAGCACTCCGAGCGCAACGCGTCCGCCGACGAGCCGCTCGTGTTCGTCCAGATGATGCTGCGGTCCGATCACGACGCCGCGCCTGACTACGCCCAGGTCGACGTCGGCCACGACCACGGCGTGCTCGTGCCGACCGTGCCGGTGCGCGCCCCCGCCGAGATGTTCGCGGTGGGCTTCGCCGGCGGCGACACGGTGAGGGTCCCGGCGGCCGCGCGCAGCCTGGTGATCGTCACGTCGGGCACGATCGGCTGCGGCGACACCCAGCTGACGATCGGTGACGAGGCGAGGTTCACCGACGCCGGTGAGTACGATCTGAGTGCGTCCAGCGCCGCCACCGCGCTGATCTGGCAACTGCAGAGGTGACCCGATGACCGTCCTCGTCCTCAACGGCCCCAACCTGGGCCGTCTCGGCGTGCGCGAGCCGGACGTCTACGGCACCGCGACCTATGCCGACCTGGTCGCGCGCTGCGAGCAGGTCGCGGCAGAGGTCGGGCTCGAGGTCGAGGTCCGCCAGACCGATGCCGAGGCCGAGATGATCGGCTGGCTGCACGAGGCCGCCGACGCCGGATCGGCCGTCGTCCTCAACGCCGGGGCCTGGACCCACACGTCCGTCGCGGTGCGCGACGCGGCCACCCAGCTCGCGGCGCCCCTGATCGAGGTGCACCTCAGCAACGTGCACGCGCGCGAGGCGTTCCGTCACACGTCCTACCTCAGCGACATCGCTGCGGCGGTCGTCGTCGGCATGGGCCTCGAGGGATATGCCGCCGCGCTGCGGTTCCTCGCACAGCCCTGACCCGGGCAGGTGGATCCTCCACCTCATCGCGCCGCCGCCGGCCGTGGCAGGTGGATCCTCCACCTCATCGGCGCTCATGAGGTTGCGTCTCCACCGAGATCCGGCACGAGACGTTGCAGATCCACCTTCCCGGGCGAGAGGTTGCAGATCCACCTCCCCGGGCGGGGGAGCGGCGTAACCTCCGTCACATGTCGTTGCTTGGTGCAACCTTCTTAGGCTGACCTGCTCTGGGCAGGGTCATCCGACGGGAATAACCTGCTCACAAAGAGAGGTTGGGTCCGTACGTGAGAGGTTGGCACGCGCACCGCGAAGCCGTTGACCGGTTGCTGGAGTCCTACGGGGCTATCCCGCCCGGCGCTCGGGTGCGCCTGGCGAAGAAGACGTCCAACCTGTTCCGGCCCCGATCGGCCGACGACACCCCGGGCCTCGACGTCGGCGGCCTCGACGGCGTCATCGCGATCGACACCGCGGCGGCCACGGCCGACGTCCAAGGCGTCTGCACCTACGAGGACCTCGTCGCGGCGACCCTCCCACTGGGGTTCATCCCCTACGTGGTGCCGCAGCTGCGCACGATCACACTCGGCGGCGCCGTCACGGGGCTCGGCATCGAGTCGACGTCGTTTCGCAACGGGCTGCCGCACGAGTCGGTGCTCGAGATGGACATCCTCACCGGTGCCGGCGACCTCGTCACGGCGACACCTGACGGTGAGCACGCCGAGCTGTTCGACGCGTTCCCCAACTCCTACGGCAGCCTCGGCTACGCGACCCGGCTCAAGATCAAGCTCGAGCAGGTGCCGCCCTACGTCACGCTGCGGCACGTCCGCATGGCCGACGCGGCCCAGGCGGTCAAGGTCATCGAGCAGATCGCCGAGACCCGGGAGTGGCACGGCGAGCGCGTCGACGGGCTCGACGGCACCGCCTTCACCCCCGACGAGATCTATCTGACCCTCGCCCGCTTCACCGACACGCTGCCGTCGGGCGGGCCGCGAGCGGTCAGCGACTACACGGGCCAGCAGATCTTCTACCGCTCGATCCAGCAGCGCGAGACCGACGCCCTGACGATGAACGACTACATCTGGCGCTGGGACACCGACTGGTTCTGGTGCTCGGGTGCCTTCGGCG
The DNA here is from genome assembly GCF_013283745.1 of Aeromicrobium stalagmiti. Lineage (GTDB taxonomy): Bacteria > Actinomycetota > Actinomycetes > Propionibacteriales > Nocardioidaceae > Aeromicrobium > Aeromicrobium stalagmiti. The sequence continues at coordinate 1,365,765 of NZ_JABSTZ010000001.1, forward strand.
CTCAGAACCCCTGGATCCGGCGGCTCTGGCCGGCGAAGTACCGCCGCAGCGACGTCTTCCACAAGATCGTCGGCCTCGACGAGCGGTTCGGCATCATCAAGACCCTCGACCGGATCAAGAAGATCCCCGGTCGCGAGCGCGTCATCCAGGACATCGAGGTGCCGCTCGACCAGGTGCCCACGTTCCTCGAGTGGTTCGACGCCGAGATCGGGATGCGCCCGGTCTGGCTGTGCCCCCTGCAGACGACGCGTCGCTGGCCGGCCTATCCGCTCGAGCCCGCCACGACCTACGTCAACGTCGGGTTCTGGGGCACCGTCGAGGTTCCTGCCGACGCCCCGGCCGGCCTCGTCAACCGCACGATCGAGGAAGCCGTGCACGGCATGGGTGGCCACAAGTCGCTCTACTCCGAGGCGTTCTACGACCAGGAGACGTTCGACCAGATGTATGGCGGCGAGGTGCTTGCCGCCGCTCGACGGAGGTACGACCCCGAGAGCAGACTCAGCACCCTGTACCAGAAAGCAGTGAGGAACTCATGACTACGGATGTCGCCGTACGACTCTCGATCGCCGATGCTCTCGGCAAGCTCATGAAGGAGGGTCTGCCGTTCCGGTTCGAGGCCTTCGACGGCAGCTCGGCCGGCCCGGTCGACGCGCCCTTCACGCTGCGCCTGCTCAACGAGCGCGGCCTGTCCTACCTCATGACGGCGCCCGGCGACCTCGGCTTCGCCCGGGCCTACGTCGCGGGTGACCTCGAGCTCGACGGCATCCACCCGGGCAACCCCTACGACGCGATGGTGCTCATCATGAGCCAGCTGCGGTTCAAGGTGCCGTCGGCCGCCGAGATGGTCCAGATCGTCCGCAGCCTGGGCTTCGGCAACCTCAAGCCGCCGCCGCCTCCGGCCGAGGAGCACCTGCCGAAGTGGCGCCGGGCCCTGGAGGGCATGCGCCACAACAAGAAGCGTGACGCCGAGGCGATCCACCACCACTACGACGTCTCGAACCGGTTCTACGAGCTCGTGCTCGGCCCGTCGATGACCTACACCTGCGCGGTCTACCCGACGCTGGAGTCGTCGCTGGAGGAGGCGCAGTTCGAGAAGTACGACCTCATCGCCCGCAAGCTCGACCTCAAGCCGGGTGACCGCCTGCTCGACATCGGCTGCGGCTGGGGCGGCATGGTGCGCCACGCCGCCAAGCACTACGGGGTCAAGGTGCTCGGCGTGACGCTGTCGCGCGAGCAGGCCACGTGGGCGCAGGAGGAGATCAAGCGCCAGGGCCTCGACGACCTCGCCGAGGTGCGCTTCTCGGACTATCGCGACGTGCCGGAGGGCGACTTCGACGCGATCAGCTCGATCGGCCTGACCGAGCACATCGGGGTCAAGCAGTACGGCGACTACTTCGGCTTCCTGCAGGGCAAGCTGCGCCCCGGCGGTCGCCTGCTCAACCACTGCATCACGCGCCCCAGCAACAGGACGACCACCACAGGTGCGTTCATCGACCGCTACGTGTTCCCCGACGGCGAGCTCACGGGGGTCGGTCGCATCACGCTGGCCGCCCAGGACGCCGGCCTCGAGGTGCGCCACGTGGAGAACCTCCGCGAGCACTACGCCATGACGCTCAAGGGCTGGTGCGACAACCTCGTCGAGCACTGGGACGAGGCGCTGGGCGAGGTCACCCTCGGCCGGGCCAAGGTCTGGGGCATCTACATGGCCGGGTCGCGGCTGGCGTTCGAGCGCAACGAGATCGAGCTGCACCACGTCCTCGCGGTCAAGGCCGACGAGCATGGCAACGCCAGCTGGCCGCTGCGTCCGACCTGGGGCAGCTGAGCCTCGGGGCTGGCGTGTTCCGGGTCTGCTCGCCACGGCAGCCGGGGGATGGATAGTCTTCGACAGACCCCCGAGCCCGAACCCGGAGAGCCGTGAACGAGCACCTCGATGTCCTGCGTGCGCAGATGCGCTACATCGACGTCGACCCCTACTCGATCTCGACCACCGCGATCCGCTTCGGCATCCCTGACGCGCTCGACCTGCTCGCGCTCGTCGCGACCGACGGCCGTGAGGACTTTGCGGCTGTGTCGGCCGCGGCCGAGCGGTTCGCGGCGTCCGGTGCCCTGCACGCGCCGGACGACGTGCGCGCGCTCTGTGCCGCTCGGCCGGTGGGTGCCCTCGCCCAGGCGTTGGTCGGTCGTGCCTGTCGCGACGTCGACTATGCCTCGTCGGCGCGGATGCACCGCTTCGCCCACGCGCTCGGACCGGTCGAGGACCAGCCGACCGGCTTCGCACGGCTGCTGCTGCAGACCCAGCTCGCGGCCGGCGAGCACGCCTATCTCGACGCGGTCGTCGCTGACGACCCCGATCTCGCCGACGAGCACCTCCGCTGGGTGATCCGCACCGACCGCCTCGGTCCGGCGGTCACCGGTGATGCCTTCGACGCCGATCGCTGGAGCGCGTCGTTCAGCGAGATCTTCGCGGGGGTGCCCCCCGTTCGTCTCGGCGGCGGCGACCTGCCGTTCTTCGACCGCCTCGAGGTGGCCGGCCCCGTGCCTCCGGCGCCTCCTGGCCCCCTCGTGACCGTGGTGATGTCGGTCTACGCGCCCGACCAGAGCCTCGAGACGTCGGTGCGGTCGATCCTCGCGCAGACGCACGGCGACTTCGAGCTGCTCGTCGTCGACGACTACTCGCCGCCGGAGTTCACCGCCGGCATCGATGCCGTGGCCGACTGGGACCCTCGCATCCGGGTGATCCACATGGAGGAGAACGGCGGCACCTACGCGATCCGCAACCGGGCCCTGCGCGAGGCGCGCGGCGAGATCATGACGTTCCAGGACTCCGACGACTGGTCGCACCCCGAGCGGCTGGCCCGTCAGGTTGCCGTGCTGGTGCAGCGCCCCGAGGTCGTGGCGTCGCTCAGCTCGTGGGTGAGGGTGACTCCCGACCTGGTCCTCAACCGCGTCGGCTACGACGCCACCCGGGTCAACGCGTCGTCGATGATGTTCCGCATCGCGCCGGTTCGCGAGCGGCTCGGGGGCTTCGATCCCGTCCGCAAGGACGCCGACTCGGAGTTCCGCAACCGCCTGGAGACCGTCTTCGGCGAGGAGGCGGTCGTCGCGCTGCCCGACATGTGTGCCGTGGCCCAGCTGACGACCGACTCGCTGTCGCGCGACGACTTCTCGTTCAGCTGGCGGGCGGCCACGCGCGACGCCTACGGCACCGCGGCCGGCGACTGGCACCGGCGGATCGCGGCGGGTGAGGCGTCGCCGTTCCTCGACCCGGACGGACCGCGCCCGTTCCCGTCGCCGGCGACCTTCACCACCCGGTCGCCCGATCCCGTCACGTGCGACGTCGCCTACATCAGTGACTGGCGCACGCGCATCCACCGCTACGACGGAGCGCCACGGCGGATCCGCGCACTGGTCGACGCCGGACTCGACGTGCACCTGGGCCAGTCGATCAACCTGCGCCATGCGTTTCGCATCCGGCGCAACACCCTGCCCGAGGTGATGCAGATGCGCTCGGCCGGCGAGGTCGGCTGGCTCGTGTGGAGCGAGCCGGTCCACGCGGCGGTCACCATGGTCGACTCGCCCGAGCTGCTGATGTTCCCGCGCAGCAGCGACGGCGTGCGGGTCACGACCGATCGGCTGGTCGTCGCCGCCGGCATGCCGCCGCTGGTGCCCGATCGAGACTGGATGCTCTACGACCCACGCACGGTCGAGCGGCGCGGACGCGAGCTCTTCGGCGTCGAGGTGGAGTGGCTGCCGGCGACCGACGAGGTGGCGACGGCCTTGCGCGCCGCAGGCGCCTCCGGGTCACTGCTGCCGACCCGCGACGTCGCCGTGGTCGACCCCGGCAGCCCGCGCGTCGCCGGGGTCCGAGGCCGCCCGGTCCTGGGTGCGGCCCGGCTCGAGCGGGTGAGCAAGAACCGTCTCCCCGGCAGCAAGATCGTCCAGTGTCTGCCGGCCGACGACGCCTACGACGTGCGCGTCCTGGACGACGACGAGGTCGTGCCCAAGCTGTTCCGCAAGAACCCGGTGCCGGCCAACTGGACCCCGGTCGAGGGCGTCCCGCTCGCCGACTTCCTGGCCGACGTCGACTTCTTCATGGGCTACGCCCCCGACGCCTGGGGCAACGGGGCGACGTGGCCGATGCTCCAGGCCCTCGCAGCAGGTGCGGTGCTGGTCGTCGATCCGCGGCACCGCGCGGTCCTGGGCGACGCGGCCGTCTACGCGGAGCCGGCCGAGGTGCGGAGCCTGGTCGACGCGCTCGCGGCTGACCCCGGGGCCTTCTCGGCGCAACAGGCCCGAGGAGACCAGCACGTGCGGTCGGCGCTCGACCCAGCGGCCTTTGCGGCCTTCGTCGCCAGCCTTCGCCGCTGAGCGGGACGAGGCGGGGCAGTCGGGCCGAGGCGGACTAGAGCCGCTCGACCCGCTCGTCGTCCGTCGCACCCTTGGTGTCGAACAGCGTGCGCGCAGTCCCGGCCAGGTGGGCGAGGTCGTACTCGCGGTGGTTCTGCAGCAGCACCGACACGTCGGCGGTGCGCAGGGCGTCGTCCAGGTCGCCGGCTCGGGTGACGGCCTCGCCGTTCGGCGTCCACGCCTCGACGTGCGGGTCGTGGAACACCAGGTTCGCCCCCTTGGCCAGCAGCAGCGCCGCCAGCGGGGTGGCGGGCGACTCGCGCTGGTCGGCAATGTTGGGCTTGTAGGTCACGCCCAGCAGCAGGATGGTCGAGCCACGCAGGGCCTTGCCCTCGTCGTTGAGCAGGTCGGTCAGGCGCTCGACGACGTAGGCCGGCATCTGCAGGTTGATCGACTGGGCGAGCTCGACGAACTGGAACGGGCGTCCGAGGGTCGACCGCACCTTGAACGACAGGTAGTTCGGGTCGATCGGGATGCAGTGACCGCCGACGCCGGGGCCCGGGTAGAAGGCCTGGAAGCCGAACGGCTTGGTCGCCGCGTTGCGGATGACCTCCCACAGGTCGATGTCCATCTCGTGGCAGAACTGCGCCATCTCGTTGACCAGGGCGATGTTGATGTGCCGGTAGGTGTTCTCCAGCAGCTTGGTCATCTCGGCCTCGCGGGTGCCCTTCGACGGCACGACGGTGTCGATGAACCGCCCGTAGAAGGCAGTCGCGACCTCGGTGGACGCCGGGGCGTGGCCGCCGACGACCTTGGGGGTGTTGGCGATGCCGTACGTCGCGTTGCCGGGGTCGACCCGCTCGGGGCTGAACGCCAGGTGGAAGTCGACGCCTGCGACCAGGCCGCCCTCCTCGAGGATGGGACGCACGACCTCGTCGGTCGTGCCCGGGTAGGTCGTCGACTCCAGCACCACGAGGTGGCCGGGACGCAGCTGCCGGGCGATCGTCGTGGTCGCGGCCACGACGGCGCCGAGGTCGGGCTCGCCGTCGAGCGAGAGCGGCGTCGGCACGCAGATGACGATCGCATCGGCGTCGGCGAGCACGGACTCGTCGGTGGATGCCGTGAATCCCAGCGACAGCATCTCGGCGACGTCGGCGTCCGACAGGTCGTCGATGTGGCTGTGGCCGTCGTTGAGGGACTCGACCATCGAGGCGTTGAGGTCGAAGCCGACGACGCTCACCCCGGATCGCGCAGCCTGCTGGGCGAGGGGGAGGCCGACGTAGCCGAGACCGATGATGGCCATGTCGTTGTGCACCCCGTGAGGCTATCAATGCGCGCCGCTGGCCGGAGGAATCGGACCTTCGCGGCCGATCGGATAACCTGTTCGAGGCCCACGGCCCAGCCAGACCGACCACCATCTGCCCAGACGGGACCCGCGCGCATGTCCACCGCTCAGCACCGATCCGGCGGAAGCGCGACCCTGACCAAGCCCGATCACGGTCGGACGATCCGCCTCGACATCGAGGGCATGCGCACGATCGCGGTGGGATCGGTGCTCATCGCCCACGCGGGCGTCCCGTTCATGGCCGGTGGATTCGTCGGCGTGGACGTCTTCTTCGTCCTGTCGGGCTTCCTCATCACCGGGCTGCTGGCGCGCGAGGTCTCGCGCTCGGGGCGGGTGAGCCTCACCAACTTCTGGGCCCGGCGCATGAAGCGCCTGCTGCCGGCCAGCGCCACGGTGCTCGCCTTCTCGGCACTCATCACCTATCTCTACCTGCCGATCACGCAGCGCAAGGACTTCGGCGGCGACATCATCTCCGCGGCGCTCTACGTCGTCAACTGGCGCCTGGCCGATCGCGGTGTCGACTATCTCGCGGAGGACATCGGCCAGTCGCCGGTGCAGCACTACTGGTCGCTCGCCGTCGAGGAGCAGTTCTACCTCGTCTGGCCGATCCTCATGCTGATCATCGGTCTCGTCGCGGCCAAGCGCTGGAAGCGTGGCGCGTTCGCCGTGCTCGGCGTCGTCACCGTCATCTCGTTCGTCTATGGCCTGCAGCAGACCAACGACAGCCCGGCCACGGCGTACTTCGTGTCGACGACGCGCATCTGGGAGCTCGGCATCGGTGCCCTGCTGGCGCTCTCGGCGAGCCAGGTCGAACGGATCCCGAGCATCCTGCGTGCCATCGGCGGCTGGGTCGGCATCGCGATGATCACCTACGCCGTGTTCGTCTTCGACGAGCAGACGACGTGGCCCGGCGCCGCCCCGCTGGTGCCGGTCCTCGGTGCTGCGCTGATGATCGCGAGCGGCCTGACGACGACGCCCGGCTCGCCCCAGCGGCTGCTGAGCATCAAGCCGATGGTGTGGATCGGAGGTCTGTCCTACTCGATCTACCTGTGGCACTGGCCGATCCTGGTCGCTGCCCAGGCCGAGCGCCCCGACATGCGACTGCGCTTCGTCGTCGTGCTGATGATCCTGTCGATCATCCCGGCCTACCTGTCCAACCGGTTCATCGAGAACCCGGTCCGCTTCGGCTCCTTCTTCAAGCCGACCGGGCGGGCCCTGGGCCTCGGTCTGGCCCTCTCGGCGGTCGGCGTCGGCGTGGGCCTCGCGCTCAACGCCTCGGTCAGCCTCGGGTCGGTCGTCGACGAGGCGGACAAGAGCGACAGCCCCGGCGCCGCCGCGCTGCTCGACCCCGCCAACAAGGACGTCGTGTGGAGCGAGATCAAGGCGGTCGACAAGATGCGACCGCTCGCGACCGACGCCGTCGACGACCGCCCGCCGTTCTACAGCGACGACTCCGGCTGCCAGGTCGAGAACGGCAACCCCGTCCCGAAGCTCTGCGAGTGGGGCGACACGGCCTCGGACCGCACCGTCGTCATCATCGGCGACTCCAAGATGGCGCAGTGGCAGACCGGCCTCGAGGACATCGCCAACGACGAGGGCTTCAAGCTCGTCCAGATCACCAAGTCGGCGTGCCCGTTCACCGACGCGAGCATCGACCGGTCCAACAAGACCGACTGCCGACAGTGGGGCCAGACCGCGTTGCAGGACATCGTCGACATGAAGCCCGATCTGGTGATCACGTCGCACCGTCTGCAGGACGCGCTGCCCGAGGGCAAGTCCGACGACAAGGATGCGACGGTCGACGCGATGGCTTCGGGCATGGCGCGCTACTGGACGACGATCACCGACGCCGGCATCCCGCTCGTGGCGCTGCTCGACAACCCCTCGCCGACCAACCAGCCGGTCTACGAGTGCGTCGCGCAGAACCCCAAGAACCTCACGGACTGCTCGTTCGACCGCAAGCGCGGCATCGCCGACTCTGGTGCCGTGGCGGCGCTGCAGGCCGCCAAGGAGGTGCCGGCCGTCAAGATCCTCGACATGACCGACACGATCTGCCCCGACGGCGAGCGCTGCTCGGCCGTCATCGGCAACGTGCTGGCCTACCGCCAGGGAACCCACCTGACGATGTCGTTCATCGACAGCGCCGAGAAGCAGCTCGCTGCCCAGCTTTTCGCGGTCACCGACGGGAAGTTCGGCGCCCCGCTGAAGTGACGGGAAGGTCGTCAGCTGATCCCGCGCGAGCGGACCAGCTGCTCGACCGCCTCGACCGCGCGCCGTGAGTTGTCGCGGTCGTGGAACGTGAACGCCCGCCGGGCCCGCTCGTCGTACTCGGGCTCGCGGACGCAGCCGGTCTCGAGGTAGCGCTGCAGCGCGTCGATCGTCGTGTCGAGGTCGTACGTGACCGGGCCGAAGCCGTCGCGCTCGTGGTCGAACCACGAGGGCTCGGCGTGACCGGCGGTGAACTCGTCGCGGTCGAAGTGCGTGTAGACCATCGGCGTGCCGAGATAGGCCAGGTCGAAGTGCACCGACGAGTAGTCAGTGAGGAAGAGGTCGCAGCGACGCATGACCTCCTGGATGTCGGACGCGCCGCCGTCGAGGATCGTGACGCGGTCGCCGCCGATCGTCGGGTCGGCGTACTGCGCCCGCAGGTTGTAGTGCGGCATGAGCTCGAAGCGGTGGTCGTGCTGCTCCAGCAGGGCCTGCAGACGCTCGCTGGTCAGCAGCCCGTCGACGAACTGCTGGTAGGTCGATCCCTCGAACGGCGTCTCGCCGGCCCCGCCCTGGCTGAACAGCTCGGGCGCGAGGTAGCGGCGCCACGTCGGCATGTAGAGGATCGTGCGGCTGCGGGGCGTCGGCACGAGCGCGTCGAAGCGGGGCAGCCCCGTCTCGGCGACCTGGTGGTCGTAGCCGGACGCCAGCCGAACGGCGTCGGACTCGGCCGGGCTGGCGGTGAGGAACAGGTCGTAGCCGCCCGTGCGACGCCGGACGTCCTTGGTCTTGTCGTTGATGCCGTGCTTGAGATAGACCCGGTAGGCGCCGATCCGCCAGTTGAGCTGGCGCATGTAGTGCTGCTTCTTCCAGCGGCTCGGCACCATGTGCTTGACCGAATAGGCGTTGGCGAGCACCGTCGCGTGCACCATGAGGATGCGGTGGCGCCACGACGAGTGCCGCACGACGCGGCCGAGCTGCGAGAGCTCGGCGAAGCGGTCGCTCGACGGGTCGAGCACGTAGTAGGCGCGGATGTCGGGCCGCTCGCGCCGCAGATAGCTGAAGAAGTGGAAGCCGTTGTCGCGCGCGGTGTCGGCGCGCTCGCCGACCAGCCAGATCTCGCGGCCGATGAAGAAGGGCTTGGTCAGCAGGCGCAGCGGCTGGACGAAGGCGTAGGGCCGGCGGTGGACGAGGTCGCGCACGGCGCGGACGGTGCGTGCAGTCGCCCAGCGGAAGCCGGCCAGTGCCGCGGGGAAGGCCTGGGTGACGACCTCGGCGCGCTCCGACAACGAGGGCAGGAGCTGCAGCCGGCGCCCGGCGGCGATGATCGGGCGCGACGTCGCGAGCGCGCCGGGGGCGGCGTTGACGACGACCCGGGACGGCTCGCCGGCCGGGGTCGTCAGCTCGATCTCGACGCCGGTGGTGCCGACAGGGATCTGGTCGATCGGGACGTCGCCGACGAAGCCCGTCCAGCGGTAGGCGCCGTCCTCGTAGCGAAGGCGCGGCTCGGTCACGGCGGAGACGGCCGCGGTGCCGTCGGGGGCGCTCCAGTGCAGGGTGAGCGTCTGGTCGGCCGGCGGCCCGGCCGCGTCAGTGCCGGGACGACGGCACGTGCCGGTGAGGCGCAGCGTGCGCCCACCGTCGACGACGTCGAGCCCGTGCAGGCTCGCCGCGATGATGCGCACGGGCTCGGCGGTCACTTCGCCTTGGCGTCGAGCTCGGCGATCGCGTCGAGGATCGACTGCCGGGCGCGGGAGATGTCGGACAGGGTGCGGGTCGAGGCCTGGTCGACGGCCGCCTGGACGTCGGTCGACGCGGTCGACACCTGCGGTGCGGGAGCCGTCACGAGGTAGCCCGCGATCGCGGCCTGCAGCAGCAGGATGCAGAACAGGACGAGGTCGTACTCGTCGGCGAGGAGGCCGATGACGCCGAGCACCAGCAGGACGGCGGTCGCGCCCGCCAGCACCTTGGTGCGTTCGGCGACGAGGCGACGCACGGACGTCTTCGCGGTGCCCTGCCAGGTGCTGCTCATCAAGATCCCCCTGTGGTGGTGAGCGAGGTGATCGCCGCGACGTACGCCTCGGCGCCGAGGACAGTCTGGCAGAACGCCAGTGACCGGCCCTGCTGGTCGGCGAACAGTGCCGGGTCGGCGACGAGCTTGTCGAGCACCTGCTCGACCGGCGCGTCGTCGAGGTAAAGGGCCGCGTCGCCGAGCCGGTCGCGCAGCGCGGGATCGGCGATGACGACGCAGCCGCGGGCCATGGCCTCGATCGCCGGTCGCAGCAGCGCCGAACCAGCGGTCCGGGGCGCGGGGACGACGACCACGTCGCACTGGTCGTAGAAGGCCGACGGGGAGACGACGCCGTCGCGGAAGACGAGGGCGCCGGGCACCGCCTCGGGGCGTCGCTCCTGCTCCAGCACGCGGATGTCGAAGCGGTCGGTGGTCGGGAGCAGGGCGCCGAGGTGTCGGCGGTCGGCCTGCTCGGCGCGATAGGTCGAGGCGTCGGCGACACCCAGCACGAGGCCGTCCTCGATGCGACGACGGGTGAACCGCGGGACGTCGGCGATCTCCATCAGCTGCGCCGCGTGCACCGTGCCGGTGACGCCGCTGGCCCAGATGGCCTTGCCGATCTGGTCGGTCGCGGGGATCCACTCCGCGACCCGGCCGAACATGCGGCGCACGGCTGCCTCGACGTGCGGCGGGTCCCACGACACCCGCGGCGAGACGCCCTCGGTGGGCATCCGGTCGGCGATCACGACGACTCGCTCGGGCGTCATCGCGATGGCGTCGTTGGAGCGGGGGAGCGTCAGCAGGTCGACGTCGCGGACGACCAGCACCGTCGGGCTGACCGGGGCGCCGAGGGCCATCCAGGACGTGACGCCGTGGGCCATGAGGTCGAGCAGGTCGGCGCGGGGGTAGCGGCGCTGTCGCGAGGCGAACCGGAGGGCGTCGGCGCGGGCGAGCCCGACCCGCAGGCCGCTCGCGTGCAGGGCCGAGATCTCGCGGGCGACGCCCGTCGAGGCGACCGGCCCGGGACGGGGATCGGTCAGCACCACGACGTTGGGGGTGGCGTCGGCGTAGGTGGTGCCCTCGAGCTCCGGCGGTGCGGGGAACGGCCGGCGTCCGTCGGCGTCGGGGCTGCGGGGTGCGAGGCCCTCGGTGCGGATGCGCTGGTGCCAGTGCCGGAACGCCGAGTGGTAGGACACCCGCGCCGGTCGGTGCCAGCTCGGACGGAAGTCTTCGCGCGACAGCGATCCGTCGGTCAGCTGGTAGAGCGACAGCGGCTGCTTGAGGGTCGTCACGGTGTGCTGGCCGAACACCGCGGCGATGCGTTCGATGTACTCCGTGTCAGCGGCCTTGCGCATCTCGTCGAACGGCCCGAGCCGGCCGAGGACGGCCTCGCGACGGAACAGCAGCGACGGCGCGTTGTGCGCGAACGGCAGCGAGCCGACGCGGGTGATGTAGAGATCGGTGTGCAGGCGGATCGACTTCGACAGCGTCGCGACTAGGCGCGGGTCGGCGTCGAACGCGGCCATCTGGCGCTCGAGGCGCTGCGGGTGCGACCAGTCGTCGCCGTCCTGGATGCCGGCGAACTCGCCCCGCGCCATCGACAGCCCCAGGTTGCGGGCCCGGTAGGCGCCGCCGTTCTGGGGCATCCGGTGATAGGTGACGCGGTCGCTGAGCGCGCGCACCTGCTCGAAGATCGGCTCGAACCCGGCGGGGCTGTGGTCGTCGACGACGATGACCTCGAGGTTGGCCCACGTCTGCTCGAGCACCGAGCGGGTCGCCGTCAGGAGGCTCTCGGTGGGCGAGTAGACGGGCATGACGATGCTGATGAGCGGGCCGTCGACGGAGCCTGCGACCGCGTCGGTGCGCACGGTGTCGAACGGCGAGGCGGTCGCCTCGAACGTCATCGGGGCCAGGCCGCGGTCGATGAACGGCGCGTTGAAGGCCTGCTGCCAGGTCTCCAGCGACGCCGGCTCGATGCCGCGGAACGGATTGATGATGTCGGTGTTGACCGCCCAGTGGTACCAGGACGGAGCGTCGTTGGTGACGACGTTCGGGTTGTCGTGCGAGGTGTGGCGACGGACGTAGTCGACCCGGCCGACGGCGAGGTGCGCCTGGATGTCCTGGCGGTCGTACTCGTGGGGCTGGCCGTCGCGGTCGGCGACACGGCGCGACAGCGCGAACAGGTCGGCCGCCGCCGTGAAGTCGCCGTCGGACCCGAACGAGTGACCGAGCACCAGATAGGCGAAGGCGTACATCGACGGGGCGTGCAGGGGGGCGAGCGCGCGGTCGACGACCGGCCGGCCGGCCGTGATGTCGCCGGCGATGCCGATGATCTGGGCGGCGTTGTAGGTGCCGCGTGACGCCATGCGGGCCAGGACGTCGGCGGAGTCGGTGTACTCGTAGCGCAGCAGCGTCGCGGAGAGCCGCGCTGCCGACACGACTCCGGAGTCGGCGAGGTCGACGAGGTGGGGAGGGAGGCCGGGGGTCTGGGGGCTCACCGGTGGGGGTGCTCACTTCCGGGTCGACTGCGGGGCACGGTGCGTGCTGGTCGTGCGCCGACAGGATACCGGGGTCGGGTCGTCCCGCCCTAGTCGCCGACGTGCCGGGGCGGTCCTGCGGTGGCCCCCAGCCGTGGCACGGTGTCTCGCAGCGCCGGGGCCGGACTAGTCCTTTCGGACCAGTAGAGTGGGTGGGCCGTTCCCGTCGACCGTCAGGACATCTGCCTTCATGAGCTCAGCCCGCGTCTCCCAACCGTTCGCGATCGTGGCGAGCCTGCTGGCGGCGCTGGCGATCGTGGTCGCCGTCGTCGCCTGGAACCTCGACGAGGTCACCTCGTCGGTCAGGGTGCTCGTCCTGCTCGGTCTCGTGATCCTCGCCGCCGTGCTGGCGCTGGGAGTCCTGGCCGAGCGTCGTTCCGACGAGCGGCATGCCGAGCGGCACGCCGAGCTGAGGGCCCTCGCGGCCGCGGTCGGCTCCGACGCCGCCTCGATCGCTGACGTGCAGCAGCGGGTCAGGCGACTGCAGGAGGGGCTCAACAACAGCTCCGCGTCGGGCCCCCTGCGCTACATCAACAAGCACGCCGACCAGGTCTTCGAGCAGGTGCAGGCCACGATCAACCTGTTCGCGATGGTCGACATCGCGGCACCCGTGCCGCCACTGCGCCACTGGGCGGTCTCGCCCGATGCGCTCAACCTGCTGGTCCAGGAGCTCCTGGCCGTCCGTCCGCGCGTCGTGGTCGAGTGCGGCAGCGGCAGCTCGACCCTGTTCCTGGCGCTGGTCGCCCGCAAGCACGGCCTCGACACCCGCATCGTCGCGCTCGACCACGAGCAGGAGTACGCCGACAAGACCAACCGCCTGCTCGCCGCGCACGGCGTCGACGACATCGCATCGGCCCGCCTGGCGCCGCTCGAGGACGTCACGACAGATCGCGGAGCCCAGCCGTGGTACGCCGCGACGGCGCTCGACGACCTGTCCGACGTCGGTCTCTTGTTCGTCGACGGCCCGCCCGGCGGCGGCAACCGGTTGGCCCGCTACCCGGCGCTGCCGCTGCTGTGGGACCGCCTCGCACCGGGCGCGTCGATCGTCCTCGACGACACCGACCGGGCCGACGAGCAGGAGATCATCGCCCTCTGGGCGGCCGCGCACCCCGAGCTCTCGGGCGAGTCGATCGCGACCGAGAAGGGCGCCTACATCCTGCGTCGCCCCTGAGTCGTCGTCACAGAGCGGTCGCCTCGGCGAGCCGTCTCAGCTGATGTCGATGACGACGGGTGCGTGGTCGCTGGCGCCCTTGCCCTTGCGCTCCTCGCGGTCGATCCACGCCGTGTCGACGCGCGCCGCGAGGGCCTGCGAGGCCAGGATGAAGTCGATGCGCAGCCCGCGCTTCTTCGGGAACGCGAGCTGCTGGTAGTCCCAGTAGGTGTAGACGCCGGGTCCCGGTGCGTGGGGGCGGACGACGTCGGCATAGCCCGCGTCGACGACGGCCTGGAATGCGTCTCGCTCCGGCTGCGACACGTGGGTCTTGCCCTCGAACGCCGTGACGTCCCAGACGTCCTCGTCGGTCGGGATGATGTTCCAGTCGCCGGTGAGGGCGATCTGCGCGTCCGGGTTCTCGGCCAGCCAGTCGGCGGACGCCTGGCGCAACCGCTCGAGCCAGGCCAGCTTGTAGGCGTAGTGGGGGTGATCGAGCTCGCGGCCGTTGGGCACGTAGAAGCTCCAGACCCGCACGCCGCCGCACGTCGCGCCGATCGACCGGGCCTCGACGACCTCGGGATCGCCGAACATCGGCTGGTCGTCGGCGAACTGGGTCGCGACGTCCTCGAGGCCGACCCGCGAGATGAGGGCGACGCCGTTCCACTGGCTCAGGCCGCGGTGGACGTACTCGTAGCCCATCGAGGAGAGCTCGAGACCGGGGAACTGGTCCTCGCGGCACTTGGTCTCCTGGATGGCCAGCACGTCGACGTCGTGGCGTTCGAGGAACGCCGTGACGCGGTCGATGCGGCTCCGGATGGAGTTGACGTTCCAGGTCGCGATACGCACCCGCCGAACCTATCGCAGCCCGCCCCACCCCCCAACCGCTGACGAGACCGTTGCCGCCCCTCGACGAGACCGTTTCCGCCCTTCGACGAGACCGTTCCGGTCCCTGATCCGCGTGACCACCGTGATTCGGGTGACAGACGGGGTGCGTGAGGCGCACCATGGAGGACGTTGTCTCGGGAAGGTGCTGGTCGTGCGCAGGATGTGGATCGCCCTCGTGGCGCTCGTGCTGGGAGCCGGGCTGCTGGCCTCGCCGGCCGTCGCGGGCGACCCACCGATCTCCCTGCCGTCGAGCCCGACCGGGCTGAAGGCGCCGGTCGACCTGCCCGACGAGGTCGACCCCGCCTCCCCCTACCTGCCGCAGACCTCGTGCAGCCCGCTCGACATGCCGGGGGCGCTGATGCTCCGCGACCTCGTCCTCGAGACGTACGGCGAGGGGCGCTCCGGTGCGATCTCGCGCGGGTGCACCGAGGGCGTCTCCGAGCACAGCGACGGCCGGGCGTGGGACTGGATCGTCGACGTCGACGACAAGCAGGAGAAGGCAGCGGCGGCCGACTTCATCTCCTGGGTGACCCGCAACGACGGCCGCAACGCCCGGCGCCTCGGCATCATGTACGTCATCTACAACAAGAAGATCTGGGCGGTCTACAACACCAAGGCCGGCTGGCGTCCCAGCTACGGCCACACCGACCACGTCCACGTGTCGCTGAGCTGGAACGGTGCGCGGGGCAACGTGTCGTTCTGGACCGGCGAGGTCAGCCGCACCGACTACGGACCGTGCGTCCGCTTCAGCGGCACCTACGCCGCGCGGACGGGCAGCCCCCGCACGGGTGACTGCCCGGCCGTGGCGCCGCTGGTGGCCAGGACGTCGATGGGTGACCGCCAGTACGGCCGCACCGGCGGCACGGTCGAGAAGGCCCAGGGGCTGCTCAAGGTGGCGCGGACGGGCCGGTTCGACGCCGCGACCTGGACGGCGGTGCGTCGCTACCAGCGGGCTCACGACATCCCCTACACCGGCGTGCTCGACCAGCCGACGTGGGCGTCGCTCAGCCCGGGCAGCCTCACCTACCGCGCCGTCAAGGGATACACGAAGGCGGAGGCCATCGCCTACGGCATCGAGCACTACTCGGGCAGCGCGATCACGCGGGGACGGGTCGCCAAGGCCGTCGTCTTCCTGCAGACCGCCCTCGGGCTGCCGGTCGCCGACCGCAACGGGTTCTACGACTCCGTCACGCTCGCCGCGGTCAAGCAGGTGCAGGAGGACGCCGGGATGTCGCGCGACGGGGTCGTGCGTGGCGCCGAGTGGCAGGCGATGGCCGACGCGCTCGACTGACCCGGACGGCGCCGGGCTGCCATGATGGCGCCATGACTGACGAGGACTCCGCGGCGTACAACCCCGAGCACGAGGACGACCACCTCGAGCGCAAGATCGCCGACCAGCCGAGTGGCGTCTCGCCCCACCGGTGGGTCAAGCGCCTCGTGCTGGCGATCGCGATCGTCGGCGTCGCCTACATCGCCTACCTGATGTCGGCCGCCTTCTTCCCTCGGTGGTGGGCGCAGCGGGTCGCCGACCAGGTCAACGGTGGCGTCACGCGGGGCACCCTGTGGGGCCTCTTCTACGGCTTTCTGTTCACGCTCGTCCCGCTCCTGCTGCTGTTCCAGATCAGACGGCGCTTCTTCAGCTGGGGCTGGCGGGGGATCGTCGCGCTGGTCGCGGTCGTCCTCGCGGCGCCGAACTGGCTGACGCTCTCGGTCGTCATCGGCAACAGCAACGCCGCCCACGCGGGCGAGCGGATCATGGACGTCGATGCGCCCGGCTTCCGGGCCGCGACGCTGATCGGAGTGATCATCGGTGGAGTGCTGGCCTTGCTCATCACGGGCCTGGGCATGCGGCTCAAGGCGCGCAAGAACGAGGTCAAGCGGCTGCAGGGCGAGCGCGACGAGCTGAAGCGCTCGCGTCAGGATCACGACGAATCTCGCTGAGGTTGCCGCGCGACGCTGCGGTTTCCGACGATTTCGGTCGTGTGAACAAGTGAAATCTGAACCGAAAAGGTCTAGAGGCAATCGACGTCACCGCGCTAGCATGCAGCAACTTCTTCTGAGAGCTGGGTGCATTCCATGGCCGATCACCTCACCGACGACGAGAAGCATCTCGCGAGCCTGGGCTACAAGCAGGAGCTGAACCGCTCCTGGTCGAGCTTCTCCAACTTCGCGATCTCGTTCTCCATCATCTCGATCCTCGCCGGCTGCTTCACGACATTCGGCCAGGCGTGGAACAACGGCGGTCCGGTCGCCATCTCGTGGGGCTGGCCGATCATCTCGATCTTCATCCTCATCATCGGTTTCACGATGTCGGAGCTGGTGTCGGCCTATCCGACGTCGGGCGGCATCTACTGGTGGGCCTCGAAGATGGGTGGTCCGGCTGCCGGGTTCTTCACCGGCTGGCTCAACCTGATCGGCCTGCTGGCCGTGACGGCCTCCGTGGCCTATGGGTGCGCGACCTTCCTCGACCTGACGCTCGGCACGCTGAGCTCGGGGTGGGCCGAGGACTACAGCCTCCAGCGGGTCTTCGTGCTCTTCGTCGTCATCCTGGCCGTGGCGGCGGTGCTGAACATCTTCAGCGGTCACCTGCTCGCGGTGATCAACAACATCTCGGTGTGGTGGCACGTCGCCGGCGTGGCCGTCATCGTCGCGATCCTGGTGATCGTCCCCAAGACGCACCTGGCGATCAGTGAGGTGTTCACCGGCAAGGTCAACAACTCCGGCTACGCCGAGGGTGCGATGAACAACGGGACGTACTGGTTCCTGGTCCTGCCGCTCGGGTTCTTGCTGACGCAGTACACGATCACCGGCTTCGATGCCTCCGCTCACCTCTCCGAGGAGACCCAAGGGGCCTCGGAGGCGGCGGCCAAGGGCATCTGGCGCTCCATCGCCTACTCCGCGATCGGCGGGTGGATCCTGCTGCTCTCGTTCCTGTTCGCGGTGCAGGACAAGGATGCCGTGACTGCCGGTGGCGGTGGCGTCGACCTGATCTTCAGCCAGGCGCTGGGCCAGGGGTGGCACGTCATGGTGCTCGCGATCTCGGTGGCGGGCCAGTTCTTCTGCACGATCGCCTGTCTGACGAGCGCATCTCGCATGACGTTCGCGTTCAGCCGTGACGGGGCGATTCCTGGCTCGAGCATCTGGTCGAAGGTCACGTCCGCGAAGGTTCCGGCCAACGCCGTCGTCTTCGTGGCCGTGATCGGAGTGCTCATCTCGCTGCCGGCTCTCGTCGAGGTCAACCTCGGAACCGCTGACGCGCCGTTGATCGTGCCGGTCGCCTTCTACGCGGTCGTCTCGGTCGCGGTCATCGGGCTCTACCTGGCCTTCCTGATCCCCATCTTCCTGCGCTGGAAGATGGGCGACGCCTTCGTGCCGGGCAGCTGGAACAACGGCAACAAGTACAAGTGGATGAACCTGGTGGCGGTGGCCGAGATCGCGATCATCTGCGTCTACTTCGTCCTCCCGTTCGTCCCGGCAGCGGTGCCGTGGAACGACAACTTCTCGTGGAAGTTCGTCAACTACGCGCCGATCCTCACCGGCGGCACCTTGATCATCCTGACGCTGTGGTGGCACCTGTCGGCCAAGAAGTGGTTCACCGGGCCGAAGCACACGATCGACACGGCGGTGACGGAGGCGTTCAAGGACTAGGGGTCGATCGATACGGTTCTTCTCCATGAGGACGCTCGCGGTCGACGACGAGGCACTGGGCGGCAAGCCCGATCTCTCGTCGTCGACCGACGAGCCGTCGCACGTGCGCATCACGGCCTGGCTGCTCGATCGCATCGGGACGGGCCGGATCCGCATCGACGACAAGCTGCCTCCCGAGGAAGAGCTTGCGGCCTCGATCGGGGTCAGCCGCATGACCCTGCGGCAGGCCCTCGGGTCGTTGGAGGCGCAGGGCTGGATCGAGCGCAGACGCGGCCGTTCGGGCGGCAGCTTCGTCCGTGAGCCCAAGGTCGAGGTCGACCTCTCGGGGCTGCCCGGCTTCACCGAGCAGATGCGCCGGGCCAACGTCCGTGCCGGCGCCCGGGTCGTGCGCGCCGGCCTGGTCGAGGCGGCCGGCGAGGTCGCCGCGGCGCTCGAGGTGGCCAAGGGCCAGCCGGTCATCGAGATCGTCCGCGTGCGGTCGGCCCGCCGCCAGCCGCTGGCGCTGGAGGAGACCTACCTGCCGGCACACCTGTTTCCGGGGCTGCTGGAGCGCAACCTCTCGGCGTCGGTCTACGGCCTGATGCGCCAGCACTACGACCTGGCTCCGCAGAGCGCGCAGGAGTGGCTGGAGCCCGAGATCTCGTCGGACGAGCACGCCCGCCTGCTCGAGGTCGCGCCCGGCTCGGCCCTGATGCTGGTGACGCGCAAGGCGTGGACGGCGTCAGGTCTGCCGGTCGAGTTCGCCTACGACCGCTATCGGTCCGACCGCACCCGCATCACGCTGCAGACCGGACTGGGCACCGACACCACGATCACCGTCGAACCCACCTGATGCTGACGAGACCTTTACCGCGGCAAGGGGAACGTCTAGACCTTATGGCGAGGCGCCACTAGGCTCTCGTCATGGCGGACCTTGATGAGCTGTTCGACCAGGTGACGTCGCTCGCCGGGCGTCCCCGCACGATCGAGGACCTCCCGGGCGGGCTCACCAACCAGAACCTCAAGGTCACCACCCCCGACGGGGTCTACGTCGTGCGGCTGAGCCGCAGCGAGAACGAGCTGCTGGGCATCAACCGAGACGCCGAGTCGTTCAACACCCGAGCTGCCGAGGCGTCCGGCGCCGGTGCACCGTTCGTCGACTACCGGCCCGACCTCGGCCTGCTGGTCATCGGCTTCCTCGGCGGTCGCAGCTATGCCAACGACGACCTGCGCAGGCCCGGCACCCTGCCGCGCGTCGCCGAGGCGATGCGACGTCTGCACGCCGGCCCCCGGTTCGCGTCGGACTTCGACATGTTCCGCCGCCAGCCGGCCTATCTGCAGACCTGCGTCGAGCGCGGGTTCCGGATCCCCGACGACTACGTCGCGCACGCCCAGGACCTCCTGCGCATCCAGGGCGCCCTCGCCGCCAGCCCCCAGCCCACGGTGCCGTGCAACAACGACCTGCTCGCGGGCAACATCGTCGACGACGGCGACCGCATCTGGCTGATCGACTACGACTACGCCGGCAACAACGACGCCTTCTTCGAGATCGGCAACTCCTGGACGGAGTGCGAGCTCGACGACGATCACCTCGCCGAGCTCGTCACGGCGTACGTCGGTCACGAGGCCCCCGAGCTCGTCGCGCGCGCCCGCCTCCAGGCCACGGTGTCCCGCTACGGCTGGTCGCTGTGGGGGTTCATCCAGGCGGCGTCGTCGGACGATGACTTCGACTACTACGGCTGGGGCCAGGAACGGTTCGACCTCGCCGTCTCCGACTTCCGGTCACCCCACTTCTCGACTCTCCTCGACCAGGCGGCGCCATGACTCTTCCCGGCAGGGCCCGCATCGTTGTCATCGGCGGTGGTGTCATCGGCACCAGCGTCGCCTATCACCTGACCAAGAACGGCGAGAGCGACGTCGTCCTGCTCGAGCAGGGTGAGCTGTCGTGCGGCACCACGTGGCACGCCGCGGGCCTGGTCGGCCAGCTGCGCGCGACCCAGAGCGGCACGTCGCTGGTGCAGTACAGCGCCTCGCTCTACGAGCAGCTCGAGGACGAGGTGGGGCTCAGCTCGGGCTTCCGGCGCAACGGCGGGGTGACGGTCGCCCGCACCGAGGACCGCATGGAGCAGCTGCGCCGCACCGCCGCGACCGCCGTGGCGTACGACCTGGAGTGCGAGCTGCTGACCCCTGACCAGGCGGGGGAGCGCTACCCGCTGCTCGAGACCGGCGACCTGGTCGGCGGCATCTGGCTGCCCGGCGACGGCACGGCCAACCCCACCGACCTGACCCAGGCGCTTGCGAGGGGCGCGCGCCAAAGAGGCGCCACGGTGGTCGAGCACGTCCGCGTCACCGAGGTCGTCGTCGCGGACGGCGTGGTCACCGGGGTGCGCACCGACCAGGGCGACATCGATGCCGAGATCGTCGTCAACTGCGCCGGGCAGTGGGCGCACCACCTCGCCGCGCAGATCGGTGTGGCCGTGCCGCTGCACTCCGCCGAGCACTTCTACGTCGTCACCGACCAGATCGAGGGCGTCCGCCCGGACCTGCCGATCCTGCGCGACCCCGACGGTTACACCTACTTCAAGGAGGAGGTCGGCGGCCTCGTGGTCGGCGGGTTCGAGCCCGAGGCGAAGCCGTGGGTCGCCCCCGACCAGATCCCGTACCCGTTCGAGTTCCAGCTGCTCGACGAGGACTGGGACCACTTCCAGGTGCTCATGGACAGCGCGATCGAGCGCATCCCCGTGCTCGGCGAGGTCGGCATCCGCAAGTTCTACAACGGCCCCGAGAGCTTCACCCCCGACAACCAGTTCATCCTCGGCGAGGCGCCGTCCGTCCGTGGCTTCTTCGTCGGCGCCGGATTCAACTCGGTCGGCATCGCCTCGGCCGGGGGCGCCGGACGTGCCCTCGCGGAGTGGATCCTGCAGGGTGAGCCGACGATGGACCTGCTCGCGGTCGACATCCGGCGCTTCGCCCCGTTCCAGAACGACCGGGACTACCTGCGGGCGCGGGTGACCGAGGTGCTCGGCCTGCACTACGCCGTGCCGTGGCCCAACCGCGAGTACGACACCGCGCGGCCGCTGCGGACGTCACCGGTCTACGAGCGCCTCGCCGCGGCCGGCGCCGGCTTCGGGTCGAAGATGGGCTGGGAGCGCGCCAACTTCTTCGCGCCCCAAGGGCAGGACCCCACGATCGAGTACGCATGGGGGCGGCAGAGCTGGCTGCCGTGGGCGGTCGCCGAGCAGGTCGCGTGCCGCTCACAGGTCGCGGTCTTCGACCAGACCTCGTTCTCCAAGTACGTGGTCCACGGCGCCGACGCCGAGGCGGCGCTGCAGTGGATCTGCAGCAACGACGTCGCGGTCGAGGTGGGACGGACGGTCTACACCGCGCTGCTCAACAGCCGCGGCGGCTACGAGTCGGACCTGACGGTCACTCGCGTGGCCGACGACGAGTTCATGCTGGTCGCGAGCTCGGCGACGACCGAGCGCGATCAGGACTGGATCCGCCGGCACGTGCCGGACGGGATCGACGCCGTCGTCACCGACATCACCGACCGGCTTGCCGTGCTCGGCGTGATGGGACCGGCGTCGCGTGAGCTGCTCGCGCGGCTCGGCGCCGCGGACCTCGGCGAGGACGCCTTCGCGTTCGGCGCGAGCCGCGAGGTCGAGCTGGCCGGCATCCGGGTGCGCGCCACCCGCATCACGTACGTCGGCGAGCTCGGCTGGGAGCTGTACGTCCCGGTCGCTCGGGCGCTCGAGCTGTACGACGCGCTGAAGGCCGCGGGGCAGGATCTCGGGCTGGCCGACGCCGGCTACTACGCGATCGAGTCGATGCGCCTGGAGAAGGGCTATCGCGCGTTCGGCCGCGAGCTGACGCCCGACGTCGACCCGGTCGAGGCGGGCCTGACCTTCACCTGCAAGCTCAGCACCGACATCGACTTCGTGGGGCGCGAGGCCGTCGAGAGGGCCAAGGCGACCGGCCCGGCCCGGCGGCTGGTGTCGTTCGTGCTCGACGACCCGGACGTCATGGTGTGGGGCGGCGAGCTGCTGGTCCGTGACGGGCTGCCCGTCGGTCAGGCGACGTCGGGGGCCTGGGCCGCCACGCTCGGCGCCGGTGTCGGGCTGGCGTGGGTCCACGCGCCGACCGGCGAGGTGGCCACGGCGGCGTACGTCCGCGGGGGCGACTACCAGCTCGACGTCGGTGGCCGGCGGGTCGCCGTCCAGGTGTCGCTGCGCCCGCTGCTCGACCCCGACGGCGAGCGACTGCGACCGGCCTGAGCCATGGACAACGTCGCCGGACGGCCGATAAGGTTCGAAACCAGACCTTATGGGACGGAGGTGGGCCGCGGATGACGATCGCCGAGCACCGGGGCGAGCTCGCTGATGCCGTCCTGCGCCCCGTCCGCGGTCATCACGCCTTCGAGTCGTGCGTCGAGCGCCTCGCCACGTCGATCCGCCTCGGCATCTATGCCGACGGCAGCACCCTCCCGCCCGAGCGCGACCTCGCCGACCGCATCGGCGTCTCGCGCGCCACGCTGCGCGAGGCCATCGCGGCCCTGCGGGAGGCCGGGCTCGTGACGACGCGGCGCGGTCGCGGGGGCGGCACCGTCGTCACGTTCCGTCCCGGCGAGCCGGGGTCTGCCCCGACGCTGGCTCGCCCGCGCGCCGAGCTGCTCGACGCCCTCGACTTCCGCCGCATCGTCGAGCCGGGAGCCGCGTGGGCCGCCGCCGACCAGGACCTCACCGTTGCCCAGGATGAGATGCTCCGGACGGCGCTCGAGCAGGTCAGCACGGCGTCCACCAAGGCCCTGCACCGTCAGGCCGACTCGCTGCTCCACCTCGCGATCGCCTCCGTGACCGGGTCGCCGCTGCTGATCGACGCCGTTACCAACGTCCAGATGTGCCTGCACGACATGCTCGACGCCATCCCGGTGCTCGACCGCAACATCGACCACTCCCGGCGGCAGCACGTCGCCGTGGTCGAGGCGATCCTCGCCGGTGACGCCGCCAAGGCGCGCCGCACGATGGAGAGCCACTGCGACGACACGGCGGCTCTGCTCCGGGGCCTGATGTGAAGGGGACTTCCACGATGAGGACAGCACCATGACCACCCGCAACCCGCGGCTGCTGAGCCTGGAGCAGCTGCGCGTCCAGATCACGGAGGGGCACGTCGACACCGTCGTCGTGGCGTTCACCGACATGCAGGGCCGCCTCCAGGGCAAGCGGCTCCACGCGGCCTACTTCCTCGACGTCGTCGTCCACCAGGGCACCGAGGGGTGCAACTACCTGCTCAGCGTCGACGTCGACATGAACACCGTCGACGGCTACGCCATGAGCTCGTGGGAGAAGGGCTACGGCGACATGGAGTTCGCGATCGACTTCGACACGATCCGTCGCCTCGACCACCTGCCGGCCACGGTGATGGTGCAGTGCGACCTGGTGTGGCTCGACCACGCCCCGGTGGTGCAGTCGCCGCGCACGATCCTCAAGGCCCAGGTCGACAAGGCCGCTGCGGCCGGGTTCGCCGCGCTCGCCGGCACGGAGCTCGAGTTCATCCTGTTCGACACGACCTACGAGCAGGCGTGGCGCGACAACTACCAGGGGCTCCCGGCCGCCAACCAGTACAACGTCGACTACTCGATCGTCGGCACGACCCGGGTCGAGCCGCTGCTGCGCGAGATCCGCAACACGATGTACGCCGCTGGCATGAACGTCGAGGGCGCCAAGGGCGAGTGCAACTTCGGGCAGCACGAGATCGGCTTCCTCTACGACGACGTCGTGGTGACGGCCGACAACCACGCGGTCTACAAGACCGCCGCCAAGGAGATCGCGGCGCAGCACGGCAAGGCGCTGACGTTCATGGCGAAGTACGACGAGCGGGAGGGCAACTCGTGCCACATCCACCTGTCGCTGCGCGGCACGGACGGGTCGATCGCGTTCTGGGAGGACGGGGCCCGCTCGGCGGTCTACGACCAGTTCATCGCCGGCATCCTCGCCACGATGCGCGACTTCACGCTGCTCTACGCGCCCAACATCAACTCCTACAAGCGCTTCGCGGACGGCTCGTTCGCGCCCACGACCGTGGCGTGGGGCCTCGACAACCGCACGTGCGCCGTGCGCCTGGTGGGCCACGGTCCCTCGGCCCGGCTGGAGAACCGAGTCCCCGGCGGTGACACCAATCCCTACCTGTCGCTCGCGGCGATGCTGGGCGGCGGCCTGTACGGCATCGAGCACCAGCTGGAGCTGGAGCCCGAGCAGACCGGCAACGCGTACGCGTCGGGCAAGCCCAAGGTCCCGACGACGCTGCGCGAGGCCCGCGACGCGTTCCACGGGTCCGCGATCGCGCGCGCGGTCCTCGGCGACGACGTCGTCGACCACTACACCAACATGGCCGACGTCGAGCTGAAGGCGTTCGACGCCGCCGTGACCGACTGGGAGCTGCGCCGCGGCTTCGAGAGAATGTGAGGGAGCTGGATGAGCGCCACCTACACCGTCGTGAACCCCGCGACGGAGCAAGCCGTGACGGACGTCGCGATGGCCTCGCTCGCGGAGGCGGACGCCGCGATCGAGCGGGCTGCCGAGGCCTATCCGGCCTGGCGTGACACGGCCCCCGGCGAGCGAGCCCGCCTGCTGCGTCGCTTCGCCGCGGTCGTCGACGAGCACATCCCCGAGCTGGCCGAGCTCGAGGTCCGCAACTCGGGCCACACGTGGGGCAACGCGACGTGGGAGGCGGGCAACGTCCGCGACGTCCTCAACTACTACTCCGCGGCGCCGGAGCGGCTGACCGGTCATCAGATCCCCGTCGCCGGCGGCATCAACGTGACGTTCCACGAGCCGCTCGGTGTCGTCGGCATCATCGTGCCCTGGAACTTCCCGATGCCGATCGCCGGCTGGGGGTTCGGCCCGGCGCTCGCCGCCGGCAACACGGTCGTCCTGAAGCCCGCCGAGCTGACGCCGCTGACCGCGATCCGGCTCGCTGAGCTCGCCCTCGAGGCAGGCATCCCCGAGGGCGTCTTCACCGTCGTCCCGGGCAAGGGGTCCGTCGTGGGGGAGCGGTTCGTCACCCACCCGCTCGTGCGCAAGGTGTGCTTCACCGGCTCGACCGACGTGGGCAAGAAGATCATGGCCGGGTGCGCCGACCAGGTGAAGCGCGTGACGCTCGAGCTCGGCGGCAAGAGCGCCAACATCGTGTTCGCTGACGCCGACCTGGCCAAGGCCGCCGCCGCCGCCCCGTCGGCCGTGTTCGACAACGCAGGCCAGGACTGCTGCGCCCGGTCGCGCATCCTGGTGCAGCGATCGGCGTACGACGAGTTCGTCTCGCTGCTGCAGCCGGCCGTCGCCGGCGTGAAGGTCATCGACCCGTCCGACCGGTCCAGCGAGATGGGACCGCTCATCTCGGCGGCCCAGAAGGCGGCCGTCCAGGGCTTCGTCGACGAGGTCGAGGTCGCCTTCGCAGGCGTCGCACCGCAGGGGCCCGGCTACTGGTTCGCCCCGACGGTCGTGCTCGCCGACGACCCGCAGCAGCGGATCTGGCGCGAGGAGGTCTTCGGGCCGGTCGTGGCGGTCATGCCGTTCGACGACGAGGCCCACGCGGTCGAGCTCGCCAACGACACCGAGTTCGGGCTCTCAGGCTCGATCTACACCCGTGACGTCGGCCGTGCGCTGCGCGTCTCGCGGGGCGTCGAGGCCGGCAACCTCAGCGTCAACTCGCACTCGTCGGTCCGCTACTGGACGCCGTTCGGCGGCTTCAAGCAGTCCGGCCTCGGCCGCGAGCTGGGGCCCGACGCCCCGCACAGCTTCACCGAGGTGAAGAACGTCTTCATCAGCAACGACTAGTGGTCTCGACACACCGCTCGTTCCTCGGCGGCACTCGACCAACGAGTGCTCGCTGATCGAGTGCCCGTGAGGAACGAGCGGGTGTATCGAGATCAGACAGGAGAGATCTCATGGCAGGACGCATCGAGGGCAAGGTCGCCGTCGTCACCGGAGGATGCTCCGGCATCGGGCTGGCGACGGTCCGCCGGTTCGCCGAGGAGGGCGCCCAGGTCGTCATCGGCGACCTGGACGACGCCAAGGGGCCCGGCATCGCCGAGGAGGTCGGGGGCACCTACGTGCACGTCGACGTCACCGACAAGGAGCAGGTCGACGCGCTGTTCCAGACCGCGAAGGACACCTACGGCTCGGTCGACATCGCCTTCAACAACGCCGGCATCTCGCCGCCGGAGGACGACTCGATCCTCGACACCGACCTCGAGGCGTGGAAGCGCGTGCAGGACGTCAACCTGACGAGCGTCTACCTGTGCTGCAAGGCCGCGCTGCCCTACATGCTCGAGCAGGGCAGGGGATCGATCATCAACACCGCGTCGTTCGTCGCGGTGATGGGCGCGGCGACGTCGCAGATCTCGTACTCGGCCTCCAAGGGCGGCGTGCTGAGCATGTCGCGCGAGCTGGGTGTGCAGTTCGCCCGCGAGGGCGTCCGCGTCAACGCCCTCTGCCCCGGCCCGGTCAACACCCCGCTGCTGCAGGAGCTCTTCGCGAGCGATCCCGAGCGCGCTGCGCGGCGTCTCGTGCACGTGCCGGTCGGACGCTTCGCCGAGCCCGAGGAGATGGCCAACGCGGTGCTGTTCCTCGCCTCGGACGAGTCGTCGTTCATCACGGCATCGACCTTCCTGGTGGACGGTGGCATCTCCGGGGCCTACGTCACCCCGCTGTGACGGGATGCCCGCGATGACCCGGCCCCTCATCGGCATCTCGACCTACCGCGAGCAGGCCCGGTGGGGCGTGTGGGACGAGTTCGCGGACGTCCTGCCGGCCGGCTACGCCCGCTCGATCGAGCGCGCCGGCGGGGTGCCTGTCCTGCTGCCGCCGGGCGACCCGTCCGGGGCTGCATCGATCGTGACCCGCCTCGACGGCCTGGTCATCGCGGGTGGGGCCGACGTCGACCCGGCGCGCTACGGGCAGGCGCCGCACGAGCGGACGGCTGCGTGGCGCGAGGACCGGGACGCCTGGGAGCTCGCGCTGCTCGGGGCCGCCCCGTCCGACCTGCCCGTGCTCGGCATCTGCCGGGGCATGCAGGTCATGGCGGTGCACGCCGGAGGCACGCTCGTCCAGCACGTGCCGGACGTCGTCGGGCACGAGGACCACTCGCCGGGGGGTGCGAAGTTCGGTGAGGTCGACGTCGACGTGCTGCCCGGCACCCGGCTCGCCGCAGCGATCGGCGCCAAGGGCGCGGTGCGCTGCCACCACCATCAGGCGGTGCGCGACCACCCCGGGTTCGTCCCGGCGGCCCGGGCCGCCGACGGCACGCTCGAGGCGATGGAGGACCCGTCGCACCGGTTCCGCCTCGCGGTGCAGTGGCATCCCGAGACCCGGGACGACGCGGGCCTGTTCGCGGCCCTGGTCGCGGCGTGCGGATGAGGGCCCTCGTCGGATCCGCCCCGCTGGCCTAGGGTCGAGCCATGGGGGTAGAGATCAGGGCCGAGGGTCTTGTCATGACGTACGGCGACGTGCGCGCCGTCGACGGGGTCAGCTTCACGGTGGCGCCGGGCGAGTTCTTCGGGCTCCTCGGGCCCAACGGTGCGGGCAAGACCACGACGCTCGAGATGGTCGAGGGGCTCCGCAAGCCCCAGGCCGGCTCGGTGCGCATCGACGAGCACGAGCCCTGGAAGCGGGAGCCCGCGCTGCAGCGGCGCATGGGCGTCCAGCTGCAGTCGTCGTCGTTCTTCGAGCGGCTGACGGCGCGCGAGCAGCTCGACACGTTCGGCGCTCTCTATGGCGTCGCCGCCGGACGCACCGACGAGATGCTCGAGCAGGTGGGGCTCGTCGACAAGGCCGACATCCGCACCGAGGACCTCTCCGGCGGCCAGAAGC
Organism: Aeromicrobium stalagmiti; assembly: GCF_013283745.1. Lineage (GTDB taxonomy): Bacteria > Actinomycetota > Actinomycetes > Propionibacteriales > Nocardioidaceae > Aeromicrobium > Aeromicrobium stalagmiti. The sequence continues at coordinate 1,393,744 of NZ_JABSTZ010000001.1, forward strand.
AGCGCCTCTCGATCGCGTGCGCGTTGATCCACGATCCTGAGGTCGTGTTCCTCGACGAGCCGACTGCGGCCCTCGACCCGCAGGCGCGGCGCAACCTCTGGGACGTCCTGCGCACGATCAACGACTCCGGGCGGACGGTCGTGCTGACGACGCACCACATGGACGAGGCCGAGGTGCTCTGCGACCGTGTCGCGATCATGGACTCCGGCCGGATCCTGGAAATGGACACTCCCGCAGCTCTCGTGAGGGGGCTCGACGCGCCGGTGCGCATCAGTCTCGCCCCCGGCACCCTGTCGGCCGACGACGCGCGGGCAGTGGCCGGTGACGACGCCGTGGACACCGACGAGTCGGGGACGACGATCACGACCCGTGACCCGTCGCGGGTGCTGAGCGACCTCGCCAACCGCGACGCGCTCGCGGGGCTGAGCGTCAAGGGGGCGTCGCTCGAGGACGTGTTCCTCGAGCTCACCGGACGGGAGTACCGGGCATGAACGCCTTCAGGTCGCTCGCCCGGGCCATGCTCAAGGGCTTCTTCCGCGACAAGATGGCGTTCTTCTTCGCCGTGATCTTCCCGCTGATGTTCCTCGTGCTGTTCGGTGGCATCTTCACCGACCAAGGGGCGTCGAAGTCCGAGGTCATCCAGATCGGTGCGGTCCCGGTGCTCGACGACACACCCCGGGAGGTCAAGGCCTCCCTCGCCGAGAGCCTCGAGATCACGACATCGTCCGACGAGAAGGACGCCATCGAGCAGGTCCGCAAGGGCGACGCCGACGCGGTGATCTCCCAGCGGGGCGACGAGCTCGTCGTCCGCTACTCCCAGGCCGACCAGGTCAAGGCCGCCACGGTGCAGGGCACCTTCCAGGCGATCGTGCAGTCGGCCAACATCGCTGTCACGGGCGAGGCTCCGCGCTTCAGCCTCTCGACCGACCAGGTCGAGGACGACTCGCTGAAGCCGATCCAGTACTACACCCCGGGCCTGATGGGCTGGGCGATCGCGTCCGGCGCCACGTTCGGTGCAGCGACCAACCTCGTCGTCTGGCGCAAGAACGGGCTGCTCAGGCGCCTGCGCCTCGCCCCGATCCCGACCCGTTCGGTCGTGACGGCCCGCGTCGCGGTGTCGATCGCGATCGCGGTGGTGCAGGCGGCGATCTTCCTCGGCGTCGGCGTCGCGCTGTTCGGGCTACGCCTCACGGGGTCGTGGCCGATGATCGTCCCGCTGCTGGTGTGCGGCACGCTCGCCTTCATGGCGATCGGCCTGCTGGCGGGGGCCATCGCCAAGAGTGAGGAGGCCGCGGTCGGCATCGCCAACTTCGTCGTGCTCCCGATGGCGTTCCTGTCGGGGTCGTTCTTCCCGCTCGACGGCGCGCCGGGCTACGTCACGGCGATCAGCAAGGTGCTCCCGCTCAAGCACCTCAACGACGGCATGCTCGACACCATGGTCCGCGGCGAGGGTCCGGCGGCGGCACTGCTGCCCATGGCGATCCTGCTCGGCTTCGCGATCGTGGTCACCGCGATCGCGAGCCGACTCTTCCGCTGGGACGACTGACCGGTCGGGCCGGCGGTCGCCTGGGCTAGAGGCCGCGCAGGTAGTCGGGGTCGTCGTCAGGGCCTCGCGGCCCGGGCGGCGGCGTCCATCCGCCGGTGTTGCGGGGCTTCGGCGGGGCGTCCTTGATGTGGCCCCAGAAGATCCACAGCAGCGGACCGGCCACCGGCACCAGCAGGATCACGAGCCAGACGATCTTGGGAAGCAGCCGGGCCTGGGCCTTGGGGGTGGCGATCAGGTCGAACACCGCGTACACGAAGAGAACCACGCCGAGTGCGACGAGAACAGCCTTGCCCATGCCTCCACCGTATCGGGGTGTTCACAACCGGCAGGGCGTGTGGCTGGCGCGACGGTTTAGGCTGGCGCCATGAAGGCTTTTTGGACCTACACCCTGGCTCGCTTCGCCGTCCTGGCCGTGGTGTTCGCCATCGTGTGGTTCGCTGCGCCGATCTGGTTCGAGCGCACCGAGATCGTCAACATCTTCGTGCTCCTCGTCTCGCTCGTCATCTCGTCGGTCATCTCGATCTTCCTGCTCGCCGGGCTGCGCGCGCGGCTCGCCGAGGACGTCCACGCCCGTGCCGAGCGGATGACCGCACGGATCGAGGAGTCCCGTCGTGCCGAAGACATCGACTGAGAGCCGCGACTGGATCGCCGAGGCGATCCGCCGCGTCGACGCCGACGCCAACCGCAGCGCCGACACGCACCTGCACGTCCTGCCGATCCCGGTGCCGGGCATCGACCTCTATCTCAAGGACGAGTCGGTCCACCCGACCGGCAGCCTCAAGCACCGTCTCGCGCGGTCGCTGTTCCTCTACGCCCTGTGCAACGGCTGGATCGGCCCGTCGTCGACCGTCATCGAGGCGTCCAGCGGGTCGACCGCGGTCAGCGAGGCCTACTTCGCCCGGCTGATCGGCCTGCCGTTCGTGGCCGTGATGCCCGCCTCGACCAGCACCGAGAAGATCGCCCTGATCGAGTTCTACGGCGGTCGGTGCCACCTGGTCGACGACCCCGGCACGGTCTACGACGTCGCCCGCCAGTTGGCCGTCGACTGCGGCGGGCACTACATGGACCAGTTCACCTACGCCGAGCGGGCCACCGACTGGCGGGGCAACAACAACATCGCGGAGTCGATCTTCGACCAGCTGTCGGCCGAGCCGCACCCCTGCCCCAGCTGGATCGTGGTCAGCGCGGGCACGGGTGGCACCTCGGCGACGATCGGCCGTTTCGTCCGCTACCGCCGCTTCGCGACCCGCATCGCGGTCGCCGACCCCGAGAACTCCGCGTTCTACGGCGGCTGGGAGCAGGACCGTTCCGACGTCACCACCGACACCCCGTCGCGCATCGAGGGGATCGGTCGCATGCGCGTCGAGCCGTCGTTCGTCGGCGGCGTCATCGACGACATGGTCAAGGTGCCCGACGCCGCGTCGATCGCGACGATGCGCTGGGTCTCGGCGATCCTCGGGCGGCCGGTCGGCGGCTCGACGGGCACCAACGTGTGGGCGTCCCTCGAGCTGATCGGCGACATGCGCGAGGCCGGCGAGGTGGGCAGCGTCGTCACGCTGCTGTGCGACGGTGGCGAGCGCTACGCCCACACCTACTACGACGACGCGTGGCTGGCCGCCAAGGGCATCGACATCGCGCCCTACGTCGCGGCGCTCGACGAGTTCTCCGCCACGGGCGTCCTGCCCGTCGTCACCAACGGCGCCTGACGGCCCGACCTCGGTGACGAGGGCTGCCGGTCACGGGGCCGCAGGGGTGACCGGCACGATGTCGACCGACACGATGCGTCCGTCGTCGACGACGACCCGGGCCATCGTCCCGCGGGGCTGGCGGCGCTTGTCGGTCGGCGACCCGGGGTTGAGCAGACGCTGACCGTCCTGCTCGGTGTCCCACGGGATGTGGGAGTGGCCGAACACGACCAGGTCGGCGTCGGGGAACCGGCGCCGCATCCGGGCGGCACGCCCCTGCTTCGGGCCGGAGTCGTGGATCATCGCGACGCTGACGCCGTCGAGGTCGAGCTCGAGGGTGTCTGGAGCACCCCAGGCGCGGACGTCGTCGCCGTCGTTGTTGCCGGCCACGACGTGCACGGGTGCGTACGCCGCCAGCTCGTCGAGCACCGAGGGCAGGCAGACGTCGCCGGCGTGCAGGATCAGGTCGACGTCGCGCAGCTGCTCGGCGACCGCATCGGGCAGCGCCTTCCAGAACCGGGGTGCGTGGGTGTCGGAGACGACGGCGACGCGCAGCACGTCAGGCGCCGATCGCGAGACCGATCGCGAGACCGGCGGCATAGACGAGCTCGGCCAGGCCGGTGTCGCGCAGCACGGGGATGAGGGCCATGCCCTGGGCGCCCGAGGCGACGACGGAGGCGCCACGGCCGATCAGGGGCAGGGCCGCGAGGCCCAGGAGGGCCCACGGGGTGGAGAAGGCGGCCCAGACGAGCATCCCGATCGCGACGACCATGAGGACGCCGTAGAGGCGACGGGTCCCGGCCTCGCCGAGCACCACGGCGAGGGTCTTCTTGCCCGTGACCGAGTCGGTCGGGATGTCGCGCAGGTTGTTGGCGACGAGGATCGCGCAGGCGAGCGCGCCGATGCCGATCGATGCCGCGATCGCCGGTGCGGTGATGTCCTCGATCTGGACGTAGGCGGTGCCGAGCACGGCGACGAGCCCGAAGAAGACGAAGACGCTGACCTCGCCGAGCGCGCGGTAGCCGTACGGCGAGGGGCCGCCCGTGTAGGTCCAGGCGGCACCCAGCGCGGCGACCCCGACCAGCAGGAGCCACCAGCTGGAGGTCGCGGCCAGCGCGAAGCCGAGCGCGCCACCGAGGCCGAGGAAGAGGAGTGCAGCTGCCTTGACCCGCCGGGCCGGCACGAGCCCCGATCCGACGAGCCGCAGCGGGCCGACGCGGTCGTCGTCGGTGCCCTTGATGCCGTCGGAGTAGTCGTTGGCGTAGTTGACGCCGATCTGCAGCGCCAGCGACACGCCGAGGGCCAGCAGGGCCTTCCACCAGACGACGGAGTCGGCGAACGCCGCCGCGCCGGTGCCGGCCAGGACCGGAGCCACGGCGGCCGGAAGGGTGCGCGGCCTCGCTCCGGCGATCCAGAGCTGGGCGGGGGAGAGCGAGGCGGTCATGACCGACCAGTCTGCCACCCATATGCCATGTCAACCTCCAGTTGACGCCATTTGGGTGTCAAGATAGCGTTGACGGCATGACGATCGATGACGCTGAGTTCTCGGACCTCATCGCGCGTGCCGTCGCGCGGCTCGACCCCACGTTGGAGCGTCGGCTCGAGAAGGAGCCCCAGGCGCACCTCGACCTCGTGGTCATCACCCGGCGCGCCCACGACGAGACCAACCAGCTGCTGGCCGCTGCCGTCTCGTCGGCGCGGGCGGCGGAGTGGAGCTGGGAGGCGATCGGCACGGCGCTGGGGATGTCGCGCCAGGCCGCGCAGCAGCGGTTCGGCAAGCGCCCCGAGCCCATCCCCGGCACGACGGAGCACCGCCAGCTCGTCGGCCTCACGGCGCTCAACGAGATCGACCAGCTCAACGAGTGGGGTCGCCACGGCTGGCACTCGGTGGGCTACGGACCCCTCTTCCACGACGTGGAGAAGTCGCCCGTCCAGTGGGAGCACCGCCGGGCGGTGATCGGCAGCCGCAAGGCCAAGGACCTGGAGGCCAGGGGGTGGGAGCGCATCGGCACGATGTGGTTCCCGTGGACCTATCTCAAGCGTCCGATCGACCTGCCCGCCGTGCCGGGTGAGCCTGCGTGACCGGGCTGCGGCCCGTCGCCGGCGACCCGCGCGACGTCTTCGCCCTCGTCGTGGACTGGGTGCGCGAGGGCGGCGACCCGGTCGTGATCCGCACGTCCGGCAGCACGGGCGAGCCCAAGGACGTCGTGCTGTCGCACGCGGCGATGCTGGCCTCGGCGCAGGCCAGCCTCGAGCGCCTCGGTGGTCCCGGTGGCTGGCTCCAGGCGATGCCCGTCACCGGCGTGGGCGGCCTGCAGGTGCTCGTGCGGTCGGCGCTCGCCGGCCTCGAGCCGGTCTATGCCGCCGACCACGCGTCTCTCCCCGAGGCGATCCTGGCGATCCCCGGAGACCGTCGCTACGCCTCACTGGTGCCGACGCAGGTGCACCGGCTGCTCGAGAGCGGCTCGGCCGACCTGTTCCGGTCGCTCGACGCGCTCCTGATCGGCGGCGCCGCGGTGCCGCAGGACATGCTCGACGCCCTGGCGGACGTCACGGTCGTCCGCACCTACGGGATGAGCGAGACGTGGGGCGGGTGCGTCTACGACGGCGTGCCGCTCGACGGCGTCGAGCTGCGCATCGACCACGACGGTCAGGTGCTGATCTCGGGCCCCGTCCTGTTCGACGGCTACGCCGATGCCGCTGCCACGGCTGCCGCGCTGCAGGACGGCTGGTTCGCGACCTCCGACCTCGGTGAGATCGTCGACGGTCGGCTGCGGGTGACCGGACGATCGGACGACGTCGTGATCAGCGGCGGCGTCAACGTGCCGCTGCCGGCGGTGACCCAGGCCCTGCGCGGGCTCGCGGGCGTCCGCGACGCCGTGGCGCTCGGCGCCAAGGACGAGGAGTGGGGTGCGCGCGTCGTGGCGTACGTCGTGCCCGCCGATGCGGTGTGCCTCGACGGCCTCCGGCTCGACGAGCTGCGCGACGCCGTCGAGGAGGCGGGCCTGCCGCGCAGCTGGGCCCCGCGCGAGGTCGTGCTGCTGGACGATCTTCCGTTGCTGCCCGGCGGCAAGATCGACCGCCGGGCCCTGCAGGGCGGCACCTGAGCGGCGACCCGGACTGCGGTGTCGCTCAGGTGCTCGCTGCGATCAGGCAGCGGCGACCGCGTCGGCGATCGGGGTGGACCCGCCGACGACCTCCCACTGCTTGCCGTACGTCGTGGGGTCGGCGACCACGGCCGCGATCAGCGCGGCGACGTCGGCGCGAGGGATCTCGCCCCGGTCGACCTCCTCGGCGAGCTCGACCGAGCCCGTGCCGGAGTCGTCGGTGAGTCCGCCCGGCCGGATGATCGTCCAGTCGAGGTCGCTGTCGCGCAGCGCCACGTCGGCGTCGCGCTTGGCCTCGACGTACGCCTTCCACACCGGCTGGGTGTCGTCGGGCAGCGGCTCGTCGACGCTGATCGCGGAGATCTGCACGAACCGGCTGACACCGGCTTTGGCGGCACCCTCGATCGACTTCAACGAGCCACCGAGGTCGACGCTCTTCTTGCGGTCGATGTCGCCGTCGGCGCCTCCGCCGGCCGCGAACACGATGCCGTCAGCACCGGTGAAGGCATCGGCGAACGCGTCGCTGTCGGACGCCTCGATGTCGAGGAGGACGACCTCCGCGCCGGCGGACTCGAGCTCGGCGGCGTGGTCGGGGTTGCGGACGAGGGCGACGGGCAGGTGGCCGGCGTCGACGAGGAGGGGGATGAGGAGGCGGGCGATCTTGCCGTGGCCTCCGACGATGGCAATTCGGCTCATACCTCCACCGTAGGTCGGTGGCGGTAAGTTGCCAGTCGTGCAGCCCCGTACCTTCGCGATCCCCATGCCGACGACCTTCCGCGGCATCACCCGGCGCGAGGGCATGGTGCTCGAGGGCCCGGCGGGCTGGGCGGAGTTCAGCCCGTTCCTCGACTACGACGCCCGTGAGAGCGCGCCGTGGCTCGCCGCCGCGATCGAGTCGGCCGGGCGGGAGTGGCCCGCGCCGCTGCGCGACCGGATCCCCGTCAACTGCACCGTGCCGGCGGTCGGACCCGAGCAGGCCGCGGCGATCGTCGCCCGAAGCGGCTGTGGCACGGCCAAGGTCAAGGTCGCCGAGAGGGGCCAGACCCTCGCCGACGACATCGCGCGGGTCGAGGCGGTCCGCGACGCCATCGGCCCGCGGGGCAAGGTGCGGGTCGACGCCAACGGCGGCTGGTCCGTCGACGAGGCGGTCAGCGCCGTCGCAGCACTCGAGCTGGCGGCTCACGGGCTCGAGTACGTCGAGCAGCCCTGCGCCTCGGTCGAGGACCTCGCCGTCGTACGTCGCAGGGTCGGCGTGCCGATCGCTGCCGACGAGTCGATCCGCCGGGCCGACGACCCGTTCCGCGTCGTCGAGCTCGAGGCGGCCGACATCGCCGTCCTCAAGGTCGCGCCCCTCGGTGGCGTCCACGCGAGCCTGCGCATCGCCGAGCAGATCGGACTGCCGGTCGTGGTCTCCAGCGCGGTCGACACGTCGATCGGTCTCGCGGCGGGTCTGGCGCTGGCCGCCGCGCTGCCCGAGCTGCCCTATGCCTGCGGTCTCGCGACGACGTCGCTGCTCGACGGAGACGTCGTCGCGGCGCCGCTCGTGCCGGTCGACGGCTTCCTGCCGGTCGGGCGCCAGGTGCTCGACCTCGACGCCTACAGCGCCGTGGCCGCCGACGGCGAGACCGACGCCCGTTGGCAGGCCCGGCTGTCGGCCGTCCGCGCGGTGCTGGCGTGAGCGCGACGCAGGACTCCCGCAGCCTCGTCGGGATGCTCCACCAGCTCGGCGTGCGTGAGGCGGTGCTCGCGCCGGGGTCGCGGTCCGGACCGCTGGCGCTGGCGCTCTGGCAGGCCGACCAGCAGGGCATGGTCAGGCTGCACGTCCGGGTCGACGAGCGGGAGGCCGCCTTTCTCGCCCTCGGCATGGCGAAGGCGTCGCACCGGCCCGTGCCGGTCGTGACCACCTCGGGCACCGCGGTGGCCAACCTGCACCCGGCGATGCTGGAGGCGGTGCACGCCAAGGTGCCCCTGATCGCGATCACGGCCGACCGCCCCGCTCGCCTGCGCGGCACCGGCGCCAACCAGACCACCGAGCAGCGCGAGATCTTCCCGGGCGTCAGGTTCGTCGCCGACCCGGACGACATCGTCGAGCTGATGGCGGGAGACGGTCCCGGGCACCTCAACCTCGAGCTCGACGAGCCGCTCGTCGAGCCCGTCACGGGTCCCATCGAGGAGGGTCGACCGGCCGAGCACCCGCGCCGTGGCCCCCTGCGCGACCACGTGCTCGACCTCGGCCCTCGCACCGTCGTGGTGGCCGGTGACGACGCTCGTCAGCCCGCCCGCATCCTGGCCCGCGACGCGCACTGGCCGCTCCTGGCCGAGCCCAGCTCGGGGTCGCGCAACGGAGAGGCGCTCGTGGCCTACCGGCTGCTGCTGGCCCACTCCCCGCTGGCCGAGCAGGTCGAGCGGGTGATCAGCCTCGGGCACGCGACGCTCACGCGGCCGGTCACGCGGCTGCTCGCACGCACCGACATCCCGATCGTGCACGTGGGCGACCAGTCCACCTTCCCGGTGCCTGCCGGCCCCAACGTGACGTTCGTGTCGCCGCTGGACGCCCGTGTCGCCGTCGACGGTGCGGACGACCCGGCCTGGCTCGACGCGTGGAAGGTCGCCGACGACGCCGCCACCGCTGCTGTCGACGCCGCGCTCGACGGCACCACCCCCTACGACGTCGCGCAGGCCGTCAACGCCGCCGTTCCCCGGGGTGGGCTGCTGTTCGTCGGCTCCTCGAGCCCCGTCCGCGACCTCGACCTGGTGGCGCGCCCCTACGTCGTCGGCGAGAAGCGCCTCATCATCGCCAACCGCGGGCTGGCCGGCATCGACGGCGTGCTGTCGAGCGCGATCGGTGCGGCGCTGGCCCGTCCGTCGACCCGCGCGATCGCCTACGTCGGCGACCTGACGTTCCTGCACGGCAGCAACGGTCTGCTGATCGGTCCTGACGAGCCGCGTCCAGACCTCACGATCGTCGTCGCCTCGGACGACGGCGGCAGCATCTTCACGACCCTCGAGCAGGGAGCCCCGGAGTACGCCACGTCGTTCGAGCGCGTCTACGCGACCCCGACCGGCGCCGACCTCGGTGCCCTCTGCGCCGGCTACCGAGTGCCGCACCGGCTGGTCGACGCCGCCGACCTGGCGGCCGCGCTCGCCGAGGACGTCGCCGGCATCCGGGTGCTCGAGGTGCCCGTCGACAGGACAGTCCGTCGCGATCTCGACGCGCGGATCTCCGCCTCCGTGAAGGCCGCCCTGCAACCCTGACACCGGTTGTGTCATCGTCATACCCGCAGTAGGTTTGTGTCCCACGTCACGTGCCGTCGAGAGGGAACCATGGCTGACGAGAGCTACGACTACATCGTCATCGGATCGGGCAGCGCGGGCGGTGTCGTCGCAGCCCGACTGACCGAGGACCCCCAGGTGAGCGTCCTGCTCCTCGAGGCAGGTCCCGCGGACGACGACGAGATGATCCACATGCCGCTGGGCTTCTCGACGCTGTTCAAGACCAAGTGGGACTGGGGCTACGAGACGACGCCGCAGAAGCACCTCGCCGGACGGCGCGCCGACTGGCCGCGCATGAAGGCCCTCGGCGGCTGCTCGTCGATGAACGCGATGATCTACATCCGCGGCAACCACGCCGACTACGACGAGTGGCGCGACGCCTACGGCGCGACCGGCTGGGGCTTCGACGACGTCCTGCCCTACTTCAAGAAGGCCGAGGGCAACACCCGCCTCGGCGACCCGTTCCACGGCACGAAGGGTCCTCTGCACGTCGAGGACCGCAGCTACAACCACGAGCTCAGCACGGCGTTCATCGAGGCAGGTGTCGCAGCCGGGCTCAAGCGCAACGACGACTTCAACGGTGCCGAGCAGGAGGGCATCGGGCTCTATCAGGTCACGTGCAAGAAGGGGCGTCGCTGGTCGGTCGCCGACGCCTACATCCACCCGGCGGAGAAGCGTCCCAACCTGACCGTGCTGACCGAGGCCTTCGTCACCAAGATCGTGCTGGAGGGCACCCGCGCGGTCGGCGTCGCGTACGTCCGCGGCGGCCAGGCGCACGTCGCGCGGGCCGGTGCCGAGGTCGTGCTCAGCGGCGGTGCCATCAACAGCCCCCAGCTGCTGATGCTCTCGGGCATCGGGCCGGGCGCCCACCTGCGCGAGATGGGCATCGACGTCGCGGTCGAGTCGTCCGGCGTCGGGCAGAACCTGCAGGACCACCCGGTCTCGGGCATCCTCACCTACACCAAGGACACGTCCGACGTCGCCGAGATGCTCGGTCTCGGCAACCTGATCAAGTGGCGCGCCACGGGCAAGGGGCCGCTGAGCTCCAACGTCGCCGAGACCGGTGCGTTCTACGCCTCGCGCGACGACCTCGACGTGCCCGACATCCAGCTGCACGTCGCCCCGACGGGCTTCTACGACAACGGCCTGCACGAGCCGACCCGGCGCGCGTTGACGACCGCCGTGACGCTCGTCAACGTCCAGAGCAAGGGTCACATCAAGCTGCGATCGGCCGACCCGACGTGGCACCCGGAGATCGAGCCGGGCTACTTCGACGACCGGGCCGACCTCGACGCCATGATCAGCGGCTACCGCCGGGCGTTCGAGATCCTGCGCGAGGGACCCATCGCCAAGTTCCTCGAGGCTCCCTGGGTGCCGGCATCGTCCGACCCCACCGACGACGAGATCATCGAGGCGATCGGCTCGCTCGCCCAGACGCTCTACCACCCTGTCGCGACCTGCGCGATGGGCACGATCGAGGGCAGCGTCGTCGGCCCCGACCTCAAGGTCCACGGCGTCGAGGGCCTGCGCGTCGCCGACGCGTCCGTCATGCCGCGGGTGCCCCGCGGCAACACCAACGCCCCGACCATCATGATCGGCGAGAAGTGCGCCGACCTCATCAAGGAGAACGCATGACCGCCACCCTCGAGCCGACCGCCGCGCCTGACGCGCCGGTCGCGACGTTCGACTCGCTCAACCCCGCCAACGGCGACCTCGTCGGCACCTACCCGATCGCGTCCAAGGCCGAGGTCGACGCCGCGGTCGCCCGCGCCCGCGAGGCCGCGGGCTGGTGGGGCAACCTGACGTTTGCCGAGCGCGCCGAGCACCTGCTCACGTGGCGCAGCGTGATCACCCGCCGCATCGCCCAGCTCGCCCACCTCTCGCACCTGGAGACCGGCAAGCCGCACGGCGACGCGCAGCTCGAGATCGTCCTGGCGATCGACCACATCGCGTGGGCCGCCAAGAACGCCAAGAAGGTGCTCGGCCCGCACAAGGTCTCGTCCGGCCTGCTCATGGCCAACCAGGCCTCGACGGTCGAGTACAAGGCGCTCGGCGTCGTCGGCGTCATCGGGCCGTGGAACTACCCGGTCTTCACCCCGATGGGCTCGATCGCGTACGCGCTGGCGGCCGGCAACACCGTGGTCTTCAAGCCGAGCGAGTACACGCCGGGCGTCGGCCAGTGGCTCGCCGACACGTTCAGCGAGGTCGTCCACGGCCGGGCCGTGCTGCAGGTCGTCACAGGACTCGGCGAGACCGGCAACGCGCTGTGCACCGCCGACGTCGACAAGCTCGCCTTCACCGGATCGGGCCCGACGGGCAAGAAGGTCATGGCCGCGTGCGCCCAGAACCTCACGCCGGTCATCATCGAGGCCGGAGGCAAGGACTCGCTGATCGTCGACGAGGACGCCGACATCTCCAAGGCCGCCGAGGCGGCGCTGTGGGGCGGCATGTCTAACGCGGGCCAGACCTGCATCGGCACCGAGCGGGTCTACGTGCACGAGAGGGTCTTCGACCAGTTCATGGCCGAGATCCTCGACCAGGCCAAGGGCCTGCGCGCCGGCGCCGACGCGGGGGCCAAGATCGGCCCGATCACGATGCCGTCGCAGCTCGGCATCATCAAGAGCCACATCGACGACGCGATCGCCAAGGGCGCCACCGTCGCGCTCGGTGGAGCCGACGCGGTCGGCGAGCGGTTCGTCCAGCCGACGATCCTCACGCACGTGCCGGAGGACTCCACCGAGATCACCGAGGAGACGTTCGGCCCGACGCTCGCGATCAACCCCGTCGCGAGCATGGACGAGGCGATCAGCCGCACCAACGCGACGGCCTACGGCCTCGCGGGTGCCGTGTTCTCCAAGAAGCAGGGCATGGAGATCGCGCGCCAGATCCGTTCGGGCATGACGTCGGTCAACTCGGTGATCGCCTTCGCCGGCGTGCCGACCCTGCCGTTCGGCGGCGTCGGCCAGTCGGGCTTCGGGCGCATCCACGGGCCCGACGGGCTCAAGGAGTTCACCTACGCCAAGGCGATCACGCGGCAGAAGTTCAAGCCCGTCATGATGCTGACGTCGTTCACCCGCGACGCCAAGACCGACGGCAAGGTCGCCACGCTGATCACGCTGATGCACGGGGGCAAGAAGACCCTCAAGTAGGGCGCGCGGCTCCTTCGTCGCCGCTCCAGCGGCTCGTTCCTCCCCGCTGCCGGGCTGCGCCCGGGCGCCTGCCGGCGCTCGCTGGCGCTCGCTCGACCTGAGGCTCGGGGAGGTCTGGATGCAGGGGTCTGAGGTAGGCGGGGTCTGAGGTAGGCGGCGCGAGCATAGGGCGTTCGCCCGATGTGGCGGCCTACCTCAGGCGCCGAGGCTGGACGCATGATCATCGACCCGCTGACCTTCGTCCCCCTGGAGCTGGACCGTCGCCTGGCGGCCGCCCGCGCTGCGCAGGCGTACAGCGAGCGGGCGGGCGCTGCGGGACGGCGCAGGCCCCGGCGCAGCCTCGTGCTCCGCCTCGCCGCCTGGGCGACCGGCCGCACGGTCCATGCATGAGCCTCGAGGTGGTCGAATCGTCGGTCGCGTCCGCCATGATGGACTCCATGGCGAACGACCGGGCACCCTCGACGCCGCTGGTCGGACGAGGCCGTGAGCTCGACCAGCTGCTGGGCTATGCCGGGCTGGGCGATCCCGACGTCCGCGACGTCGTCCTGCTCGGCGGTGACGCCGGCATCGGCAAGACCCGGCTGCTGCGCGAGCTGGGCATCCGTGCCCGCGAGGCCGGCCACCGCGTGCTCGCCGGTCACTGCCTCGACCTGGGCGACAGCTCGTTGCCCTACCAGCCGTTCGCCGAGGCGTTCTCGTCGCTGGGCGATGCCGAGCGCGTCGGGCTCGCCGAGCGGTTCCCGGCCCTCGCACCCCTGCTGCCGTGGCCGTCGCCGGCACCTGGACCGGGCGTCGAGCGGGCCGAGCTGTTCGCGTCGGTGGTGGCGGCGCTCGACTCGCTCGCGGTCGATCAGCCGCTGCTGCTCGTCGTCGAGGACGCCCACTGGGCCGATGCCTCGACACGGCACCTGATCCGTTATGTCCTCGCGCAGGGATTCCACGAGGCGGTCCACGTCGTGATCAGCTATCGGGCCGACGACCTGCACCGCCGGCACCCGCTGCGTCAGGCCATCGCCGAGTGGGTGCGCCTCGCGGGGGTGCGGCGCATCGAGCTGGAGCCCCTCGACGACGCAGACGTCGCCGATCTCGTGCGCGTCCGGGCCGCCGCCGAGCTGCCGCCCGACGAGCTCCACGCCGTCGTGCAGCGGGCGGCGGGCAACGCGTTCTTCGTCGAGGAGCTGCTCGACGCCGGTCTCGCCGACCGCTCGTCGGCGCTGCCCGAGACGTTGAGCGACCTCCTGCTGGTGCGCCTCGAGCGGCTCGACGACGAGGCACGCCGGCTCGTACGGGCCGCGTCCGTCACCGACGGTCGCGAGGGCTTCGCGGCCCTCGCCGCGGCCGCGGGCCTCACCGAGGCGGAGCTCGACGCCGCGCTCGGGTCTGCCGTCGACCACAAGGTGCTGCGTCGCATCGGCGCCGACGACTACGCGTTCCGCCACGCCCTGCTCGGCGAGGCGCTGCGCGACGACCTCCTGCCGGGGGAGCGGCGTCGCATCCACGCGGCGTTCCTCGCCGCGCTCGACGACAGCGCACCGGCGGCGACCGTCGCCCGGCACGCCTCCGCGGCCGGTGAGCACGAGATCGCGTTCAGCGCGACGGTCAGGGCGGCCGAGCAGGCGAGCCGCGTCGCGGGCTACGACGAGGCGGCGCAGCACTACGAGCACGCGCTGGCCCTGATCGACGCCGCGCCTACGGGCACCGACGAGATCGACCTGGTCATCGACGCCGCCGACGCGCTGGTCACCTCGGGCCAGATCCTGCGCGCGCTCGAGCTGCTGCACGACCAGCTGACCCAGCTGACCCAGCTGCCCACCGACACGGGTCGCGACTGCCACGGCAGGCTTCTGGTCGCGATCGGCAACACGACCTACTACGGCAACCTCGACGCCGAGTCCCAGCAGGCCAGCATCGAGGCCGCGCGGGTCGTGCCCGACGAGTCGACGGTGCTGCGGGGCGAGGTCGCCGCGCTGCGGGCGCGGACGCTGGCCAACCGCCGCCAGGACGCCGAAGCCGTCCAGTGGGGTGAGCGGGCCCTCGCGATCGGCGAGCAGCTCGGGTCTGCTGACATCATCTCCGACGCCAAGGCGACGCTGACCCGGCTCATGGTGCGCTCCGGCAACGACCCGGCGAAGGCCAAGCTGGCGTTCCGAGAGCTGATCGAGGGCTCCCGCGCCGCCGGCCACGTGCTGGGCGAGCTGCGGGGCCTGCACCAGATGGCCTTCGTGCACCTCAACGCCGGCGAGCTCGACGAGGCGGAGTGGGCATTCGGCGAGGCTCGGCGGCGGGCCGACGAGACCGGTTGGTCATTTGGGCCCTACGGCTTCGACGGTCGATTCTTCGGCGCACTGCTGGCCTACATGCGGGGCCGGTGGGACGAGGCGCTCGAGCTATGCGAGGGCGGGCCCGGCACCCCGGCGATGTTCGAGGCCTACCTGAGGGCGATCGCCTTGCTGGTCGCGGCCGGCCGGGGCGAGATCGAGCAGGTCGAGCGCACCTTGTCGTTGCGGTCGATGTGGCGCCACGAGATGGCCTCGTCGATCCACAGCAGCGCCTCGCTCATCGAGCTGTACGGTCTCGCGGGCGATCTCGTTGCCGCGCGGCAGACGCACGACGCGCTGGTCGAGCTGGAGACCAAGGCCTGGGACGAGCCGCTGTTCCCGGGCCGCATCCGCATCTCGGCCCTGCTGGTCGCCCACTACGCGACGGCGCTGCCCGCCCTCCAGCGCGCTGATCAGGCTCCGCTGCTCGAGCACGCGGCCGAGCTCGCGGGCATCGTCGACGAGGTCGTGGCCGACAACCCGCTCCTGGGGCCTGAGGGGCTCACCTGGCGGGCACGTTTCGAGGCCGAGCACGCTCGGGCGCGCTGGCTGGCCGGGGTCGCCGATCCGGATGCCGCCCCGGATGCCACCGAGCTGGCGGCCAGGTGGCGCGCGGCGCTCGACGGCTTCGTCGCCCTCGACGACCCGTACGAGACCGCTCGGTCGGCGACCCGGCTCGCGGCCGTCCTGCTGACCTCGGGCGAGGAGGCCGAGGGGCGCAGGCTCCTGCAGGAGGCCCGCGACGTGGCGCAGCGGCTCGGGGCGCGACCCTTGCTCGCCGAGATCGAGTCGCTGGGCGGTTGGCGTCCCCGGCTGGTCGACGTCGACCTCACGCCCCGCGAGCGCGAGGTGCTCCAGCAGGTCGCCCTCGGCCGCAGCAACGGCGAGATCGGCACGCGGCTGTTCATCAGCACCAAGACCGTGTCGGTGCACGTCTCCAACATCTTGGCCAAGCTGGGCGCGGCCGGGCGCACGGAGGCCGCTGCGATCGCGCGCCGCAAGGGTCTTCTCGACGACTGACGCCCACCCCTCCCGCCTCGGCAGGTGGATCTGCAACCTCATCGCGGCGGACCCCGGCCGGGCAGGTGGATCTGCAACCTGTCACGCCGTCTTGAGGTGGAGGATCCACCTGGCCCCGCCGGGTGAGGTGGCGGATCCACCTGGATCGGTCCGCGGACGTCGGGCGGCCCGCCCCCGTACCCTGAGGGGGTGACCTTCCACCGCTACGTCGCGCTCGGCGACTCGTTCACCGAGGGTGTCGGCGACCCCGACGCCGCCCGGCCCAACGGCGTGCACGGCTGGGCCGACCGGGTGGCCCGGGTGCTGGCCGGCGACGACTTCACGTACGCCAACCTGGCGATCCGCGGTCGCAAGCTGCTGCAGATCGTGGCCGAGCAGATCGATCCGGCGATCGAGATGAAGCCCGACCTCGTCACGATCTATGCCGGCGCCAACGACGTGCTGCGTCCCCGCGTCGACATCGACCACCTCGTCGCGGCGTACGACGTCGCGATCGGCCGACTCGTCGACGCCGGGGCCCACGTCGTCCTGTTCACGGCCTACGACCCCGGTGGCTCCCCGATCTTCGGCGCGCTGCGCGGACGGTTCGCGATCTACAACGAGCTGGTGCGCGAGGTCGCCGACCGCCACGGCGTGACGCTGGTCGACTTCTGGCGCATCCGCGACTACCGCGACGACCGGCTGTGGGACGTCGACCGCATGCACATGTCGAGCGCCGGGCACCAGCGCATGGCGATCGCCGTCCTCGACGCGCTGGGCGTCCCGCACGACCTCGAGCCGCTTGTCCTCGCCGACCGCCCGCTGCTCTCCGCCAAGGAGCGTCGAGCCGCCCACGTCGACTGGGCCAAGGCCCACGCCGCGCCGTGGGTCAAGCGGCGCCTCACCGGCACGTCCTCGGGCGACAGCCTGAGCCCGCGCTGGCCCGATCTCACGCCGGTCGCCGGCAGCTGACGTCGTCATGGTCCGTCTGCCGAGGCTCGGCCCCAAGCTGGCGCCGCCACCGACCGACCTCGACGACGACTCGATGGAGCGGCTCGACGCGTTCATCCGCATGTCCGGCAGCGAGAAGGTCATCAACACGCGGCGGCTGCTGTGGCTGGCGGTCGTGTTCTCGGGGCCGCTCCAGCTCAAGGACGACAGCCAGCCCAAGGCGACGCAGGACACCGTCGTGCTGCGCCCGCACACGGTCGTGATGACGCCCCAGCAGTTCGTCGGCGTCGCGAAGGTCAACTACTACCTGACACAGCTCGACGCCGGCGAGACGATCAAGCCCGCGCGGGTCTACGACGTCGGCGACGGCAACGGCTGGTGGCACCTCGACGGGCTGCACCGGCTGCTCGCCGCGCGCATCCTCGGCCACGACCTCGAGGCCAAGGTCTGGCGCTGAGCCCGGTCAGGGCCTCAGGGTGTCAGCGCGTCGCGCACCGGGATGAGCTTGGCGTTGGACTCGGCCAGCTCGTCGGCCGGGACGGAGTCGGCGACGATGCCGCACCCGGCGAACAGGCGGACGGTGCGGCCGTCGCCCTCGACCTGGGCCGAGCGCAGCGCGATGCCCCACTCGCCGTCGCCCGACGCGCCGATCCAGCCGACAGGCCCGGCGTAACGGCCCCGGTCGAGCTGCTCGATCTCGGCGATGAGTGCCACGGCCGCTTCGGTCGGGGTGCCACCGACGGCGGCCGACGGGTGCAGCGACGCGGCCAGGGTGAGGGCGCTCGCGCCGTTCTTCATGACGCCGGTGACGTCGCTGGCCAGGTGCATAACGTTGGGGAGGTGCAGCACGAACGGCGCCTCGGGCACGTTCATGCTCGTGCAGTGCGGCGCCAGGGCCTCGGCGACGGAGCGCACGGCGTACTCGTGCTCCTCGAGGTCCTTGCTCGACCGGGCGAGCGACCCGGCGAGGGCGAGGTCGTGGGCGTCGTCGCCCGTGCGGCGGATCGTGCCCGCCAGCACCCGTGACGTCACGAGGCCGCGCTCGAGACGGACGAGCATCTCGGGGGTGGAGCCGAAGAACCCGTCGACGTGGAAGGTCCAGCAGCTCGGGTAGTCGGCGGCCAGCCTGCTGAGAGGGGCGCGGACGTCGAGCGGCTCGTCGAGCGAGGCGACGAGGTCGCGGGCCAGGACGACCTTGTCGAGGGCGCCGCCCTGGATGCGCTGGACCGCCTCGGCGACGAGCCCCTGCCACGTGGCGCTGTCGACCGGCCCGTCGGCGAACGTCGTGCCGGCCGGCAGGGTCACGGGCTCGGCCGGTCCGACGGCCGGCGGGGCAGCGATGCCGGCGCCGATGACGGTGACCCAGGCGACGCCGTCACGGCGACCGACGACGACCTCGGGGACGACGAGGGCGCTGCCGTCGGCGTCGTCGGTGAACGTGAACGACCCGAACGCGACCAGGCCGGACCCCGGGGTGTCGACGTCGTCACGGACGACGGCGTGCGCGCACAGCTCGCTCCACCACTCGTCGGCGTCGGCGAAACGAGATGCGCCGGACGTGCGGAACTCGGCCGCTCGACCCCACGCGACGATGCCGTCGGCGGCATGGACCCATGCGAACGCGTCGTCGGGCGGCAGCAGGGAGAGCAGCGCACCGGGGTCGTCGATCGGTGTGGACCGGACCACGAGGGGCCCGATCTCCGCGACGACGGCTGGGTTGCTCACAACTCATGAGCCTACTGGTGGCCCCCACAACGCGCTCACGCTGTGAGCCCTCCACGGGTGTGACATTCGCACGGTCGCCGGGGCTGGAACGGCGTGCAGGGGCTCCGCGTCGTACGCTTCAGCGGTGAGCAGAGCCGGTCTGGACAAGCAGCCCCACGACGTCGCGAAGATGTTCGACGGCGTGGCCGAGAAGTACGACATCACCAACGACGTGCTGTCGCTCGGGCAGGACCGACGCTGGCGCAAGCGCGTCGTCGACCTCGTGGCGCCGATGCCCGGCGAGGTCATCCTCGACCTCGCTGCCGGCACCGGCACGTCGAGCCAGCCGTTCGCCGACGCCGGCGCGACCGTGGTGCCCTGCGACTTCTCGATCGGCATGCTCGAGGTCGGCAAGCGTGATCGGCCGGACCTGGCGTTCACCGCCGGCGACGGCACGCAGCTGCCGTTCGGCGACGAGACGTTCGACGCCGTCACGATCTCGTTCGGGCTGCGCAACATCGTCGACCCGATCGCCGGGCTCCGCGAGCTGCTGCGGGTCACGCGCCCGGGCGGACGCATCGTGGTGTGCGAGTTCAGCACCCCCACGTGGGGCCCGTTCGACGCGATCTACACCAACTACCTGATGCGCGCGCTGCCCCCCGTGGCTCGCGCGGTGTCGTCGAACCCCGAGTCGTACGTCTATCTCGCCGAGTCGATCCGCGAGTGGCCCGACCAGAAGGGGCTGGCCATGCGCATGGTCGAGGCCGGCTGGGGCAAGGTCGAGTGGCACAACCTCTCGGCGGGCATCGTCGCCCTGCACCACTCCACCAAGCCCATCCGCTGACGAGACCCTTCCGGCCCCTTCGCGAGACCTTTCCCGCCCCTTGAGCGGGCGGTCCGACACGCCCCGGGGCGGCAACCCTCTCCTCGAGGGGCGGCAACGCTCTCCTCGGGGGGCGGGAACGCTCTCGCGAGCGTTCGGGCGGGTTAGTGTGACCTAAGTTACAGGTCCGATCCCGCGGGCGTAGGGTGAGACCGTGATCACGTTGTGAAGTAATTCACAAGGGAACGATCACGCAGGTTCCTCGCTCTGTCGGCCCCGATCCTGGAGGTGTCGTGACGGCTTACACGCCGATCCTCGTGCTGGGTGGTCTGGCTGCCCTCTTCGCCATCGGCAGCATCGCCATCGCGCCGTTCACGGGGCCCAAGCGCTACAACCGCGCCAAGCTCGACCGCTACGAGTCCGGCATCGAGCCGAGCCCGCTGCCCGACGGCGGCGGCAAGGTGTCGATCCGCTACTTCATCATCGCGATGCTGTTCATCGTCTTCGACATCGAGATCATCTTCCTCTACCCCTTCGCCGTCGCGTTCGACGCGCTCGGCTGGTTCGGGCTGATCGAGATGTTCCTGTTCATGCTCACCGTGTTCATCGCTTATGCCTACGTCTGGCGCCGTGGAGGCCTCGAATGGGACTAGAAGAGAAGCTGCCCTCAGGAGTTCTGCTCTCGACCGTCGAGGGGCTCGCCGGCTACATGCGCAAGGCCTCGTTCTGGCCCGCGACGTTCGGCCTGGCCTGCTGCGCGATCGAGATGATGACCTTCGGCGCCCCGCGCTTCGACTCCTCGCGCTTCGGCATGGAGGTCTTCCGCCCCTCGCCGCGTCAGGCCGACCTGATGATCGTCGCGGGCCGCGTCAGCAACAAGATGGCGCCGGTGCTGCGCCAGATCTACGACCAGATGGCCGGCCCCAAGTACGTCCTCGCGATGGGCGTCTGCGCCAGCTCGGGCGGCATGTTCAACAACTACGCGATCGTCCAGGGCGTCGACCACGTCGTGCCGGTCGACATGTATCTCCCCGGCTGCCCGCCGCGGCCCGAGATGCTGATCGACGCGATCCTCAAGCTGCACGACCAGATCCAGCACGAGAAGCTCGGCGCCAACCGCCTCGCCCAGATCAAGGAGGAGGAGAAGGTCGCGCTGCTGGCCACTCCCACCTCGGCGATGAAGGGCCTCATGCGATGAAGGGCGGTCACTGATGGTCGACGCCAAGGGCGACAAGGACGCACGCGACGCCGGCACGACGACGCAGGACGGCTCGCACGAGACCCGCGACGAGCTGGTCCGCGCCGGCACGACCGAGCTCGAGGTCGTCGAGATCCGCGAGGGGGCGTTCGGCGCCCACGGCACCGGCGACACCAGCGGCTTCGGCGGACTGACCCGGCCCGTGATCATGCCCGGCGCCAGCCAGAGGCCGTACGGCGGCTGGTTCGACGAGGTCGCCGACCGCTTCGAGGGCGGTCCGGGCCTCGGTGACGCGATCGAGAAGGTCGTCGTCGACCGCGGCGAGATCACCTTCTACGTCCGCCGGCAGCTGCTGCTGGAGGCCGTGACGCACCTGCGCAACGACCCCGTGCTCCGCTTCGAGTTCTGCTCCAGCGTGTCGGGCGTGCACTTCCCGCACGAGACCGGCCGCGAGCTGCACGTCGTCCACCACCTGCTGTCGATGACCCACAACCGTCGCATCCGCCTCGAGGTCACCGCCCCCGAGGACGACCCGCACATCCCCAGCGTCGTGCCGATCTATCCGACGGCCGACTGGCAGGAGCGCGAGGCCTGGGACTTCTTCGGCATCGTCTTCGACGGGCACCCCGCGCTGACCCGCATCCTCATGCCGGACGACTGGCCCGGCCACCCCCAGCGCAAGGACTATCCCTTGGGCGGCATCCCCGTCGAGTACAAGGGCGGCACCATCGCACCACCGGACCAGCGGAGGAGCTACTCATGACACAGAGCGCCACGTCGGGTCAGACCGACCCCTACGCCGGCACCACCGACTCGACCGACGGTCCGGTCTTCACCGTCACCGGTCAGGACTGGGACACGATCGACTCGTCGGCGGTCGAGGGCGACCACCTGGTCATCAACATGGGTCCGCAGCACCCGTCGACCCACGGCGTCCTCCGCCTGATCCTCGAGATCGACGGCGAGACGGTGCGTGACGCCCGCGCGGGCATCGGCTACCTGCACACCGGCATCGAGAAGAACATGGAGTTCCGCACCTGGACCCAGGGCGTGACCTTCTGCACCCGCATGGACTACGTCGCCCCGTTCTCCAACGAGGCGGCGTACGTCATGGCCGTCGAGAAGCTGCTCGGCATCGAGGCGCCCGAGAAGGCGCAGGCGATGCGCGTGCTGCTCCTCGAGCTCAACCGGATCTCGTCGCACCTGGTGTGCCTGGCGACCGGCGGCATGGAGATCGGCGCCCTCACCGTCATGACCTGCGGCTTCCGCGACCGTGAGCTGATCCTCGACGTGTTCGAGATGATCACCGGCCTGCGCATGAACCACGCGTTCTTCCGCCCCGGCGGCGTCGCGCAGGACCTGCCCGACGGCGCGATCGAGAAGCTCCGCTCGACCGTCGCGCTGCTCAAGAAGCGGCTGCCGGAGTACGCGGCCCTCTGCAACGCCAACCCCATCTTCAAGGGACGCCTCAAGGGTGTCGGACACCTCGAGCTGGCCGGCTGCCTGGCCCTCGGCCTCACCGGCCCGGTGCTGCGCGCCACCGGCTACGACTGGGACCTGCGCAAGAAGCAGCCCTACTGGGGCTACGAGACCTACGACTTCGACGTCGTGACCCGCGACGAGCCCGACGCCTACGGACGCTTCCGGGTGCGCCTCGACGAGATGTGGGAGTCCATCAAGATCGTCGAGCAGGCCATCGAGCGGCTCGCCGGCATGGAGGGCATGCCCGTCATGGTCGCCGACAAGAAGATTGCGTGGCCGGCCCAGCTGAGCGTCGGGGCCGACGGCCAGGGCAACTCCGCCGAGCACATCAAGCACATCATGGGCGAGTCGATGGAAGCGCTCATCCACCACTTCAAGATCGTGACCGAGGGCTTCCGCGTCCCGGCCGGTCAGGCGTACGCCTCGATCGAGGCGCCGCGCGGCGAGATCGGTTGCCACCTGGTGTCCGACGGCGGCACCCGGCCCTACCGGGCGCACTTCCGCGACCCGTCGTTCGTCAACCTGCAGGGCACCTCGGTGATGAGCGAGGGCGGCATGCTCTCGGACGTCATCGTCGCGATCGCCAGCATCGATCCCGTCATGGGCGGTGTCGATCGGTGAGCCGTCAGTCGCTTCGCTCAGGCCATGGTTGCGTCCGGATGGGATGGTTCTAGATGACGCTTTCTGATGTGACTCTGGGTGAGCTGCGCGAGCTCGCCTCTCGCTACCCGCAGGCCCGCAGTGCTCTGCTGCCCATGCTGCATCTCGTGCAGTCGACCGAGGGCAGCGTCACCAACGAGGGCATCGAGGTCTGCGCCGACATCCTCGACATCAGTGCCGCCGAGGTCTCCGGCGTCGCCACGTTCTACACGATGTACAAGCGCCGTCCCATGGGCAAGCACCACGTCGGCGTCTGCACCAACACCCTGTGCGCCGTCATGGGCGGCGACCTGATCTTCGAGCGGCTCAAGGGCCACCTCGATGTCGGCAACGACGAGACGACCGACGACGGCACGGTCACGCTCGAGCACATCGAGTGCAACGCCGCGTGCGACTTCGCGCCGGTCGTCACCGTCAACTGGGAGTTCTTCGACAACCAGACCCCCGAGTCGGCCGTCGAGCTGGTCGACCAGCTGCGCGCCGGCGAGACGGTCAAGGCCACCCGTGGCGCGACCATCACGTCGTGGCGCGAGGCCGAGCGGGTCATCGCCGGCTTCGAGGACGGGCGGGCCGACGAGGGCCCGACCGCTGCGGGCGCCTCACTGGCCGGCTTCGAGATCGCGAAGGCCAACGGCTGGACCGCTCCGGCCTACGGCACAGACGCGACGGCACCGACCGGCAAGGCCGACAAGAGCGACAAGGCCGGCGCGACCACCAAGAAGAAGGCGGCCGAGCAGGCCGACACCTCCCGGGCCGAGACCGAGACGGCGATCGAGGAGTCACCGGCCCAGACGTCGAAGGAGTCGGCGTCGAACGAACCAGCCTCGAAGGAGGACTCGGATGACTGACCTGCTCACCCCGGTGCTGACGGCCGACTGGGGCACCGACCGTGCGTGGACGCTCGACGCCTACCGCAGCGCGGGCGGCTACCAGGGGCTCGAGAAGGCCCTGACGATGAAGCCGGCCGACGTGGTCGAGATGGTCAAGGAGTCGGGCCTGCGCGGTCGCGGCGGCGCCGGATTTCCCACGGGGATGAAGTGGAGCTTCATCCCGCAGGACAACCCCAAGCCCAAGTACCTCGTCGTCAACGCCGACGAGTCGGAGCCGGGCACCTGCAAGGACATCCCGTTCATGATGGCGACGCCGCACACCCTCATCGAGGGCGTCATCATCGCGGCCCACGCGATCAACGCCAAGCAGGCGTTCATCTACGTCCGCGGCGAGGTGCTGCACGTCATCCGCCGGCTGCGCGCCGCGTGCCGCGAGGCCTACGAGGCCGGCTACCTCGGCACCGACATCCTCGGCAGCGGCATCGACATCGACCTGGTGATCCACGCCGGCGCCGGTGCCTACATCTGCGGCGAGGAGACGGCGCTGCTCGACTCGCTGGAGGGCAGACGCGGTCAACCCCGTCTGCGCCCGCCGTTCCCCGCGGTCGAGGGCCTCTACGCCAGCCCCACCGTCATCAACAACGTCGAGTCGATCGCCTCGGTCCCGGCGATCATCCGGGGCGGGCACGAGTGGTTCTCCTCGATGGGCACCGAGAAGTCCAAGGGCTTCGTCATCTACTCGCTGTCGGGCCACGTCAAGAAGCCCGGCCAGTACGAGGCGCCGCTCGGCATCACGCTGCGCGAGCTGATCGACCTTGGCGGGGGCATGCGCGAGGGCAGTGAGCTCAAGTTCTGGACCCCCGGCGGGTCGTCGACGCCGCTGCTGACGGCCGAGCACCTCGACATGCCCCTCGACTACGAGTCGGTCGGGGCCGCCGGGTCGATGCTCGGCACCCGCGCCCTGCAGATCTTCGACCAGACGACGTCGGTCGTGCGCTGCGTGCTGCGGTGGACCGAGTTCTACAAGCACGAGTCGTGCGGCAAGTGCACCCCGTGCCGTGAGGGCACGTGGTGGCTGGTCCAGACCCTGCAGCGCCTCGACGAGGGCCAGGGCCGCGAGGGCGACATCGACCTGCTCGTCGACCTCTGCGAGAACATCCTCGGTCGTTCGTTCTGCGCCCTCGGCGATGGCGCGACGAGCCCCATCACCTCGGCGATCCAGCACTTCCGAGAGGAGTTCGAGGCGGGCCTGCACACGCCGTCACACGAGCTCTTCCCGCCCGCCGCCTCCACCCTCTTCCCGCAGGAGGTGCCGGCATGACGGTCACCGTCCCGCCCTCAGGATCGACCGACGAGACCCCCGTCGAGCTCGTCACGCTGACGATCGACGACGTCGAGGTCAGCGTCCCGAAGGGCACGCTCGTGATCCGCGCGGCCGAGCTCATCGGCACCGAGATCCCGCGCTTCTGCGACCACCCGCTGCTCGAGCCGGTCGGTGCCTGCCGCCAGTGCCTGGTCGACATCACCGACGCGGGCAACGGCCGCGGCTTCCCCAAGCCGCAGGCCTCGTGCACGATCGAGGTCGCCGCCGGCATGGTCGTCAAGACCCAGGTCACGTCGCCGGTCGCCGAGAAGGCGCAGCGCGGCACGATGGAGTTCCTCCTCATCAACCACCCGCTCGACTGCCCGGTCTGCGACAAGGGCGGCGAGTGCCCGCTGCAGAACCAGGCGATGACGCACGGGCAGGGCGAGTCGCGCTTCACCGAGACGAAGCGCACGTTCCCCAAGCCGATCAAGGTCTCCGAGCAGGTGCTGCTCGACCGCGAGCGCTGCGTGCTCTGCGCCCGGTGTACCCGGTTCTCCGAGCAGATCGCCGGTGACCCGTTCATCGCCCTGATCGAGCGCGGTGCGCGCCAGCAGGTCGGCATCTACGAAGAAGAGCCGTTCAGCTCCTACTTCTCGGGCAACACGATCCAGATCTGCCCGGTGGGTGCGCTCACCAGCGCCGACTATCGCTTCCGCTCGCGGCCGTTCGACCTCGTCTCGACCCCGTCGATCGCCGAGCACGACGCCAGCGGCTCCGCGATTCGCGTCGACCACCGCCGCGGCAAGGTCATGCGCCGTCTCGCCGGCGACGATCCTGAGGTCAACGAGGAGTGGATCACCGACAAGGACCGCTTCGCGTTCACCTACGCCACCCAGGGAGACCGGGTCGCCACGCCCCTGGTCCGCAGCCCCGAGACCGGCGAGCTCGAGCCCGCATCGTGGCCCGCGGCCCTCGCGATCGCCGCCCGCGGGCTCGCCGCGGCCGAGGGCAAGGTCGGCGTGCTGCCCGGCGGCCGGCTGACCGCCGAGGACGCCTTCGCCTACAGCAAGTTCGCCCGGATCGTCCTGCGCACCAACGACATCGACTTTCGGGCCCGCGCCCACTCCGCCGAGGAGGAGGCCTTCCTGGCCTCGCACGTGGCCGCGACCCAGCTCGTCGTCCGCTTCGCCGACCTCGAGAAGGCATCGACGGTCGTGCTGGTCGGCTTCGAGCCCGAGGACGAGAACGGCAGCATCTTCCTGCGCCTGCGCAAGGCCGCGCGACAGAACGGCGTCAAGGTCGTCTCGATCGCGAGCCACGCCACCCGCGGCCTGACCAAGATGTCGGGCGAGCTGGTCCGCACGGTGCCCGGCGACGAGCCGGCCGCGCTGGCCGGGCTCGACCTGCCCGCCGGATCGATCATCCTGGTCGGCGAACGCCTCGCCTCGGTCGCCGGTGGCTTCACCGCTGCCCTCGCGGCCGCCGACAAGGCCGGAGCCCGCCTCGCGTGGGTCCCGCGCCGCGCCGGCGACAGGGGAGCGGTCGAGACCGGCTGCCTGCCCCACCTGCTGCCGGGCGGACGTCCGCTCGACGACGTGGAGGCGCGCACCGACCTCGCCGCAGCCTGGGGCGTGCGCACGATCCTGGCCAAGGCCGGCCGCGACACCTCGACGATCTTCGCCGACGCCAAGCACGGCGTCGTCAAGGCGTTGCTCGTCGGCGGCGTCGAGATCGACGACCTGCCCGACCCGGCGACGGCCCGCGCGGGGCTCGCCGCGGCCGACTTCGTCGTCAGCCTCGAGGTCAGGCACAGCGACGTGACGGCCGCGGCCGACGTCGTCCTGCCGATCGCCCCCACCGTCGAGAAGCCGGGCATGTTCGTCAACTGGGAGGGCCGTGTCCGGACCTTCGACGCCGTGCTGCACGAGCCCGGCTCGCTGACCGACATCCGGGTGCTCGCCGGCATCGCGGAGGAGATGGGCACGCCGCTCGGCTTCCGCACGGTCGCCGCCGCCCGCCAGGCCATGACAGAGCTGGGCCCGTGGGACGGCACCCGCGCCGCCGCTCCGACCGTCCAGCCCGCCCAGCCCGCTGCCACGAAGGGCACCGTCGTGCTCGACTCGTGGCGCCTGCTCGTCGACGACGCCCGCGGCCAGGACGGCCAGGAGCAGTTCAAGGCCACCGCCCGTCCGGCCGTCATCCGCGCCAGCGCGTCGACCTTCAAGGCCTTCGACGTCGAGCCGGGCGCCCCGGCGACGCTGTCGACCGAGACCGGCAGCGTGACGTTGCCGAGCCAGGTCGCCGACCTGCCCGACGGCGTCGTCTGGGCGCCGGCCAACTCCGGGGTGAGCCTGCGGGCCGCCCTCGGTGCCGGCTTCGGGGACCGGGTCATGCTGAGCGGAGGAGCGTCATGAGCGATCTCTTCGGCAACGAGCCGTTCTGGGTCATCGCGCTCAAGGCCGTGCTGATCTTCGTCGTCCTGCTCGTCTACACGCTGTTCAACATCTGGTTCGAGCGCCGCGTCGTGGCCAAGATGCAGCACCGCATCGGCCCCAACGTCCACGGACCCTTCGGCCTGCTGCAGAGCCTCGCCGACGGCGTCAAGCTCGCGCTCAAGGAGGACATCGTCGTCAAGGCGGCCGACAAGGTCGTCTACATCCTGGCGCCGATCCTCGCCACGATCCCGGCGTTCCTCGCCTGGGCGGTCATCCCGTTCGGCCCCGAGGTCACGATCCCGTTCACCGACACCAAGACCGTGCTGCAGCTGACCGACCTCCCGGTCGCGGTGCTCTACGTCCTCGCGGTGACCTCGATCGGGGTCTACGGCATCGTCCTGGCCGGCTGGGCCTCCGGGTCGATCTACGCCCTGCTGGGTGGCCTGCGCTCCAGCGCCCAGGTCATCTCGTACGAGGTCGCGATGGGCCTGTCGTTCGTCTCGGTGTTCATGTATGCCGGATCGATGTCGACGTCGGAGATCGTCGAGGCGCAGTCCGACCTCTGGTACTTCGTGCCACTGTTCCCCTCGTTCGTCATCTACTGCATCGCGATGGTCGGCGAGACCAACCGCGCACCGTTCGACCTCCCCGAGGCCGAGGGTGAGCTGGTCGGTGGCTTCCACACCGAGTACTCCTCGCTGAAGTTCGCGCTCTTCTTCCTCGCCGAGTACGTCAACATGGTCACCGTGTCGGCGCTCGCCACGACGCTGTTCCTCGGCGGCTGGCGTGCACCGTTCGGCATCGGCCAGATCAACGACGGCTACTTCAACACCGGCTACTGGCCGTTGATCTGGTTCTTCGGCAAGACGCTGTTCTTCATCTTCTTGTTCGTCTGGCTCCGCGGCACCCTGCCGCGCATGCGCTACGACCAGTTCATGAACTTCGGCTGGAAGATCCTCATCCCCGTCTCGCTCGTGTGGATCATCGCGGTCGCGTTCATCCGCAAGCTCAAGAGCGAGGACATGCTCGACCAGCAGACCCTCACGTACGTCGCGATCGCGGCGGGCGTGCTGGTCGCCATCACGTTCTTCATCCCCGAGAAGAAGACCCCCGACAGCGGGGACGATGCGGAGCCCGAGGAGTGGGACGCCTTCGCCGGCGGCTACCCCGTGCCCCCGATGCCGGGCCAGCAGACCACCGAGACCCTGCCCGACGCTCGACCCGAGAGGACGGCTCCCTGATGAGCTCACCGATTCGCGAGACCTTGTGGGACCCGATCGCCGGCTTCGGCGTGACGTTCCGGACGATGTTCCGCAAGACCGTCACCGAGCAGTACCCGTTCGAGAAGGTGCCGACCGCGCCGCGCTTCCACGGCCGTCACCAGCTCAACCGCTGGCCCGACGGGCTCGAGAAGTGCATCGGCTGCGAGCTGTGCGCCTGGGCCTGCCCGGCCGACGCGATCTACGTCGAGGGCGCGTCCAACGCCGACGGCGACCGTCACAGCCCCGGTGAGCGCTACGGCCGCGTCTACCAGATCAACTACCTGCGCTGCATCCTGTGCGGCCTGTGCATCGAGGCCTGCCCGACCCGCGCGCTGACGATGACCAACGAGTACGAGCTGGCCGACAACAACCGCCAGGACCTCATCTACGAGAAGAGCGACCTGCTCGCCCCGTTGCTGCCAGGCATGGTGGAGCCGCCGCACGAGATGATGATCAGCGACGACCACCACGACTACTACAAGGGCATGCAGCTGCCGATCGTCGCCGTGACGTCGGGCGACGCCGGAGGTGCGGACGAGTGACCACGTTCTGGCTCCTGGCGCCGATCATGGTGATCGCCGCCCTCGGCCTGCTGTTCGCGAGGAAGGCCGTGCACGCGGCCCTCGCGCTCGCGGTCGTGATGATCAGCCTCGCGATCCTCTACGCGGCGCAGGGCGCCCCGTTCCTGTTCGCGGTGCAGATCATCGTCTACACCGGCGCGATCATGATGCTGTTCCTGTTCGTCCTCATGCTGGTCGGCGTCGAGTCGTCCGAGGCGGTCCGCGAGACCATCTCGGGCCAGCGCCTGTTCGCGACCGTCATCGGCCTGGTCTTCGGCATCACGCTGGTGCTCGCGGTCGGTCAGACCGTCACCGGAGTCGTGGTCGGTCTCGGTGCCGCCAACGAGAACGGCAACCCGTACGGCCTCGCCGAGCTGCTGTTCGGCAAGTACGTCCTCGCCTTCGAGTTCACCAGCGCCCTGCTGATCACCGCTGCCCTCGGTGCGATGGTGCTGGCCCACAAGGAGCGCCTCACGCCGCGGCACACGCAGGCCGACCTCGCGGCCCGCCGCATGCGGGAGTACGCCGAGACCGGCCGGCACCCCGGCCCCGCGCCGACGCCGGGCGTCTTCGCCCGTCACAACGCGGTCGACACCCCGGCGCTGCTGCCCGACGGCACGCCGCTGGAGGAGTCGATCTCGCCGAGCATCGTCGAGCGTGGCCAGGTCCGCTCCGGCTTCGACGACGACATCGACACGGTCGTCGACCAGCTCGCGACCGACGAGCAGCGCGACAGCGACGGATTCGGGGGAGAGAAATGAACGAGTACATCACCCTCTCGCTGATCCTGTTCACGATCGGGGCCGTCGGCGTCCTCGTCCGCCGCAACGCGATCGTCGTCTTCATGTGCATCGAGCTCATGCTCAACGCCACCAACCTCGCGTTCGTGAGCTTCTCCCGCCAGCACGGCAACCTCGACGGGCAGGTGGCCGCGTTCTTCGTGATGGTCGTCGCCGCGGCCGAGGTCGTCGTCGGGCTGTCCATCATCGTGTCCATCTACCGCACGCGCCGCTCGACCTCGGTCGACGACGCGAGCCTGCTGAAGTCGTAAGGGGGGCATGATGTTCGATCTCCAGTGGCTGCTCATCGCCATCCCGCTCGCCAGCGGCGCCCTGCTCCTGATCTGGGGCAAGGAGGCCGACCGGTTCGGTCACCTCATCGGCACCGCCGCCTCGGCCGCGTCGTTCCTGTTCGGCGTCGTGCTGTTCGCGGCCCTGCTGGGCAAGGACGCCGAGGCCCGCTCGCAGTCCACGTCGTTGTTCACGTGGATCGACACGGGCACGTTCCACGTCGAGATGGGCTTCACGTTCGACCAGCTGTCGGGCCTGTTCGTCCTGCTGATCACCGGAGTGGGCACGCTGATCCACGTCTACTCGATCGGCTACATGGAGCACGACCCTCGCCGTCGCCGCTTCTTCGCCTACCTCAACATCTTCGTCGCGGCGATGGTCACGCTCGTGCTCGCCAGCGACTACCTCGTGCTGTTCCTCGGCTGGGAGGGCGTCGGCCTGGCGTCCTACCTGCTGATCGGCTTCTGGCAGCACAAGCCCTCGGCGGCGGCCGCGGCCAAGAAGGCGTTCGTCGTCAACCGTGTCGGTGACATCGGCATGGCGCTGGCGATCATGCTGATGTTCGCGCAGTTCGGCACCTCGGCGATCCACGCCGTCAACGCCGCTGCCCCGGGTGCGGGCGACGGTGTCGCCACGGCGCTCGGCCTGCTGCTCCTGCTCGGCGCGTGCGGCAAGTCCGCCCAGGTGCCGCTGCAGAGCTGGCTGCTCGACGCGATGGAGGGCCCGACCCCGGTCTCGGCCCTCATCCACGCCGCGACGATGGTCACCGCCGGCGTCTACCTCGTGGTCCGCTCCGGCGGCGTCTTCGACTCGTCCGAGGCCGCCCGCACCGCGGTCATGATCGTCGGCCTCGTCACGCTGCTCGCAGGTGCCTGGATCGGCTGCGCCAAGGACGACATCAAGAAGGCGCTCGCCGGCTCGACCATGAGCCAGATCGGCTACATGATGCTCGCCGCGGGCCTCGGCCCCGCGGGCTACCCGTTCGCGATCTTCCACCTCATCACCCACGGCTTCTTCAAGGCCAACATGTTCCTCGGCGCCGGCTCGGTCATGCACGGCATGAACGACGACGTCGACATGCGGCACTACGGCGCCCTCCGCAAGGCCATGCCCATCACGTTCGCGACCTTCGCCCTCGGCTACCTCGCGATCATCGGGTTCCCCGGCTTCTCCGGCTTCTGGTCCAAGGACAAGATCATCGAGACGGCGTTCGGCGAGAACCTCTGGGTCGGCCTCGGCGCCCTGCTCGGAGCCGGTGTCACGGCGTTCTACATGACGCGCCTGATGATGATGACCTTCTTCGGCGACAAGCGCTGGAAGGACGACGTCCACCCGCACGAGTCGCCCAAGGTGATGACCTACCCGCTCATCGCGCTCGGCGCCCTGTCGCTGCTCGGTGGTCTGCTCCTGGTCGGCGACTGGATCGTCGAGTGGCTCGAGCCGGTCGTCGGCGAGGGCGAGCACCACGAGCTCGCGATCCCCGCGATCGCCCTGACCGGCATCATCACGCTGGTCGCCGCGTCGGGTGTCGCGCTCGGCTACTTCACGTACGGCACGAAGCCCATCGCGGCCGAGACGCCCGCTGACAGCTCGGTGTCGGTGTTCACCCGCGCCGGTCGCCACGAGCTCTACGGCAACCAGATCAACGACGCGGTCGTCGTCCGTCCCACGACCCACCTCACCCGGTTCCTGGTCTGGCTCGACGGCAAGGGCATCGACGGCTTCGTCACCGGTCTCGCCGACCGGCTCGGCGAGACGTCGCAGTTCCTCCGCAAGCCGCAGACCGGCTTCGTCCGTTCCTATGCCCTCACGATGTTCGGTGGCGTCGCCATCCTCGTCCTGTGCCTCCTGGCGGTGACCCTCGCATGATCCTGACGATCCTCGCTGCGACCCCGATCGCAGGTGCGCTGATCCTTGCGCTCCTGCCGCGGGAGACCGGCTCGCACCTGCGGGCCAAGACCGTCGCCCTCGGCGTCTCGCTGATCACCCTCGCGCTCTCGCTGGTGGCTCTCGCGAAGTTCGACCCGGAGTCCGGCGGCTACCAGCTGACCTCGACGCACGAGTGGATCAGCGCCTTCGGTGCCCACTACGCCGTCGGCGTCAACGGCATCGGCATCACGCTGGTGCTGCTGACCACCGTGCTCACACCGATCGTGCTGCTGGCCGCCTTCGGCGACCGGCTGCCCGACCCCAGGAGCACCAACGCCTACTTTGCGTGGATGCTCGCGGTCGAGGGTCTCGCGATCGGCGCCTTCTCGGCGACGGACGCCTTCTTGTTCTACGTCCTGTTCGAGGCCACGCTGATCCCGCTCTACTTCCTGATCGGCACGTTCGGCGGCCCCAACCGCTCGTACGCCGCGGTGAAGTTCCTCATCTACAACCTGGTCGGCGGCCTGCTGATGCTGGCCGCGATCGTCGGCCTCTACGTCGTCAGCTCGCGCCAGGGCGAGGCGTCGTACCTCCTCAGCGACCTGCAGGACCTCGACTACAGCCAGACCACGGAGCGCCTGCTCTTCCTCGGCTTCATGGCGGCGTTCGCGATCAAGGCGCCGCTGTTCCCGCTGCACACCTGGCTGCCCGACGCGGCCGGCCAGGCGACCCCCGGCACCTCGGTGCTGATGGTCAGCGTGGTCGACAAGATCGGCACCTTCGGCATGATCATCTGGTGCGTCGGCCTGTTCCCCGAGGCAGCCGACTGGGCCAGCCCGGTGATCATCGTGCTCGCGGTCATCAGCATCGTCTACGGCGCGCTGCTCGCGATCGGCCAGGACGACATCCGCCGGCTCATCGCGTTCACGTCGGTGTCGCACTTCGGCTTCATCATCCTGGGCATCTTCGCCTTCACGACGACCTCGATGGCCGGCGCGACGCTCTACATGTTCAACCACGGCCTCTCGACCGCGGCGCTGTTCCTCGTCACGGGCATCATGATCGCCCGCCGCGGCTCGGCCCGGATCTCCGACTTCGGCGGCGTGCAGAAGATCGCCCCGATCCTCTCGGGCGTCCTGCTCATCGCCGGCCTGTCGAGCCTCTCGCTGCCGGGCCTCGCGCCGTTCGTCTCGGAGTTCCTCGTGCTCGCGGGCACCTTCACCCGGTCGATCCCGGCCGCCGCCGTCGCGACGCTGGGCATCGTGCTGGCCGCGCTCTACATCCTGATCATGTACCAGCGCACCATGACCGGACCGCTCAAGGAGGGCACCGAGGGAGTCACCGACCTCGAGCCCCGCGAGATCGCGGCCCTGACCCCGGCGATCGTCCTGATCATCGGCCTGGGCTTCTTCCCGCAGCCGATGCTCAACGCGATCTCACCGGCGATCGACACGGTCATGAGCCATGTCGGCAGCAACGGCGGCAAGTCCGACCCCGCCCCGAAGTCGCCCACGATCGTCGATGCGCCCGCTGAAGAGGAAGGAGGTCACTGATGAAGACCCTCATCACCGCGACCGACCTGCCTCCCATCAAGGCACCGGAGATCGAGTACGCCCTGCTGGGCCCGCTGTTCATCATCGCCGGTGCCGCCGTGCTCGGCGTCATCATCGAGGCGTTCTGGCCCCGCGCGACCCGCTTCTGGACCCAGGTCGTCGTGGCCGTCGTCGGCATCATCGCCGCGCTGGCCGACACCGTCTGGGTCTACACCGACCTCGACAAGGTCGATGCCGACCTCGTCGCCCGCGGCAAGGTCGCCGCCGAGGGCGCGCTCTCGGTCGACGGTCCCGGCGTCTTCACGTGGGGCATCCTGCTCGTGTTCGGCCTGCTCAGCATGCTGCTGTTCGCCGAGCGCCGCCTCGAGGGCGGCATGAGCGCGTTCACGGGACGCGCCGCGGACGCCCCGGGCTCTGCCTCGGAGGCCGAGGCGATCAAGCTCCGCGTCGAGCACACCGAGGTCTTCCCGCTGGCGCTGTTCGCCCTCGTCGGCATGATGCTGTTCGCGACGTCGAACGACCTGCTGACGATGTTCGTCGCGCTCGAGGTGCTGTCGCTCCCGCTCTATCTGCTGTGCGGCCTCGCGCGGCGTCGCCGGCTGCTCAGCCAGGAGGCGGCGCTCAAGTACTTCCTGCTCGGCGCCTTCTCGTCGGTCTTCTTCCTCTACGGCATCGCGCTGGCCTACGGCTACGCCGGCAGCTTCGAGCTCTCGGCGATCGACACCGCCGTCAGCAACCGCTCCGGCAGCGAGAACATGCTGCTCGCCTCGATCGCGCTGATCGCGGTGGGCCTGCTGTTCAAGATCGGCGCTGCGCCGTTCCACACGTGGACGCCCGACGTCTACCAGGGGGCCCCGACCCCGGTCACCGCGTTCATGGCTGCCGGCACCAAGGCGGCGGCGTTCATCGCCCTGCTGCGGGTGTTCTTCGTGGCCTTCGGTGGGTCGCAGTGGGACTGGCGGCCGATGATCGTGGCGATCGCGATCATCACGATGTTCCTCGGAGCCGTGGTCTCGATCTCGCAGACCGACGTCAAGCGCATGCTGGCCTACTCGTCGATCGCCCACGCGGGCTTCCTGCTCGTCGGCTTCGTCGGCGCCTATGCGGGCGTCGCCGGGTCCGACCGGGTCACCTCCGTCTCGAGCACGCTGTTCTACCTGACGGTCTACGGCATCTCGTCGATCGGCGCGTTTGCCATCGTCACGCTCGTTCGTGACTCCGGAGGCGAGACGACTCACCTGTCGAAGTGGGCGGGTCTGGGAAAGAAGTCACCCTGGCTCGCGGGGGCGTTCGCGCTCTTCATGCTGTCGTTCGCCGGCATCCCGCTGACGGGTGGCTTCATCGGCAAGTGGGGCGTGTTCAGCGCGGCCTACTCCGGCGGCTTCTGGTGGCTCGTGGTCATCGGTGTGCTCGTCAGCGCGCTGGCCGCCTACTTCTACGTGCGCGTCATCGTCCTGATGTTCTTCACCGATCCCGTCGGCGACGGCCCGACGGTCGCGGTCCCGAGCCTGCTGACTACCGTGGTCATCATCATCGCCGCGCTGGGCACGGTCGGACTCGGTATCATTCCGGGACCGGTGCTGGATCTGGCGCAGCACGCGGGCGCCTTCGTGCGCTGACCACTTTCCGACCGATGTGCCGGACTTCCTCCTAGGAGCACTGCGTGTCCACTCTGGGTGTCTCGTTCACCGACGCCGCACTGGAAGCACGGGTGCTGGCCGGTGTCGAGGACGTCGAGCGGCAGCTCTCGGCCGCGGTCGAGAGCCCTGACGCGCTGGTGTCCGAGGCGGCGGCCCACCTGCTCAACGCCGGTGGCAAGCGGTTCCGGCCGCTGCTGGTCATGCTCAGCGCCGAGTTCGGCACGCCGGCCGAGCCCGACGTCGCTCGTTCGGCCGTCGTGGTCGAGCTGACCCACCTCGCGACGCTCTACCACGACGACGTCATGGACGAGGCCGACAAGCGCCGCGGAGCCCCCAGCGCCAACGACCGGTGGGGCAACTCGGTCGCGATCCTGGTCGGCGACTACCTGTTCGCCCAGGCATCCGAGCTGGTGTCATACCTCGGGCCCGAGGCGGTCCGCATCCAGGCCCGCACGTTCTCGCGCCTCGTGCAGGGGCAGATCCGCGAGACGATCGGTCCCGCCGACGACGAGGACGCGCTCGCCCACTACCTCGCGGTCGTGGCCGACAAGACCGGCTCGCTCATCGCGACCGCGGCGCTGTTCGGCGCCAAGATGTCGGGTGCTCCTGACGACGTCCAGGAGACGCTCACCGAGTTCGGCGAGCGCATCGGTGCGGCGTTCCAGCTGGCCGACGACATCATCGACATCGCCAGCGAGACCGGCGACTCGGGCAAGACGCCCGGCACCGACCTGCGCGAGGGCGTCCCGACGCTGCCGACCCTCATCGCGCTGCGGTCGACAGACGCCGGGAGCGAGCGCCTGCGCACCCTGCTCGGTCGTCCACTCACCGACGACGCCGAGCACGCGGAGGCGCTCGCCCTGCTGCGGGTCCACCCGGCCCTCGACGAGGCGCGCTCCTACGTCCAGGCCGAGGCCGACGCCGCGAGCGTCCTGCTCGCCAAGCTGCCGGCCTCGCCGGCCCGTGAGGCGCTGCAGGCGCTGTGCGACACCGTCGTCACCCGCCTGGGCTGAGCCACCTCGGGACGATCTGTCCCAAACCTCCTCCGCGGTGGGACTTTCGTCCCTAGACTGCCGAGTGGGAGAGTTCCCGGGTCCACGTATGGGAGTGCGTGCCGGGCGCTGAAGAGGGAGTTGCCCAGGCCGCGGCGTCAACCGCGGCGGGGCGTGAGGGAGTCACACATGTCTCGTCGTGCCGTCGGCGCCAGTGCAGCACTGGTGCTCGTCCTGTCCGGGCTGACCATGCTCAGCACGTCGCCCGCATCAGCGGCGCCGCCCAGTCCGGAGGCGCTCGCGGTGGCCCTCGACGCCCCGGAGGACGTCACCGTCTCCGCGCCGGCGGACCCACTGTCGTACGCCGTCGTTGATCAGCTGGTCGATCCGACGGTGGCGTTCAACGACCTCCCCTCCAAAGGTGACAGCTATGTCGTGCTCTCGACGGGTCTGGCGGCCGATGCCTTCTCGTCGAGCGTGCCCAACGACCAGCCGAGCACCGATCTCGGCGTTGCCGGGCCCGACACGACCACCCTGACGCTCGACGTCGCGCCACAGAGCGTCATGCGTTGCCTGCTGGTCGACTTCTCGATGGCGACCGAGGAGCGGGTCCACACCTACACGGCTGCCAGCCCCAGCGACTACCTCTCGGTCAAGCTCGCGGGCGACGCGACGGAGCGGGCCAGGAACCGCGGAGGTGCCTACATCAACGAGTCCGGCGTCCTGGCAGACGACGTCGACTACACGGTCAACGCCGTCAACTACTGGCACAGCCCCGGCGACTCGAGCGACCCCCTGCACGGCACGATCGAGCAGCCCCGCCTGCCCGCGGGCGCCACGCCCTTCGACTACTTCACGACCCGCGACACCGCGGAGGTGCCGATCTCCGCGGCAGGTGGCACCGTCACCGTGACGATCGCCGACGCCAACAACGGCAGGCTCGACTCCGCAGCACTGGTCGACAGCGTGCGGCTCACGCAGGCCTGCTCGTTCGACGTCAGCGCCGACACCGGGATCTCGACCGGCAAGGCCCGCATCGACGGCTACCGCGGCGTCGGCAACACCCTCACCCTCGATCCCGACCGGTCGACCGAGGACGTCGTCGAGAAGTACGACGACCCGTCCAACGGCTGGTTCGCCCAGCCCGTCGAGCTGCGGTTCCGCTGGTACCGCAACAAGATGCCCTACACCAGTGACTGCTACAAGACGAGCCTCGCCAACTGGACAGCGATCCCTGATGCCGACCGGCAGTCGTACGTGCCGACCAACGTCGACAAGAACTACTGCCTGATGGCGCGCGTGACCGGCGTCAAGGACGGCTATCGCAGCGAGACCTTCCCCCAGTCGGCCTCGCCCGACCAGTGGTACGTGACACTGCCGATCCAGGACGGCGCGTTCACCGCGGAGGAGCCGACCGTGACGGGCGCCTTCGAGGTCGGCGGCGACGTGACGGTGCAGGTTCCGTCA
Source organism: Aeromicrobium stalagmiti (assembly GCF_013283745.1). Lineage (GTDB taxonomy): Bacteria > Actinomycetota > Actinomycetes > Propionibacteriales > Nocardioidaceae > Aeromicrobium > Aeromicrobium stalagmiti. The sequence goes on from NZ_JABSTZ010000001.1 coordinate 1,431,623, forward strand.
TTCACGCCGCGACCGGACTCCCACTCGATCCAGTGGTACGCCGGCACCAGCCAGATCTCCGGTGCGACCGGCCAGGTGCTGCGGCTCACTGCGTCCGAGGCGGGCAAGATCATCAGCGTCAAGGTCACCGCCAAGCGCAGCGGCTTCGCCGATGCCACCAAGACCAGCCCGCAGTACGGCCCGGTGCTGCTGCAGGAGATGACGTCGGCCGACACGCCGACCATCTCCGGCACCACCGCCGTCGGGGCCACGCTGACGGCGCTGCCGGGCACGTGGAGCCCGGTGCCCGACAAGTTCACCTATCAGTGGAAGCGCGACGGAGAGGTGATCGGCAGCTCCATCACCTCGACCTACACGACCAAGACGACCGACGTCGGCCGGCGGATCTCCGTCGAGGTGACCGGCGCGAAGTCGGGCTACTTCCCGCTGACCAGGACGAGCGACCCCGTGATGATCGGCGAGGGCGGGATGGGCGGCCTTGACCCGACGATCAAGGGCACCCCGACCGTGGGGGAGCAGCTCACCGCCAGCACGACCGGGTGGTCGCCGGTCGGAGCCAGCTTCACCTATCAGTGGAAGGTGGACGGCGTGGCGGCCTCCAAGGGCACCAGCCGCCTCTTCACGATTCCCGGGACGGCCGCCGGCAAGAAGATCACCGTGACGGTCTCGGGTGAGCTGGCCGGCTACACCACGACGTCGCGCACGACGGCGCCGACGGCGGCCGTGGCCAAGGGCAGGATCACGACCACCTCGCCCGGCATCAGCGGGCGGACGAAGGTCGGGTACACGGTGTCGGTGCGCACGCTCGGCTGGAGCCCGTACGACGTCAGGAAGACCTATCGCTGGATGCTCGACGGCAAGTTCTACGGCGGCTCGACGAGCCGGTCGACGTTCAAGCTGCCGAAGTCGGCGCGCGGCAAGCGCGTCAGCGTCCGGGTGACCGGCACCCTGACGGGCTACACGACGGCGGTCCGCACCAGTCCCAAGACGAGCAGGGTCTCGAAGTAGGCCGCCCCCACAGACTGCCTCCGCGCCCAGCGTGACCCACCCCGGTGGGCCGACCCTCAGCCCGTTCCCTCCATCCGGGGTGGTGCTGCGCGGGCGCGGAGGCCTGCACTCCTCGCCGGTGCTAGATGGCGGTGGCCTCTGCGGTCTGCCGCAGGAGCCGCCGCCGGCTCAGCACGGCGTCGGTCGTGAAGATCACGAGCGCCGCCCAGACCAGGACGAACCCGGCCCAGCGGGCGCCGGTCATCTCCTCGTCGAAGATCGTCAGGCCGGTGATGAACTGGATGATCGGTCCGAGGTACTGCAGCAGCCCGATCGTCGTCAGCGAGAGGCGCGTCGCGGCAGCGCCGAACAGGAGCAGAGGGATCGCCGTGACGACGCCCGTGCCCACGAGCAGGGCAACGTTGCCGGGCCCCTCGTGGCCGAACGTGAGCTCGCCCCGCAGCTGCAGCACGACCAGGAAGCCCAGTGCGACCGGGAACAGGATCGCGGTCTCCATGCCGAGGCCCTCGAACGTGCCGATGTCGGCCTTCTTCTTCAAGAACCCGTAGGCGGCGAACGTGAACGCGACGAGCAGCGCGACCCAGGGCAGCCGGCCGTAGTCGACGGTCAGCACGACCACCGCGATCGTCCCGATGCCGACCGCGCACCACTGAGCGGGCCGCATCGTCTCCTTGAGCACGAAGACGCCGAGCATGACGGTCACGAGGGGGTTGATGAAGTAGCCCAGCGACGTCTCGATGACGTGGCCGTTGGTGACGCCGTAGATGAAGCCGCCCCAGTTGCCGGCGATGACGACCGACGCAGCGGCGAGGATCAGCATCAGCCGGCGGTTGCGGGCGATGGCGCGGAAGGCGCCCCACTTGCCCATCACCGTGATCAGCACGAGCACGAACGCCATCGACCACACGAAGCGGTGCGCGAGCACCTCGAGCGAGCCGGCCGGCTCCAGCAGCGGCCAGTAGAGGGGGAAGAAGCCCCAGCAGAGGTAGGCCGCGACGCCGAAGGCCGCGCCGCGCTGGGTCTCGTTCACCAGCCGAGAGTACGCCCGTCAGGGCCGGTGGGCGACGATGGGCGCATGACCGACCGCCCCCGCTGGTTCACCGAGACCAAGGACGGCCACTCGAAGTGGTACGTCGACCGCTTCCGCACGATGGCCGCCGAGGGCGCCGACCTGGCGGGAGAGGCACGACTGGTGGACGCTGCGATCGCCCCGGGCTCGCGAGTGCTCGACGCCGGGTGCGGTCCGGGCCGTGTCGGCGCCGAGCTGCACGCCCGCGGGCACACGGTCGTCGGCGTCGACGCCGACCCGGTGCTGATCGCCGCGGCGCAGGAGGACCACCCGGGCCCCCGGTGGCTCGTGGCCGACCTCTCGACGCTCGCCCTCGACGACGAGTCGATCGTCGAGGACCTCTTCGACGTCGCGGTCGTCGCGGGCAACGTCATGGTGTTCGTGGCCCCCGGCACCGAGCAGGCGGTGCTCGGCTCCCTGCGCGCGGCGGTACGCCCCGGCGGGCGGATCATCATCGGGTTCGCGACCGATCGCGAGTATGCCCTCGAGGCCTTCGACGCTGACGTCGAGGCGGCGGGGCTCGTGATCGAGCAGCGCTTCGCGACGTGGGACCTCGTGCCGTTCACGGCCGACGCCGACTTCGCGGTGACGTTCTTGACGGTTCCCGAGGTCGTCTGAGCCCCTTTCGAGTTGTGCTGGAGTGCGCTCCAGGTCGTAGCGTCGAGAGCATGACTGACAACGCCTCCAAGATCTGGTTCATCACCGGTGCGTCGCGCGGCTTCGGTCGGGAGTGGAGCATCGCCGCTCTCGAGCGGGGTGACAAGGTCGCCGCCACGGCCCGCGACACGTCCTCGCTGGACGACCTGGTCGAGAAGTTCGGCGACGCGATCCTGCCGATCCAGCTCGACGTCAACGACCACGACGCCGACTTCGCCGCCGTCGCCCAGGCACACGAGCACTTCGGCCGCCTCGACGTCGTCATCAACAACGCCGGCTACGGCCACTTCGGCTTCATCGAGGAGATCTCCGAGGCCGAGGCCCGCGCCCAGATCGAGACGAACCTGTTCGGTGCGCTCTGGGTGACCCAGGCGGCCCTGCCGTTCCTGCGCGACCAGAGCAGTGGCCACGTCATCCAGGTGTCGTCGATCGGCGGCATCTCGGCCTTCCCGCTGGTCGGCATCTACCACGCCTCGAAGTGGGCCCTCGAGGGCTTCTCGCAGGCTCTCGCCCAGGAGGTTGCCGACTTCGGCATCCACGTCACGCTCGTCGAGCCCGGCGGCTTCTCGACCGACTGGAGCGGCGACTCGGCCTCGCACTCCGAGCAGAATCCGGCCTACGAGGCGTTCCGCGAGAAGACGATGCAGGGCCGAGCGAGCCGCAACGCCACCCCCGGCGACCCGCAGGCGTCGGCCCAGGCCATCCTCGAGGTCGTCGACGCCGACGAGCCCCCGCTGCGCGTCTTCTTCGGAACGGCGCCGCTCGGCATCGCCAAGGCGGACTACGAGCAGCGCCTCGCCACGTGGCAGAAGTGGAACCACGTGTCGGAGCTGGCGCAGGGCAAGGGGTAGGTCGACTACCCTCGCGGCATGACGTTGGCGGCGGGGGAGCGGTTCGAGTCGTACAGCTCGTCGCACCTCGTCGTCCTCGCGATCTTCGTCGCGGGGGTCGCCGTGGTGATCGTCGCCGGGCGCCGACTCGCCGGTCAGCCGGCCGAGCAGCGGGTGCGTCGGACGTTCGCGGTGGCCCTGATGGGCATCACGATCCCGCTGCAGATCCTGCAGCTCACCCCTGACGAGTGGAACCTGCAGACCTCGCTGCCGTTCCAGCTGTGCGACCTGGCGTGGATGTTCGCGGCTCACGCGCTCTGGACCCGCAACCGGCTGACCTCGACCATCACCTATCTGTGGGGCATCACGCTCACGACCCAGGGGATGCTCACGCCCGACCTCGCCTCTGACTTCCCCGAGCCACGGTTCCTCATGTTCTGGGGCATGCACGTGCTGATCGTGTGGGCCTCGTTCTTCCTCGTCGTGGGCCTGCGCATCCTGCCGACGTGGCGCACGTACCGGCAGACGGTCGCGGTGACGCTGGGCTGGGCGGTCAGTGCGTATGTCTTCAACGTGGTCGCCGGCACGAACTACGGCTATCTCAACCGGCTGCCGAAGAACGCGTCGCTGCTCGACTACCTCGGACCGTGGCCGCTCTACGTCGTGCTCGAGATCGCGATCGTCGCCGTCGTCTGGGCGCTGCTGACCTGGCCGTGGACGAGGTCTCGCGCGCGGGTGGACGCATGAAGCGGCCCGCACTCCCTCGGGCCTCGACGTGGCGTCCCGCCTTCTTCCGCCGTCGCCGTGCCGGCAAGGCAGAGATGGTGAGGCTTGCCGAGGTCGCGTGGGAGCAGCGGAACTACGCCACGGTGGTCATCCTGTTGTCGCCCTTCAAGGGCAGCCTGGACTTCGACTCGGCCCAGAGGCTGGCGCTCGCCGAGGTGAGGGCAGAGCTCTCCTGAGGTTGCGGTGGCTCAGGGTCGCCAGCGGTGGTTCTGCTGCCAAGCGGTGTCGCCGGGGCGCTTCCACTGGATGTGACCGGTGGGCCCGAGACGAGCCTGCCAGCTGTCCTGGTGGGCTCTTCGGTGGTGGAAGGCGCAGATGAGGACGCCGTCGGCCAAGGTGGTGGTGGCTCCGTGGGCCCACTGCTGTCGCCAGTGGTGGCCCTCGCAGTCCTCGGGTGGTTTGTCGCAGCCCGGCGCGGTGCAGCCGCCGTCCCTGGCCGACATGTCCTGCTTCTGGGCCTTGGTGAAGAAGCGCTGCTCGTGACCGTGGTCGACGGGGATCGTCGAGCCGTTGAAGACCTGCGGGATGATGCCGAGGTTGCAGGCCATGTGGCGGGCCTGGGAGGCGGAGATGCGCGTGCCGGTCGACAGGGTCGCGGCCTTGATGCCGTGCAGGAGGGTGTCGTAGTCGAGGTGGACCATCAGCGTCGCTCCGAGGCCCGATCGCCCGGGCAGCAGATGGCCGGGCAGGCGCGAGCAGACCTCGGCGAAGCCCATGCCCAGGCGGGTGCGGTAGTCGAGCTCGCGGTCGTAGATCGTCGACGAGGCGTCACCCTCGGCGCTGCGGGCGTCGGTGTGGCCGTGATCGTCGGCCTGGGCCCCCGGGTGGTCTCGCAGGTGGTCGCGGCGCGGTGCGGACACGGCCTTGATCGCGGTGTCGAGCATGTCGGCCTGTGCGTCGGGCAGCGTGAACCCACCGGTCGTGGTGCCGTCGCCGTTGGGACGCATCCAGAACTCCGACTTCGCCCAGGCGCGCTTCTCCTGCGCCTGCAGGGAGTCGTTCTCGCCCTGGTCGACCTCGGGCTCGGGCAGGAACTGGTCGGTGATCCGCTTCGACCGTGATCGCAGGTCCTTGAGGGAGTACTTCTGGGCGTCGCCAGCGAGCGTGTCCTCGCACGCCTGACGCTGCTCGGGCGTCGTGGTGTCGGGCAGATCGGCCACGGCCCGCGCGATGATCTCGGCCTGCGGCTGCGACAGGTCTCCGGCGGCCATGGCCTGCTCGGTGCGGGGCGAGCTCTTGAGCGCCTCGCCCGCCCTGACCATGCGATCACCGCCGGTCTTGTCGGCGCCGAAGCTGCCGGCCAGCAGGGCGCCGGTCGACCGGGCGCCCATCTGCTGGGCCAGGCCCGAGGCCTCCAGGACGCGGGTGCCGGCGATCTGGTGTGCCTTGAGCCGCGCCTCGACCCGCATCATCCGCTCGACCAGCGACCTGACCTCGGTCGACGCGAGCCCGTCCCACGCCTCGACCGGCATCCGGTCCAACGCGTCCTCGATCGCTGCGACCCCACCCGCCAACGGGTGAGGGAGCTGACCGAGATCGGTCGAGAGCTGGGCAGACATACGCATCCTGGGGGCCATCGTCAGCGTTGACGGTTTGAAGACGCAGGATGCGTGTGTGAAACCCGACCACGGTGGTCGACGCTGGTTCCAGCCTAGTCGCTCGTCTGGCTGCTGTCGAACACCTGTTCGAATAATGAGACGGATTCTTTCGTAGCCCGATCGCCCACCCGATCGTTGAGAGGGTGTCGCGAACCCAGGGGGACCACATGACCGATGACGACGGCACGGCCGCCAGCCCGACCTCACCGAGCACGCCACCGACTACAACACCACCGACCGCCACACCACCGAGCACGCCGCCTCAACCCTCAAGCGACATCTGGACCACGCTCGACGTCACTCCCACCGGTCTGGTCTCAGCGCTGCGGGTCGGCGCCATGGCCTATGCCGTGGCGTGGGTCGCCGGACTTGCGACCACGCTCCTGGCGATCGGGGTCGCGCAGCTCGAGGACGCCGGCGCCGACGTGTCGTACTGGTGGCTGCTCACGGCGCCCGGACAGATCGTGGCGATGGCGTTCCGCAGCCCAGCGGTGCTCTCGGCGAGCTCGGGCGGCGACGACTATGCCTTCACCGGGACGTTCGCCACCACGGCGCCGATCCTCACGATCCTGGCCATCGCGCTGGTGGCGGTCTTCCGATTGTCCCGACGTGACGAGTCGGCATCGCCGACCACGTCGACGACGGGCGCGGTGAGCCTCGCCGCCGCGACCGCGGTGTCGTTCGTCGCGATCGGCTGGCTGCTGGCCTTCGTGCTCAAGGTCTCCTACTCCGAGGGCGGCGACGGCACGTCGATCGGGGCGGGTCGGATCGAGCTCGTGCTCTTCGGCCTGCTCGGCGTGACGGTCACGGCCCTTCTGGGCCGCCGGGCCTGGAGCACGTGGCCGAGCGCGGCCTCGATCCCGCTCGCTGCCCGCGGTGCGTGGCGGGGAGTGCTGACGCACCTCGTGGTGTTCTCGGCGCTCACGATCCCCGCCGCGGTGATCTGGCTGGTGATCGAGGGCGATGCGAGCCTGCTGATCGCCGTTCCGGCCGCTGCCGGAAACGTCGTGGTCTATGCCCTCACGCTGGGACACCTCGGTGCGCTGCGGTTCGCGGGCGCCGGTGAGTTCCTCGGCGAGTCGGAGGGCGACTCCGACCATCTCTGGCTGTTCTCCGACGGCGTCGACGCCATCTTCTGGCTGCTGCTCGCCTTCGCCGTCGTGGCGACCCTCGCCGCCTCCGTGGTCCTGCACGAACGAGGCAAGGCGGCGCCGCGGACGACGTCCCACTGGGTCTGGGCCGCGGTCGTGTACGGACTCGTCGGTGGTGCGCTCACCTTCCTCGGCACGGCGTCGACGGGGGTCGGATCGTCGTTCGGGGCGAGCGGCTCCGCATCGTTCGGCCCGGCGATCTGGTTCGTGCTCGTGCTCGCCGCCTGGGGCGCGCTGGCCGAGCTGCTCGCGCGCACCGTCGCGCCGGCGCTCGCGGGCGCCCTGCCGCCGGCCTGGGTGGAGCGGGCGGTCGGCAAGCCTGCCGAGATCGCCGTCGCGCCGGCCCCCACCGGGACAGCAGCGACGGCGCAGGCCTCCACCGGTCCCGCAGTCGTCCCGCCCACGGCACCGGCCGCTCCGCTGGACCCCCGCACGCGCAAGATCCTCGTCGGGATCGCCGGCCTCGCCGTGCTGGCTGTCGTCGCGGTGGTCGGGGTCTCGGTCGCGAACGGCTTCTTCTTCGGCCCTGAGAAGCAGGTCAAGGAGTACTTCGCGGCGCTCGAGGCGGGGGACGGCGAGAAGGCGCTCGACCTGGCCCGCCTCGACTTCTCGGACGACGAGCGGGCGCTGCTGACGGCCGACGTGATCGGCGAGGGTGGCATCACCGACGTCGAGATCGGCGACGTCGAGACGCGGGGCGATCTGGCGGAGGTCACCGTCGACTACCAGCTCGACGGGGCCGACCAGAGCCAGGACGTCACGCTGCGGAAGTCGGGCTCGCGCTTCGTCGTCTTCGACGAGTGGGAGCTGGTCGATCCCGAGCTCGGATCGGTGTCGCTCACGGCTCCCGGCGCCACCGGGCTCACCGTCAACGGCGAGCAGGTCGACGTCTCCGGGCTCGACGACGGCGTCACGCTGCCGGTCTTCCCCGGGCGCTACGACATCGAGCCGGTCGGCGACTCCGACCTCATCGTGTACGAGCCGCAGGACGCCTCGATCGGCACGGACGACGAGTACCTCGACTTCGAGGCCGCGCCGTCGGACGCCCTGGTCACCGAGGTCACCACCCAGGCATCGGCCTATCTGGACGAGTGCATCTCGCGGCGTGAGGCAGACCCGGACGGCTGCCCCAACGAGACGTACGGCTTCGACCTGGAAGACGTGAAGTGGACGCTCAGCGACCCGCCGACCTATGCCGTCGAGTCGGACTTCTCGGGCGGGTGGCGCTTCACAACCTCCGTGCAGGGGTCGGCCACGGTCACCGCCAAGGCGCCGTCGTTCATCGACGGCGAGCCGGCCGAGGACTACAAGGACACGGTGCCGATCGACCTGTCGGGCACGGTCTCGATCGACGGCGGGACCGTCACGATCAAGGTCGACGACTACTACTGACGCCGCGCTATCTCCGGTGCCGGTCGTTGCGCCGCGACGCCACGACGGAGGCCTGCCGGCGCAGACCCTCGACGCGGCCGAACAGCCGACGGTCCGGGCCGGTGGGGGCCGTCAGCGACAGCTCGCGCAGCCACGCGAGCATGTCGCGGGCGGACGCCTTCTGGGCGCGCAGCCGTCCCGGCTCGATCAGGCTGCGCCGCTTGACCAGGACGGGGTTGGTGTTGATCTCCCACACCTGCAGGCGCCCCTCGTGGAAGCCGTAGTCGACGCGGCCGTAGTCGAGACCGGCGAGCGCGAAGACGTCCTCGATCTGGTCGCGATGTGGGAACTCGGCGAGGTAGGCGCGCTCCTCCTCGATCATCGGCCGGGTGATCAGGTCGGAGTGCTTGGTGACCCACTGCTCGCTGAAGAAGACGTGGCGGGGGAAGAGGCGGTCGCCGATCTTCTGCGCGGAGTACTTGCGGAACAGGCCGTCGTCGCTGCGCACGTCGAGCTGCTCGATCACGAGCAGCTGGTCACGCGACGTCCGACGTCGGCCGCGCGCGACGTCGGCGAGTCGGCGGTCGAGCTCGTCGCGTGACCGGACGGGGTCGCCGACGCTGCCGCCGTGGTCGTTCTCCCAGCGGACGAACGCCGGGAACCGCAGGTCGTCGGGCACGTCGGCGGCGCGGAACGCGCGGTAGTCGTTGATGCCGGCGCGGGTGAGGGCCTGGTTGAGGCCGAGGCGGCCGGTCCACCGACCCGGGGAGTTGAGCACGGCGTACGACTCGGGGTGCTCGACGAGCCGGTCGTGGAACGTCCGTGCGAGGGTGAGCTCGGACGGGGTGAGCCGCTCGAAGTCGCTCAGCAGGTGCAGGCCGGCCGGGACGGGGCGGTGCAGGGCGAGGTCCTCGTAGGGGGTCACGGTGAGGGGAACGGTGCCGGCCTTGTCCCACGACGCCAGGAACTTCTCGACCAGGAAGGTGAACCTGCGGGTCGTGTGGACGTGGATCACGCGAGCGTCCCGGGGACCATCGAGAAGTGGGTGTGGACGGCGCGCAGGGTGTCGTCCGCGCTGCTGAGGACGATCGTGGCGCGGCCCTCACGACGCCGGCGCGACCCGTCGGGCTCGAGCCCGTCCGAGCCCCACTCGGCCATCACGACGAGCAGCTCACCGTCCGACCACGACGTCGCGGCGTCGGTGTCGAACGCGAAGTCCCCGGTGCGATCCCACACGCCTCGCCACTGCTCGCGCTCGAGCTCGTCGAGGCTGACGTAGCGGGCGGCGACGGTGCCGAAACCCTCCGCGTCGTCGGTGCAGAGTGCGCGGCCGGCTGCGTAGTCGCGGCTGCGCACCGCGGCGGCGAATGCCTCGAGCCACTCACGGACCACGGGTGGGGTGGTCGAGGGCGAGGCAGGCACGCGCTCATTATGGCGGCAGGCCGCCGAACGGTCTCGCGCTTCACCGTGACAGATCGAGCCGGACGGCAGTGCCACGCCCTAGAGTGGGCCTATGCGCGCCTACCTGGACGACACCTATCTGGAGGGCTACCTCCCGGTCGGCGTCATCATCCTGGTGGGCATCGGCCTCGCCGCCGCGATGCTCGGTGTCAACCGGCTGATGCGCCCGCAGGTCGCGTCGCGCGAGAAGGCGACGACCTACGAGTCGGGTGTCGACCCGGTCGGCGACGGCTGGTCGCAGTCGACGGTCCGCTACTACGTCTACGCGTTCCTCTACGTGATCTTCGCGGTCGACGCGGTGTTCCTGTTCCCGTGGGCGGTCGTGCTGGAGGAGATCGGTGCCGCCGCCGCGGTCGAGATGGGCATCTTCATCGGCATCCTCGTGGTGGGCCTCGCCTACGCCTGGCGCAAGGGGGTCCTGTCGTGGACGTCGTAGGCGCCGTCGACCTGCCCATGCCCACCGTCGCACCGTCGACGCTCGGCGTCGGGTCGCAGGTCGCGCCCAAGCCGGCCCGCTACCTGCTCAACTGGGGCCGCAAGTACTCCCTCTGGGTCTTCAACTTCGGCCTCGCCTGCTGCGCGATCGAGTTCATCGCGACGTCGATGTCGCGCCACGACTTCATCCGCCTCGGCGTCATCCCGTTCGCTCCGGGCCCGCGCCAGGCCGACCTCATGGTGGTCTCCGGCACGGTGACCGACAAGATGGCGCCGGCCATCAAGCGTCTCTACGACCAGATGCCCGAGCCGAAGTACGTCATCAGCTTCGGCTCGTGCGCCAACTCCGGCGGTCCCTACTGGGACTCCTACTCCGTCACCAAGGGCGTCGACCAGATCATCCCCGTCGACGTCTACGTGCCGGGCTGCCCGCCGCGCCCCGAGGCGCTGCTCAACGGCATCGTCACGTTGCAGGACAAGATCGCGGGCGAGAACCTCTCCGAGCGCTACTCCCGGTCCACCACGTCGCTGCTGTCGCCGCGCGTCGTGGCGCCCCCGGCGGTCGATCAGTGACGATCGAGGCCAACGCCTTCGGCCCGCCCCACCGCGTCGTCGAGGTCGAGGGCTGGCACGACGCCGTCGCCGGGCTCAAGCGTGATGGCTACACCTACTTCGACTGGCTGTCGGCGGTCGACGAGCACCCCGACGGGTTCCGGCTGGTCGTGCACCTGGCCCGTCTCGAGCCGGCGCTCGACCACCTGTTGCTGGTGACCTATCTCGACCGCGAGGCGCCGAGCGTCGCCTCGATCGCCGACGTCTTTGCCGGAGCGGCGTGGCACGAGCGCGAGACCCACGAGATGTTCGGCATCTCGTTCGGCGTCGACCTCGAACCGCTGCTGCTGCCCGACGGGTTCGAGGGGCATCCGCTGCGCAAGGAGTTCGTCCTCGCCTCCCGCGTCGCCAAGCCGTGGCCGGGTGCGAAGGAGCCCGGCGAGAGCGACTCCGACTCGTCGCACTCGCCGAGCCGGCGCCGGGTCAAGCCGCCGGGCGTCCCCGACGACTGGGTGCAGGAGCGAGGCGTCGATGGGTGAGCTGCTCGACGCCGTCCTGCGGTGCCTGATCGTCCTCGGTGCGTTCCTGACGCTGCCGCTGCTGGTGGGCCAGATGGAGCACAAGGCGATGGCGCACATGCAGAGCCGGGTCGGGCCGATGGCCGCCGGCGGTTTTCACGGGTGGGCTCAGCTGGTCGCCGACGGCATCAAGTTCGTGCAGAAGGAGAGCATCACGCCGGCTGCGGCGGACCGTCGCGTGTTCGAGCTCGCTCCGGCCGTCGCCCTCGTGCCCTACCTCGTCGCGATGCTCGCGATCCCGCTCGGACCGTTCTTCGGCCAGACCAACCTCATCGGTCAGGACCTCGACCTCGGACTGTTCTTCGTCCTCGCGGCCATGAGCGTCGGCGTGCTCGGCACCCTCATGGGTGGTCTCGGCAGCGGCAACAAGTACTCCTACATCGGCGGCATGCGGGTCGCCGCGCAGCTCATGTCGTACGAGCTGCCGATGGTGCTGGCCGCGGCGAGCGTCGCGATGGCCGCCGGCACGCTCTCGCTGGTCGGCATCGCCCAGGAGTGGGAGCCGTGGTGGCTGCTGACCCAGCTGCCCGGGCTCGTGGTGTTCTTCGTCGCCGGGCTGGCCGAGCTGCAGCGGCCCCCGTTCGACGCCCCGCTGGCCGACGCCGAGCTCGTGATGGGTCCGTTGACCGAGTACGGCGGCATGCGCTTCGCGATGTTCCTGCTGGCGGAGTACGCCGGCATCGTCGTCCTCGCGGCCCTGACGACGGTGCTGTTCCTCGGCGGGTGGGCCGGTCCGTGGTCCGACCACCTGGGCTGGGTGTGGTCGCTGCTGAAGATCGTGGCAGTCTCGTTCCTCGTGATCTGGGCGCGCGTGGCATATCCCCGCCTGCGCGAGGACCAGGTCAACGCGCTGGCGTGGAAGGTGCTGGTGCCGGTCGCGCTGGCGCAGGTCACCCTGACGACGGTGCTGGTGGTCGCATGAGCGGGTCGTTCTGGGGCAAGGGCCTGCTGCAGGGACTCGCCGTCACGTGGCGCAACCTGACCCACCGCAGCGTCACGGCGCACTATCCCGACGTCGAGCCCGACCTGCCACCGCGCAGCCGCGGCGTCATCGCCCTGCAGGAGGAGAATTGCACGTCCTGCATGCTGTGCGCCCGCGAGTGCCCGTCGTGGTGCATCACGATCGACTCCCACAAGGAGGTCATCCCGGCCGCGACCGAGGGCGGACGTGACCGCAGCCAGAACGTCCTCGACCAGTTCGACATCGACTACTCGATCTGCATGTACTGCTCGATCTGCATCGAGGTGTGCCCCTTCGACGCCCTGCACTGGTCGCCGGAGTTCGCCTATGCCGAGGGCGACCTCAAGGACCTCACGCACGACATGAACCGCCTGCGCACGTGGATGGACACGGTCCCGCCGCCGCAGCCGCTCGACCCCGGTGCGGAGCAGGGCAAGGAGCTCGACTCCTACCGTGCCTCGCAGGCAGCCGAGGCGGCCGAGGCGGCCCAGCCGGCCGAGGAGGAGTCGTGACCCTCACCGAGATCGTGTTCCTCGTCTTCGCGGTCATCGCCGTCGGCTCGGCCCTGCTGTCGATGACGAGCGGCCAGCTCGTCCACGCCGCGCTCTGGCTGGTCGTGACCCTCGGGGCCGTGGCCGGCTGCTTCGTGCTGATGACCGCCGAGTTCGTCGCGTGGGTGCAGGTGCTCGTCTACGTCGGCTCGGTCGTCGTGCTCGTGATCTTCGCCCTGATGCTGACCCGCCAGCCGAGCGGTGCCCGGTCGGCCGAGGTCACGGGCAACCGTTGGGTGGCCGCGGTGCTGGGCGCCGCGGCAGCGATCGGGCTCGGCGCGACCATGGTGGCCGGTTTCGGCGGCGAGCAGATCGAGGGGCGCCGCATCGGCACCGCCGGGTCGATCGGCGACGCCCTCTTCAACGACTGGGTCCTCCCGTTCGAGATCCTCAGCGGCGTGCTGCTCGCCGCGCTGATCGGCGCCATCGTCATCTCGCGATCAGGGTCCGATCGCTGATGCCGCTGCTCTATCCGCTGGTGCTGGCGTCCGCCCTCTTCGGCATCGGGCTCTACGGCGTCCTGGCCCGGCGCAACGCCGTCATGATGCTGCTCGGGGTCGAGCTGATGCTCAACGCCGTCAACCTCAACCTGGTCGCGTTCGACGCGTGGTTCGCCGACGTCGTGCACTCGGGGCAGGTGCTCACGCTGTTCACGATCACCCTCGCGGCCGCCGAGATCGGTCTCGGGCTGGCGATCATCCTGGCGCTGTTCCGTGCGCTGCGGACGGTCGACGTCGACGAGGTGGGCCGATGAGCCGCCGCTGGATCTATGTCGCCCTGACGGCGGCGCTCGCGACAGCCGCGTCGATCTGGGCGGTCCCGCGCCTGGACGAGCCGGGATGGTTCGCGTACGTCGGTCAGGGCGGCGCGGGGGACGGCCCGCCGCTGCCGTCCCTGTCGCCCGACCTGTTCCTCTATCCGGTCAGCGCCCAGGTCGTGCTGCTCGCGGTCGGCGTCGGCCTGCTGGTGCAGATCTACTCGACCGCCTATCTGGGTCACCACCCGCGCTACCGGTCCTACGCCCTGATCATCATTCTGTTCCTCGTCGGCATGATCGCCGTCGTCGGCACGACCAACCTCTGGGTGCTGCTCGTGGGCTGGGAGGTCATGGGGCTGTGCTCCTACCTGCTGATCGGCCACGAGTGGCAGACGGCTGAGGCGCGCGCCGGCGCCGCGAAGGCGTTCCTCGTCACCCGCGTCGCCGACCTGGGCCTCCTGCTCGCGATCCTGGTGATCGGCGAGACCTACGGGACGTACGACATCGTGGGCGCGCAGATCGCCTCGTCGCAGGACGGTGTGGCGAGCTCGACGGCGATCGGTCTGCTCGTCCTCGTGGCTGTCGTCGGCAAGTCGGCGCAGTTCCCGCTGCAGACCTGGCTGCCCGACGCGATGCCCGGTCCGACGCCCATCACGGCGCTGATCCACGCCGCGACGATGGTCGCTGCCGGGGTCTATCTGGCCGCCCGCCTCTTCCCGTTCTACGCCGACTCGACCGTCGTGCTCACCGCCATGGCGGTCGTCGCCGGCATCACGATGCTGATGGGCGCGCTGTTCGCGCTGGTGCAGACCGACCTCAAGCGAGCACTGGCCTGGTCGACCGTCAGCCAGCTGGCGTTCATGTTCGCCGCGATCGCAGCCGGCGACCCCGAGGCGGGCACCGACCACCTGATCTCGCACGGCGTGTTCAAGGCCCTGCTGTTCCTGGGCTGCGGCTGCCTCATGCATGCCGTCGGCTCGAGCGCTCTCGCGGCGATGGGCGGTCTTCGCCGGTCGATGCCGGCGACGTTCTGGACCATGTCGATCGGGTTCGCGGCGCTCGCCGGCGTCATCCCCACGGTGGGCTTCTTCACCAAGGACTCCGTGCTCCATGCCATCGAGCAGTCCGCCGGCGAGGACGGTGGTCTCGCGACCGGCACGACGTACGTCCTGCTGGGCGTGGCCCTCGTGACGTCGTTCGTCACGGCGGCCTATGCGACCCGGCTGTGGCTGCGGGCGTTCTTCGGCCCGGTGCCGGACGGACGCCAGGAGCACCACGGGCACGAGGCGCCGCGCGCCATGATCGGCCCGCTGGTCGTGCTGGCCGTGGCGACGTTCGCCCTGTCGATCGGGCAGCCGTTCCACCTCGGCATCGGGGTCGTCGGCACCGTGATCGCCGCGGGCGGCATCGCCGTCGTGGTGTGGTCGTGGCGGGGCGGCTCGACCTTGGAGTGGACGACGCGGCCCCTCACGGCCGAGCTCGGCCTCGATCGTCCCTTCACCTCGTGGGCGCCGGCGTTCGCGCGAGGGGTGTCGCGCACCGTGGTCGACCTCGATCGTGACGGGGTCGACGTCTATCCGCGCGCCGGCGCAGGGGTCGCCGGACTCACGTCGCGCGCGCTCGAGCTCGTGCAGACACGCAACGTGCAGCGCTATGCGACCGTCATCGCGGTCGGCGTCCTCGTGCTCGTCGTGGCGGCGGTGATCTGGACGTGATCGTCACCGCTCTCGCCGTCCCCTTCGTCATCGGCCTGCTCCTGATGGTCGGACGGGCCAGGGTCTCCGGACCCGTCGCCGCAGCGATCGGTGCTGCCGCGATGACGGTGTCGCTGCTGCTCTACGCCCTCGTCTGGGAGGGCCGCGACGTCGTCTCGGGCGAGGTCGACACCTCGTGGATCGAGCCCCTCGGCGCTCGCCTGCACCTCGGCGTCACCGCCGTGTCGTGGCCGTTCCTGCTCATGACGGCCTTCATCGGCGTGCTGTGCTGCCTGTGGCTCGTCGCCCGCGACACCGCGCCGGCGCTGGTCGGGCTCGTGCTCGTCATCAGCGCGTCGTCGCTCGGCGTCTTCAGCTCGCTCGACCTGCTGCTGTTCTTCGTCTTCTTCGAGCTCGCGCTGATCCCGATGTGGTTCGTCATCGCCTGGTTCGGCACGGGAGACGGCACCCGCCGCGCGGCGACGCGGTTCCTGCTGTTCACGGTCGCCGGGTCGGCGCTGGTGCTGGTCGGCATCGTCGTCATCGGGCTCGACGGCGGGCTGCAGGTCGACGAGACGGTGACCGGGTCGCTCGCGGCCGCCGTGCTGGTCTGCCTCGGTTTCGCGGTCAAGACGCCGATCGTCCCGCTCCACACCTGGCTGCCCGACGCCCACAGCACGGCGCCGACGGTCGGCTCGGTGCTGCTGGCTGCGGTGTTCCTCAAGCTCGGCACCTACGGACTGATCCTGTTCGCCCCGCTCATGGACCGCTTCGCAGACGTCGCGCCCTACCTCGCGATCGCCGGGGTCGTCGGCATCGTCTGGTCGGGCTTTGCCTGCTACGGCCAGGACGACCTCAAGCGGCTCGTCGCCTACTCCAGCATCGGGCACATGGGATTCGTCGTCCTGGCCATCTCGACCCGCTCGGACGTCGGCCTCGCCGCCGCGGTCTTCGGCTCCGTCGCGCACGGCCTGATCACGGGGCTGCTGTTCTTCACCGCCGGGTCGCTCAAGGACCGTTTCGGCACCGCGTCGATGGCCGCCATCGGTCGCGGGCTGTACGGCCGCACCCCGTGGCTGGCGGTGACGTTCGTGCTCGCCGCTGTCGCGAGCCTGGGCCTGCCGGGGCTCGCAGGGTTCTGGGGAGAGCTTCTGTCGCTTCGCGCGGCGTACGAGATCGGTGACGTGCTGACCAAGCCCGTCGCCTGGACTGCCCTGGCGCTCGCCCTGGTCGGTGTGGCGCTGACGACGGCCTACTTCGTGCGTGCGATCCGGCTCGTCGCACAGGGCGAGCCGGTCGAGCAGGACGCCGACCGCGACCTCGACCGGCGTGAGGCCGTCGTGCTCGGGGCACTCGTGGTTGCCGTGCTGGTGCTGGGCCTGTGGCCGGCGCCGATCCTCGACCTCTTCGAGCCGTTCACCGTCGTCGCCGGAGTCGCCCGATGAACATCCCCATCGACTGGAGCCTCGTCGCCCCCGCCGTGATCGTCATGGTCGGCGCGCTCGTCGCGCTGCTCGTCGACGCGTTCTACCCGCGGCGGACCTGGCTCGGATCGGGTCTTCCGTCGACCGGCGCGCTGGTCGTGGCCGGCGTCCTGGCGCACGTCCACCGCGACGACATCGGCCGCCTCTCGTTCGCTCTCGTGGCGATCATCCTCGTCGGCAGCCTGTTCGTCGTCGTCGCGTCCAACATCATGAACTTCGAGACCGCGATGCCGCCGGGGGAGTTCCACTTCCTGCTGATGAGCGCTGCCGCCGGCGCCGTGCTCATGGTCGTCGCGCGCGACCTGGTGACCCTCGTGATCTCGCTCGAGCTGCTCTCGCTGCCGTCGATCGCGCTCGTGGGGCTGCGGCAGGGCGACAAGGTGGCCATCCGCTCGGCGTGGACGTTCTTCCTCGCCTCCGTCGTGTCGACGGCGATCACGTTGATGGGCATCTCGCTCCTCTACGGCGTCACCGGCTCGCTCGACTACGTCGAGATCCGCGAGGCGCTGGCCAGTCCCGAGGTACCGCAGAGCGTCGTCGCGGTGGCCGTCGTCCTGACCCTGGTCGGGCTGCTGTTCAAGCTGGGTGCGGTGCCGTTCCACGTGTGGATCCCCGACACGTACGTCGGCACGTCCGTCATGGTCGCCGGCTTCCTGTCGGCGGTCTCCAAGGCGGCAGCGCTGGGCGCGCTGCTGATCCTCGTCAACGTGGCGTTCCCCTACGCGTACGGCACCTGGCAGCCGCTCCTCGCGGTCGTCGCGGCCGTGACCATGACGATCGGCAACATCGGCGCCCTGCGCCAGAGCGACGCGATCGGGCTGCTGGCGTGGTCGTCGATCGCCCAGGCGGGGTTCCTGATCGCACCGTCGGTCGCGCTGCTGACGACGGAGGGGCTGACCGCGCCGGTGCAGTACCTCGCGGTCTACGCCCTGGCCAACCTGGTCGCGTTCGCCGCGCTCTCGGTCGTCCTCCGTCTGCGCGGCAGCACCCGGATCGACGAGCTCAAGGGCATGGTCCGCACCGACCCGTGGATGGGTATCCCGCTGGTCTTCGCAGCCCTGACTCTCGCCGGCTTCCCGCCGGCGGTGATCGGTCTGGTGACCAAGTACGTCGTGATCCGGCCGGTCGTCGACTCCGACCACGTGTGGCTCGCGGTCGTCATGGGCGTCAACGTGATGCTGGGGCTGGCCTACTACCTGCGGCTCGTCGTCACGCTCTGCGACCAGCCCGACGGTGAGCCCTACGTCAGCCCGTCACCGCCGGTGTCGGTGCGCATCGCCAAGACGACCGTCCTGCTGGGGACTGCCGGCCTGATCGCGCTGAGCGCGTGGCCCGACCTGCTGCTGCGGCACCTGCCCTGACCCTCGCCGTGGGGCAGCCAGCCGCGCGGCGAGCTCCACGATGTCGGCACTGATGGGTGACCCAGGACCGTGAGACCGCACAAAAGTGCCGAGATCGTGGACGGCTCAGCGGTAGTTGGTGAACTGCACCGCGAAGTCGAGGTCGGCACCCTTGAGAAGCGCGATGACCTCCTGCAGGTCGTCGCGCTTCTTGCTCGTGACGCGCAGCTCGTCGCCCTGGATCTGGACCTTGACGCCCTTGGGACCCTCGTCGCGGATCAGCTTGGAGACCTTCTTGGCCTGCTCCTGGCTGATGCCCTCGCCGAAGCTGCAGTTGATCTTGGTGTCCTTGCCCGACTGGCGGGGCTCGCCGTCCTCGAGGGCCTTGAGCGAGATGCCGCGCTTGATGAGCTTGTCCTTGAAGACGTCGAGCACCGCGAGGGCCCGCTCGTCGGCGTTGGCGGTGATCTCGATGCCCCACTCGCCGCTCCACTTGATCTCGGCGCCGGTGTTCTTGAAGTCGTACCGGGTCTGGATCTCCTTGACCGCCTGGTTGAGCGCGTTGTCGGCCTCCTGACGATCGATCTTGCTGACGATGTCGAAGGATGAGTCGGCCATGGGGGTGCTCCTGGTGCGTTGCGGGGGACTGATTTCTCTCAGACTAATCGGCTGCGATAGTCTTGCTTGTCGTTGCCCCGGCAACACCCCGGCAGGTTGCCCGAGTGGCCAAAGGGATCTGACTGTAAATCAGACGGCTCAGCCTACGCAGGTTCGAACCCTGCACCTGCCACGGGAATCGTGAAGGGCCTCTGACCCACCCAGACGTGGGTCAGAGGCCCTTCTGCGGTCGCGGTCGCCCGGCGACCGTCTCCGTGAGCGGTGCTACGAGCAGCGCGGGGGCAGGACGCTTCCGGTCGTGTAGACGGCGTCGTAGCGGGCCCAGCCGGCGGCACCCGTGCTCGTGTTGCGGGCGTAGACCCACTCGAGGCCGTTGTCGTTCACGCGGCTGCAGTGCACGTCGATCCCCTGGCCCTGGTAGCCCCGCCCGACGACCGTGCAGTCGGTGTAGCCGGCGGTGCGGATCGCGGTGCCGTCGCCCCAGCTGAAGGTGCCGGTGCTGATCTTGTCGGGGTGGACGTCCCACTTCGCCTGGGTGCAGTGGGTCGCGGCCGTCGCCGAGCCTGCCGTCATCGGCGAGATGGCGGTCAACGCTCCGGCGGCCATCGCAGCCGCGCCGACCAGTCGTGTCATTCGCTTCATTGTTTCCCCCTTGATGATCGGGACATCCCACCCGTGAGAGGCCCCTGAGCCCTCGCGCCGCTGGTCGGTGTGAGGTGACTCACGGACGACCGTAGAGGCCGACCCGGGGTCCGTCGACACGCGAGTTCGAGCGGAGAAGCATCAAGCCCGGAAGCACAGGACGGTGCTGCCGAGTGTTCATTCGTGTGTCCGGGACGGTTCACCTGCCGCGATCGGGACGGACGGTGCAGGGTCAGCTCCTGCGGTGCCAGGTCCAGTCGGTCGGCAGGGCGATCCCGTCGAGCCCGATGCCCTGGTAGATCAGTCGGTAGGCGTCGGGGTTGTCGATGCGCTGGCGCTCGAACATGCGGTGCAGGTTGGCCCACAGGGGAGTGCTGCTGGGCGATCCCAGGTACTCGCCGGTCTTGGTGCCGGGCAGCGCCTGGGTCTGCATCTGCAGACCGGTCAGCAGCTGGCGGGCGTGGGAGTCCATGATCATCACGATGTAGTCGATGTCGTTGGCGACCGCCGCGGTGACGATGCCGTGATACAGCGCCCCGGCGCACAGGCCCCCGCGTCCTGCTCCCTTGCGGACGGCGATCGTCGCGACGTCCCACGTGCGCTCCGGGTCGACGCCGGCCGACCGTGCCGAGCGCAGGCCGTCGACGCGCCACGGCGGACGGCTGACGTCGTTGAGGGTCTTGAGGCCGGCCGGACCCGGGGCGATGAACCGCGCCGTCGCGATCGCGCTGCCGTCGTCCTCGAGCACGGTCATGAACCCGGTCGACTCCTCGTAGGGGCCGTACTCGACGTCGAACTCCTCGGGGGTGTTGCCATAGGTCTCCCAGAAGACCTGTGCCTCGCACCGCTGGGCGGCCGCCAGCTCGTCGCCGACGGGATCGAACACGAACCTCAGGGGTGCGGCGGTCATCGGGTCTCCTCCCGGTCGAGGTCGGGGTCATGGCTATCGACCGCCGTGGACGGGTCCGAGGAGTGCTGGGTGGCGGTCCAGTCGCGCACCCACTCGTTGATCCGCGACGACGGCATCGGCCGCGCGAGGTGATAGCCCTGCACGGTGTCGATCCCCATCGCGACCAGCGCGGCGAGGTCGGCGGCGTTCTCGACGCCCTCCGCCACGATGCGCATGTCGAGGGCGTGCGCGAGCTGGATCGTGGAGGCGACGATCATGCGGCTGCGGTCGTCGGTGGCGACGTTGGCGATCAGGGCGCGATCGATCTTGAGCTCCTGGACCGGCAGGTTGCGCAGGTAGGTGAGGGACGAGAACCCGGTGCCGTAGTCGTCGATCGAGACCTGGACGCCGTGGCTTCGCAGCTCGAGCAGGATGTCGCGGGTGGCCTGCGGGTCGGAGAGGAACGAGTCCTCGGTGACCTCGAGGACCAGGCAGTCGGCCGGGATCTCGAGCTCGGCCAGTGACGTGTAGAGCTGGGGCAGGAAGCTCGGCCCGAGCAGCTCGGGCGGCGCGCAGTTGACCGCCACGCGGACGTCGAGACCGACCTCCAGACGGGCCCGGAGGTCAAGGACGGCCTGGCGCGCCACGACGTCCGAGAGTCGGCCCATCAGGCCGGCGCGACGGGCTGCGGGCAGGAACGACACCGGGCTGATGAGGCCCTGGGTGGGGTGGCGCCACCGCACGAGGGCCTCGAGGCCGGACACCTGCATCGTCGCGGCGTCGAGCTGCGGCTGGTACCAGACCTCGATCTGGCCGTCGGCGATTCCCTTGCGCAGCTCCTCGGCGAGCTGCAGGCGCGACCGGGAGAACTCGTCGAGCTCGGCGTCGTAGAGCGCCACCCCCAGGCCGGAGTTCTTGGCCTGGTACATCGCGACGTCCGCGCGGCGCAGCACCTCGCTGCCGTCCTGGTCGCCGGCCTGTGCGACGGTCACGCCGATCGATCCCGACGGGGAGATCTCGATCTCGTCGACGACGATCGGCTGGGCGAGCTCGGCGAGGACCTCGTGCGCCGTCTCCATCAGCACGATCTCGTCGGTCGTGCTGAGGATGATCGCAAACTCGTCGCCACCGAGGCGGGCGACCCGCACGTGCTGGTCGACAGCCTCGCGCATGCGCAGGGCCACCAGCATGAGCACCTCGTCACCGGCCCGGTGGCCCAGGGAGTCGTTGATCTCCTTGAACCCGTCGAGGTCGAGCAGCATCAGTGCCATCGGCTCGCGGTCGGTCAGACCCTGCGACAGCCAGGTGCGGACGGCGCGGCGGTTGGGCAGCTTGGTCAGGTCGTCGGTCTGCGACAGGGCGAACGCCTCGTTGGCCCGGTTGGCGTCGCGGAGCGCCAGCGCGAGGCGGCCGGCGACGGCGACCATCGTGAGGAGCGCCGGCGGCAGCGTGTAGTAGGCGAGCGTGTCGTCGGGTCGGATGGTCAGCACCGCCATCGCGGCGACTCCGGCGCTGACGAGCACCGTGGGGCCGGCGACCTTGGGGACGCCCCGGATGACCGACTGGCGAGGCCGGCAGGCGGCCGCCACGAGCAGGGCGAACCCGCTTCCCCACAGGGCGTTGCTGAGGTTGCCGAAGTCGTAGGTGCGGGCCGAGACCTGCAGGGCGAAGCCGGAGTCCGCACCGGCCAGCATCAGGAACGCGACCCCGATCATCAGCGACTTGCGGCGGTCGCTGCGCGTGAGCAGGAGCGACTGGCCGAGCACGACGAGGGCCAGGATCACGTCAGCCAACGGGTAGATCAGGGCCAGCAGCAACGAGAGGCCGTCCTGCCCCGACGCGAGCTGGATCGGCGTCACCAGCAGCAGCGACGCCAGGCACATCGTGCCGCCGCAGATGACGGCGATGTCGAGCCAGCCGCGTGCGGGGCGAGTGGCGCGGCGGTCGACGTCGCGCAGCAGGTAGCCGGCCATGCCGAGATAGGAGATCAGGAACAGCCACTCGCCCGGAGCAGGGAAGTGCGCCTGCTCGCCCACACGAGCGGCGTTGACGGAGATCGATCCCAGCGACCAGGCCGTCACCGCGGCGAGCAGGAGCAGCAGCGTCGTGCGGCGGCCCGGCGACAGCACCACGGCGAGCGCCATGCGGAGCACCAGCAGGGGGAAGAAGACCGAGAGCGAGGTCAGCAGGATCGCCGGGCTCCGGTGGTGGGCGACCGACTGCGAGACCTGGTTGGCGAGCAGCCCGACGATCAGCACCGCCCACGACAGGCGCGCGACGACCAGGTGTGCTCTTGAGACCCACGCGGTGGTCGCGGCGGAGATCCTCACGGCGGTCATGATCTATGCCTCCAGGCTCGCCAGGACGAGGTCGACGTCGTGGGTCGACGTCAGGGGGTTGACGAAGCAGAGCCGGAGCGCCGGCTCACCGGCGAAGGACGTCGGCGCGACCAGGGCGAGACCGTCCGCCCGGGCGCGAGACGACCACTGCGCGTACTGCTCACGGATCCACCCCTTGCGGCGGAAGAGCACGACCGACAGGTGGGGATCGGTCGCGAGCTCGAGGTGGGAGCTGGCCTCGATCTGCTTCGCCGCATGGTCGGCGGTGGCCAGGCAGACCTCGATCGCGTCGACGTAGGCATCGGTGCCGTTGGCGACGAGCGACGCCCAGACGGGCAGGCCGCGAGCCCGGCGGGTCAGGTGGACGGCGTAGTCGGCCGGGTTGTCGTCATCGGCGCCGTTGACGACGTCGAGGTAGTCCGCGCGCTGTTGATGGGCCTCGCGGGCGAGCCTCGGGTCGCGATAGAGCACCGCAGCGCAGTCGAACGGGGTGAACAGCCACTTGTGCGGGTCGATCGTGATCGAGTCGGCGGCCTGGATGCCGGCGAACGAGGCGCGGCGGGCCGGAGCCAGCAGCGCAGCCCCGCCGTAGGCGGCGTCGACGTGGAGCCAGGTGCCGCGATCGGCACAGCACTCGGCGATCTCGTCGAGGGCGTCGATGGCTCCGGTGTTGGTCGCGCCGGCCGTCGCGACGACCGCGACGACCGTGGCCGGGTCGAGGGATCCGAGCGCCAGTGCCAGGTCGTCGGACCCTAGCGGCCGGTCGGGCGACCCGGCGAGGACGACCTCGCAGCCCATGATGGCGGCAGCGGCCCGCACCGAGGAGTGGGCTGATGCGCCGGCGACGATGACGCTCGGGACGCCGCCGCCGGGAGTCGTCCGCCCGTGCCGTGCAGTCACCAAGGCACTGAGGTTGGCCAACGAGCCGCCGCTCACGAAGACGCCGTGGGCCTCGACCGGGTAGCCGACGACGTCGCACATCCAGCGGATCGCGGCGCGCTCGGCGGCCACGACGTCGCCGGCCTCGAGCTCGCTGCCCCCGTAGATCGACGCTGCCGACAGGGCGGCGTCCGCAATGACGGCGGCGGGAGTCGGTGAGCCCCCGACGAAGGCGAGGTAGCGCGGGTGGTCAGTCGGGAAGGCCGTCGGCATCAGCACGTCGCGCAGAACGGTCCACGTCGCCCCGATCCCGATGCCGGCCGCGGTGACCTCGGGCAGTCGGGTCAGGCGGGCAGGGCGGACGGGCGCGACGGTCGACCGACGGTCGGCGATCCAGCCGGCGAGGTCGGTCAGGACCTCCCGGTCCTGCAACGCAAAGTCGTGCACGTGAACCCATCGATCCCGAAGTTGAACAGCGAACAGGGCGTCGAGGCCCCTCGGACGTGACCGTCCGGCGGTTGTTCTGTCTCCCTCAGAATCCCCCCACCGTCAGGTTAACCTCGCGCTCGTCCAGGTGCGCGCACAGCGGCGTGACGCTGGTCACTCGGCGGCGATGGCGGCCCGTCGGGACGCGGTCTGGCCCGCTCGTCAGGCCCGCTCGTCAGGCCCGCTCGTCAGGCCCGCTCGACCTTGGTCCAGCCACGCCCGCCCGGCTCGGTGAGCAGCTCCCTCAGCCGCGGGACCATCGAGTGGGTCTCGCGGCACTGTCACGGGCACCGCAAGGGGTGCGTCAGAGCGGCGCGAGACGGGTCCTGAGCAGGCAGAACTCGTTGCCCTCCGGATCGGCCAGGACGTGCCACGCGTCGTCGCCCGTCTGACCGATGTCAGCAGGGCGGGCGCCGAGCGTCAGCAGCCGCTCGAGCTCGTCGGCCTGGTCGCGGTCGGTGGCGTTGACGTCGATGTGCAGCCGCGACTTGCCGGGCTCCGGCTCCTCGCGGGCGCTCAGGATGATCGTCGGCTGCGGTCCGCCGAAGCCCTCGCGTGGCCCGATCTCCAGCGTGCCGTCGTGCTCGCGGTCGAGCACGACGTAGTCGAGGACCTCGCACCAGAAGCGCGCGAGCACCTCCGGATCGCTGCACCCCAGGACGAGCTCACTGATGCGACAAGCCATGGACGGGGACCTTCTCTCGATCGGAAGCGGACGCTCCCGCGACCGTACCGTCAGCCCAGCGCGCCGATGGCGATGCGCGTGGCCTCGGCGATCATCGCGTCGTCGGAGGTGTCGTCCTGCCCGTCCCGGCTCGACATCACCGCGATCAGCACCGGAGAGCGGCGGGGAGGGAACAGCACGGCGACGTCGTTGCGCACCCCGTAGTCGGCACTCCCCGTCTTGTCGGCCACCACCCAGCCGTCGGGCACGCCGGCCCGGATGAGGGCGTCCCCGGTCGTGTTGTTGACCATCATGGTGCGCAGCAGGGCTCGGTCGCGGCGGGGCAGTGCGGTGCCGGTGACGTACGTGCCGACCGTGCGTGCGAGGGCCTGCGGTGTCGTGGTGTCGCGGACGTCGCCCGGGATCGCGGTGTTGAGGTCGGGCTCGAGACGCTCCGGGTCGGTGACGCGATCGCCGACCCGGTCGAGCGCGCGGTCGAGGCCGTCCGGACCGCCGATCTCGGCATAGAGCAGGTTGGCGGCGGTGTTGTCGCTGAAGCGCAGGGCGGCGTCCATGATCGCGCGCAGGGTCATCCCGTCGTCGACGTGCTGCTCGGTCACGGGGGAGTAGGGCACGAGGTCCTGTGCGGTGAACCGGATCACGCGCGACAGGTCGCGCTGCGAGACGCGATCGAGGACGGCTCCCGACAACGGAGCCTTGATGGTCGAGGCGAAGGCGAACCGCTCGTCGCTGCGCCACGTCACGGAGCGTCCTGTGCTGGTGTCGAGCACGAAGAGCCCGAGCCGTGCGTCGTACGTCTTCTCGAGTGCGGTGAGGTCGTCGGCGACCGGGGTCGGGATCGGGGCCGTGCTCACGTCGATGGCGTCGGGTGAGGCGGCGTCGGCCTGGTCGGGTGCACAGGCGGTCGCGAGCAGGGCTGCGGCGGCGGCCAGCGCCGCGACGGCGGTCCGGGTGTTGTTCACGGTGTTCTCTCCGTTGCTGTGTGAGGCGTCCAGGGGGGTCGGGCGGTCTAGATCCAGCCGTGCTCGCGGGCCTTGAGCGCGGCCTCGTAGCGGTTGGAGACACCGAGCTTGGCCATGGCGGACGACAGGTAGTTGCGGGTCGTGCCCATCGACAGGTGGGCGCGCTGGGCGATCTCCTCGACGGACGAGCCATCGGCGGCGAGCTCCAGGACGTCGGCCTCGCGCGCCGAGAGCAGGGAGTCGCCCGCACTGATCGCGTCGGCGGCCAGCTCCGGGTCGACGTAGCGGCCGCCGGAGTGGACCGTGCGGATGACCGCGGCCAACGTCGCCGCCGGGGTCGTCTTGGGCAGGAAGCCCCGGACGCCGGCGGTCAGTGCGCGCTTGAGATAGCCCGGACGTCCGTGGCTGGTGACGATCATGGTGCCCGCGCCCGGCGTCAGCAGGAGGATCTGCTCCGCGGTGTCGACGCCGTCGATGCCCGCCATCTGCAGGTCGATGACGGCCACGGCCACGGGCTCGCCGGCGTCGACTCGACGGCGCCACAGGGCGAGCAGCTCCTCGCCGGACTCGACGTGGGCGACCACGTCGATGTCGTCCTCGAGGTCGAGCATCGTGGCGAGCGCGGATCGGATCAGTGTCTCGTCATCTGCGAGCAGTACCGGAATCATGCAGTCTCCCAATGGATCTCGAGGATGAACTCGCCGTCTCGTACGACGGTGTCGAGCGTCGCGCCGCCGGTTGCGAGGCGCTCGGCGAGGCCCAGCAGACCGGATCGTTCCTTCGGGGCGTCGGATGCGCCGTCGTTGCGCAGTGACATCCCGGACCGCCCGAAGGCGAGGGTCGCCGACCGCGCCGCCGAGTGCTTGACGATGTTGGTGGTCCCCTCGCGCACGACCCATGCCGCGAGCTCGTGGACCTCGGAGGGCACCGCAGCCGGATCGCCCTCGACGACCAGCGCGCACCCGGCGGACGACAGCAGGGCGCGGGCACCGGCGACCTCGCCCTCGAGGTCGATGTCGCGATAGCCGCGGACGAGCTGGCGCATCTCGGCCATCGACTCGACCGCGAGCGCCCTGACCTCGTCCATCTCCGCCGTGGCGCGGTCGGCGACGCCTGCGCGTGACAGCGCCGCGGCCAGCTCGCTCTTGACGGCGATCGCCGAGAAGCTGCGACCGACGACGTCGTGCAGGTCGCGAGTAAAACGCAGAAGTTCCTCGGCGAGCTGCAGCTCCGCGCCGAGGTCCTTGGCGTGCTCGAGGTCGTCGACGATCCGCAGGCCCCACAGGGTCAGGAGCGACGTCGTGACGACGAACAGTCCCAGGGCGAGCGTCGTCGACATGACCCGGAGCTCGGTCCCGGCCGGGGCGCCGAGGGCGAAGCCGGTCGCGACGCTGAGCGCGACCACCAGCCACCAGCGGTGACGGCTGAACGAGATCAGGCAGAGGGCGCCGAACATCGCCGCGCAGACACCGGCCACGCGAGCCTGCTCGATGGCGGCCTCGCTGCCGGCGGTGTTCGCGACGACTGCGGAGGCGCCCCACACCGCGGTGAGGACAGCCGCGGATGCGGGTATGGCCCACCGCCGGAACGTCGCACCGGGCCAGGTGGCCAGCTCGGTGCGTGCCTCCAGGGCGGCGATCGTGGCGATGCCGGCCAGGACGATCGCCACCACCGGCCGCGGGCCGCCGCTGCTGATCGACAGGGCGATCACGGCAGCGACGACCGCTCCTTGGAGGGTGAGCCGGGTGTAGAGGCGGAACTTGGCCGGGCCGGGCATGTCCCGCCACCAGGTGGACCAGCGCATCAGCCGCGGTCGTCCCAGCGGAAGTTCCTGCGGGTGAGCTCGAGCGCGAGGACGGTCCACACGACCAGTATCGCCACGGGCTCAGCGATCTCTGCAAACGTGCCGGAGAAGTCCAGCGCCGTGGCCGAGTCGGGGGCGGTGGCCAGACGGCCCGAGGTCCCGATCGACATGAGGTCGGACAAGGCGGCGAACGGCGTCCAGTCGGCGAGCTGGGCCAGCCGGTCCGGGAAGGTGCTGCGGAGCGTGGAGAGCCCCATGAAGGCGAGGGCCATGATCGGCAGGGACGTGATCTGGGCGGCCTCGGCATTCTTGGTCAGCGCGCTCGTCGCCAGGCCGAGCAGCGAGAAGATGGCGATTCCGGCGAGGACGGCGATCGCCATGAGCACGGGATTGACCGGAGCCGGGGCGCCGGCCGCGTAGACGACGGCAGTGACGAGGGCCGTGCCGACCAACGTGATCACCGCGCCCGGCACCATCGGTGCGACCTGGATCTGCCAGTCGGTGGCCTCGCCCGTCCTCAGCCGCTTGAGCACGCCCTCGGAGCGACGGGTCGTGACCATCGACAGCACCGAGTAGAACTGCACGAAGAGCAGGGCCAGGAGGACGAACATCTCGAACGTGGTCGTGGCCAGGGACGCCGAGACGCCCTCCTGGTTCCTGACGACGAAGAACGTCGCCAGCGGGATCGCCACGGGGAAGCCGATGCCCATGACGAGCAGGGTGGTGTTGCGGCGGAACTGCAGATACTCGGCCTTGGCGAGCGCGACCAGCGGACGCCTGCGTCGGGCCGGTGCGGATGCGGTCGTGGTGGTCATGAGGGTGCTCCGATCAGTCCGGGGGTGGGGGCCGACGTGGTGGTGGGGTTGTCGGCGATGGTGAGGAAGACCGACTCGAGCGAGGCGGCCCTGGCGTCGAGCCCGACGAGCTCGATGCCGTGGGCGCGAGCCCAGCCGAGCAGCTCGTACAGGTGACCTTGCAGGTCGCGAGTGCTCACGGTGACGCGTGACCTGGCCTCGACGTGGGCACCGTCCAGCGGTGGCAGTGCGAGGCCCGGGTGCTCGAAGGCGATCGTCGCCGGGTGGGCGTCGACGATGTCGCGGAGCGTCCCGCTGTTGGCCACCTCGCCCTGGTGCATGATCGCGATGTGGTCGGCGAGCGCCTCGGCCTCGTCGAGGTAGTGGGTCGTCAGGACCATCGTCACGCCTGACGCCTTGAGGTCGGCGAGCAGCTGCCACGTGGCGCGTCGGCTCTCGGGGTCGAGCCCGGTCGTGGGCTCGTCGAGGAACAGCACCCGTGGCTGCCCGAGAAGGGCGGCTGCCAGGTCGACGCGGCGCTTCTCGCCACCTGACATCGCGCCGACCCGGACGTGGGCCCGGTCGATGAGGTCGACCTGCTCGAGGACGGCCTCGACCGTCGTGGGGTTGCTGCAGGTGCCGCGCCACATCTCGAGCGTCTCGGTGACGGTGAGCTCGGCCGGCAGGCCGCCGGACTGGAGCATGATGCCGATCTGCGGGCGGACGGTCGCGCGCTCGGTGTGGGGGTCCAGACCGAACACCTCGACCCTGCCGCTGGTGGGGGCGGACAGCCCTTCGAGCAGGTCGAGCGTCGAGGTCTTGCCGGCCCCGTTGGTGCCGAGGAGGCCGAAGACCTCGCCTTCCTGGACATCGAGGTCGATGCCCTTGACCGCCTCGAAGGCAGAAGCCCCGTGGCCGTAGACGCGGCGCAGATCGCGCGTCGAGATGACGGTGCTCATCGGGCACCCCACTTCCGGATGCCGGCGGCCCAACGGATCGCGACGTAGACGACGGCGGCAGCGGCGACGCCGACCGCGACGGCGGGCTCGGGCCGGATCACCGCAAGGCCGGCGCCGACCACCGCGAGGTTCACGATCGCCGAGAAGGCCTCGCGCGAGCGGTTGGGGGCGGGACCGAGGCGCGACACGTCCTTGACCAGCTCGTCGAGGCCGGCGTCACGGAAGCCTGGTTCGGTGGGGACAGGATGGTTGGTCTGTGTGCTGTTCATGTCTTCCAGCCTCGCCGTCAGGCGCCCTCGCCAGTAGTGCGTGCAGTCACGACTTGGGACGCGCAGCTCATCGATCGGCGATGACAAATGTCATCCGCGGATCGGCGCTGCTGAGACGTCGAGGAGATGGCCGGCACGGCGGTGCGGGCGGTCCGTCGGCGGCGCGCGAGTCGGCGGCCGAGCAGCCCGGTCAGCCCGACGGCAGCCGCCGCGAGCATCATCTCCGGATGATCGAGGACACCGCTCGTCGCGATCCCTGAGCCGGCGCCGACCCACAGCGTGGACCAGGCCACGGCTCCGATCAGCGATGCCGGCAAGAAGGCGCGGTAGCGCAGCTCGGCCGAGCCGGCCACGACCGGCATGACGGTGCGCACGACCGGCAGCAGCCTGCTCGCGAGCATCGCCCAGAAGCCGAACCGTTGGACGACGTCAGCGGCTCGGTCCCACCGGTCGACTCCCAGGCGTGCGACGAGCCGCGAGCCGCGGATCCGTGAGCCGCCGCGTCGACCGATGGCGTAGCCGAGGTGGTCTCCGGCCGTCGCGCCGAGGGCGACCGCGCCACCGAGGGCGAGGGCGCCTCTGGGCCCGTCGGCCACCGCCGCGAGGGCCGAGATGGCCATCTCGCCGGGCACGACGGCACCGAGGCCCAGACCGGACTCGGCCAGCGCGAGGGCGAAGCCGACCAGCGCCGCGATCATGAACGGGTCCAGGTGACGAGCCTGCCGGGTGCGCTCACGTGGATCCTGTGCCGGCCCGGGGCCGGGAAGAGCGCGAGCCCCAGGCCGAGCAGCGCAGTCGCCACGATGCCGTCCAGCAGCCAGTGGTTGGCGGTGATCACGACCATGACGACCGTGATGGCGGCATGGAGCACACCGAGGGCCGCGATCGGCCGCGGAGCCGTCCGGACGAGAACCACCGCGATGAGCACGGCCCAGCCGATGTGCAGGCTCGGCATCGCGGCGTACTGGTTGGCCACGGACGCGCTCGCGCCGCCATAGGCGTTGGGGCCGAACACCGCCATGGTGTCGACGAACCCCCACTCGGGGAACATCCGCGGCGGAGCCAGCGGGAAGGCGATGTGCAGGATCAGGGCCAGCGAGGTCTGGATGATCAGGAGGGTGCGCGCCCAGGCGTACTCCGCACGGGGGCGGGCGAGGAATCCCCAGAGCAGGAAGGCCACGATCACCGGGAAGTGCAGGGCGACGTAGTAGCGGTTGGCCAGCTCGTAGACGTCGGGGATCACGGCGACGGCGTCCTGGATCATGGCCTCTGACGGCAGGTGCAGCAGCTGCTGCGTCCGGTGGACGAGCTCGGCGTGGCCGTGTGCGACGTCTTCACGGCCCAGGCCGATCAGGCGACCGAACCGGTAGGCGAGGTAGAGGGCCACGATGATCGCCACCTCGAGGGCCGCGCGGGTCGCGGGTCGGGGACGTCGTCGGTCGGGTGACGGGAGCCGACGAGGTGGGGGTCCTGCTGTCGTCACGGGGTCGGGTGCGTGCTCCATGAGGTCCAGCGTCGTCGGCGTCAGCCGCCGGCAGTAGTGCCCGCAGTCACCGGCTCACGGGCGCATCTCATGGCCGGGCGATGACAAAAGTCATGCGCCGGAGCGCGGTCAGCGGGTTCGCGCGGCCTGCAGGTCGCGCACGACGTCGGCGACCATCCGGATCGACGCGGCGTCGAGCACGTTGCCGAACTCGATGACGCGGACCCGTCCCTCGAGCCGCTGCTTCAGCTGGGGCATCTCGCTGGGGATGACCACCAGGTCGAGGTCGGTCAGCTCGTCGTCGGCGGCGTCCTGCAGCACCCGGATGTTGGTGATGCCGGACTGCGCGAGCGAGTCGCGGATGCTGAGGGCCTGGTCCTGCGTGGAGTACCAGATGCCGACCGTGCGGTCTGACGGCACCTGCGCGATCTGCACCAGCGTCTGCACGTGCGGGGCGACGACGATCGCGACGACGTCGGTCCGCGGTCGCCGCAGGAGCGCGCGCACCTCGGCGAGGTGGAAGAACGTCGTGAGGACGAGGTCGGGGTGCACCGTCGCCGGATCGAGCTCGCCCAGGACGAGCGGCGTGACGGTGAGGCCGAGGTGCTGCTCGAGCTCTTCGGCGAAGTAGGCCGCCCGGTCGGCGTTGCACTCCACGAACGAGACGCTCACGCGGTCGTGCTCGGCGCGGATCGTGGCGTTGACGGCGAGGGCCTGGATCTGTGTCGCCGAGAGCCCGAGCTCGCTGCACTCACGGGCCGCCGACTCGAGCGCGGCCCGAGCGCGGTCACGGGCGACCGAGGAGGAGCGCGCCCGCTTGCCGCCGATCACGACCATCCCGTTGCGCCGGCGCGACTCGACGAGCCCGGCGTCGCGGAGCGTGGCGTAGGCGTGGGCGACGGTGTTGCGGTTGACGTGGAGGTTGTCGGCGAGCAGCCGGCTGCTCGGGAGGCGCTCGCCGTCGACCAGCCCGCCGGTCTCGATCAGCGCGGTGAGCTGGGCGGCGATCTGGCGATAGATCGGCATGTCGGACTGCTGGGTGACGCGGATCGCGACCATGTCCCGTCCCGTCTCGCGTGGTGTCGGCGGGTGCCGCCGTGGCCTGCTCGTGGAGCAATCTCACTATGGCACAACAGTGCTGGGATGAGACATCTGCTGCAACGACAGCAGATTCATTGACATAGTCGTTGGGGCCAAGGACAGTCGACAGGGACCGATGTGCACGCCGAGGTGAGGACCGTGATGAGCACCGAGAGCTTCCCGACCGATGTCGAGCGACACCTGGTGCGCTACGGCGCGGCCTTCACGCCCCGCATCATCGAGCGAGCTGCCGGGTCGTACGTCCATGACACCGCAAGCACGCCGATCCTCGACTTCACGTCCGGGCAGATGAGCGCGATCCTCGGCCACTCGCACCCCGACGTCGTCGCCGCGGTGAGCCGGTCGGTGGCCTCGCTCGACCACCTCTACAGCGGCATGCTGAGCCGCCCCGTGCTCGACCTCGCGGAGCGGCTGGCCGGCACCCTGCCGGACTCGTTGGGCAAGATGCTCCTGCTCACGACAGGGGCCGAGGCCAACGAGGCCGCGATCAAGATGGCCAAGCTCTGCACCGGGCGCTACGAGATCGTCTCGTTCGACCGCTCGTGGCACGGCATGACGTCGGGTGCGGCCTCGGCGACGTTCTCCGCGGGCCGCAAGGGCTACGGCCCCCCGGTGCCGGGCAACCTCACCCTGCCGACCCCCAACGCGTACCGGTCGCCGTTCCGGCACGCTGACGGCTCCTACGACTGGGAGTCCGAGCTGCGCTACGGCTTCGGCCTCGTCGACCAGCAGTCGAGCGGCAGCCTGGCGGCCTGCCTGGTCGAGCCGATCCTGTCGTCCGGCGGCATCATCGAGCCGCCGCCCGGCTACCTGACGCGTCTGCAGGAGATGTGCACCGAGCGGGGCATGCTGCTGATCCTCGACGAGGCGCAGACGGGCCTGGGACGGACCGGCCTGATGTACGCCTTCGAGCGCGAGGGGGTCGTCCCTGACCTGCTGACGCTCTCGAAGACGCTGGGAGCGGGACTGCCGGTGGCGGCGGTCATGACGAGCGCCGAGATCGAGCAGGAGTGCCACGACCGCGGCTTCCTGTTCTTCACGACCCACGTGTCCGACCCGCTCGCCGCGACCGTGGCCCTCACGGTGCTCGACGTCATCGAGCGCGAACAGCTGGTGGATCGAGCCGAGCGGCTCGGCCATCAGCTCGAGGAGCGGCTGCTTGGCCTCCGGGACTCGTTCGACGTCGTGGGCGACGTGCGCGGACGCGGGCTGCTGCGCGGCATCGAGCTGGTGACCGACAAGGCCAGCAAGGCTCCGGCCGACGCCCTGGGCCAGGCCGTGACGGCGGCGTGCCTCGATCGCGGTCTGCACATGAACATCGTCCAGCTGCCCGGGATGGGCGGCATCTTCCGGATCGCCCCGCCGCTGACGATCAGCGAGGACGAGCTGCACACCGGCCTCGACATCCTCGCTGCCTCCCTCGAGGCGGTCCTCCGCGGTGCCGACCTCCGGGTGTGACGAGACTGGTCTGACGAGACGGGTCTGACGAGAGGGTGTGGTCAGGCGGACGGACCGGGCGGGATCCCGTCCTTGACCAGGTCGGCCGCCACGTCCCTCAGCTTCTGCGTGCCGTGCTGCGACATGCGCACGAGCACGCTGAAGGCCTGGCGCCCGTCGAGGCCGTAGCGCTGCATCAGCATCCCCTCGGCCTGACCGATCAGGGCACGCGATGCGAGGGCGCCCTCGAGCGAGGCGTAGTGCTGGGCCGACGCGAGGGCCACGGCGACGTGCGCAGCCAGACCCAGCCTCAGCGACCGGTCGGTGTCGTCGAACGCGGACGGTTCGGCGGAGTAGACGTTGAGCGCGCCGAGAGGTCATGGGGCACGATCGTGATGGCGCTCGCGACCGCCGAGTGAAGGGGCGCCCCGACACCGTCGGCGCTGCTCATCGCTCGGGCCGCTTCGGAGAACTGGGCCCGGAGATCGTCGGTGTCCATGCTCCAGAGTCGCAGACTGCTGGAATGGCGGGCCGGCGCGCGTGATCGGTGCTACGTTCTCGGCGTGCGCGAGGGGGTCGTCGAGTCCGTGGCCATGGCCTTTCGCGGTCTGGTGGAGCCGTCTCGTGAGGCGCTGGCGCGTGGAGCAGCGGACGACGTGCTCGCCGGGGCGCTGTGGTCGTTCGCGGCCGCCGACTACGAAGCCTGTGTGCGCCAGGTCGCCGAGGCCGGGCCGGAGCAGTCGGCGGACCGATCGGCTCTGAGGTCGGCCCTGCGGTCACTCGTGCAGGTCGAGTGCGAGGGGTGTGTGGTCGTGCCCGTGGACGAGACGCTGGTCGACCCGCGGTCGCCGGTGTCGGGGCTGGTCGGATATCTGATGACGGAGACGGCCTACTCGGCAGGCCTGCTCGAGCGTGCCGTGTCGATCAGCCAGCGGGTGCTGTCGGGGACCGGTGCGGGCGATCCCTTCGTCCCCTGGGTGCGCATCACGCGGATCCGGGTGCTGGCGTTCCTCGGGCTGGTCGACGAGGCCGAGGCGGAGCTGTCGTGGCTGGTGGACGAGGTGGGTGACTGGCCGATCGGGGAGGCCGTGATCGCCTGCCACACCGCGCTCGTCGCAGGGGTCAGGGGCGATGCGGACAACGTCCTGTCGGGCGCCGAGCGGGTGCGCGAGCTCATCCCGCGACCTGCTGACCAGCTCTCGGGGATGACCCTGGCGCTGACGGGGCTCGCCCTCTCGACGATCCCGCGGCCGGACCTGGCGATCGAGACCCTGGAGGCCGTCGGCGACGACCTGCGGCTGCTGCCGGTCGTGAGCCGTTGCCACGCGGGCGACCTCGCGGTCGAGTCGTGCCTGCTGCTCGGCCGGGTCGACGACGCCCGACGGCACCTGCGGCGGTCGGAGTCGTACGGGGTCGAGCCTGGATCGTTCTGCGGCGCCGCGGTCGAGCGGTCACAGGCTCGACTGGCCGCCTTCGAGGACGCCGGCGCGCCGGACGCGGGGCCGCACGCGCAGATGTATCTCACCCGCGAGCGCGCCTTCGCCGACCTGGCCGCGCTGCCCACCAGCCCGGCGGACGTCGAGGAGCTGACGCGGCTCGTCGCGGGGGAGGGCCTCGCCGCCGTCCGGGTGTGGGCGGGCCGGGAGCCCGGCAGCGAGGAGTCGACGCTCCGGCTGTTCGCGGGGCTGGGCTGGGACGCGCTGCCCGCGCAGACCCGGGTCGTGGCGCGCCTGGCCGCAGCGGGCATGCGCAACAAGGAGATCGCCGAGCGGATGTTCCTCGCCGAGAAGACGGTCGAGTCGCACGTCGCTGCGGTGCTCGCGACGCTCGGCGCCGAGACGCGCGTCGGCATCGGGGCGCGGACGTCGTTCACGGTCGCAGGCCGGTCGTCCGTCGCCCTGACCCCGCGCCAGGTCGAGATCGCCCGGCTCGTCGCGGACGGGCTGGGCAACCGCGAGATCGCCCAGCGCCTGTCGATCACCGACAAGACGGTGGAGAAGCACGTGAAGGCGCTGTTCGCGGCGCTCGACGTGAGGTCTCGCGCCGGCATCGCGGCGGTCGTCCGCGCCCTCTGACCGGGTTTCTCCGATCCTGCCCCGGACGTACGAGGGCCCCGACCACCTCGGTGAGGTGGTCGGGGCCCTGCGTGGTGGGGCGGTGCGCCTAGGCTCGGGCGCCTCCGCGGTTGAAGATGCTCCATCCACCAGGTCCGACGGCGAGGCCGAGGACGATGAGGATGATTCCCCACAGGACGCTTCCCCCGATGAGGGTCACGATCCCGGCCACCACGAGGACGACCGCTGCGAGCCAGAGTAGTAAGGACATGGCATCTCCATTTCGTTGTTGGCCGGCCGAGGGGATTCACTGCGTGAGTGACTCGGCCGGGCACCTTCGATGTACCCGCTGTGGCTGGTGTGAAACACGAGGCGTCGCGAGGCGACTAAACTGCAGGTCAGACCAGGCCCGGTCGGTCGAGACGAGGTGGGAGTGATCGTGGACGTTCATCGGATGCTCGCCGAGATGTCGCTGGAGCTCGAGCAGGAGGGCACGCCTGCGGCGATGCTCGAGCGGGTCAGCCACTACGCGCGCCGGGTGCTCGACGCCGACGACGCAGGCATCCTGCTCATGCGGAGCCGCTCCCGCTTCGAGACCCCGGCGGCGACCTCGCCCCGGGTCGACGAGGCGCACCAGCTGCAGATCAGGTTCGACGAGGGCCCGTGCCTCGACGCGATCACCGGGCAGGCGACCTACCTGACCAACGACGTCGAGCACGACGAGCGGTGGACTCAGTGGGGGCCCGCGGCCGCCAAGATCGGCATCCGCAGCGCCGTCGGCGTGCGGCTGGCCTCGCGGGGCCGCGGCTACGGATCGCTCAACATCTATGCCGACCGCGCCCAGGCGTTCACCACCGAGGACGCGGCCGTCGCCGAGATGCTGGCCGCCCACGCCACGGCGGCCTTCGCGGCGGCCGAGAAGGTCGAGGGCCTCGAGACGGCGCTCGAGTCGCGGACCACGATCGGTCAGGCGCAGGGCATCCTGATGCAGAAGTTCGACATCGGCGCCGACGCCGCCTTCGACTTCCTCAAGCGGATCTCCCAGCACGAGAACCGCCGCCTCTATGCCGTCGCCGAGGCGATCGTCGTGCAGCGGGAGTCGAACTCGCAGCCTGGTCAGGAGTGACGGTCAGCGGATGACCTGATCCCCGGGCTTTGGCCGGCGGACATGTGGGTACTGCCCGGGCGTACGACGTCCACGGGCATCCGACAGGCAGGGAATCTCGCATGAGCGACCACGACCAGCAACCGACCACGACCGATGCGGGCATCCCCGTCGCGAGCGACGAGTACTCGCTCTCGGTGGGCCCGGACGGCCCGCTGCTCCTGCAGGACCACTACCTGATCGAGCAGATGGCCAACTTCAACCGCGAGCGGATCCCGGAGCGGCAGCCGCACGCCAAGGGTGGCGGCGCCTTCGGCACGTTCGAGGTCACGCACGACGTCACCGAGCTCACCCGAGCCGCCGTGTTCCAGCCCGGGACCTCGACCGAGGTGCTCGCCCGGTTCTCGACCGTCGCCGGCGAGCGAGGCAGCCCCGACACGTGGCGCGACCCCCGCGGCTTCTCGCTGAAGTTCTTCACGACCGAGGGCAACTGGGACATGGTCGGCAACAACACGCCGGTCTTCTTCATCCGCGACCCCATGAAGTTCCAGCACTTCATCCGCTCGCAGAAGCGGCGCCTCGACAACAACCTGCGCGACCACGACATGCAGTGGGACTTCTGGACGCTCGTGCCCGAGTCCGCCCACCAGGTGACGTGGCTGATGGGCGACCGGGGCATCCCGCGCACGTGGCGCCACATGAACGGCTACTCCAGCCACACGTACTCCTGGATCAATGCCGACGGCGAGCAGGTCTGGGTCAAGTACCACTTCAAGACGGACCAGGGCATCGAGACCTTCACGCAGGACGAGGCCGACCAGATGGCGTCTGCCGACACCGACTACCACCAGCGCGACCTGTTCGAGCACATCGACTCCGGGGAGCACCCGAGCTGGACGCTCCACGTGCAGGTCATGCCGTTCGAGGACGCGAAGACCTATCGGATCAACCCGTTCGACCTGACGAAGGTGTGGCCGCACTCCGAGTACCCCCTCCAGGAGGTCGGCAGGCTGACGTTGAACCGCAACGTCACCGACTACCACACCGAGATCGAGCAGGCGGCGTTCGAGCCAAACAACGTCGTGCCGGGCACAGGTCTCTCGCCCGACAAGATGCTGCTCGCGCGCGGCTTCAGCTATGCCGACGCCCACCGTGCCCGGCTGGGCGTGAACTACAAGCAGATCCCGGTCAACGCCCCCAGGTCGCCCGTGCACAACTACCAGAAGGACGGCGCGATGCGGGTGCAGAACGCGACCGACCCGGTCTACGCCCCCAACTCCTACGGAGGCCCGGCCGCCGACCCGAGTCGCACCGACGACGGGGGCAGGTGGCACTCCGACGGCGAGATGGTGCGTTCGGCGTACACGCTCCGGCCTGACGACGACGACTGGAGCCAGGCCGGAACCTTGGTCCGCGACGTCATGGACGACGACGCACGCGACCGGCTGGTGCAGAACATCGTCGGCCACCTGCTCAACGGGGTGAGCGAGCCGATCCTGGTCCGCGCGTTCGAGTACTGGCGCAACGTCGATGCAGACCTCGGCGCCAAGGTCGAGGCCGGCGTCCGCGACAAGCAGGACGAGAAGGACCCGAAGGCCGCGCAGCAGGGCAACCCGGCGCGCTCGAGCATGCAGGACAAGGCCTGATCGCAGCTGGTCGGCCCGGTCAGTCGTGACGGGCCGACCAGCTGCGCAGCATCGCGTCGAGCGAGTCGAGGATGTGCTCCCACGACTGCTGCGGCGCGGGGGTGCTGTGGGCGAACCCGCCCGAGCGCTCGAGGCTGACGAAGCCGTGGAACACGCTGCCGAGCAGGCGCGCGGCGTGGGTCTGCTCGTCCTCGGAGAGGTCGTAGGCGCGCAGGACCGCTCGCAGCATCGACGCGTGGCGGGGACCGGCGCTGGCGGCGGCGGTCTCGGCGTCGAGCCGCACCTGCGTCGCGTCGTAGCGGCCGGGGAAGTCCCGGCCGTAGTCGCGGTAGACGTGGCCGAGCGCGACGAGCGCCTGCTGGCCGGAGCGGCCCGCAACGGCTGACGCCGCCAGGTCGGCCATCTCCTGGAGAGCGATCAGCGCGATCTGGGCGCGCAGGTCGTCCGAGCTGCGCACGTGCGAGTAGAGGCTCGGCACCTTGACCTCGAACCGGCGCGCGACCTCGGACAGGGTCACGCGCTCGAGGCCGATCTCGTCGGCCAGGTCCGCGCCCGCGCGGGCCACCCGCTCCGTCGTCAGTCCTGCTCGCGCCATCGCTAGGCCCTGACCCGCTCGACGAACCCGACGACGCGCTCGACGAGCGCCTCGACCCGGGTGTCGGGCAGCCCGGACACCGATGTCTCGTGCGCCTTGAGGGGGCGGCGGGCCCGCAGCGAGCACGCGAAGTCGGCGCAGACGTAGAGCCCCACCGAGTCGCCGTTCTTGCCACGGGCGCCAGCACGTGGGGCGACCATCAGCAGCGAGCCGGCCGGCGCCTCGGCGGTCTGGCACAGGTCGCACATGCTCTGACGGCGCGGTGGCGGGCTGCTGGGCAGGCGCAGCTCGATCGCGATGACGTCGTCGTCGACGGGGGCGACCGCCAGGTAGGCGCGGCGCGGTGCCTTCGGGTCGACCCAGCCGACGAAGTCGAGCTCGTCCGCGTGCGGTGGCGGCCACGAGGCCGGGGGCGTCATCGACGCCGCCTTGCTCCGTGAGCTGTTGACGAAGGCGCTGCGCACTGTCGAAATGTCGGGAACGTCCATGGCGCCACCGTACCCCAAAACTAAGACCTATAGGTAATTGCCTTGTGGCTATGCGTTGATCAGTCGGGGGTGGTCGGTTTCCCGTCCCGCGCGGCGGGTAGATCGAAGGGGAGCCGGGTCGTCTGCCCCGTCCGAGAGAGGCGCACCATGGATCGCCAGTCGTCACCGGCGTCGGTCGTCGAGTTCGGTGGTCTCCAGATCGCCTTCGACGACCGCGTCCTGGTGCCCCGGGCGTGGACGATCGCACAGTCACGCTGGGCGGTCGATCTCCTGGACGGCGCGCCACCCGGGCCCGTGCTCGAGCTCTTCGCCGGTGCCGGGCACATCGGTCTGGCGGCGGTCGCCGCCACTGAGCGTGCGCTCGTGATGGTCGACCTCAACCCGGCCGCCTGTGACCTGGCCCGTCACAACGTCGAGGCTGCCGGTCTCGGCGCGCGGGTCGAGGTGAGAGAGGGCCGCATCGACGAGGTGGTGGCGCCCGGCGAGGTCTTCGGCCTGATCATCGCCGATCCGCCCTGGGTGCCCTCGTCGGGCATCGACGCGTTTCCGGAGGACCCGTCCATCGCGATCGACGGGGGTGATGACGGACTCGACCTCGCACGGATCGCGTGCGCCGTGATCGACGGGCACCTCGCAGCGAGCGGCGCGGCCGTCCTCCAGCTGGGCACTCCGGAGCAGGTCGAGGCGCTGGGGGCGTACCTCGAGAGCGGGCTCGGGTCGGACATGCGGGTGGTCGAGACCAGGCAGTTCGAGCGGGGCGTGCTCGCCCGCCTGCAGCGCTAGCCGCGTCGAGGATCAGGCCGAGCGGCGCGGGATCACCTTGTGCGTGGCGTCGCACCACGGCGGCACGCCGGACTTGCCGCACCGGCAGATCGCGCTGATCGGGCGGGTCGTGCGGTGCAGGCCGCCGTCGGCGTCCTGCACGACGTGATCGCCGCGGACGAGCATCGGGCCGTCGGCGCAGAGGATGACGTCGGGCTGCTCGGGTCGCTCCTGCCGCCCAGCCTCGTCGGGGGACGTCATGCGGCCCACGTCTGGAGCATCCGGCGGGCGAAGCGGTCCTCGAGGTCGAGGCAGGTCGCGGCGCCGAAGAAGATCTCGTCGCGCTGCGCCGGCTCCTCGGCCAGGAGGGATCCGCAGATGGTCCGGACGGCCAGCTGCTCGTGCACGGCATCGGCCTCGACGTGCTCGGCGTAGTAGTCGATCATCGACGGAGCCAGGCCGAGTCGGCCGAGGCCCTGCGCCATGCGTCGTGACGGCAGGCTGCTGGTGACCTCGAACGCGGCGAGGTGGCCGAGGGCGGCGCCGCGCAGGCGGCGGTTGAGCCCGAACAGCGACATCGCGTTGTTCTCCTCCAGCACCTCCAGCGGCACGTCGTCGATGTAGGCGCCGTACTCCGGACGCAGCCCGCAGTCGTCCATGCCCCGGGCGAACATCCGCGCGTGCAGACGGTTCACGTCGCCGCAGCCGTACTCGTCGAACTGCAGCTCCATCAGCGCCGCCTTCGTCGCATCGGGCAGTCGCGGCACGAGCCAGGCGCTGGGGTCGGACTCCTTGAGGTGGTAGATCGATCGCATGCGCAGCAGCTCGAGCGTCTGCTCGTGATCGGCCTCGCGGTGCACGAACGTGGCCAGCGAGGGGCCGTCGTGGTCGGCGACGAAGCCGAAGAAGGCCTCGGCGAACTCGCCGTCGGGTGACGCGTGGGGGATGCGCTCGCGCAGGTCCTGCTCGAAGGTCGTCTCGAGCGAGCGGCGCAGCTCGATGAGCTCCGGCTGCCACTCGAGCGCCTCGTCGACGTCCTCGAAGCCGCGGTAGTGCATCTCGTAGAGGGCCCACAGGGTGATCTGCAGGTCCTCGTCGGTGTCGGGCAGCGTGTGGAGGGCCCGGCGCCACGACGGTGCCGCGCCGCGCATCGCCTCGAACACGACCTCGCTGAGCGAGCCGCGGCCCTTGGGGGTCAGCACGCTAGTGCCGTCGCATCGGTGGAGTGCTCGTGCATGGATGATCCTCGGTGACTCGCAGGGCTCCGGCCGGTTGCACGACAGGGCTACGGGGGAGTACCCCCGACCGGGGGTCTCAATCGCGGGTGGCGAGTGGCTCAGGAGGCGGCGAGCCGGGGAGCCAGGACGCCGATGCGCCGGTCGAGCTCGGCGTGGGCAAGGTCGAACGCCGCTTCGTCGCCCTGCGGCACCGGGTCGGCGATCGACCAGTGGATGGCCACGGCCGACCCGAGCTCTTCGTAGGCGTTGTCGCACACGGCGACGAGGAGGTCGCCGTCCGCGGCGACGTCGGCGAGCCGTTGCGGTCCGGCCGCCGCGAGGGTCAGTCCGTGCCGGTCGGCGGCGGCCCTCGCCCCCGCGGCGACCTGCTCGGCGGGCCGGGTGCCTGCCGACGCGACGGGCACGTCGCTGTTGGCGGCCCACAGTGCTGCCGCGAGCTGTGACCGCGCGGAGTTCGCGGAGCAGACGAACACCACCCGGTCGACCGGGGTCGGCTCGACAGGATAGGGGCCAAGTGCCGAGTGGTCCGTGAGGGTCAGGTAGGTCCGCCGACGATCGCCCTCCGACCTGCGCCGGGCGACGATGCCGACGTCCTGCAGGACCTTCAGGTGGTGGGCGACCAGGTTGGACGGCAGGCCGAGCCTGACCTGGATCTCGCTGGGCGAGAGGTCGCCGGCGGCCAGCGCGTCGACGACGGCGAGGCGCGCCACGTCGGCCAGCGCCGCGTGGTGCGCCGCCCGACGAGCCAGCGAAGGTCGCTCAATGTTCATTGAGTCGAGTTTGACTGAGTGAACGCTGTCGAGTCAAGATGGGTCCGTGACCACCCACGACCCCGCACCCCCGGCCCCTGTGCCGCCACTGGCCCGCCGGCTGCTCGCCGAGCTGCTCGGCACGGCGCTGCTGGTGACGGTGGTGGTCGGGTCCGGGATCGCGGCCGCGCAGCTCTCGCCGGACGACGTCGGCATCCAGCTGCTCGAGAACAGCACCGCGACGGTGCTCGGCCTGGCCGTCCTGATCCTCGTGCTGGGGCCCGTCTCGGGCGCGCACTTCAACCCGGTCGTGACGATCACGGACTGGTGGCTCTCGCGCCGTGACCCGGCGGGCTTCTCGGCCGCTCACGTGTGGCCCTACGTCGCGGCCCAGACGGTCGGGGCGGTGGCCGGATGCCTGCTGGCCAACGCGATGTTCGACATCGGCACGACGTTCTCCGGCAACGAGCGGGCCAGCTGGGGTCATCTGCTGGGCGAGGTCGTGGCGACGGCGGGGCTCGTGCTGCTGATCTTCTCGCTCGTCCGCACCGGTCGCGCGGCGCTCGCTGCCCCTGCCGTCGGCGCCTACATCGGCGCGGCCTACTGGTTCACCAGCTCCACGTCGTTCGCCAACCCGGCCGTGTCGGTCGGCCGCATGTTCAGCGACACCTTCGCCGGCATCGCGCCGACATCAGTGCCGGCGTTCGTCGTCGCCCAGGCTGTCGGCGCGGCGATCGGCGTCGTGCTCGTGCTCGTGCTGTATCCCACCGAGGCGACGACGCCTCACCATCACCCAGGAGAGTCTCATGCCTGATCGCCCCTCCGTGCTGTTCGTCTGCGTGCACAACGCCGGTCGGTCCCAGATGGCCGCCGGGTTCCTCACGGCCCTGGCCGGCGACCGCGTCGACGTGCTGTCGGCCGGCTCGATGCCCGGAGACCAGATCAACCCGACCGCTGTCGAGGCGATGGCCGAGGTCGGCATCGACATCGCCGGCGAACAGCCCAAGAAGCTCACTGAGGCAGCCGTCGTGGCCTCCGACGTCGTCATCACGATGGGATGCGGCGACGAGTGCCCGTACTTCCCGGGCAAGCGCTACGAGGACTGGGTGCTCGAGGACCCGGCCGGCCAGGGCATCGAGGCCGTCCGCCCTATTCGCGACGAGATCAGGACCCGCATCGAGGCCCTCATCGACTCGCTGGAGCTGCCGTCTGCCTGACGCTGCGCGTCTGCGTCAGTCGCGCAGGGTGTCGGCGAGTGCCGGGAGCGCCCCCGGGACGAGCGAGTAGTAGGACCACGTGCCGCGCTTGGTGCGCGTGAGGAGCCCCGCGTCGACGAGGATCTTGAGGTGGTGCGAGACGGTGGGCTGCGAGAGGTCGAGCGGCTCGTTGAGGTCGCAGACGCACGCCTCGCCGTCCTCGCGTGCGGCGACCAGCGACAGCAGGCGGAGCCGGGTCGGGTCGCCGATCGCCTTGAACTTCGAGGCCAGGGAGATGGCGTCGTCGGCGCTCATCGCTCCGCCGGTGACGGGCGAGCAGCAGGTCGT
This sequence comes from Aeromicrobium stalagmiti, assembly GCF_013283745.1. Taxonomy (GTDB): domain Bacteria; phylum Actinomycetota; class Actinomycetes; order Propionibacteriales; family Nocardioidaceae; genus Aeromicrobium; species Aeromicrobium stalagmiti. The sequence continues at coordinate 1,475,434 of NZ_JABSTZ010000001.1, forward strand.
CGTCTCGATGACGGGCAGCGTGGAGGCCATGGATCAACTCTACCCCTTTCATTGACATTTTTCGATGGACAGGTATCGTCGACTTCATCGAAGAACATGGATGCATTCGCGTCACGAGGAGATCCGCACATGTCTGAGCCGTCCACCGACCTGCCTGTCGTCGTCATCGGAGCCGGGCCCTCCGGTCTGGCTGCCGCAGCCCACCTGCAGAGTCGACACGTCCCGGTCGTCGTGCTGGAGTCGGGCCCCGGCCCTGGCTCTGCCGTGAGCGAGTGGGGGCACGTGCGGCTGTTCTCGCCGTGGTCCGAGCTGGTCGACCCGGTGGCGGAGCAGCTGCTGTCCGGTGCCGGCTGGACCGCGCCCGACCCCTCGAGCTTTCCGACCGGTGCCGAGTGGGTGAGCCGCTATCTGCAGCCGCTGGCCGACGCCTTGGGTGACGTGGTCCGCCGCGGGACGACCGTGACGGCGGTGACGAGGCAGTCGCGCGACCGCCTCGTCAGCTCTGGTCGCGACGAGGCGCCGTTCACGGTGCACGTCCGCACGCCTGCGGGAGACGAGCACGTCGTGGCACGCGCGGTGATCGACGCGTCCGGCACCTGGGGTGGGCCGAACCCGCTGGGTGGCGACGGCGTCGCGGCGATCGGCGAGGTCGATGCCGCCGACCGGATCAGCCACCACATCCCCGACCTGCGCGATGCCTCGACCCGTCAGCGGTACGCCGGGCGGCACGTCGTGGTCGCAGGCACCGGTGCCTCGGCCAAGAGTGCGTTGATCGGCCTCACGGCGCTGGCGAAGGAAGAGGCGGGCACCCGCGTCACGTGGCTCGTGCGGCGAGCGAGCGTCGGCGAGGCGTTCGCCGGCAGCGGTCAGGACGAGCTGCCCGAGCGGGGGGCGCTCGGCCAGCGGGCCCAGGCCGCCGTCGAGTCAGGCCCGGTCGCGACGCTCCACGGTTTCCGCACCGCGCGCGTCGATCGAGCCGATGACGACCGCTTGACCCTGACCTCGTTCGACGGGCAGATCGTCAGTGACGTCGACGAGGTCGTGGTGCTGACCGGCTTCCGCCCCGACCTGCAGATGCTGTCGGAGATCCGTCTCGACCTCGACCCGGTCCTGCAGGCGCCGCGGCAGCTCGCTCCACTGATCGACCCCAACGAGCACTCCTGCGGCACGGTCTATCCCCACGGCGCCGCCGAGCTCGCGCAGCCCGAGACGGGGTTCTACCTCGTCGGCATGAAGTCCTACGGCCGCGCGACGTCGTTCCTGGCGCTGACCGGCTTCGAGCAGACACGCTCGGTCGCCGCGGCGATCGCCGGCGACCACGAGGCCGCCGCGCGGGTCGAGCTGACCCTGCCCGACACCGGCGTGTGCGGCGGGGCAGGACTGTTCGACGACGAGTCCGCGCAGGGGGGTGGCTGCTGCGACGCACCGGCTGCACCCGAGCTGATCTCGCTGGGCGTCCCGTCAGACCTTCTCCGGGGCGCCCCGCAGTGACCGACCTCGACGGTCGCGACGTCGCGATCGTGGTCGTCGGGGCGGGTCAGGCGGGCCTGGCCACGGGCTACTACCTGCAGCGGGCCGGGCTCGCGCCCGGTCGCGACTTCCTCGTGCTCGACGGCGATGAACAGCCCGGTGCCGCGTGGCAGCACGCGTGGGACTCCCTCACCCTCTTCTCGCCGTCGGCGTTCTCGTCGCTGCCCGGGTGGCTGATGCCGCGCTGGAGCGAAGGTTTCCCGCCGGCCGACCACGTCGTCGACTACCTGACGAGGTACGAGGAGCGCTACCGGCTCGACGTGGTCCGACCGGTGCGCGTCACTGCCGTCCATCGGTCGGACGGGCCGCGCCGCTATCGCCTCGAGACCAGTGCGGGGGACGTGACGGCAGACTCCGTCGTCTCGGCGACCGGCACGTGGACGCAGCCGTTCTGGCCCGCCTGCCCAGGGGCGGCCGACTTCGCCGGTGCGCAGATCCACACGACGGGCTACCGGACGCCGGAGCCGTTCGCCGGGCAGAGCGTCGTCGTGGTCGGCGGCGGCAACTCCGGCGCCCAGCTGCTCGCGGAGATCTCGACCGTCGCCGAGACGACGTGGGTCACCCAGCACGAGCCCCGTTTCCTGCCCGACGACGTCGACGGGCGCGTGCTGTTCGGCATCGCGACCGATCGAGCCGCAGCCCTCGCGAGGGGCGACGCCGATCCGGGCGGGGTGGCGAGCCTCGGGGACGTCGTCATGGTGCCGTCGGTGCTGGAGGCCCGGGCGAGGGGAGTCCTTCACTCGGTGGGGCCGTTCGAGCACCTGAGCGCCGACGGACCGGTCTGGGCCGACGGGACGCGTCGACGGGCGGACACGATCGTGTGGTGCACCGGCTTCCGACCGAGCCTGGCCCACCTGGCTCCGCTGGGACTGCCTCGTCACGCCGGGCACCCGCAGGTCATCGGCACCGAGGCCGTCGAGGCCCCGGGCGTGCACCTGGTCGGCTACGGGGACTGGACCGGGCCCGCGTCGGCGACGCTGATCGGCGTGGGCCGCACCGTCCGCAGCATCGCCCAGGAGATCGGTCGGCGCACTGCCGGATCGGCTGCAATCGCAGACTGAAGCCTGCCTGAGGATTGACGATCTGCTCTGCCGAACAGGCGCCGGCGACGTATCCTCGACGCATGACCTATGTCGTCGTGACGCTCCTCGGGCTGGTGATGACCGTCCTGGTCGTCGGCGCCCTGACGGGTCGTGTCCGCCTGACGGCGTGCTGCTCGGTGGCCGATCCCCGACGTGACCTGCGGATGCGCGGCGCCTTCGACGACGAGGTGCCCTCGTGAGGCGTCGCACCTGGCTGCTGGTCGGCCTGAGCGCGCTGCTCGTCGTGGGAGTAGTGGCGATGCACAGCCTGGTGCTGCGTCCCGCTGCCTCGATGCCGACCGCTGGTGCAGACCACTCGCACGCGGCTGCCATGGGCGGCAGCACCATGACGGTCGCCACGGATGTCGGCCACACGGGCGGTGATGCCGGCCTCGGTGGCCACGGTGAGCACGGCGGTGGCCTCCTCGAGGGGTGCGAGGGTCTCGTGGCCATCTGCCTGGCCCTCCTGGTCGGCTTCGCAACGCTCCTGCTGCTGCGGGAGCGGGTCCTGCGCCGGGTCCTGTGGCAGCTGCCCCCTCCGACGGCGATCCGTCTCGGTCTCGTCCGGGTGGCCCATCAGTCCCTCTCGCCGTTGCAACGCACGACGGTCCTGCGCTGCTGACAGGTCGGCGCGTCGAGCCGACGCGCCTCGATCCGATCGATGTCAGCACACACACCACAGGAGAGCAATGCGTATCAAGATCATGGTGGCGACCCTTGTCGCCCTGGCCGCGGCGAGCCTCGCCGCGTGCTCGAGCAGTGACGACAGCGCCGGCAGCGGCGACTTCAACGACGCGGACGTCACGTTCGCCCAGGAGATGATCCCGCACCACCGGCAGGCCACCGAGATGGCCGAGATGGCCGCGTCCCGCACGAAGAACGCCGACGTCCTCGAGCTGGCGAAGCGGATCCAGGCGGCGCAGGATCCCGAGATCGAGACGATGTCGGGCTGGTTGAAGGACTGGGGCAAGGACGTCCCGGCCGATGACGCCGGCATGGGCGACATGGCCGGGATGGATCACTCCAGCGGGGGCTCGATGCAGGGCATGATGACCGACGCCCAGATGTCCGGCCTCGAGGCCTCGAGCGGCTCGCAGTTCGACGACCTGTTCCTGACCATGATGGTCGAGCACCACGAGGGCGCGGTCGCGATGGCGAAGGCGGAGCAGGCGGACGGCAAGAACGCCGAGGCGGTGGCGCTGGCGAAGGCCATCGAGACGGCCCAAACTGCGGAGATCTCCGAGATGAACGGGCTCCTGGGCTCGTGATTCCCGCGGTGCCCGGGCCGCCGATCGGCGACCCGGGCACCGCTGCAGTGCTCAACGGAGGAAGCGCTCCACGAAGTTGTCGAACGGCATGGGCTCTCCGACGAGGTAGCCCTGCGCCAGATCGACGCCTTCGGCGCGGATGACGTCGAGGACGGCGGGCTCGGAGACGAACTCCGCATCCGTCTTCTTGCCGAGGTCGTGGGCGATCCCCACGACCGACCGCAGGATGCTGCGGTCGACGTCCGAGCGATGGCAGCTGGTGATGAACTCGCCGTCGATCTTGACGTAGTCGAACAGCAGGTGCTTGAGGTAGAAGAACGAACCGAAACCGGCACCGAAGTCGTCGAGGGCGAACTTGCAGCCCAGCTCGGTCATCCGCTCGGCGAACGCGCGCGCCGCCTCGATGTCGGCCACGGCCGCAGTCTCGGTGATCTCGAGGATCAGCGTCTGGGGATCGACCGCGTGATCGTGCAGGGCCGTCGTGATGGCGTGCTCGATCAGCGTGTCGCCGATCGAATGACCCGAGAGGTTCACCTCGAGGGAGAAGCCGGGCGAACGTTCCTGGAGCCGGCTCAGCAGCTCGACGCTGCGCCGGACGACGAGGGCATCGAGCTGTGGCATGAGTCCTGTGCGCTCGGCGACGTAGAGGAAGCGCGACGGCATGACGAGCTCCTCGGAGTCGGCCAGACGAAGCAGGACCTCGGCCGTCCGCACGGTGTCGGTCTGGAGGTCCATGATCGGCTGCAGGTGCAGGGTGAGGTCATCATTCTCCAGGGCTCGCTCGATGCGACCCTTCCACTCCAGCCGTGCGCCGGTGCGCGGCTTGCGGCCGCCACTCTCCTCGAGCACAGCGAAGCCGTCACGCCCGGCGTCCTTCGCGTCGTACATCATCAGGTCGGCCAGCGCGAGGATGTCTCCGCCGTGGTCGCGGGCCGCCAGGACCGTCGCGACTCCCACGCTGGCTGTGACTCGTCGGCGCGTCCCGTCGAGCGTCCGGGTGTGCTCGCGAACTCGTTTCACGATGGATCGAGCGACGGCCGAGGCGTCGGCCTGGTTCGACTTCGTCAGCAGGATGGCGAACTCGTCCCCACCCAGACGAGCCACCACGTCGGATCCCCGCACGCCGCTGAGCAGCAATGCGGCAGTCGACACGATCAGCTCGTCACCTGCGTTGTGGCCCAAGGTGTCGTTGACCTCCTTGAAGTGGTCGAGGTCGAGCAGGAGGACGGCCCCTTCGGCGCCGTAGCGGGAGCAGTGGTCGAGGTGACGCTGCAGCTCGTCGCCGAAACGGCGCCGGTTGACCAGGCCGGTGAGGGCGTCGTGATCGGCCAGATGGGCGAGACGCCGCTCGTAGCGGTAGCGCTCGGAGATGTCGACGACGTTGGTGATGACGATGTCTTCTCCACCGGTCGTGAGGACGCGACTGCTGACGGACACGTGGAGCAGGCTGCCGTGGGGTCCGTGGATCTCGCACTCCGACTCGACGCGCTGACCCGGTCGCGAGCGGGCGTCGGACAGGTGTCGCTGGAGCCGATCATCGACCGGGACCGCGAGGTCGAGCACGTTCGAGCCGAGGAGCCGAGTCTCGTCGTGGCCGGTCATCGCGAGCAGCGCGGCGTTGGCCTGCAGGAAGGTGCCGCTCGGGGCCAGCACAGCGATGCCGTGGGGTGCATCGGTGAAGAGTCGCTCGGCTCGCTCCTTGGCCTCGACGATCACCCGCTCCCGCTCGCGGTCGCGGCTCACGTCGCGGGCGAGGATGAGCGCGCGGCCGCGCCCGCCCTCGGAAGGAAGAGGGGTGACGAAGACCTCGTGCTCGTCGCCGGTCCGGGACGACGGCAGCTCGGCGACGCCGTCCTTGCCGTCGATCGCATCGAGCACGAGGCCCGACAGGATCTCGAAGTTGTGGGGGTTGGAGACGGCCGACAGGTGCTTGCCGACGGCCCCTTCGAGCCCTTGTCGCATCGCTCCGGCACCGGCGACCACAGAGATCGTGAGGTCCTCGTCGAGCATGACGACCGTCAGCTCGGGCAGATGGTCCATCAGCACACGCCAGCGCGCCTCCGCCAAGGCCAAGGCGCGTTGGGACTCGACGTTCTCCGTCGCGTCGATCGCGACGCCCAGGTAGCCGGTCACCAGCCCGTCGGCCGTCAGCAGCTCGGTCACGACGAGCCGGACGAAGATGCGTCGGCCGTCTCCTCGCACGTAGGTCCAGATGCGGCTCGGCGCGTGGCGACGAGCCAGCTCGGAGAACACCGAGAATCCCGGCTCGACCCCGAGCTCGTCGGCCACCGTGACGATCTCTGCGGCGTCGTGGAAGACCTGGGGTGTCTCGACCCCGACGAGGTCATCGGCGCCGTAGCCCAGGAGAGCCTCGGCGCCGCTGCTGAAGGACCGGATGATGCCGGCTGCATCGGTGGAGATCATGCTGCTCAAGCGGGCCCCCCGCATGATGCCTTCCAGCTCGGCCGACGCCGCTTTCTCCTTCATCGTCTCGGCCGCCAGCTGACGGACCATGCGCTGCACGACAGGAGCGACGAAGGCCGCGAAAGCCGTCCACAGCAGAGCCCGCCGCCAGTCGCTGACGGGATAGTCGGGCGCCCCCACGAGCAGGATGGGCAGCAGGAAGATCGTGGCGGTGAGGGCGCCCACTGCCGCGAGGTCGCGTCGTGTGCCGGTGATGGCCACCCACATGATGGGCAGTGCCGTGAGCGGGGCCAGCCCGGAGGTGGTCCCACCGGAGATGTCCCGGGCCAGGGCGAGCACGACGAGGAACACCAGAGGCCCTGCCGGATCGACCCAGGAGCGGTGGTCACGGTGGGTGCTCACCCACACGAACCCGAGAGCGACGACGAACAGCGCCACGACGAGCAGAGGCTCGCCACCGTTGCGGTTGTAGGGCGGGAGGAGGACGCTGCCGAGTCCGAGCACGGCGACGGCAACGAACGGCGCCGCATCCCGCAGGCTCGGACGGCCGGGCACGGCGTTCCACGTCGTCGAGGCGGATTGTCGAGACATCTGCGGCTCCTGTCGCTTCCGAAGCCTAGGGCGAGAGGGGGTCACCGATCCGGTCCGGCGCTTGCCGGAGAACCTCACCTGCCGGGAGCGGCGGCGCGAAGAGATAGCCCTGGGCGAGGTCGCAGCCGAGGCCGGCCAGCACGTCGTGCTGATCCTGGCGCTCGACGCCCTCGGCCACGACCTGCGTGCCGCAGGCGTGGGCTGCGGCGGTGATCAGGGCGACAAGCTCCGACCAGCCGGGATCGGTCGATGCGAGGAAGCTCTTGTCGATCTTGAGCGTGTCGATGGGCAGCTCGCGCAGCTGCCCGATCGAGGTGAAGCCTGTGCCGAAGTCATCGAGGCTGACGCTGACGCCGAGGTCGCGCAGCGCGCCGAGCTGGACCGCTGCGTGAGGGACATCGACCATCACTGTCTCCGTCACCTCGACGACCAGTCGGGAGGCATCGAGGCCGGACCTGTCGAGAACGTGCGCGACATCGTCGACGATCGTGTGGTCGGCGAGGTGGCGACCTGAGATGTTGACCGCGACGGTGGCGTGACCGAATGCATCAGGATCTGCAGTGGTCCAGCTCTCGAGCTGGCGGGTGGCCTCGTGCAGGACCCATCGGCCGATCTCGCAGATCAGATCGGACCGCTCGGCGATCGGGATGAACGCCGCAGGCATGACGAGGCCCTCGGGTCGGCGCCATCGGACCAAGGCCTCGTAGCCGATGATGTCGCCGGTCCGGACGCTGATCACGGATTGGTAGTGCAGCTCGAGGTCGCCTTCGTCCATCGCGACACGGAGCCCGGCCTCGACCTCGGCGCGTTGGGCGATCTCACGGCGCATGTGGTGGTCGAACACTTCGATGGCCCCCGCGCCGGACGCCTTGGCGCGGTGGCTCGCGATCATGGCCTGGTGCAGGAGGCCGTCGGCGTCGGTGCCGATGTCGAGGCTGACCGACAGGCCGATGCTGCAGGCGGTGGTGATGGTGCTCCCGCTGACGACGTGGGGCGCGGCCAGTGCTCCGAGGATCTCGTGCGCGACGACGGGCGTCTCGTCGACGGCGTCGATCGTCTCGACGAGCACCACGAACTGGTCGTCGCCGAGACGCGCCACGGGGTGGTGGGCGCCCGCGGCAGTGCGGATACGGCGGGCCGTCTCGCGCAGCACCTCGTCGCCGGTTGCCGGTCCCCACTCGTCGTTGATCGTGGTGAAGCGGTCGAGGTCGACCAGCACGAGGCCCGTCGACCGCTCTGCGCACCTGCCGCGCGACAACGCGCCATCGATGAGGCGCAGCATGTAGGCCCGGCTGAACATGCCGGTGAGCGGGTCGTGGGCCGCCTGGTGGAACAGCTCGTCCTGCAGGTCGTCACGCTGGCGTGCAGTCAGTCTCACCTCTCTGATGGCGTAGGCCATGCGGGCCAGGACCAGGGAGGTCAGGATGATGGCCCCGACCACGACGACGGGCGCGTCGATGGTTCGACCGGTGGCCATGGCGACGAGGAAGGTGGCCGGCGGCAGCAAGGCCGCGCTGCTGAGAGCGGCCATGCGTCGGCGCGTGAAGCCCACCGGACCCGCTGCCGCGGGCTCTGCGAGGCTCCCCATCTGGGGGTGCAGAGCCGACGCCCCCCACAGCACGTAGGACGCCAGCCAGAGAAGGTCGAGCGCCGTCGAGTAGTCCCACGACGTCGACGGGGCCGCGGCCCAGGCCGTGTCGGCGATGATCTGGACGGACACCGCGCCGACGAGCAGGCGAAAGGCCGCGGACGAGGCGGGCGATGCAGCGACGAGCCGAGCCAGCATCGTGAGCAGCAGGATGTCGCTGATCGGGTAGGCCACCGCGACCGCCCGCTCGAGGACGGGCACGTCGGAGGCCGCGACGATGGGGCCGGCGATCCAGGCCCACGAGATCAGGCCGAGGCCGGCGACGACGATGGCGCTGTCGAGGGCGCCCGGGACGTCGAGCCTGGCGCCCCGTCGCCGGATGAGCACGAAGATGCCGGCGGCGAGGACGGGATAGGCGCCCAGATAGGCGACGTCGGAGATCGAGGGGAACGGCACGACGCCGCGCACGTCCTCGTTCCAGCTGTAGATCGTGTCGGCCACGACCCACGACAGAAGACCTGCGACGAACAAGTGCCAGGGGGCCCGCGTGGCGGGTCCGTTCTGGCGGACGCCCCAGCAGATCGCCACCACGGCGGACAGGCCGACCACGAGGAAGACGGCATCGCTGACCAACCCGCGGGGCACCAGGACATAGGTGCTGACGGTGAGCATCCCCGCCACGAGGTAGGCGCGCCAGACGGCCATGCGCACTCCCTCGAACGAAGACGCCCGAACGGCGTCGTCAGAGATCCACGGTAGGGCCAGGGGAGGGCGTGCGACGGATTTTGATCTTTTTGCGGCGGGAGAGCGTGGACGCCGCAGGGCCATGAGTCCCCTCGTCTCCGGCCCTCCGGCCCGGGCGGAGTCACTATGACCGCGCGAGACTGCCGACATGACCGGAGCCGGCGTGGACGTCGATGTCGCCCTGCTGCTCGACTGCAGCACCGTCGTCGTTCGGCGGCTGGCCCAGGACGACGAGCCCGCGCTGAGGGCCCTCTTCGAGTCGACGTCGGTCCACAACCTCTACACCCGCTTCTTCACGGTCGGACGGGGCATGGTCGACCGCCACCTGAGCCACCTGTTCAGCGGGTCGCCGGACGTGACCACGCTCGTCGTCGATCGCGACGGCAAGATCCTGGGCGTGGCCGATGTCGAGCGGTGTGACGCCGCCACCTCGGAGATCGCCTTCCTCGTGGCGGACGACGAGCACGGCCAGGGGATCGCGACACTGCTGCTCGAGCGCGCGGCGAGAGACGCCAGGAGGACCGGGACGTCGTGGTTCGTGGCCGACGTGCTGCCAATCAACCACGCGATGATCCAGGTGTTCAACGACGCCGGCTACGAGGTGACGATGCACGTGCTGGGCGACGACGTGTCGGTGCGCATGAGCACCGAGGTGACGCCGCAGGTGGTGGCCGCCACTGCGCGGCGCAACGCGCTTGCCCGCGGAGACCGAGCATGCGTGCCGGATGGTCATCGGGACCGACGACCCGATGCGAATCTCCACGGGCTGGTCCGACGTCGCGCAGCGCGTCGCGCTGCATGCGGTGGCAGCGGTCGTAGTGGTTCCTCGCGGGACGCCGCCCGGGAGCCGCGAGGCACCCGTGCTCGTCGCCGTCGACGGCTTGCACCCGGCCGACGGTCAGATCGGCTTCGCCCTGGAGGCCGCAGAGCTCCGCGGGACCGGCCTGTCGGTCGTGCTGGCGGCAGGCGCGACCAGCGACTACCCCGGACGACAGGCGCGCCTGGGTCGCCTGGAGGACGAGCTCGACAGGTGGCGATCCCTTCACCCCTCGGTGTCGATCACCGTGGCTGTCGAGGGCGGCCACCTGGTCGAGTCCTGCCTCGCCGCCGGCACCCACGCGTCCCTGATGGTCATGGGTCGCCCCGCCGGCAGACATCCGCGGATCGGTTCCCGCTCCGTCGCGTCACGGGTGCTGCGGCACTCCCACGTGCCGGTCGCCGTGGTTCCTGCCGACTATGTGCCGTCGGTCCGGTCGGGCCTGACGACCTGAGGGCCCAGCCCGCCCGTGGACGTGGTCAGCGAGGCGGGAGCTCGTCGCGCCGGGCTGTGCGGCTGCGCTGCCCGTTGGCCACGAGGCTGAGGACGATGCCGAGGGCTCCGGCCGCCATGAAGATGTAGCCGACCATGACGAGGTCGACGCCTGACACAGAGTCCTGGACGGCGAACGACAGAACTGCGCCGATCGCGATCAACGCGATTGAGCCACCGAAATACATGGAATGCCCCTTTCGAAGGCTGAAGTTCGTTGCTGATTACCCCGAAGGGGAGAGGATAAACCCGATGGTCCGAGCCGCTGGGTCGGTGCAGGTCGCGCTCGTAGGCGGCTACTTGCCGCCCTTGCCCTTCGACTTGCCCTTGGACTTGCCCTTGCCGGTGGAGGTGCTCGATCCGCTGCCGGAGGTCGAGGTCGACCCGCTCGACTCGGCCGCGGGAGCGACGGCGACCGACAAGGTGATGGTGCTGCCGTCGGGCAGCCGCCCCGACCGGTCGAGGGCGACGACCTGACCCGCGTCGGCCTGCTGCGCGACGTCGTCACGCCTCACCTGGAACCCGAGCTTCTCGAGGGCTGCCGCGGCCTTGGCATACGTCGTCCCCACCACGTCGTCGGCCGACACCCGCACCTTCCCCGATGCGACGAGGACGCGAACTGTCCCGGCGTCGGACGGTATCGAACCGGCGGCGGGGGTCTGCTTCACGACGTCGCCGGAGCGGTGCCCGGCGACGTCGACGGTGCGTGGGCGTGCTGTCATGCCGGCGTCACGCAGCTGGGCCGAGGCATCGTCGATGCTCATGCCGACGACGTCCGGCATGACCAGCTCGTCCTCGGAGCCGACGGCGTTGACGCCCACGAGACCGACGATCAAGGTTGCGGCAGCGGCCGCGACGAGCAGCAGCGGCCGGCGTCGGGACCCGGCGGGGCCGGGCACAGGGGCGGTCGCGGGGGCGCTCGTCATCACGCCGGTCGGCGGGACGCTCGTCATCACGCCGGTGGGCTGAGGGTGCGCGACGGCAGGCAACTCGAACGTCGGCGGCAGGTCGATCGTGGAGGCAGCGCCGATCGCGGCCGCCTGCAGCGCCACGACAGCTGCCGTCGAGGGACGGGCGGCCGGGTCCTTCGCGGTCAGCGACTCGATGAGCTCGCGGACCGCCGCAGGCGCAGCCACCTCCATCACAGGCAGGTCGTCCTGTAGGTGAGCCAGTGCTGTGGCGACCGGCGTCTCGCGGCGGAACGGCGACTCGCCGGTGAGGCACGTGTGCGCGACGACGCCCAAGGCGTAGAGGTCGGACTGCGGGGTCGCCGGGCGTCCTGAGGCCTGCTCGGGGCTCATGTAGTCGGCTGTGCCGAGCAGCGACCCGGTGTCGGTGAGGGGCTCGCTCGTCGCCGTCCGGGCGATCCCGAAGTCGACCAGCACGGTGCGGCCGGCGGGCGTCAGCATGATGTTGGCCGGCTTCAGGTCGCGGTGCACGATGCCTGCCTCGTGGGCGGCCTGGAGGCCCTCGGCCACCTGCACCACGACCGACATCACCTGGTCGGGCGCCATCGGACCCTGGTCGCGCAGGAGCTGGGCGAGCGAGTGGCCCTCGACGTACTGCATCACGATGAACGTCATGCCCTCGTGCGACGAGCTGACCTCGGCGAAGTCGAAGACCTGCGCGACGCCGGGGTGATGGATGGACGCGGCGAGCTGAGCCTCGCTGCGCATGCGGGCGCGAGCCGTCTCGTCGGCGAGCGGACCTCCCCGCAGCACCTTGACCGCGACGGTGCGGCCGAGCCGCACGTCCGTGGCGCGGTAGACCGCTCCCATGCCACCTGCGCCGACGACCTCGCCGAGCTCGTAGCGGTCGTTCAGGAGGTCGTTCATGGCAGAACCTTCATGTCAGGTCCGGGCCGGTCCAGCTCGAACGCGGCACCCGTGCGGCCCCGGAGCATCGTCGGGTACCCCCGACGACGATTCCCAAACACGTCCAGCACCCTGCTCGTCGGCTGCCCCAGTGCGCCGACCGTCAGCGCTCGGCCGGGTTGGGTGGCGTCACGGGATTGCCCTCGGTGTCAGTGTCGGTCGGAGGGTGCTCGGGATCCCCGGGACGGGGCGTCCCGGTCGGCTCGCTCGGGTGGGTGCTCATGTCAACCTTCCGGTGGTGGGGTGTCAACGGACGAGGGCCCGCGCTGCGGCACGGGAGTGGAGCTCGGCGAGCTGCTCGCCTTGGCGGAGAGCCTGCTCGTGGAGCGCGGTGAGCTCGTCGAGCGGCAGTCCGTCGTGCTGGTCGACGACGGACAGCAGGGCCTCCCAGCCGGCGGTCTTGCCGGCGACCGCCACGCGCATGGCCTCGAGGTCGATCAGGTCGGTCAGGGGCGTGCGGTGCAGGAGGTGGCCGTTGGGCTTGAGGCGACCGATGCGCTCGCCGACCTTCGCGGCGACGGCCGCGAGCGGGGCCGGTCGTGCACCGACCCGATGAGCGATCGACAGCAGCTGCTCGCGCTCCTCGACCAGCTCGTCCCTGATGCCGAGCACGACGCGGCGGGCCTCCTCGTCGGGCATGCCGCTGCCGCGCGAGAAGAGCTCGATCCCGCCGGCCGAGCCGGTCAGGTGGATGCGGAGGTAGTGGCCGAGTGCGTCCATCAGGATCCTTCGGGCTGCGTGGTCTGCCAAGGTGCGCGGTGCCGGACAGGCGGCGGGTACCCCCGAGAGGCAGGGACAAACAGCGTCCGCAGCCCGGCCCGTCGTCACGCCGTGAGGGACGCCACGACCTTGTCGATCCGGCGGGAGCGGGTCTCCGCGGCCTTGGCCTCGGTCACCGAGCGCACGTGCTCCTTCGACCGGCTGGGGGGCAGGGCGTCGAACGCCGGCCGGACACCGGCGGCCTCGATGGCCGCAGCGAGGTCGTCGGGCACGTCGGGCGTCCGGGTCGACGTGTCGTGCTCGAGCGTGACGTCGTACGCCTCGCCGCCCGTGACGCCGGCAGCCTCCCGCACGGCCTTCGACACCGGCACGAGGAAGCGGCCACCCATCGAGGCGATCGTCGATGCGTAGACGTAGCCGTTGACCTCCACCGTGACCGGCACGCGCCGACCTGCTTCGAACCCGAGGACGACGTCCTCCGGCACCTCGATCCCGACGTTGTTGCCCATCTGGAGCAGGACGGTGTGGAACGTGGTCATGGCGCCTCCCGGCCTCGACGTCCGATGGGGTGATCGTAGGCCTGCGCAGCACCGAGGTCGAGGCTGTCGCATGTCTGCCGCAGGCCGGGGTACCCCACATGGAGAATCGAACTGCAGGAGGACGACATGCCCGACAAGAAGACTCCGAGCCTGAAGAAGCCCGAGATGTACGAGGACCTCCGCAAGGAGGGTGCCTCCAAGGAGAAGGCTGCGCGCATCTCCAACGCCGCAGCGCAGAAGGGACGATCAAAGTCGTCCGTCGGTGCGAAGGGCGGAGAGGCCGGCTCCTACGACGACTGGACCGTCGCGGACCTGCGCCGGCGCGCCAAGGAGCTGGGCCTGTCGAGCTATTCCGACCAGAAGAAGGCTGAGCTGGTCAAGCGACTGCGGCAGCACTGAGCTGGACGGCACGGGCCGACAGCGCAGACGCGGCCCGCGTCCCGGCTCAGCTCTCGGTGACCAGCTCGATCGCGAAGGCCGCACCCCGGCTCACGGCGTCCGCGTAGGCCGCGAGCTGCTCGCCCGTCAGCTGCACACCGATCGTCGCGAAGGCGTCCTCGGCCTGGGAAGCGATGCTCGCGACCGACTGTCCGGTCAGCTTGGCGCGCACCTCGGCGTCGACCTCCTCGACACTTGGCTGGACGCTGGCCAGCATCTCGTCGTGGCCGTCCGGCCTGAAGTCGTTCGTGGTGCCGCTCACGGGGTCGTGTGCGCGGCCGCCGCGACGTGGTGGCGCTGGGGCTGCAGCCACGACCGGCTCGTTCGCGGCTGCCGCCTCAGGGTCGAGGTGACGGCACCGCCGGCTCCCGAGGCGACCTCGGCGAACAGGAACGAGGTCGAGGTGATGGCGTCGAGCATCGTCTTCATCGCGCCGATGTACCCACCGGCCGCCGGGTCAAACGATCCGGCGGCCCGCTCTCGCCGCGCGCCGGCTCAGCTGATGACGGCGTCGATCGTCTTCTTCAGGGCGCTGGGCTGGGAGGGGTGCCGCGGGGCCGTCATCTTCGCCTCGATCATGGCCGCACCGATCTCCTGCAGGGTCGTGCGCCCGAGCCCTGCACGCACCTTCGGGAACCACTCCTGCTCCTCCTCGGCCATGTGGTGCGTGACGTTCTCGATCAGCACCATCGTCTTGGCGGTGAAGCGTTCGGCGTCCGGCTTCATGCCGGCGAGCTCGACGACCAGCACGTCGGCGACATGGTGCTCCTCGTACGACTCCAGGACGTCGTCCTCGAGCTCGGGCATCAGGTCGCGCACGCGGGGATACATGACCTCGTTCTCGATGTAGGTGTGGACGGTCAGCAGCTCGATGATCCGGTTGACGAGCTGACCCTTGGCGACATGGGCGTCGGGACCTGCCTTCTCGAAGGCGCTGAAGACCTTGCGGATCTCCTGGTGGTCGTTCTTGAGCAGCACGATGGCGTCGGTCGACATGGGGATCTCCAAGGGGGTTGGGGGGTGAGCCGAGGGCGTACCCGTCCAGGGACGAGCCAACCGGCACGTCGCTGAACGTCGCTCAGTCGCGGGCGGACGGGTCGGCGAGCCTCGCCGTGGCGGTCGCGGCGTCGCGGCCGCGCAGGACCGTGGAGTCGTGCTCGACCCAGTGAGGCTGCTCCGCGGGGTCGGCAGCGGTCACGCTGGCGGCAGCGGCGAGCACGCCCCCGTCGACGTCCTTGGCGAGCTCCTCGAGCCGGGCCGCGGAGTTCACGGCGTCGCCGATGACGGTGTACTCGAACCGCGACCGCGCCCCGACGTTGCCGGCCACGGCCTGGCCGGTCGAGACGCCGATGCCGGCGCCGATCTCGGGCATCTCGTCGGCGATGCGGGCGGCGATGACGCGTGCGGCGGACAGAGCGGCGCCCGCGTGGTCGTCGAGGTCGGTGGGGGCGCCGAAGATCGCAAGCACAGCGTCACCCATGAACTTGTTCACGAGCCCGTCGCGGCGGTCGACCTCCTCGACGATGATCGCGAAGAACCGGTTGAGCATGTCGACGACCTCGCTGGGCGGCCGGTTGGTCGCGTACGTCGTCGACCCCACGAGGTCGATCATCAGCACGGACACGAGTCGCGTCTCGCCGCCGAGCTCGACCTGGCCTGTCGTCGCGGCTGCCGCCACCGACTGGCCCACGTGCCGTCCGAACAGGTCGCGGATCTGCTCACGCTCCCGCAGCCCCTGGACCATCTCGTTGAAGCCCGACTGCAGCAGGCCGAGCTCGGTGCCGTCGTTGACGCGGATCTCGACGTCGAGATCGCCCTCGCCGACCCGGGCGAGGGCGGCCTGCACCGAGGCGATCGGCGAGACGATCGAGCGGGCGTTGAGCACCGTCACGAGCAGGCCGAAGACGAGCACCACAGCGGCGAGCCCGAGGATCACGAAGGCCAGCCGGGTGATGTCGATGTCGTCGCGGGTCAGCGCGATGACCGACGCGACGACCAGGCCGAGCACCGGCGACGCCGTGCCGAGGCACCAGAAGATGACCATCTTGCGCTCGACCCCCGCGCCGAGCTCGTCGGTCGCGGCCCGCCCGGCCAGCGCCCGCGCCGCAATGGGTCGCAGGGCGAACTCGGTGATGAGATACGCGATCGCGCACACCACGAGACCGGCGATGCCGACGGCGAACAGCGCGCTCAGCGCCGCCTCGGGCTGCAGGGACAGCGCGAGCACGGTGAACACGACGGTGCCGCCCGACCACAGGCCCGACTGGATCAGGGTCATGCGCCAGGGGAGTCTCAACGCGATCCGACGCTCCTCGGCGGTCGGCTCGTCGTCGTCGCGGACCCATCGCAGGGCCCGCAGGGCGCTGACGGTGACGAGGCTCGCGCCGACGATCACGGCGACGCCGACATAGACGGGGACGGCGATGGCCAGTCCCGCGAGGTACGTGGAGTCCGGGCCGCCGCCCGGCGTGATGAGGAACGTCAGCCCGAAGACGATGCCGGCGCCGATGACGTTCGTGAGGATCAGCAGGACCGTGAGCAGGACCTGCACGCGCGCACGCAGCCGTCGGCTCGGCTGATCCGGCGGGCCGAGCAACCAGTCACTGCCCCAGCGGTGCACGGCTGCCACGGTCACTCCGATCAGAGGTGACGGGAGCCCGCCACGAGGTCGTTGGCCGAGTCGTCGGCCGCTCAAGACAAAATAGCGGCCATTTGTCGCTACCGTGTGGCGTACGACACCTCCCGGCGCCGTGCGTCGTTGACGAAGGGAACTCCCATGCTCCGCAAGCCCAAGGCCGATCCAGAGGTCGTTGACCGCCTCACCCACGTCACGGGGTTCGACCCGGAGGTCGTCAAGCGCATCGCGACGGTCGGCACGCAGGTCAACATCCCGTCGGGCTGGTCGATCATCATGGAGTCCACGCCCGCCGACTCGGCCTACATCGTGCTCGACGGCACGGTGGAGATCCGCAAGGGCGGCGAGACCCTGGCGACGCTGGGCCCGGGCGCGGTCTTCGGCGAGATCGCCCTGGTCAACCACCGCCTGCGCAACGCGTCGGTCGTCGCCTCGTCGCCCATCTCGGCGCTGCGACTCGGTGACGAGGCCGTGCGGGAGCTGCTGGAGCACGATGCCGGCTTCGCCGACACGATGCGGTCGATGGCTGAGGCCCGGCTCGAGGCCGAGTAGCACCTGGCGTCGCGTCACCGTAAATGTTGCGGTGACGCGACGCAGTGGGACGGTGGAGGTCGGTTGGGCAGCAGCCGGCTCGTCGGCCTCCGCGAGGAATCATGTCGCTCTCCCACTCCCGCCCCCCGATCTCGCACGACGACCTGCGCGCCCACACGCGCGACCTGTGGCCGGTGCCCGGATCGGGCGAGACGCTGCGGCGCTGGTCGATGATGTCCGCGATCTCGGCCATCGACCTGCCGCTCGCCAAGCTCGTCGAGCCCCACCACGACGCTGCCGCGATCCTCGGCGATCTCGGCGCACCGCCTCCGGGGGCCGGCGAGATCTGGGCCGTGTGGGCCTCGGAACCTCCGACTGCCGTCCTGACGGCGACGCAGGGCACGGACGGCTGGCGGCTCTCCGGGGTCAAGGCCTTCTGCTCCGGCGCCTCGCTCGTCACCCATGCGCTGGTGACGGCCGAGACGTCCGACGGCTCGCGGCTGTTCTCCATCGAGGTGGGGTCCGGGACGCAGGTAGGAGCGGCAGGACCCTCGTGGTCCGGCCCGGGCATGAGCCGCTGCGGAACCGTCACGCTCGACCTCCACGACGTCCCGGCCCAGCCGGTCGGCCCGGCAGGGGCGTACGTCGACCGTCCCGGCTTCTGGCTCGGCGCCATCGGCATCGCCGCCTGCTGGTTGGGCGGCGCGCGCGGCGTCGCGGCGACCCTGGAGCGGGGCTCGGCCCGTCTGGACGCGCACGGCCGGGCTCACCTCGGCGCCGTGCGGTCGGCCCTCGACACGACCGACCTGGCCTTCGAGGCGGCCGCCGACCTGGTCGACCGACAAGCCCTGAGCACCAGCCAGGCGAGACGTCTGGCGTTGTCCTTGCGGGGTCACACGGCGGGGGCCGTCGAGAGCGTCATCAGCCACGTCGGGCGCGCCACGGGGCCGGGGCCGCTGGCCTTCGACGGTGCACACGCCGAGCACGTCGCCGACCTGCAGGTCTTCGTGCGCCAGCACCATGCCGAGCGTGACATGGAGCAGCTGGGATCCGAGCGGGCCGACGATGTCTGACGCGTGGCGGCAGCGGCTGGAGGCGGAGCCACCGGCCGAGGCGGTCGACCCCGGAGGGCGTGTCCTGGTGCTGTCGGCCCATCCCGACGACGAGGTGCTGGCCATCGGCTCGTGGTTGTCCCGGCAGCGGGATCGTGAGCTGGTCTTCGTCACCGCCACCGACGGCGAGGCGTCCCACCCCGGAAGCACCGCGATCACCCCGGACGAGCTTCGACTCCGCCGTCCGCGCGAGCTGGTGCACGCGTTGTCGCTCCTGGGTGTCGAGGACCCGCAGGTCGAGCGGCTGCAGCTGCCCGACGGCGGCCTGCACGACGAGCGCGAGCAGCTGCGTCGACGGCTGCGCCCCCTGGTCGCAGACGCTGACCTGGTCATCGCCCCGTTCGAGGCCGACGGGCACCCTGACCACGACGCCATGGGCGAGGTCGCCCTCGAGCTGACGGCGGGAGCGACCCCGCTGTGGCGCTACCCGGTCTGGACCTGGGCGTGGACCGTCCCTGACGACCAGTGGTGGTGGGGCGCGGTGCGCAGGCTCGACAGCACCACGTCCGACCGGGCGCGCAAGCGGCGTGCCCTCGCGGCCTTCGTGACGCAGGTCCAGCCGTTGAGTCCCGGGCCCGACGACCAGGCAGTCGTCGACGGGGCGCTCCTGCAGCACGCCATGTTCGCGCCCGAGGTCGTGATCGCATGACCGCCGCCGAGTACTTCGAGCAGATGTACGCCGAGTCGAGCGATCCGTGGCAGCTGGCCGAGCGGGCCTACGAGCAGCGCAAGTACGCGCTGACGGTGGCGAGCCTGCCGCGCGACCGATATCGACGCGGCTTCGAGCCGGGCTGCTCGATCGGCGTGCTCACCGGGCTGCTGGCGCCTCGATGCGACGAGCTGATCTCGACCGATCCCGTCGCCGCCCCGTTGACGCTGGCGAGGCAACGGGTCGGTGGGTCCCACGTCAGCCTTCGCCAAGCCGCCCTGCCTGACGACTGGCCGGCCGGGCCCCTCGACCTGGTCGTGCTGTCGGAGGTCCTCTACTACCTGTCGGCCGCCGCCCGGGTGCAGGTGCTCGCCCACGTCATGAGCACGTTGGCTCCCGACGGGCACCTGGTGCTGGTGCACTGGCGCCACCGCTTCGAGGCGGCGACGTGCACCGGCGACGAGGCCCACGACGAGGTGGTGGCCTGCGAGGGTCTGGTCACCCTCGTGAAGCACGTCGAGCGTGACTTCCGGCTGGAGGTGCTCGGCCGTGGATGAGGTGCGCAGCATCGCCGTGGTCATCCCGGCCCGTGACGAGGAGGCATCCATCGCGCGCGCCGTCGCCTCGGTGCAGGTCGCTGCTGCGGGGGTCGGTGACCGGGTGCGGGTTGACACGATCGTGGTCGCCAACGGGTGCTCCGACGACACGGCCGGGGCAGCCCGCCGCGCCGGCGCCCACGTGCTCGTCCACCCGAGACCGGGTGTCGGCGCGGCCCGGGCGGCGGGTGCCGACTGGGCCTGCCTCCGGTCGACGGATCCCCGATCACTGTGGTTGGCCTCGACCGACGCGGACAGCGTCGTCCCGCGGGACTGGTTGAGGGCGCAGCTCTCGCACGCCGCAGCAGGCGTCGACCTCGTGCTGGGGACGATCACGATGGCCGCTCGCGACCTCGTCGTCCACGACCACTGGCGTCGCGCCTACGAGGTGCGCCTGGCCGGAGGTTCGCACGGCCACGTCCACGGCGCCAACCTCGGCATCCGAGGCACCACCTACACGGTGGCCGGCGGGTTCCGCGCGATGGCGGTGCACGAGGACGTCGACCTGGTCCGTCGTGCGATCGACACGGGCGCCGTGGCGGCGTGGGTCGACGACCTCGCGGTGACGACCTCGGCGCGGCACCGTTCCCGGGTCGATGGCGGCGTGGCGTCCGACCTCGCTGCGTCCTGGGCAGCGGGGTGTGCGTCCGCCTGAGAGCGCGGTGCGACTCGTCGCTCACGGGTGCTAGATTGCGACAGCCAGTCAACTCAGCGATGAGCCAGGGAACCCGGTGAGAGTCCGGGACTGACGCGCAGCGGTAAGGGCGACGGGCGGAGCACGAGGCCACTGGATCGCGAGGTCCGGGAAGGCGCGCCGTCCGGTTGACCCCGAGTCCGAAGACCTGCTGGCCGCAGACACCCGTCTGCGTCACCCGCTCACCAGGCTTCGCGCACGAGCCTCCGGACTCGAGAGAGACCCATGACGTCGACCCGTCGTACCTTGCTGACCCCTGCCCGTCTGACTCCCACCGTGCTGTCCCTCGCCGCGCTCTGCCTGTCGGCGTGCGCCGGAGCGCCGGAGCCCACCGCTGCCGCCGCCGAGGACCGATCCGGATATCCGGTGAAGGTCACGAGCTGCGGCTTCACCTCGACGATCACGTCGCGGCCGCAGCGCGCCGTGACGATGAACCAGGGTGCCACCGAGGTGGCCCTCGCCCTGGGGGTGGAGGACCAGCTGGCCGGCACGGCCTATCTCGACGACTCCGTGCCGAAGCGGTGGCAGGAGGCGTACGACTCGGTGCCGGTGCTGTCGAAGGATTACCCGGACCACGAGAGCCTGCTCGCGACGAAGCCCGACTTCGTCTACGGCTCCTACGCCAGTGCCTTCGACCGTGAGGCCGCCGGCGCGCAGTCCGAGCTCGCCGATCTCGGCATCGGGTCGTTGACCTCGCTGTTCGGCTGCGCCGACAACACGCCGAGCGAGGACGTCTCGTTCGAGGCGGTCTGGAGGGAGATCGAGCTCGTCGGCGACGTCTTCGGCGTCCCCGACCGGGCCTCGCGGATCAGCACCGACCAGCAGGAGCAGCTCGCGGCTCTCGAACGGGACCGGGTCGGCGAGGGGCTCGACGTCTTCTGGTTCGACTCCGGTGACAAGACCGCCTTCGCCGGCGCGGGCGAAGGAGGACCCCAGCTGATCCTCGACGCGGAGGGGGCGACCAACGTGTTCGCCGACCTGAGGGGCGGTTGGGCCGACGTCAGCTGGGAGAAGGTCGTCGCCACCGACCCGGACGTCATCGTGCTGGCCGACGCCAGCTGGTCGTCCGCCGCCGACAAGATCGCCTTCCTGCAGAAGGACCCCGTGCTGAGCACGCTCGACGCGGTCCGTGACGAGCGGTTCGTGGTGCTGCCGTTCTCCGAGACGACGCCCGGCGTGCGACTGGCCGACGGGGCGCAGGCAGTCGCCGACGGTCTCGCGACGCTCGACCGCGGCTGATGCACCAGCTGCAGGCACCGCCGCGGCCGGCGCAGCGGTCCGGCGCCGTCGTCCCGATCGCGCTGCTCTCGCTGGTGCTCGTCGCGACGATGGTCGTGGCCCTGGGCATCGGGGCCGTCTCGGTCCCCGTCGGCACGGTGGCCGAGGTCGTCCTCCGCCGGCTGGGAGCTGGGATCGACGTCGACCTGCTCGACGACCAGATCGTCTGGCAGCTGCGGATGCCGCGCGTGCTGGCCGCTGCCGCGACCGGTGCGGGCCTGGCGATCTGCGGCGCGGTGCTGCAGTCGTTGACCCGCAACGACCTCGCCGACCCCTATCTGCTGGGCATCTCCGGGGGAGCCGCGGTGGGCGCGGTCAGCGTGATCGTCCTGGGCGTCAGCGTGGCCGGTCTCGTCTCCGCCACGATGCTGACCGTCGGCGCCTTCGCCGGTGCGCTGGTCGCCCTCGCGCTCGTGCTCCTGCTCGCGACGGGGCGCACCGGCACCCTGCCGCCGGGACGCACGGTGCTCGCCGGCGTGGCGGTGGGCCAGATCTGCGCCGCCTACACGTCGTTCGTCGTCATCATGAGCGGCGACCACGACGCTGCCCGGCGGGTCCTCAGCTGGACGCTGGGCTCACTGGCCGGCGTGCGGTGGGGCTCGGCGACGTTCCTGTGCGTCGTCGCGCTGCTCGCGGTGGTGCTGATCATGGCGTTCGCGTCCGACCTCGACGCCTTCGCGTTCGGGGAGGCGTCGGCGGGCTCGCTGGGCGTCTCGATCGCGGCCACGCGGTGGACCCTGCTGGTCGGCACCGCCCTGCTGACGGCCTCGCTCGTCGCGTTCACGGGAGCCATCGGGTTCGTCGGGCTCGTCGTGCCACACGTCGTGCGCATCGTCTGGGGCCCGCTGCACCGCCGGCTCCTGCCGTTGAGCGCTGTGGCCGGCGCCATCCTCCTGGTGTGGGCCGACACGATCGCCCGGTCCCTGGTGACCGGTCAGGAGATCCCGATCGGTGTCGTCACGGCCGTGATCGGTGCCCCGGTGTTCGCCTGGCTGCTGCGACGTGACGGGCGGCAGGCATGAGAACCGTCGTCGAGGGCGTCGACTGGGGCGTCAAGGACCTCACGATCCTGCACGAGGTCTCGGCCGAGTTCCCGGCCGGCAGCGTCACCGGTCTGATCGGGCCCAACGGGTCGGGCAAGACGTCGCTGCTGCACGTCGTGGCCGGCTTGCGGCGTCCCTCGCAGGGACGGGTCGAGGTCGGCGGTGAGGACGTCCACGCCTGGTCGGCGCGGGTCCGGGCCCGTCGCATCGCCCTGCTGGAGCAGCACGCGTCGACGTCGCTCGACCTCACCGTCCGTCAGGTCGTGGAGCTGGGTCGCACGCCTCACCGGGGTCGCTGGCCGGGTCGGCTCGACGAGGGACGTCGGCAGGTCGAGTCGGCGCTGGAGCTGGGCCGCGTCGCCGACCTCGCCGACCGGCGGTGGCAGACCCTGTCGGGTGGCGAGCGCCAGCGTGTCCAGCTGGCGCGGTCACTCGCCCAGGAGCCGTCGCTCCTGATGCTCGACGAGCCGACCAACCACCTCGACCTGCGCCACCAGATCGACTTCCTGACCACGGTGCGCGACCTGGGCATCACGACGATCGCAGCGCTGCACGACCTTGACCTGGCGGCCGCGTTCTGCGACCGGCTGGTCGTCATGCGCGGCGGGCACGTCGTCGCGGCGGGCCCGGTCGAGTCGGTGCTCTCGTCCGCGCTGGTCCTCGACGTCTTCGGCGTCCGCACGACGATCGACCGTCACGCCGCTGCCGACCGGTGGAACGTGGTGTGGCACCGGTGAGCGCGATCGTCCACGTCGGGATGTCCGTCCGCGAGGCCAACCAGCGCGACGTCCTGCACCGGCGCGCGGAGGCTGCGGGTGCCTCCCTCGCGTTCCTCCAGCACGGCGAGCCCTCGCTGGTGGCCGAGCTGGACCGGCTGGCCGACGCCGGGGTCGACTCGATCCGCCTCGAGCCGGTCGTGGTGGGCGGCCGCTCGCCGGCGCGGTCGTGGCTGCGGCGGGTCGCGGGGCACTGGCTGCGTGCCGGCGACCGGCGCGCGACGATCCTCGTCGGCGACAGCGAGGTGACCGGACGGGAGGCCGGCCTCACGTCACCTGCGTGGCAGGAGGTGCCGTCCCACACGCGACACCTGCTGGTGTGCCGGGGGCCGCGCTGCCAGGCGCAGGGCGCCGACGCGACAGCAGCGGCCGTCGACGACGCGTTGGGAGATCTCGGTCTGGGCGACGACGACGTGCTGGTCACCCAGACCGGCTGCCTGTTCCCGTGCAACAACGCCCCGGTGCTGGTCGTGCACCCCGACGACACCTGGTTCGGCCGGGTCGACGCCGACGAGGCGCGCCGCATCGTGGTCGATCACGTGGTCGGCGGCCAGGATCCCGGCGACCACGTGCTGCCCCGGCGATGACCTGGCGCCGTCCCTCACGGCCCGATGACCGCAGGGACGGCGCCTGCGGCGCCCGACCGATACGCTGACGTCGTGGTCTATCGCGCCTTCTTCGACGCCGTCTTCCGCTCGATGGATCCCGAGAAGGCGCACGAGCGCGGTTTCGCCGCGATCCGCGCCGGTCGGCCGGTCACTCGGGTGGTGTTCCCGCAGACCCACGCTCCCCGCACCGTCATGGGCGTGGAGTTCCCGAACGCGTTCGGCCTCGCCGCCGGTTTCGACAAGAACGCCCACGCCGTCCCGGGACTCCTGGCGCTGGGCTTCGGCCACGTCGAGATCGGCACCGTCACGGCCCGGGCGCAGCCCGGCAACCCCCGGCCGCGCCTGTTCCGCCTGGTCGAGGATCGCGCGATCATCAACCGGATGGGCTTCAACAACGTCGGCGCGGCGGAGGTCGCCTCCCGCCTGCACCGGCTGCGCCGCACGAAGGTCGGCCGCGCCGCCGTCATCGGCGTCAACATCGGCAAGACCAAGGCCACCGCGCCGCAGGACGCCGTGGCCGACTACGTCGAGAGCGCTCGGCTGCTGACGCCCTACGCGAGCTATCTCGTGGTCAACGTGTCGTCGCCCAACACCCCGGGCCTGCGCGACCTGCAGGCCGTCGACGAGCTGCGTCCGCTGCTCGCCGCGGTCAAGGAGGTCGCCGACCGCAACCCGTCGAGGCGGGTGCCGCTCGTCGTCAAGATCGCGCCCGACCTCGCCGACGCCGACGTGGACGCCGTCGCCGACCTCGCGCTGGAGCTGGGCCTCGACGGCATCAGTGCCACCAACACGACGATCGCCCGGCCCGACTCGCTGCTCACCGCCCGGGCGACGATCGACGCCGCGGGAGCCGGGGGACTCTCCGGTCCGGTGCTCGGCGAGCGGGCGACCGAGGTGCTCGTCCGTCTCCGTGCGCGGGTCGGCGACCGGCTCGCGATCATCGCGGTCGGCGGCGTCACGACTCCCGACGACGTCCGTGCCCGCCTCGCCGCGGGAGCCGACCTCGTGCAGGGCTACACGGGCTTCATCTACGAGGGACCGGCGTGGCCGTCCCGCCTCGCTGCGGCCTCGGCGTGAGCCGATGTCGGCCGTCTTTGCAGCCTCTGCGAGCCCGCGTCGATGCCGCCCTCACGACAGGGGCACCCCCGATTTCACTTCCCGGCGACGGCCCGGTATCTTTGACTGTCGGCTTGCCCCTTTAGCTCAGTCGGCAGAGCGTTTCCATGGTAAGGAAAAGGTCTACGGTTCGATTCCGTAAAGGGGCTCTGGACTCGCAACACGAAGAGTCCGTCGGGCATGAGGCATCTCATGCCCGCGGCTGGGTAGCTCAGGTGGTTAGAGCACACGACTCATAATCGTGGTGTCGCGGGTTCGAGTCCCGCCCCAGCTACCGCACGACTGCACAGGCAAGACCCCAGCATCATCGATTAGAAGAGGCACCCTCGTGGCCAGCAAGAGCTCAGACGTTCGCCCCAAGATCACCTTGGCCTGCACCGAGTGCAAGGAGCGCAACTACATCACGAAGAAGAACCGTCGCAACGATCCCGATCGTATGGACCTCAAGAAGTTCTGCCCGCGCTGCAAGACCCACCAGACGCACCGCGAGACGCGCTGAACCCAGCACTTCGTACGACGGCTCCCACGGCTCCGGCCGGTGGGAGCCTTCGTCATTCCCGGGCGGAGTCCACTGCTAGCGTCGCGGCCATGGACCTCGCGGAGATGACGACGCTGCGTCTGGGTGGCCCCGCGCGGGCCGTGATCGAAGCGACCACCGAGGAGCACCTCGTCGACGTCGTCCGCATCGCCGACGAGGGCGGCGACCCGGTGCTCCTCGTGGCCGGCGGCAGCAACCTCGTCGTGTCCGACGAAGGGGTCGTCGGCACCGTCGTGCGGGTGCTGACCCGTGGCGTGACCGTCGACGCCGACGCGTGCAGCGGCGCCATGGTGACGGTCGCCGCGGGGGAGCCGTGGGACGCCTTCGTCGCCCGGGCCGTCGACGAGGGCTGGATCGGCATCGAGGCGCTCTCGGGCATTCCCGGCTCCACCGGCGCCACGCCCGTCCAGAACGTCGGGGCCTACGGCCAGGAGGTGTCGCAGACCATCGCGTCGGTCCGCACCTACGACCGCTACGACCGACGCATCCGCACCTTCGCCGCGGCCGACTGCGGCTTCGCCTACCGGCACAGCCGGTTCAAGGCCGAGCCGCAGCGTCACGTGGTCCTGTCGGTGACGTTCCAGCTCGCGCTGGGCGACCTGGGAGTCCCGGTCGCCTACGCAGAGCTCGCCCGCACGCTGGGCGTCGAGGTCGGCGGACGTGCTCCTGCCACGGCGGTCCGCGAGGCGGTGCTCGGGCTGCGTCGTGGCAAGGGCATGGTGCTCGACCCCGCTGACCACGACACGTGGAGCGCCGGCTCGTTCTTCACCAACCCGCTGCTGACGCCCGAGCAGGCGGCGTCCCTGCCCGCCGAGGCGCCCCGCTTCGACCAGCCCGACGGCACGGTCAAGACGAGCGCCGCGTGGCTGATCGACCACGCGGGCTTCGCCAAGGGCCACGGCACGTCGGCGGTCTCGCTGTCGACCAAGCACACGCTCGCGCTGACCAACCGGGGCAGCGGCACGACCGCGCAGCTGCTCGACCTCGCCCGCGAGGTGCGTGACGGCGTCCGCGCCGCCTACGGCATCACCCTCGTCAACGAGCCGGTGCTCGTCGGCTGCTCCCTCTAGTCGGACGAGGTCGCGGCCGCCCGGACCACGGTGGCGAGGGCGTCCACGGAGTCGGTGCGCGAGCCGCTGCTCGAGTCGTCACCCCAGAAGTCGTCGACCGTGAACGAGAGCACCACGATCAGCGTGATGACGGCCAGGACGAGGGTCAGCAGGACCGTGCCGATGATGCCGAGCACGAAGCCGGCCTTGGCCTCGCTGCGGCCGGAGAGCTGACCCTGGCTCGCGTCGATGTCCCGCATCGCGCGTCGCCCCTGGAACCAGGCGAAGGGCGCCACGAGCAGCGGCAGGCCGTAGCAGAGCATCCCCCCGCCGACCCCGACGATGCCCAGCACCATCGCGGTCGTGGCCTGCGGATGCTTGGGCGCCTGCGGACCGTACGCCGGGTAGCCGTAGCCGGGCGGGGGCGGATAGCCCGGTGGGTAGGAGCCGGGCTGCGGGGGATAGCCCGGTGGGTAGCCGTATCCGGAGGGCGGCACCGACGAGCCCGGCGGCGGGTACGACGAGGCGGGCGGCGGGTAGGCGGAGCCCCAGTTGGGCTGCTGCGGTTCCTCCGACGGGTACTTCGGTGCGTCGTCGCTCATGCGCCCAGCCTTCCACAGCCGGGTCGGTCAGGAGCCGTAGCCGGAGTCGTAGGCGTTGACGACCAGCTGGCCGGCGACGCCGACGGCCAGCCCGAGCAGCAGCAGGAGCAGCAGGGCGCTCGCGATCATGCCGAGGATCATCCCGGCCCGCGCCTCGCCGGCTCCTGACCAGCGGGTCGGCTCTCGCTGCGCCTCGCGGCGGGCCGAGGCGCCGAGGTACCACGCGAGCGGTCCCATGACGACCGGCACGACGACGATGATGCCGACCAGGCTCACGATCCCGATGACGAGCGAGGCGGTCGCTCCCGGTGCCTTGGGCGCCGGCGGGTGGAACACCGTCACGCGCTCGGAGCCTCGTCGGTCGAGGTGAGCCACGAGTCGACGGCCGTGAGGGACGACGACACCAGGTCGCTCGGGGCGTACGACCGGCGGATCGACATGCGGCCCAGCTCGGCGAGCTCGCCGTCGGTGAGGCCCTGCGCCGCGCGGAGCACGGCGTACTGCCCGGCCAGGCGTGAGCCGAAGAGCAGGGGGTCGTCGGCGCCCAGCGCGACGTCGACGCCAGCCGCCATGAGGGGACGGATCGGCACCTCCTCGAGCGTGCTGAAGACACCCAGCGAGACGTTCGAGGTCGGGCACACCTCGAGGGCGACGCCGCTGTCGGCGACCCGTCCCAGCACCGCGTCGCTCTCGGCCGCCCTGACCCCGTGGCCCAGCCGGTGCGGGTGCAGGTGGTCGAGGCACTGCGTCACGTGGGCGGGGCCGCGCAGCTCACCGCCGTGGGGCACGAGTGCCAGGCCGGCGCGCTCGGCGATCGCGAACGCGGGACCGAACGACGCGGTGTCGCCGCGCCGCTCGTCGTTGGAGAGGCCGAACCCGATCACGCCGCGCCCGGCGTACTGCGCCGCCAGGCGCGCGAGCGTCCTGGCGTCGAGCGGGTGCCGGGTGCGGTTGGCGGCGATCACCAGGCCCATGCCGATCCCCGCCCGTTGCGACGCGTCACGCACGGCGTCGATGACCAGGTCGGTGAAGTCGGTGACGGTGCCGAAGCGCGCGGCGTAGCCCGAGGGGTCGACCTGGATCTCGGTCCAGACCGATCCGTCGGCGGCGTCGTCGAGGGCGGCCTCGAGCACAAGACGGCGCACGTCCTCCTCGGTGCGCAGCACGGAGCGGGCGACGTCGTAGAGCCGCTGGAAGCGGAACCAGCCCTTCTCGTCGGCCGTGCTCAGCTCGGGCGGCCACTCCTCGGTCAGCGAGGTCGGCAGCCGGATGCCGTCGCGCTCGGCCAGCTCCAGCAGCGTGCCGTGGCGCATCGAGCCGGTGAAGTGCAGGTGCAGGTGCGCCTTCGGCAGCGCCGTGATCGAACGGGCGGGGGCCACACTGGCTGCGGGGAAGTCTTCGACCGGGTCGGGCACACCGCCATCCTGCCAGCCGCCGTACGCGGGCGTGACCGGCGATGCCCCACGCCTCGGTTCGACGGCGGCACGTGCCACCACGTACACTTGACCCACCGGTGAATATTCACTCTGAATCGTCATGCCCGAAGCCGGGCGGCGGCTCGATGAAATTGACTGAGGGCACTAGCTCAACTGGCAGAGCATCGGTCTCCAAAACCGAAGGTTGGGGGTTCAAGTCCCTCGTGCCCTGCGAAACACGACCATGACACGACCAAGGAGATTCACGTGAGCGATCGTCACGAGCTGGCCGGCACGTCCGGCAAGCGCACCTCGCCGATCACGTTCTACCGCCAGGTGATCGCCGAGCTCCGCAAGGTGGTCTGGCCGACCCGTCCGCAGGTCGTCAACTACTTCTGGGTGGTCCTCGTGTTCGTGCTGGTCATGATGGCCATCGTGGCCGGACTCGACTACGGCTTCGGCAAGGCTGCGTTCGCCATCTTCGCCTAGCCACCCGCCCGACAGCACTCACCCGCACCAGACTTGCAAGGCCAAAGGATCACTGTGACTCAAGGTTACGAAGAGAACATCGACGTGGACACGGACGAGCTGTCCGACGTCCCGGACGTCGATGTCGACGCGCCTGACGCCGAGGAGCCGACCGACGAGGTCGACAGCCCGGCCGACGAGGCCGACGTCGACACGACGGACGACGCCGAGGGCTCTGACGACGCCGAGGTCGACGAGGAGCAGGCCGACGAGGTCGACGCCTCCGCCGACGCTGACGAGGACGAGGACGACGCCCCCGTCGTCGACGCGCTCCAGGAGTTCAAGGACCGTCTCTACAGCCAGTTTGGCGACTGGTACGTCGTCCACACCTACTCCGGCATGGAGAAGCGGGTGAAGTCGAACCTCGAGAACCGCGTCACCTCGCTCAACGCCGAGGACTACATCTTCGAGGTCGTCGTGCCCACCGAGGAGGTCGCCGAGATCAAGAACGGTCAGCGCAAGCTCGTCAAGCGCACCGTCCTTCCCGGCTACGTCCTGGTCCGCATGGACCTCACCGACGAGTCGTGGGGCGTCGTCCGCCACACCCCGTCGGTCACGGGCTTCGTGGGCAACTCCCACCAGCCCGTCCCCCTCAGTCTTGCCGAGGTCGAGAGCATGCTCGCCCCGGCAGTGGAGGCGGAAGTCGCAACTGCGGCGGACGCCCCCGATCAGCAGCAGACGAAGACCGCCAAGGTCGAGTTCTCCGACTTCGAGGTCGGCGACTCCGTCATGGTCGTCGATGGACCGTTCGCCACGCTGCACGCGACCATCACCGAGATCAACATCGATGCGCAGAGGGTCAAGGCCCTCGTGGAGATCTTCGGTCGCGAAACGCCGGTCGAGCTCAGCTTCACCCAGATCCAGAAGGTCTGATCGCGAAGCGATCGTCGAGCCGACCGAACTACTAGCAACAATCTATAAAGGACCCGAGAAATGCCTCCCAAGAAGAAAGTCGCAGCCATCGTCAAGGTGCAGCTGCAGGCCGGTATGGCCAACCCGGCACCGCCCGTCGGTACCGCGCTGGGCCCGCACGGCGTCAACATCATGGAGTTCTGCAAGGCCTACAACTCGGCCACAGAAGCCATGCGTGGCAACGTCGTGCCGGTCGAGATCACGATCTACGAGGACCGCACCTTCAGCTTCATCACCAAGACGCCTCCGGCGGCTGAGCTGATCAAGAAGGCTGCTGGTCTGCAGAAGGGGTCGGCCATCCCGCACAAGGAGAAGGTCGGCAAGATCTCCAAGGACCAGATCCGCGAGATCGCCACGACCAAGCTGCCCGACCTCAACGCGACCGACATCGACGCCGCGATGAAGATCGTCGAGGGCACCGCGCGCTCGATGGGCGTCACGACGGACTAGGTCCGTCACACACCTACACCCGCACCACTAGTGGCAGGGCCGGCTGGGCCCGTTCAGACCACGACTGGTTCACACACAGAAGGAACACCAGAGATGGCACAGCACAGCAAGGCGTACCGCGAGGTCGCCGAGAAGATCGACAAGGACAACCTCTACACGCCGCTCCAGGCCACCAACCTGGCCAAGGAGTCGGGCAGCAAGAAGTACGACTCGACGGTGGACGTCTCCATCCGCCTCGGCGTCGATCCCCGCAAGGCCGACCAGATGGTGCGCGGCACCGTCAACCTTCCGCACGGCACGGGCAAGACCGCACGGGTCCTGGTCTTCGCCACCGGCGCCAACGCCGAAGCTGCTCGTGAGGCCGGAGCCGACTTCGTCGGTGCCGACGAGCTGGTCGACAAGGTCAACGAGGGCTGGCTCGACTTCGACGCCGTCGTCGCGACGCCGGACATGATGGGCAAGGTCGGTCGCCTGGGTCGCGTGCTCGGCCCCCGCAACCTGATGCCGAACCCCAAGACCGGCACGGTCACCCCCGACGTCGCCAAGGCTGTCGGCGACATCAAGGGCGGCAAGATCGAGTTCCGCGTCGATCGTCACGCCAACCTGCACTTCGTGATCGGCAAGGCGTCGTTCTCCGCCGAGCAGCTCGCCGAGAACTACGGCGCCGCGCTCGACGAGGTCCTGCGTCTCAAGCCGGCCAGCTCGAAGGGTCGCTACGTCAAGAAGATCACGGTCTCCACGACCAACGGTCCCGGCATCCCGGTCGACCCGAGCCGCACCAAGAGCTACGCGCTCGACGAGGCCTGAGCCTCCTGCACGTCCCACCGGCCCTGTGCTGATGTCACTGACATCGGCACAGGGCCGGTGTCGTTGCTGTCGGGGGATGGTGTGATGAGGCTCAGCCGTGTCGTGGTGGGTGCAGCTGTCGTCCTGGGAGTCCTCAGCGGGTGCAGCGGGTCCGACACGACTGCCGGGTCGATCGACCCCGACTCGTTCATGCCCGACCTGATCGCCGCGATGCGCGAGCAGGGGTCGGTGAGCATCACGATGAAGGTCACCGGGTCCGGCGGATTCAGCGGCGAGGGCGACATGGTGTTCGGCCAGGACCCCGAGGAGTCCGACATCGACTTCCGGGCCGACACCGCGGGCGAGAGGTTCGGCATTCGCGTGGTCGACGGTCGCACGTTCATCGCCTACGACTCGCTGACGGACGGCAGGTTCTACGAGCTCGACACCGACGGCGGAGGCGCGCTGGAGCAGCAGCTCGGCAGCCTGGCGGACCAGCTCGACCCGAGCGCCTCGTTCGAGCCGTTCGCCGACTCGGTCACGTCGGTCGAGCAGGTGGGTGAGCCCGAGACGGTCGCCGGGGTCGAGTCGCAGCACCTGCGTGTCACGGTCGACACCGCCAAGATCGACAGCCCCGAGCTCCAGGGCCTCCCGGCGGCCCAGCTGCCCGACACGTTCACCTACGACTTCTGGGTCGACGACGACGGCCTGCTGCGCCGGGCCGCGTTCGAGCTCGGTGGCTTCGCCCTGTCGGGCGACTACCTCGACTACGGCAAGACCGACGAGATCCCCGTGCCGTCGGGAGACGAGCTGACGACGAAGAACCCGTTCGCCGGCGTCACCGCCGACTAGAGACACCCTGTCGAGGAGGTTACGATCGTGCCCATGAACCTGCGCCCGAAGAAGCTTGCCGCTGCTGCCTCTGTCGCCGTCCTCGTCCTCGGAGCCGCTGCGTGCGGTGGGAGCGACGACGGCGCCGCCTCGAAGGGGTCGTCGTCCGACTCCTCCTCGTCCTCCAGCTCGTCCTCGACCGGCGGTGAGCTGACGAAGGCCAACTTCATCTCCTCGGTCACCGACGCCCAGCTCGACGCGAAGTCCAGCCATGTCGTGATGGACATCGGCGTCGGTGGGCAGTCGATCAAGGCCGAGGGAGACGTCGAGGTCGGCGCCAGCGCTGCCGAGACCTCGATGAACCTGACCATGGACATGGGGTCCACGGGCATGGGGTCGCTCAAGATGGTCCTGGTCGACTCGATCCTCTACCTCAACTTCGGGCAGATGACCGGCGGCAAGTACGCCAAGATCGACCTCAACGACGACAGCAACCCGTTCGCCCAGCAGTTCGGCAGCATCACCGAGCAGCTCGACCCGTCCCAGCAGCTCGGGCAGTTCGAGGCGGCGCTGACGTCGTTCGAGAAGAAGGGCAGCCCCGAGAAGCTCGACGGAGTCGACGCCCAGCCCTACGAGGTGGTGCTCGACACCACCAAGATCAAGGCCTTCTCCGAGCTGCCCGGCGCAGCGAGCGCCCAGATGCCCAAGACGCTGACCTACGTCATGTACGTCGGGTCCGACAACCTGCTGCGGCGCATGACGGCCGACGTGGCCGGATCGAAGATCCAGGTCGACTACTCCCAGTGGGGCGAGGACATCGACGTCAAGGCGCCGGCCGCCGACGAGATCACCGACAAGGACCTCAGCCAGCTCGGCGCCATGGCGTCCTGACCACGGTGACGGGGTGACCGATTTGGTCACCCCGTCACCGTGCCCTATTCTGGAACTGCCGAAGACCGCTGGCCGGTAGCTCTCAGGAGCTGCCCGAAGCGCCCGAGAGGGTGGCCCGCGCAGGTTCACGATCCAGATGCAGCATCACCGCGTCCCGTGGCCCTGTGCCCGGGACGCTTTTTCGTGTCGGGCCCGTGTACGCACATGGGGTCGCAGTCTTCGTAGGACCCATGTGCTGGAAGGAGACCCATGGTCAACGCGGAAAAGATTGCCGCCGTTGCCGAGCTCGCGGACAATTTTCGCGATTCGAGCGGCGCAGTTCTCACCGAGTACCGCGGTCTCACCGTCAAGCAGCTGCAGGAACTGCGGCGCTCGCTCGGTGAGGACGTGCACTATGCCGTCGCCAAGAACACGCTGACCAAGATCGCCGCCAAGGACGCAGGTGTGGAGCTCGACAACGAGCTGCTCGTCGGTCCGACCGCGATCGCCTTCATCAAGGGCGATCCGGTGCTGGCTGCGAAGAGTCTGCGCGACTTCGCGAAGGCCAACACGCCCCTCGTCATCAAGGGAGGCTTCCTCGACGGGAAGATCCTCT
Source organism: Aeromicrobium stalagmiti (assembly GCF_013283745.1). Classification (GTDB taxonomy): domain Bacteria; phylum Actinomycetota; class Actinomycetes; order Propionibacteriales; family Nocardioidaceae; genus Aeromicrobium; species Aeromicrobium stalagmiti. The sequence continues at coordinate 1,509,176 of NZ_JABSTZ010000001.1, forward strand.
CCGCTGACGAGATCACGAAGCTGGCCGACCTCGAGTCGCGCGAGGTCCTCCTCGCCAAGCTCGCAGGTGGCATGAAGGCCAGCCTCTCGAACGCCGCGTCGCTGTTCAACGCCCCGCTGTCGCAGGCCGCCCGAGTTCTGGGTGCCCTGCAGGCGAAGGCCGCGAGCGACCCGTCGATCCTGGCTGCGGGCCCCGAGCCTGTCGCCGCTGCCGCCGAGGAGGCCCCCGTGGCCGACGAGGCTGCCGTCACCCCGGCCGAGGCACCCGCCGACGCCGCCCCTGTCGAAGCGTCTGCCGACGCCGAGACGACCGAGGGCTGAAAGCCCGATTCACATCGGGACCCCCTCGGGGTCTCATAACGGAAGGACGCCACCATGGCGAAGCTCAGCACCGGCGACCTGCTGGATGCATTCAAGGAAATGACCCTCATCGAGCTCTCCGAGTTCGTCAAGGAGTTCGAGGAGACGTTCGACGTCACCGCGGCCGCTCCTGTTGCTGTTGCCGCGGCCCCCGCCGCGGGCGGCGCTGCCGGTGGCGAAGCCGCCGCCGAGCAGGACGAGTTCGACGTCATCCTCGAGGGTGCCGGCGAGAAGAAGATCCAGGTCATCAAGGAAGTTCGCACGATCACCGGTCTCGGACTCAAGGAGGCCAAGGACCTCGTCGAGGGCGCCCCGAAGCCTGTCCTCGAGAAGGCCAACAAGGAAGCTGCCGACAAGGCCAAGGAGGCCCTCGAGGCCGCCGGCGCCAGCGTCACCGTCAAGTGACACTCGGCTAGCTGCCACACCTCGAAGGCGCTCCTCCCTCACGGGAGGGGCGCCTTTGGCGTGTCCGGACCGATTGAGGTGGCGGGCTGACGTGGCGTGGGTCACGATTGTGACTCGGAGTTACCTGGGGTATGTTGCCTCAGATCCCTCGGTGTTACTCACGAGTCACAATCTGACCTGATTTCGTAACCTCGGTTGCGAACCTTCGTTATGTTCTGTGTCCACGGTCACACCGACCTAGGATGTACATGTTCTGCCGGCAGCAGCCGGTGGGCCACGGTAAGCAAGGAGGGGCCGTCCGTGGGCGTTGAAGTCGTCGTCGAAGGTCTGACGAAGAAGTTCGGTAGCCAGACGATCTGGAACGATGTCACGTTGACCCTGCCTGCGGGCGAGATCTCGGTGATGCTCGGTCCGTCGGGCACCGGCAAGTCGGTGTTCCTGAAGACCCTGATCGGGCTGCTCAAGCCCAACTCGGGCCACGTCTTCATCGAGGGCGTCGACATCGCGAACTGCAAGGAGAAGGAGCTCTACGAGATCCGCAAGCTCTTCGGCGTCCTGTTCCAGGACGGCGCGATGTTCGGCTCGATGGACCTCTACGACAACGTCGCCTTCCCGCTGCGCGAGCACACCAAGAAGTCCGAGTCCGAGATCCGCACCATCGTGATGGACAAGATGGAGCTCACCGGTCTGGTCGGCGCCGAGCGCAAGCTGCCCGGCGAGATCTCCGGCGGCATGCGCAAGCGCGCCGGTCTGGCCCGTGCGCTGGTGCTCGACCCCGAGATCCTGCTGATCGACGAGCCCGACTCCGGCCTCGACCCGGTCCGTACCTCCTACATCAACCAGCTGTTCATCGACCTGAACGCGCAGATCGACGCGACGTTCCTGATCGTGACCCACGACATCAACACGGCCCGCCGGGTCCCTGACAACATCGGCCTGCTCTACCACAAGCACCTGGCGATGTTCGGTCCGCGCGAGATGCTCCTGACCTCCGAGGAGCCGGTCGTCGCGCAGTTCCTCAACGCGCAGACCGTCGGTCCGATCGGCATGTCCGAGGAGAAGGACGCCGACGAGCTCGCCTCCGAGGCCGGCATCGCGATGCCCGCGCTGCCGCCGGTGCCGATGCAGCTGGAGACCTCCGACGGCCGTCCGCGCCGCGGCCAGCGCGAGCCCGGAGCCTGGTGCCGCGACAACGGCGTCACCCCGCCCCCCGGATCCTTCGAGCGCAGCTCCGAACAGGCTGTCACAGCGTGAGCGCAGCTGTCGTCGCCGGGCCCGCACGGGTTGCCGGCAACCTCTTCGCCTTCGCGCTGGACGTGCTGGTCGCGCTGTTCCGGCGGCCGTTCCAGCTCAAGGAGTTCCTGCTCCAGGCCTGGTTCATCGTCAAGGTCACGATCGTCCCCACGGCGTTCGTCGCGATCCCGTTCGGTGCCGTGATCGCCCTGCAGGTCGGTGGCCTGATCAAGCAGTTCGGTGCGCAGTCGTTCACCGGCTCGGCGGCCGTGCTCGCGGTCGTCCGCGAGGCCGGCCCCATCGCCTGTGCGCTCCTGATCGCCGGAGCTGCCGGATCGGCCATCGCCGCCGACTTCGGCGCCCGTCGCATCCGTGAAGAGCTCGACGCGATGATGGTCCTGGGCATCGACCCGATCCAGCGCCTCGTCGTCCCGCGTGTGCTCGCCTGCATGCTCGTCGCCGTCTTCCTCAACGGCATCGTCACGGTCGTCGGCGTCGCCGGCGGATACGTGTTCAACGTCGTCCTGCAGGACGGCACGCCAGGCGCCTACCTGTCGTCGTTCACCGCACTGGCGCAGCTACCAGACATGTATCAAGGCATGGTCAAGGCCCTCATCTTCGGCTTCCTCGCCGCGATCGTCGCCGCCTACAAGGGAATGAACGCCAAGGGCGGCCCCAAGGGCGTCGGTGACGCGGTCAACGAGGCGGTCGTCATCACGTTCACCCTGCTGTTCATCGTCAACTTCTTCATCTCGGCGATCTACATCCAGCTTGTCCCGCCGAAGGGGATGTGACGATGTCCGACAAGACAGCTCTGTCCGCTATCACGAGCGTTCCCGGCAAGTTCGGCAGCTTCCTGGACGGCCTCGGCCACCAGATGCTCTTCTACATCCGGGTCATCCGCTCGGTGCCGCGCACGATCACCACCTACGGCAAGGAGATCGTCCGTCTCCTCGCCGAGGTCACGCTGGGCTCCGGCTCGCTGGCCGTCATCGGCGGCACCGTCGGCGTGATCACCGCGATGTGCTTCTTCACCGGCACCGAGGTCGGCATCCAGGGCTACGCAGCCCTCGACCAGCTCGGCACCGCGGCCCTCACCGGATTCGTGTCCGCCTACTTCAACACCCGTGAGATCGCGCCGATCGTGGCCGGCATCGCCCTGGCTGCGACGGTCGGCTGCGGGTTCACCGCCCAGCTCGGCGCCATGCGCATCAGCGAGGAGGTCGACGCGCTCGAGACGATGGCGATCCCGTCGCTGCCGTTCCTGGTCACCACGCGTGTGATCGCCGGTCTCATCGCCGTCGTGCCGCTCTACATCGTCGGTCTGCTGTCGTCCTACTTCGCGACGAGGTTGACGATCACCCAGATCAACGGGCAGAGCTCTGGCACCTACGACCACTACTTCACGACCTTCTTGCCACCCAGCGACGTCTTGTGGTCGTTCGCGAAGGTCCTGATCTTCGCGATCGTCGTGATCCTCATCCACTGCTACTACGGCTACTACGCCAGCGGTGGACCGGCCGGGGTGGGTGTGGCCGTCGGCCTCGCCGTCCGAACCTCGATCGTTGCCATCAACGTCGTCGACCTGCTCGCCTCGATGGCGATCTGGGGCACGAACGTCACCGTGAGATTGGCGGGCTGACCCATGGCTCGTACCCCTGTCCTCGAGCGGCCCACGTCGCTGAAGATCCTCGGCGCCGGCTTCCTGGCCATGGTCCTGCTGTTCCTGTGGGTCACCTACGCCTTCTTCACGAAGGCCTTCGTCGACTACGACACCGTGACCCTCAAGACCGACACCACCGGCGTCAACCTGCCGCAGAACGCGGACATCAAGCTGCGCGGCATGATCGTCGGCGAGGTCCGCAGCGTCAAGCCCGACGGCGACGGCGTCAAGCTCGAGCTCGGCATGAACCCCAAGTTCATCGACGACGTCCCGAAGGGCGTCACGGCGCAGCTCATCCCCAAGACGCTGTTCGGCGAGAAGTACGTCGCCCTGATCCCGCCGGACGGCGCGGGCACCGACGGTCCGTCGCTGCAGGCAGGCGACACGATCACGAAGGCCAACGTGCCGATCGAGGTCGAGACGCTGCTGAACGACCTCTACCCGTTGCTCGACGCGGTCGACCCGGCCAACCTGTCCTACACCCTCAGCGCGGTGTCCTCGGCGCTCGAGGGACGGGGCACCGAGCTCGGCGAGACGCTGGTCACGCTCAACAGCTACCTGCAGAAGACCAACCCCGACGTGCCCCAGCTGATCACCGACCTGACCAAGCTCGGCACGGTCGCCGACGGCTACGCCGACGCGATGCCCGACATCGGCCGGCTGCTCCGCAACACCGTGGTCACGGGCAACACCGTCGTGGCCAAGAAGGCCCAGCTCGCGGCGTTCTTCGACGAAGGGACCCGCTTGTCCGACACGCTGACCGCGTTCACCACCGAGAGCGGCGACGACCTGGTCGAGCTCGCGAGCGACAGCCGGCCGATCCTGGAGATGGTCGCCGACTACTCGGTGACGTTCCCGTGCTTCCTGAAGTCGTTGAGCACCCTGATCCCGCGCCTCGACAGCGCCTTCCGTGACGGCATGCTGCACATCAACGTCGAGGTGATCAAGCAGCCCAACGCCTACAGCGCCAACGAGAACCTCTCGGCGAGCCAGGCGACCTTCGACGCGGCCCGCCAGGACCCCGGCGCCAAGAACGGCTCGCAGATCACGGGCCGCAACGCCGCGTCGCCGTCGTGCATCGACCTCAACGAGATCAACAAGGGTCGCGCGCAGCAGGAGGCCATCAGCTCGCAGGAGAACCCGTTCACGATCCCGGCCGACGTCTACAAGCTCGTCGGCGTCAAGCGCGCCCACACCAAGTTCGGCACCTCCGGCCCCGGCGGTGACTTCGCCAAGAACCGTGCGGCGGCCTCGAGCCTGGATCTGCAGGACCTCGTGGGTCCGAGCATCGGCTCCACCGACTCGGCGGGCGAGCGCGCCCAGCTCGACCTGCTCATCGCCTCGATGACCGGCTCGGAGGCCGCTGACGTCCCCGACGTCAGCTCGCTGCTGATCGGTCCGATGCTGCGCGGCACGGAGGTGAGCCCGAAGTGAAGCAGATCGACAAGGAGTCGATGACCGCAGCGGTCAAGCTCGGCTTCTTCTTCGCCTTCACCGGCATCTCGACGCTGATCCTGGCGCTCACGCTGAGCAACGGGTCGTTCGGCGACCGCAAGGAGTACAAGGCGATCTTCTCCGACGTGACCGGCATGGCCAAGGGCGATGACGTGCGCATCGCCGGCGTGGCCGTCGGCTCGGTCAAGAAGGTCGAGATCGTCAACCGTGACAAGGCTCGCGTCACCTTCGGCGTCGACTCCGACGTTCCCCTGACGGCCAACACCAACGCGACGATCAAGTTCCGCAACCTGGTCGGACAGCGCTACATCGCGCTCACCCAGGGTGCCGACGGTGCCAAGTCGGTGCTCGCGGCCGGCAGCACGATCCCCGAGGAGCGGACGCAGGAGGCACTCGACCTCAACGTCCTGCTCAACGGCTTCAAGCCGGTCTTCCAGGCTCTCTCGCCCGAGGACACCAACAAGTTCGCCTACGAGATCGTCCAGACCCTGCAGGGCGAGAGCGGCAACGTCGAGAACCTGCTGGCCCGCACCTCGTCTCTCACCAACACGCTCGCCGACCGCGATCAGCTGATCGGTGACGTGATCGTCAACCTCAGCGACGTGCTCGACACCGTCGGCAGCCGCGACAAGCAGCTGACCGACACGATCGACACGCTCCAGCAGTTCGTCACCGGGCTCAAGGACGACCGCAACGCGATCCTCGACTCGGTCGACTCGATCTCCGACCTCACCGACGAGACCTCCGACCTGCTGGTCCAGGGGCGTCCGGCGCTGACCGAGGACATCAAGCAGCTGCGGGCCCTGACCAAGAACCTGTCGTCGAAGAAGAACCTCAAGACGATCTCGACCTCGATCCAGATCCTGCCGATCAAGCTCAGCAAGATCGGCACGGCGGCGTCGTCGGGCAGCGAGTTCAACTTCTACCTCTGTGAGGTCAACGGCAGCATCACCATCCCCGCCATCAAGCTCGGTGGCGTGACCGTCCTGCCCGAGACCCCGCTCGACCTCACCGGCCCCAACGGCCTGAAGGTCGGCGGATCACGATGCAACCAGCCGGGGTATGACAAGTGAAGCCTTTCCGCGAACGCAATCCCGTGATCATCGGTGTCATCGGCATCGCCGTGATCGCCCTGATGATGCTCGGTGCCTTCCGTGCCGACCGGCTGCCGATCATCGGCAGCGGCGACACCTACTACGCCAACTTCGCCGAGATCGGCGCCCTCAAGGACGGCAACGAGGTCCGGGTGGCCGGCGTGTCGGTCGGCAAGGTGCGGGGCATCGAGCTCGACGGCAACAAGGTCCGTGTCACGTTCAAGATCGACAAGGGCACCGAGCTTGGTCTCGAGACGGGCGCCGACATCCGGGTCCGGACGCTGCTGGGCGCGGAGTACCTCGCGTTGACGCCGAAGGGCGATGGCACGCTGCCCAAGGGCGCCACGATCCCGATGGAGCGCACGACGCCTCCGTACGACGTCGTCCAGGCGTTCTCCGACCTCAGCCGCACGACCGACCAGATCGACGTGCCCCAGCTGTCCGACGCGCTCGACACGCTCGCCGAGGTCTCGAGCCAGACACCGGAGGAGTTCCGTGGAGCGATCCAGGGAGTCTCCGACCTGTCACGCAACCTCGCCGCGCGTGACGACCAGATCAACACCCTGCTGGTCAACCTCAAGAAGGTCTCCGGCGTGCTCAACTCGCGCAACGACGAGCTCGTCACGCTGTTCAAGGACTCCGACGTCCTGTTCTCCGCGATCAGCGAGCGGCGCGACTCGATCCACCGCCTGCTGGTCTCGACCCAGTCGATCTCCACACAGCTGCGGGGACTCGTCAAGGACACGCGGGCCGATCTCAAGCCGGCCCTCGACCAGCTCGACGTCGTCACCTCCATGCTGCGCAAGAACGAAGCCAGCCTCGACGAGGCGTTGCGGGTCTACCCGGCATTCACGCGGGTGTTCTCCAACGCGCTCGGCACCGGGCCGTGGTTCGACATCTATCTGGGCGGACTCACCTCCGCCTCGGGCCTGGGCGAACAGCTGGCCGACGCACTGAAGGGAGCCACGCCATGACCGCGCTGGCCCAGCGATTCGCGGGATTCTCCAAGGTGCTGGCGGCCGTCGTCGTCCTGCTCCTGATCGCCGCCGCCCTGCTGTTCCTCAACAACGGCGACGGCAAGCGATATCTCACGGTCGACTTCGAGCAGACCAACTCGGTCTACAAGGGCTCGGACGTCAAGATCCTCGGTGTCCCGGTCGGCAAGGTCGAGAAGCTGACGCCGCGCGGCAACGTCGTGCGGGTCAAGATCGCCTACGACGGCAAGCAGAAGCTGCCGGCCGACGTCAAGGCCGTCGTCGTCTCGCCGTCGATCGTCGGCGACCGCTTCGTCCAGCTGGCTCCCGCCTACAACGGTGGACCGACCCTGAAGGACAACGCCTTCCTGTCCGTCGACCGCACCGCCGTGCCGATCGAGCTCGACGCGGTCTACCAGTCCCTTGACGACCTCTCGGTGGCGCTCGGCCCGAAGGGTGCCAACAAGGAGGGCTCGCTCAGCAAGCTCCTCGACGGCACCGCCGCCCAGTTCAAGGGGCAGGGTGCGCAGGTCAACGAGACGATCAAGAACTTCGGCAAGCTCAGCACGACGCTGTCCAACAACAAGGACGAGCTGTTCGGCGGCCTGCGTGAGGTGGAGGACTTCGTGAGCCTGCTCAAGACCAACGACTCGGCTGTCCGGTCGTTCAACGACAGCACGGCCAAGGTCTCCACCGTCCTGGCTGGAGAGCGCGACGACCTTGCAGCAACGCTCGAGGCGCTCAGCAAGGCCTTGGTCGACGTCAACGGTCTCGTCAAGGAGAACCGCAGCGCGCTGCGCGGCAACGTCGACAACATCGCCTCGCTCGCCAAGCTGCTGGCCAAGCACAAGGACGACCTCGAGCAGATCACGCTCAACGCGCCGACGGCCTTGACCAACGTCTCGCTGGCCTACAACAGCACGTCCGGCACGCTCGACACCCGGGCCGACATCCCCGAGGTGCTGTTCAGCGCGCTCGACAACCCCGCGAGCCTGGTCTGCAACCTTCTCGGTGAGACCCTCGACGAAGGTGGCCTGTGCTCCTCGCTGACCGACCTGCTGCCCGACATCCTGCCTCGCGCCGGTGCTGCCCAGCAGCCGACCGCGAAGGCTCCGGCCGCAGTCGCGCAGGCGCCGAGCGACCCGGTCTACGACTCGCTCGCCGGACTGGGAGCAGGCCGATGAGCGCGCGCAGGACCGTCAAGGTCGGCGTCCTCGCCGCCGTCTCGGCACTGGTGCTGAGCGGCTGCGGGTTCTCGCCCTACAAGCTGCCGCTGCCCGGTGGCGCCGACGTGGGCAGTGAGCCCTACCAGGTCAAGATCCAGTTCCGGGACGTCCTCGACCTGGTGCCGCAGAGCGCCGTCCGGGTCAACGACATCGCGGTCGGCAAGGTCACCGACATCAAGCTCCAGGGCTGGACGGCGCTCGTGACCGTCAAGGTCAACCGCGATGCCCAGCTGCCCGACAACACCGTCGCCACGATCCGCCAGACCAGCCTCCTCGGCGAGAAGTTCGTCTCGCTGGCTCCACCCGAGCAGGGCGCCATCGGCTCGCTGGGCAACGGCGACATGATCCCGTTGGAGCGCTCGAGCCGTAACCCCGAGATCGAGGAGGTGCTCGGTGCCGCCTCGCTGCTGTTCAACGGTGGCGGCCTCGAGAAGACCAACACGATCATCAAGGAGCTCAACAACGCGTTGGGAGGCAACGAGCCCGAGGTCAAGGAGCTCATCGCCTCCACGTCCTCGTTCATCACGCAGCTCGACGACAACAAGGACGCGCTGCTGACCTCGCTGGAGAAGGTCGACCGTCTGGCGACCGCGACGCTCGACCAGAAGTCGGCCATCACCGGCGCGCTCGACGACCTGCCTGATGCACTCCGGGTGGTCAACCAGCAGCGCGACGACCTGGTCGGCCTGCTCCAGTCGCTCGACAAGCTCAGCAACGTCGCCACCGACGTCATCCGCGAGTCCAAGGACGACACCGTGGCCGACCTCAAGGCGCTGGCTCCGACGCTCAAGAACCTGGCTGCTGCCGGAGACGACCTCGCCACCGGCACCAAGGCCCTGCTGTCCTACCCGTTCACCGACGGCTTCGTCGGCAACTCCCTGGCCGCGGCCACCGGTCGTTGCCAGGACACGCCGACGGTCAAGGAGGGCGCCTGCTTCGGTGACTTCGCCAACCTGTCGATCAGCCTCGACATCAGTGCGGACCAGCTCAGCAACCTGCTCGGGGTCGATCTGGGCGATGCGCTGGCCGGCACGCCGGCCGACGCGGCCGCCGCATCGGGTGACCCGTTGTCCGGTGACGACCTGGCCGACCTGATCTCGGGTCTGCTCCCCGGTGGCTCCGGCAGCCTTCCCGACCTGGGTCTGCCGACCCTGGGTGGCGGCGCCGACAAGCCGTCAGGCACCTCGAGCCCGACGCCCAAGCCGACCGAGCCGACCCAGAAGGGCCTGCTCTGCGGGCTGCTCGGGTCGTGTCGAGCGCCGGCTGCCAGTGCCTCGTCGTCCGACGTGGTGCGACTTCTCACGGAGCCGGTGATGGCGCGATGATCACCAGACTGACCAAGTTCCAGCTCGTGATCTTCGCGATCGTGACCGTCATCGGCGGCGCTTTCGTCGGTGGGCGCTACGCGCAGCTCGATCGTCTCGTGGTCGACCGCAGCTTCCCGGTCACTGCACAGTTCTCCGACTCCGGGGGCATCTTCGCCGGCGCCCAGGTGACCTATCGCGGCATCCCGGTCGGCAAGGTGGGGTCCTTGGACTTCCAGCAGGGCGGCGTCCAGGCCACGATCGACATCGAGAACAGTGCGCCCAGGATCCCGCGCGACGTGCTGGCGGTGGTCGCCAACAAGTCGGCCATCGGCGAGCAGTTCATCGACCTGCAGCCGCGTGCCAACTCCGGCCCCTACCTGACGCGCGGCTCGGAGATCTCGATCCTCAACACCCGGATCCCGATCGACACGACGACGCTGCTCGTCGACGTCAACTCCCTCGTCAAGTCGGTCAACACCGACAGCCTGCGCACCGTGGTCGACGAGCTCGGTCAGGCCTTCGAGGGCACCGGCAAGGACCTCGCGACGATTCTCGACACGTCCTCGGACTTCATCCAGACCGCCGACGACAACATCGACGTGACCCGCTCGCTGATCCGCGACTCCGACACGGTGCTGCAGACCCAGATCGACAAGCAGGGCGAGCTGGCGACGTTCTCCAAGAACCTCGCGCTGCTGTCCGACACGCTCGTCGACGCCGACCCCGATCTGCGCCGCCTGCTCGACAAGGGCAGCGTCAGTGCCCGCACGGTGCGCAAGGTCGTCGACGAGAACTCCAAGGATCTCAGCAATGCGGTGCGTGACCTCGTCACGGCCAACAAGCCGCTGAGCAAGAACGTGCTGGGGCTGCAGGCCGTCTTCGTGCTCTACCCCTACCTGCTCGAGGGCTCGTTCTCGGTGCTCGACCCTGCGGTCGAGAACGGCAAGGAGACCGGCGACTACAACGCGACCTTCGGCCTGGTCCTCACCGACCCGACGGCGACGTGCTCGTTCGCCCAGAACGGTGGCGACGCGTCGGGCTATCGTCAGCGTCGTGCGGAGGGCACGATCAGCGACACCGAGTTCAGCACGGACGTGGACTGTAAGGTCAAGGACAACAAGATCGCGCGGCAGGCATCGAAGACGGTGCTGCAGCGATCCGCGGCCGCGTCAGGACTTGCGGCAGACGGAAAGGACTCCTGGAAGTGGCTTCTGCTCGATCCGGCCCAGTGACCTCGTGGTCTGGCCGACGTCGAACGATCCGCGTCCTGGTGGTCCTCGCCTCTCTCGGCGTGCTGCTGGCCGTGGCCGGCGTCGTCCTGCCGAGCTTCGGCGGGGACGACCGGACGGGAGACCGTGAGCAGGTGACGTCGCGTGCCAGCGACTTCGCCGTCGCGATGAACACCTTCGACTTCTCCCAGCCCGAGGACTACCGCAAGCGGATCAAGACGCTGCTGACGCCGGGCTACTACAAGGAGTTCCTCGCGAACTCCGAGGCGACCGAGGAAGTCCTCGCCAAGAACAAGGTGAGCCTCAAGAGCGGCGACGCCAAGGTCATCGGCATCGCGGTGCAGAGCATCGACAGCGACTCGGCCGAGGCGATCGTGGCCTTCGACGCCTCGATCTCCAGCGACAAGGCTGCCGTGACGGCGCCGCGGGAGTTCCGCTGGAAGATCGCGTTCGCCAAGACGAAGGGTGAGTGGCTGGTGTCCCGGTTCGAGAGCGTCGGCACGGTCGAGTCCCAGGTCGCGACCGAGCCGACACCGAGCTCGACCCCGTCCGCCGGAGGTGATGGGCAGTGAGCGACTCCAACGGACCCGTCCGTCGTCGGCGCATCGCCGGCGAGGCGCCGGCCTCGGCCCCCGCCAAGAAGGCGCCGGTGAAGAAGTCCCCCGCCAAGAAGGCGCCCGCCAAGAAGGTGCCGGCCAAGAAGGCCCCCGCGACGGCGAAGGCAGCGCCGGCCAAGAAGACACCGATCAAGAAGGCACCGGCGGCCAAGAAGGCGTCTGCTGTCGAGCAGGCCGTCTCGCTCGACACGTCCACGACATCGGCTCCGACGCGACCCTCTGTGCCCACCGCCCGCAGGAGCACGCCGGCCGTCGCCAAGCCGGTCCGCCCCGCCCCCGCGGCCGCAGCGGACGACGACGGCGCCGGAACAGGCCGCCCGGGCCGCGCCGACCTGCGCTGGCTGGTGCCTGCCGCGCTGGTCACCGCCGCCGTCCTCGTGCTGGGCGCGCTGCTCGCGATCCGCGGCGTGCAGGACTTCACCGACGACGGGGGAGACCTCGCCACGGCCCAGCGCCAGGCCACCTCGGCTGCTGCGACGGCGTCCGAGGCGATCTTCTCCTACCGCTACGACCAGCTCGACGGCTACGTCCAGGAGCGTCAGGCGCTGATGACCCCGGCCTTCGGCAAGAAGTTCGCCGAGGCGCAGCCGCTGCTGGAGGAGATCGCTCCACAGGTCAAGGTGCAGATGAAGGGCGTGACCCAGGACGCCGCGCCGATCGCCTGTGGCGAGGAGTGCTCCGACACCAAGGTCGACGTGCTGCTGTTCTTCGACCAGGTCCGACTGGTCGGCGACGCGAACGAGACGACGACGTTCCCGCGGCGGCTCAAGATGACGATGGTCAAGGCCGACGACGGCTGGCTCGTCGACGACATCGTCTATCTCGAGAACTCCCCGGAATCACCGGGCGAAACCACGCAGGGCGACACAAAAGCCAACTAGCCTCCCTGACGAGTCGCTGATTGTCAAGACCCGCCCTTGCTTCGGCGTGGCTTGCGGGTTACACTGAACTTTCGCGCTCGCCTTGTCCTGCCCATCTCCTCATCGGGGTGCAAAGGCGCCCCTTGACCGGGGTCGTTTGGCGTGCGCGCAGCACGACCTTCGAGCCACCCGCCTGCGAGCCCTTGGAAGGACCCCTCTTGGCCGCCTCGCGCAACACTGCAACTGTTCAGCCCCGCCGCATCTCTTTCGCCAAAATCGCAGAACCCCTCGAGGTCCCTGAGCTCCTGGCTCTGCAGACCGACAGCTTTGCCTGGCTGATCGGCGACGAGAAGTGGAAGGAAGGCGTCGACGCCGCTCTTGCAGCCGGCCGTACCGACGTCTCCACGAAGTCCGGCCTCGAGGAGATCTTCGAGGAGATCTCCCCGATCGAGGACTTCTCCGAGACGATGAGCCTGTCGTTCCGGGACCACCGCTTCGAGCCGCCGAAGTACTCGGTCGACGACTGCAAGGACCGCGACGTCACCTACGCCGCGCCCCTGTTCGTCACCGCCGAGTTCATGAACAACGAGACCGGCGAGATCAAGAGCCAGACGGTCTTCATGGGCGACTTCCCGCTCATGACCGACAAGGGCACCTTCATCATCAACGGCACCGAGCGTGTCGTCGTCTCGCAGCTCGTCCGGTCGCCGGGCGTCTACTTCGAGCGCACGCCCGACAAGACGTCCGACAAGGACATCTACACCGCCAAGGTCATCCCCTCGCGTGGTGCCTGGCTCGAGTTCGAGATCGACAAGCGCGACATGGTCGGCGTCCGTCTCGACCGCAAGCGCAAGCAGAGCGTCACCGTGCTGCTCAAGGCGCTCGGCTGGACCGAGGCGCAGATCCTCGAGGAGTTCGGCCAGTACGAGTCGATCCGCCTGACGCTGGAGAAGGACAACACCACCGGTCAGGACGACGCGCTGCTCGACATCTACCGCAAGCTGCGTCCGGGCGAACCGCCGAGCCGCGAAGCTGCCCAGACCCTTCTGGACAACTACTACTTCAACGCCAAGCGCTACGACACGGCCAAGGTCGGTCGCTACAAGATCAACAAGAAGCTCGGTGTCGACGAGGCGTTCGACCAGCAGACGCTGACGATCGACGACATCGTGTCGACGATCAAGTACATCGTGGCCCTGCACGCCGGTGAGACCGAGCTGGCCACCGCAGCCGGCGACACCATCGTCGAGGCCGACGACATCGATCACTTCGGCAACCGTCGGATGCGCACGGTCGGCGAGCTGATCCAGAACCAGCTCCGCACGGGCCTGGCCCGCATGGAGCGCGTCGTCCGCGAGCGCATGACGACCCAGGACGTCGAGGCCATCACGCCGCAGACCCTGATCAACATCCGCCCGGTCGTCGCGGCGCTGAAGGAGTTCTTCGGAACCTCGCAGCTGTCGCAGTTCATGGACCAGAACAACCCGCTCGCGGGCCTGACGCACAAGCGTCGTCTGTCGGCCCTCGGACCGGGCGGTCTGTCGCGTGAGCGCGCCGGCTACGAGGTCCGCGACGTCCACCCGTCGCACTACGGCCGCATGTGCCCGATCGAGACCCCCGAGGGACCGAACATCGGTCTGATCGGCTCGCTCGCGTCCTACGGACGGATCAACTCGTTCGGCTTCGTCGAGACGCCCTACCGCAAGGTCGTCAAGAACAAGGTCACCGAGCAGATCGACTACCTGACCGCGACCGATGAGGACCGCTTCATCATCGCCCAGGCCAACTCGATCCTGAGCGAGGACGGCACCTTCGCCGAGGACATGGTCCTGGTGCGTCAGAAGGGTGGCGAGGCCGAGCTGCGTCCCGCCGCCGACGTCGACTACATGGACGTCTCGCCCCGCCAGATGGTGTCGGTCGCGACCGCGCTGATCCCGTTCCTCGAGCACGACGATGCCAACCGCGCCCTCATGGGCTCGAACATGCAGCGTCAGGCCGTCCCGCTGATCCGCAACGACGCGCCGCTCGTCGGCACCGGCATGGAGTTCCGTGCCGCCGTCGACGCCGGTGACGTCACGGTCGCCAAGGTCGCCGGTGTGGTCAACGAGGTGTCCGCGGACGCCATCGAGATCATGCAGGACGACGGCTCGTACTTCACGTACCGCCTGGCCAAGTTCAAGCGCTCCAACCAGGGCACCTGCACCAACCAGCGTCCGCTCGTGGCGCACGGGCAGCGGGTCGAGGTCGGCACGCCGCTGGCCGACGGTCCCTGCACCGACGAGGGCGAGATGGCGCTGGGCACCAACCTGCTCGTCGCCTTCATGCCCTGGCAGGGTCACAACTACGAGGACGCGATCATCCTCTCCCAGCGCGTCGTCCAGGACGACCTGCTGACCTCGATCCACATCGAGGAGCACGAGGTCGATGCTCGCGACACCAAGCTGGGCCCCGAGGAGATCACGCGGGACATCCCCAACGTCTCCGAGGAGATGCTGGCCGATCTCGACGAGCGTGGCATCATCCGCATCGGTGCCGAGGTCGGCAACGGCGACGTCCTGGTCGGCAAGGTCACGCCCAAGGGCGAGACCGAGCTGACCCCCGAGGAGCGTCTGCTCCGTGCGATCTTCGGCGAGAAGGCGCGCGAGGTGCGCGACACCTCGCTCAAGGTCCCGCACGGCGAGAGCGGCACCGTCATCGGCGTCCGGGTCTTCGACTCGGCCGAGGGTGACGAGCTGTCCCCGGGCGTCAACCAGCTGGTCCGCGTCTACGTGGCCCAGAAGCGCAAGATCTCCAACGGCGACAAGCTGGCCGGCCGTCACGGCAACAAGGGCGTCATCTCCAAGATCAACCCGATCGAGGACATGCCTTTCCTGGAGGACGGCACGCCCGTCGACATCGTGCTCAACCCGCTCGGTGTCCCCGGTCGAATGAACGTCGGACAGGTGCTGGAGACGCACCTGGGCTGGGTCGCCAAGACCGGCTGGGACATCACCGACATGAAGGACGAGTGGGCCGACCGCCTGCGCGCCATCGGTGCTGACCGTGCGCCCAAGGACAGCAACGTCGCCACGCCCGTCTTCGACGGTGCCCGTGAGGACGAGATCCAGGGCCTGCTGGCCTCGACGCTCCCCAACCGGGACGGCGAGCGCATGGTCAAGCGTGACGGCAAGGCGGTGCTCTTCGACGGTCGTACCGGCGAGCAGTTCCCCGATCCCGTCTCGGTCGGCTACATGTACCTGCTCAAGCTGCACCACCTGGTCGACGACAAGATCCACGCACGTTCCACGGGTCCCTACTCGATGATCACGCAGCAGCCCCTGGGCGGCAAGGCGCAGTTCGGTGGACAGCGTTTCGGCGAGATGGAGGTGTGGGCCCTCGAGGCCTACGGAGCGGCGTACGCGCTGCAGGAGCTCCTCACCATCAAGTCCGACGACATCCTCGGACGCGTCAAGGTCTACGAAGCCATCGTCAAGGGCGAGAACGTGCCGGAGCCGGGTATCCCGGAGTCCTTCAAGGTTCTCGTCAAGGAGATGCAGTCCCTGTGTCTCAACGTCGAGGTGCTCTCGAGCGACGGAACCGCTGTCGAGATGCGCGACGCGGAAGAGGATCTCTTCCGTGCCGCCGAAGAGCTCGGCATCGATCTGTCCCGGCGCGAGCCCTCCAGCGTGGAAGAAGTCTGAGACGTCGCGAGGGCCCCGCACGGGGCCCTCGCACCCTCAGCCTGAATCCACCACCAGCAAGAACTTCTGAAAGGGAAAGAAGACCAACGTGCTCGACGTGAACTTCTTCGATCAAATCCGGATCGGTCTCGCGACCGCCGACGACATCCGCGGATGGTCGTTCGGCGAGGTCAAGAAGCCCGAGACGATCAACTACCGCACGCTCAAGCCCGAGCGCGACGGACTCTTCTGCGAGAAGATCTTCGGTCCCACCCGGGACTGGGAGTGCTACTGCGGCAAGTACAAGCGCGTGCGCTTCAAGGGCATCATCTGCGAGCGCTGCGGCGTCGAGGTCACGCGGTCCAAGGTGCGCCGTGAGCGCATGGGCCACATCGAGCTCGCCGCTCCCGTCACGCACATCTGGTACTTCAAGGGTGTCCCGAGCCGTCTGGGCTACCTGCTCGACCTGGCTCCGAAGGACCTCGAGAAGGTCATCTACTTCGCGGCCTACATGATCACCAAGGTCGACGAGGACGCGCGTCACCAGGACCTGTCGAGCCTCGAGGCCAAGATCGACCTCGAGCGCCAGCAGCTCGAGAGCCGTCGTGACAACGAGGTCAACGAGCGCATGCAGAAGCTCGAGGAGGACCTCAAGGCACTCGAGGACGAGGGCGCCAAGGCCGACGCCAAGCGCAAGGTCAAGGACTCCGCCGAGCGCGAGGCCAAGCAGCGTCGTGACCGCGCCCAGCGCGAGATCGACCGCCTCGACGAGGTCTGGAGCCGCTTCAAGAACCTCAAGGTCCAGGACCTCGAGGGCGACGAGCTGCTCTACCGCGAGATGACGTACCGCTTCGGCAAGTACTTCGAGGGCTACATGGGCGCCACAGCGATCCAGAAGCGCCTGCAGGACTTCGACCTCGAGGCTGAGGCCGAGTCGCTGCGCGAGATCATCGCGACCGGCAAGGGACAGAAGAAGACCCGCGCGCTCAAGCGCCTCAAGGTCGTCTCCGCGTTCCTCGGCAGCAGCAACGCCCCCGAGGGCATGGTCCTCGACGCCGTCCCGGTGATCCCGCCGGAGCTGCGTCCCATGGTCCAGCTCGACGGTGGGCGCTTCGCGACCAGCGATCTCAACGATCTGTACCGTCGCGTGATCAACCGCAACAACCGGCTCAAGCGCCTGCTCGACCTCGGTGCGCCGGAGATCATCGTCAACAACGAGAAGCGCATGCTGCAGGAGGCCGTCGACTCGCTGTTCGACAACGGCCGCCGCGGTCGTCCGGTCACCGGACCGGGCAACCGTCCGCTCAAGTCGATCTCCGACATGCTCAAGGGCAAGCAGGGTCGCTTCCGTCAGAACCTGCTCGGCAAGCGCGTCGACTACTCGGGCCGTTCGGTCATCGTCGTCGGCCCGCAGCTCAAGCTGCACCAGTGCGGTCTGCCCAAGCAGATGGCTCTGGAGCTGTTCAAGCCGTTCGTGATGAAGCGTCTCGTCGACCTCAACCACGCGCAGAACATCAAGAGCGCCAAGCGCATGGTCGAGCGTGCACGTCCGGTCGTGTGGGACGTCCTCGAAGAGGTCATCACCGAGCACCCCGTGCTGCTCAACCGCGCGCCCACCCTGCACCGTCTGGGCATCCAGGCGTTCGAGCCGCAGCTCATCGAGGGCAAGGCCATCCAGATCCACCCGCTCGTCTGCTCGGCCTTCAACGCCGACTTCGACGGTGACCAGATGGCCGTGCACCTGCCGCTGAGCGCCGAGGCCCAGGCCGAGGCCCGCGTCCTGATGCTGTCGACCAACAACATCCTGAAGCCGTCGGACGGTCGCCCCGTGACCATGCCGACCCAGGACATGATCATCGGTCTGTACTTCCTGACGCTGGAGCGTTCGGGACACATCGGTGAGGGTCGCGCCTTCAGCTCGGTCTCCGAGGCCGTCATGGCCTTCGAGCGTCACGAGATCTCGCTGCAGAGCCACGTCAAGATCCGCATCGACGGCGAGATCCTCGACACGACCCTGGGTCGGGCGATCTTCAACGAGGCGCTGCCGGACGACTACCCGTACGTCAACATCCAGATCGGCAAGTCGCAGCTGGGTGTCATCGTCAACGACCTCGCGGAGCGCTACTCCAAGGTCGACGTCGCCAACGCGCTCGACAACCTCAAGGACACCGGCTTCCACTGGGGCACCCGCTCCGGCGTGACGGTCTCCATCGAGGACGTCGTGACGCCTCCGCGCAAGCAGGAGATCCTCTCGGGCTACGAGACGCAGGCCGCCAAGGTCCAGACCCAGTTCGACCGTGGTCTGATCACCGAGGACGAGCGTCGCCAGGAGCTCATCGAGATCTGGACGCAGGCAACTGCCGAGGTCTCGGCCGAGATGGAGAAGGGCTTCGACGAGGACAACCCGATCTGGATGATGGTCCACTCGGGCGCACGAGGCAACATGATGCAGGTCCGTCAGATCGCCGGCATGCGTGGCCTCGTGGCCAACCCGAAGGGCGAGATCATCCCGCGCCCGATCAAGGCCAACTTCCGTGAGGGTCTGTCGGTCGTCGAGTACTTCATCGCGACCCACGGCGCCCGCAAGGGACTCGCCGACACCGCGCTGCGTACCGCTGACTCGGGCTACCTGACGCGTCGCCTCGTCGACGTCAGCCAGGACGTCATCATCCGCGAGGAGGACTGCGGCACCGAGCGTGGTCTCAAGCAGGTCATCGCGACCAAGCTCGACGACGGTCGCCTGACCGCTGCCGAGAACGTCGAGACGGCGGCCTACTCGCGCACGGCGGCGACGGACGTCACCGACGCCAAGGGCACGGTGCTCATCCCGGCCGGCGGTGAGCTCGGCGACGTCGAGATCGCCCGCCTGATCGCCGAGGGTGTCGAGGAGATCAAGGTCCGCACGGTCCTGACGTGCGAGGCGAAGGCCGGCACGTGCGCCAAGTGCTACGGCCGCTCGCTGGCCACCGGCAAGCTCGTCGACATCGGCGAGGCCGTCGGCACCATCGCGGCCCAGTCGATCGGTGAGCCCGGCACGCAGCTGACCATGCGTACCTTCCACACCGGCGGTGTGGCCGGTGACGACATCACGCACGGTCTGCCCCGCGTCGTCGAGCTCTTCGAGGCTCGTCAGCCCAAGGGCAAGGCTCCCATCACGGAGTCGGCCGGACGCGTCGTCATCGACGACTCGGACAAGACCCGCAAGCTCGTCGTGACGCCGGATGACGGCTCTGACGTGCTCGAGTACCCGGTGACCAAGCGTGCGCGCCTCCTGATCCAGGACGGCGACCACGTCGAGGTCGGACAGATGCT
Organism: Aeromicrobium stalagmiti; assembly: GCF_013283745.1. Lineage (GTDB taxonomy): Bacteria > Actinomycetota > Actinomycetes > Propionibacteriales > Nocardioidaceae > Aeromicrobium > Aeromicrobium stalagmiti. The sequence continues at coordinate 1,528,569 of NZ_JABSTZ010000001.1, forward strand.
CACGCACGGCACGCCGGATCCGCAGGAAGTCCTGCGCATCCTCGGCGTCCGCCGCGCCCAGGAGCACCTCGTCGACCAGGTGCAGGAGGTCTACCGCTCGCAGGGTGTGGCCATCCACGACAAGCACATCGAGATCATCGTGCGCCAGATGCTCCGTCGCGTGACGGTCATCGAGCAGGGCGACGCCCAGCTCATCCCCGGTGACCTCGTCGATCGTGCGAAGTTCGAGGAGGAGAACCGCCGCGTCGTGGCCGAGGGTGGCACGCCCGCCTCCGGCCGCCCGGTCCTCATGGGCATCACGAAGGCCTCGCTGGCCGTCGAGTCGTGGCTGTCGGCCGCCTCCTTCCAGGAGACGACCCGCGTCCTCACCGACGCCGCCATCCACGGCAAGTCGGACTCGCTGCGCGGTCTGAAGGAGAACATCATCATCGGCAAGCTCATCCCGGCGGGTACCGGTCTCGACCGCTACCGCAACATCCGGGTCGAGCCCACCGAGGAGGCCCGTCAGGCCGCCTACGCCGTCACCGGCTACGGCGACTACGACTACGGCTTCGGCACGGCAGACGCCGCGCCGGTGCAGCTGGACGACTTCGACTTCACGTCGTACGACTCCTGATCCGTCGCTGAACGAACGAAGCCCCCCGGTCCGCAAGGGCCGGGGGGCTTCGTCGTCACCTGTTGATGGACGACCCCCTTGACCGTGCCTGTCGTCGAGGCGGCCTGGGCCGGCAGGGTCATCCCGGTCAGGAGCAGGGCGATCACCCTGAGCAGCGCGGCCGGTGGAGATGCGCGGAACAGACGTGTGGTTGTCGACCGGCGCAGCTCGTTCGACGCGGCTGGATCAGACGCCGCTGCGGGCCAGGATCCGGTCGAGCTGTCGTGCGGTGGCCCGGGCCGACGACTCCTGCTCGTAGAAGTGCTTGTGGGTCGCCGATGGAGGCCCGCCGGGAGCCCCCTGGTCGTTGCAGATCTCGTCGCCCTCGACGCACAGGGCGATCGCCGACCGCCGCAGGTCAGGGTCGATCGGCGTGCCCGATCCGAGCCGCCCATGGCCCGTGACCGGTGCCGCGGCATAGCTCCACTGGACGATGTCGTCGGACGGGTTGCGACGGGGGTCGGCGATCATCGCGACCAGCGCCACCCGGCGGGCCTCGCTCGCGGAGACATCGACCGACGCGGCGTGGACGACCTGGGCGCCCTGGCTGAACCCGACCAGCGCGAACCGGCTGTCGGGGCATCTCTGCCCCAGCGTGTCGAGCCTGCTCGTCATCATGCGGGCGCCGCGCGCGACGTGGTCCTGGTAGGCCTCGAGGGTTGCGGTCTTCGACGAGTCGTAGCGGATCGCCTCGATGCGCAGCGTCGTGTCGGACCGCTGGTGCAGGCGGCGCGCGAGCTGCTCGACCGTCAGGCGCACCTCGGTGCCCACCCCGAAGTTGAGGTCAGGATCCTGGGTCGACCCGCGGGCGCCGAGGACGACGAGGTCGGCGCACGTCTGCCCGACCAGCAGCGACCGGTCGGTGGGATCGTTCCGGCCCGACGACTCGGAGAAGCAACCGCCCATCAGCAGGGCGGAGACCAGGAGGACGGCGAGGCGGGCTGGCCGCCGCGTCACTTCGCCGGGACCGTGGTCGTCGGGTTGGGCGGCGGCTTGATCTCGCCGGCGTCGTCGACGGCGCTGGCGGGCACCCGAACTGACGGTGGTTCGGCCTCGCGGAACAGCCAGGTCAGCTTCGGCTCGAACAGGGGGCGAAACAGCGTGGCGACCGGCTTGGTCATGAGCAGGTTGGCCACGACCACCGCGGCCAGCATGAATCCGATGACGGACACCGCACCGTACTCCTGCAGGTTCTTCCAGATCTGCAGCTCGCGGTCGAGCAGGATGATGATGTAGCCGTGCAGGAGGTAGCAGTAGAACGTCCGCCCGCCGAGCACGGTCGTGAAGGACCTGGAGCGAGGGATCAGCGACAAGGTGGCGAAGGTGAGCAGCGCGCCCACCAGCAGCAGCTCGCCGCGCATCATCATGCCGCCCCACGCGGTGGCGTCGAGCGGGTCCTCGGCGTAGCGGTCCTTCCACAGCAGCCACTGGGTCGTCCAGTCGGCGGAGTAGAGCTGACAGATCACGAACGAGACCACGAGCGCCACGACGGACGCGATGCGGATGCGGATGTCGCCAAGCTTCATGAACAGCTCGCGGTTCATGTGCAGGCCGATGACCCAGAACGGCAGGAGGGCGAGCACCTTGGGCAGGGCCAGCACGTTGGGGATCTCGATCAGGCCGGCGAGCAGGGAGATCACGATCGACGTCGTGATGGGGTACTTCAGCGCCCGCCAGATGGGCGTCGTGATGCGCCAGATGAACAGGGCGGCGAGGAACCAGCCGAGCCACTGCGGCGAGAGGATCATCAACGTCTCGGGCTTGCCGTCGTAGTGACGCGTGATGAGCTGCAGGCTGGTCTCGACCAGGAGGTACGGCACGATCAGCGTGCTGACGATGCGCCGGATCTGACGGAAGTCACCGATGTAGTGACGAGCCGTGTAGCCCGAGATCAGGATGAAGAACGGCATGTGGAACAGGTAGATCCACGTGTAGACGCCCTTGGCGGAGTCCATCACGACGTACTCGGTGAGGGAGTGACCGATGACGACCAGCAGCATCACCCAGTAGCGGGCGTTGTCGAGATAGGCCACGCGCTCCTTGGGCGGAGCGGTGGCCACGGGCAGCGGGTCGAGGGCACTCATCCCTCCTGACTCTAATAGCCTGAGGCCAATCTGACCTGTGGAGGGCACATGAGCGAGCCGACCCGCACGCAGCGGCTGGGAGCGTACGCCGTCGTGCTGCGCGACGCCCACATCCTGCTCACCCGCATCTCGCCGGCCGGCTACCCCGCAGGAGCGTGGACGCTGCCCGGTGGGGGAGTCGACCACGGGGAGTCGCCGCACGATGCGGTCGTGCGGGAGCTGCACGAGGAGACCGGCCTGCAGGCGCTCACGTCACGCCTCGTCGACGTCCACGACGTGCACGTCGTCGCCCAGGGGCGTGACGACCAGTACGAGGACTACCACGGCGTGCATCTGCTCTACGCCGTCACGGTGGACCCGTCGGTCAAGCCCCACGTCGTCGAGGTGGGAGGCACCACCGACGTCGCCATGTGGGTGCCGATCGACCGGGTCGGGTCAGCCGACCACGCCCCGGTGCTCCCGATGGTCACCCATGCGCTGGAGCGCGCGGATCACTTCGCGGCAGGCGTGTAGAACAGCGCGGTGTAGTTGCCGCGGGCCGACAAGATGTAGACCGCGCGGGCGATCGAGCCGTCCTTGGTCCTGACGGCGTACATCGTGCTGACGGAGTTGAGGTCCTCGGTGACGTCCTTGGTGACCTTGCCGTCGGGGCTGTTGGCGCGAACGAACTGCTCGGCGACCTGGTCGGCGGCGAAGGCACGCGTCGTCGTGACGGCTGCGAACTTCGGCGTGAAGCCGCTCAGCAGCAGCGTGGCGCTGGTCGGTGCGGTCCAGCCGTTGACCAGCTTGGTCGTCGACGGGGCGTCCTCGTCCATCTTGGGCCAGATCAGCCCGGAGGTCTCGTCCTGCGACTTGATCTCGGCGACGTTGTCGAGCGAGCCGGTCTCGCGGGCGATCTGTCCGGCGCGGGGGTCGCCGACGTACTCGACGAGCACCTGCATGACGGGGCGGGTCATCGCCGCCGGCGGAGCGGTGCGGGTCGAGAGCCTGCCGGGATCGACCTTGAGCGTCACCCGGATCTCGCGGTTGCCCTCGGTGTTGCCGCGGGCCACGGCCTCGCAGCGGGTGATGCGACGCTCCTTGGACCGGCAGTAGGTCGAGAGGTCGTTGAGGTCGAGGTCGGCGGTGGGGATCGCCGCGTCCATCTGGGCCAGCATCTCTCGGACGACGGTGCTGGGGTCGCCGTCGATGCGCATCAGGGAGATCGTCGTGTCGGGCCGAGGCGGCTCCTCCAACAGCTTGAACGAGTCGGGGCTGGGGCGAGTCGTGGGCGTCGGGGTCGGGCTGGGTGACGGCGTGCCGTTGGCCTCGTCCTCGGCCACCTTGTCGGCGGCCTCGGCGTCCTTCTGCGCCTGCGCTGCGTCGAGCTCGGGGCGGAACGCCGAGATGAGCCGAGGACTGCGATAGCGGAAGAGCGGTCCGAGCTGAGTGGCGCCGGCCGGCACGTAGAGGCCGTAGGCGATGGGGCTCTCGGGCCCCGACTCGCTGTCGGAGAGGTCGGGAGCCTGCGTCGTCCTGGTCGTGGACGTCGCCGTGGGCGACGGGTCGGGCGAGTCCTCGCTCGTGCAGGCGGCGAGGGCGCTGAGCATCAGGACGGCGGCGAGCGCGCTCCGGCCGGACCGAGACTTCATCGATTCCCCTTGTCGTCACCCACGCGTGGGACATGATCACGTCAGCGGCCCGGGGGCACGTCGATCCGACGGCGACCGGTCCACCAGCACCACACGATATCGTTTGGCACCAAGGCGAAGGATCCAGAGGGGAGAACCAGCCACGATGGCTCGCATCTCCACGACCGACCGGGTGTTCGCCTCGCTGCGGGAGTCGATCGTGACCGGCGAGTTCCCGGCCGGGTCGCTGCACTCGATCTATCGCCTGGCCGACCTGCTCGACGTCTCGCGCACGCCGGTCCGTGAGGCGGTGCTCCGCCTGGCCGACATCGGCCTGGTGACGATCGAGCGCAATCGCGGCGTCCGCATCCGTGGCGTCTCGGTCTCGGACGTGCAGGCGGTGTTCGAGCTGCGGCTCATGCTCGAGGTCCCGGCGGCGGCGTTCGCGGCTGCCCACGCCGACGCTGCGACCGTCGCCACGATCGAGGCCGAGCTCGACGCGATGCGCACCTGCGTGGGGGACGACGACGAGGCCGGTTTCACCGCTCACGACCGGCTGCTCCACCAGGCGATCGGCGCGGCGACGGGCAACGCCCGGCTGCGGGGGGAGGTCGCGACGCTCCGTGACTCGATCCAGGCCCGCGGCGCCTCCACGATCCGGCGGTCCCGGGGCATGGGCGACGTCGCGGAGGAGCATGCACCGATCGTCGCGGCGATCGCCTCGCGTGACCCGGCCGAGGCCGCCGCACGCATGGAGGACCACCTGGTCCGCACCGCGACCCTGCTGATGGAGCAGGTGGCGGTCGACGGGGTCGACCTCGTCGATCCCGGCTGGTCGCGCGGTCTGCGGGAGCACCTCTACCTGCCCGGTCGATCGGCGACGGCACAGCCACCGACGCAGTAGCATGCTAGCGTGACCCCACGCGGAGAGACGAGGAGCTGACGTGTCAGGTTTCCACCCCAGCCATCCGGAGACGGTCTTCACCTACGGGGCGCCCGGCCTCAAGTTCGGTGTCGGCGCTCGCCACGAGCTCGGCCACGACCTCGCCCAGCTGGACGCGCGTCGGGTCCTCGTCGTGACCGATCCCGGCGTGGCCGCGACGGGGTCGCCCGCAGAGATCGCCGAGGCGCTGCGTGCCGCGTCCATCGAGGCGGTCGTCTTCGACCGCGCGCGTGTCGAGCCGACCGACGGGAGCCTCGAGGAGGCCATCGCGTTCGCCCGTTCCGAAGGCCCGTTCGACGCGATCGTCGCGGTGGGCGGCGGCAGTGCCATCGACACCGCGAAGGCCGTCAACCTGCTGACGACCAACGAGGGCGAGCTGATGGACTACGTCAACGCGCCCGTCGGCCGGGCCCGCGCTCCGAAGAACCCGCTCCTGCCGCTCATCGCCGTGCCGACGACGACCGGCACCGGCAGCGAGAGCACGACGATCTGCGTGCTCGACGTCGTCAGCCAGCACGTCAAGACGGGCATCTCGCACGCGCGGCTGCGTCCGGCGTTCGCCGTCGTCGACCCCGAGCTCACGCTGACCCAGCCCGCCGGAGTCACCGCGGCGTCAGGACTCGACATCCTGTGCCACGCCCTCGAGAGCTACACCGCACGTCCGTTCGCCTCCTACGAGCACAAGCAGGCCCACGAGCGGGTGCCCTACTGCGGCTCCAACCCGATCGCCGACATGTGGTCGGAGAAGGCGCTGAGCCTGATGTCCGCCTCGTTCCGCCGCGCCGTGCACCACGGTGACGACATCGCTGCCCGCACCGAGGTCGCGATGGCGGCGACCTTCGCGGGGCTCGGCTTCGGCAATGCGGGCGTGCACATCCCGCACGCCAATGCCTACCCGATCGCCGGCCAGGTCCGCGACTTCCGTCCCGAGGGCTACGAGGCAGACCACGCGATGGTGCCGCACGGCATGGCGGTGTCCCTGACGGCCCCGGCAGCGTTCCGCTACACGTTCGAGGCCGCCCCCGAGCGCCACGTCCGGGCTGCCGAGCTGCTCGACCCCACGGCGGTGCGCCCGGATGACGCTGCCGACTTCCTGCCGCAGGTGCTCGCCTCGATCATGCGAGACGTCGGCATCCCGTCCGGCATCGGCGCCGTCGGCTTCGGCGCGGGCGACATCGACTCGCTCGTCGAGGGCACGATGAAGCAGCAGCGGCTGCTCGCCACCGCGCCGCTCGAGGTCACCGAGGACGCCGTCGCGACGATCCTCGACGAGTCGATCGAGATCTGGTAGCCGTGACGCGTTCCTTCGCCGCGCTCGGTCGCGGCCCCGCCGCTGCCCGGATGTCGACCTCCGGTCGACCCGTGGTGACGTCAGAGGTTGTCGGGGAGCTGCGTCGGGCCGGTGTGACCGACGTCGACGACTCCACCCTGACCCGAGCCCTCTACAGCACCGACGCCTCGCTCTACCGGGTCGTGCCGCAGGTGGTCGTGCGGCCGCGCAGCGCCGAGGAGGTGCTGGCCACGGTCGACGCGTGTCGCCGGACGGGCACCCCGCTCACCTCGCGCGGCGCAGGCACGTCGATCGCCGGCAACGCGATCGGCACCGGGGTCGTGATGGACGCGCGTCGCCACCTCAACCGTGTCGTGTCGATCGACACGGAGTCGCAGACCGCGGTCGTCGAGCCCGGGACGGTGCACGCCGACCTGCAGCGCCTCGCCGCCCCGCACGGCCTGCGCTTCGGCCCGGACCCGTCGACCCACACGCGGGCGACGATCGGCGGCATCATCGGCAACAACGCCTGCGGCAACCGGGCCCTCGGCTACGGCCGGGCGTCCGACAACGTGGCGGCTCTGGACGTCGTGCTGTCGTCGGGAGAGCGGCTCGCCCTCGCGGGCGGGACCGACACCTTGTCGCCGACCCTGGACCGGCTGCGTGAGGTCGTCGGCAGCGGCCTCGGCACGATCCGCACGGAGCTTGGCCGCTTCGGACGACAGGTGTCCGGCTACAGCCTCGAGCACCTGCTGCCGGAGCGGGGGTTCGACGTCGCGTCGTTCCTCGCCGGGACCGAGGGCACGCTCGCCACGACCCTGCAGGCGACCGTGCGCCTCAGGCCCACCCCGGCGCACATCCATCTCGTGCTGCTGGGTTATCCCTCGATGGCCGACGCCGCTGACGACGTGCCCACGATGCTGCCGTTCGGACCGGTCGCGTGCGAGGGCCTCGGCACGCGGGTCATCGAGGTGTTCCGCGCGGCACAGGGCTCGGACGCGGTGCCGGAGTATCCCCGAGGAGACGGCTTCCTGATGGTGGAGCTGGCCGGCGACGACCCGGCCGAGCTCGCGTCCGTGGGGGAGCAGGTCGTCCGGGAGTCCAACGCCCTCGGCCACCGGCACGTCACCTCCCCGGCCGAGCAGGCGCGGCTGTGGCGCATCCGCGAGGAGGGCGCCGGCCTCGCCTCCCGCATGTGGGACCGTCCGGCGCTGTCGGGCTGGGAGGACGCCGCGGTGCCGCCGGCTGCCCTGGGCGACTACCTGCGCGACTTCGAGGTGCTCCTGGCCGAGCACGGGCTCAACGGCGAGACCTACGGGCACTTCGGCGACGGCTGCGTGCACGTGCGCATCGACTTCGACCTCGACGAGGGCCGGGGGCGTCCCCGCTACCGCGACTTCGTCTTCGCCGCGGCGCGCATGACCGCCGGGCACGGCGGCTCGTTCTCGGGCGAGCACGGTGACGGCCGGGCGCGGTCCGAGCTGCTCCCGCTCATGTACTCCGGCGAGGCGATCTCGCTCTTCGAGCAGGTCAAGGCCGTGCTCGACCCCGACGACCTGCTGAACCCCGGCGTCCTCGTGCGTCCGCGCGCGATCGACGACGACCTGCGCGGGCAGCACCGGGCCGCGGCGCCGCTCGTCGACCGCGACGGGGGACTGCGCCTCCTGCACGACGACGGCAGCCTCGGTGCCGCCGTGCACCGGTGCACCGGCGTCGGCAAGTGCGTCGCTGCCTCGACACCGGCCAACGGAGTCATGTGCCCGTCGTTCCAGGCGACCCGCGACGAGAAGGACTCCACCCGGGGGCGGGCCCGCGTCCTGCAGGAGATGATCGACGGCCGCCTGGTGAAGGGTGGCTATCGTGCGCCCGAGGTGCACGAGGCGCTCGACCTGTGCCTGTCGTGCAAGGGCTGCCTCAGCGACTGCCCGACGGGCGTCGACATGGCGTCCTACAAGGCCGAGGTGCTGCACCAGTCCTATCGGGGCCGTCTGCGTCCCCGCAGCCACTACGTCCTCGGCCGGCTGCCGTTCTGGGCGCGCGTCACGTCGCCGATCGCGCGACTGGCGAACCTGGGGCTCCGCACCCCGGGCATCCGGTCGATCGCCCGCTGGGTCGCCGGTGTCGACCAGCGCCGCAGCCTGCCGATGTTCGCGACCAGACGGTTCACCCGTCAGGCGCGCCCGGTCCTGCAGGACGGACGTCCGAAGGTCGTCGTCTGGGCCGACTCGTTCACCGAGTTCTTCTCGACCGCCGGCGGCACCGCGGCCCTGCGGGTGCTCGACGGCGCGGGCTACGACGTCGAGGTCCTGTCACGCCCCCAGTGCTGTGGCCTGACCTGGATCACGACGGGCCAGCTCGACACGGCCCGCACGATGGTCGGAAGGGCCGTGGAGCAGCTGCACCCCTACGTGGCGGCGGGCGTCCCGGTCGTCGGGCTGGAGCCGTCGTGCCTGGCGGTGCTGCGCTCCGACGCCGTCGAGCTGCTCGACGACCCCCGAGCCGTCGACGTCTCCCGCGGCGTCTTCACCCTGTCCGAGCTGCTGCAGCGCACCGAGGGCTACCGCCCGCCCGACCTCACCGGGACGACGTTGGTGGTGCAGCCGCACTGCCACCAGGCGTCCGTGATCGGGTTCGAGGCCGACCTGGCGATCATGGGCGCGACCGGCGCCACGATCGACCGGGTGTCGGGCTGCTGCGGGCTCGCCGGCAACTTCGGCGTCGAGAAGGGGCACTACGAGGTGTCCGTGGCGGTCGCCGAGCAGCAGCTGATGCCGGCGGTCCGTAACGCGCCGCCCGGTGCCGTCGTTGTCGCAGACGGGTTCTCGTGCCGCACTCAGCTCGACGACCTCGCGGCCGTCCCGGCCGTGCACCTCGCCCAGCTCCTCGATCGCTCGCCGGAAGACTGATTCCCCATGGACCACGCGCTCGAGCTCGGCACCGCCATGGCACGCTTCGCCGAGCTCGCAGGTCTCGGGACGGGCGAGGAGCCCGTCCCCGCGTGCGAAGGGTGGACCACGCGCGACCTCGCCGAGCACCTCGGCACCGTGCACCGGTGGGCGGGCAGCATCCTGCTGAGCGGCCAGCGGCTCGCGTCGCCGAAGCCGGTCGTCACCGAGCCGGTCTCGGAGTGGTACTCCGCCACGGCGAGCGCGCTGCTCGGCGCGATCCAGGCCGTGAGCCCGGACGAGGCCGTCCCCAACTTCACCCGGATGGGCGAGACCGCCGCGTTCTGGCCGAGACGCCAGATGCACGAGACGATCGTCCACGGGGTCGACGCCGCCCAGGCTCTCGGGTTCGACGAGGACGAGTGGACCGTCGCCCCGCAGATCGCCGCCGACGGCATCGACGAGGTGCTGCAGGTCTTCTTCCCCCGCATGACCGCTCGGGGCGTCCGCCCCGACGTCCGGTCGCGCATCCGTCTGGTCGCCACGGACCTCGAGCAGTCGTGGCTGGTCGGACCGGGGGAGGGGGAGTCCGGCACGCCCCTGCAGCTGCACGCGTCGCGCGAGGCCGACGCCACGGTGACCGGGCTGGCGTCCGACCTCTACCTGGCGCTGTGGCACCGCGTCTCGCGCTTCCGGCTCGAGTTCGACGGCCCCGACGGCATCGCCCTGCTCGACGGCCCGACCACGCCCTGACGGCATCGTTCACCGGCGGCCATGGGTGATTTGTCCCGGGCAGGGGCAGGCGGGTAGTATTTGGCGCTGTGCCTGAACTCATCAGGCCGATGCGCGCATCCTGCCGGATTGCACGGTGGCGAGTGCATCACGACTCATGGCTCACGCCAGCCAGAAGAAGGAAGTTTGTAGTGCCCACGATCAACCAGCTGGTCCGCAAGGGCCGTCAGCGCAAGGTCGTCAAGACGACGACCCCCGCGCTCAAGGGTTCACCTCAGCGCCGCGGTGTCTGCACCCGCGTCTACACCACCACCCCGAAGAAGCCGAACTCCGCGCTCCGCAAGGTGGCTCGTGTGAAGCTCTCCAGTGGTACCGAGGTCACTGCATACATCCCGGGCGAGGGTCACAACCTGCAGGAGCACTCGATCGTGCTCGTGCGCGGTGGCCGCGTCAAGGACCTTCCCGGTGTCCGCTACAAGATCGTCCGCGGCGCCCTCGACACGCAGGCCGTCAAGGGTCGCAAGCAGGCTCGCAGCCGTTACGGCGCGAAGAAGGAGAAGAGCTAATGCCTCGTAAGGGTCCCGCGCCCAAGCGCGTCGTCGAGACTGACCCCGTCTACGGCAGCCAGCTCGTCACCTCCCTGATCAACAAGGTCCTGGTCGACGGCAAGAAGCAGGTCGCCCAGCGCATCGTCTACACCGCCCTCGAGGGCACGCGTGAGAAGTCGGGCACCGACCCGGTCATCACCCTCAAGCGCGCGCTCGACAACGTCAAGCCGGCCATCGAGGTCAAGAGCCGCCGTGTCGGTGGCGCGACCTACCAGGTCCCGATCGAGGTTCGCGCCTCGCGTCAGAACACGCTGGCCCTGCGCTGGCTCGTCAGCTACGCCGGCGCACGCCGCGAGAAGACGATGGCCGAGCGCCTCATGAACGAGCTGCTCGACGCCTCCAACGGCCTCGGCGGCGCTGTCAAGAAGCGCGAAGACACCCACAAGATGGCCGAAGCCAACAAGGCGTTCGCCCACTACCGCTGGTAAGTCAGCACCACCTTCACCTCTCGCCGTGACCCGGCGGGGCCCGCATCAAAGGAAGCGATCACACTCGTGGCAACCGACATCACCACAGACCTCAACAGGGTCCGCAACATCGGCATCATGGCGCACATCGATGCCGGCAAGACCACGACGACCGAACGCATCCTCTTCTACACCGGCATCAACTACAAGATCGGTGAGGTCCACGACGGCGGCGCCACGATGGACTGGATGGAGCAGGAGCAGGAGCGCGGCATCACGATCACGTCTGCCGCGACGACCTGCTGGTGGAAAGACAACCAGATCAACATCATCGACACCCCCGGTCACGTCGACTTCACCGTCGAGGTCGAGCGCAACCTGCGCGTCCTCGACGGTGCGGTCGCGGTGTTCGACGGCGTCGCCGGCGTCGAGCCGCAGTCCGAGACGGTCTGGCGCCAGGCCGACAAGTACGGCGTCCCGCGCATGTGCTTCGTCAACAAGCTCGACCGCACCGGCGCCAGCTTCGACTACTGCGTCAAGACGATCCGTGAGCGCCTCGGCGCCACCGCCCTCGTCCTGCAGGTCCCGATCGGCGCCGAGAGCGACTTCATCGGCGTCGTCGACCTGATCGGCAACCGCGCCCTGGTGTGGCGCGGCGAGACCGCGATCGGTGAGGACTACACGATCGAGGAGATCCCGGCCGACCTCGTCGACCTCGCAGCCGAGGCCCGCAACGAGATGATCGAGACCCTGGCCGACCAGGACGACGAGTTCGCCGAGGCCTACCTCGACGGCGCCGAGATCACCCCCGAGCTGCTCAAGCCGGCCATCCGTCGCGCGACGCTGGCTGCCAAGCTCAACCCGGTCCTGTGCGGCACGGCGTTCAAGAACAAGGGCGTCCAGCCCCTGCTCGACGCCGTCATCGACTTCCTGCCCTCGCCGATCGACGTCGGAGCCATCACCGGCCTCGACCCCCGCGACGAGACCAAGACCGACACGCGTGAGCCCAAGGAGAGCGAGCCGTTCTCCGCGCTCGCGTTCAAGATCGCGTCCGACCCGCACCTGGGCAAGCTGACCTACCTGCGCGTCTACTCCGGTCGCCTCGAGGCCGGCTCCACGGTCATCAACGTGACCAAGGGCCGCAAGGAGCGCATCGGCAAGATCTACCAGATGCACGCCAACAAGCGTGCCGAGATCGCGTCCGTCGGCGCTGGCCAGATCGTCGCCGTCATGGGCCTCAAGGACACCACGACCGGTGAGACCCTGGCCGACCCGCAGAAGCAGATCGTCCTGGAGTCGATGACGTTCCCCGCGCCGGTCATCCAGGTCGCCATCGAGCCCAAGACCAAGAGCGACCAGGAGAAGCTGGGCACCGCGATCCAGCGCCTCGCCGAGGAGGACCCGACGTTCCAGGTCCACACCGACGAGGAGACCGGTCAGACGATCATCGCCGGCATGGGCGAGCTGCACCTCGACATCCTCGTGGACCGCATGAAGCGCGAGTTCAACGTCGAGGCCAACGTCGGCAAGCCGCAGGTCGCGTACCGCGAGACCATCAAGCGCAAGGTCGAGAACGTCAGCTACACCCACAAGAAGCAGACGGGTGGCTCGGGCCAGTTCGCCAAGGTCATCATCTCGATCGAGCCCACGGGCCCGCTCGCTGGTGGCGAGGGCGGCTACGAGTTCGACAACGCAGTCTCCGGTGGCCGTGTGCCCCGTGAGTACATCCCCTCGGTCGACCAGGGTGCGCAGGACGCCATGCAGTTCGGTGTCCTCGCCGGCTACCAGATGGTCGACGTCAAGGTCACCCTGGAGGACGGCGCGTACCACGACGTCGACTCCTCGGAGCTCGCCTTCAAGCTCGCCGGTTCCATGGCGTTCAAGGAAGCAGCTCGCAAGGCCGATCCGGTGATCCTCGAGCCCGTGTTCGCGGTCGAGGTCACCACGCCCGAGGACTACATGGGCGACGTGATCGGCGACCTCAACTCCCGCCGTGGCCAGGTTCAGGCCATGGAGGAGGGCATGGGCGGCGTCAAGATCGTCAAGGCGATCGTCCCCCTGTCCGAGATGTTCGGGTACGTCGGCGACCTGAGGTCCAAGACCTCGGGCCGTGCGTCATACTCGATGCAGTTCGACTCCTACGCGGAGGTTCCCAAGAACGTCGCGGAAGAGATCATCAAAAAGGCCCGCGGCGAGTAACAGCGGACCATCTCATAAGATGGCCTGAGGTACTCGTGCCGCGAGTATCCGACGGCGTTCAACAGCAACCAATTCGAAGAAGGAGCCCCAAGTGGCTAAGGCGAAGTTCGAGCGGACCAAGCCGCACATGAACATCGGCACCATCGGTCACATCGACCACGGCAAGACGACTCTTACCGCGGCGATCACCAAGGTGCTGCACGACAAGTACCCCGACCTGAACGAGGCCTCGGCCTTCGACCAGATCGACAAGGCGCCGGAAGAGAAGCAGCGCGGTATCACGATCTCCATCTCGCACGTCGAGTACCAGACCGAGAACCGTCACTACGCGCACGTCGACTGCCCGGGTCACGCGGACTACGTCAAGAACATGATCACCGGTGCGGCCCAGATGGACGGCGCGATCCTCGTGGTCGCCGCCACCGACGGTCCCATGCCCCAGACGCGTGAGCACGTGCTGCTCGCTCGCCAGGTCGGCGTGCCCGCGATGGTCGTCGCGCTCAACAAGTGCGACATGGTCGACGACGAGGAGATCCTGGAGCTCGTCGAGCTCGAGGTCCGTGAGCTCCTGAGCGATCAGGACTTCGACGGCGACAACGTCCCCGTCGTCAAGGTGGCGGCCGTTCCGGCCCTCGCCGGCGACGCCAAGTGGGGCGAGTCGGTCCTCGAGCTCATGCAGGCTGTGGACGACTACATCCCGATGCCCCCGCGTGAGACGGACAAGCCGTTCCTCATGCCCGTCGAGGACGTCTTCACGATCACCGGTCGTGGAACCGTCATCACCGGTCGTATCGAGCGTGGCGTCATCAAGGTCAACGAGACCGTCGACATCGTCGGCATCCGTGAGACCAAGCAGACCACGACGGTCACCGGCATCGAGATGTTCCGCAAGCTGCTCGACGAGGGTCAGGCCGGCGAGAACGTCGGACTGCTCCTGCGCGGTACCAAGCGCGAGGACGTCGAGCGCGGCATGGTCATCATCGCGCCCGGTTCCACGACTCCCCACACGGAGTTCGAGGGTCAGGTCTACATCCTGTCGAAGGAGGAGGGTGGCCGTCACACGCCGTTCTTCAACAACTACCGTCCGCAGTTCTACTTCCGCACCACGGACGTCACCGGCGTCGTCACGTTGCCCGAGGGCACCGAGATGGTCATGCCCGGCGACAACACCGAGATGAGCGTCGAGCTGATCCAGCCCATCGCCATGGAGGACGGACTCCGGTTCGCCATCCGTGAGGGTGGACGTACGGTCGGCGCAGGTCGCGTCACGAAGATCAACAAGTGATCTAGCACCACCTGATCACGGGCAAGGGCCCCGTTCCGGCTTCGGCTGGAGCGGGGCCCTTCGCCGTCCCCGCCCTGTCCGATCCGGGAGTGGTTCCCAGTGGCGTCCTTCTGGCGGACACGGGTTAGCAGTTTTCGCAACGTCGCCCTAGCCTTATTGCATGGGACATGACCACGCACACGGCTCGGGTGTCCAGCACCGCGGCCGACTCGCCATCGTCCTGGCCCTGTCGCTGACGGTCCTCGTCGTCGAGGCCGTCATCGCCGTGATGACCGGGAGCCTCGCGCTGCTGGCCGACGCCGGCCACATGCTCGGGGACTCGTTCGGCCTGGTCATGGCCCTGGCTGCGATCACGGTCGCCCAGCGCGGGGGAGCGCCCGGGTCCCGGCGCACGTTCGGCTACCACCGCACGGAGATCCTCGCGGCCGGTCTCAACGGCTTGGTCCTGCTGGGACTGGCGGTGTGGGTCACGGTCAGTGCCATCGGGCGCTTCGGTGACGCACCGGAGCTCGAGGGTGGGCTGATCCTGGTCGCCGGCGCGGTGGGCCTGGTCGTCAACGTGATCGGCCTGGCGCTGCTGCGGTCGGGCTCGCAGGAGAGCCTCAACGTCCGGGGCGCGTACCTCGAGGTCCTGGGAGACGCCCTCGGGTCCGTCGCGGTCATCGCGTCCGCGACGATCATCCTGCTGACCGACTTCTATGCCGCCGACGCCATCGCCTCGCTCGTGATCGCCGCGATGATCCTGCCTCGAGCGGTCTCGCTGCTGAAGGACGTCGTCGAGGTGCTGCTCGAGTCGACGCCCAGCGACGTCGACCTGGTCGAGCTGCGCGCCCACATCGTCGGCACGCCCGGGGTCAAGGACGTGCACGACCTCCACGTCTGGACCATCACGTCGGGCATGCCGGTCATGAGCGCGCACGTCGTGGTCGACGACGACGTCACGGGCATGGTCGAGGCCCACGCCGTCCTCGATCGTCTGCGCGGCTGCCTGGCCGAGCACTTCGACGTCGAGCACTCGACCTTCCAGATCGAGCCGTCCGGGCACCTGGACTCCGAGCACCACGTCCACCACTGACGAACGACGACGGCCCGCCACCCTCGCTGGTGCGAGGACGACGGGCCGTGACGGCCGGTGGATCAGGACGTCGGCAGGTCCACCGAGAAGATCTTCTCGGGGATCTCCTTGTCCTGGCCGATGATCTTGGCGGCCAGGCGCTTGTACTTCAGCTGGTAGGTGTCCTGCCGCGTGTTGACCTGGAACGCGACCCAGCCCTTGGTCTGCTCGCCGGAGCTGGCTGTCTCCCACGGGGTGAAGCCTGCGGCGGTCATGTCGTCGTCGATGATGCCGGTGGTCGTGCCACCCAGCTCCTCGCCGGTGTAGAGCGTGAAGCCGCCCTGGATGCCGCCGCTGAACTTGTCGCCCGCCGTGGTGTCGAGCTCGACGAGCACCCACTCGCCGCCGCCGTCGGGGATGTTGGGCTTCGACGGCGCGGTGAAGTCGCGCACGAGCCCGGTGATCTTGATGACGTTGTCGTACTCGGGATCGGTGATCGTCTCGTCGACGGCGATCTCGGTCTGCTCGGCAGCGGGAGCCTCGGTGGTCTCCTCGGGCACGGGCGCGCTCGACGTGGTCTCGGCGGGGGCGGAGTCGTCGTCGCTGCCGTCGGACCCGCCGCAGGCGGACAGGGACAGCAGGAGGGCGGCCGAGACGGCCGCGATCGGAAGTCGCAGGGTGTGGCGCATGCGTCACCTTTTCTCGCAGGGCGCACGGGGTCCTTCCCCCGTGCAGGACGAGTCCACCCTGTCAGTAGTGACGACCTGTCGCCAACCCCGGGGTGATCCGACCCGGTGTGACCTGCGCCGCAGGGCCTGGAGGGCCGATATCACTCCCAGGACTCGATTTGTGTTTACCGCGGCGGGTCTGTCAGAATAGTTCGGTTGCTCCGGCTTGATCGCTGGGGCGCCGATCGTCCGGCATCTCACGCCGATCATGACGATGGCGCCGAACCTGAGATCGAGCTTGTCCCGCTGAGGCGGGTCCAACCACCTAACTCGACAAGTGTGTGACGTATGCGCCCAAGTGGCCGCGACACGCCCGACCTCGGGGGTCGGCGGGAGGGAGGAGCCTTTCTCCCTCGATCCGGGGTGAGACTGCGAAGCGAACGAACGTAAAGGACAAGCGAGAGCATGGCGGGACAAAAAATCCGTATCCGGCTCAAGGCCTACGACCACGAGGTCATTGACTCGTCGGCGCGCAAGATCGTCGACACGGTGACGCGCACGGGCGCCAAGGTCGCAGGACCGGTGCCGTTGCCCACCGAGAAGAACGTGTTCTGTGTGATCCGTTCGCCGCACAAGTACAAGGACAGCCGCGAGCACTTCGAGATGCGCACGCACAAGCGTCTCATCGACATCATTGACCCGACGCCCAAGACGGTCGACTCGCTCATGCGACTCGACCTGCCTGCCGGCGTCGACATCGAGATCAAGCTCTGAGGGGAGTCAGCGACCAATGAGCGACACCAGCACAGCCACGACGCGCGGCCTCCTCGGCCGCAAGCTCGGCATGACCCAGGTCTGGGATGCCGACAACAAGATCATTCCCGTCACCGTCATCGCGGCCGACACCAATGTCGTCACGCAGATTCGTACGCGTGAGACCGACGGCTACTCCGCCGTCCAGGTCGGCTTCGGCGAGATCGACGGCCGCAAGGTCAACAAGCCGGTCTCCGGTCACTTCGCGAAGGCCGGCGTCACGCCGCGTCGCCACGTGGTCGAGATCCGCACCGAGGCCATCAGCGACTACACCCTGGGTCAGGAGATCTCCCCGGAGATCTTCGCTGCCGGAGACGTCGTCGACGTCACCGCGACCAGCAAGGGCAAGGGATTCGCGGGCGTCATGAAGCGCCACGGCTTCCACGGCGTGGGCGCCTCGCACGGCGCGCACCGCAACCACCGCAAGCCCGGCTCGATCGGTGGCTGCGCCACCCCGGGTCGCGTCTTCAAGGGTCTGCGCATGGCCGGTCACATGGGTGCCGAGCAGGTCACCACCCAGAACCTCAAGGTCCACGCGGTCGACCTCGACAAGGGCGTCATCCTGATCAAGGGTGCGGTTCCCGGCCCCAAGGGTGCCCTCGTCGTCGTCCGCTCTGCAGTGAAGGGAGCCTGACGATCATGGCCAAGACCATTGACGCGCAGCTGCCCGTCGACATCTTCGACGTCCAGACCAACATCCCGCTGATCCACCAGGTCGTCGTCGCGCAGCTCGCGGCGGCTCGCCAGGGCACGCACAGCACCAAGTCGCGTGGCGAGGTGTCCGGTGGTGGCAAGAAGCCGTACCGCCAGAAGGGCACCGGTCGCGCCCGTCAGGGCTCGATCCGCGCACCCCAGTACAACGGTGGTGGCATCGTGCACGGCCCGACGCCGCGCTCGTACGACCAGCGCACGCCCAAGAAGATGAAGGCTGCCGCTCTGCGTGGCGCCCTGTCGGACCGGGCCCGCACGGGTCGCCTCCACGTCGTCGACAGCATCGTGGGTGGCGACAAGCCGTCCACGAAGCTGGCCATCGCCACGCTGCGCGAGCTCACCCCTCGCCCCCGCGTGCTGATCGTCGTCGACCGTGAGGACACGATCACCGCGCTGAGCCTGCGCAACGTCGACAACACCGTCATCCTGACGTTCGACCAGCTCAACACCTACGACGTCCTCAAGGCTGACGACCTCGTCTTCACCCAGGTCGCGTTCGACGCCTTCGTGGCGGCGCGCTCGGCCGAGGGCAGCGACACGATCGCCCTGAGCAAGCTGGCGACCGAGGTCTCGGCGAACGACAAGGCTCCGGCTGCGAAGAAGGCCGCCAAGAAGGCTCCGGCCAAGAAGGCTGCTGCCGACAAGGCTCCCGCCGCCAAGGTCGTCGAGGCTCCGGCCGACGACGCCGAGGGCGACAAGCCCGCCGGTGCGACCGCGACCCAGCCCTACGGCCCCGGGTCGAAGGCGCCCCTCAAGAGCGGCAACGCTCCCAAGGGTCACGAGATCAAGGGCAACGAGGACTCGATGAAGTACCACGAGCCCGACGGCCAGTGGTACGACGCCACGGTCGCCGAGGTCTGGTTCGACTCTGCCGAGACGGCTGAGGCTGCCGGCTTCACGAAGGCAGGCTCTACTGAAGGTGAGGGGCACTGATGAGCACGATCCACAAGGACCACCGCGACGTTCTGATCGCGCCGGTCGTCAGCGAGAAGAGCTACGGCCTGCTCGATGACAACAAGTACACGTTCGTGGTGCACCCCGACGCCAACAAGACGGAGATCAAGATCGCCGTCGAGAAGATCTTCGGCGTCAAGGTCACCGCGGTCAACACGCTCAACCGCAAGGGCAAGACCCGTCGCACGCGTTCGGGACTCGGCAAGCGCAAGGACACCAAGCGAGCCATCGTCAGTGTCGCCGCCGGCCAGAGCATCGACATCTTCTCGAGCCCGAGCAACTGAGGACTGAGGACTAATGGCTATTCGCAAGTACAAGCCGACAACGCCGGGCCGTCGTGGCTCGAGCGTCGCCGACTTCGCCGAGATCACCCGCACCACGCCGGAGAAGTCCCTGGTGGAGCCGCTGCCCAAGAAGGGTGGCCGCAACAACCAGGGCCGGATCACGACGCGTCACCAGGGTGGTGGACACAAGCGCGCCTACCGCATCATCGACTTCCGTCGCTACGACAAGGACGGCGTCCCCGCGAAGGTCGCTCACATCGAGTACGACCCCAACCGCACGGCGCGCATCGCGCTCCTGCACTACGCGGACGGCGAGAAGCGCTACATCATCGCGCCTGAGGGTCTCAAGCAGGGCATGCCCGTCGAGTCCGGTGTCGGTTCCGACATCAAGGTCGGCAACAACCTGCCGCTGCGCAACATCCCGGTCGGCACGCTGCTGCACTGCATCGAGCTCCGTCCCGGTGGCGGCGCGAAGATGGGCCGTTCGGCCGGCGTCAAGGTCCAGCTCGTCGCCAAGGAGGGCGCCAAGGCTCAGCTGCGTCTGCCCTCCGGCGAGATGCGCTACGTCGACGTCCGCTGCCGCGCCACGATCGGCGAGGTCGGCAACGCCGAGCAGTCGAACATCAACTGGGGCAAGGCCGGCCGCAACCGCTGGAAGGGCAAGCGCCCGACCGTCCGTGGTGTCGCCATGAACCCGGTCGACCACCCGCACGGTGGTGGTGAGGGCAAGACGTCCGGTGGACGTCACCCCGTCTCCCCGTGGGGCAAGCCGGAAGGCCGCACGCGCAAGCGCAAGGCCAGCGACTCCCAGATCGTCCGCCGCCGCAAGTCCGGCCGCTGAGCCCTTCGTCAGGCTCAGGAACCAGGAGAGAATTGATATGCCACGCAGTTTGAAGAAGGGCCCGTTCGTTGACGGGCACCTCGAGAAGAAGGTCGACGCGCAGAACGCCGCCGACACCCACACCGTGATCAAGACCTGGTCGCGTCGCTCGATGATCCTGCCGTCCTTCATCGGACACACGATCGCCGTGCACGACGGCCGCAAGCACGTCCCGGTCTTCATCACCGACTCGATGGTGGGTCACAAGCTGGGCGAGTTCGCCCCGACCCGCACGTTCCGTGGGCACGAGAAGGACGACCGGAAGGCGAAGAGGCGATGAGTGCAGCTACCCGTGAGAGCGTGAGCGCTCGCCGCGAGCGGCTCCTGGGCGACGAGCCCGGCGCGTTCGCCGTGGCCCGCTTCGTGCGCGTCACCGCCCAGAAGTCGCGTCGTATCGGCGACCTGATCCGTGGCGAGTCCGTGGACAACGCCCTGGCGACCCTGCAGTTCGCTCCGCAGGCCGTGGCCGAGGTGTTCTACAAGCTCGTCGACAGCGCTGCCGCGAACGCCGAGACCACCGAGGGCCTCGACCGGTCCTCGCTGATCATCACGACGGTCCACGTTGACGAGGGCCCGACGATGAAGCGCTGGCGCCCGCGCGCCAAGGGTGCGGCCAACCGCATCCTCAAGCGCAGCAGCCACCTGACCGTGGTCGTCCAGCCGGCTGACTTCGTCGAGGGCAAGCGCCTCGCCGCAGCCTCCAAGAACAACAAGAAGAAGGGCGGGAACCGATAGTGGGACAGAAGATCAACCCTCACGGGTTCCGACTCGGCATCTCCACCGATCACAAGAGCCGTTGGTACGCCGACAAGCTCTACAAGAGCTACGTCGGTGAGGACGTCCAGATCCGCAAGATGCTCACCAAGGGCATGGACCGCGCCGGCATCAGCCGCGTGGAGATCGAGCGCACGCGTGACCGCGTCCGCGTCGACATACACACCGCTCGTCCGGGCATCGTCATCGGCCGCCGTGGCGCCGAGGCCGACCGCATCCGCGGCGACCTCGAGAAGCTCACGGGCAAGCAGGTGCAGCTGAACATCCTCGAGGTCAAGAACCCCGAGATGGACGCGCAGCTGGTCGCCCAGGGCGTCGCCGAGCAGCTCTCGGGCCGCGTGCAGTTCCGTCGCGCCATGCGCAAGGCGATGCAGTCGACGATGCGTTCGGGCGCCAAGGGCATCCGTATCCAGTGCTCGGGCCGCCTCGGTGGCGCCGAGATGTCGCGCTCGGAGTTCTACCGCGAGGGCCGCGTGCCCCTGCACACGCTCCGTGCTGACGTCGACTACGGCTTCTACGAGGCCAAGACGACCTTCGGCCGCATCGGCGTGAAGGTCTGGATCTACAAGGGCGAGGTCGCGGGCACCCGCGCCGAGCGCGAGGCAGAGGCTGCCAAGCGCGCCGCCGCTCCTGGCAGCAACCGTCGTCCCGCCCGTGGCGGAGCCGCTGGTGGCGCCCGTCGTCCCGAGCGTCCCGCTCGCGACGAGGCCGCTCCGGCGACCGAGACCGCTGCTGCTCCGACCGAGGCACCTGCCGAGGCCGTCGCCGCTACTCCTGCAGGGGAGGGTTCCTGATGTTGATGCCCCGTAGGGTCAAGTACCGCAAGCAGCACCACCCCGATCGTCGCGGCGCAGCCAAGGGCGGCACGGAGCTGGCGTTCGGTGACTATGGCATCCAGTGCATCACCTCGGCCTACGTGACCAACCGTCAGATCGAGTCCGCTCGTATCGCCATGACGCGTCACATGAAGCGTGGTGGCAAGGTCTGGATCAACATCTACCCGGACCGCCCGCTGACCAAGAAGCCCGCTGAGACCCGCATGGGTTCGGGCAAGGGCTCACCCGAGTGGTGGGTCGCCAACGTCAAGCCCGGACGCGTCATGTTCGAGCTCTCCGGTGTCGACGAGAAGACCGCCCGTGAGGCCACGCGCCTCGCGATCCACAAGCTGCCGATGAAGGCACGCTTCATCTCCCGAGAGACAGGTGAGCTGTGATGGCTGCAGTGACCACCGCCGCCGAGCTGCGCGCCGTGAGCGTCGAGGACCTGGCCGTCAAGCTGGCCGAGGCCAAGGAGGAGCTGTTCAACCTGCGCTTCCAGAACGCGACCGGACAGCTCGACAACACCGCGCGACTTCGCGCCGTGCGCAAGGACATCGCCCGGATCTACACCGTCATGCGTGAGCGCGAGCTCGGCATCGTCGAGGGGGTTGAGGCATGACCAAGAACCAGAAGGACGACTCAGTGACCGACCGTACCGCTCGCAAGACCCGCGAGGGTCTTGTCGTCAGCGACAAGATGGACAAGACCGTCGTGGTCAACGTCGAGGACCGCGTCAAGCACGCGCTCTACGGCAAGGTCCTGCGTCGCAACATCAAGCTCAAGGCTCACGACGAGTCCAACGCTGCCGGCATCGGCGACCGGGTCCTCATCATGGAGACCCGTCCGCTCTCGGCCACCAAGCGTTGGCGCATCGTCGAGATCCTCGAGAAGGCCAAGTAGGAGACGACAGATGATTCAGCAGGAGTCTCGACTCAAGGTCGCCGACAACACCGGTGCGAAGGAAATCCTCTGCATCCGTGTCCTCGGTGGTTCAGGCCGTCGTTATGCAGGCATCGGCGACACCATCGTCGCCACTGTCAAGGACGCGATCCCCGGCGGAAACGTCAAGAAGGGTGACGTCGTCAAGGCTGTCGTCGTGCGCACCGTCAAGGAGCGCCGTCGTCCGGATGGCTCGTACATCAAGTTCGACGAGAACGCAGCCGTCATCCTCAAGGCGGACGGAGATCCGCGCGGAACGCGCATCTTCGGCCCCGTCGGCCGTGAGCTTCGCGACAAGAAGTTCATGCGCATCATCTCTCTCGCACCGGAGGTGCTCTGACATGGCCCGCAAAGGCACCGTCAGCATTCGCAAGGGTGACCAGGTCAAGGTCATCGCCGGCAAGGACAAGGGCGTGACCGGTTCGGTC
This sequence comes from Aeromicrobium stalagmiti, assembly GCF_013283745.1. Taxonomy (GTDB): domain Bacteria; phylum Actinomycetota; class Actinomycetes; order Propionibacteriales; family Nocardioidaceae; genus Aeromicrobium; species Aeromicrobium stalagmiti. The sequence goes on from NZ_JABSTZ010000001.1 coordinate 1,551,570, forward strand.
ATCGAGGTCCTCGCCGAGCACGACCGCGTCATCGTCGAGGGTGTGAACCGCGTCAAGCGTCACACCAAGCCCACGCAGGAAGGTGGCGTCGGCAGCGGCGGCATCATCACCAGCGAGGCACCGATCCACATCTCGAACGTCATGCTGCTGGCCGACAAGGAGCCGACTCGCGTCGGCTACCGCCGTGACGACGTCACCAAGACGCGTCCCGACGGTTCGACCTACGCCGCGCAGCGCAGCGTCCGTATCGCCAAGAAGACCGGAAAGGAGATCTGATCATGGCTGACGACACCACCAGCACCACCACCACGGCGCCGCCCCGCCTGAAGACGCGGTACCGCGAGGAGATCCTCCCGGCCCTGCGTGAGCAGTTCGACTACGACAACGTCATGCAGGTCCCCGGCCTGACCAAGATCGTCGTCAACATGGGCGTCGGCGAGGCTGCCCGCGACGGCAAGCTGATCGAGGGCGCGATCCGCGACCTCACTGCCATCACGGGTCAGAAGCCGCAGGTCACCAAGGCCCGCAAGTCCATCGCCCAGTTCAAGCTGCGTGAGGGCATGCCGATCGGCACGCACGTCACGCTGCGTGGAGACCGCATGTGGGAGTTCCTCGATCGTCTCCTGACGCTCGCGCTGCCCCGCATCCGCGACTTCCGTGGTCTGAGCCCCAAGCAGTTCGACGGTCGCGGCAACTACACGTTCGGTCTGACCGAGCAGGTCATGTTCCACGAGATCGACCAGGACAAGATCGACCGCTCGCGCGGCATGGACATCACGGTCGTCACCACGGCGACCAACGACGACGAGGGGCGCGCGCTGCTGAAGCTGCTCGGCTTCCCCTACAAGGAGAACTGACATGGCGAAGACTGGACTGAAGGTCAAGGCCGCTCGCAAGCCCAAGTTCGCGGTTCGCGGCTACACCCGCTGCCAGCGGTGCGGCCGTCCGCGCTCGGTCTACAAGAAGTTCGGCCTCTGCCGCATCTGCCTTCGCGAGATGGCACACCGCGGTGAGCTCCCGGGCATCACCAAGAGCTCCTGGTAGTCACTCACTTCACAACTACGTCGTAGGTCCCCTCCCACTCAGGGGTCGAGCCAGCTCGATCACTCGAAGACGAGGACGAAACCGCGGCGAGAACGGAACACCAGCAATGACAATGACCGATCCGATCGCGGACATGCTCACGCGTGTCCGCAACGGCAATCAGGCGTACCACGACAGCGTGGCCATGCCCTACTCCAAGCTCAAGGCCGGCGTCGCCGAGATCCTGAAGCAGGAGGGCTACATCACCTCGATCGACGTGGCCGATCCCAAGGAGGGCGAGGTCGGCAAGACGCTGACCATCACCCTCAAGTACGGCCCGCACCGCGAGCGCTCGATCGCCGGCATCCGCCGCATCAGCAAGCCGGGCCTTCGCGTCTACGCGAAGTCGACCGGACTGCCCAAGGTCCTCGGCGGACTCGGCGTCGCGATCATCTCGACCAGCCAGGGTCTCCTCACGGACCGCCAGGCCAACCAGAAGGGCGTAGGCGGAGAAGTCCTCGCCTACGTCTGGTGAGAGGGGTCTGAACACATGTCACGCATTGGCAAGATTCCCGTCACGGTCCCGGCCGGCGTCGAGGTCACCATCGAGGGCCAGGACGTTCGCGTCAAGGGCCCCAAGGGCGAGCTGACGCACACCGTCGCCGAGCCGATCACGGTCGCCAAGGCCGAGGACGGCGCGCTGTCGGTCGAGCGTCCCAACGACGAGCGTCGGAGCAAGGCCCTCCACGGCCTGTCCCGCACGCTGATCAGCAACATGGTCATCGGTGTGACCGACGGCTACGAGAAGAAGCTCGAGATCGTCGGCGTCGGTTACCGCGTCGCGCTCAAGGGCCCCACGGAGCTCGAGTTCGCACTCGGCTTCAGCCACCCGGTCGTCGTCAAGGCGCCCGAGGGCATCACGTTCGCCGTCGAGAAGCCCACCGCTTTCTCCGTGATCGGCATCGACAAGCAGGCCGTCGGTGAGGTCGCCGCGAACATCCGCAAGATCCGCAAGCCCGAGCCTTACAAGGGCAAGGGCGTCCGCTACGCCGGCGAGCACGTCCGTCGCAAGGTCGGAAAGGCTGGTAAGTAGTCCATGGCTATCTCGATCAGGCACAACAAGAGCACCAAGGGTCGTACCGCGTCGCGTCTGCGCCGCCAGATCCGTGGTCGCAAGAAGATCCAGGGCTCGGCTGAGCGTCCGCGTCTCGTCGTGACGCGCTCCAGCAAGCACATGGTCGCCCAGATCGTCGACGACCTCGAGGGGCACACGCTCGCCTCGGCGTCGACGATGGAGGCCGACCTGCGCTCGTCCAGCGACGACAAGACCGCCAAGGCCAAGCGCGTCGGCGAGCTCGTCGCCGACCGTGCCAAGGCAGCCGGCGTCGCCTCCGTGGTCTTCGACCGCGCGGGCAACAAGTACGCGGGACGGGTCGCGGCTCTGGCCGACGGCGCTCGCGAGGGCGGACTGGAGTTCTGATGACCATCACCACCGAAATTCTCTCAATCGTGAGGAGTGCCGCATGAGCGGGCAGCAGCGCCGCGGAGGCGGAGGCGGACGGGGCCGTGACAACGGTCGCGGAGCCGAGAAGTCGCAGTACATCGAGAAGGTCGTCACGATCAACCGTGTCGCCAAGGTCGTCAAGGGTGGTCGTCGCTTCAGCTTCACCGCTCTGGTGATCGTCGGCGACGGCGACGGTCAGGTCGGCATCGGCTACGGCAAGGCCAAGGAAGTTCCCACCGCGATCGCGAAGGGCGTCGAAGAGGCCAAGAAGTCCTTCTTCCGCGTTCCCCGCATCCAGGGCACCATCCCGCACCCGGTGCAGGGCGAGAAGGCGGCTGGCGTCGTCTTCCTGCGTCCGGCATCGCCCGGTACCGGCGTCATCGCCGGTGGCCCGGTGCGCGCAGTGCTCGAGGCGGCCGGCGTCCACGACGTCCTGTCGAAGTCGCTCGGATCGTCCAACGCGATCAACATCGTCCACGCGACCGTGGCAGCCCTCAAGCTGCTCGAGTCGCCCGAGGATGTTGCCCAGCGTCGCGGCCTGACGGTCGAGGAGGTCGCTCCGGCGGCTCTCCTGCGCGCCGGCAAGGAAGGCATCGCCGAGGCCAAGGCCAAGGCTGACGCCGGAGCGGGTGTCTGATGGCCAAGCTCCAGGTGACCCAGACCAAGTCCGGTATCGGACGCAAGCAGAACCAGCGCGACACGCTGCGCTCGCTCGGTCTCAAGAAGATCGGCGACGTCGTTGTCGTTGAGGATCGTCCCGAGCTCCGCGGCATGGCTGAGGCCATCCCGCACCTCGTGGACGTCAAGGAGGTGGACTGATCATGGCGCTGAAGCTTCATCACCTGCGCCCGGCCCCCGGAGCCAAGACCGCCAAGACCCGCGTGGGTCGCGGTGAGGGCTCCAAGGGCAAGACGGCTGGTCGTGGAACCAAGGGCACCAAGGCCCGTTACCAGGTTCCCGCCGGCTTCGAGGGTGGACAGGTTCCCATCCACATGCGCCTGCCGAAGCTGAAGGGGTTCAAGAACCCGTTCCGCGAGGAGTACCAGGTCGTCAACCTCGATCGCATCGAGGAGCTCTACCCGAAGGGCGGCGACATCGACGTCGCGTCGTTGGTCGCCAACGGAGCGGTCCGCAAGGGTCGCCCCGTCAAGGTCCTCGGACAGGGCGAGATCAGCGTCAAGGTCCAGGTCACGGCGAACAAGTTCTCCGCCTCGGCCAAGACCAAGATCGAAGCAGCCGGAGGCAGCGTCACCATTCTTGGTTGATGCTGCCCGGGGGCAGGGCAGTAGCCCTGCCCCCGCTGCTTCGCTGACTGTTAGAGTCAGCACGCGGGCTTCGACGCCCGCATTCGTCCGTCTAACCGACGCCCGTATCTATATGCACACTGGTGCACGAGGAGGATCGCGGTGCTCAGCGCCTTCGTCAATGCGTTCCGAACGCCCGACCTGCGGAAGAAGATCCTCTTCGTCCTGTTCGTCATCGTCCTGTTCCGCCTCGGCTCGACCATGCCCGCACCGGGCATCAACGTCGGCAACGTGCAGGACTCCGTCGAGGCCGCCTCGACCGGCGACAACAGCAGCCTCTTCGCCCTCATCAACGTCTTCTCCGGTGGTGCGCTGCTGCAGCTGACCGTGTTCGCGCTGGGCATCATGCCCTACATCACCGCGAGCATCATCCTGCAGCTGCTCGTCGTCGTGATCCCGCGTCTGGAGGCCCTCAAGAAGGAGGGTCAGGCCGGGCAGACCAAGATCACCCAGTACACCCGCTACCTGACGCTGGGCCTGGCGATCCTGCAGGCGACCGGCATCGTGGCACTGGCCCGCAGCGGCAACCTGTTCGGCGGCGCCGAGACCGGGCCCCTGCTCTACAAGCCCGACAGCATCCTGTCCTTCCTGCTCATCGTCCTGACGATGGTGGCGGGCACCGCGGTGATCATGTGGCTCGGCGAGCTCATCACGGACCGCGGTGTCGGCAACGGCATGTCGATCCTGATCTTCACCCAGGTCGTCGCGACCTTCCCCGGCGCCATGTGGCAGATCAAGGAGACCAAGGGCTGGACCACGTTCACCCTCGTGGTCCTGATCGGCCTGGTCATCGTTGCCGGCGTCATCTTCATCGAGCAGGCCCAGCGCCGCATCCCGGTGCAGTACGCCAAGCGCATGGTGGGTCGTCGCATGTTCGGTGGCTCGTCGACCTACATCCCGCTCAAGGTCAACCAGGCCGGCATCATCCCGGTCATCTTCGCCTCGAGCCTGATGTACCTCCCCGCCCTCATGGCCCAGTTCAACTCCGGTGCCTCGTGGGCGACGTGGATCAACGACAACTTCGTGCGCGGCGACCACCCGCTCTACATGGCCACGTTCTTCCTGTTGATCGTGTTCTTCACGTACTTCTACGTGTCGATCACGTTCAACCCCGAGGAGGTCGCCGACAACATGAAGAAGTACGGCGGCTTCATCCCGGGCATCCGTGCCGGCCGGCCGACGCAGGACTACCTGGCGTACGTGCTCAGCCGCATCACGGCGCCCGGCGCCCTCTACCTCGGCCTGATCGCCCTCATCCCGATGATCGCGATCGCCCTGATCGGTGCCAGCCAGAACTTCCCGTTCGGCGGCACGACCCTGCTGATCATCGTCGGCGTGGGACTGGACACGGTCAAGCAGATCGAGAGCCAGCTCCAGCAGCGCAACTACGAAGGGTTCCTCAAGTAAATGCGCCTCCTCATCATGGGCCCGCCTGGCGCGGGCAAGGGAACTCAGGCCGTGAGCCTGGCGGAGCGCATCGGTGGGGCGCACATCTCCACGGGAGACATCTTCCGGGCCAACATCCAGCAGCAGACCGAGCTGGGCAAGACGGCACAGCGCTACTCCGATGCGGGCGAGTACGTCCCTGACGAGGTCACCAACGCGATGGTCAAGGACCGTCTGGCGCAGGACGACGCCCGTGAGGCGTTCATCCTCGACGGCTATCCGCGCACCGTGGGTCAGGTCGACACGCTCGACGCGATCCTCGACGAGCTGGGCAACCACCTCGACGGTGTCATCGAGCTCGTCGTCGATCCCGAGGAGCTCATCCAGCGTCTGCTGAAGCGGGCCGAGACGAGCGGGCGGGCTGACGACACCGAGGACGTCATCCGGCACCGCCAGGAGGTCTACACCAACGAGACGGCACCGCTGCTCGCGGTGTACGGCTCGCGCGGCCTGCTGATCCAGGTCGACGGCGTCGGCGACGTCGACGAGGTCTCGCACCGCATCGACGCGGCGCTCCCGTCCTAGCCGGTCGCGTCCGCTGATGTTCGAGCGCGGCATCGAGATCAAGACTCCGGCCCAGATCGAGACGATGCGGGCCGCCGGCCTCGTGGTCGGCGAGACGCTCGAGGTGCTGCGGTCCGCCGCGGTCGCGGGCATCTCGACCGGCGAGCTCGACGCGATCGCGCACGAGAGCATCCGCTCACGGGGCGCGACGTCGAACTTCCTCGGCTACCACGGGTTCACCGGCGTGATCTGCACGTCGGTCAACGACGAGGTCGTCCACGGCATCCCCGGCTCCCGGGTCCTGCGCGACGGCGACATCGTGTCGATCGACTGCGGCGCGATCGTCGACGGGTGGCACGGCGACGCCGCCACCACCGTGGCGATCGGTGAGGTGCCCGACGAGGTCACCGAGCTCATGCGGGTGACCGAGGAGGCGATGTGGCGTGGCATTGCCGCCGCGTCCCTCGGCGGACGGGTGTCCGACATCAGCCACGCGATCGAGACGACGATCGACGCCGCGGGCGACTATGGGATCGTCGAGGGCTACACCGGTCACGGCATCGGCTCGCAGATGCATCAGCCGCCCAGCGTCCACAACTACGGCAAGCCGCGGCGCGGTCCCAAGCTCGTCAAGGGGCTCGCCCTCGCGGTCGAGCCGATGGTCACGCTCGGCACGGCGCAGACGCGCACGCTGGCCGACGACTGGACGGTCGTGACGACCGACGGCTCGTGGGCCGCGCACTACGAGAACACCTTCACGCTCACCGACACCGGCGCATGGGTGCTGACGGCGCTCGACGGCGGCAAGGCCCGGCTGGCCGAGCTCGGTGTGCCCTATGGGGGAGACTGAGCAGATGAGACGCCTCCTCGCCGCTGCCGCCCTCGTCGTGCTGGCCGCGTGCGGCTCGGAGGGCTCTGCTGGTCCTGAGGCGACGGGTGGCACGACGCCGTCGGCCACGACCGCTGCTCCGGACGAGCAGCCGTCCGCGCCCGAGCGAGCGGTCGAGACGCTGATGCGGTCGCTGGACGACGGCGACTGCGCGGCGGTCCGGGCGATCGTGGTCACCCCGGCGACCGTCGACTGCGACGTCGTGCGGCAGACGGAGGGGTCGTTCGCCGACGAGGGCATCGTCCTCGACGACGTGATCTATGCCGGGGGACCGGTCGAGGACAGCAGCTCGACCGTGACCATCACCTGGGGCAACGAGTACCCCGACGAGTCCTACGACGTCGAGAAGGTCGACGGCTCGTGGCGGGTCGTGTTCGACTCCGTCGCCTGATCGCGGTCGACGGGCCCGTGCCCCTGACGATCAGCTGATCGTCAGGGTGCGGCTGTAGCTCGCTCCGGCAACCGTCGAGGTGCCGCCGTAGGTGAAGCGATAGGTGCGCTCGCCGGCTGCCTGGCCGGTGAGGGCGAGCGTGGCGCGTCCCCTCACCACGGCGACGGTTGCCGTCCGGGTCGATGCGTAGCGGACCGTGATGGTGCCGCCGGGCGCGGAGACGCCCGGGACGTCGACGCGCAGCGAGAAGGTCACCTTGCCGGCGCCCGGCTTGGTCGCCGAGGCGGTGACGGTCGAGGCAGCCTTGGCGACGCTGGTCGCCGCGGTGGTGACGGTCGTGGCGGAGTAGCCCGTGGCCTTCATGGTGACCGTGGCCGAGAGCCGATGCCCCAGGTCGTTGGCGTTGACACGGTGCGTTCGACCGGTGGCTCCGGAGAGCGGCTTGCCGTCGCGCAGCCACTGGTAGCGCAGCGATGCACCGGTCGGGGTGTGGGTGCCACCCGCGATCGACAGCACCGAGTCGAGTCGGGGCGTTCCCGTGACCGTCGGTGCGGCAGTGACGCGGATCCGTCCGTTGGCGACGACCGTGGTGTTGACCGACGACGCGGCCGACGTCGAGAACCCGTCGCGGCGGGCAGTGACCCGGACCCGCATCTTGAGCCCCCGCTCGCGGTGCGACGGGGCGAACGACTGCCCGGTGGCGCCGGCGACGGCCTGGTCGTTGGCGTACCACTGGAACGAGTAGGTCGCAGTCGGCGACCACGTGCCGGTGGAGGCGGTGAGCGGCGACCCGACGCGGGGCGTGCCGGAGATGGTCGGACGGGCAGCGACGGACAGGGAGCCTCGGGCGACGCGCCCGGTCGCGACGGAGGCGGCGGAGGCACTGGTGTAGCCCGGCCGGCTTGCCGTGACTCGCACCGTCACGGTGCCGTCGAGATCCTCAGCACGAGGGACGAACGTCGATCCGGTGGCGCCGCCGACCTCCTGGCCGTCCACGAGCCACTGGTAGCCATGGGTGAGGCCGGTCTTGCTCCACCCGCCGGGGGAGGCGGTCAGACGGGAGCCGACACGGGGGGTGCCGGTGATCGTCGGCCTGGCCGTCGACGACAGCGCCCCCGGGGCCACCGCGGCGGTGGTGTCCGACGTCGTGGAGGCGGCGGTGTAGCCGCCCTTCGCCGCACGGACCCGCACGCTGATGGGCCGACCGACGAGCTCGGCAGCCGGGACGAACGTGCTGCCGGTCGCGCCGTCGATCGCGGTGCCGTCGGCGAGCCACTGGTAGGTGTAGGCCGAGGCGGTGGGCGTCCACGAGCCGGCCGACGCGGTCAGGGGTGCATCGACCCGCGGCGTGCCCGAGATGGACGGTGCCTGCGCGTTGTCGAAGGTGCCCGGCGCGACGGCCTTGGCCGACGACACCGCCTTGGCCGTGGTGTAGCTCGGACGGGTCGCCGTCACCGAGACGGTGAGGTCCTTCTCGAGCTGGGAGTAGGCCGGGGTGAACGTCTTCTCGGTCGCGCCGCTGATGGCCTTGCCGTTGGCGAGCCACTGGTAGCTGTAGGTGTTGCCCTTGGGGCTCCAGACGCCGCCCGAGGCCTTGAGCGTCGTGCCGACCCTGACCGAGCCGAGGATGGCGGGCTTGGTCTCGTTGACGATCTTGGGGTCGGAGAAGTGGATGAACCCGTCGGGCCAGCCGTTGCCGGACTTGGTGATGCGCCGCCAGTCGAACGAGCCGCTCCAGTTGGACTCCGAGACGAGGATCTCGGTCGACGACACGACCTTCTCGACGTAGGCGACGTGGTTGCCGGTGCGGCCCCACCAGGCGACGCTGCCGACGGCGGGTGTCGAGTCGGTGACGGAGGCCATCGCCGTGCCCCAGTCGCGGGCGTTGCCGACGCCGGACTTGGGCCGCTTGTTGGGCAGCCCGTTGGTGGTGACGAGGCGGTAGGCGACGTAGTTGGTGCAGTTGGTGCCGGTGTACATGTTCCAGTAGCTCGTGCCCTTGTGGGACTCGTAGCCGCTGTGCGAGTAGCCCTTGCCGGTGCAGGAGGAGTAGCCCGTGCAGAGCACGGTGTACGACGCCTGGGCAGGGGCGGTCGGCACCAGCAGGGCGGCGAAAAATAGCACGGCAAGTGCAATCCGAGAGCGCGACACGCCGTCACTCTACGTGACAGATGGGGTTGGTGGGACTCGAACCCAGGACCTAGGTCCCTGCTGTGAGCCGCTGTGGCTCAGCGGTGCAGCTCCATGGTGCAGCACTTGACGCTGCCGCCGGACTTGAGGAACTCGCCCAGGTCGACCGGCACCGGCGTGTATCCGCGGTCGCGCAGGCTCTCGGCCAAGCCTGTCGCCGCGGACGGGAGCACGACGTGGTGTCCGTCGCTGACAGCGTTGAGCCCGAGCACCTGGGCATCGGTCTCGGAGCAGATGATCGCGTCGGGGAAGAGGTCGCGCAGCGTGCGCTGGCTGTGCCGGCTGAAGGCTCCGGGGTAGTAGGCGATGTCGGCCGGGGCGCTGCCGTTGCCGTCGTCGAGCACGGCGATCGCGACGTCGAGGTGGTAGAACCGCGGATCGACGAGCTCGAGCGACACGACCGGACGATCGAGGGCGTCCGCCGCCTCGATGTGGGCCTGCAGCGAGGTGCGGAACCCGGTCCCGGCGAGGATCATCTGGCCGAGCGCCAGGAAGTCGCCCTCGCCCTCGTTGGTGTGCACCGGCTCGGTCAGTCGCAGGCCGTGCTGGGTCATCCAGGCGGCGTAGGCGCCACCCTCGGCCGCCCGCTCGGGGTGGCGGAACTTCGCGCCGTACGCGCGACCGCCGACCACGAGGCCGCCGTTGGCCGCGAACACCATGTCGGGCTGCCCACCCATCGGATCGATCAGGTCGACCCGGTGGCCCAGGCTCAGGTAGGTGTTGCGGAGCACCTCCCACTGCAGGCGGGCGCGCTCGACGTGGACGGGGTTCGTGACGTCCATCCACGGGTTGATCGCATAGGTCACCTCGAAGTGCTCGGGCGCACACATCAGGTAGTGGCGGGTGCGGGCGACGCGGGTGGTCGCCGGCGCGATGCTCGTGCGGGTGTCGAGAACGGTCAAGGTGAGGCCTCCGGGGTGAGCTCATGCAGTGACTCTGCGCAATGAATCCCATGCTAGGGAGGGCAGCGCCCTGACAACGAATCGGAAAGTGCGGTTCGAGCGAAGATTTCTTGCGTGCATCGTGAATCTGCGACAGAAACTTGCAACACTGGTGGGATGGACGATCTCGACCGCCAGCTGATCGGATGCCTGCTCGAGGACGGGCGCGCCAGCTATGCCGCGATCGGTGACCGGATCGGGCTCTCTGCACCTGCGGTCAAGCGGCGGATGGACCGGCTCGTGAGCGACGGAGTCATCAGCGGGTTCACCGCAGTCCTCGACCCCCACCTGGTCGGGTGGACCACCGAGGCCTACGTCGAGGTGCACTGCAAGGGGACGATCTCGCCCGACGAGCTGCGGGCCGCGTTCGGTCGGGTGCCCGAGGTGCACTCGGCCGCGACGGTGTCGGGCCCGGCCGACGCGATCCTGCACATCGTGGCCAAGGACGTCCGTGACCTCGAGCGGGCGCTGGAGCGCGTACGGATCGAGACCGCGAACGTCGACCACACCGAGACGGCGATCGTCCTGTCGCGGCTGATCGAGCGCTACGGGCCGGGACAGACGGAGTTCAGCCCGCCGAGCTGAACCCGCGACTCACATCAGGGTGACAGCCGAGCTCGAGGCCCCACCCAGCCAGCGTCCATAGCGTCGACGACATGCACCCCGGAACCTTCAGAACATGGGCGGCCAGCGCCGCGATCAGTGCCGTCGTGGCAACCGGAGTCGTGGTGGCGACGTCGCAGGACTCGGAGGCGGCCACGAATGCCGCCGCGTCCTCGTCGACCGCGGCCACCTCGACCGCGAATGCGTCGTCGACGACGTCGACCGACGCGCTCGAGGCCATCGAGACCGACGCGCGGTTCTCCGTCTCGGTGCTCGACGTCGACTCGGGCGCCTCGCTGACCTACGGCGACGGGTCGTTCGACACCGCCAGCATCGTCAAGGTCGACATCCTCGCGGCGCTGCTGGCCCAGCACCAGGAGGCGGGCACCGAGCTGACCGCGACCGAGCAGGCCCAGGCTGCCGCGATGATCGAGCAGAGCGCCAACGACGCTGCGACGGCGCTGCTCGAGGCGGTCGGGGGAGAGGTCGGCCTGGAGGCGTTCAACGAGACGATCGGGCTGACCGAGACCGACATCGGCGCCGACGGCTACTGGGGGCTCACCCAGACCACGTCGGCCGACCAGGTCCGCCTGCTGCAGGTCGTGCTCGGCGACGACTCCGTGCTGACCCCCGACGCGCAGGCGTACGCGAGGTCCCTGATGTCGAACGTCGTCGACACGCAGGTCTTCGGGGTCTCCGCCGCGGCCGACGACGCCGACAACGCGGTGCTCAAGGTCGGCTACCTGCAGCGGTCCGCCACGGGCCTGTGGGACGTCACCAGCATCGGCGAGATCGAGTCCGGCGGCCGGACGTACCTCGTCGCGATCCTGTCGGACGGCAGCGCGAGCTACGACGCCGGTGTCACTCTGGTCGACGAGATCGCTCGTGCCGCTGTCAGCGGCATGACCGCGATTTGAGTCTGCCGCCCGCGTAGGCGTAGAATCGAGAGTCGGCCTTTTCAGGTCCCTCTTCCCATGTCTGGGACTCGGTCTCCTCGAGTCCCGAGCCGGGGTGCTGCTTCGGCAGTCTTGGGGTGCGCCCGGGCCGATGCAGCAGACAGCAACACCCAGATCGTGCAACCGAAGAAGAGGTTATGGCGAAAAAAGAAGGCGTCATCGAAATGGAAGGTGCCGTAGTCGAGGCACTGCCCAACGCGATGTTCCGCGTGGAGCTGGCCAACGGCCACAAGGTCCTCGCGCACATCAGCGGCAAGATGCGTCAGCACTACATCCGCATCCTCCCCGAGGACCGCGTCGTTGTGGAGCTCTCGCCGTACGACCTCTCCCGCGGTCGCATCGTCTACCGCTACAAGTAAACAACCACGTTCAGATCGCAAAGAGAGACTCTCGATGAAGGTCAACCCGAGCGTGAAGAAGATCTGTGACAAGTGCAAGGTGATCCGTCGCCACGGCCGCGTCATGGTGATCTGCGAGAACCCCCGCCACAAGCAGCGTCAGGGCTAACTCAGCTTCTTCACACAGCACGACGAAACATCTGATCGCTCCCGCCGCAGCACGATCGCGGTGGGTCACCCCCGGAAGCGTAGGCCGGGGCCCGGCTCCGAGTCGCAGAAGACTCGGGAGGCAGTCGGGATGCATCAGGTGACCACACCTCGCTCAACGGAAGGAAATGCCTAGATGGCACGCCTCGTAGGAGTCGATCTCCCGCGCGAAAAGCGCATCGAGATCGCACTCACGTATGTATTCGGGATCGGCCGCACCCGCGCCACCGAGACCCTCGCAGCAACCGGCATCAGCCCGGACAAGCGAGTCCACGAGCTCGACGACAACGACCTCGTAGCGCTCCGCGATCACATCGAAGCGAACTACCAGACCGAGGGCGACCTGCGTCGTACGGTCACGGCTGACATTCGCCGCAAGATGGAGATCGGCAGCTACCAGGGCCGTCGTCACCGTGCGCACCTGCCCGTTCGCGGCCAGCGCACCAAGACCAACGCGCGTACCCGCAAGGGCCCCAAGCGCACCGTCGCCGGAAAGAAGAAGTGATAGCGCATGCCTCCTAAGACAGCTGGCAAGAAGGTTCGCCGCAAGGAGAAGAAGAACGTCGCTGCGGGCGAAGCCCACATCAAGAGCACGTTCAACAACACCCACGTCACGATCACGGACCCCACGGGTGCCGTGATTGCTTGGGCCTCCGGCGGAACCGTCGGATTCAAGGGCTCGCGCAAGTCGACGCCGTTCGCCGCCGGCATGGCCGCGGAGTCGGCCGGTCGCCAGGCGATGGAGCACGGGATGAAGAAGGTCGACGTCTTCGTGAAGGGCCCCGGTTCGGGCCGCGAGACGGCGATCCGGTCGCTGAGCGGAGTCGGCCTCGAGGTCGGCACCATCTCCGACGTGACCCCCAGCCCGCACAACGGCTGCCGTCCCCCCAAGCACCGTCGTCTCTGACGACTGCCTGATCTTTTCTTTCTAGGAGTTATCACTCATGGCCCGTTACACCGGACCTCTCACCAAGAAGTCGCGCCGTCTCGGCATCGACCTCGTCGGTGGTGACGCTGCATTCGAGAAGCGTCCTTACCCTCCCGGCCAGCACGGCCGCGCGCGTGTCAAGGAGTCGGAGTACCGCAACCAGCTGCTCGAGAAGCAGAAGGCGCGCTACACCTATGGCGTCCTCGAGAAGCAGTTCCGCAAGTACTACGAGCTCGCGTCGCGTCGTCCCGGCAAGACCGGTGACAACCTGCTCCAGATCCTGGAGTCGCGTCTGGACAACGTCGTCTACCGTGCAGGCTTCGCCCGCACGCGTCGTCACGCCCGCCAGCTCGTCAACCACGGTCACTTCATCGTCAACGGCGTCAAGACCGACATCCCGTCGTTCCAGGTGAGCAAGCACGACATCATCGACGTCAAGCCCAAGTCGCTGGAGACCACGCCGTTCATCGTCGCGCGTGAGACGCACGACAAGGACACCGTTCCCGGCTGGATCGACGTTGCGCCCGAGCGTGGCCGCATCCTCGTCCACCAGCAGCCCGTTCGCGAGCAGATCACCGTTCCGATCCAGGAGCAGCTGATCGTGGAGTTCTACTCCAAGATCTGATCCTCACCACAACCCGGACCTTCAAATAGAGGTTGGTTCGGAAAGGAAGAAAACCATGCTGATCGCCCAGCGCCCCGCCCTGTCCGAAGAGGTCGTCGACGAGTTCCGTTCGCGGTTCGTCATCGAGCCCCTGGAGCCCGGCTTTGGCTACACCCTCGGCAACTCGCTGCGTCGCACGCTGCTGTCGTCGATCCCGGGTGCGGCTGTCACCTCGATCAAGATCGACGGTGTCCTGCACGAGTTCTCGACCGTCCCCGGTGTCACCGAGGACGTCACCGAGATCATCCTCAACCTGAAGGAGCTCGTGGTCTCCTCGGAGAACGACGAGCCCGTCGTCATGTACCTCCGCAAGGAGGGCGCCGGCAGCGTGACCGCCGCCGACATCCAGCCCCCGGCCGGTGTCGAGGTCCACAACCCCGACCTGCACATCGCGACGCTCAACGCCAAGGGCAAGATCGAGATCGAGCTCGTCGTCGAGCGCGGCCGCGGCTACGTCTCGGCGGTTCAGAACAAGTCGGGTGACGAAGAGATCGGCCGCATGCCGGTCGACTCGATCTACTCGCCGGTCCTGAAGGTGACCTACAAGGTCGAGGCGACTCGTGTCGAGCAGCGCACCGACTTCGACAAGCTCGTCATCGACGTCGAGACCAAGAAGTCGATCCTCCCGCGCGACGCCATCGCGTCGGCCGGTTCGACCCTGGTCGAGCTGTTCGGCCTGGCGCGTGAGCTCAACGTCGAGGCCGAGGGCATCGACATCGGTCCGAGCCCGGTCGACGAGCAGCTCGCTGCAGACCTGGCCCTGCCGATCGAGGACCTCAACTTCACGGTTCGGTCCTACAACTGCCTCAAGCGCGAGGGCGTCCACACCGTGGGCGAGCTCATCACGCGCTCGGAGCAGGACCTGCTCGACATTCGCAACTTCGGTTCGAAGTCGATCGACGAGGTCAAGGCCAAGCTCACCGAGATGGGTCTTGCGCTCAAGGACAGCCCGGCCGGCTTCGACCCGTCCGCGGCCATCGATGCGTACGACGACGACGCCAGCTTCGCCGAGGACGAGCAGTACTGACGTACTGCCCGATCACCGGCCTCTCGCCCGATTGATTCTGGAGACACACCATGCCCACGCCCACCAAGGGTCCCCGCCTCGGCGGTAGCCCGGCTCACCAGCGACTGATCCTCGCCAACCTCGCGCAGAACCTGTTCGAGCACGGCAAGATCACGACGACCGAGGCCAAGGCTCGCCGTCTGCGTCCCTACGCCGAGTCGCTCATCACGAAGGCCAAGACGGACACGGTGGCCAACCGCCGCCAGGTCGTCAAGGTCATCCGTGACAAGAGCATCCTGCACACGCTGTTCACCGAGATCGGTCCCGCCATGGCGACCCGTCCCGGCGGCTACACGCGCATCACGAAGATCGCGCCGCGCAAGGGCGACAACGCCCCCATGGCCGTCATCGAGATCGTCGAGGCCAAGCAGTTCGGCGCGCAGAACCAGACGCCCAAGAAGGCGAAGGCTGCCCCGAAGGCCGAGGCTCCCGTCGTCGAGGCCCAGGACTCCCCGTCCGACGACCTCGGCACGGACATCGACGTCGTCGAGGCGACTCAGGATGCTCCTGAGGCTGCCGAGACCGTTGACGCCGCGGCCGACGTCGACACCGAGGCTCCGGCCGAGGACACCCTCGAGACCGAGGCTCCGGCCCCGACCGAGGACGACGCCAAGTAGTCATCCGCACGACCCAGGACGCCCGTCACCGCAAGGTGGCGGGCGTCCTGTCGTTGCCGGCTGTGCGCCGCGGGCAGGGCTCGGGGGCGACTGATATTTTGGAGGTCCCGCGGGGTGCGCGCCGACGCCACGCCTTCACAGTGAGACATCTGCCGTGACCAGTGCTCGCCGGTCGTTGACCGTTGCCGTGGCCACCTCGGTCGTCCTGGCCGGCCTGACGGTCGGCGCCTCGGCCGAGACCGTGCCTGACGTGAGGTCGCCGAAGGGCGGCCCTGTGAAGCCTGCCGAGGTGCCCGACGTCGCCAAGGGCCTGATCGTCAAGACGACCACGGCGACCCCGTCCGACGCGCTGCTGGCGGCCACCGACGACGCCCTGGGAGCCAAGGGCGAGGTGGCCGGCGACGACAGGCTCATGGCCCGGGTGTCGACCGTCGACTTCGACGAGGTGGTGGCCGGCGACGTCGCGGAGGATGCTGCTGCCAAGGTCGCCGAGCGTGCCGACGTGGTGTGGGCGGTGCCCAACCGGCTGCGGCAGGTCGGCACGCAGGCCCCCGTCGTCAAGAACGACTCCGACTTCGCGGTGCAGCGCAGTCTCTGGAACACCGGCTACACGACCAACCCCCAGCTGAACGTCCCGAGCAACGGCGGCTACAGCATCAAGGCCCCGTCGCTCTGGCGCGCGACCGAGGGCTTGTCGAGCACCGTGGTCGCCGTGATCGACACCGGCATCCTGCCGGGGCACCCGGACCTGGCCGGCAAGATCGTGCCGGGGCGCGACATGATCACCAACCTCGCGACGGCCGGTGACGGCAACGGGCGTGACAGCGATCCGACGGATCCGGGCGACTGGTACGACGAGGGCGACTGCACGTTCCGCGGGTCGTCGGCCAGCTCGTGGCACGGCACCTTCGTCGCGGGCCAGATCGCGGCTGCGACGAACAACGCCGCGGGCATCGCGGCCGTGGCACCCAACGTCAAGGTCCAGGCGGTCCGTGCACTCGGCACGTGCGGCGGCTACGACAGCGACATCGCCGACGCCATGCGATGGGCGGCCGGAGTGACCGTCGACGGCAGCACGAACCCCACACCGGCAGCGGTCGTGAACCTCTCGTTGGCCGGCTCGCCGGGGACGGCGACCCAGCGCAACGACGACTGCCTGCTCTACAACGCCGCCGCCAGGGAGGGGAAGGCCAAGGGGGCCATCTACGTCGCGTCGGCGGGCAACGACGGTGCCAACGCCAACCGCGTGACACCGGCATCGTGCTCCGAGCTCATCTCGGTGGGTGCGACCAGCATCAACGGGTTCAGCGCGATCTACTCCAACATCGGGTCGACGGTCGACCTGTCCGCCCCCGGTGGCGACACCACGGTCGACGCGGTGAGGGGCAGCGACAGCTCGAAGCGCGACATCATCTGGTCGCTGGGTGACACCGGCCAGAAGGCGCGGAGCGCCTACGCGGTCATCGGCTACGAGGGCACCAGCATGGCGGCGCCGCAGGTGGCCGGCGCGGCAGCACTGCTCCACGGGTTGGGCTTCGCGACTCCGACCGAGCTCACCAACGCCCTCTACGCGTCGGTGTCGCCGTTCCGGGCGCGGTCGGGTGCCTATGCCAAGAAGGCCGTCGGGCCCGACCCCTACGACCTCAACTGCACGTCGCCGGGCCGGCAGTGGTGCGGCCGTGGTCTGCTCGACCTCAGCCGCGTGCAGGTGCCGCTCACGGCTCCGGTCATCAATGGCACACCCACGGTCGGGGAGCCGCTCACGACGTCGCTCGGCACCTGGGTTCGTACCCCGTCGGCGCCGACGTACGTGTGGAAGGTCGACGGCGCCACCCGCGGCACGGAGAGCACCTACTGGCCCACTGCTGACGACATCGGGCGGTCGATCACCGTCACGGTGGCGCCGTCGACGTCTGCCTTCAAGAGGCTGTCGAAGACCTCAGCCGCGCTCAGCGTGCCGGACGGACCGGAAGTCGCGCTGAACGGGCCGACTGCCACGCCGACCTACGGATCGCCCTTCACCCTCACCGCGACCGTGCAAGGCGCGTCGGGCGGCGCCGTCGAGCTGCGCACCGACGGCGGGACCGTGCTCGGCACGGGTGTGGTGGCCGGTGGGAAGGCGACCATCGCGGTCTCCGCAGCCTCGGCACGCAGGCTGGTCCCGGCAGGCTCGTCGCTGCGTGCGGCCTACCTGGGCGACGGCACGACCGCGAAGGCCTCATCACCCCGCCGCACCATCACCTCGAGGAAGCTGGCAGCCAAGGTCTCCACCTCGCTCGGCTCCCGGGTCAGGACGACGTCACGGGCGACCCTGGAGGTCCGGGTGCTGGAGAGCCCCGACCTGTTCGCCAACCCCACCGGTGAGCTGCGGGTCTACGACGGGACGAAGCGGATCCTCATCACGCGGATCTACAGCAACAGCGGCGGCACGAAGTCGATCCGGCTGCCGCAGCTGAAGAAGGGCACCCACCGGATCAAGGTCTACTTCAAGGACAGCGACTACATCGCGTCGACCTACTCGGCGGTGCGGACGATCACGGCGTCATAGACGTCACAGGGCTCGCAAAGCCCAGACAGGCTGCCTCCTGGGCCGATATGTTTCTCGCTGCTGCGGTGACGTCGTAACCGCCTCTTCCAGGGGGAGTCCCACCGCATGTCCAGGATCCGTCGGTCGCTGACCGTCACCGCTGTCGCGTCGTTGCTGCTGTCGGGGCTGGCGGTGAGCGCCTCGGCCGACCAGGTGCCCGCGGCGGTCCGGGCTCCGTCGGCCGAGGCGCCGTCGCCGGTGGTCGCGGCGCCTGAGGCCGACGGCATCGCCCGCGGGCTCATCGTCAAGACCACGACCTCGGACCCGTCCGAGGCACTGCTGGACGCCGCTGACGACGCACTCGGGTCGCAGGCCGAGATCGTCGGCGACGCGACGATCTCGGGCACGACCTCGTCCGTCGCGTTCGACGAGCCGGTGTCAGCCGACCTGGCCGCCGACGTCGCCGAGACCGTCGAGCGCCGCAGCGACGTGGTGTGGGCCGTGCCCGACACGATGCGGCAGATCAGCGCCAACCCGCCGGTGACGACGAACGACTCGTTGTTCGCCGAGCAGTGGGCCCTGTGGGACCGCTCGGTGAGCAAGCCGGCGGGTGGCTTCAGCCTCAAGGCCCCCGCGCTGTGGCCGGTGACGACCGGTTCGCCGGAGGTCCGCGTCGCAGTGCTCGACACCGGGGTCCGCACGTCCCACCCCGAGCTGAGCGGCCGGCTGGTCCCCGGCTACGACATGATCGCCGCGGACAGGTCGAAGAGCCGCAAGAAGACGTACTTCGTCGCCAACGACGGCAACGGCCGCGATGCCAGTCCCTCCGATCCGGGCGACTGGGCGCGCAAGGGCCAGTGCTATCGCAGGTCTCCGGCGTACGACAGCTCGTGGCACGGCACATTCATCGCGGGGCAGATCGTCGCGAGGTCGGGCAACGGCTCCGGCATCGCCGGTGTCGCGCCGGGCGTGAAGGTTCAGCCCGTGCGCGTCCTGGGTCGCTGCGGTGGCTGGGACTCCGACATCCTGGCCGGCATCAGGTGGGCCTCCGGCGGTCATGTGAACGGGGTGCCGGACAACCAGACGCCTGCGCAGGTCGTCAACCTCTCGCTCGGCTCGCTCTACCGCACGGCCAAGGACGCGGCCAAGGCGTGCAAGCCGTACGCCGAGGCCGCGACCCAGGCCATGTCGCGGGGATCGCTCCTGGTGGTGGCGGCCGGCAACGAGTTCGCCGAGGCGAGCGAGGCCGTGCCGGCCGCGTGCAACGGCTTCCTCACGGTCGGCGCGACGAGCCGCAAGGGCTATCGCGCCGCCTACTCGAACAAGGGCAAGAAGGTCGACATCGCTGCGCCGGGAGGCGACTCGTGGATCGAGGGCGGGCGCGACCTGATCGTCTCGCTGGGCAACAAGGGCAGGACGAGGCCGTCGACGAACGGCTACCTGCGCTACGAGGGCACGAGCATGTCGACCGCCTACGTGTCGGCCGGCGCGGCGCTGCTCTACTCGCTCGGGCTCGACGACCCGCGGGAGGTGAGGGCGGCCTTGATCGCCTCGACGTCCGCATTCCCGCGCAAGTCGTCGAGCCGGGAGAGGTACCGCAAGAAGTCGGGTGGCCGGACCTACACGTTCAACCTCAACTGCGGCTACACCGAGTGCGGCAAGGGGATCCTCGACCTGAGCAAGGTGCAGGCGCCCCTCGAGCAGCCCACGGTGTCCGGGACGCAGTGGAACGGTCAAGCCGTCGTCGGCCAGGAGCTCACCTACACCCAACGTTGGGCGGGGCCCGAGGTCGGCGTGCGGTGGTATCGCGAGCAGGGGCTCGGCGGCGAGCGTGAGCTGATCGGCGAGGGTCCGACCTACATCCCGACGTGGTCCGACGTAGGACACGCGCTGTCGGTCGAGTCGGTCCCCGGCGGGGCCTTCCGTCCGCTGCGGACCCGGGTCGACATCGCCGGCACGGTGTTCGGGACCGGCGTCACCGTCTCCCTCGAGCAGGACCACCACCAGCAGGGTCGTACGTTCCCCGTCATCGTGAACCTCAGCTCTGTTGCGGACCCGGACCGTGTGGTCGAGGACGGTGACGTCGAGGTGCTCTATGGCGACGACGTCGTGGCGACCGGTCGCTCGACGTCCGGTCACGCGACGATCGACGTTCCGGCAGATGCCTGGCGACCCGGCTCGATCGACGTGCGCGCGCGATACGTCGGCACGTCCGCCACGCCTCCGGGCACGTCACCGTCGCGCCAGGCCTCGGGCTACCTGCCCGACCCCGAGATCACGCTCGCGGTGGCCTCGCCCCAGGTCGGCGAGACGCCGGCGGTCGTGACGGTCACGGTCAGTGCGCCGGACGGTTTCCCGCCCGGGACGGTGTGGATCCATCCGCCGTACAACGAGAACTATCTGCTGGCCCGGGCGACGCTGTCGAGCGAGGCGGACAGCCCCGCGCAGATCACGATGCCGCTCCAGGGGGCCGGCGCCTCACGGCTGGTCGCCACCTACTACAGCTCGGAGCGGGCGGCAGTCAGCTCGAACGAGGTCGTGGTCACGACAGGCTGAGACGCGTGGCCGGGCAGGGGGTCAGGGCCGCCGGACGTCGAGGATCCGGAAGCCCTTCTCGCTGTCGACCCGCGCGGTCGGCCAGCCCTGCTCGACCAGCCAGCGCTGCAAGGAGTCGGCACCGAAGTTCTTGCCGACGACGAGTCGCGCCGTGCCTGACGGGGCAAGGCGGGGCAGCCACCGGAGCAGCAGGTCGTGCAGGGCCTGCTTGCCGATGCGGATGGGTGGGTTGGACCAGATCTGGTTGAACGTGACGTCGGCCGGCACGTCGTCGGGCAGCGCCGCATGGACGCTCACCCCGAGCCGCTCGGCGTTGACCCGGGTGAGGTCGAGCGCCCGCTCGTTGGGGTCGACGGCCCAGACCACCGTGGCCGAACGGGCCAGTGAGCAGGCGATCGGGCCCCACCCGCAGCCGAGGTCGAGCACCGTGCCGGAGGTCGGTGGGGTGCTGTTGCGCAGCAGCACCGCGGTGGCCTTGTCGAGGCCGTCCTGGGAGAAGACGCCGGTGGACGTCGTAAACGTGACGTCCTGCCCCCAGATGTGGGTCGTGATGTCGTGGCGTCGGTCGTCGCTGGTCGGCGTTCCCTCGAAGTAGTGCTCTGGCACCCGACCAGTCTGGCAGGAGTCGTTCGAAGAAATCTCGCCACGTCTTCAACGCGGGCGCCACGGGTGCGGTATCCCTTCATGAGACCGGCAAAGATGCCGGCCCGGACCACGGAGGAATCCATGCGCCAGCGAACTCGTACCCTCGTCGCCCTCGGAGCGGCAGCAGCACTCGGACTCGGCACCACCGCCGCTCTCGTCGGCTCGGCCGAGGCCGCCGCGACGTCGGCCCTCGGTCTGTCGTCCAACGGCAAGACCCTCAAGACCTTCTCGCTGAAGGACGGCGCGAAGATCAAGAACATCGGCAACGTGAGTGGTCTGTCGGGCGACACCAAGCTCGTCGGCATCGACGTCCGCCCCGAGAACAAGGCGTTCTACGGCGTCGGCAACGCGGGCGGCGTCTACACGCTCAACACCAGCACGGGTGCGGCGACCAAGGTCTCGCAGATCAGCGTGGCCCTCGAGGGCACCAACTTCGGTGTCGACTTCAACCCGGCCGCCGATCGTCTGCGCATCGTGGGCGACACGGGCCAGAGCCTGCGCCACGACGTGACCCAGGCGACGCCGACGACTGCCGTCGACAGCCGGGTCAACTACCCCGTCGGCACCCCGCCGGCGCCCGGTCCGGACGCCACCGGCATCACCGCGGCGGCCTACACGAACAACGACGCGTTCGCGAACACCGCGACCGGCACGACGCTGTTCGACCTCGACATGACGCTCGACCGCGTCGCGCAGCAGGTCCCGGCCAACGCGGGCACCCTGGTCGTGGCCGGTCCGTTCGGTCCGCGCCTGGGCCCGGTCGCGGGCTTCGACATCGTCAGCACCGTCCGCGACAACGGCAACGCCGTCACCAACACGGGCTACGCGACGCTGCGTCCGACCTCCGGTGGTCTCGGATCGCTCTACAAGGTCGATCTGCTGAGCGGAGCGCTCACCAAGGTGGCAAACTTCACGCACGACGTCGCCGACCTGGCGATCCCGCAGGGCTGACGCCCAGGCGCTGCGGCGCCCGTACGTGAACTACAGGAGCAGCACTGGTGGCACCGTGGAGGAGCTCCCGGGCCAGTGACGACGGCGTGCCCGGCACGCCTGACGCACTGGCCCGGGAGGGCTACGCCCGACACGGGGCCGAGCTCTACGGCTACGCGCTGAGCCGTCTGGCCGACGACGCAGCCGCCCAGGACGCCGTCCAGGAGACGATCGTGCGCGCCTGGCGGGCGGGGGAGCGCTTCGACCCGGCTGCCGGGTCGTTGCGCACCTGGCTCTACGCCATCTTGCGCAACGTCATCATCGACCAGGCGAACGCCCGCCAGAGGGCCACGGCCCTGGCCCAGACCGTCGTCGAGGAGGAGGACCTGATGGCCGACCAGACCGGCGCGGTCGCCGACGTCGACCTGATCACCCGCGCGCTGGGCTTCATCAGCCACGACCACCGCACGGCGATCGTCGAGACCTATCTGCGCGATCGCCCCTACGACGAGGTGGCGGCCGAGCTGGGGGTCTCGGTGAGTACGCTGCGAAGTCGGGTTTTCTACGGCCTCAAACAACTACGACACGCGATGAAGATGATGGTGGTCGAACCATGACCCGCTCACACGACGAGCTGAGGGAGGCGCTGGGGGCTCATGCTCTCGGCCAGCTCGACGACCCCGCGCTGCAGCGTGAGGTGGAGGACCACCTGCTGACGTGCGCGGAGTGTCGCGCCGAGCTCGACGAGATCGCTCCGCTGGCCGCTGCACTTCGTCAGGTGGACGCCGATCAGGTGCGCCCAGTCGGCATCGCGCCACCGGCCGAGCTCGACGACCGGATCCGGCGCGCACTGCCGCGCCGGGTATCGACGGTGCGGCGCCTGGCACCGGCAGCGGGTGGGGTCCTGGCGGGGGCGGCTGCTGCCGCGTTCGTGACCGTTCTCGTGGTGCAGGACGACCGGCCCGTCGGCCCGACCGTCATCGCGGTCCCCGAGGTGGAGTCGGTCCGCGGCGTCACCGCCACCGCAGGCCTCGTCGACCACACCTGGGGGCTCGAGGTCAAGCTCGAGGCGACCGGTCTGCCCGCCGGTGAGACGTTCGAGATGTGGGTGGTCGGCAACGACGGCACGGCTTATGACGCCGGCGAGTTCATCGGCGTGAAGGACAAGAAGATCGTCTGCGACATGAGCTCGTCGGTGCTGTTCAAGGACGCCGAACGCTTCAAGGTGGTCGACGCGCAGGGCACCGAGGTCATCGCGGCCGACCTGCCGTCATGACCGGTCAGCAGTGCCTGAAGACATAGCCCTTGGAGCCGGCCGGCACGACGTCGCGGTCGCGCAGCAGGACGGACGCTGCGCCGGCGCGTGCCGCACACGCGCGCTCGTAGGCCTGGCGCCCGTTGTCGGTGTACTCGATCTCGATGAGCCGGGTGCCGTAGGTCGCGGTGTAGTCGCCGCACTCGCGGTAGACCTCGCACTCCTCGACCACCGCGAAGTCGAAGCCGATGCCTCGCGTGCTCAGCTCGGGGGTGTTCTTCTGGGCGATCGCGACCCCTGCGCCGTGGGCCTCGCGGACGAGTCGCTTGCCGAAGTTGACGGCGTACGACTGCTTGAGCAGGCCACGTGACCGGGTCCACGAGTCGAGGTTGTCGGGCTCGACGGCCGCGAAGCCCTCGCGCCCGCACCGGGCGAACCACGCACGGTTGAGCTCGCCGATCGCCGCGCGCTTGCCGGACGTGCGGATGTCGAGCAGGACCTCGTCGGGCCAGCCGGGATCGCGCACGAGATGACCCCGGCGATCGCGCAGGAGCAGTCCGGGGTGCTTCTTCTTCCACCAGCCGAGCGTGCCCGGCTGGGTCTGGAAGGAGTTGACGTAGCAGATCGAGTAGAGCCCGGCTGCGGGTGACTCGGTGCGGTCGCGGGTCACGATGTCGACGTCGGGGGCGGGCGCGTAGGCACCACCCAGCTGGTAGTCGGCGACGCCGGCCGTCGGGGGAGGCGTGACGGGTGACGCCATCGCGAGCGCGACGAGCACCGACGCGAGCAGGCCCGTCATCCGGCCGCCCGCTTGCGGACCGCCGGCGGGGCCACCAGGTGCCAGGCGTCGGTCACCAGCTCGAGCAGTTCGGCGCGGTCGACGGCGTCGAGGTCGACCAGGACGTAGTCGTGGCCGTCGTAGTGGGGCGTCGTGAAGAAGGCAGGGTCGTCGCCCTCGACCAGGGCGACCTTGTCGCCGGCGCTGCACCTCAGGGCCAGTGCGCCGTCGCTGTCGGTGCGAAGGCGACCCATCAGCCGGTTCGCCACCTTGAGCGCCGTGGTGCCGTACGACGTCGACTCGGCGACCTCGGGCAGGGTTGTGCCATGGGCCACGACGTCGTCCCAGGGCACTGCCATGACGCCATCCTCTCAGGTCCGGGGGACAGGAGTCACTCGTCCCGTCGCCTCCGCGACTCGAGGGCTCGCGCGGACAGCCCGGCGTCGTCCGGATAGACGACCTCCTCCAGCACCAGGCCGTGTGCCGGCATGACCTTGACCCGGGCGTCGCGGACAGCACCGGCGAGGATCTCGCCGGACCACTCGGCCCGGTGCCGTCCCTCGCCGACCGCCACCAGGGCTCCCATCAGCGCCCGCACCATCGAGTGGCAGAACGCGTCGGCGCGCACGGTGGTCGCGAGCAGGTGGCCGTCGCGGACGGTGTGCAGCTCGAGCAGCGTACGGATCGTCGTCGCCCCTTCGCGGCGCTTGCAGAAGGCGGCAAAGTCGTGCTCACCCACCAGGTGCGCCGCCGCCGCGTTCATGGCGTCGACGTCGAGGGTGCGGTTCCAGCCGACCACCACGCTGCGGGTGAGCGGATCGGGTCCGGCCGGCGCGTCGCACAGGCGGTAGACGTAGCGCCGCTCGAGCGCGGAGAACCGGGCGTCGAAGCCCTCGGGCGCGACAGTCAGTGCTCGCAGCGCGATGTCGTCGGGGAGCAGGCGTCGCAGCCGACGCTCGAGCGTCGGCGGGTCGACGCCGTCGAGGTCGACGTGGGCGACCTGGCCCCGGGCGTGGACTCCCGCGTCGGTGCGACCGGCGCAGGTGAGCTGGGGCGCGACGTCGAGCCGCAGGATCGTCGCGAGGGCCGACTCCACCTCGCCCTGCACGGTGCGCAGCTGCGGCTGGGTCGCCCAGCCGCGGAAGGCGGTCCCGTCGTAGGAGATGTCGAGTCGCAGTCGCACCCCGTCACGCTATCGCCCGCCGAGACCTGAGGGGGTCGACGCCCTCGACGACGAAGCCCCCACCCCGACGGGGTGAGGGCTTCGGTGCGCGGGGCTTCAGGCCCAGCGCTGGGCGGCCGGCACGAAGTCGAGCGTGCGGTCGCCGGTGTAGATCTGCTTGGGGCGGGCGATCTTCTGCTCCTTGTCGTCGACCAGCTCGAGCCACTGGGCGAGCCAGCCGGCCGTGCGCGGGATCGCGAACAGGACCGTGAACATCTCCGGCGGGAACTGCAGCGCCTCGTAGATGAGCCCGGAGTAGAAGTCGACGTTGGGGTAGAGCTTGCGGCTGATGAAGTAGTCATCCTCCAGCGCGATGCGCTCGAGCTCCTGGGCGATCTCCAGCAGCGGGTTGACGCCGGTGACCTCGAAGACGTCGTCGACGGCCTTCTTGATGATCGTCGCGCGCGGGTCGAAGTTCTTGTAGACCCGGTGACCGAAGCCCATGAGCTTCTCGTCGCCGCGCTTGACGCCCTCGATGAAGGCGGGGATCTTGTCGGGCGTGCCGATGCGCTTGAGCATCTTGAGCACAGCCTCGTTGGCGCCGCCGTGCAGCGGGCCGTACAGCGCCGCGATGCCGGCGCTCACGGCCGAGTAGGGGTCGACCTCGGACGAGCCGACCGAGCGGACTGCGTTGGTCGAGCAGTTCTGCTCGTGGTCGGCGTGCAGGATGAAGAGCACCTCGAGCGCCTTGGCGAGCCGCGGGTCGGGGTTGTACTTCTGCTCGGACATCTTGAACAGCATCGAGAGGAAGTTCTCGGTGTAGGACAGATCGTTGTCGGGGTAGACGTACGGCTTGCCCTGCGCGTGGCGGAACGACCAGGCGCCGAGGGTCGGCATCTTCGCGATCAGGCGGACGATCTGGTCGTGGCGCACCTGCGGGTCGCGGATCGCGCGGGCCTCGGGGTAGAACGTCGACAGGGCGCCGACGCTCGAGAGCAGCATGCCCATGGGGTGGGCGTCGTAGCGGAAGCCCTGCAGCTGCGACTTGAGGTTCTCGTGCACGAACGTGTGGAACGTGATCTCGTGCACCCACTGGTCGTGCTGCTCGCGGGTGGGCAGCTCGCCGTGGATCAGCAGGTAGGCCACCTCGAGGAACGTCGAGCTCTCGGCGAGCTGCTCGATGGGGTAGCCGCGGTACTCCAGGATGCCCTTGTCGCCGTCGATGTAGGTCACGGCGCTGCGGGTGGACGCGGTGTTCGTGAAGCCCGGGTCGTAGACCGCGAGACCTGGATCATCGTCGGTCCTGCCGATCTTGCCGAGGTCTCCTGCGCGGATGGTGCCATCCGTGATGGGGATCTCGAACTCTTCACCCGTACGGTTGTCGCGGACGGTCAATGTCTGGTTCTCGGTCACGATGGGTCTCCTGTGACGATGCAAATGGGGGCCGCTGTGATGGCGCGGACCACTCCTCAACTTAGACGTGAGTGAAACCTCAGGGGCAAAGGGGGTCCGGGTGGGGCCTCGTTTTGACCCGAGCGTCCCCGGGCGGTTAACCTAGTGTGTCGTTGTGCCCAGCGGCTTCGCCATGGGCTACGACCACTACCGAGCAAGCTTTCAGTACCGCCACCATCATCAAAGAACGAGAAGGTCACGCCGTGCGCACGTTCAGCCCCAAGCCGTCTGACATCACCCGTCAGTGGCACGTCATCGACGCTCAGGACATCGTCCTGGGCCGTCTCGCCGTCCAGGCTGCGACGCTGCTGCGCGGCAAGCACAAGCCGACCTATGCACCGCACGTCGACGGTGGCGACTTCGTCATCATCGTCAACGCCGAGAAGGTGGCCCTGTCGGGCAACAAGCGCACCGACAAGCTCGCCTACCGTCACAGCGGCTACCCGGGCGGACTCAAGTCCATCGCCTACGGTGACCTGCTCGACCGGGATGCGCGCAAGGCGATCGAGAAGTCGGTCCGCGGCATGCTTCCCAAGAACCGTCTGGGTGATCAGCTGATCACGAAGCTCAAGGTCTACTCCGGCCCCGAGCACCCGCACACCGCCCAGAAGCCCCAGCCGTTCGAGATCACGCAGATCTCCCAGTAAAGAAGAGAAGCAGGCGCATCGTGGCTGAGACCACCACCGAAGAGACCACCGAGTTCGAGACGAACTCCGAGGGTGTTGCTTACACCTCGGAGTCGGCCGGCTCCTCCGAGACCTCCAGCAAGCCCGCGACGATCGCTCCGGGTGCTGCGACGGGCCGCCGCAAGGAGGCCATCGCGCGAGTCCGCATCGTGCCGGGCACCGGCGTGTGGACCGTCAACGGCAAGCCCCTCGAGGAGTACCTCCCCAACAAGCTGCACCAGCAGATTGCCAAGGAGGCCTTCGCCGAGACGGGTCTGCAGGACCGCTTCGACGTCATCGCCCGTGTCACGGGTGGCGGCATGACCGGTCAGGCCGGCGCCCTGCGTCTCGGCGTGGCCCGCTCGCTGAACCAGATCGACGAAGAGGCCAACCGCCCCGTCCTGAAGAAGGCCGGACTCCTGACGCGCGACTCGCGCATCAAGGAGCGCAAGAAGGCTGGTCTCAAGAAGGCTCGTAAGGCGCCCCAGTACAGCAAGCGCTGATCCTTCGTGGGCCGGATCTTTGGCACCGATGGCGTTCGCGGACTCGCGAATCGTGATCTGACCGCCGAGCTCGCCGTCGACCTCGCGGTCGCAGCGGCCCACGTGCTGGGTGAGGTCGGTGCTTTCGCTGACCAGCGCCCCACAGCAGTCGTGGCCCGCGACCCCCGCGCCTCAGGAGAGTTCCTGGAGGCAGCGGTGGTCGCGGGCCTTGCTTCTGCCGGGGTCGACGTCCACCGCCTGGGCGTCGTGCCGACCCCCGGGGCGGCGTTCCTGACGTCGTTCCTCGAGGCCGACATGGGCGTGATGATCTCCGCCAGCCACAACGCGATGCCCGACAACGGCATCAAGTTCCTCGCGCGCGGCGGCCTCAAGCTCGATGACGACCTCGAGGTGCTCATCGAGAACCGTCTCGAGGAGCCCTGGGACCGCCCCGTCGGTGCGGACGTCGGACGCATCGGCGACAGCCACGCGGGCGTCGCGGCCTACGTCAAGCACCTCGTGTCGTCGTCGCCGCGCAGGCTCGAGGGCCTGACCGTCGTCCTCGACTGCGCCAACGGTGCGGCGTTCGAGGTCGGACCCCGCGTGTTCGAGCAGCTCGGTGCCACGGTCATCTCGATCCACGCCGAGCCCGACGGCCTCAACATCAACGAGAACTGCGGCTCCACCCACCTGGAGGATCTGCAGAAGGCGGTCGTGGAGCACGGGGCAGACGCTGGGTTCGCCTTTGACGGCGACGCCGACCGCTGCCTGGCCGTCGACCAGACCGGCGAGGTCGTCGACGGCGACCACATCCTGGCGGTCCTCGCGATCGCGGCCCGCGACGCCGGACGTCTCACCGACGACACGGTCGTCGCGACGGTCATGAGCAACCTCGGCTTCGTCCAGGCGCTGGAGTCGGTGGGCATCACGGTCATCCAGACGGCCGTCGGAGACCGCTACGTGCTCGAGGCCATGCGCGCCGGTGGCTTCAACATGGGCGGCGAGCAGTCCGGCCACGTCATCATGGGCGATTACGCGACGACCGGTGACGGCGTCCTGACCGCTGTGCACATCGCGGCGCGCATGAGCGAGTCGGGCCAGACGCTGGCGCAGCTGGCCTCGGTCATGACCCGCCTGCCGCAGGTGCTGATCAATGTCCCGGGCGTCGACAAGGCCCGAGCCGACTCCGATCCGACGCTGCTCGGCGAGGTCGCGATCTCCACGGCCAGGCTCGGCGACTCCGGCCGGGTGCTGCTGCGGCAGTCGGGCACCGAGCCGCTCGTGCGTGTCATGGTCGAGGCGTCGACCCACGAGGAGGCCACCGACGTGGCCCAGCACCTCGCCGCGGTCGTGCGCACCACCCTGTCGCTCTGAGGTCGTAGGGTCGGGGCATGGTGTCGATCCATCGCGTCGACCTCGGCGATGACGAGTCGTTCGTCGAGCTCTACGACCTCTATGCCCGCGCGTACTCCCGGCCGTTCGACGGTCCCTACCTGGCTGTCGAGAAGCGGGTCAACCTGACCGACGACGCCTACGGCTCCAAGACCGCGGTCATGGCGCGGGACGATGCCGGGACACCCGTGGCAGGCGGCACCGCCGTCATGACGCTGCAGGACAACCGCGAGTTCGTCTTCGTCGAGGTGTTCGTGCCCACGGAGAACCGCCGGCGCGGGCACGGCACAGCAGTGCTCGAGGCGCTGGTCGCGACCGGGCGCGAACGCGGTCGGACCATCGCGTTCGCGATGGCGGCGTGGGCCGTCGGCGACGAGACCGACGCGGGGCGGCGCTTCCTGGAGGCCCATGGGTTCACGCTCGACATCATGGACGCGATCCGTGAGCTGACGCTGCCGGCCGACCTGCCGGCCCTCGAGCTCGACCCGGCCTACACGCTCGAGACCTGGCGCGGGCCCTGCCCCGAGGAGTGGATCGACGAGTACGCCGAGCTGCGCCGCATCCTCATCACCGAGGCACCCAGCGGTGACGCGGGCCTGGAGGACGAGCACTGGGACGCCGACCGCGTGCGCAAGGACGAGGCAGACCTCGTCCGGATGGGTCGAGAGATGCAGGTGTCGGTGGCGCGTTCCCGTGACGGGCGGCTGGCGGGGCACACCCAGCTCGCCTTCCCGCACGACGGCGACGAAGTCTACCAGTGGGACACCCTGGTGCGGGCCGACCACCGGGGTCACGGCCTGGGTCTGGCGCTCAAGATCCACACGATGCAAGCCGCAGCCGACCTGCTGGCGGATCGGCGCCGGATCACGACCGAGAACGCAGCGAGCAACACCCACATGATCGCGGTCAACGAGAAGCTGGGGTTCCGCCAGATCGCGTGGACGGGCGAGTTCGTCCGCGACATCTGACGATCTCCTGACACGGCGGGAGGGCGCGAGTAGGTTGCTGGGCAGTCGACCTGCCGGGAGTCCTGCCATGCGTCCTGCTCGTGCCCTCATCGCCGCCCTGATCGCGGCCACCGCCACGGCGGGGGTCGGTCTCACCCACGAGGCGGCCCACGCTGCGGGATCTAAGAGCCTGTCGGTCTATCCCCCGGACCCGGTGAAGAACGAGAAGGTCACCTTCGTCGGTCAGCTGACGACACCGGTCGAACGACGGGTGGTGCTGCAGTACAAGACCAAGAACTACGGCTGGAAGTACTTCGCCGAGACCGACAGCGCGAACGGCAGCGGATACTTCTCGTTGTCCCGCACGATCACCCGGTCCCGCACCTATCGCTACTACGCGCCCAAGGCCACGGTCGACGGCACGAAGCTCGCGAGCATCACTGGCTACAGCCGGAGGATGAACGTCGTCGCTGCCCAGGCCTCGATCTCGTTGACGCCTGCCCGCCAGTGCCTCGGCCAGAACAAGCAGATCATCGTGATCGCGACGTTCTCGCCGATCCGCGAGGGCCGCACCGTCAGCTTCAGCACCCAGGTCGGGCCGATCCTCGGCCAGCAGGACCACCGCGGCAAGGTCGGGCTCGCCGTCGGCCCCGGTGGTGAGGCTGGCACCTTCTCGATCAAGGCCACCGCGACGGCGCTCAACGGTGCACCCGCCAAGTCGACCCCCAGTGCGTCCTACGCGGTCGTCGACAACTGCCCCTGAACCTTCCCGGCAAACAGGGGGACATCCAGGCGATGTGATCGCTAGTCTCTGATCGCACCCCTCACTCCCAGGAGCACTCCCATGACATCCCTGCGCATCCGCACCCTGCTCACCTCGGTCGCCCTCGTGGCGTCGGCCGGCGGTGTCGTCCTCGCGACGGACGCCACTGCGTCGGCCGGCTCGAGCAACGAGATCACGACGGTCTCGCCCTACAAGCCGATCATCTCCGAGACCTTCACCGTCCGCGGCAAGCTGGCGACCGCGATCGTTCGCCCGATCCAGCTGCAGCGCCTCACCAGCAGCGGCTGGAAGAAGGTCACGAGCGGCAGCACGACTGCTGACGGCAAGTTCGCCATCAAGGCCGCGACGACGGCCAAGAAGACCTATCGCGTCTTTGCCCAGCGCTTCACGATCGGCGACAAGACGTACGGCTCGCGCACGACGGACCGGCGCACCGTCACGCCGGTCTCGCAGAAGGTCACCACGACGGTCAACCGCACCACGCTGCGCGTGGGGGACACCCTCGTCCTCACGATCGCGAACTCACCGATCCGCAAGGGACGTGAGGTCGCGCTCAGAGGCACCGTGCGTACCCCCGGTGGGGGAACCGAGACCTTCACGCAGACGCTGGGCGTCCAGAACGTCAACGGGAAGCTCCGCGTCGACGCACAGGTGGAGTCCGGCACGCCGAAGGGCACCTACATCTATCAGGGCGTCGCCGCCGAGGCCAACGGCGCACCCCGCAAGTTCGGCAACAAGGTGACGGTCACGATCAAGTAGCCACCCGACCAGCGACGCCCCGTCCGGATCCGTCCGGGCGGGGCGCTGGTGTGCCGGCCGGGTGGGGTTTTCACCCAAGCTGCGGGGAATCTGCTGTGGGCACCCTGCCCCGGGTCTAGTTTCAGGACGTCGAGACCGCCCGGCAGCCCGGGTGCTGACCCTCGACCCATCCCCGTCGTGAGAGGCACCATCATGCGTTCAGCTCGGATCCTCGCCGCCGCAGTGCTGGCTGCATCGGGCCTCGTCGCCGTCGGTCTCACGACCGAGACGGCCCGGGCCGCGACCTCGAAGGACCTCACGGTCCTCCCGAGCAGCAAGGTCATGAAGAACGAGAAGTACGCCCTCACCGGCTCGGTCGGACCGTCGAGCATCTCCCGTCGGGTCAAGCTGCAGTACAGGTCGGGGTCCACCTGGAAGACCTCGGGCGAGACGATGACCTGGAGCGGTGGCTTCAGCCTGACCAAGACCATGACGGCGACCAAGACCTGGCGCTTCTACGCCCCGAAGGTCACCTCGGGCGGGACGACCTACAAGGCGGTCACCGGCAACGCCAAGAAGGTGTCGCTGGTCGGGCAGACCGCATCAGGCTTCGTGACGCCGTACGGCTCCTGCTCGGCGAGCGTGCTGCAGACCGTCACGGTCGTCGCGACCTTCTCGCCCGCCCGGTACGGCCGCATCGTCCTGTTCGACACCGTCGAGGGGGAGTTCTCCGGGCAGCAGGACTCGAAGGGTCGCGTGGCGTTCACGTTCGACCACATGGACGGCGCGGGCAGCTTCGACGTCAAGGCGACCGCGCTGTCCTACCTCGGCGCATCGGCCAAGAGCGTCACCCTGCCGTACCGGGTGAGCAGCTCGTACTGCCCGCTCTCCTGACCACCGACCCGACTCGACACAGGACTGCTCCGAAGGTGGTCGGGCGCGGCTCAGATCTTGCGCAGCCTGACCCAGTCGACAGCGTGGTCGGGACCTTTTCGCAGCACGAGGGAGGCCCGGCCGCGGGTCGTCGCGATGTTCTCCTTCAGGTTGGGCCAGTTGATCGTGTCCCACAAGGCGCTCGCGCGCTCGACCGCCTGCTCGTCGGTGAACGCGCTGTAGCGGTGGAAGTACGACGCGGGGTCGGCGAAGGCGGTCTTGCGCAGGGTCAGGAAGCGGTCGATGTACCACCGGCGCAGGTCCTTGCCGGACGCGTCGACGTAGATCGAGAAGTCGAAGAAGTCGCTCACGGCCAGGCCGGGCGAACCGTCGCCGCGCGGACGGGCGGGCGCGAGGACGTTGAGGCCCTCGACGATCACGATGTCGGGCGCCTTCAGCGTCACGAGCTCGTCGGTGCGGTCGTAGGTCAGGTGGGAGTAGACGGGGGCGGTCACGACCTCGACGCCTGACTTGACCTCCATGACGAACCGCAGCAGCGCCTTGCGGTCGTAGGACTCGGGAAAGCCCTTGCGGTCGAGCAGGTCGCGGCGTTCGAGCTCGGCGTTGGGGAACAGGAAGCCGTCGGTCGTGACGAGCTCGACGACCGGGTGGTCGGGGGACTGGGCGAGCAGCTCGCGGAGCAGCCGCGCGGTGGTCGACTTGCCGACGGCGACCGACCCGGCGATGCCGATGACGAACGGGGTGCGACGCGACTGCGGGGCGTGGAGGAACTCCTCCGTCGCCTCGTAGAGCGCGCCGGCGAGACGCACGCGCATGCTGATGAGCTGGGTCATCGGGAGATAGACCTGGCGGACCTCCTCGAGGTCGAGCTCGTCGCCGAGGCCGCGCACACGCTCGATCTCATCGGGCTTGAGCGGCTGGGGGACGTCACCGGCGAGCTCGGCCCAGGCGGACCGTTCGAGCTCGACGTACGGTGACTGGTCACGCGTCATGCCGCCATTCTGGCGTGTCAGGGGTTCCGGCGCTGCACTCGGTCCCTCGCAGGCCCGACTCGGTACTCTGGACAGCATGTGCGGAATTGTCGGTTACGTCGGTCAGCGCTCCGCTCTCGACGTCGTCATGGGGGGCCTGCGACGCCTCGAGTACCGAGGCTACGACTCCGGCGGCGTCGCGCTCGTCCACGACGGCGTCATCTCGTCGGCCAAGAAGGCGGGCAAGCTCGTCAACCTCGACGCCGAGCTCGAGGCGCACCCCCTGCCGGAGGCGCACACCGGCATCGGTCACACCCGGTGGGCCACCCACGGTGCTCCCAACGACGTCAACGCGCACCCGCACCTCGACGCGTCCGGGCGGGTCGCGGTCGTCCACAACGGCATCATCGAGAACTTCGCCTCGCTGCGCGCCGAGCTCGAGGCGGCCGGCCACGAGATGCTCTCGGAGACCGACACCGAGATCGTCGCCCACCTCCTGCACGACGAGCTCGAGCGCACGCCCGACCTCTCCGACGCCCTGCGCGCAGTGTGCCGACGGCTCGAGGGCGCCTTCACCCTCGTCATCTGTGACGCTGCGCAGCCCGACGTGGTGGTCGGTGCCCGCCGCAACTCGCCCCTCGTGGTCGGTCGCGGCGAGGGCGAGAACTTCCTCGGCTCCGATGTCGCGGCCTTCATCGAGTTCACCCGCGACGCCGTCGAGCTGGGGCAGGACCAGGTCGTCACGATCACGCCCGACGACATCGTCGTCACCGACTTCTTCGGCGAGCCGGCCGAGACCACGGAGTACCACGTCGACTGGGACGTCTCGGCGGCCGAGAAGGGCGGCTTCGACTGGTTCATGCTCAAGGAGATCGACGAGCAGCCCCAGGCGGTGGCCGACACCCTCCTCGGGCGGCACACCCCCGGCGGCAAGCTGCAGCTCGACGAGATGCGCATCAGCGACGGCGAGCTGCGCGAGGTCGACAAGATCATCGTGATCGCGTGCGGCACGTCGTTCTACGCCGCGATGGTCGCCAAGTACGCGATCGAGCACTGGACCCGCACGCCCTGCGAGGTCGAGCTCGCGTCGGAGTTCCGCTACCGCGACCCGATCCTCGACAAGAGCACGCTCGTCGTCACGATCAGCCAGTCCGGCGAGACCATGGACACGCTCATGGCGATCCGTTACGCCCGCCAGCAGCGCGCCCGGGTGCTGTCGATCTGCAACACCAACGGCTCGACGATCCCGCGCGAGTCCGACGCCGTCATCTACACGCACGCCGGCCCCGAGGTCGCGGTCGCGTCGACCAAGGGATTCCTCGCCCAGGTCGTCGCGTGCTACTTGCTCGCACTCTACATCGCCCAGGTCAAGGGAATGAAGTACGGCGACGAGATCGACGGCATCCTCGCCGAGATCGGCAAGATCCCCGCCGGCATCCAGCGGATGCTCGACGAGGGCGACCAGATGCGCAAGCTCGCCGCGGAGCTCTCCGGCTCCCGGTCGATCCTGTTCCTGGGTCGTCACGTCGGCTACCCGGTGGCCCTCGAGGGCGCGCTCAAGCTCAAGGAGCTGGCCTACATCCATGCCGAGGGCTTCGCCGCCGGCGAGCTCAAGCACGGGCCGATCGCGGTCATCGAGGAGGGCCTGCCGGTCTTCGTCGTCGTGCCGCCCAAGGGCCGCGACCAGCTGCAGGAGAAGACCGTCAGCAACATCCAGGAGATCCGCGCCCGCGGTGCTCGCACGATCGTGCTGGCCGAGGACGGCGACGAGGACGTCGTGCCCTACGCCGACCACCTGATCCGCCTGCCCCGGGTGCCGACGCTGCTGCAGCCGCTCGTCTCGACGGTGCCGCTGCAGATCTTCGCCGCCGAGTTCGCGAGCCAGCTGGGCCACGACGTCGACCAGCCCCGCAACCTCGCCAAGTCCGTCACGGTCGAGTAGCCATGGCCATCCTCGGCATCGGCGTGGACGTCGTCGACCTCGCGCGGTTCGCCGCGACGCTGGAGCGTACGCCGACGCTGCGCAACCGCCTGTTCACGCCGGGCGAGATCGACCTGCCGCTGGAGTCGTTGGCAGGGCGGTTCGCGGCCAAGGAGGCGTTCGTCAAGGCGCTGCGCGCTCCAGCGGGCATGTCGTGGCAGGACATCGAGGTCGTCAACGACCCGCAGGGCGCGCCGGGGCTCCGCCTGCAGGGCGCCGCTCTCGACCGGGCCACGGAGCTCGGCGTCACGACCGCCCACCTGTCGATCTCGCATGACACCACGGTGGCCACGGCCTTTGTGGTGGCTGAATGCTGAGGGCCCACAGCGTCGCCGACGTCAGGGCCGCCGAGGAGGCCTTGGCGGCCACCCTGCCCGACGGCGAGCTCATGCGCCGGGCGGCCCGTGGGCTCGCCGATGCGCTCGACCACGTCGCCGCAGGTGAGGTCGTCGTCATGCTCGTCGGCCCCGGCAACAACGGCGGCGACGCGCTCTACGCCGCCGTCCACCTGCTCGACCGAGGTGTCCGGGTCGACCTGTGCCTGCTCGACGCCGCCACGGTGCATGTCGACGGTCTCGGTGCGGCGCTGGGCGCCGGAGCGCTGCTCGTCGATGCGCCGTCGGACCAGCGGCACTGCCTCGACGCGCTGTTCGGCATCGGTGCTCGCCCCGGCCTGACCGGACGTGCCGCGGAGTGGGCCGAGTGGATCTCCGGCACCCGTCCCTACACGGTCGCGGTCGACGTGCCGTCCGGGGTCGACGTCGACGGGGCCACGCTGCCGGCGCAGCACGTCATGGCCGACGCGACGATCACCCTGGGCACCTACAAGACCGCCTTGCTCGTCAGCCCGGC
Source organism: Aeromicrobium stalagmiti (assembly GCF_013283745.1). Lineage (GTDB taxonomy): Bacteria > Actinomycetota > Actinomycetes > Propionibacteriales > Nocardioidaceae > Aeromicrobium > Aeromicrobium stalagmiti. The sequence goes on from NZ_JABSTZ010000001.1 coordinate 1,588,152, forward strand.
AGCCGGCGCGGCGGGGTGGAACGGCACCGCGATCGCCGAGCTCGTCGACATCGGCCTGGCGCCCCACCTTCCCGAGCCGACGGTCGAGGCCATCGAGGCGTCCGACGGTCACCTGCTGGTCGACACCTTCGACTGGCTGCGCAACCCGACGAGCCACAAGTACTCCCGCGGGGTCGTCGGCATCTCGGCCGGCTCGGAGCAGTATGCCGGGGCGGCCCACCTGTGCGTCGCCGGAGCGCTGACCGGCATGGCCGGCATGGTGCGGTTCGTCGGTGACCTCCACCTCAGCCGGCGCGTCGTCGATCGGGCGCCGGAGGTCGTGGCTGGTCCGGGGCGCGTCCAGGCGTGGGTCGTGGGCCCGGGCGGTGGCGACGAGGCCGAGGAGAAGCTCCGAGCGGCTCTCGCCGACGGTGTGCCGGTCGTCGTCGACGCCAGCGCGCTGGCCTTCCTGCCCGACTCGTTCGACGCCCCCGCGCTGCTGACGCCGCACGCCGGTGAGCTCGCGATGATGCTCGACACCCGCCGCGAGGCCGTCGAGGCGGAGCCGCTGGCGCACGCCACCGAGGCGGCCCACCGGTGGGGCGTCACGATCCTGCTCAAGGGCTCGCGGACGCTGGTCGTCACGCCGGGGCGGACCACGCGGGTCAACCTCACCGGGTCCCCCTGGCTCGGCACCGCCGGGTCAGGCGACGTCCTCGCCGGGCTTGCCGGCTCGCTGCTGGCGTCGGGGGCCGATCCGCACGACGCCGGCTCGATCGCCGCGTTCCTGCACGGCGCGGCGAGCATCCGGGCCAACCGGGGTGGTCCGGTGACGGCGTCCGCGGTCGCGGCCGCGCTGCCCGGCACGCTCGCGGCGTTCCACGACGGCCTGCTCGGCGACGTCCGCGACTGGAGGGACTGACATGTCGACCCTGCAGGCGCCTCAAGCCGAGGCGCTCATCGACCTCGACGCGTTCGGCGCCAACATCGCGGCCCTGGCGCAGTGCGCGCGGTCGGCGGCGCTGATGACGGTCGTCAAGGCCAACGCCTACGGCCACGGCATGCTGCCGATGGCCCGCGCGGCCCGTGCGGCCGGCACCGACTGGCTCGGTGTCGCGACGGTCGACGAGGCGCTCGCGCTGCGGGCGGCCGGCGACACCGGTGACCTCCTGTGCTGGCTCCACGCACCCGGTGCCGACTTTGCCGCGGCGGTCGACGCCGGCGTCGAGGTGACGGCGTCGTCGGCCGAGCAGCTCGCCGAGATCCTCGCCGCTGCGCCGCGACGGCCGCGGGTGCAGCTCAAGGTCGACACCGGCCTGTCCCGCAACGGCGCGCTCGGTGAGCAGTGGACGGCACTGGTCGCCGCGGCTGCCGCGGCGCAGTCAGCCGGGCAGGTCGAGATCACCGGGACGTGGTCGCACCTCGCGTGTGCTGACGAGCCGGCGCACCCCGCGAACGACCACCAGGAGACGGTCTTCCGTGCAGCCGTCGACGAGCTCGCCGCCGCCGGGGTCGATCCCGGGCTGCGCCACCTCAGCAACTCCGCAGCCACGCTCAGCCGTCCGTCCGCGCACTTCGACCTCGTTCGCGTGGGCATCGCGGCCTACGGCATCCGTCCCGACCCGGCGATGACCTACCCGACCCTGCTGACCCCGGTCATGACGCTGCGCGCACGCCTGGCGCAGGTCAAGACGATCCCCGCGGGTGCGAGCGTCTCCTACGGGCAGACGTGGACCGCCGAGACGGCGACCACGGTCGGGCTGGTGCCGCTCGGCTACGGCGAGGGCATCGCGATCTCGGCCTCCAACCGGGCCGAGGTGCAGGTGGCCGGGGCGCGAGCGCGGCTGGTCGGCCGGGTCTGCATGGACCAGCTCGTGGTCGACCTCGGCGACCGTCCTGCGGCCCGAGGCGACGAGGTCGTCCTGCTGGGTCCCGGGCACGACGGGGAGCCCACGGCGGAGGACTGGGCAGCGGCATCGGGCACCATTGCGTACGAGGTGGTCACCCGGCTGGGCGGCCGCATCGTCCGGACGTACAAGGGTGGAGCATGACCAAGACAGCCAGGATCGCGACGACAGCCGGAGCCTTCGTGGCCGCCGGAGCGGTGGCGACGCTGCTCAACGGCCGTCAGCGGACCCAGCGCCGGCGGCGCCGCGGCGAGGACGTGGAGTTCGGCTCCGTCCGCAGCAGCCCGGTGACGGTCATGTCGTCCGACGGCGTGCCGCTCAACGTCGAGATCGACGAGGCCGAGCGCAAGACACCGACGATCGTCTTCTTGCACGGCTGGGTCGAGGACATCGACGTCTGGCACTACCAGCGACTCGCCCTGCGGGGCCGGGTGCGGATGGTGTTCGTCGACCTGCGCTCGCACGGCCGGTCCGGCCGGTCCTACGCCGACAGCTCCGGCTTCGCCGAGCTGGCCGACGACGCTGCGACCGTGATCAAGCAGCTCGTGCCGCGTGGTCCGATCGTCCTCGTCGGACACTCGATGGGCGGCATGACGATCATGGAGCTCGCACGGTCGCGGCCCGAGCTGTTCGGCGGTCGGGTCAAGGGCGTCGTCCTCGTCGGCACCAGCGCCGGGCGGCTGATGCGCAGCAGCCCCGGCCTGCGGCACCTGGTGCCGCTGCTCCGGGCGGGTGCGCCGCTGCTCGACTGGGGGCGACGGTTCAACTCCTACTCGGTCATCCGGCGCTGGGGCCTCGGACCGAACGCGCAAGAGCGCCACGTCGACATGGCCAACGAGATGATCCTGCGGGCGCCCACCCACGTGCTGATGGACTTCTACCCCAACTTCGTGAGCCTCGACCTCACCTCGGGGCTGGCCGACCTCGGCAAGGCACGCACCGTCGTCATCGGCGGCACGGCCGACATGCTGACGCCGATCAAGCACAGCCGCCGGCTCGCCGACCAGATCCCCGACGCCAAGCTCGTCGTGCTCGAGGACGTCGGCCACATGGTCATGTTCGAGGACCACCAGGCCGTCACCAAGACCATCGAGGACGTCCTGGAGGACATCCAATGACCGGTTCCAACGCACTCAACGTCATCGAAGCGGGGCCCGAGCACGCGGCGGTCATCGTCGACATCATCCACCGCTCGTTCGGGGCCCGGCCGGTGCTCGACCCGCCGTCGACGGCGCTCGAGGAGTCGGTCGAGTCGGTCGCCGAGACGCTGGCGACCGCGGGCGGGCTGCTCGTGGAGCGACGCGGCCTGCCGATGGGGGCGATGCTCTTCGACGAGTCGCGCCCCGGGCAGCTGGGCCTGCGGCGGGTCTGCGTCGACCCCGACATCCAGGCACGAGGTGTCGCCTCGGCGATGCTCGGCGTCGCGGAGGACACCGCGGAGGAGCGGCGCAAGGACGGCATCTGGCTCGACGTCCGCGAGGAGCTGCCCGAGACGGTGCAGTTCTGGTCAAGGCGGCTCTACCACCCGGTGGGGCGCGACGAGCCGTTCATCGAGTTCGGCAAGACGCTGTGGCTGGCGCGTGAGGTGCCCACGCCCGAGGAGATGCAGCTGCTGGCCTCGCGGCTCGCCCCGCTGCTGCGCGCCGGCGACCTGCTGGTGCTCTCCGGCGACCTCGGTGCCGGCAAGACGACGTTCACCCAGGGGCTCGGCGAGGCGCTGGGGGTGCGAGGTCCGATCACGTCCCCGACGTTCGTGCTGGCCCGCGCCCATCCGTCGCTGGTCGACGGGCCGCCGCTGGTGCACGTCGACGCCTACCGCCTCGGCGACCTGAGCGAGATCGACGACCTCGACCTCGACTCCACCACGGACTCGGCGGTGACGGTCGTCGAGTGGGGTGACGGGATGGCCGAGCAGCTCACCGACAGCTGGCTGCACATCAAGATCGAGGTCCGCGGCCCTCGGCCGATCGACCCGGTCGGCACGCCGCACGACGGCGAGGTGGGCGACGTCCCCGACGAGGTCGATCCGCGCGTCGTGACGATCAAGCCGCACGGTTCGCGGTGGGTCGGCGTCCCGCTCCGCTCCACCCTCCTCGCCTGACCCCCCGCTGACGAGGGCGTTCCGGCCCCTCGACGAGAGGGTTCCGGCCCCGCGAGGAGAGAGCCGGGGGCGGCAAGGGTCTCCTCGAGGGGCGACAAAGGTCTCCTCACGGGCCGGTAAGGGTCTCGTCAGCGTTAGGGTGGCGGACGTGCTGCTGCTTGCTTTCGACACCGCCACCCCGGCCATCACGGTCGCCGTCCACGACGGGAACAGGGTCGTCGGCGAGGCGTTCGGCGAGGGCGCGATGGCCCACGGCGAGCTGCTCGCTCCGGCGATCCGCGACGCGCTCGCGCAGGCCGGCGCGTCGATGGGCGACCTGACCGACGTCGCGGTGGGCGTCGGTCCCGGCCCGTTCACGGGTCTTCGCGTCGGGGTCGTCACGGCCCTGACCCTCGGGTCGACCCTGCGCCTGACCACCCACGGGGTGTGCTCGCTCGACGTCGTCGCCGCGGACGTCCAGGTCGCAGGGGAGTTCCTCGTCGCGACCGACGCCCGGCGAAAAGAGGTCTACTGGGCCCGCTACGGCGCCGACCACGTCCGGCTCGACGGGCCGCACGTGCTCAAGCCCGCCGATCTCGCGGCGCAGCACCCCGACCTGCCGGTATACGGACGCGGCGCGCACCTCTACGACGACGTGCTGCGTGCCGCCGGCGAGGCGGGCGATCCCCGCGCCGCAGCGCTCGCGACGCTGGTGGTGTCGGGCCGGGCCGTCGAGCTGCCCCTCGAGCCGCTCTACCTGCGCCGTCCCGATGCCGTGCCGCAGGCCGTCTCCAAGCGCGCATGACCCGCACGGCCGCGGACGACGACGTCCCCGCGATCGTCGCGATCGAGCAGACCTGCTTCGGCGCGGGCGCGTGGAGCGAGGGGCTCGTCCGCGACGAGGTCGGCAGCGACCGCCACGTGGTGCTGGTCACGGACGACCTGCAGGCCTACGGCGCCGTGTCGGTGGCCGGCGAGGTGGCCGACCTCGACCGCATCGCGGTGCTGCCCGCGCTCCGGGGACGCGGCGTCGCCCGCGACCTGCTCGACGACCTCGTCGACCGGGCCCGCGACCTCGGCGCCGGCCGCATGCTGCTCGAGGTCGCAGCCGACAACGGTCCCGCGATCGGCCTCTACGAGTCCTACGGGTTCGACACCATCAGCACGCGCCGCGGCTACTACGCCGGCGGCGTCGACGCGCTGGTCATGGAGCTCACGATCGAGGAGTGGTGATGAGGCTGAGCCCATGAGGCTGGACCCATGAGGAAGAACATCAGCTCCCGCAACCCGTGGGAGGACTCCGTCGGCTACAGCCGCGCGGTCCGCGTCGGCGGGTCGGTCTGGGTCGCAGGCACCACGGCGACGGTCGAGGGCGAGGTCGTCGGCGTCGGTGACCCGTACGAGCAGGCGCGGGTCGCTTTCGGCATCGCCGTCGCGGCGGTCAGGACGGCGGGCCTCGAGGTGAAGGACGTCGTCAGGACCCGGATGTTCGTCATCGACATGGCCCACATGGACGAGATCGGGCGGGCCCACCGGGAGGTCTTCGGCGACGTCCGGCCGGTGGCGACGATGGTCCAGGTCTCCGGATTCGCGCACCCCGACCACCTCGTCGAGGTCGAGATCGACGCCCACGTTGCCCCTCAGGGATGGCGTGCGAGGCTGGGGTCATGACCGAGACACCTGACACCTTCGACGACGGCGAAGACGGCCCCGACCAGGACGCGATCTTCGACAACCCGGACGAGACCCTCGACGCCGGCTACTCGCCGCCCGAGAGCTACCGCGGCGAGGGATTCGGCACGACCGCCGAGGAGGCGCTGGAGGGTGAGTCCCTCGACGAGCGCCTGCGCCAGGAGGAGCCGGACGTCGATCCGTACGCCGACGAGGACGAGGTGCTCGACGACGGCGAGGTGGGCACGCAGCGTGCCGGTCGCCTGGTCGATCCTGACGGCGGCTTCGGCGAGGACACCGAGAAGGACCTCGTCGGCGAGGACGTCGGCATCGACGGAGCAGCGGCGAGCGCCGAGGAGGCCGCGGTCCACGTCGTCGAAGACGACTGAGGGCTGAGGGTCGAAGACGACTGACGGCTGAGGGTCGCGTCGACACGACCGGCCGGGTGCACGCGTGTGCACTACCCTGACCGGATGCGCGACTACACGTACCCGGCCACCATCCTGACGGCCAAGACGCTGTTCAAGGTGCTGGGCATGAAGTTCCAGATGTCCGGCACCGAGCACATCCCGCGCGAGGGTGGTGCGATCCTCGCGGCCAACCACATCGGCTACGTCGACTTCATCTTCGACGGGCTGGCGGCCCAGCCCAGCGGCCGTCTGGTGCGGTTCATGGCCAAGAAGGACGCCTTCGACCACAAGATCTCGGGGCCGATCATGCGGTCGTTCCACCACATCTCGGTCGACCGCGAGAACGGTCAGCAGTCGTACGACGACGCGGTCGAGTATGCGCGCAACGGCGAGATCGTCGGCATCTTCCCGGAGGCCACGATCAGCCGCTCGTTCGAGATCAAGGAGCTCAAGACGGGCGCGGTGCGCATGGCCGCGGCGGCCGGCGTCCCGTTGATCCCGATGGTCACGTGGGGCACGCAGCTGCTCAAGACCAAGGACCACGAGTCGGACATGAAAGGTCGTGGCAAGACGATCGGCCTGCACGTCGGCGCACCGCTGGCTGTCACGGGTGAGGATCCCGTGGCCGAGACCGTCCTGCTGCGTGACGCGATGACGAACCTGCTCGACAAGGCCATCGCGGAGTACCCGATCCGTCCCGAGGGTCAGTGGTGGGCCCCGGCCCGCCACGGTGGCACCGCGCCGTCGCTTGCGGAGGCGCGCAGAATGGACGAGGAAGAGTATGCGGCCCGCGCCGCCCGACGCGCCGCCAAGAAGACCCAGCAGTAGAGGAGACGCCATGAAGGCAGTCATCGGCACCACCGTCGTCGCCGAGGCCCCCACCGAGGACCTCGTCAAGATCGAGGGCAACTGGTACTTCCCGCCGGCCAGCCTCACCGAGGGCGCGTTCGAGAAGAGCCCGACGGCCTACCACTGCCCGTGGAAGGGCGATGCGCAGTACTGGAACGTCGGCACCGGCGCTGACCTGGCGCCCGACGGCGGCTGGTCCTACCCCGAGCCGATCCCGTCGTCGTTCGACCGCGTGGGCCAGGACTACAGCGGCTACGTCGCGTTCGACAAGTCGCAGGTCGCCCTGACGGAGTAGTCCCACACCGCAGGTCAGTAGCCCGTGGACCCGTCGGCCATCTCGCGCAGGATGTCGAGGTGGCCGTTGTGGCGTGCGGTCTCCTCGATCAGGTGCTGCAGGATCCAGCGCGCCGTGACGGGCTGCGTCCGGTCCTCGCTGAGGCGCACCATGTCGAGGTCGACCTCGGCGAAGACCGCTCGGGTGCGGGCGGCCTCCTCCTCGTAGAGGCGGACGACGTCCTCGAGCGGCAGCGTCGAACCTTCCTCGAACTCCGCGTCGGGGTTCTCCTCGCTCCACGGCGCCTCGTCGGGACGTCCGAAGAGGTCGTTGTTGACCCACGACCACTCCACCCAGCGCAGGTGGTTGAGGATGTTGGCCGGGCTCATCAGCGGCGAGGTCGCGAGCGGCGCCGTGCGTGCCTGCTCCTGCGTGAGACCGCTGACCTTCAGGACGGCGGTCTCCTGCGAGTAGCGGAGCACCTGCAGCAGGATCGTCCGCTCGTCGAACGTCTCGGGGATGTCGTCGGTGCGTGCCATGTCCCGACTCTAGGCCCCCACGTCAGGCGGGAACCCCCTGCGGCCGGGGTGCGTCGGCCAGACCGAGGTGGTCGCGCAGCGTGCTGCCGGCGTACTCGGAGCGGAAGAGGCCGCGCCGACGCAGCTCGGGCACCACGGCGTCCACGAACTCCTCGAAGCCGCTCGGCGACTGCCCGACCGAGAGGATGAAGCCGTCGGCCTGGTCTCCGGTGAAGACCTCCTCGATCTGGTCGGCGACGTCGGACGCCGTGCCGACGAACTGCGGCAGCAGGACGCCCTGGGCGTAGAGCTTGCCGATGTCGCGCAGCGTGAGGCTGTCGCGGCCGCTCAGCCGGCGGGCGACGTCGAACAGGCCCTGGCTGCCGGTCACCTGCACGTCCTCGACCGGTGCGTCGAGGTCGTACGAGGAGAAGTCGTGGTTGGTGTGCACCGAGAGGGTGTGCAGGCCCGAGATGGGGTCGGCCAGCTCGTTGTGGAAGGCCTGCTTCTCGCGGGCGATCGACTCGGTCTCGCCGATGAACGGGATGAACGACGGGAAGATCTTGACGTGGTCGGGGTCGCGGCCGGCGTCGCTGGCGCGGCTCTTGATGTCGTCGTAGTAGGCGCGGCGTCCCTCGGGCGTCGGGTCGATCTCGAAGATCGCATCGGCCCAGCGCGCGGCGAAGTCCTTGCCCTTGCCCGAGGCGCCCGCCTGGATCAGGACGGGACGTCCCTGCGGCGACGCGGGCACCGGCAGCGGTCCCTGCGACTTGAAGAACAGGCCGTCGTGCTCGGCCGCGTGCACCTTGGACGGGTCGGCGAAGAGTCCGGACTCCTTGTCCTGCACGAGGGCGTCGGGCTCCCAGCTCTGCCACAGCTTGACCGTCGCCTCGACGAACTCCTGGGCGCGGTCGTAGCGCAGGTCGTGGTCGAGGGCGTTCTCGAGGCCGAAGTTGCGGGCCTCGGCGCTGCTCAGGGACGTCACGATGTTCCACGCGACGCGCCCCTGGCTGAGGTGGTCGAGCGTCGCGAAGATGCGCGCGACCTCGAAGGGGTGGAAGTACGTCGTGCTCTTGGTGATCGCGATGCCGAGCCGGCGGGTCACCGCGGCGATGCTGGTCGCCACGAGGGTGGGGTCGAGGGTCGCGGCGGCCTGGGTGCCGCGCCGCAGGGCCTCGTCCGGCCCGCCGCCGTAGTTGGTGGGGACGGCGAGCAGGTCGGCGAAGAACACGAAGTCGAACGTCCCGCGCTCGAGGGTGCGGCCGATGCGGTGGTAGTAGTCCGCCGTCAGGAAGCCCGGGTCGCTGGAGGGGTGCCGACACGAGGCGTGCGAGTGGGTGACGTTGGAGGCGATCTGGAAGCCGCCGAGGTGGAGCTGGCGAGTCATGTCTGTGTCCTTGGGGGAGGGGCAACGGTGACGTCGACGCTAGGCGCGAAATCGTGCGTGGAGGTGTCCTGCCGACTGATGAGATCGGCGCGGGACGCTCAGGTCGGTCGTGTATGCGGCCGGCTGGTCAGGCACACTGGGCGGGTGAGCGAACCGTTGGTGATGGGCATCGAGTCGTCCTGCGACGAGACGGGTGTCGGCATCGTCCGCGGCACCGAGCTGCTCGCGCACGCCCTGAGCTCGAGCATGGAGCAGCACGTCCGTTTCGGCGGCGTCGTGCCCGAGGTCGCCAGCCGGGCGCACCTCGAGGCGATGGTGCCCACCCTCGAGCAGGCCTACGCCGAGTCGGGCATCCGGGTGCAGGACGTCGACGCGATCGCCGTGACCAGCGGCCCCGGGCTCACCGGCGCGCTCCTGGTCGGCGTCGCTGCGGCCAAGGCCCTCGCGCTGGCCCACGACAAGCCGCTCTACGGCGTCAACCACCTGGCCGCACACGTCGCGGTCGACCAGCTGGAGCACGGCCGGTTCGGCGAGCGGGTCGCCGCGCTGCTGGTCAGCGGTGGGCACACCGAGCTGCTGCTCGTCGACGACATCGTCACCGACATCACGATGCTCGGTCAGACGATCGACGACGCCGCCGGCGAGGCGTTCGACAAGGTGGCTCGGCTGCTCGACCTGCCCTACCCGGGCGGTCCCCACATCGACCGGGTGGCCCGGGACGGCAACCCGACGACGATCGCGTTCCCTCGCGGCCTGACGACCGGGCGTGACGTCGAGAAGCACCAGTACGACTTCTCGTTCTCGGGGCTCAAGAGCGCCGTGTCCCGTCACGTGCAGCACGAGCAGCGGATGGGACGCGCCTTCGACGTCGCCGACGTCGCGGCGTCCTTCCAGGACGCGGTGTGCGACGTGCTGACCAAGAAGGCCGTCGCTGCCTGCCTCGAGCACGACGTCGACACGCTGATCGTCGGCGGCGGGGTGGCGGCCAACTCGCGGCTCCGACACTACGCCGAGGAGCGGACGGCCAAGGCGGGCATCGAGCTGCGCATCCCGCGGATGGGGCTGTGCACCGACAACGGCGCAATGGTCGCGGCCCTCGGCGCCGAGGTCGTGCGGCGCGGCATCGCGCCGTCGTCGCTCGACCTGCCGGCCGACTCGAGCATGCCCGTCACGCAGGTCGTGGCGGCCTAGGCCGTGTCGTCCCAGCGGCCCGCAGGGGGCCGTCGCCGGCTGGCGACGGTCACGGCCCTGACCGCGGCCGCGCTGGCGGTCACCGCCGGTGTGGTCTGGGTGACCGGGCGCGACGGTGACACAGCGAAGGGGGCGTCACCGTCGTCGGCGGCAGCCTCGACCACACCTAGCGCCCGAGGCGCCGAGAAGCCCGTCGGCTGGGGGCCCACGCAGCAGGAGAAGGCGAAGGCGCGCCAGCTCGCCGACGGGCTCAGCCTCGACGAGCTGGCCGGCCAGCTCATCATCGCCCGCAGCTTCTCGAACGAGTCGTCGCTCGCGCTGGTCCGCGACAAGCACTTCGCCGGTGTCATGGTGACGGGTCAGCAGATCCTCGACGTGACGACCGACGACCCGCTCGACAAGGTCCGGTCGTTCAACCAGCAGCTGCAGGACGCCGGCGAGGGCCGTGGCTTCCCGGTCATGGTGCCGATCGACCAGGAGGGCGGGCTGGTGGCTCGCCTCGCCGACCCGCTGACGACGTTCCCGACGTTCATGTCGGCCGGGGCGGCGATCGCCGGCCACGGCGACGCGGGCGCCGCAGTCGTCACGGCGGCGACGCGGGCGTCAGGCGCCGAGCTGCGCGCGGCCGGCTACAACACCGTCTTCGCCCCGGACGGCGACGTCACGATCGGTCCGGCCGACCCGATCATCGGCAGCCGCTCGGCGGGCTCCGACCCCGAGACGGTCGCCCGCGCGGTCGTGGCGGCGGTGGACGGCTACTCCGCGGCGGGCCTGATCTCGGCGGTCAAGCACTTCCCCGGGCACAACGTCGACGAGGACAGCCACGAGGGCCTGCCCGTCCTCGACAGCGACCGCACGCGGCTGCGTACCCATGACCTCAAGCCGTTCGAGGCGGCGATCGCCGACGCCGCGCCGGGCATCATGACCGGTCACCTCGACGTCCCCGTGATCGACAAGGGGGTGCCGGCGTCGATGTCACGCAAGGTCATCACCCGGGGCCTGCGGCAGAACCTCGGCTTCGACGGCCTCGTCATCAGTGACTCGCTCGGCATGGGTGCGGTGATGAGCCGCTATCCCGGAGGAGACTCGACCGTCGAGGCGATCAAGGCCGGCAGCGACCTCGCGCTCATGCCGGCCGACAACGACCAGGCGTACGACGCGGTGCTCGCGGCCCTGAAGTCCGGCGAGATCCCGGAGCAGCAGGCGCGCGACTCCGCGGCCCGCACGATCGCCTACCTCCTGCACGCGCAGGCGTCCCCGGAGCTGCCCGGCGACCCCGGCAGCCACACCGACGAGTCGGAGGCGTTGAGCGCCCGGGCCGCGACGATCGTCGCCCATCCCTGCCCCGTGCCGAAGATCAGCGCCGTCGCGCCGTCGGGGTCGCCCGAGGCCGTCGCCGCGTTCCGGACTGCGGCCGAGGAGGCCGGGCTGCCGCTGGGAGCGGGCACCTCCGTCGTGCTCCTGGGGCCGAGGTCGCCCGGCGGGAGCGGTGACGTCGTGGTCTCGACGGACACGCCGTACGGGCTGGCATCGAGCTCGGCCCCGACGAAGATCGCGCTGTACGGCCGCGACGTCCCCGCGATGCGCGCGCTCGTGAAGGTGCTGCAGGGCAAGGCCCGCGCGCAGGGCGAGCTGCCCGTCGAGATCGGGCTCCCCGCACCGACGAGGTGCTGAGCCTCCCCGGGGGGGGATCTGCAACCTCTCGCGACAGTGGGAGGTGGATCTGCCACCCCATCTGGCCGTTTGAGGTTGCGCACGCACCTCGCGACGGGGGTCGCGACGGGAAGCGTTGCCGATCCACCTTCCCGGAGGCGGAGGGCTCACGGTCGGCGGCGGAACCTGATGACCTGCCCGGGCCGCGCCTGGGCCAGGCGGTCGGTGTGCGCGTCGACGACGACCGCGATGACGGGATAGCCACCGGTGACGGGGTGGTCGGGACCGAAGACGATGGGCTGCCCGTCGGCGGCGACCTGGACGCTGCCGCGCACGCACGGCTCGCTGGGGAGCTCGCCGGCCCGCGAACGATCGAGCGTCGGGCCGGTGAGGCGCACCCCGACCCGGTCGGACGCACCACTGACCTGCCACGGCTCGTCGAGCAGCCGGCGCATGGCGTCGGGCTCGAACCAGTCGTCGCGCGGGCCGAGCACGACGTCGAGCGTCATGTCTCCGGCGATGCCGAGCGGCGGGACGTCGTCGACCTCGGGCAGAGCCGACGGACGTCCGGTCGGCAGCTCGTCACCGACGGCCAGCGGCGGGGGGCCGAGCCCGGCGAGGGTGTCGGTCGCGGCCGAGCCGAGCTCGCGGCCGACGTCGAGACCGCCGGCCACCGCGACGTACGTGCGCAGGCCGGTGACGGCCGTGCCGAGCTCCAGCTGCTGTCCTGCGGCGAGGCGAAGCGCGCGGCCGTACGCGGCCTGTCGCCCGTCGATCGTCACCGGCCCCGCAGCACCGGTCACCGCCACGACGTGCGCCTCGGTGGCCCGCAGCGCGAGCCCACCGCCGATGGCCTCGATCACGGCCGCGTCCGCGGCGTTGCCGAGCACCGCGTTGACCTGGCGCAGGGCCACCCGGTCGAAGGCCCCTGACGTGCTGACGCCGAGGTGGCCGAGGCCCGGGCGGCCGGAGTCCTGCACGAGGCTCAGCAGACCGGTCTGGACGACGACGAGGCTCATCCGGTCACGAACCTCACGATCGTCCCGGGGGTCAGCAGCGCGGGCTGGTCGCGGCTCGTGTCCCACATCTGAAGGGACGTCCGACCGATCAGCTGCCACCCGCCGGGCGACGCCCGGGGATAGACGCCGCTGAACTCGCCGGCCAGGCCCACGCTGCCCGCGGGCACGCTGGTGCGGGGCGAGGACCGTCGCCGGACGGCGAGGCGCGGATCCCCTCCGACGAGGTAGGAGAAGCCCGGCGCGAACCCGCCGAACGCCACGGTCCACGGTGCTCCCGTGTGGGCGGCGACGACCTCGTCACGGCTCAGACCGGTCAGGTCGGCGACCTCGACGAGGTCGGGCCCGTCGTACGTCACGGGGACCTCGACGAGGGGGGAGCTCGCTGCCGTGGTCGGGTCCTGCGGCGTGGTGCGGCCGACGAGGGCACGCAACGACGACGGCTCGCCCCGGACCAGCACGGTGCGGGCCCCGAGCACGACCTCGGCCTCGTGGCGCAGGGCAGCGAACCACGCCTGTGCTTCCTCGAGGTCGCCGCAGTCGAGCAGCAGCGCCGCGTCGCCGTAGGGGCGGATGTTCACGGTGCGCTCGCGACCTCGGCGCCGGCGCCCTCCAGCGCGACGCGGACCGCCCGGGCCAGGTCGAGCGCGCCGGGACTGTCGCTGTGCACGCAGATCGACGCCACGTCGCCCAGCAGCCGCACGGCCTGGGCTGCGACGGCGGCACGGTCGTCGAGCACCGCGCCGGGCTCGGAGCGCGGCACCAGGCGCCCGTCGGGGGTGTAGGCCCGATCGGCGAAGCCCTCGTGGACGACCGGGATGCCTGAGGCCGCGGCGATCCCGAGCGACGCCGAGCCGGGCAGGCCGAGCAGGGGCAGCGGGGAGGCGAGCTGCAGGAGAGCGTCGACGACGGCCTGCGCCTGCGGCTCGTCGTGGACGATCGTGTTGTAGAGCGCACCGTGCGGCTTGACGTACGTGACCGAGCCGCCGGCGGCACGGGCGATCTCGTCGAGGAGCCGGATCTGCGCCAGCAGCTCGGCCGTCAGCTCGGCGGCCGGCACGTCGAGCGGCAGGCGTCCGAAGTGCTCGCGGTCCGGGTAGCCGACCTGTGCGCCGATCGCGACGCCCCGGGCGACGGCCGCCTCGCAGGTCACCCGCATGAGCTCGGCGTCACCGGCGTAGGCCCCGCAGCAGACGTTGGCCGACGTGACGACGTCGAGCAGGGCGACGTCCTCGCCGGAGTGCCAGCGCTCCCACGACTCCCCGAGGTCGGCGTTGAGGTCGACCCGCATCAGAGCCGCTCCACGAGGAAGGCCCGTCCCTGCCCCTGGACCCGGGTCATCACGACGAGGGCCTTGTTGGGGCCCTTGAGCTTCATCCGCCGCACGACCTCCTCCGGCACGATGTCGACGCCGCGCTTCTTGATCGTGAGCGTGCCGACCCGTCGCACCTGCAGCGCGGCCTTGAGCGGCTTCTCGCGAAACGGCAGCTCGTCGACGATCCGGAATCCCCGCGCGAGCGGTGTGGTGTCGGCGTGGTCCGAGCTGACGTAGGCGATGTGGCCGTCGGGCAGCCAGCCTCCGATGGTCGCGGCGAGCTCGCTCACCAGACCGGCCCGGATCACGGCGTCGTCCGGCTCGTAGAGGTAGGCGCCGACCTCGGCCACCGCAGCGGGCTCGCCGGCCGCGACGAGACCGGCGCCCGAGGGTAGCACCGTCGACCGGCGGTCGGTCGTCGCGAACGGGACGCCCCACAGGCAGGCCTCGACGAGGTCGCCCCCGTCGCTGACCCACTCGGCCTCGACGCCGGTCGGCACGGCGTCGTGGGCGAGACCGGGCATGACCTTGGCGACCGCACGGCCCGCCAGGAGCTGCCGGACCCAGTCCCACGGCGGCTGCAGGTCGGCGGTCGAGAACGTCCGACCGCGACCGTCGCGGCGGGCGGGATCGATGAACGCGACCTCGTCCCGACCGATCGTGACGTCGCGGGCGTCAGCGCACACGACCTCGCCGGTCAGGTCGAGCGATCGCAGGTTGGCGGTGGCGATCGCGGCTCGGACCGGGTCCTTCTCGACGCCGCGCACCTCGAGACCGGCACGGGCCAGGGCGATGAGGTCGCCGCCGATGCCGCAGCCGAGGTCGACGACCGCCTCGGCGCCGGTCGACGCGAGCCGCGAGGCGCGGTGGGTCGCGACCGACATGCGGGTGGACTGCTCGAGGGCGTCGTGGGTGAAGTAGAGACGGGCGGCGTCGTCGCCGAACTTCGCCACGGCCTTGCCGCGCAGGTGGTTCTGCGTCACGGCCGCCGCGACGAACCCCGGCTGGTACGTCTTGCGCAGTCGCGTGCCGAGTGCGAGATCGCTCTCGATGCCCGCCCGCGCGGCGACCTCTGACAGCAGCAGCTGGCCGGCGGGAGTCATGAGCTGCTCGAAGGTCTCGAGATCCATGCGAGAAGTGTGCCGTGTCGCTGTGCGCGGGCGTTCGCCGATCGCGAAACTGATTAGCAGTCTCTTGGGGGGAGTGCCAGCGACGTGCTAAGTTTCGTATTGGCACTCTCACCATGTGAGTGCCAACCACCGGTGAGCACGACCCCCGCGACGGCGTTCTCACCCACGTCCAACGTTTCACCGTTGAAAGGGGAGGTCGACACGTGTCGGTCACCATCAAGCCGCTCGAAGACCGCCTGGTCATCCAGGTCGTCGAGGCCGAGCAGACCACTGCGTCCGGACTCGTTATTCCGGACACCGCCAAGGAGAAGCCGCAGGAAGGCATCGTCGTGTCGGTCGGCCCCGGTCGGGTCGACGACAACGGCAACCGCGTTCCGCTCGATGTCGCCGAGGGCGACAAGGTCATCTTCAGCAAGTACGGCGGCACCGAGGTCAAGTACGCGGGCGAGGAGTACCTCATCCTCTCCGCGCGCGACGTTCTCGCTGTCGTTTCGTGATCTGACGCCCCGGCGCCCCTCACGGGGTGCCGGGGCCTCTCACTTTCCGGGCCCCCAGGCCCCAGTCGCACCCCAAAATTTCTTGTGAAAGAGGCAACAGATGCCCAAGATTCTTGAATTCGACGAGAACGCGCGTCGCTCACTGGAGCGCGGCGTCGACAAGCTCGCCAACACCGTCAAGGTCACGCTCGGCCCCAAGGGTCGCTACGTCGTCCTCGACAAGAAGTGGGGCGCCCCCACGATCACCAACGACGGCGTGACCGTCGCCCGCGAGGTCGAGCTCGACGACCCGTTCGAGAACCTCGGCGCCCAGCTGGCCAAGGAAGTCGCCACCAAGACGAACGACGTCGCCGGTGACGGCACGACCACCGCGACCGTCCTGGCCCAGGCCATGGTCCACGAGGGCCTGCGCGCCGTCGCGGCCGGCGCCAACCCGGTCGGCCTCAAGAAGGGCATCGAGGCTGCCGTCAAGGCCGTCGTCGAGCAGCTGCACTCGGTCGCCCGCGAGGTCGACGACATCAAGGACATGACCGACGTCGCCACGGTGTCGTCGCGTGACGCCCACATCGGCGAGCTCATCGCCGAGGCCTTCGACAAGGTCGGCAAGGACGGCGTGATCACGGTCGAGGAGTCCAACACCATGGGCACCGAGCTCGAGTTCACCGAGGGCATGCAGTTCGACAAGGGCTACCTGTCGCCCTACATGGTCACCGACACCGAGCGCATGGAGGTCGTCCTCGACGATCCCTACATCCTGGTCAACCAGGGCAAGATCTCGTCGGTCAGCGACCTGCTGCCGATCCTCGAGAAGGTCGTCCAGGCCGGCAAGCCGCTGTTCATCATCGCCGAGGACATCGAGGGCGAGGCCCTGTCGACGCTGGTCGTCAACAAGATCAAGGGCACGTTCACCTCGGCCGCCGTCAAGGCGCCGGCGTTCGGTGACCGCCGCAAGGCGATGCTCCAGGACATCGCGACCCTCACGGGCGCCGAGGTCGTGACGCCCGACGTCGGTCTCAAGCTCGACACGATCGGCCTCGAGGCGCTCGGCACCGCGCGCCGCGTCGTCATCACCAAGGACGACACGACGATCATCGAGGGTGGCGGCGAGACCTCTGAGGTCGAGGGTCGCGTCAACCAGATCAAGGCCGAGATCGAGAACACCGACTCGGACTGGGACCGCGAGAAGCTCCAGGAGCGTCTGGCCAAGCTCGCCGGCGGCGTCTGCGTCATCCAGGTCGGCGCGGCCACCGAGGTCGAGCTCAAGGAGAAGAAGCACCGCATCGAGGACGCCGTCTCGGCGACTCGCGCGGCGATCGAGGAGGGCATCGTCGCCGGTGGCGGCTCGGCTCTCGTCCACGCCGTCTCGGTGCTCGACGGCAACCTGGGCCTGACCGGTGACGAGGCAGTCGGTGTCCGCATCGTCCGCATCGGCGCCGACGCCCCGCTCGAGTGGATCGCCCGCAACGGCGGCGTCTCCGGCGAGGTCGTCGTCAACAAGGTCCGCGAGAGCGGCGAGGGCTACAACGCGGCCACGGGCGAGTACGGCGACCTGGTCGCCCAGGGCGTCCTCGACCCGGTCAAGGTGACGCGTTCCGCGCTCGCCAACGCCGCGTCGATCACCGCGATGCTCCTGACCACGGAGACGCTGATCGTCGAGAAGCCGGCCGAAGAGGCCGACGACGCGCACGCCGGTCACCACCACTGATCGATCCGTCTGCACGACGCTCGCTGCCCGCCCCCTCGTCGAGGGGGCGGGCAGCGTCGTCGTTGCGGGTCGTGCTCGGGGCTGGTCAGGCCTCGCGCAGCACCGGGGGCAGGTAAGGATCGGTGCCCGTGCAGTCGGCCCGCCGCAGTGCCGCGCGCACAGCCATCCGCGCGGGATCGCGGTCGGTCGGCGAGTGGTTGCCCTGCACACACACCTCGAGCAGCGCCACGGCGAGGTCACGCAGCTTGAGGTTGGACTGCATCGACCACCGCTGCAGGATCGAGAACGCGTGCGAGTCGTCGAGCTGGTAGAGGAACATCAGCACCCCCTTCGCCTGCTCGATGGCGGCGCGACGCTCCATCGCGCGGCGAAATCCCTCCAGCTCGTCGCGAAGGGTTGCTTCCAGGTCCTGCTGAGTCGTTGACATGACGCCTGCCTCGAGGTCCGGATGGGGAGGGAATGTCGGCTGGGTGAGTTGTTGACATTTCAATCGTGCTGCGCCGTACAGGGGTGCAACAGGGGTGAAGTTATGCAGTTCTGGCGGGCGTGCGACCCTTCAGGTGCGGAGCCTCAGGTGCCCCGTGGACCGGAGGTGGCCGTGGCATCGGAGTCCGCCATCGTCCTGCCCGCCGGTGGGCTGCAGATCCGCCGCGTGAGCGAGCTGCTGGGCGTCCCGGCGCCGACCCTGCGGTCGTGGGAGCGGCGCTACGGCGTGCCGACCACGGTCCGCAGCGAGGGCGGTCATCGACGCTACGGCGCCGACGAGCTGCAGGAGATCCGTCTCATGCGCGACGAGATCGCCCGCGGCCTCCGCGCATCCGACGCAGCCCGGTCCGTGAGGCTCCTGCTCGACCGCGACAACCCGGCCCAGCCGCGCATCACCGCCCTGCTCGAGGCCTCGGGCCGCATCGACCCCGACGGCCTGCGAGCCGTCCTCGAGGAGTCCCGCGCCGAGCTCGGGCTGTCGATGACGATCGACCAGGTCGTCATGCCGGCGCTCCGGCAGGTGGGTGCCTGGTGGGAGGCAGGCCGCTGCGGGCTGGAGCAGGAGCACGTCACGACCGAGACCATCCGCGGCTGGTTCGCGCGGTCCACGACCTTGGCCCCGGACGTCTGCCACGACAGGCCGATCGTGCTGGCGTGCGGTCCTCGCGACCAGCACACCGTCGGGCTGGAGGCGCTCGCCGCGCTGCTGGCCGAGCGGGGGCGAGGGGCGCGGCTCATGGGGCCTCGCACGACCTGTGAGGCCGTGCTGGCCGCGATCGTGGCGACCCACGCCGAGGCGGTCGTGGTGGTGTCGCACCTGCGGGCGCAGCGCCGACCCGCGGTCGAGACGGTGGTTGCCGTCGACGACACGGGCACGGCGGTCTTCTACGCCGGCAACGCCTTCTCGTCGCCGGAGCTGCGGATCGGGGTGCCCGGCACCTACCTGGGCACGAGCCTGTCCGTCGCCGCCACCACGATCGTCGACCAGCTGCAGCGGTGAGGGGACCGGGTACGTTCGGAGCGTGAGCACCCACGACTTCGACGCGGTCCGTGCCGAGCTGGGGCTGCCATCGGCGGCCAGGACCGACGAGTTCCCCGACGACGTGCTGGCCGAGGCCACGACGATCGCAGCGGCCAGGGCACCGGACGTCGAGGACGCCACGAGCATCCCCTTCGTGACGATCGACCCGCCGGGCGCCCGCGACCTCGACCAGGCGGTCTTCATCGAGCGGATCGGGTCGGGGTTCCGGGTCCACTACGCGATCGCCGACCTCGGATCCGCGATACCTGCCGGTGGTGCGGTCGACTCCGAGGCGCGGCGGCGGGGCCAGACGATCTACCTGCCCGACGGTCGCGTGCCGCTGCACCCGCCCGTCATCTCCGAGGGATCGCTCAGCCTGCTGCCCGACCAGGTCAGGGGAGCGGCGCTGTGGACGATCGACGTCGACGAGCGGGGCGAGGCGAGCCACGTGTCGGTGCGCCGGGCCCGGGTCAGGTCGGTGGCCCAGCTCGACTACGAGGGCGTCCAGCAGTCGTTCGACGCGGGATCACCGCATCCGTCGATCGAGCCGTTGGCCGATCTCGGGCGGCTGCGGCGTGCCCTCCGCGTCGGCCTCGAGGCCGTCGAGCTGGCGCTGCCCGAGCAGGAGGTCGTCGCCGCGGACTCGCCCGAGGGTCCGGGACCGGACTGGGTCGTGCGCATGCGACGTCGCACCGAGGTCGACGGGTGGAACGCCGAGGTGTCGCTGCTCACCGGCATGGGTGCTGCTCGTCTCATGCTCGGGGCCGGCGTGGGTCTGCTCCGCACGCTCCCGCCTGCGGAGGACGAGGCGCGGGCCGCCTTCCTGCGGACGGCTCGGTCGCTCGGCGTGGCAGTCGCTGACACCGCGACGCCGTCCGAGGTGCTCGCCGACCTCGATCCAGACCTGCCGGCGTCCATCGCGTTGATGCGCGAGGCGACCGGGCTCCTGCGGGGGGCGGGCTACGTCGCGTTCGACGGCACGCCGCCGGAGCAGGCTGACCACGCCGGTGTCGGCGGCCCGTACGCCCACGTGACGGCACCGCTGCGCCGGCTCGCCGACCGGTTCGGCACCGAGATCTGCCTGGCGATCTGCGCGGAGCGCGAGATCCCGGCGTGGGTGCGAGAGGCACTGCCGGTGCTGGGCGACATCATGCGTTCCTCCGACCAGGCGGCGTCGAAGGCGGATCGCACCTGCATCGACCAGGCGGAGGTCTGGGAGCTCGAGGGGCGGGTGGGCGAGGTCTTCGACGCGATCGTCGTGCGCGCCGAGCGGTCGCAGGGTGAGGTCATGCTCGTGACCCCTCCGGTCATCGCAACGTGCACGGGCAGCGGACTTCCGGAGGGGCAGCACGTCCGGGTGCGTCTGGCGGAGGTCGACGTGGTCCGTCGGCGGGTCGTCTTCGGCTATGAGAAGGGTCACGTCAAAGGTTAGGCTGGCCTACGTTAGGGTCGCCTTATGAAGAAGATTCTCCTCGCGGCACTGGCCGCGCTGGCCCTCACGACCCTGGCCGCCTGCGGCTCGTCCGACGCTGACTCCACCGGCTCGAAGGACTCGTCGTCCTTCAGCTTCACGGACGACCTCGGCAACCAGATCGACCTCGACAAGGCGCCCGAGCGCCTGCTGGTGCAGTCGTCGATGGCAGCGGCCCTGACCGACCTCGGCCTCGGCGACAAGATCGTCGGCACGTTCGGCCCGCTCAAGAATGCTGACGGCGAGCCCGACTCGCAGGTCGCCGGCCTCGACATCGCCAAGGCCCCCGACGTGACGGGCGGCGGTGACTACGGCTCGATCAACCTCGAGGACGCCGCCGAGCTCAAGCCCGATCTCGTCGTCACGAGCGCCTACCTCGACGACGACCTCTGGTACATCAACGACAAGACCGCCACCGACCTGAAGAAGCTCGCACCGATCCTCGTCGTCAGCTTCGACGGCAAGACCCTGCCCGAGCTGCTCGACGGCACGGAGCGGGCTGCCAAGGCCCTCGGCGCCGACCTCGAGTCCGACGGCACGACCGCCTCGCACGAGGCGTTCACCACCGCGGCCGACCGCGTCAAGAAGGTGTCGGCCGACCTCGGCGACCGCACGATCCTCGCCGGCTCGGCCGCGCAGGACCTGTTCTACGTCTCCAACCCGAAGGTCAGCCCCGACCTGTTCTACTGGAAGGACGAGCTGGGCCTGCCCCTCACCGTCCCCGACAACCCCGACGCGGGCGGCTACTTCGAGAGCCTGAGCTGGGAGAAGGCCGACAAGTACCCGGCCGACATCTTCCTGTACGACGACCGCATCGGCGCGGCCGGTCTACAGCTGTTCGCCCAGGAGAAGGTCTTCCAGACCCTCGCCGCGGCCCAGGACGAGGCATACGTTCCGTGGACGTCCGTCGCGCCGCCGAGCTACCAGGCCTACGCCGACCTGATGGACCGTCTCGCGGACGATCTCGAGAAGCAGCTCTAGGACGATGGGTCGCACGCTGGGGGTCATCGCCGACCGCATCGATGCGCAGTCCTTCGGGCTGCGGGTCGCGGTGCACGAGGCGATGGGTGCGAACCTGACCCGGCTCGTGCTGGCGGGGGACGACCTCGTCGGCACGAGCACGGATCCGTGCGACGTGACCGCGTTCCGGGTCTCGCGCACCGACTTTCGGCACTACACGCCGGCCGCGCTCGACCCGGAGGCCGGCGAGGTCACGATCATCGTGCACCGCCATGGTGCTGGTCCGGGGGAGGAGCTCATCGCGGGTTGGTCGGTGGGTGACGACGTGCTGCTGTGCCGGTGGTCGTCGACGCGCGGCTTCCGGTGGACCGATGACGAGGCGCCGGTCGTCCTGCTGGGCGACTCGACGGTCATCAGCCTGGCGATGTCGATGAGTGATCGGGCGGCCCGGGAGGGGCGGACCCTGTTGGCGGTGCTCGAGGTCGATGCCGACGACGTCGAGGCAGTGCGCGAGCTGGTGCCCGGAGCGGTCGTGGTGGCCGCCGGCGACGAGCCCGGTCTCACCCTCGACGACTGGCTCGACCAGCATCACGATCGAGTGACGGCGCTCGAGGACCCGGTGGTCCACCTCGCCGGGCATGGGCAGTCGATCCAGCGCCAGCGGACGTTCCTCCGCGCGGCGTGCGGGCTCGACCGGCGCCAGATCAGGACGCAGCCCTACTGGGCCACCGGCAGGTCGGGGCTGTGAGTCCTAGGACTCGATGCGTCGCGTCGCGAGGCCGGCCAGGAAGATGTCGAGCTTGCGCTCGAAGAGGCCGCGGCCCTTCCAGACCTCATCGGTGTCGTAGGGCTTGATGACCGGGATCTCGGTGCGGACCGGGAAGTCCTCCTGCATGCGGCGCAGGCGGGCCATCTGGCTCGAGCAGTCGAGCGCGAGGGAGATCGCGAACTCGACGGCGACAGCGGCGTCCTCGAGCTGGAAGTCCTGGGCGTGCACGGCGGCGACCCAGCCGTCCATCATGTTGACGACTGCCGACGAGGGTCGGGGAGCCATCTGCGAGGCGCGGTCGAGGCCCGGGTGGGCGTCGCACGCCCGCCAGACCGACTCGCCCAGCTCGCGCAGCAGCTCGTCCCACGGGAGGTCGGTGCTCGGCCAGGTCGTGGCCATGTAGGCCTTGTCCATCGCCTGGATCAGCAGATCGTCGCGATCGGTGACGTAGCGGTAGAGGCCGGAGTGCGCGACGCCGAGACGGCGGGCCACAGACGGCATGCTGAAGGTGTCGATTCCGTCGTCGAGGGCCGCTTGGGCAATCACGTCAACGGTGAGGGCCCGCGGGCGCCCTGGCTTGCGCTCCATGAAGATGCAGCGTACTCCGGGTACGGGTCATCGGCGCAGCGAACCGCGGGTAATCAGCAGACTCTCAGCAGGCGGTCGGCCGACTTCCCTCGGGAGATACCATGAGGGCATGGAGCAGACGGGCATTCCTGACAAGTTCGCGACTCTCGGACTCACGTACGACGACGTGCTCCTGCTGCCGGGGTTCTCCGACCTCAACCCGGCCGAGATCGACACCACGTCGCGGCTGACCCGCGAGATCAGCCTCAAGGTCCCGCTCATCAGCGCTGCCATGGACACGGTGACCGAGTCACGCATGGCGATCGCGATGGCGCGCCAGGGTGGCATCGGCGTCCTGCACCGCAATCTCTCGCTCGAGGACCAGGCCTACCAGGTCGATCTGGTCAAGCGCACGCAGACCGGCATCATCTCCAACCCCGTGACGATCGGTCCCGACGCGACGCTGGAGGACCTCGACCGCATCTGCGGCGAGTACCGCGTCTCCGGCCTGCCGGTCGTCGATCCCGACGAGCGTCTCATCGGCATCATCACCAACCGCGACCTGCGTTTCACCCCGGTCGCGGAGTGGGCCACGACCAAGGTCGACGAGATGATGACCCCGATGCCGCTGATCACCGGTGACGTCGGTATCTCCCGTGAGGACGCGACCTTGCTGCTGCGCAAGCACAAGCGTGAGCGCCTGCCGCTGGTCGATCCCGACGGACGTCTCGCCGGCCTCATCACGGTCAAGGACTTCGTCAAGGGCGAGCAGTTCCCGCAGGCCTCCTACGACGCCGACGGCCGCCTCATGGTCGGTGCCGCGATCGGCTACTTCGGCGATGCGTGGGAGCGTGCGACGACCCTCATCGAGGCCGGTGTCGACGTGCTCGTGGCCGACACGGCCCACGGCCACGTCCGGCTGCTGCTCGACATCGTCAAGCGGCTCAAGACCGACCCGGCGACCCGCCACGTGCAGGTCATCGGCGGCAACGTCGCCACCCGTGAGGGCTCGCAGGCCTTCGTCGACGCCGGCGCAGACGCCGTCAAGGTCGGCTTCGGGCCCGGCTCGATCTGCACCACGCGCGTCGTGACCGGCTGCGGCGTCCCGCAGATCACTGCCGTCTACGAGGCGTCCCTCGCGGCCAAGGCCGCGGGCATCCCCGTGATCGCCGACGGCGGTCTGCAGCAGTCCGGCGACATCGCCAAGGCCCTGGTCGCCGGGGCCGAGACCGTCATGATCGGCTCGATGCTCGCCGGTGTGGAGGAGTCGCCCGGTGAGGTGGTCTTCGTCAACGGCAAGCAGTTCAAGGCCTACCGGGGCATGGGCTCGCTGGGCGCGATGAGCAGCCGCGGCAAGAAGTCGTACTCCAAGGACCGCTACTTCCAGGCCGAGGTCACCAGCGACGACAAGATCGTCCCCGAGGGCATCGAGGGCCAGGTCGCCTACCGCGGCCCGCTGTCCGCGGTCGCGCACCAGCTCATCGGCGGCCTCAACCAGTCGATGTTCTACGTCGGCGCCCGCACGATCCCCGAGCTGCAGGACAAGGGCCGGTTCGTCCGGATCACGTCGGCGTCGCTCAAGGAGAGCCACCCGCACGACATCCAGATGACCGCCGAGGCCCCGAACTACTCCTCGCGGTAGTCGCCTTCCGGCTCAGCCCGCCGTTATTGGCGTTGGTGGCCGGGGTCTCGTCCGGGCAGGACGGGTGGTGGGGTTGACCGGTACTGGTGGCCGGTGGGGGTGTGCCAGGTGGTGGTGTTTCCGGTGGTGGTGATGGTCCAGCCGGGTTGGTGCTTGATGGTGTGGGATCTGACGCAGAGCCCTTGACCGTTGTCGGCGACGGAGAGTCCGCCGTGTTCGTGGGCGTGGATGTGGTCGTCGTGGCGGATCGTGGCGTCGCAGCCGGGTTGTCTGCAGCGGCGGTCGCGGGTGCGGATGTGGGCTGAGGTGGTGCGGGTGAAACGCCGCCGCCTGGGTTCGCGGACGAGGAGTGTGCCGTCGGCGGGGTCGACGAACAGGCGGCGGATGGACGCGGTGCGGGCTTTGGCAATGATCTCGTCGGCGACATCGGGGCTGATGGGTCCGTAGCCGTCGAGCTCGACGGGTGTGTCACCACCGGCGACGAGGGTCTTGGCGTCGAGGACGAGGTTGATCTCGACGGCGATGTCGTCGGCGAATGCTTGTCCGGTGACGCGTTCGACGAGGGTGCCGGTCATGATCTGGCCCCGTGATCGGGGGTCTCCGGTGGAGCGGAGGCCGGTGGCCCAGTCGTCGAGGGCCCGGTGGGCGGCGACGATCTGCTCAGCCGGTCCCCGAACCCGCAGGTGGGCGATGCCGTCGGTGTCGGGGTGCAGGGTGACCCGGGCATCAGCCCGGTTGCGGCGGGCCCTTTCGTGGGCGGCCTCAGCATCGATGCCGATGACGACCCTGGCTGCGGCGTCCCTGGCCTGGGCGGTCGTCATGCCGGTGATCTTCGCGGCGATCTCCCCATCAGCGACCACGTCGTCATCGACGTGCAGGGACTGGGTCTCCCGCGCCACCGCACGAGCGGTGGCCTCACTGATCAGGCCGGCTTCGAAGAGCGCGAACACCTTCGGCAACCTGGTCATCCCCAGAGCCAGTTCGACCTGCGTGCCCGCCGCCGTCGGCCCGATCATCCTTGCCATCGACACCTCGCCGATCACCGACAGGGTCGGATCGCCGTGACCCAGGCCCATCTTGCGAGCGCGTTCGCGGTGCAGCAGGGCGACCTGGCGGACCTGCTCGGCCTGCGCGGCCCGGATGGTGCGGTCGAGCTCACGGATCGCATCGACCCGGACCGCATCGACCTCCAGAGCCGGCTCCCCAGCGAAGTCGTGCGCGCGCACCTCGTCGAGGAGGCGACCAGTCGGCACGGCTTCGAACATGCTTCAACTCTAGAGGCCACCACTGACACGAACCTTCTGCGATCAGAGCGATTTCCACAGGGCATCGCTGGTCCGATCGACATGCCGCGCAGGGCGCCACGCAGCGCCCTCGGACGCACAGCGCGGTGGCGATGCTGGGGGACCGTTAGCCTCGAGGCTGTGACCAACCGCAACGTTGCCGTCTTCATCGACGCCGAGAACCTGTTCAAGGGCTACGGCAAGCTCGACATCCCCGACCTGTCGATGGCGGACATCCTCGACCAGCTCGAACGTGCCGCCGCGCGCGAGGCGGGCGCGGGCAGCATTGCCCTCGCCCGTGCCTACGCCGACTGGAGCGCGCTGGGCCTCGAGGACTACCGCCGCGACGTCGAGCGGGCCGGCGTGCAGACGATGCAGGTCTTCTCGGTCAGCAAGGCCGAGAAGAACGCCGCTGACATCGTCCTCGTGGTCGACTGCCTGCGGGCGGCGGCCGATCTCGACCAGCTCGAGGTCTTCATCATCGTGTCGGCCGACGGCGACTTCGTCCCGCTGGTACGCCGCCTCCACGAGCTCGACAAGTACGTCATCGGTGCGACGCTCGCTGACCACCCGGTCAACAACGTGCTGGAGCAGGAGGTCGACCAGTACGTCCCGCTGAAGATCAAGGCGACCCCGCCCGCCGCGGCGCTGCAGCCGATCTTCTCCGGCGACCCCTCCGCCCAGCTGCCCACGAGGCGCCCCGCGCGCACCGACCGGTCGCGGGCGGAGAAGCCCGTCGTCGAGCGGCCTCTTGTCGAGCGGCCCGCGAAGAAGGCCGAGCCGAAGCAGGAGCAGCCCAGGAAGGCCGAGCCGAAGAAGGCCGAGCCCAAGCAGGAGCAGCCCAAGAAGGAACAGGCAAAGAAGGCCGAGCCCAAGAGGACCGAGCAGCCCAGGAAGGCCGCCAAGATCTCGTGGCACGAGATGGCCCAGGAGATCGCGGTCGTCCACGACGGTCCGGCATCCTCGCCCGACGACTACAAGGCGATCATCAAGAAGGTGCTGTCCGACCCCAAGGTCCGCAGCTACTGCGACAAGCTCGCCAACGAGGGCGGGACCCTGCCGATCCTCGCGATGGCGATCAAGGCGGCCGCACCCCACATCAGCCCCTCGGACGCCAAGGTGAGCTCGATGTCGCGTGCGCTCCGGTTCGCGCTGGCCGACACGCAGTACGCGCTGGCCCGCGAGAGCGACGACGTCCAGCCGGTGCTGGTGCGCCGCAACGCCAACCCGGCGGGCGTGCTGCCCGACCTGTCGCTCGACGACATCCAGCGCGGCGTCCAGTAGGCACGCGGCCGTCGGGCACGCACTAGGCTGGCCCCATGGCAGACATCGAGATCGGCACGGCCAAGCGCGGTCGGCGCGCCTACTCCTTCGACGACATCGCGATCGTCCCGAGCCGGCGCACCCGTGACCCCGAAGAGGTGTCGACGGCGTGGCAGATCGACGCCTACCGCTTCGAGCTGCCGGTCATCGCGGCGCCGATGGACTCAGTCATGAGCCCCGAGACGGCCATCGCCCTCGGCAAGCACGGCGGGCTCGGCGTGCTCGACCTCGAGGGCCTCTGGACCCGCTACGACAACCCCGAGAAGCTGCTCGACGAGGTCGCCGGCATCGAGGGTCCGCTCGCGACCAAGCGTCTGCAGGAGATCTACGCCGAGCCGATCAAGGCCGAGCTCATCACGGCCCGCCTGCAGCAGATGCGCGAGTCCGGCGTCACGGTTGCGGGCGCCCTGTCACCCCAGCGCACCAAGCAGTTCGCCGACGCCGTCGTCGACGCGGGTGTCGACCTGTTCGTGATCCGCGGCACCACGGTGTCCGCCGAGCACGTCTCGGGCCAGACGGAGCCGCTCAACCTCAAGGAGTTCATCTACGAGCTCGACGTCCCCGTCATCGTCGGTGGCTGCGCCACCTACCAGGCGGCCCTGCACCTGATGCGCACCGGCGCGGCCGGCGTCCTGGTCGGCTTCGGCGGAGGTGCGGCGCACACGACCCGCTCGGTGCTCGGCATCTCGGTGCCGATGGCGTCCGCTGTCGCCGACGTCGCCGCGGCACGTCGTGACTACCTCGACGAGTCGGGCGGTCGCTACGTCCACGTCATCGCCGACGGCTCGATCGGCCGCAGCGGCGACATCGCCAAGGCGATCGCCTGTGGGGCCGACGCCGTCATGATCGGCTCGCCGTTCGCGCGCGCCGTCGAGGCGCCGGGTCGCGGGTTCCACTGGGGCGCCGAGGCCTGGCACCCCGACCTGCCGCGCGGCGAGCGGGTCGACATCGGCACGGTCGGCGACCTCGAGTCCGTCCTGTTCGGCCCGTCCTCCGTCCCCGACGGCACGATGAACCTGATCGGTGCCCTGCGCCGCGCGATGGCCACGACCGGCTACACCGACCTCAAGGAGTTCCAGCGGGTCGAGGTCGTCGTCGGCTGATGCCGGGCTTCCGGCTCGAGCGGGTCACGTTCGACCACCCTGATGCCGTCCTGCTCCGCGACGAGCACGTCGCGCTGGGCAACCTGCTCTATGCCGACGATCCGGCTGCGGTCCACCGTGGCGGATCGGAGGGCATCGATCCCGCCTCGGTCGTCGCGACCTTCGTCGCCTACGACGGTGCGGTGCCGATCGGCCACGCCTGCGTGCGCCGGCTCGACGGCGCGATGGCCGGCGACATGGAGATGAAGCGTCTCTACGTCCGCGAGGCGTCGCGGGGGAGCGGAGTCGCCGACGACCTCCTCCTTGCGATCGAGCAGGTCGTGCGCGACGAGGGACTCCCGCGGGTCGTCATCCACACCGGCGACCGTCAGCACGCGGCACTCACGTTCTACGGGCGGCGCGGCTACACGCCCATCGAGGTGTTCGCGCCCTACGAGGCGGTCACCTACTCGCTCTGCTTCGAGAAGGTCTTCGCGTGACGGGGGCCCCGATGCGTGTGCGGTCCCTGCACGTCCACCCGGTCAAGGCCACGGCACCGATCGACGTGACGACCGCCGAGGTCGGGCTGGAGGGCTTGCGGCACGACCGACGCTGGGCCGTCGTCGACCAGTCGGGTCATCGGCTCAACGCCGGCCACCACGACGTCCTCATGACCGTCAGGGCCGTGCCCACGCCCGACGGTCTCGAGCTGTCGGCGCCCGGCCTCGCGCCCGTGAGGGTCGCCGAGCCTGTCGGGGGACCACGGCTCGACGTCGACATCTCGCGGATGCCGACCGCGGTCGACGCGGGTGAAGCCGCGGCGGCCTTCTTCACCGCACTGCTGGGGCTGCCGGCCCGCCTGGTCTGGCAGGACGATCCCGCGGCGAGGTCGGTCTCGACAGCCCACGGGGGACGCGGGGACGAGCCACTCAACCTGGCCGATGCCGGTCCGCTGCTGCTGACCACGACAGAGTCCCTCGCCCGGCTCAACGCGTGGATCGCCGAGACGGGCGAGCCTGCCGACCTGTCGATGCAGCGCTTTCGGCCCAACGTGGTCGTCGACGGGGTGGCCGAGGCCTTCGCGGAGGACGCCTGGCAGACGTTCCGGATCGGGACGGTCAGCTTCCGCTTCGCCGAGCACTGTGACCGGTGCTCGACGACCCTCATCGACCCGACGACGCTCGAGCACGGCAAGGAGCCGATCCGCACGCTCGCCCGCCATCGCCGCTGGGACGGCCGCACCTGGTTCGGCATCAGGATCGTGCCGCTCACCACCGGCACCATCGCGCTGGGCGACGCCGTGGTCACGGGCTGATCCGGCGGACATCACACCGCATCCGCATGGCGGGTTACGGTAGGCGTGCCTTAGCATGGTGAGGCTAGCCTTCCTCCCGGCTCGCACGTCCCCCGAAGGAACGCCTCCATGAAGTCCAGCCTCGCCGCCCTCGGCGTCATCGCAGCCCTGGGTCTCAGCGCCTGCGCATCCGATCCGTCCGAGTCGACCGCGTCCGGCGACCTGACGGTCGCCGCCACCGACTCCGACTGCAAGGTCTCGGCCACGAAGCTCGAGGCCGGTCCCTCGACGTTCACCGTCACCAACAAGGGCAGCAAGGTCACCGAGTTCTACGTCTACGCCGACGGCGACCGGATCATGGGCGAGGTCGAGAACGTCGGCCCCGGGCTGACCCGCAAGCTCGTCGTCGACCTGCCGAAGGGCACCTACGAAGGCGCCTGCAAGCCCGGCATGATCGGCGACGGCATCCGCCAGACCCTGAGCGTCACCGGCGAGGCCGCGAAGCCGCTGTCCGACTCCGAGGAGCTCAAGGCCGCCGCCGAGAGTTACGCGCGCTACGTGAAGTCGCAGTCCGACACGCTGATCGTCAAGACCACCGAGTTCGTCGACGCGGTCAAGGCCGGCGACGTCGACAAGGCCAAGACGCTCTTCCCGATCGCCCGCACCTACTGGGAGCGCATCGAGCCCGTCGCCGAGAAGTTCGGCGACCTCGACCCGATCACCGACGGTCGTGAGCCTGACGCCAAGGCCGCCGGGATCGAGTTCACCGGCTGGCACCGCATCGAGAAGCAGCTCTGGGTCGAGAACAACACCACGGGCATGGACAAGTACGCCGACCAGCTGCTCGACAACGTCAAGAAGATCGTCCAGCTCGGCCAGGACACGCCGCTGACCGCCCTCGAGCTGGCGCAGGGCTCGAAGGGCCTGCTCGACGAGGTCGCCACCGGCAAGATCACCGGCGAGGAGGACGAGTTCAGCCACACCGACCTGTGGGACTTCAAGGCCAACATCGAGGGCTCGCAGGCCGCCATCTCGTCGCTGCGCCCCGTGCTGGTCGAGCAGGACCCGGCGCTGGTCAAGGACCTCGACGCCAAGTTCGCCGCGCTCGACAC
The DNA here is from genome assembly GCF_013283745.1 of Aeromicrobium stalagmiti. Taxonomy (GTDB): domain Bacteria; phylum Actinomycetota; class Actinomycetes; order Propionibacteriales; family Nocardioidaceae; genus Aeromicrobium; species Aeromicrobium stalagmiti. The sequence goes on from NZ_JABSTZ010000001.1 coordinate 1,618,744, forward strand.
CGAGCTCAACCAGCACCAGGACAAGGCCACGGGCGAGTGGGCGTTCTACGACGAGCTGTCGAAGGACCAGATCAAGGCGCTGTCCGATGCTGTCGCCGCGCTGAGCGAGCCGATCAGCAAGGTCGCTGCGGCGATCGCCCAGTCGGCCTGACAGCCGGTCTCCTGACAGACTGCCGATCGTGAGCACCGAGGACAGCACCACCGGATCCGGTCTCTCCCGCAGGAAGCTGCTGGGAGCGGCCGGCATCGGCGCCATCGCGGCAGGGGCCGCGGGAGTCGGGGCCGGCTACGCCGCCGGCGACAAGCCCGCGCCCGTCGTCCCCGACAAGGACGCCCTGCCGATCCCGTTCGAGGGCAAGCACCAGGCCGGCATCGTGACACCTGCCCAGGACCGGCTCTACTTCGCGACCTTCGACATGACGTCCGACGAGCGCGACGACCTCATCTCGTTGCTCAAGGACTGGACGAAGGCGTCGCGGCAGATGTCGCAGGGCAACGACGTCGGCGACTTCGGTGCCGTCGCGGGCGCCCCGTACTCCCCGCCGGAGGACACCGGTGAGGCGCTCGGCCTGCCGCCGTCGGGTCTGACGATCACGATCGGCTTCGGTCGCAGCCTGTTCGTCGACGCCAAGGGCAAGACCCGTTTCGGCCTCGACGGTCAGCTGCCCGACCGGCTCAAGCCGATCCCGGGGTTCTCGGGCGACCGGCTCGACCCCGCCATCAGCGACGGCGACATCGCGATCCAGGCATGCGCCAACGACCCGCAGATCGCGGTGCACGCGATCCGCAACCTCGCCCGGATCGCCTTTGGCCGCGCCTCGGTGCGCTACTCCCAGATGGGCTTCGGTCGTACGTCGTCGACCTCGACGGCGCAGGTGACGCCGCGCAACCTGTTCGGGTTCAAGGACGGCACGGCCAACGTCAAGGTCGAGGACAAGACCGACGTCGAGGACTTCGTGTGGGTGCACCAGGAGGACGGGCCCGCGTGGCTGGTCGGTGGCTCCTACCTGGTGTCGCGCAAGATCGACATGCGCATCGAGACCTGGGACCGTGAGCCGCTCAACGGCCAGGAGGCGATCATCGGTCGCACCAAGGGCTCGGGCGGGCCGATGTCCGGTGGCGACGAGTTCGCGCCCATCGACTTCGACGCCAAGGACGACGCGGGTCAGCCGCTGATCGACATGAAGTCGCACGTGCGGCTCGCGCACCCCGACTTCAACCGGGGCGCCAAGCTCCTGCGCCGTGGATACAACTTCGTCGACGGCTCCAACGGGCTCGGTCAGCTCTCGGCCGGGCTGTTCTTCATCGCCTACCAGCGCGACCCGGAGAAGCAGTTCGTCCAGATCCAGGGATCGCTCGCGGGCCTGCAGAACGACCTGCTCAACGAGTACATCGTCCACGTCAGTTCGGGCCTGTTCGCCTGCCCGCCGGGCGTCACGACGACAGGCTTCTGGGGCGAGGGACTTTTCGCCTGAGCGGGCAACGTGTCGGTGAACACCTTCATTACTGACCGGTAGCCATGTGACACTGCCGATGTCATACTCGGGGTATGACCGCGCTCGACACCCCTGCCGTGACGGCCTCGCCCCTCTCCGCGACCCGCCTCGCGGAGCTCACGGCGTTGATCCGCACGACCACCGGCGAGAGTCGGACGACGTACTCGCCCCTCGACGGCGCCCCGGTGGCAGACGTCCCGGTGTCGAGCGTCGCCGACGTCGACGCCGCCTTCGCCGCGGCCCGTGAGGCTCAGAAGGCATGGTCGAGGACGTCGTTCCGCGAGCGCCGGAAGGCACTGCTGCGCCTGCACGACCTCGTGCTGGAGCACCAGGACGAGCTGCTCGACCTGATCCAGATCGAGTCGGGCAAGAGTCGCCAGCACGCGTATGACGAGGTGGCCCACCTGGCCCTGACGGCGCGGTTCTACGCACGCCGCCTGCGCAAGCAGCTGCGGCCCAGGCGTCGCAACGGCGCGCTCCCGACCCTCACCTCGATCACGGTCAACCAGGTGCCCAAGGGTGTCGTCGGCATCATCAGCCCCTGGAACTACCCGCTCACGATGGCGGTCTCCGACGGTCTGCCCGCGATCGCCGCCGGCAACGCCGTGGTGCACAAGCCCGACAGCCAGAGCCCGCTCATCGCGCTCGCCGGCGTCGAGCTGCTGCGCGCCGCGGGCATCCCGGCGGGCGTCTGGCAGGTCGTCAGCGGCGCCGGCTCGGTCGTGGGCACCGCGATCATCGACCGCGCCGACTACGTCTGCTTCACCGGCTCGACCGCGACCGGCAAGCTCATCGCCCAGCAGGCCGCGGCCCGCCTCATCAGCTGCTCGCTCGAGCTGGGTGGCAAGAACCCGATGATCGTCCTGCCGGGCGCCGACATCGACAAGGCTGCCGAGGGAGCGGTCCAGTCGTGCTTCTCGTCCGCCGGCCAGCTCTGCGTGTCGATCGAGCGGCTCTACGTGCCGCAGGACCGCTACGAGGAGTTCTCGGCCGCGTTCGTCTCGCGCGTCCAGCACCTCGCGCTCGGAGCATCGCTCGACTGGGACGCCGACATCGGCTCCCTCGTGTCGCAGGCTCAGCTCGACACCGTCACGGCCCATGTCGCCGACGCGACCGCCCACGGTGCGACGGTGCTCGTTGGCGGCAAGGCGCGTCCCGACATCGGCCCCTACTTCTACGAGCCGACCGTGCTGGAGGGCGTCACCGAGGCGGCCGAGTGCTTCGCCGGGGAGACGTTCGGCCCCCTCGTCTCGCTCTACCCCTACTCCACCGTCGACGAGGCCGTCGCCCTCGCCAACGGCGGCGAGTACGGCCTCAACGCGAGCCTGTGGGGCAAGCCCCGCGAGGCCAGGGCGATCGCGCCGCTGATCAAGGCCGGCACGGTCAACATCAACGAGGGCTTCTCGGCCACGTTCGGCAGCATCGACGCCCCCATGGGCGGCATGCGCCAGTCAGGTCTCGGTCGCCGGCAGGGCGCCGAGGGCATCTTGCGCTACACCGAGCCGCAGGCCGTCGGTGTGCAGCGCCTCGTGCCGATGGCCGGTCCGGCCTTCCTGAAGCCGCAGACGTACGCGCGTCTGCTCACCACCGGTCTGCGGATCCTGAGGAGGACCCCCCGTGCCTGAGTCCACTGAGTTCGACTACGACGTCCTGATCATCGGATCGGGCTTCGGCGGCAGTGTCTCGGCGCTGCGGCTGACCGAGAAGGGCTACAAGGTGGCCGTCCTCGAGGCCGGCAAGCGCTTCAAGGACGAGGACTTCGCCAAGACGTCGTGGCGCCTGCGCAAGTTCCTGTGGCTCCCGCAGCTGGGCTGCTACGGCATCCAGCGCATCGACAAGCTCAAGGACGTCCTCATCCTGTCGGGGGCCGGTGTCGGCGGCGGCTCGCTGGTCTATGCCAACACGCTGTACGAACCGCTCGACCCGTTCTACAAGGACCCGTCGTGGGGCCACATCACCGACTGGAAGAACGAGCTCGCGCCCTACTACGACCAGGCCAAGCGGATGCTCGGCGTGCAGGTCTACCCCCACACGACGCCGGCCGACACGGTCATGCGCGAGGTCGCCGAGAAGATGGGCGTGGGCGGCACGTTCCACCACACGCCCGTGGGCGTGTTCTTCGGTGCCGACCCGGGCGAGAAGGTCGCCGACCCCTACTTCGGTGGCGCCGGTCCCGAGCGTGCGGGCTGCACCAACTGCGGCGAGTGCATGACCGGATGCCGTCACAACGCCAAGAACACCCTGGTCAAGAACTACCTCTACCTCGCCGAGCAGGCGGGTGCGGAGATCCGTGCACTGACGACGGCGACGGCCGTGACGCCGCTGGCCGGCGGCGGCTACGAGGTCGAGACGCGCCGCACCAACCGACGCTTCCGGCCGCACCAGAAGATCACCGCGCGTGAGGTCATCTTCTCCGCGAGCACCATGGGCACCCAGAAGCTGCTCCACAAGATGCGTGACCAGGGCAAGCTGCCGCACGTGTCGGAGCGCCTCGGGCTGCTGACCCGCACCAACTCCGAGGCCCTGCTCGGCGCCATCGCCGGTGGCCGCGACGTCGACTACAGCGAGGGCGTGGCGATCACCTCGTCGTTCCACCCCGACGAGCACACCCACATCGAGCCGTGCCGCTACGGCAAGGGCTCCAACGCGATGTCGCTGATGCAGACCGTGCTGACCGACGGAAGCACCAGCACGCCGCGCTGGCGGGTGTGGCTCAAGGAGATGTGGAACGCGAAGTTCAGCATCTTCAAGCTCTACGACCTGCGTCACTGGTCCGAGCGCACCGTCATCGCGCTGGTCATGCAGACCCACGACAACTCGATCACGACCTACACCAAGCGCGGCATCACCGGGCGCCGCCGCCTCACGTCCAAGCAGGGTCACGGGGCGCCCAACCCGGCGTTCATCCCGCCCGCGCACGAGGCCGTGCAGCTCATGGCCGAGGAGATGGACGGCACCCCGGGCGGCACCATCGGCGAGCCGTTCAACGTCCCGCTCACGGCCCACTTCATGGGTGGCTGTGCGATCGGAGACTCGCCCGAGACCGGAGTCATCGACGCCTACCAGCGGCTCTTCGGCCACGAGGGCCTGCACGTCATCGACGGCTCGGCGATCAGCGCCAACCTCGGCGTCAACCCGTCGCTGACGATCACGGCCCAGGCCGAGCGTGCCATGGCCTACTGGCCCAACAAGGGCGAGGCCGACGCACGGCCCGCGGTCGGCCAGGCCTACCGCGTGGTCGACGCTGTCGCCCCGAAGAACCCGGTCGTGCCCGACAGCGCCCCGGCGGCTCTGCGCCTGCCCATCGTCGGGGTCAGCTAGCAGCCTTCCGCCACGAACCCTCCGCCTGGAGCGGCGCGCTGGCGTCCACCGTCCTCGCGACGGTGGACGCCAGCGCACCGTCTTGCGCTGGAAGTGGCGGAGGAAGGTCCCGGCATGCACAAGGTCCCGGAATGCACAGAGCCCGACCGGGAGGGAGCTCACGGGTCGGGCCCTGTTGTGCCACGAGGAGCAGCACATGATCTAACGGGAGGGAGTGTTGTTAGATCCACCCTGTAAAACGACGGCGATCACGCGGAGTTACGAGGTTCTGTGGGAATTTTTCGAGCCGGTGGCCCGACCGATAGACTCACCGCGTGACCCCCGAACATGACCTTGTCCTCGTCGTCGACTTCGGGGCTCAGTACGCCCAGCTCATCGCCCGCCGGGTGAGGGAGGCTCGGGTCTACTCCGAGATCGTCCCGCACACCATGCCGGTCGACGAGATGCTGGCCAAGGGCCCGGCCGCGATCATCCTGTCCGGCGGTCCGTCGTCGGTCTACGAGGAGGGCGCCCCGCAGCTCGACGCGACCCTGTTCGACACCGAGACCCCCGTCTTCGGCATCTGCTACGGCTTCATGGCCATGGCGCAGGCCCTCGGCGGCACCGTCGCGCACACGGGCCAGCGCGAGTACGGCCGCACCGCGGTCAGCGTGCTCGAGCCCGGCACCCTGCTGAGCGGCCTGCCCGCGACCCTCACCTCGTGGATGTCGCACGGCGACGAGGTCGTCGCGGCGCCCGAGGGCTTCGTCGTCAACGCCAACTCGCCGCGCGCGACCGTCGCGGCATTCGAGGACACCGACCGCCGCCTCGCCGGTGTGCAGTGGCACCCCGAGGTGCTCCACAGCGAGCACGGCCAGCGCATCCTCGAGACGTTCCTGACCGAGATCGCCGGCTGCCGCCAGACCTGGACCAGCAGCAACATCGTCGAGGAGCAGGTCGAGCTCATCCGTCAGCAGGTCGGTGACGCACGCGTCATCTCGGCGCTGTCCGGGGGCGTCGACTCCGCGGTCTCGACGGCGCTCGTGCAGCGCGCGATCGGCGACCAGCTCACCGCGGTGTTCGTCGACCACGGCCTGCTCCGCGAGGGCGAGGCCGAGCAGGTCGAGAAGGACTACGTGAAGGCGACGGGCGTCGACCTCAAGGTCGTCGACGCCAAGGACCAGTTCCTCGGCTTCCTCGCCGGCGTCTCCGACCCCGAGGAGAAGCGCAAGATCATCGGACGCGAGTTCATCCGCGTCTTCGAGGCCGCGGAGCGCGAGGTGCTCGCGACGCCCGGCCCGCCGGTCAAGTTCCTGGTGCAGGGCACGCTCTACCCCGACGTCGTCGAGTCCGGCGGGGGAGCGGGAGCCTCCAACATCAAGAGCCACCACAACGTCGGTGGGCTGCCCGAGGACCTCGAGTTCAGCCTCATCGAGCCGCTGCGCACCCTGTTCAAGGACGAGGTCCGCGACGTCGGACGTCAGCTGGGCATCCCCGAGGCGATCGTCGGACGCCACCCGTTCCCGGGTCCGGGTCTGGCGATCCGTATCGTCGGCGCGGTCGACGCCGAGCGTCTCGCCATCCTGCGCCGGGCCGACGCGATCGTCCGCGAGGAGACCACGGCCGCCGGCCTCGACGCCGAGATCTGGCAGTTCCCGGTCGTGCTGCTGGCCGACGTCCGGTCGGTCGGCGTGCAGGGCGACGGCCGCACCTACGGTCACCCCATCGTGCTGCGCCCGGTCTCGAGCGAGGACGCCATGACGGCCGACTGGAGCCGCCTGCCGTACGAGGTGCTCGAGCGGATCTCGACCCGCATCACCAACGAGGTCGACGAGGTCAACCGCGTCGTCCTCGACATCACGAGCAAGCCGCCCGGAACGATCGAGTGGGAGTAGTCGCGACCGCTTGTTAGGGTCGTCGGAGTCGATCGGAAGGCAACACCGTGAGTCAGTCCGCCTCATCGCGGCGCAAGCCCCTGCTGGTGGCGGGCGCCGTCCTGCTGATCGTGGCAGTCGTCGCCGTGGCCGTCTGGCGCCTCGGTGGCGAGGACGACGTCACCCCGCTGGCTACGGGCACCGACGAGACCAGCACGGCGACACCGACGCCTGAGGCGACGACCACGCCGACGCCCAAGAAGACCAAGGCCACCACCGAGTGCGAGGGCCCCGACACCCAGTTCAACGTCGAGGGCATCCGCCAGGAGAGCCTGCTGCCCGACTGCGGCACCCAGCCGGTCACGGCGGCGGAGGAGAAGAAGTCCGGTCTCGGCCTGGCCTGCGGTGGGACCTACCCGGTCATCCTCTTCAAGACCACCACGAGCGGCGCCAAGACCTCGATCTGCGGCGTCGACAGCTCGGGCGAGAGCTTCCGGTTCGTGACGCAGGCCTCGGGCGGTGACGTCGTCGACGTCAAGGGGCAGTACGACCCGCAGCTCGACGCGTTCGTGGCCAAGAAGGACGGCGTCTCCTACGCCGTGCAGGCCTACGACGGCACGCTGCTCGTCACGAAGGACGGTCAGACGACGACCCAGAAGTCGTCCGACTGGATCTCGCTCGACAACGAGTCCGACTACGACTGACCCCAGCGGGGTGTCGGCGGCGCACTGAGGGGTACTCGCGGGGAGTTCCCCCAGCGAAAGGCACTCTCGTGGACCTCGGCATCTCCGGACGTACGGCACTCGTGACAGGAGGAGACTCCGGCATCGGGTGGCACACCGCGCAGGTGCTGCTCGACGAGGGCGCCACCGTGGTGCTGTCCGACCTCGACCAGGACTCGCTCGACGAGGCCGCCGGACGACTCCAGGGCCCGAAGACCCGTATCCACGCGATCGCCGCCGACGTCGACTCGGTCGAGTCGATCATCGACCTGCGCGACGCGGTGTCGCAGGCCGCGGGCGACATCGACATCCTCGTGCAGTCGGCCGGTGTGACCGGTGCGCAGGGGCTCTTCCACGAGATCGACGACGCCGGCTGGGTCGACACCCTGACGACCGACCTGCTGGGACCGATCCGCCTCACGCGCGCCTTCCTGCCCGCGCTGCGCAGCGGCGGCTGGGGTCGCATCGTCTACCTCGCGTCGGAGGACGCCGTGCAGCCGTACGACGACGAGCTGCCCTACTGCGCCGCGAAGGCCGGCATCCTGGCGTTCGCCAAGGGGCTGTCGCGGACCTATGCGAGCGAGGGCCTGCTGGTGAACTGTGTCTCGCCGGCATTCATCAGCACGCCGATGACCGACGCGATGATGGAGAAGCGGGCGGGCGAGCTCGGCACCGACGTCGACACCGCGATCGAGTCGTTCCTCGACGACAAGCGTCCCTACATGGAGCTCGGTCGTCGCGGAGAGCCCGAGGAGGTCGCGGCCGTCATCGCCTTCCTCTGCTCTGATCGAGCCAGCTTCGTCAACGGCTCCAACTACCGGGTCGACTCCGGCTCCGTGGCGACGATCTAGCGATCGTGTCGCTCCATCACGTCGACCACGGAGGCACCGGGCCGGCGCTCGTGCTGCTGCACGCCTTCCCCCTGGACTCGGGAATGTTCGATCGTCTGGTGCCGCTGCTGGTCGAGGACGCGCGGGTCGTGACGATCGACCTGCCGGGCCTCGGCGAGAGCCTCGTCCCGGCCGCGGCGCCCTCGATGATCCGCGCGGCGCGCGCCGTCGTGGCGGTGCTGGATGATCTCGACATCGACCGGGCCGTCGTGCTGGGCATCTCGACCGGTGGCTACCTCGCGCTGGAGCTGGCGGCGCTCGTGCCAGGACGGCTGGCCGCCCTCGTGCTCGGCAGCACGACCCCGTGGCGCATCGAGCCCGACGAGCCGCTCGACCGCCTCGAGGTGGCGGACGACGTCGAGCGACGCGGGTCGACCGAGCCCGTGGCGGACAGCGCCGACGAGGGTCTGGGCGCCACCGCGCACCGTGACCAGCCTGAGCTGCGGGACGAGCTGCAGCGCACGATCGACGCCGCCGACCCGGCCGGCGTCGCCTGGATGGCACGCGCCATCGCCGACCGTGACGACACCACCGAGGCGCTCGCGACGTTCACCGGTCCGGTGGTCCTGCTCTTCGGGGCGGAGGACACAGCGACCCCTGCGACCCGTGGCGAGGAGATGCTCGCCGTCCGTGGCGAGGGCTCCGCGACGACCCTGGCGGTGCTGCCGCACACGGGCCACCTCACGCCGCTCGAGGCGCCGGCCGAGGTCGCCGAGATCGTCCGGGAGCTGCTCGCCCAGCTCCCGTGACCGGTCTCAGATGAGCCCGTCGAACGAGTCGGGCCGGCTGTGCGCGGCGAGCACCCGGCGGGCCGGCTCGACCCCGTCGGCGACCTTCCACAGCAGCACGCCGACGACCTCGTCGCCGTCGAGGTAGTAGACGACCCGGCCGCCGTCGTCCTTCTCGTCCTCGACGGTCTCCAGGCTCGCGTCGAGCGTCCCCACCGCTTCGTACCAGGCGTCGAACAGGTCGGAGTAGAACAGCGGCGTGTGGTCGTACGTCTCGTCCGACCCGGCGAGGATGCGCCCGGCCGCGGCGCCCATCTCGTTGGCGTTGTCGACGTGCTCGACGCGGCGACGTCCCAGGATCCGGTCGGGGTACTCCGCGACGTCGCCGGCGGCGAGGACGTCGGGGTCGGCGGTGGTGAGGTGCTCGTCGACCACGATGCCGCCGTCGGACGAGGTCTCGAGACCGGCGCGCCCGGCCAGCGTCCCGGCGGGCTCGATGCCGAGGCCGATGACGGCGAGGTCGGCCTCGACCGTGCTGCCGTCGTCGAGCTGCAGCGTGACGCCGGTGGGGGAGGACGAGCCGCCCTCGACCTTGGCCCCGCCGTGGACGGTGACTCCCGCGTCGACGAACATCGCCTCGACCTCGGACGCGATGCTCGCGGGGAACGTCTTGGCGCCGAGGACGTCGGCCGGGTGGATCAGTGTCACGGTGCACCCCTGCTGCACGAGTGCCGCGGCGATCTCGGTGCCGATGTAGCCGCCGCCGACGACAGCAATGCGGGGCTTGTCCGCGACGGCCGCCCGCAGCCGGTGGTAGTGGTCGAGCGTCCGGAAGTAGATGATGCGGTCGCTGGGGGTGAGCCCGGGCACCTGGCGGGGGTGGCCGCCCGTGGCGAGCAGCAGCCGGCCGTAGCCGAACGAGTCGCCGGTGCTCGTCTTGACGCGGTGGCCCTCGCGGTCGATCGTGTCGACACGTGCGCCGAGGTGCAGCTCGGCGCCGGTCTCGTCGGTCGTGTTGAGGGCGGCGTCGTCCTCGGTGAAGTCGTCGTCGGTCCAGAGCTTCTTGGAGAGTGCAGGGCGGGGGAACGGAGCGGTCGACTCCTCGCCGACGATGCCGATCGACCCGTCCGGGTCGCGCTCGCGGATGCCTCGGGCGGCCGTGTCGGCGACCATCCCGCCTCCGACGATCAGGTAGTCGTAGTCGCGGTCCATGGGCACTCCTTGGTCGAGAGATCAGATCAGGTGCGGAGTACCCGGATGGGACGCCCGCAAGCGCTCCCGTTGCGCGTCACCGACGGGTGCCTACGCTGGGAAGAGTGGCCCCTGACATCGACACCCCGTCCCCGCACGTCTTCGTCCTGTTCGGGGCGACCGGCGACCTCGCCAAGCGCAAGCTGTTCCCCGGCATCTACCGTCTCGCCGCGGCCTCGCGCCTGCCCGACGACTACGCGATCATCGGCTCCGGACGTCACTCCCCGGGCTCGGACGACGAGTTCCGCCAGAAGATCCGCACGTCGCTGGAGGAGTTCGTCGACGACCTCGACGACGACGTCGCCGACGACGTGCTGGGCCGTCTGACCTTCCAGACCTCGGACGCCGACGACGGCTCCGACCTCGCCGCAGCGGTGAAGGACGCCCTCTCCGACCTCGGCGAGGACGCGAAGAAGCTCATCTACCTGTCCGTGCCGCCGTCGGCGATGGAGCCCATGATCGGGATGCTCGGTCGTGAGGGCCTGTCGGACGACGCCCGGCTCGTCATCGAGAAGCCGTTCGGCACCGACCTCGACTCCGCCCGCGAGCTGGACGCGACCCTCAAGGAGGTCGTGTCGGAGGACCAGGTCTTCCGCATCGACCACTTCCTGGGCAAGGAGGCCGTGCAGAACATCCTCGCGCTGCGCTTCGCCAACGGGATGATCGAGCCCGCGTGGAACCGTGACCACCTGTGCTCGGTGCAGATCGACGTGCCGGAGGAGCTGACCGTCGAGGGACGTGGCAGCTTCTACGAGTCGACCGGTTGCTTCCGCGACATGATCTCGACCCACCTGTGCCAGGTGCTCGGATTCGTGGCGATGGAGCCGCCCGTGCACCTCGACGCCTTGTCGCTGCGCAACGAGAAGGCCAAGGTGTTCGCCGCGATGCGCCCGCTCGACCCCGAGCGCGTCGTGTTCGGCCAGTACGAGGGCTACCGCGACGAGGACGACGTCGCCGACGACTCCGAGGTCGAGACGTTCGTGGCCCTGGAGGCCTACGTCGACACCGAGCGCTGGCAGGGCGTGCCGTTCTACCTGCGCACCGGCAAGTCGCTGGGGGCCACCCGGCGGACCATCACGCTCACGTTCCGCACGCCCCCGATGGGACGGTTCGGCGACGACCACTACGGCCCCAACGAGCTCGTGCTGGAGCTCACCGACACCCCCACGATCAGCGTCGACCTGCACGCCAAGCGGCCCGGCCCGACGATGGAGCTCACGTCGTCGACCCTGCACCTCGACCTGGCGCAGGACGATCCGGACGACGCGCCGCTGGAGGCGTACGAGCGCCTGCTGCTCGACGTGATGAAGGGCGACCAGACCCTGTTCACCCGGTCCGACGAGGTCGACCGGCTGTGGCAGATCTGCCAGCCGGTGCTCGACGCGCCGCCGGCCACCCAGCCGTACGCCGCGGGCTCGTGGGGCCCGGACGACGCGCTGGACCTGCCGGGTGAGCGCGGGTGGCGGCTCCCGGATGCCTGAGTCGGTCGACTGGCCGGCGATCGAGGACCACGGACTGATCGGCGACCTCCGCACGGCCGCGCTCGTCGGCACGAACGGCACGATCGACTGGTTCTGCGCTCCCCGGTTCGACTCGCCCAGCATCTTCGGGGCGATCCTCGACCAGCAGGAGGGTGGCTCGTGGCAGATCGCACCGACGTGCGGTGCGACCCGCACCCAGCAGTTCTACTTCCCCGACTCCGCGATCCTGGCGACCCGGTTCCTCACCGAGGAGGGGGTCGTCGAGGTGCACGACTTCATGCCGGTGCTGCAGGCCGGAGACCCCGACCACCGCCAGCGCCTCGTGCGCCGGGTCGTGGCCGTGCGCGGATCCACCACGGTCGGCATGCGGCTCGACGCCCGCCCCGACTACGGACGGGCGCGGAGCACCGCCGAGACGGTCGACCACGGTGTCGTGATCACCGGTGACGGCGTCCGGCTGGGCCTCGGCGCGACGACCGCCCTGGAGATCGACGACGGCGTGGTGACCGCCGAGGTCGACCTGGCCGAGGGCGAGGCGACGCTGTTCGTGCTGGAGGTGCTGGACGACGGCGACGAGCTGCCCGACGCCGACCTGGCCGACACCGCAGCACTGTTCGACGCGACAGCCGCCTTCTGGCGCGGCTGGCTGAAGCAGTCGACCTACACCGGACGCTGGCGCGAGACCGTCAACCGGTCGGCCATCACGCTCAAGCTCCTGACGCACGAGCCCACCGGCGCCGTGGTCGCCGCACCCACGACGAGCCTGCCGGAGGTCGTCGGGGGCGACCGCAACTGGGACTACCGCTACGTCTGGATGCGCGATGCCGCCTTCAGCCTCTATGCGCTGCTGCGCCTGGGGTTCACCGACGAGGCCGACGCGTTCGTCGTGTGGCTGTCGCAGCGCCTCGGCGAGGATGCCGACCATGGCCTCGGCCCCCTGCGCGTCATGTATGACATCGACGGCAACGTGCCGCAGGACGAGCAGACGCTCGACCACCTGTCAGGCCACCGCGGCTCGCAGCCGGTCCGTATCGGCAACGCGGCCGTCGAGCAGCTCCAGCTCGACATCTACGGCGAGCTCATCGACTCGATCTACCTGTTCAACAAGTACGGCGCCGGCATCAGCAGCGACGCGTGGGCCGACGTCGCTCGTGTCACCGACTGGGTGTGCGCGAACTGGGACCAGCCCGATGCGGGGATGTGGGAGGTGCGGGGAGGCCTGCAGGCCCACACGACGTCGCGCCTGATGTGCTGGGTGGCGATCGAGCGCACGATCCGCATGGCTCGCCAGCGCGGACTGCCCGGCGACATCTCGGCGTGGGCGGCGGTCCGCGACGAGATCTACGAGCGCATCATGACCGAGTCGTGGGACGACGAGATCCAGGCCTTCACCCAGGTCGAGGGCGGTGACGCGCTCGACGCGGGCGTGCTGCTCATGCCGATGGTCAAGTTCCTGTCGCCCGCCGATCCGCGGTTCCTCTCGACCCTCGAGGCGATCGAGGACCGGCTCGTGGTCGACAGCCTGGTGTTCCGCTACGACCCCGAGGTCTCGCCCGACGGGCTCGAGGGGGTCGAGGGAACGTTCTCGCTCTGCTCGTTCTGGTACGTCGAGGCGCTGACCCGTGCGGGGCGTCTGGACGATGCGCAGCTGGCGCTGGAGAAGATGTTCACCTATGCCAACCACGTCGGCCTCTATGCCGAGGAGGTCGGTGCGACGGGCGACCAGCTGGGCAACTTCCCGCAGGCGTTCACGCATCTGGCGCTCATCAGCGCGGCCATCAACCTCGACCGGGCGCTCGACGCAGCGCACTGACGCAGGAACACGTGTTCACAGGGATACCCACAGGATGTGCGTATCAGTACAAAGCACTACGTAGGTCCGATTCCCCGTGATGCAGGTCACAGGAGGGGGCACTGTGGGGTCAACGCTCGTAGACGTCGGGGACGCCGTCGCCATCGGCGTCGAGCCGCTCGATCTCCTCGACCCGGCGGTAGTGGCGGTTGCGTGAGCGCAGGACGATCGTCGCGGCGACCGCGGAGACCAGGGATCCCAGCAGCACGCCGACCTTGACGTGCTCGTCGGCCGCCGAGCCGGGGCCGTAGGCCAGCTCGCCGATGAGCAGCGACACCGTGAACCCGATGCCGGCGAGCATCGACAGGCCGGTGACGTCGATCCACGCGAGGTCGTCGTCTAGGTCGGCCCGGGTGAACCGGGCGGCGAGCCACGTGGCGCCGAGCACGCCGATCGTCTTGCCGAGGAACAGGCCGAGGACGACGCCGATCGTGATCGGGTCGCGGAGCGCCGACCGCAGGCCGTCGAGGCCGCCGACCGCCACGCCGGCGGAGAAGAAGGCGAACACCGGGACGGCGACCGCCGACGACACCGGGCGGAAGACGTGCTCGAAGTGCTCGGCGAGACCGGGGCCGTCCTCCCTGTCGCGTCGCAGCACCGGCACCGCGAAGCCCATCAGGACGCCGGCGACCGTCGCGTGGATGCCGGAGGCGTGCACGAGGGCCCAGATGGTGACCGCGAGCGGCAGCAGGATCCACCACGTGCGCACCCGGCGCTGGACCAGCACCGTGAACGCGGCCAGCGGCAGCAGCGCCACCAGCAGCCAGACGATCTCGAGGTCGCTGGTGTAGAACGTGGCGATGATGAGGATCGCGAGCAGGTCGTCGACGATCGCGAGCGTCAGCAGGAACGTACGCAGGGCCGACGGCAGGTGCGTGCTGATGACGGCCAGCACCGCGAGCGCGAACGCGATGTCGGTCGCCGTCGGGACGGCCCATCCCCGCACCGAGCCGCCGAGGTTGACGAGGGTGAAGATGACCGCCGGCACGGCCATGCCGCCGATCGCGGCGACGACCGGGATCGCCGCGCGCCGAGGGTCGCGCAGGTCGCCGGCGACGAGCTCGCGCTTGAGCTCCAGACCGGCGACGAAGAAGAAGATCGCCAGGAGCCCGTCGGCGGCCCACGTGCCCAGCGACAGGTCGAGGTGCAGCGCCGACGGACCGACCACGGTGTCGCGCAGGTCGGCGTACCAGTCGCCGGTGTTGGCCGCGACGAGAGCGGCGACGGCCGCGACGATCAGCAGGCCACCGCCGATCGTCTCGCGTCGCAGGATCTCGGCGATCCGTGAGGTCTCGGGCCACGATCCGCGCTGGAGGAAGCGGTGGGGGGACGAGGGCGTGCGGCGGGGCATGGGGCTCCTGGGGTCGGTGACGTCATGCCGACCAGACTTCCCGGCGCACCTGTGTCCACCCTACCGGGGCGAGTAGCCTTCCGGCATGCCCGACGTCGCGCTCGCCGCTCCCAACGAGGCCGCCGCCGACGCGGGTGGGCAGGTCGCCCGAGCCGGCGGCAACGCGATCGACGCGGCGCTGGCCGCCGCGCTGGTGACGATGGTCAACGAGGTCGGCATCGTGTCGCTGAGCTCAGGCGGGTTCATCACGGTGCAGCCGCCCGACGGCAGCGCGCCGCAGACCGTCGACGGCTGGATGGACATGCCCGGGCGCGGTCGCGATCTCGGTGGCGGCACGTGGGACGTCGACACGGAGTACGGCGGGGGAGTCACGGTCACGATCGGTCCGGGCTCCGTGGCGACCCACGGCTCGGTGGCCGCCTTCGAGGAGGCGCACCGCCGCTGGGGCAGCATGCCCTGGCGCGAGATCGTCGCCCCGGCGATCGACGTCGCCCGTCGCGGCTTCCGGCTGAGCTCGGCGTCGCGCTACTACCTGGAGTACGTCCACCAGGACATCTTCGGCTGGGACGACGAGAGCCACGCCGCGGTGCACGACGCGGACGGGGCGATCGAGACCGGGCTGATCGTGATGCCCGACCTGGCGGGTTCGCTCGAGCTGATCGCCGCCGACGGCGCCAGCACCCTGCACACCGGTGAGCTGGCACGCCTGATCAGCGACGACGTGATCCGGCGCGGCGGCATCCTGGGCATCGACGACCTCGCCGACTACCGCCCCGTCGTGAGGCCGTCGCTCGTGTCGACGGTGGGCGACTGGACGTTCGGCACCAACCCTCCACCCTCGGTGGGCGGCGTCTGCGTCGCGGCGATGCTCCGGCTGCTCGACGGACGTCCGCACGGGCCATGGGCCGCTGACGACGTCGAGCACCTGGTGCGGGTGCAGCGGGCCGTGCTGGGGCACCGGCTGCAGGTGCTCGACCACACCGACGACCTCGAGCGCGACGCCGCTGCGTTCCTCGAGCTGGTCGATCGCGACCACCTGGCGGTGCTGGAGTCGGGCTCGACGGCGCACGTCTCCGCGACCGACAGCGACGGCGGGGCCTGCGCCGTCACGGTCTCGTCGGGCTACAGCTCCGGCATGGTCGCGCAGGGGACCGGCATCTGGCTCAACAACTGCCTCGGCGAGCAGGAGCTCAACGCCCGGGGGCTGCACGGGCTGGCACCGGGCACGCGGCTGCTGTCGAACATGGCGCCGACGGTCGGGCACCACGTCGACGGCTCCGCCCTGGCGATCGGCTCGCCCGGTGCCGACCGCATCACGACCGCGATCGTCCAGGCACTCGCCGGCTTCGTCAACGGGGGGCTCGGCCTGCAGCACGCCATCAACCACCCGAGGGTCCACGTGCACCGCGCCGGCGGGCCGGGCGAGGTGATCAAGACCGAGACGGACCTGACGATGTACTACGGCGGGGTCGCAGCCACGCTGCGCCGGCACGATGGCCACCTGGTCGCAGCCGCCGACCCACGCCGCGACGGTGCCGTACGTCTCGTCCACGATCCGACACAACGACCCTCGACTGCGGTTTGATGGACGGGTGTCCCGGACGCCCATCGTCATCGGTCACCGCGGAGTGCCCGGGGAACGCCTCGAGCACACCCGGCCCTCCTACCTGCTCGCGATCGAGCAGGGCTGCGACTACATCGAGCCCGATGTCGTCGCGACCCGCGACGGTGTCCTCGTCGTCCGCCACGAGAACGAGATCGGCGGCACGACCGACGTGGCCGAGCACCCCGAGTTCGCCGACCGCAAGGTCAGCAAGTTCGTCGACGGCGTCCCGATCACGGGCTGGTTCACCGAGGACTTCACGCTCGAGGAGATCAAGACGCTGCGGGTGCGCGAGCGCCTGCCTCAGCTGAGACCGCAGAACATCCCGCTGGCCCGCACCGAGGAGATCCTGACCTTCGACGAGGTGCTCACCATCGCCGAGGAGGCCAGCGTGGGGCGGGACGAGCCCATCGGGGTCTACGTCGAGACCAAGCACCCGACCTACTTCGCCCGCATCGGCCTGGACCTCAACGACCTCCTGGTCGCCGACCTCGAGCGCCGGCGGGTCAACCACGAGGGCGCGAAGATCATCATCCAGTCGATGGAGACCGGCAACCTGCGGGCGATCCGCGACCGGACGCCGCTGACCCTGATCCAGCTCATGGACCGCCAGGGAGCGCCGTTCGACCTCGTGGCCGCGCGCGACCCCCGCACCTATCGCAAGATGCGCAAGCCGCGCGAGCTCTCCACGATCGCCGAGTACGCCGACGGGATCGGGCCCAACAAGAGCCAGGTCATCCGGCGCGACGAGCGCTACCGGCTCAACGGGCCGACCAAGCTGGTGCGCAACGCCCACGACCTCGGGCTGATGGTGCACATCTGGACGATGCGCAACGAGAACAACTTCCTGCCGACCAACCTGCGCATCGGCACCGACAAGGCCGCCCACGGCGATGCGATGGCGGAGTATCTCGCCTTCTTCGACGCCGGGGTCGACGGAGTGTTCTCCGACTTCACGCAGACGGCTGTGCGGGCTCGGACGCTGTGGCTGGCACGTCAGTAGCCTGCGCCCACACGACGTCGTGGGGCCGACGCTTCGGCATGAGGACCCACGCCACGAGGTAGCCGATGATCAGGGACCCGGCGCCGAGCACGGTGCAGATCGCGAGGACCAGGCGGATCAGGTTGACGTCGATGCCGGTGTAGTCGGCGGCACCTGAGCAGACGCCCCCGATCCAGCGGTCGTCAGTGTTGCGGGTCAGCTTCTTCATCGAAGGCTCCTTCGGTCGCAGATGTCGTGGGGGTGGTGGGTGTCGTCGTGGCGACGGGGGTGGGTCGGGCCTGCCAGATCGTGGCCGCGACGCCGATGACGCCGAGGAAGATCAGGACGCCGGACGCCGTGAGGCTGAGCTCGCGAGCGGTCAGGAGGTCCTGCTTCCAGACGGCCCAGTTGCCGACGATCACCAGGAAGAGCAGCCCGAAGGCGAGATTCTCCCAGCGCAACGGATGACGGTTCATCGGTTGATCACCTCGATCTGTCCGAGCTTTTGGTCGATGTCGATCGTGAGGGCGGGCTCGGTCGGTCGGTCGGCGGTGTCGGTCATCGAGATGTCGGTGCCGTCGTCGATACGACCGAAGAGCGCGATCTCGCCGCCCTTCATGTCGGTCGTGACGTCGAGGTTGAGCCCGTCGGGGACGATCACGCGGGTCTGGCCGATGCCGTTGTCGAGCCTGATCGTGCGACCCAGCAGACGCTCGGGGTCCGACACCTCGCTGAGGTCGAGCTCGAGCTGCCCGATGCCGTGCTTGTAGGTGGCCTTGACCTGGGCCGCGACCTCGGGCGTCGGCGCCTGTCGGCCGATGCGACCGCTGGGGAAGACCGATCCGATCCCGAGGGCGATCGCGAGCAGGATGCCGATCCCGATCAGGATCCCGCCGTTGCCGAAGAAGGTCCCGACCAGCAGGCCGACACCGACCACGGCCAGGGCTACCGCGACGTACGTCGTCCATGGCACGTTCTCCTGGGTCTGGTCGTAGATCAGGGTCGCGGCAAGCGCGATCGCGGCGATCGACGTCGTCAGCACCAGCAGCGCGGGGGAGCGTCGGGGGCGGGACGTGGAGACCTTCTGCTGGGTGACGCCGAGGTGCTGGGTCTCATCGAAGCCTGCGCCGGTAGCCGGGTCGTACGCGCCCGTGTGGCGTTCACGTTGCTCGCGCTCCTCGCGGCGCCGTCGGGGCCTGATCCAGAACACGTAGAGGAGGAGGGCGAACGGCAGGAGCCACCACGGGGCGCCGCCCCACCAGGCCCAGCTGCTGTCGCCGACCAGCGACAGGACTGCGAGGACGACCGCGGCGACGAGTCCGGCGACGCGCACCTGCTCCTCGTTCTTGTCGAGGTTGAACCAGTCGGCGCCGATGCTCCGCTCGGCGTCCTCGGACGGCAGGAGGACCCATGCGGCGGCATAGAGGATGACGCCGGCGAAACCGGCGACCGTGAGCACCGCGATGACGACGCGGACGATGACGGGGTCGATGTTGAGGTACTTCGCCGCGCCGGCGCAGACGCCACCGACGATGCGGTCGTCCTTCGACCGCTTCATGTCCGTGATGGTGCGCAGCCGGTGGGGGTCGAAGTCCTGGTCGGGTCCGTGCCCCGGAGGTGCCTGCTGGGTGTCGTTCATGGCCCCATCGTGACCGAGGACGGGGCCGCGGCGCATCGGGTACGACCCTGATTCGCACCCGGGAGTCGTCAGGGTGGGGAGGGGGCCGTCCTCGGTGGCGCCCCGGCCCGCGCGCGTGTGACGATCAGGGGGTGACCCCCACCCCCGCGAGCACCTACCGCCGCGCCTACCGGCCGGCGGACCATCGCCTCGTCGGCGGTGTGGCGACAGGTGTCGCCGAGCACTTCAACGTCCCCGTGCTCTGGGTGAGGCTGGCGTTCATCATCGGCACGTGGTTCCAGGGCATCGGCGTCATCGCCTACCTCCTGCTGTGGCGGCTGCTGCCGCTGCAGCGACCCCAGCTGTCGCCCGGCCTGGAGTCCGCCACCCGGCGCGGGCTGCGCACGGGAAGCCGGACCGGTCCGGCCGAGATCGCCCAGACGATCGCGCTCGCCGCCGTCGGTATCGGTGTGCTGCTGCTGATCCAGTCGACCGGTCGGGGCATCAACGACAACGTCCTCGGCCCGCTCCTGGTCGGTGTCGTCGGCATCGCCGTGGTCTGGCGGCAGTACGACGACGCGGCCTGGGGGCGCTGGATGCGCGAGACCAGAGGGTTCGGCTTCGCCTCGCGCATCGCCGCGGGAGCGGGGCTGGTCGCCGTCGCCGGCATCTACTTCGTGACGAAGGAGGGCGGCTGGGGGGCTGCGGTCAACCTCGCCTCGGCCCTCGTCGTCGCGATCCTCGGGCTCGGTCTCATCCTCGGGCCCTGGATCTTCCGGCTGGTCGGCGACCTGGCACAGGAACGACGTGAACGGGTGCGCTCCCAGGAGCGCGCCGACGTCGCCGCGCACCTGCATGACTCCGTCCTGCAGACGCTCGCGCTGCTGCAGAAGAACGCGGGGGACGCCGCTGCCGTGGCCACGCTGGCCCGCCGCCAGGAGCGAGAGCTGCGGGCCTGGCTGTACGGCAACGACGAGCAGCCCGGCGACTCGCTGGTCGCCGCCCTGCGTGCGGCCGCCGCCGAGGTCGAGGACGTCCACCACGTGCCGGTCGAGGTCATCGCGGTCGGCGACGCCGCGCTCGATCCCGACGTCACGGCGCTCGCCAGGGCCTCACGGGAGGCCATGATCAACGCCGCCAAGCACGCCCAGGTCGATCGCATCGACGTCTACGCCGAGAGCGACGGTCGCACCGCGGAGGTCTTCGTGCGCGACCGAGGGGTCGGCTTCGACCTCGAGGCCATCGCGGACGACCGCATGGGCGTCCGGGGCTCCATCGTCGACCGGGTCGAGCGACACGGCGGCACCGCGACGATCCGCAGCAGCCCGGGAGCGGGCACGGAGGTCGCGATGACCATGCCGATCCGTCGCGGTGAGTCGGCGTCGCCCGCCACCACCCCGCCCACCCCCGCTCCGTCCACTTCCATCGAAGGTGCCACCTCATGACCACCCTGCGCATCGTGATCGTCGACGACCACGCCATGTTCCGCACCGGCGTGCGGGCCGAGATCGACGGCCCCGTCGACGTCGTCGCGGAGGCCGAGGACGTCGACTCCGCCGTCGCCGCGATCACTGCGGCGAAGCCCGACGTCGTCCTGCTCGACGTCCACATGCCCGGGGGCGGCGGGCTCGAGGTCATCCGGCGGCTCCACGTGCGGCACCCGGAGACGAAGTTCCTCGCGCTGTCGGTCAGCGACGCCGCCGAGGACGTCATCGGCATCATCCGAGCGGGTGCCCGCGGCTACGTCACCAAGAACATCTCCGGCCCCGAGCTGCTCGACGCGATCGACCGGGTGGCGGCGGGTGACGCGGTGTTCTCGCCCCGCCTCGCCGGGTTCGTCCTCGACGCGTTCGCCGGGACGATCGAGATCGCCCAGGTCGACGAGGACCTCGACCGGCTGACCGAGCGTGAGCGCGAGGTCATGCGACTCATCGCCCGCGGCTACGCCTACAAGGAGGTCGCCAAGGAGCTGTTCATCTCGATCAAGACCGTCGAGACCCATGTGTCGAGCGTGCTGCGCAAGCTCCAGCTGTCGAGCCGGCACGAGCTGACCCGCTGGGCCAACGACCGCCGCCTGATCTGACGTCGTCGGCGGCACCTTTCACCGGTCCGGCCCGATCGGGGTCATGATGAGGGCATGAAGACTCTCGGGGCTGTCGTCCTGCTCACCGTCGCACTCACCGTCCCGACGGTAGGACCGACCGTCGCCGCGGACGAGCCGCCGTCGGCGATCGTCGAGAAGCGGGTGATCGGCCACACCGTCAAGGGTCGCGACATCGTCGCGTGGCGCCTCGGCAACCCGAAGTCGAAGAAGAAGGTCCTGCTCATCGCCGCGATGCACGGCAACGAGACGGCTCCGACGCACACCCTGCGGGCACTCCGCGACGGCCGCCCCATCGACGGCGCCGACAT
This sequence comes from Aeromicrobium stalagmiti, assembly GCF_013283745.1. GTDB lineage: Bacteria > Actinomycetota > Actinomycetes > Propionibacteriales > Nocardioidaceae > Aeromicrobium > Aeromicrobium stalagmiti. Next base: position 1,640,304 of record NZ_JABSTZ010000001.1, read on the forward strand.
CTGGGTGGTGCCGGTGCTCAACCGTGACGGGGTGGCGAAGAACAAGCGCCAGAACGCTCACGGGGTCGACCTGAACCGCAACTTCTCGACCGGCTGGAAGAAGCAGGGCGGGGCGACGTACTCCGGTCGCAGGGCCTTCTCGGAGCCGGAGGCCAGGGCGATCCGCACCTTCGCCGACGCGATCAAGCCCGAGTACACGATCAGCTTCCACCAGCCGCTCGACGGCATCGACATCCGCGACACGGGCAACAACAAGTGGGCCAAGCGGCTGGCTGACCAGATCAGGCTGCCCCGGAAGGCTTTCGACTGCTTCTCGTCGTGCCACGGCACCTACTCGATGTGGTTCCGCAAGCATCATGCGAAGGGGGCCGTCATCACGGTCGAGATGCCCAGGAGCCCCTCCAAGAAGTACCTCACCCGCATCGCGCCGCGAGCGATCCTGCGCAGCCTCAACGCGACTCGCTGACGGCGGAGCAGGCCGAGAGTTCACGCCTGCGCAACCTGTCGGGTCTAGCCTGAGGCCATGAACGAGCCTCATCTGATCGTGCTCTTCGGTGCCACGGGCGATCTCGCCCGCCGCAAGCTGCTGCCCGGCATGCTGCACCTGCTCCAGTCGGGACTCGTCCCGGACTCGCGCATCATCGGCGTCTCGATGGACGACTTCGACGACGAGTCGTTCCGCGAGTTCGCCCACTTGGCCTGCAAGGAGTTCAGCCCGCGGCCCATGCGCAGCGAGCAGTGGGAGGCGTTCGCCCCCAAGCTCTCGTACGTCAACGTCAAGGACGGCGCCGACGCCCTCGCGCAGGTCGCCGCGAAGCTCGAGGCGGACCTCGGCGGCTCGCCCCGCCGCCTGCACTACCTCAGCGTCCCGCCCAAGTCGGCGCTCGACGTCGTGCACACGCTCGACGCGGCGAAGCTCGTGGAGCGGTCACGGATCATCATGGAGAAGCCGTTCGGCACCGACCTCGCCAGCGCGAAGTCGCTCAACGCCGAGATCCACGAGGTGTTCGACGAGCAGCAGATCTTCCGCATCGACCACTTCCTCGGCAAGGAGGCGGCGCTCAACATCCTCGCGTTCCGCTTCGCCAACGGTCTCTTCGAGCCGATCTGGAACCGCAACTTCATCGACCACGTCCAGATCGACGTCCCCGAGACGCTGTCGCTGGCCGGCCGGTCCGGGTTCTACGAGGGCACGGGCGCGTTCAAGGACATGGTCGTGACGCACCTGTTCCAGGTGCTGGCCTTCATGGCGATGGAGCCGCCGACCTCTCTTGACTCCGACTCGATCTCGGAGGAGAAGAACAAGGTCTTCCGGTCGATGCTGCCGCTCGACCCGCACTTCGTCGTCCGTGGTCAGTACCAGGGATACCGCGACGAGCCGGGTGTCGCGGCCGACTCCGAGACCGACACGTTCGTGGCTCTCAAGGCCGAGATCGACAACTGGCGGTGGGCCGGTGTGCCGTTCTACCTGCGCACGGGCAAGAAGCTCGCCGAGGGTGCGCGCATCATCTCGATCGCGTTCCGCGAGCCGCCGAAGAGCATGTTCCCGACCGGCTCGGGCGTCGGTCTCGCCGGGCCGGACCACCTCACGTTCGACCTGGCCGACGCCTCCAAGATGTCGCTGTCGTTCTACGGCAAGCGGCCCGGGCCGGGCATGCGGCTCGACAAGCTCAGCATGCAGTTCGCGATGCAGGAGACCGAGAGGGCCGGTGAGGTCCTGGAAGCGTACGAACGGCTGATCTACGACGCGATGCGCGGTGAACGGACGCTCTTCACGACGGCCGAGGGCATCGAGCGGCTGTGGGAGATCTCCGAGCCGCTGCTCAACGACACCCCGCCGGTGCGTCCGTACCAGCAGGGCACGTGGGGACCCAACGCGATCCACCAGCTCATCGCGCCCAAGGCGTGGCGTCTCCCGTTCGAGCGGAGCTGGCGCAAGCCGAACACGAACGCCGAGTAGGTCCAGCGCGTCGAGCAGGTCTAGGAGGCGTCGGGGTTCTTGCGCTCGTTGAGCTTGTCCTGGACGTCATGCCCGGGCAGGCGCGGCGGCGGCTCGTGGGAGCGGTCGGTGCTGCCATAGCCGCTCAGCGCGACCGCCATGAGGGCGATTCCGGCCACGAGCAGCAGGAAGAGGACGAATTCGAACGGCACAGGTCCACGGTAGCGGTCAGCCGCAACCGCGGCCGCGGAGGCTGCCGAGGCGGCTGGACGGGTGCCGCCGTTATTGGCGTTGGTGGCCGGGGTCTCGTCCGGGGAGGACGGGTGGTGGCGTGGACCGGTACTGGTGCCCGCTGGGGGTCTTCCAGGTGGTGGTGTTGCCGGTGGTGGTGACTGACCATCCGGGTTGGTGCTTGATGGTGTGGGAGCGGACGCAGAGCCCTTGACCGTTCTCCTTCACTGACAAGCCGCCGTGCTCGAAGGCGTGGATGTGGTCGTCGTGGCGGATCTTGGCGTCGCAGCCGGGTTGGCGGCAGCGGCGGTCGCGGGTGCGGATGTGGGCTGAGGTGGTGCGGGTGAAACGCCGCCGGCGCGGTTCGCGGACGAGCAGTGTGCCGTCGACTGGGTCGACGAACAGGCGGCGGATGGACGCGGTGCGGGCCTTGGCAATGATCTCGTCGGCAACGTCAGGGCTGATGGGTCCGTAGCCGTCGAGCTCGACCGGGGTGTCACCACCGGCGACGAGGGTCTTGGCGTCGAGGACGAGGTTGATCTCGACGGCGACGTCGTCGGCGAATGCTTGTCCGGTGACGCGTTCGACGAGCGTGTCGGCCATGATCTGCCCCCTGCTGCGGGGGTCTCCGGTGGAGCTGAGGCCGGTGGCCCAGTCGTCGAGGGCCCGGTGGGCGGCGACGATCTGCTCGGCCGGTCCCCGGACCCGCAGGTGGGCGATGCCGTCGGTGTCGGGGTGCAGGGTGACCCGGGCATCAGCACGGTTGCGGCGGGCCCTTTCGTGGGCGGCTTCGGCGTCGATGCCGATCACGACCCTGGCTGCAGTGTCACGGGCTTGGGCGGTGGTCATGCCGGTGATCTTCGCGGCGATCTCCCCATCAGCGACCACGTCGTCATCGACGTGCAGCGACTGGGTCTCCCGCGCGACCGCCCGAGCAGTCGCCTCACTGATCAGGCCGGCCTCGAAGAGCGCGAACACCTTCGGCAACCTGGTCATCCCCAGAGCCAGCTCGACCTGCGTGCCCGCAGCTGTCGGCCCGATCGTCCTTGCCATCGACACCTCACCGATCAACGACAAGGTCGGGTCACCATGCCCAAGGCCCATCTTCCGGGCCCGTTCGCGATGCAGCAGGGCGACCTGGCGGACCTGCTCGGCCTGCGCCGCGCGGATGGTGCGGTCGAGCTCACGGATCGCATCGACCCGGACCGCGTCGACCTCCAGAGCCGGCTCAGCGGCGAAGTCGTGCGCGCGCACCTCGTCGAGGAGGCGACCAGTCGGCACGGCTTCGAACATGCTTCAACCCTAGAGGCCACCACTGACACCAACCCCCTGCGATCACAGCAGTTTCCACACGACGGAGAAGGGCGGAGGCTAGGCCCAGTGTCGCTCGATCATCCGCAGCGCCCGATCCAGATCGAGGCCCTGGTCGCGCGCCGCCCGGACGTAGGTCGCGGCTGCCGCGTCGCCCGGCTCGATGCTCGCGACGAACGTGCCACGTCGCCCGTGCGTCTCGACCACGCCGCTGGTCTCGAGGGCACGGTAGGCCTTCGCGACGGTGTTGGGCGCGAGGCCGAGCGTGTCGGCGAGGGCGCGGACCGTCGGCAGGTGGTGCCCGGCCGGCAGGCGTCCGTCGGTGGCCTGCTCGGTGACCTGACGTCTCAGCTGCTCGAACGGGGGCTCGCTGCTGCCGCTGTCGATCGTGAACGCCATGGGATGAATCTAGCCCGTCCGCCTCCGGCTCTGCGCTGCCGAGATGGTCGAGCTCGCCGGCGTCCGGTGAGTCAGCGGGAAGCCCGTTCCAGCACCACCATGGCGAACGGGCGTCCCGCCGCGTCGCGGGCCCGTCGGCGTACTTCGCTGAAGCCCTGCGACCGGTAGAAGCCCACCCCCGTCTCGTTGTCGGCGTAGACCTCGACGCTCGTCGCCCCGACGTGGGCGAGCAGGTGCTGCCCCAGGCCCTGTCCGTGGAACGGCGGGTCGACGTAGAGCAGCTCGACGTGTGCGCCGCGGGCGCCCACGAAGGCGATCGGTCCGCCGTCGGACTCCACCAGCCAGACGTCCATCGACGGGAGGTAGGAGTCGCGGACGAACGGGCGCATCTCCACGATGTCGGCCTCGTCCATGAAGCCGTGCGACGACCGCGCGGCACGCTCCCAGACGTCGGTCAGCGCGTCGAGATCACCCTCGCGGGCCTCGCGGATGCTGACGGCGCGGTCCATGGCAGGGCAGTCTACGACCGGTCGAACCCCTGCGGTCGATGTCGGCCGCTGCAACTAGGCTGGACGACACGATGACGCTGCCGTTCCCGGTCCCTCCCATGGGACGTCCCTCTTCCGCCGCCACCGAGTCCGCCGTCGGTCGACGGCCTCGCTCGGAGACCCTGCTCGAAGGTCTCAACGACGCCCAGCAGGCGGCGGTGTCGCACCCCGGCGGACCGCTGCTGGTCGTCGCCGGTGCCGGCTCGGGCAAGACCCGCGTGCTGACCCGGCGCATCGCGTGGCTCATCGCGGCGCGCGGCGCCCATCCCGGATCAATCCTGGCGATCACGTTCACCAACAAGGCCGCGGCCGAGATGCGCGAGCGGGTCGCCGACCTCGTGGGTCCCCGCGCCCGGATGATGTGGGTCTCGACGTTCCACTCCGCGTGCGTGCGCATCCTGCGCCGCGAGGCCACCAAGTTCGGCTTCACGTCGTCGTTCACGATCTACGACGCCGCCGACCAGCGACGCCTCATGACACTGATCTGCCGCGACATGGACCTCGACCCCAAGCGGGTCAACCCGCGGGCGGTCCTCAACTGGATCTCCAACCTCAAGAACGAGCTCGTCGACCACGAGGCAGCGGCCGGCAAGGCGACGAACCCGACCGAGGAGCTCTACGCCGAGGCCTACACGGCCTATCAGGCGCGGCTGCAGGCAGCCAACGCGATGGACTTCGACGACCTCATCATGAACACGGTCCACCTGTTCCAAGCGTGGCCCGACGTGTGCGAGACCTACCGCCGCCGGTTCCGTCACATCCTGGTCGACGAGTACCAGGACACCAACCACGCCCAGTACCAGCTCATCAAGGAGCTGACCGACCCCGAGTCCGACCTGCTGGTGGTGGGCGACTCCGACCAGTCGATCTATGCCTTCCGCGGCGCCAACATCCGCAACATCCTGGAGTTCGAGGACGACTTCCCCGACGCCACGACGATCCTGCTGGAGCAGAACTACCGCTCGACGCAGACGATCCTGTCGGCGGCCAACGCCGTCATCAGCCGCAACGAGGGCCGCAAGGACAAGAAGCTGTGGTCGGCCGAGGGCGACGGCGAGAAGATCGTCGGCTACGTCGGCGACGACGAGCGCGACGAGGCACAGTTCATCGCCGACGAGATCGACAAGCTCGTCGACGCCGGCGAGGTCGCCTCCAAGGACGTCGCGATCTTCTATCGCACCAACGCCCAGAGCCGGGTGTTCGAGGAGGTGTTCATCCGCGTCGGCCTGCCCTATCGCGTCGTCGGCGGTGTGCGGTTCTACGAGCGGAAAGAGATCAAGGACGCGCTGGCCTACGTCCGCGTGCTCGTCAACCCGCGCGACACCGTCTCGTTGCGGCGGATCATCAACGAGCCCAAGCGAGGCATCGGCGAGCGCGCCGAGGCCTCGATCCAGCGTCTCGCGACGCTGCACGACATCAGCTTCTGGGAGGCGCTGACGCGCGCCGACGAGGCCACCGACCTGGCGACCCGTTCGCTGAACGCGATCCATGCGTTCACCGCGGTCATGACCGAGCTCATGGCGATGGCCGACACCGGCGCTGCGGCCGACGCGGTCCTCGAGGCTGCCCTGACCCGCAGCGGCTATCTCGGCTCGCTGGAGCAGAGCACCGACCCGCAGGACGAGACCCGGGTCGAGAACCTCGCCGAGCTCGTCGCCGTCGCGCGCGAGTTCGTCGTCGGCGCCAGCACGGTCGACGACACGGACGAGACCGAGCCGGTCGAGGAGGAGCCGTCTGCGGCGGTCGACGCGATCTCCGACGAGCCGACGCTGGGGGAGGGGTCCCTCGCGGCATTCCTCGAGCAGGTGGCCCTGGTGGCCGACGCCGACCAGATCCCCGACGAGGGCGACGGCGTCGTCACGCTGATGACCCTGCACACCGCCAAGGGCCTGGAGTTCCCCGTGGTGTTCCTGACCGGGCTCGAGGACGGCGTCTTCCCCCACATGCGGTCGCTGGCCGACACCAAGGAGCTCGAGGAGGAGCGCCGGCTCGCCTACGTCGGCATCACCCGGGCCCGATCGCGGCTCTACGTCACCCGCGCCACGACCCGGGCCGCCTGGGGGGCTCCGTCCTACAACCCGGCATCACGCTTCCTCGACGAGGTGCCCGAGTCCCTCGTCGACTGGCGACGCCTGGCCTCCCCGCCCACGCAGTGGACGCCCAGCCAGCCGTCCGCCACGGCCCAGTCCTCGTTCCGTTCCACCAACGTCGCGGCGCGCTCACGCAAGGCCGACCGCGAGATCATCTCGCTCGCGCCGGGCGACCGGGTCAGCCACGACAGCTTCGGCCTCGGCACCGTCATCGCGGTCGAGGGGCAGGCCGAGAAGTCCGTCGCCTCGGTCGACTTCGGGTCGCAGGGCGTCAAGCGCCTGCTGCTGCGCTACGCACCGGTCGAGAAGCTCTAGCCGAGCGGCCTGGTCGAGCCGTCCTGGCCGCGCAGTCTTGGTCGAGCGGGACGATCGTCAGGGCGTGACGTTGTGCTCGACGAGCGCCGTGTAGGGATCGACCGGTCCGCCGCCGTTGGGGTGCACCTCGAGGTGCAGGTGCGGGCCGGTGACGTTGCCGGTCGAACCGGTGTAGCCGATGATGTCGCCGGCTCCGACCGTGTCGCCGGGCGAGACCGCGATGTTGCTCTGGTGGCAGTACCAGATGTCGGTGCCGGCGTCGGGACCGTTGGTCAGCGTGATGACCGTCCGGTTGCCGTAGGCGCCTTCGTAACCGGTGGACTTCACGGTTCCGGCGGCGATCGAGACGATCGTGCTGCCGGCGGGGCCGGCGAAGTCGAGACCGGTGTGGGTCGTCGACCAGAGGCCGCTGCGCTGGCCGAAGCGGGCGGTGATGTTGTAGCCGGTGACCGGCAGGACCCACTGGCGCGACTTCAGCTGCTTGTCGACGTTGGCGGCGAGCTCTTTCTGCTCCTGCTGCGCTGCCTGGACCTGGGCCGCCTGGGCGTTGGTCTGCTTGATCTGGTTGGTGCGGTTGAAGTCGCGGCTGATGTCGACGTCGCCGGCTGCTGCCTTGGCGGAGCCGGAGTAGCTCTGCGAGATCGTCTGGTACTTGTCAGCCTTCAACGTGTTGCCGTCCGTGGCGCCACCGACGACCGCTGAACCAAAAGCAGCCAGGATCAGTGCGAATGCACCGGCCATGGCTGGAGTGGGGGTGAGGGAGCGCTTGCTGCTCCTGCGTCGCTGAGCGGCTCGCTTGCCGGCGACGCGGGAGGGGCTCTCCTGACGTACGTCCAGTCGGCGTTTAGGCGCAGGTGAAGACACGCAAAAAACCTCCACGGGGTGACGACAGGACCTGATGAGCCTAGCCGACGCCCCCACGCCGGGGAAACTGAATCCGAACTTCGGTGGCCCCGCCGACCACATTTCCGTGTGGATCGGCGACACGATGTGACGGCATTCACCCGTGTGGGAGCATCGATCCATGGCCAGGAACCGCATCGTCGTGGGCTCTTTCGGGGACGGCTCCGACGCCCGGGCGACGGCCCATCGACTCCGCGACGCGGGTCACGAGGTCGTCCTCGTCGGTGGTGGTCAGAGCCCCGAGCAGCTGCTCCGCACGGCGGTGGCCGAGGACGCGTCGCGGATCGTCGTCGTGGGCGACGGCCACGAGGCGGGAGCTGCGCTGGCGCGGCTGCGGACTCTCACCGGGGAGCTGGGTGTCGACGCCCCCGAGGTGGGTACGTCGGTGTGACGCATCCAACGCTCGTAAACCCTGAGTTAACGGCTAGAGTCGCAAAGGCTCATTTCTGGCGGCCTTCGGCCGGACGTGGGATGAGCGGAACCTCCAACCTAGGACGGACACCACCGTGGATTTGATGGAATATCAGGCGAAGGAGCTCTTCGCCAAGCATGGCGTCGCGACGACGCTCGGCAAGGTCGTCACCAGCGCTGACGAGGCCAAGGCCGCCGCCGAGGAGATCGGTGGCGTCACCGTCATCAAGGCGCAGGTCAAGGCGGGAGGCCGCGGCAAGGCCGGCGGCGTCAAGCTCGCCAAGACCCCCGACGAGGCGTTCGAGCACGCGTCGAACATCCTCGGCATGCAGATCAAGGGACTGACGGTCAACCGCGTCCTGGTCACCCCGGCGACCCCGCCGCTGGAGGAGTACTACTTCTCCTTCCTGCTGGACCGGTCCAACCGCAGCTACCTCTGCATCGCGAGCGTCGAGGGCGGTGTCGAGATCGAAGAGGTCGCCAAGACCAACCCCGAGGCCGTCCGCCAGATCGCCGTCGACCCGGGCACCGGCGTCGATGAGGCCAAGGCCCGCGCCATCGTCGAGGAGGCCAAGTTCCCGGCCGAGCTCGCCGAGCAGGCCGTCACGCTGATCCAGGCCCTCTGGAAGGTCTTCGTCGAGGAGGACGCCACCCTCGTCGAGGTCAACCCGCTCGCCCGTCTCGAGGGCGACAAGCTCGAGGCCCTCGACGGCAAGGTGTCGCTCGACGACAACGCGTCGGAGTTCCGTCACCCCGAGCACGAGGACTTCGTCATCCACGAGGAGGCCGACCCCCTCGAGGCCAAGGCCAAGGCCAAGGGCCTCAACTACGTCAAGCTCGACGGCGAGGTCGGCATCATCGGCAACGGCGCGGGTCTCGTCATGAGCACCCTCGACGTCGTCGCCTACGCCGGCGAGAAGCACGGCGGCGTCAAGCCCGCCAACTTCCTCGACATCGGCGGAGGAGCGTCGGCCGAGGTCATGGCCAACGGCCTGGACGTCATCCTGAACGACTCGCAGGTCAAGAGCGTGTTCGTCAACGTCTTCGGCGGCATCACGTCGTGCGACGCGGTCGCCAACGGCATCAAGGGCGCGCTCGAGCTGCTCGGCGCAGAGGCCACGAAGCCGCTGGTCGTCCGTCTCGACGGCAACAACGTCGACGAGGGTCGCGCGATCCTCGACGAGCTGAACCACCCGCTGGTCACGCAGGTGGACACCATGGACGGCGCGGCCGACAAGGCCGCCGAGCTGGCGAACGGCTGAGGGGCGCACACATGTCGATCTTTCTGAACAAGGACTCCAAGGTCATCGTCCAGGGCATCACCGGCGGTGAGGGCTCCAAGCACACCGCCCGCATGCTCGCGGCCGGCACCCAGGTCGTCGGTGGCGTCAACGCCCGCAAGGCCGGCACGACCGTCGAGCACGTCGACGCGTCGGGCGCCACGGTCGAGCTGCCGGTCTTCGGCTCCGTCGCCGAGGCCATAGAGAAGACGGGCGCCGACGTGTCGGTCGCCTTCGTCCCGCCGGCCTTCACCAAGGACGCCGTCATCGAGGCCATCGACGCCGAGATCGGTCTCCTGGTCATCATCACCGAGGGTGTCCCGGTGCAGGACAGCGCCGAGTTCTGGGCCTACGCCCAGGGCAAGAAGACGCGCATCATCGGCCCCAACTGCCCCGGCATCATCACGCCGGGCGAGGCGCTCGCGGGCATCACGCCGGCCAACATCGCCGGCAAGGGACCGGTCGGCCTGGTCTCGAAGTCGGGCACGCTGACCTACCAGATGATGTTCGAGCTGCGCGACTTCGGCTTCTCGACCGCCATCGGCATCGGCGGCGACCCGATCATCGGCACGACCCACATCGACGCCCTCGAGGCGTTCGAGAACGATCCCGAGACCAAGGCGATCGTCATGATCGGCGAGATCGGTGGCGACGCCGAGGAGAAGGCCGCGGCCTACATCCAGGCCCACGTCACCAAGCCGGTCGTCGGCTACGTCGCCGGCTTCACGGCACCCGAGGGCAAGACGATGGGCCACGCCGGCGCCATCGTGTCCGACGGTGCGGGCACGGCCCAGGGCAAGAAGGAGGCCCTCGAGGCTGCAGGCGTCAAGGTCGGCAAGACGCCGTCCGAGACCGCCGAGCTCATGCGGGAGATCCTGAAGAACCTGGTCTGATCCGCCAGGCCCAGCACGACGTACGAAGCCCCTCCACCGTCACGGTGGAGGGGCTTCGTCGTGCCGGGGAGGCGCTGCGGCGCCGGGCTCAGTCGACGTACTTGAGCCGGGTGCCGGCGCGCTCGGCGATCGCGACGAACTTCTTCTTGGAGATGTCGTACTTGCCGGCCGGGGTGAACGTCACCTGCGCCACGTCGGCGCCGCGGCGGATGATGGCCGTGCGGTAGTAGACCCGCTTCTTGCTGTCGTCGGAGATCTCGAACCCGACGCGCCAGGCCTGCCCCGAGAAGCTCGGGTTCTTGAACGACTCGGTCTGGTCGACCTGGGCCGAGAGGATCTCGTCGTCGCAGGCCTCGATGCGCTTCTGGACGAGGTCGGCGAACGCCTTGGCCTTCTTGGTCGAGGTGAACCGCGCGACGGTCTCGGCGACGCCGAACTCCTGTGGCAGGTCGTTGGCCTGGTAGAGCACGTAGATGCGTGATCCGGCCTTCGAGACGGCCTTGCTGGTGAAGTCGGCCTTGTCGCAGAGGGTGGCCGCCGGGTTGGTGCTCGCGTCGAACCGCGCCGCCGCCCAGACCTTGTCGATGTCGGCGATCGGCGGCAGGTCGACGATGCCGAGGAACGACGGGGCCTTCGAGGTGGCCGGGGGATCGGTGCGCATGACCTGGATCGAGTCCGAGCACGTGCCGCCGCTGTCGGCGCAGACCTTGGAGACCGAGTCGTTGAGCGTCCGCGCGAAGGCCTGGATGCTGGGCCCCTTGGCGCCGTCGACCTCGTGCACCAACGTGCTGGTGATCGTGCCGGAGTGGCTGAAGCCGACCGTGAAGGTGCGCTCGGGCTCGCGGTGCGACCGCAGCTTGAGGATCTGGAAGTCGCCGAACGGTCGCTTGACGGTGTAGGCCGCGACGAGCTCGACCCGGGGGTGCTCGCAGTCGGAGTACCACTGCACGAGCCGGTCGTACGACGCCGTGGCGATCTTGTCGCTCTTGGACAGCTCGATCGACTGCGCGAGACGCTCGTTGTCGCTGCCGGCCGCGGTGTAGGTGCGGACGAAGACCTTGACGGGGTTCTTGTCGGCGTAGCGCTGCGTGGGGCAGGTCGCGTAGGGCGTGGTGTTGGTGACGTCCTCGTCGGTGCTCTCGACCTTCCACGAGGTGGTCGTGTCGAGGTTGCCGACCTGCCGGGCCGTCAGGAGGTTGCCCGCGTCGATCTTGGCCGCGTCGAGGCGCACGTCGGGGGTCTCGTCGCCGAGCTTCTGCCGGGACGGCAGATCGCCCTTGGTCGCGAGGGCGTCGCCGTCGGTCGCGACGAACCCACCGCCGAAGATCAGCGCGACCGCTGCCGCAACGAGCAGCACGGTGTTGCGCTGGCGCCCGCGCTTGGCCGCGGTGCGGATCGAGGCGGACGGCGGCACGGGCAGCGTGCTGGTGACCGCGGCCAGCCCGTGCATGCGCCGCTCGATCGCGTCGATCCCCTCGCCGAGGGCCGTCTCGAGCGCGGCCAGGGCGGTCGTGACGTTCTCGATGCCTTCCTCGGCGGGCAGCCCGACCTCGCGGGACGCCTCCTCCAGGTCGGTGTTGCCGAGCGTCATCAGGACGATGAGGCGCCGGTCGTCGACCGACAGGTCGTGCAGGGCGGTCAGGAGCCCGGTGTCGCTGTCCTCCTCGTGGCGTCGCCGCAACGGGTGGGTGCCTCGGCTCACCGCCGTCAGCTTCCACGCCTCGTTGCGGACGTAGGAGATGGGGTGACGGTCGCGGATCTTGGACCAGTCGCGCCAGGCCCGGCGGTAGGCGTCGACCGTCGCCTCGTAGGCGACCTGGCGGTCTCCGCTGACGGCGTAGGTCACCTGGACGGCCTCGGCGAAGGTCGAGGAGTAGAAGCTGTTGAACTCGTCGACGCGAGTCATGGTCCAGCCTCCTTCGGCGTTCGGCGTGCCTGTGTGCAACGCGGCAACTTTACAGGGAGGATGAAGCGGTGCCCGAGCCCGCCGAATCCTCCTACCTCCGGCCGGCCTTCCTCACCGCGATCGTCGCCGCCCTCGTGTCGGTGGCCGTCGCCGGCGTGCTGGTGCTGGTCGCACGGGGTGCCTCCGACCTGACGCTGACCTCCTTCGCCCGCACGAGCGTCCGGACCTGGCTGGTGTCGATGGGGTCGGGCATCGACGTCGGACCGTTCGCGTTCGGGCTCGTCCCGCTCGGCGCCACGCTGGTCTGCATCGCGCTGGTGGCCCGCGCGGCCAGCTGGATCGTCGTCGACCCGCTCCACGACCTCGCCGCCTTCGCCGCCTCCTCGGCCGGCGCCTTCGGCGTCATCGCCGGCATCGCCGCGGCGGTCACCAACGCCGGGGACGTCACGATCTCCTCGGTGCGTGCGGCGTTCGTCGCCTTCGTCGTCGGTGGACTGGGTGCGGCCGCCGGATCCATCCGCCGCCACGGTGACGCCGAGCGGTGGTGGTTCACGGCCTCGGAGGACGTCCGGATCGCCGTCCGGGCCGCGATGCCGGGTGTCGCCGTGGTGCTGGTCAGCGCGACGGCCATCGTGGCCGTGCTGCTGGCCCTCAACGTCGCCCAGGCCGGCGACCTGTGGGCCCTGCTCGACCCGGGTCTGGGCGGCGGTGTCGCGCTCGGTGTCGGGTCGCTGCTCGCTGTGCCGACGCTCGTGCTGTGGACCGCCTCGGCGCTGGTCGGGCCGGGCTTTGCCATCGGCACCGGGACGTCGGTCGACCTCACGGGCTCGCAGCTGGGCCAGGTGCCGGGATTCCCCCTGCTCGCGGCACTGCCCTCGCCGGGGGCCTTCCCCGGCTGGGTCTTCGTGCTCGGGCTCCTGCCGCTCGTGGCCGGCATGGTCGCTGGCTGGCGTGTCGAGCCGGGTGCCAGGACGGGCCTGGGGGCCCGGGCCGCCCTCGGTGCCGGCGCCGGCGCCATCGCCGGACTCGTGCTCGGAGTGCTGATCGGCCTGTCCAGCGGCGCGATCGGCCCGGGGCGCATGGCCGAGGCGGGGCCGCCCACCTACACGCCCCTGCTCGTGGCCGTGCCCGTCATGGCCATGGGCGGCGCACTCGGCGCGCTGCTCAACCACTATCGTGGAAGCCGTGCCTCCCGCCCCTCGGACACCAGCGCGACTGGTCGTCCTCGTCTCTGGAAGCGGCACGAATCTCCAGGCGCTGATCGACGCGTCGACGGCGCCTGACTTCGGCGCCGAGATCGTCGCGGTCGGCGCCGACCGCGACGGCATCGAGGGTCTCGCCCGGGCCGAGCGCCACGGCATCGAGACCTTCGTGCTCTCGACGCGTGACTTCGCCGATCGTGCCGCGTGGGACGAGGCGCTGGGCGCGCAGGTCGAGGCCTACGCGCCCGACCTCGTCGTGCTCGCGGGCTTCATGAAGCTCACCGGGCCGGCGTTCCTGTCCCGCTTCGGCGGCCGCACGCTCAACACGCACCCGGCACTGTCGCCGGCCTTCCCGGGCATGCACGGCCCTCGTGACGCGCTCGCCTACGGCGTCAAGGTCACCGGGGCGACGCTGTTCGTCGTCGACGAGGGCGTCGACACCGGGCCGATCGTGGCCCAGGTCGCCGTTCCGGTGCTCGACGACGACGACGAGAGCTCGCTGCACGAACGGATCAAGACCAGCGAGCGCGCCATGCTGGTCGAGTGGGTCGGCACCCTGGCGCGCAACGGTTTCCACCTCGATGACCGGGCCGTACGGCTCGGAGACGTCAACCCTCGATGAAGGTTCTGGCATGACTGACACCACCACCCGTCCCCTCCAGCGCGCGCTCGTCTCGGTCTACGACAAGACCGGCCTCGACGACCTCGCCCGCGACCTGCACGCCGCCGGCGTCTCGATCGTGTCGACCGGCTCGACCGCCAAGACCATCGAGGCGGCGGGCGTGCCCGTGACGCCGGTCGAGGAGCTCACCGGCTTCCCGGAGTGCCTCGACGGCCGGGTCAAGACGCTGCACCCGCGCGTCCACGCCGGCATCCTCGCCGACCTGCGGCTCGACTCGCACGTCGAGCAGCTCGCCGAGCTCGAGGTCGAGCCCTTCGACCTGGTGATCGTCAACCTCTACCCCTTCCTCGAGACGGTCGCGTCGGGCGCGACGCCCGACGAGTGCGTCGAGCAGATCGACATCGGCGGACCGTCGATGGTGCGTGCAGCGGCCAAGAACCACCCGAGCGTCGCGGTGGTCGTCTCGCCCGGCGCGTACGACGACGTCCGCGCCGCCCTGGCCGCCGGCGGATTCACGCTCGAGCAGCGCAAGGTCCTCGCGGCCCGCGCCTTCGCGCACACCGCGGCCTACGACGTCGCGGTCGCGTCGTGGTTCGCCAGCGTCTACGCCCCCTCCGAGGACGGCTGGCCCGAGTTCACCGGCGCGACGTGGGACAAGTCGGCCGTCCTCCGCTACGGCGAGAACCCGCACCAGCCCGCGGCGCTCTACCAGCACGGACGCGGAGGCCTCGCGGCCGCCGAGCAGCTGCACGGCAAGGAGATGTCCTACAACAACTACGTCGACACCGACGCGGCTCGTCGTGCGGCCTACGACTTCGAGCGCCCGGCGGTCGCGATCATCAAGCACGCCAACCCGTGCGGCATCGCGGTCGGCGCCGACGTGGCCGAGGCCCACGCCCGTGCTCACGCGTGTGATCCCGTCTCGGCGTTCGGTGGGGTCATCGCCACCAACCGTCCCGTCAGCGTCGCGATGGCGCAGCAGGTCGCCGAGGTCTTCACCGAGGTCATCGTCGCGCCCGACTACGAGCCCGGCGCCGTCGAGATCCTGCAGGGCAAGAAGAACATCCGCATCCTGCGCGTCCCGGCCGACACCGACGCGGAGCCGGTCGAGTTCCGCGGCATCAGCGGCGGCGTGCTGATGCAGCGTGCCGACCACGTCGACGCCGAGGGCGACGACCCGTCGAGCTGGACGCTCGCGACGGGCGAGGCCGCCGACGAGGCGACGCTGGCCGATCTCGCGTTCGCGTGGACGGCGACCCGCGCGGTCAAGTCCAACGCGATCCTGCTGGCCAAGGACGGCGCGTCCGTCGGCGTCGGCATGGGCCAGGTCAACCGGGTCGACTCGTGCCGGCTGGCGGTCGAGCGGGCCGGTGCCGAGCGCGCAGCCGGCTCCGTGGCCGCGTCCGACGCGTTCTTCCCCTTCGTCGACGGCCTGCAGGTCCTGCTCGACGCCGGTGTGAAGGCCGTCGTGCAGCCGGGTGGCTCGGTGCGCGACGAGGAGTCGATCGAGGCGGCCCGGGCGGCCGGCGTGACGATGTACTTCACGGGCACGCGCCACTTCTTCCACTGAGCCCCGTCCACTGAGCCCCATCCACTGAGGCCAGCTCGCTGAGCCCATTCCGCTGAGCCCAGGCTCAGACCCGCACGCCCAGCCCGTCGAGGACCTGGGCGCCGGGGAGGTCGGCCAGCGCCGTTCCGGGCAGCACGAGCTTGGAGCGGCGCAGGCCGCTGCCGACCACGACCCAGGGCTGCTCCGTGACGGCGCGGTCGACCAGGATCGGCCACGTGCTGGGCAGGCCCACCGGGGTGATGCCGCCGTGCTCCATGCCGGTCTCGCCAACCGCCCAGTCCTGGGGCGCGAACGAGCACTTGCGGGCGTCGATCGTGCGTCGGACGACCCCGTTGACGTCAGCCCGGGTGCTGGAGAGCACCACGCACGCGGCGGGGCGCTGCTCGCCTCCGCGCCGGCCGAGCACGATGACGCAGTTGGCTCCTGCATCGGCAGAGATCCCGAACGCGTCGTTGAGCGCCTGGGTGTCGGCGAGCGCGGGATCGATCGCGACGACGTACGAGCGGGCCGCGACCTGCGGCTGCGAGGCGAGGAGGTCGGCCACCGGTCGTGCGACCAGGTCGGGGGAGTAGGGCGACAGCTCGAGCGAGCCGAGCCGAGGGGTCACTCCGGGTCCTCGCGCAGCGACGCGAGGGCCTCGTCGACGTGGTCGGTGCCCAGCACGTGGGCCGCGATGAGGTCGCGGATGGCGGCGGTCAGGAGCTGGGCCTCCTCCTTCTCGGAGTAGACCCCGGTCTGACGGCGCAGGGCCGTGCCGCCGATGAGCGTCACGATCGAGACGGCGAGGTGGCCTGCGGGCTCGACGCCGACCTTCGCGAGCAGCGCGCTCGCGAGCGCCTCGAGCGACTGCATGGCCCGGGACGCGACGTCGCGCAGGGCCGGCTCACGGGCCGCCGTGAGGAAGATCGAGAGCTCGACCGCCGCCACCTCGGGCCCGCGCTGCGAGAACACCTTCGCGATCAGCCTGACCGCGTCGTCGAGCCTCACCTCTGCCTCGATGTCGACCTTGGCCAGGGCGTCGAGCTCGGTGGTCCACTGCACGATGTGGGCGCTGAGCGCCTCGCGGATCAGGTCGTCGATCGACTCGAAGTAGTAGGTGGTGGTGGCCGACGGGAGGCCGGCGCGAGCCGCGACCGCCCGGTGGGTGACCGCGCGCGAACCGCCCTCGGCGAACAGCTCGATCGCGGCGGCCAGGAGCTGCCCGCGCCGTACGCGACTGCGTTCCTGGGACAGCTGTGCACGCGTGACCATGGATCAGTTCCACCTGTTCTGTACGTTCGTCCGAATTCATGTGATCTGCTTCACACGACTCCGCAGGCCAAAGTCTAGGGGGCGACGCCCGGACCGCCCGACGACCGCCGTCGCGCGCTGACCTGGCCCGACGCCGTCCATCCGTCGCAGGGTGAGGTCGCCCGTCGCCCGGTGGAGGGCCCGGACGTGAAACACTCATCCGTGTGACAGCGCAGATCCTCGACGGCAAGGCGGCCGCAGCCGCGATCAAGGGTGAGCTCACGGAGCGTGTGACCGCGCTCCGTGAAAAGGGTGTCGTGCCCGGGCTCGGGACGATCCTGGTCGGCAACGACCCCGGGAGCCAGTGGTACGTCGCGGGCAAGCACCGCGACTGCGCCGAGGTCGGCATCGAGTCGATCCGTGTCGATCTTCCGGAGACGGCCACCCAGGCCGACGTCGAGGCGGCGATCGACCAGCTCAACGCCGACCCGACCTGCACCGGCTACATCCTGCAGCTGCCCCTGCCCAAGGGCCTCGACGAGAACGCCGCGATCGGCCGGATCGACCCGGCCAAGGACGCCGACGGCCTGCACCCGACCAACCTCGGCTGGCTGGTGCTGGGCAAGGAGGCCCCGCTGCCCTGCACGCCGCGCGGCATCATCGAGCTGCTCCGCCGTCATGACGTCCCGATCGCAGGTCAGCACGTCGTCGTGGTGGGCCGTGGCATCACGGTCGGACGCCCCATGGGGCTGCTCCTGACCCGTCGCAGCGAGAACGCCACCGTGACCCTCTGCCACACCGGCACCACCGACCTGGCGGCCGAGGTGCGCCGCGCCGACATCGTCATCGCCGCGGCAGGCGTGCCCGGCATCATCCGTGCCGACATGGTCAAGCCCGGGGCGGCCCTGCTCGACGTCGGCGTGAGCCGCGACGAGAACGGCATCGTGGGCGACGTCGACCCCGCTGCGCACGAGGTCGCCGGCTGGATCTCGCCCAACCCCGGCGGCGTCGGCCCGATGACCCGCGCGCTGCTGCTGGCCAACGTCGTCGACACCGCGGAGCGACTGAACCCGTGATCGGCCCCCGCAGCCGTGGCTCGCAGCTCTACCTGCTGCAGCTGCTGACCGTCGCCGTCGGGCTCGTGCTCGTCGTGGCGGGGCCGTGGCGTGCGGGCATCATCGCGATCGGCCTCGCGTTCGTGGTGGGGGCGCTGGCCCGCTCGGTCGTGCCGATCGACCACACCGGCATGCTGCGGGTGCGCGGCAAGGCGTTCGACATGTTCTGGATGACGACGCTCGGCGCCGCGCTGATCGTCCTGGCCTGGGTCATCCCCGGCCAGCCCGGCTGAGGCCCTTCGCGCACCTCGAAACCAACGATGTCGGCACCTCTGCGTCCTGACGTGGTCAGGGACGCAGAGGTGCCGACATCAGGTCGACCTGGTGCCGGGCCGTGGCCCGGCGGACGGATCAGATCAGGCCGAGCTCCGTCACGGCGTCGCGCTCCTCGATGAGCTCGGCGGCGGTGGCGTCCATCTTGCCGCGCGAGAACTCGTCGATCTCGAGACCCTGGACGATCTCCCAGTCACCGTTGCTGGTCGTGACGGGGAAGGAGTAGATCAGGCCCTCGGGCACGCCGTACGAGCCGTCGGAGCGGACGGCCATCGAGGCCCAGTCGCCCTCGGGGGTGCCGTGCAGCCAGTCACGCGCCGCGTCGATCGTCGCGGAGGCGGCCGAGGCCGCCGACGACGAGCCGCGCGCCTCGATGATGGCCGCGCCGCGCTTGGCGACGGTCGGGATGAAGTCGTTCTCGATCCAGGTCTGGTCGTTGACGGTCTCGGCGGCGTTCTTGCCGGCGATCTCGGCGTGGAAGATGTCGGGGTACTGGGTCGCGGAGTGGTTGCCCCAGATCGTGATCTTCTTGATGTCGGTGACGGCCGAGCCGGTCTTGGCGGCCAGCTGCGAGATCGCGCGGTTGTGGTCGAGGCGCGTGAGGGCCGAGAAACGCTCCTGCGGGATGTCGGGGGCGTTGGTCATCGCGATCAGGGCGTTGGTGTTGGCCGGGTTGCCGGTCACGCCGATGCGGACGTCGTCGGCCGCGACGTTGTTGAGGGCCTTGCCCTGCGCGGTGAAGATCGCGCCGTTGGCCGACAGCAGGTCGCCGCGCTCCATGCCCGGGCCGCGCGGACGCGCGCCGACCAGCAGGGCGAGGTTGACGCCGTCGAAGATCTTCTCGGCGTCGTCGCCGATCTCGACGCCGGCGAGGGTCGGGAAGGCGCAGTCGTCGAGCTCCATGACGACGCCCTCGAGCGCCTTCAGCGCGGGCGTGATCTCGAGCAGCTGCAGCTGGATCGGGGTGTCGGGGCCGAGCAGCGAGCCGCTGGCGAGACGGAAGAGGAGGCTGTAGCCGATCTGGCCGGCGGCGCCGGTGACGGCGACCTTGACAGGGGTTGTGCTCACGAGAGGTGCTCCTTGGGGCAGTGCCGAGATGAGAGGTCTACCTTCCGAAACTAGCGCAGCCGCTGCGGTCTCACGTGCCGGGGGCAGAGGGACGGGACGTCGCCGGCCTCGTCTGCGGCCCCACGTGGCGCACCCGTGACCCGAGGGCCACGACCCAGCGACGGTGGCCGGGACGGCGGTCCAGCGCGTACGACGTGTGCCGTCGATAGACCCGTTCGACGGCCCTGACGGAGGCGAGCGGCTCGGGCAGGGGGCCGGCGTCGGCGACCAGGAAGTCGAGGACGTCGTCGTGGGAGCACCCGCGGCGGGGGTTCTCGGCCGCCCACGTGTCGAACCGGCGAGCGAGGTCGGGGACGTCGCGCAGCGCTGGAACGGCCCCGATGGCCTCGCTGCGACGCTTGGTGCGCAGGACGCCGATGGTCATCGCCGCCGAGCGGGGGTCGAAACCGGGCGGGACGTCGCCGGCGAGCAGGTCGCGCAGCACGGACTGCTGGCGTCGCTGCAGGTCGTCGCGGGTCATGGCAGGACCGATGAGGCCAGGTCGACAGCCCTGCGGACCCGGCGCAGCTCGGCGCGGACGACGGACGGGTCGACGTCGGTGTCTCGCTCGAGCAGGACGGGTGGCCCGTCGGGGCCGAGCAGGTCGACGACGTGCGTGAGCAGCGACAGGACGTCGTCGACCATGTCATGGGCGTGGGTGTCCCAGTAGACGCCGTCGGGGTCGGTGAGCCCGCCCGCCACGTGGACGTAGGCCACGTGGTCGAGCGGCATCCGCTCCAGCTGCTCCCGGGGGTCGCCGCCGAGTGCCGACGCCGTGGCGTGCAGGTTGGCGACGTCGAGGAGGAAGAAGCAGCCGGTCGCCTCGGTGAGGGCCGTCAGGAAGTCCGGCTCGTCCATCGTCGTCTCCGGCCAGGCGAGGGTCGCGGCGATGTTCTCCAGCGCGAGGGGCACCGGCAGCCGCGCCTGGGCCGCCCGCACGTTGTCGACGAGGATCGCGAGGGTGTCGGGCGTGCGGGCCGCCGGCACCAGGTGCCCGGCCTCGAGGACGTCGGCGTGCAGCGGGTCCCCGTCCGGCCCGGCATCACCCGCCCGGACGAAGGCGACGTGCTCGCTGACCAGGGGAGAGCCCGTCGCGCGTGCGAGCGCGGCCAGGTGGTCGACCCGGGCCGGGTCGGGCGTGGATCCGCCCGCGAGGCCGAGCGTGACGCCGTGGGGGACCACGGTGAGCCCGGAGCGGAGGCCGGCGGCAAGCGACTCGGGCAGGCGGGTCGGGTCGACGTTCTCGGCGACGACCTCGGAGAACCGCATGCCCTCGCGGGTCTGGGACAGCAGCTCGTCGGCGATGCAGGGCCGCCAGCCGGCGCCGACGCCGAGGCCCGCGACGGGCGAACGGGGCATCAGCTGCCGCCGCCGCCTCCGCAGCCGCCGCCACCGCACGACGAGCCGCCGCCGCAGCTGTGCCCGCCGCCGCTGTCGCCGGACGACGAGCCGCCGTCGCCGGAGGAGGATCCGGCGTCCCCGCCGAAGTAGGCGCCACCTGAGCCGCTGGCGCCGTAGCGGCCGCTACGGCGACCCCAGGTGCCGCTCTGGTCGCGGCCCATCGCGATGACGACGAGCGAGCCGACGCCGACGACGATGAGTGCGGTCACGATGAAAGGAGCCATGGTGTCCTCCAGATGAGAGGTGCATCGGAGTCCGTCGCCGTTGACGTGACGTGGGAAGAGGATCGTGCCAGACGAACGGCGCGAAGGGAAGAGTGACGACCTGTCAGGTGTCGTCGCCGACGATCAGCGCGTGGCTCACGCCGGCGATCGCTGCGCCGATCACGGGGGCCAGGACGAAGACCCACAGCTGCTGGATCGCGTCGCCCCCGGCGAACAGCGCCACGCCGATCGACCGGGCCGGGTTGACCGAGGTGCCGTCGACCGGGATCGAGATCAGGTGGATCAGCGTGAGGGCCAGGCCGATCGACAGGCCGGCGAAGCCGGCGGCCGCTCGCTTGGCCGTCGCTCCGAAGATGACGTAGAGGAAGAACGCCGTCAGCACGATCTCGGTGAGGATCACGGCGCCGAGGCTGTAGCCGCCGGGGGAACGGTCACCGTAGCCGTTGGTGCCGAAGCCTCCCTTGGCGACGAAGTCGTCACGTCCGGACGCGATGACGTAGAGGACGGCGCCGGCCACGATCGCGCCGACGAGCTGCGCGGCGAAGTAGCCGGGCGCGTCCTTCCAGGCGAACCGCTTGGCGGTGGCGAGGCCCACCGTGACGGCGGGGTTGAAGTGACCGCCGGAGACGTGGCCGAAGGCGTAGGCGCCGGTCAGCACCGTGAGTCCGAACGCCAGCGAGATGCCGAGCGTGCCGACGCCCTCGCCGGCGAGCACGGCCGTGCCGACTCCGCCGAGCACGAGCCAGAACGTTCCGAGGGCCTCGGCCCCCAGCTTGTGGGTCATCGTGGGACTGGACATGATGCCTCCTGGGGCATGGAGTGATCCTGGTCACATGGTAGGACCGCCCGGGGGTCGGGTGGGGGACCCTCGAGCCTCGCCGACAGTGAGATATCTTGATGTCAAACAATCTTTCCTGGCGTCCCACTCTGAAGGAGACACCGCACTCATGGCCACGATCATCTACACCCACACCGACGAGGCTCCGCTCCTCGCGACCTACTCCTTCCTCCCCGTCATCGAGGCCTACGCCTCGACGGCCGGCGTCGAGGTCGAGACCCGCGACATCTCCCTGGCCGGGCGCATCATCGCGCTGTTCGGCGATCGTCTGACCCCTGAGCAGCAGATCGGCGACGCCCTCGCCGAGCTCGGCGAGCTGGCCAAGACGCCTGGGGCCAACATCATCAAGCTGCCCAACATCAGCGCCTCGGTCCCGCAGCTGAAGGCCGCGATCGCCGAGCTGCAGTCGCAGGGCTACGCCCTTCCCGACTACCCCGAGGACCCGCAGACCGACGAGGACAAGGACGTCCGCGCGCGCTACGACAAGGTCAAGGGCAGCGCTGTCAACCCGGTGCTGCGCGAGGGCAACTCCGACCGCCGCGCTCCCGCCTCGGTCAAGAGCTACGCGCGAAAGCACCCGCACTCGATGGGTGCCTGGAGCAGCGACTCCAAGACCAACGTCGCGACGATGGGCGCCGACGACTTCCGCTCCAACGAGAAGTCGGTCGTCATCGACGCCGACACGACCGTCTCGATCCAGCACGTGGCTGCCGACGGCACGACGACGACCTTGAAGGGCGCCTTCGACGTGCTGGCCGGCGAGATCGTCGACGGCACGGTCATGCGCGCCGCCGCGCTCGACGCGTTCCTCACGGCCCAGGTCGAGCGGGCCAAGGCCGAGGGCGTCCTGTTCTCGGTCCACCTCAAGGCCACCATGATGAAGGTGTCCGACCCGATCATCTTCGGCCACGTCGTCAAGGCGTTCTTCCCGGCGGTGTTCGAGCAGTACGGCGCCGACCTCGAGGCCGCCGGCCTCAGCCCGAGCAACGGTCTCGGCGGCATCCTCGGGGGGCTCGACAAGCTCCCGAACGGCGCCGAGATCAAGGCCGCCTTCGAGCAGGGCATCG
Source organism: Aeromicrobium stalagmiti (assembly GCF_013283745.1). GTDB lineage: Bacteria > Actinomycetota > Actinomycetes > Propionibacteriales > Nocardioidaceae > Aeromicrobium > Aeromicrobium stalagmiti. Next base: position 1,663,179 of record NZ_JABSTZ010000001.1, read on the forward strand.
CCGACGGGCCGACCCTCGCGATGGTCGACTCCGACAAGGGCATCACCAACCTGCACGTCCCGAGCGACGTCATCGTCGACGCCTCCATGCCGGCCATGATCCGCACGTCGGGCCACATGTGGGGCCCCGACGGCAACGAGGCGGACACGCTCGCCGTCATCCCCGACAGCTCCTACGCCGGCGTCTACCAGACCGTCATCGACGACTGCCGCGCCAACGGCGCGTACGACCCGACCACGATGGGCTCGGTGCCCAACGTGGGCCTGATGGCCCAGGCGGCCGAGGAGTACGGCAGCCACGACAAGACGTTCGAGATCGCCGCGGCCGGCACGGTCCAGGTCGTCGACGCTGCCGGCACCGTGCTGATCGAGCACGCGGTCGAGCAGGGCGACATCTGGCGCGCCTGCCAGACCAAGGACGTCCCGATCCGCGACTGGGTCAAGCTCGCCGTGACGCGCGCACGTGCGTCCGCCACCCCGGCGGTCTTCTGGCTCGACCCGTCCCGCGCCCACGACGCCAACCTCATCGCGAAGGTCGAGGCCTACCTGCCCGACCACGACACCGAGGGTCTGACGATCGAGATCATGGCGCCCGCCGAGGCGACCCAGTACTCGATCGACCGCATCCGCAAGGGTGAGGACACGATCTCGGTCACCGGCAACGTGCTGCGCGACTACAACACCGACCTGTTCCCGATCCTCGAGCTCGGCACCAGCGCCAAGATGCTGTCGATCGTCCCGCTGATCAACGGCGGCGGACTGTTCGAGACCGGCGCCGGAGGATCGGCCCCCAAGCACGTGCAGCAGCTCGTCAAGGAGAACTACCTGCGCTGGGACAGCCTCGGCGAGTTCCTCGCGCTGGCGTCGAGCTTCGAGCACATGGCGACCACGACCGGCAACGCCCGGGCGCAGATCCTCGCCGACACGCTCGACCGCGCGACCGGCACGTTCCTCGACGAGAACAAGTCGCCCGGCCGCAAGCTCGGCACGATCGACAACCGGGGCAGCCACTTCTACCTCGCGCTCTACTGGGCTCAGGAGCTCGCGAAGCAGACCGAGGACGCCGATCTCGCGGCGGCGTTCGCCGAGGTCGCGGGCGCGCTGCTCAGCAACGAGCAGACGATCGTCGACGAGCTGCTCGCGGTGCAGGGCCACCCGGCCGACATCGGTGGCTACTACCGCCCCGACGAGGCCAAGGTGACGTCGGTCATGCGTCCGTCGGGCACGCTGCTCGAGGTGCTGGCAGCCCTCGGCTGATCCTCGCGTCATGATCTGACGGGCACGGACTCTCACAGGGTGTCCGGGACGGTTTCTGCGAGCCGTCCCGGACACCCTTGTCATGTCCAGCAGCAGTCATGTCCAGCAGAAGGCGCCCGATGAACAAGCTCGTCCTCGCCCTGGTCGGCGCCGTTCTCGCGCTGGTCGTGCCGGCACTCCCGGCCTCGGCTGCCGACACGCCGACGGCCCCGGAGATCTCCGGCTCCGGCCGTGTCGGCGACACGCTGACCATCACGAGCCTCGGCCCGTTGGCCGGTGACTCCGGCGGCTACACGTATGCCTGGCTCTGGGACGGCGACGAGGATCCGGGCCCCGGTGACACCGGGGCCTCGCACGTCGTGACCCGGGACGACGTCGGCAAGGCGCTCAGCGTGCTGGTCAAGCCGGCCGATCCGGACTCCGACCGGCTCGAGTCCAACCGCATCGTCGCGATCGAGGGCGCACTCGTGGCTCCGGCCGTCACGGTCTCGGGCACGGCAGCCGTCAAGCACACCCTGACGGCGACCTTCACGAGCTCGGGCACCCCGGGCGCCAACGTGACCTTCTCCTGGACCCGCGACGGCGTCGACATCCCCGGTGCGACGGGTGAGACGTACGTCCTCCAGCCCGCGGAGGCCGGACGTCGGATCGCGTTCCGGACGACGTCGACGACCGAGGCGGGAGAGTCGCTGCAGCAGAGCACCTCGCCCCTGCGGATCCCGGCCTTCTCGTCCAGCAGGCCGACCGTCTCCGGCACGTTCAAGTCCGGCAGGACGGTCAGGCTCAGGTCGGTGGGCACCTGGTACGGGGCCGGCTACTCGTTCAGGACCTACCGCTGGCTCCGCAACGGCAGCCCCATCAAGGGCGCCACGGCGTCGAGCTACCGCCTCACGTCGAAGGACAAGGGCAGGCGCGTCTCGCTTCGGGTCACGGCGACGAAGTCGGGCTTCGCCTCCGTCGCTGCCACCAGCGCGAGCACCAAGGTCCGCTAGGTCGCCGGGGGAGCGCGCTGCGGGCTGGGCGTGGGGGTTTTCACCCAATGTGGCGGATAACAATCTGTCTCGGCGCGGCAGACGGTCACGATCGGTGCCATGCTCCCCTCGCGTCGCCCTGCCCGGACGTCACTCGCACTCCTCGCCTCGGCGGCGCTGACCTTCTCGGTCGTCGTCGGGCTGTCATCGCCTGTCGTGGCGTTCACGCCGTCGATCAAGCCTGCGGCGACGACGGTCGCTGCGGGTGGCACGTTCACCCTGGCGATCGCGGGCAACCGGCAGATCTATGCCACCGGCAAGAACGACGACGGGCAGCTGCCCGGCGCCGGCGCGGCGCTCACGACCCTGACGCAGATCGACGCCCTGCCTGACGGGACGTGGCCCACGGCACTGGCCGCCGGGACCGGCCACTCGGTGGCTCTGGGCGAGAACGGCAAGGTCTATGCCGTGGGGCTCAACAACGTCGGCCAGCTTGCGAACGGGACGACCAACACGGCAAGCCCGGCGACCTGGGCCGAGGTCACCGGCCTGCCGGTCGGTGCCTATCCGGTCAGGCAGATCGCGGCGGCTGGGCTCAACACCTACGTCCTGGGGGCCAACTTCGAGGTCTACGGCGCCGGGTGGAACGACAGCCACCAGATCTCGTCGGCCGCGACCGGCGAGATCAACACCATGACGCAGATCTCCGTGCCGGGGGACCCCGTCCAGATCGCGGCCGGCGGGCCGGTCTCCGGCTTCGACGGGTTCGTGCTGGCGCGGAACACCGCCGGCTTCGTGTTCGGGCGCGGGGACAACGGCGTGGGCCAGCTCAACCAGGCCGCTGGTGCTGACGTGACCACGATGACCCTGTTCGCCGGATCGACCGGCAACGCCACGATGATCGCTGCCGGCGGCGCTGCCAGCTACATCGCGACGAGCACGAACGCGATCCTCGCCGTCGGTGCCAACTCCAAGGGCCAGCTCGGGAACGGCTCGACGTCGCCGACCTCGGCGCTGGTCACGATGACGCCACCGACCGGCGGATTCGTCCCTGCCGCGATGGCCGCGGGTGACAGCCATGTCGTCGTGGCGAACTCGCTGGGCACTGTGTATGCGGCCGGTGAGGCGGGCGCCGGAGCGGTGGCCAGCGGCAGCATCTCGCCTGACCAGCTGGTCCTCGCGCCCGTCGAGGAAGGCGGTGGCGTCACCATCGGCTCCGCCGTCGAGGTGGCAGCGACGTCCAAGACCACGATCCTCCGCAACGCCGAGGGCCTGCTGCTGGGGTCGGGCAACGGGTTCGACGGACAGCTGACGGGGTCACCGGGCAACCGGCTGTCGGTCGTCCAGCTCTCGGGCCAGTGGCTGTTCAACTACGTGCGCCCGAGCCTGACCTCGCCGATCCAGGTGGGCCAGGTGGCGACAGCCTCGCCCGGATCGTGGTCGGTGAAGCCCACGGCGTTCACCTACGAGTGGTTCAACGACGGCGTGGCGATCAGCGGCGCGACGTCGCAGACGTACACGATCGCGCCCGACGACCTCGGCGACCCGATCACGGTGAAGGTGCGCGGCACGCGCGCCGGCTTCACGGCGTTCCAGTACGAGAGCCTTCCGGTCGCGCCGGCGGCGGGCACCTTCGACATCAGCATCGACCCGGTCATCACCGGCACGCCCGCGATCGGCAACGAGCTCGGGGTCGACGAGGGGCTGTGGACGCCGGCGGCCACGTACGCCTACGAGTGGCGCCGCGGTGGTGTGCCGATCCCCGGAGCCGACGCCTCCACGTACGTGCTCACCGCGGCCGACCTGGGTCAGGACATCGAGGTCGGGCTCGTGGGCTCGGCCACCGGCTACACGCCGCTCTCCACGGTGTCCGACACGGTGGTGCCCGTCGCCGGGGCGTTCAGCAGCGTCGGCGTGCCGACCTTCTCCGGCGCCCTGAGGGCCGGCCAGACGCTCACGGCCCAGGGTGGTGCGGCGGTGCCTTCGGCGACGACCTACACCTATCAGTGGCTGCGCGACGGCGTGCCCATCAGCGGTGCCACCGCTGCGACGCGCAGGCTGTCGTCCTCGGACGCGGGCCGCAGCATCTCGGTGGTGGCGACGGCCACGCGACCCGGTTACACCAGCCAGCCGGCCACGTCGGTCGCGAAGGTGGTCGCGCTCTACAACCTGGTCAGGCCGAGCATCTCGGGCACCGCCAAGGTCGGCAGGACCCTGAAGAAGAAGTCGGTCGGCAGCTGGACGACCAGGCCGACCAGCTACACGTACCGGTGGTGCCGCAACGGCGCTCCGATCGGTGGGGCGACCGGCACGAGCTACAAGCTCAAGAGTGCCGACAAGGGCAGACGCATCACGTTGGTCGTGACGGCCCGCAGGTCGGGCGTGCCCAGCACGTCGGCCACCAGCGCCAGGACCGACAGGGTGAAGTAGGACACGGCGGGAACAAAGCCTGCCGCCGAGGGCCTTGAATGAGCACGTGACTGTTATGGAGACACCCACGCGCACCCGGCACGTGACGTTGGCCCTGATCGCCCTCGCCCTGGGTGGCTTCGCCATCGGCACCACCGAGTTCATGACGATGGGTCTGCTCGAGAAGATCGCGGTCGGCATCGATCGCCCCAACGCCGAGACGGGCCACATCATCACGGCGTACGCGTTCGGCGTGGTCGTGGGCGCCCCGCTGATCGTGTCGCTCGGTGCGCGGCTGCCCAAGAAGGAGCTCGCGATCGGGCTGATCCTGGCGCTCGGCGTGGGCAACGCGATCACCGCGGTCGCCAGCGGCTACGTGCCGGTCATGGTCGCGCGGTTCGTCGCCGGGCTCCCGCACGGCGCCTACTTCGGCGTCGCGTCGCTGCTGGCCGCCTCGCTCGTGCGCCCCGAGCTGCGGGGCCGGGCCGTCAGCTCGGTCATGCTCGGCCTGTCGGTCGCGACCGTCGCGGGCGTGCCGGCGAGCACGCTCCTCGGCCAGCACCTGGGGTGGCGCAGCGCGTACTGGGCCGTCCTGGTCATCGCGATCGCCGCGGCGGTCATGATCTTCTGCTTCGTGCCGCACTCGCCGGCCAACCTCGAGACGTCGATCCGCGGCGAGCTGTCGGCCCTCAAGCGCCCGCAGGTGCTCTTCGCGGTGTCGGCCGGCATGGTCGGGTTCGGCGGTCTCTTCGCGATGTACAGCTACATCGCCCCGATCGTCACCAAGGTCATGGACCGCTCGGACGCCTGGGTCGTCGCGTTCACGCTCGCCTTCGGCATCGGGTCGGTGCTGGGGTCGTGGGCGGCCGGGATCCTCGCCGACTGGAACGTGGAGCGGTCCGTGGTGTGGGGATTCGTCGCGACGGCGCTCGTGCTCGTCGCGTTCTACTTCGCCGCGCCCTATCTGGTGCCGGCGCTGGTCCTCGTGCTGGCCGTGGGTGCCCTGGGGTCGATCGTCGCGATCAACCTGCAGATCCGGCTCATGGACGCCGCCGGCGACGCGCAGATGCTCGGCGCCGCGCTCAACCACTCCGCGCTCAACATCGCCAACGGCCTGGGAGCGTTCTTCGGGTCGGCGATCATCTCGGCCGGCTACGGCTACCGGGCCACGAGCTGGGTCGGCGTCGTGCTGGCCAGCCTCGGCCTGATGATCTTCCTCGTCGGCATCGCCGCCCAGCGCCGCTCCACCCCCGTCACCGCGAGTGGCGCAAGCTGACGAAAATGAGACGGCGAGTCGTCGACTTCTGCGCCAGTCGCGAGGCGGTTTGCGCCACTCGGGGGACGGTCGGCGGGATGATCAGCGGCTGACGGCGTCGGCGCCGACGCGCGGCCGGAGCCAGACGAGGTCGCCCTCGTGCAGCTGCAGCGCCGTGGCCTCGGCCTTGGTGACGACGACCTGCACCGGGTCGGGGCGCAGCGCGTCGTCGGGCGTCACCTCGAGCCGGATCTCGAAGCCGACCCGCGTCCAGCGCGTGATCCTGCCCGACGCCGTGGCGGCGTGCTCGTAGCGGGTGATGTCGATGTCGTGCGGACGGATGAGTCGGTCGCCGAGCGTGGTCACCGGACCGAGGAACGACAGCACGAAGTCGCTGGCGGGGCGGTCGTACAGGTCGTCGGGCGTGCCGATCTGCTCGATACGGCCCTCGTTGATGACGACCAGGCTGTCGGAGACCTCGAGGGCCTCCTCCTGGTCATGGGTCACGAACACCGTCGTCACGTGCACCTCGTCGTGCAGGCGCCGCAGCCAGTCGCGCAGCTCCTTTCGGACCTTGGCGTCGAGCGCGCCGAACGGCTCGTCGAGCAGCAGGACGCTCGGCTCGATCGCGAGGGCGCGGGCGAGGGCCATGCGCTGGCGCTGGCCGCCCGAGAGCTGGGCAGGCAACCGGTGGGAGAACTGCTCGAGGTGCACGAGCTTGAGCAGCTCGTCGACGCGCCGCTTGACCTCGTCCTTGGGCTTCTTGCGGATCTCGAGGCCGAACGCGACGTTCTTGGCGACCGTCATGTGCTTGAACGCGGCGTAGTGCTGGAAGACGAATCCGACGTTGCGCTTCTGCGCTGGCACGCCGGTCGCGTCGACGCCCTCGATCTCGATCGTCCCGCTGTCGGACGACTCGAGACCGGCGATGATGCGCAGCAGGGTCGACTTGCCGCCGCCGCTCGGCCCGAGCAGGGCGGTGAGCTGGCCGCTCGGGATGCTCAGGTCGATGTCCTGCAGCGCCACGAAGTCGCCGAAGTTCTTGTTGACTCCGCGGATCTCAATCCCCATCAGTGTCGTCCTTGGGTCGAAGGATGGTCACGACGACGAGCGCCGCGACCGCGATCAGTGCGAGCAGGAACGACGTCGCGTACGCCGTGCCCTGCTCGAAGTCCTGGTACTTCTCCTCGACGACGAGGGTCGCGGTCTGGGTCTGCTGGGCGATGTTGCCCGAGATGACCTTGACGGCGCCGAACTCGCCGAGCGAACGGGCGAGGCTGAGGACGACGCCGTAGACCAGGGCCCACTTGATCGAGGGAAGCGTGATGCGGCGGAACGTCTGGACGGGGCCGGCGCCGAGGCTCTTGGCGGCCTGCTCCTGCTCGGTGCCGATCTCCTGGAGCACCGGGACGAGCTCGCGGATCACCAGCGGCAGGCTGACGAACGCCGTCGCGAGGATGATGCCCGCAGGGGCGAAGGCGACCTGCAGCCCGGCGGACTCCAACGTCGGGCCGAACAACCCGTCGGTCCCTGCGTAGGCGAGGAGCAGGGCCAGGCCGACCACGACGGGGGAGACCGACAGGGGCAGGTCGATCAGGGCGGACAGGACCCTGCGCCCGGGGAACTCGTAGCGCACCAGCAGCAGCGAGATGCCGACGCCGAAGACCGTGTTGATGGCCACGGCCCACACCGCCACGTAGACGGTGAGCTGGAGGGCGAAGACGACCTCCGGGTCGGACAGCGCGCCCTGGATGTTGCCGAGGCCGCCGTCGAAGGTCTTGACGACGACGAGGGAGACGGGCCAGACGATCAGCAGGAACAGGTAGCCGACGACGATGAGCCGGCGCACGTACGTGCCGGGGGTGCGGGGCTGCGCTGCGCGGCTAGCCACGGCGGGCCACCACCGCGGACAGCACCTGGAGCAGGACGATGGCGGCGAGCGCGACGACCAGCAGGATCACCGCGACCGATGCCGCAGCGGCCTCGTTGCCGTTCTCGATGTAGGTCAGGATCCGGACCGAGGCGACCTCGGTCTTGCCCGGCAGGTTGCCCGAGAGCAGGACCAGCGACCCGTACTCGCTGATGCCGCGGGCGAACGACAGGGCGGCGCCGGCAGTGATCGCGGGGGCGAGGCTCGGCAGGATGATGCGGCGCAGCGTCGTGAAGCGGCTGGCGCCGAGCGAGGCGGCGGCCTCCTCGACGTCGCGGTCGAGCTCCATCAGCACGGGCTGGACGGTGCGGACGACGAACGGCAGCGTCACGAACAGCAGGGCGAGGAACACCGAGCGCTCGGTGTTGGCGACGTTGACGCCGAGGGGGCTGTCAGGTCCGTAGAGGCTCAGCAGCACGAGACCCGCCACGATCGTCGGCAGCGCGAAGGGGATGTCGATGACGACCTCGAGCAGGCGCTTGCCCCAGAACGAGTCGCGGACGAGCACCCAGGCGATCAAGGTCCCCATGACGACGTTGATCAGCGTGACGATCAGGGCCTGCGTCACGGTGAGCCGCAGGGCGGAGGCCGTCTGGGGGTTGGTGAGCGTGTCTCGGAAGGTCGCCCAGCCGCCGTCGACGGACTGGATCACGATCAGGGCGAGCGGGATGAGGACGAGCAGGCTGAACCACGACAGCGCGATCCCGAGCCCGAGGGCCGAGGACCGCGTCAGCGAGGTCACGCTCCGGGCGCGGCGCTTGGGCGCGGCACCCGGAGCGACGGGGGCGTCGACCGTCACGAGGCCCCGGACTTCGCGATGATCTGGGTGATGATGCCGTCGTTCTCGTCGAAGAACTTCGTGTTGGCGGCCTCCCAGCCGCCGAAGTCCTGATCGATCGTGAACAGCTCGTCGATGGCGGGGAACGGGTTCTTCGGGTCGTTCGCGCCCTCGACGGTGCCCACGTCGACACCGTCGACCGTCGCGACGGGGCGGAAGCCGTACTTCGCGTAGATGCCCTGGCCCTCGGCGCTGGTCGCGAAGTCGAGGAAGTCCTCGGCGCTCGGTGCTGCCTCGGTGGTGACCGCACCCGGGTTCTCGATCAGCAGGTTCTGCTCGGGGACGACGTAGTCGACCTTCTCGCCGCTCTGCCGGGCGAAGATCGCCTCGTTCTCGTACGACAGCAGGACGTCGCCGGTGCCGCTCTGGAACGCTGTCGTCGCGTCACGGCCCGATCCGGGCAGCGCCTTGACGTTCGCGAACACCTTCGTGAGGTAGGCCTCGGCGTCAGCCTCGGAGCCGCCGCCGGCGATGACCGACTGGTAGGCGGCCAGGATGTTCCACCGGGCTGATCCGGAGGACCCCGGGTTGGGGGTCACGACGCCGACGCCGGGCTTGGCCAGGTCGGCGAAGGTCTGGATGTTCTTGGGGTTGCCCTTGCGGACCACGAGCGAGACGACCGAGGTGCTGATGATGCCCTTGTTCGCACCGTCGTCCCAGGACGTGTCGACCAGGCCGGCGTCGACCAGGCGGGTGACGTCGGGGCTGAGCGAGAAGTGGACGACATCTGCCTTGAGCCCCTTGGCGACCGCGCGGCTCTGGTCGCCCGATGCGCCGAAGGAGTCCTTCCACGCGATCTTGTCGCCGGACTGCTTCGCGGCGAACGCCTTCTGCAGGGCGCCGTCCGCCGCCTTCGGGACGGAGTAGGCGACGAGCGAGAGCGTGGTCGACGAGGTGCCCTTGGCGCTGTTGCCGCTGCTCGGCGCGCAGGCGGCCAGGAGCGCTATGGCGGCCGCCGCCGCGAGGATCCTGGTCGGTCGTGCGCGTCTGATGATCATGGTTCTGCTTTCGTCGTGGCCCGCCGTGTGCGTGCTCCGAACTTCAAACTAGGGGGATTCTCGAGGCGGCTTCGCACATCTCATGATGTGGGACGTCTGGACGCATGGTGAGATCAAGCACGTCGCGAGACTGTCGGTGGGTGCCGTTGCGCCCGGCAGCGTTCACCACGGGTTCATCCGGCCTGCCTACGCTCCGGAGCGTGAGCACCGACTTCCTGTCCCCGATCGGGATCGACCTGGCCAAGCTGCACGGCTACACCGTCGTCGATGCCGAGGACGACGATCCCGTGCTGCTCGACAGCAGCGGCCGGCACGTCGACACGTGGCGCGAGGGCTATCCGTACGACGCCCGCATGGACGTCCGTGAGTACGAGCTGCAGAAGCGGTTCCTGCAGATCGAGCTGCTGAAGCTGCAGAACTGGGTCAAGACGACCGGCGCGCGGCTCGTGCTGGTCTTCGAGGGGCGCGACGCCGCCGGCAAGGGCGGCACGATCAAGCGCTTCACCGAGCACCTCAACCCGCGAGGTGCCCGCGTCGTGGCGCTGGAGAAGCCGAGCGAGCGCGAGTCGACGCAGTGGTACTTCCAGCGCTACGTGCAGCACCTGCCGGCCGCCGGCGAGATGGTCATGTTCGACCGCTCCTGGTACAACCGGGCGGGTGTCGAGCGGGTCATGGGCTTCTGCTCCGACCGCCAGTACGACGAGTTCATGCGCCAGGTGCCGCAGTTCGAGCGAATGCTCGTGGGCGACGGCGTCCACCTGGTGAAGTTCTGGTTCTCGGTGTCGTCGTCGGAGCAGCGCACGCGGTTCGCGATCCGTCAGGTCGACCCCGTCCGGCAGTGGAAGCTGTCTCCTATGGACATCGAGTCGCTCGACAAGTGGGAGGCCTACACCGCGGCGAAGGAGACGATGTTCACGATGACGGACACCCCCAGCGCGCCGTGGACGGTCGTCAAGAGCAACGACAAGAAGCGCGCCCGGGTCGAGGCGATGCGGCACGTCCTGGCGCAGTTCGACTACGACAACAAGGACACCGAGCTGGTGACGGCCGCCGACCCGTTGGTCGTGGGGCCGGCGGCCGAGATCTTCCGGGACGCCGCCGACTAGGACGCGCCGCCGGACGTCTAGTCGAAGACGACGGTGCGGGGTCCGTTCATCAGCACCCGCGACTCCGCGTGCAGCTGCACCGCGCGCGACAGCGTCTGGGCCTCGACGTCACGACCGACGCGGGCCAGGTCGGCCGACGTCATGCGGTGGTCGACGCGCAGCACGCCCTGGTCGATGATGGGCCCCTCGTCGAGCGCCGCCGTGACGTAGTGCGCGGTGGCGCCGATGAGCTTGACCCCGCGGTCGTGGGCCTGCTGATAGGGACGGGCCCCCTTGAAGCTGGGCAGGAAGCTGTGGTGGATGTTGATCGCCCGGCCCTCGAGGGCCCGGCACAGGTCGTCCGACAGGATCTGCATGTAGCGCGCCAGCACGACGACGTCGACGTCCAGCTCGTCGACCAGGGCGAGCAGGGCCCGCTCGACGTCCTGCTTGGTCTCGGCGGTGACGGGTGCGTGGACGAAGGGCACGTCGTACGCCCCCGCGAGCTTCTCGAGGTCGCGGTGGTTGGACACGACGGCCGGGATCTGGACGTGCAGCGCGCCGGTGCTCTGGCGGTAGAGCAGGTCGTTGAGGCAGTGACCCTCCTTCGACACCATGACGAGGGCGCGGAGCGGCTGCTCGGCGACCACGAGCCGGTACGTCATGGCGTGCTCGGCGGCGACGGCGCCGAACGCGGTCGAGAGATCAGAGGCGCTGCGCTCGTCGGCGAAGTCGAAGTGGACCCGCAGGAAGAACTCGGCGTCGCTCGTGTCGGTGAACTGCTGGCTGTCGAGGATATTGCCGCCGGCCTCGGCGACCCATCGGGTCACGGCGAACACGAGGCCCGGGCGGTCAGGGCACGAGAGGGTCAGGACGAAGGACGGCACCCACCCACTCTAGGAGAGCGGGGGGTGCCGTCCGGTGGCGGTCACTCCGCCGCCGCGGCCTCCTTGGCCGGTGCCGGAGCCCCGCCGTGTCCGGCGTGGGACGGCTTGGCCAGGAACAGCACCAGCACCAGGCCCAGCGCGAACGCGATGGCCGGCAGCAGCAGCGCCTGCGACATCGCGTCGGCGAACGGGACCTGCACCTGCCCGGGCATCGAGCCCTTCTGGGAGAAGAAGTCGCCTGACGAGCCGCCGAGCTGGTTGGCGGCCAGACGGGCCTCGATCAGCGAGGCGATCGCCGCGCTGCCGAGCACGGCGCCGATCTGGCGGGTCGTGTTGTAGATGCCGGCTCCCGCACCGGCCGACGTCATCGGCAGGTTGCGCGTCGCCGTCGCGCTCAGCGGCGCCCACAGGCAGGCGTTGGAGACGCCGAAGAGGGCCATGGGGAGCAGCAGCTGCCACACCGGGGTGTCGGGTGTCAGCAGCTGCGACAGCCAGAACATCGACACCGCCGCCGTGCCGAAGCCCACCAGGGTGATGTTGCGCGGGTGCGTGCGGTCGACGAGCTTGCCGACCAGCGGGGACAGGACGATGAGCACGACGGCCATCGGCACCATCAGGAGCGCCGACTCGGTGGGGCTCCAGCCGCGGACGCCCTGGGCGTAGTACTGGAACGGCAGCGACATGGCCGTGATGGCGAGCGAGACCAGGGCGATGCCGCCGTTGCCCAGCGAGAAGTTGCGGTCGCGGAACAGCCCGAGCGGCACCAGCGGCTCGGCCTTGATGCGGCTCTGCCACCAGATGAAGGTCGCGAACACGACCAGGCCGACGGCGATGAGCAGCGGGACGCTGATGACGCCCGTGATCTGGCCCCAGTCGTACTTCTCGCCCTCCTGCAGGCCGAACACGACGAGGAAGACGCCGACGCCGCTGAGGGCCACGCCCAGCCAGTCGAAGGTGTGCTTGTGGGTCGTCAGCACCGGGACGAGGCGCATCGCGAGGACGAACCCGACGATGCCCACCGGCACGTTGATGAAGAAGATCCACTCCCAGCCGAGGGAGTCGACGAGGACGCCGCCGAGGATCGGGCCGACCAGCGTCGCGACGCCTGCGGTGGCTCCCCACAGGGCCATGGCGCTGCCACGCTTGGCCGGCGGGAACGTCCGGGTGATCACGGCCATCGTCTGCGGCGTGATGAGGGCGGCGCCGATGCCCTGCACGACGCGGGCGACGATCAGCATCTCGATCGACCCCGTCAGGCCGCACCACAGGGAGGCGAGCGTGAAGATCGTCAGGCCCACGAGATAGACGTTCTTGGGGCCGAACTGGTCGCCGAGGCGTCCGGTCACGAGCAGGGGCACGGCGTACGACAGCAGGTAGGCGCTGGTGACCCAGATGACCGTGTTGGAGTCGGCCTGGAGGTCTCGGGCGATCGACGGGGTCGCGACGAAGACGATCGTGTTGTCGACGAGGATCATGAAGAAGCCGATGACCATGGCCCAGAGAGCGGGCCAGGGCTTGTAGTCGGCGGGCAGGTCAGTGCTGGGTGGTGCTCCGGTTGCCATGGGCGTCCTTGGTCTCGGGCGGTGCGGGGGGAGGCGGTCGACGGCGGTGCGCGGTTTCGACGTGCAACCATTCTGCGCTCCACCTACGACAATTGCCGCGCGGACGTTTCCATTCCCCCGGCGCCGGCGACGCCGACCGTCAGCGCAGGATCTCGTAGCCGCGCAGATCGTCGTACGAGCCGTCGCCGAGACGCTCGGCCGCGCGCTGGGTGCCGTAGTGGGTGTAGCCGGCCGCGACGGCGACGGCGTTGCTGGCGGGGTTGTCGGCCGCGGCGTAGAGGACGAGCCGGCGTCGGTCGAGCCCGTCGGGGTCGAGGGCGTGCCCGATGACGGTCCGGCAGGCCTCGGTCATCAGGCCCCGACCCCGCGCGTCCGGGTGCATCCAGTAGCCGATCTCGCCGTGGTCGGGGTTGATGCCGAGCAGGTCCATCACGGCGATGTTGCCGACCAGCTCGTCGGTCTGCCGGTCGGCGACGGCCCAGGTGACCTTGGCGCCGATGGCCGCCTGCCAGAGGTTGTCGTGGAGCCAGCTGCGAGCCGTGGCCGGCGTGTAGGGACGGGGCAGGCCGGCGAGGAAGTGCCGGGCGATCGGGTCGCTGCACGCCTCGACGATGCGGGGCACGTCGGCCTCGGTGAAGGGACGCAGACGCAGCCGCTCCGACTCGAGCACCACCGACTCCGCCCAGGACGTGCGCGGGAACGGTGCGTCGCCGAACCGGATCGATCCGGTCCAGGCGTCGATGACCTGCCCGCGCTCGTGCAGCATGCCGGGGGTGGTGCCGTGGAGGGTGAAGCCGGTCGAGTGCGCCACGCGCAGGGACGCCTCGTTGCCGACGTGCGAGCGCCAGTGCACGATCTCGACGCCGCCCTCGGTGAGGGCCCAGTCGACCGCGAGGCGCACCGCGCGCGCCATGATGCCGCGACCGCGAGCCCAGGGGTGCAGCGCGAAGCCGATGTCGGCGATCGGCCGCTGGCGGATGTCGACGTTGCCGGCGAACCGCGACCGACCGGCGTCGTCGGTCGCCTCGATGGCCCAGCCGCGGTGCGACCCGTCCTCCCAGCCGCGGGGGATGATCGTGAACGCGAACTGCTCGCTCATGCTGCGCTGGTGGGGTGTCGGGATGCCGGTCCACCGCACCATGACCGGGTCGACGGCCATCTCGAGCATCGCGTCGATGTCGTCCGGCACGTGAGCGCGGATCGTGACGACCCCGTCGCTCAGCACGGGGACGTTCAGGGGCCACCTCACGGCAGGGGGCTCACTGCGAGAGGGCGCGGAACGGGTCGGCCGGGTAGACCCCGAGGATCGTCACGTCGGTCGTGAAGAACGTGAGCTCCTCGAGAGCCCGCGCCAGGGGTCCCTCGTCGGGGTGGCCGTCGACCTCGGCGAGGAACTGGGTGGCGGTGAACTCGCCGCCGACCATGTAGCTCTCGAGCTTGGTCATGTTGACGCCGTTGGTCGCGAAGCCGCCGAGTGCCTTGTAGAGGGCGGCCGGCAGGTTGCGGACGTTGAAGACGAAGCTCGTGACGGTGGGGCCGTCGCCGACCGGTGCGCGGACGGGGTCGCGCGACAGCACGACGAAGCGGGTCGTGTTGTGGTCCTCGTCCTCGATGTCGGACGCCAGCACGTCGAGGCCGTAGATCTCGGCAGCCATCGACGGGGAGATCGAGGCCTGGGTCGGGTCACCCGCGTCGGCGATCTCGCGGGCGGCACCGGCAGTGTCGCCGGAGATGACCGTCGTGAGCCCGTGCTCCTTGATGATCTTGCGGCACTGGCCGAGAGCGTGGACGTGGCTGTGCACGGTCTTGATCTGCTCGATCGTGGCGCCGCGCACCCCCATCAGGCTGAACTGGATGCGCAGGAAGTGCTCGGCGATGATGTGGAGCCCCGAGGTGGGCAGGAAGTGGTGGATGTCGGCGACCCGGCCGGCGATCGAGTTGTCGATCGGGATCATCGCGAGATCGGCCTCACCCGCGGCGACGGCGGCGAAGACGTCCTCGAACGACGCGCAGGGGAGCGTCTCCCAGTCGGGGTAGTGCTGGTTGGCCACGATGTGCGAGTTGGCACCGGGCTCGCCCTGGTAGGCGATCCGTCGAGAGGTCATGGGCCTAGTTTGGCACCTGGTGCGCGCCGTCGGCCGCGTGCACGGTGAACACCTCGGGTCGTGACCACTGGTGCGCGAGGTAGCGGGCCTCGATCCGTTCACGGACGGGCTGGACCTGCTCGGGAGCGACCAGCGCGATGGCGCTGCCGCCGAAGCCGCCGCCGGTCATGCGCGCGCCCAGTGCTCCGGCCTCGAGCGCCGCCACGACGGCGACGTCGAGCTCGGGGCAGCTGACCTCGAAGTCGTCGCGCAGCGAGGCGTGGGACGCGGTGAGGATCGTGCCGAGCTGGGGCCAGGCCCGCCGGCTGATCGCGTTGACGGCGCCCCTGACCCGCGCGGTCTCGGTGAGGACGTGGCGGGTGCGGGCCTTGAGCGTGTCGTCGGTCAGGGCGACCGTCGCGTCGAGCGTCGCCTGGGCGAGCCACTCGATGCCGAGCTCCTCGGCGGCGCGCTCGCACTCCTCCCGCCGGGCGGCGTACTCCCCGTCGGCGAGGGCGTGGTGGACCCCGGTGGCGATGACGACGAGCACCAGACCGTCGTCCTCCCAGCCGAGGGGCACGAGCCGGGTCGTGTGCGGCGTCACCGCGGTGTCGATCTGCACGGCGTGGCCGGCCGTCCCGTGCAGGACGGCGAGCTGGTCCATGAGCCCGACAGGGGCGCCGACGAAGCCGGACTCGGCGCGCTGGGCCAGCAGCGCGACCTGCGTGCGGTCGAGCCCGAGGCCGTGGGCGTCGTCGAGGGCCGCGGCGATGCCGCACGTCGTGGCGGCCGACGACGACAGACCGGCCCCCGACGGCAGCCGGGACTCGATCACCAGGTCGGCACCCGTCAGGGCGTGGCCCGCGTCGACCAGGCTCCAGATCGTCCCGGCCGCGTACGTGGCCCAGCCCTCGACGTCACCGGGCTGAACGGAGGTCGGGAAGGTCATCTTGGCCGCGCCCGGCAGGTCGCTCCAGACGTTGACGACGCCGTCGTCACGCAGGCGCACCTTGACGGTCACGCTCCGGTCGATCGCGAGCGGCAGGACCGGTCCGCCGTTGTAGTCGAGGTGCTCCCCGATGAGGTTCACCCTCCCGGGCACGTCCCACCGGCGTACGTCAGTCACGCGTCGAGCATAGGCGCAGCCTCGCGGAGGACCGCGACAGCGCGACTGGCAGAATGCCCCCATGCCTGCTGAACGCCGACCACGCGTGCTGTCCGGGGCCCAGCCCACGGCTGACTCGTACCACCTGGGCAACTACTTCGGAGCCTTCAAGCAGTGGGTGGCCCTGCAGGACGAGTTCGAGGCGTTCTACTTCATCCCCGACCTGCACGCCATCACGGTCGAGTACGACCCGGCGCTGCTGCGCGAGCGCACCTACATCGCCGCGGCCCAGCTGCTCGCCGCGGGCGTCGACCCCGAGCGGAGCGCGCTGTTCGTGCAGAGCCACGTGCCGGAGCACGCGCAGCTCGCCTGGGTGCTGGGCGGCGTCACCGGGTTCGGCGAGGCCAGCCGCATGACCCAGTTCAAGGACAAGAGCGCCAAGGGTGGCCAGGACTCCTCCAGCGTCGGGCTGTTCACCTACCCGATCCTCATGGCCGCCGACATCCTCGTCTACCAGGCCGACCGGGTCCCGGTCGGCGAGGACCAGCGCCAGCACGTCGAGCTGACCCGCAACCTCGCGCAGCGCTTCAACCACCGCTTCGGCGAGACGTTCACGGTGCCCGAGGCGCACATCGTCAAGGCGACCGCCAAGATCTACGACCTGCAGGACCCGACCTCCAAGATGAGCGGCTCCAACCAGTCGCACGCCGGTGTGGTCGACCTGTCGGACACGCCCAAGCAGGTCCTGAAGAAGATCCGCTCCGCGATGACCGACTCGGGCAGCGAGATCTCGTTCGACCCGGTCGAGAAGCCCGGCATCTCCAACCTGCTCTCGATCTACTCGGCGCTGACCGACGAGCCGATCGAGTCGGTCGTGGCGACGTTCGAGGGCCAGCAGTACGGACACCTCAAGGTCGCGCTGGCCGACCTGGTGGCTGACTTCGTCGGGGCGTTCGGCGACCGCACCCGTGCTCTGCTCGACGACCGGGCCGAGCTCGACCGGATCCTCGCGCTCGGCGCCGACCAGGCTCGCGAGGTCGCGAGCGCGACGCTCGAGCTGGTCTACGAGCGCTCCGGGTTCGTGCGGCGGGCCTGAGCGATGCCGATCATCGGAGTCGCGATCCCCGTCCCTGACCCCTACGGGGCCCTGCTGCGGGAGAAGCGGGCCGACTTCGGCGACCCCATGGCCGAGACGATCCCCAGCCACGTCACCCTGATCCCGCCGACCGAGGTCGAGGACGACGAGCTCGAGGTCGTGTGCGCCTCGCTGGAGCGGGCGTCCGCGACGCTCCCGCCGTTCCCGATGCGGCTGCGCGGCACGGGCACGTTCCGGCCGGTGTCACCGGTCGTCTTCGTCGCCGTCAGCCAGGGCATCTCCTACACCGAGATGCTGGCCAAGTGCGTCCGCAACGCGCTGCACAGCCCGGAGCCGGAGTTCCCGTTCCACCCGCACGTGACGGTCGCCCACAATCTCGACGACGGTCGCCTCGACCGGGCCTACGACGAGCTGCGCGACTTCGAGTGCCAGTTCACGGTCAGCGAGTTCGCGCTCTACCACCACGAGGACGAGTCGGGCTGGGTGCCGCAACGTGCCTTCCCGCTCGGCCCGGAGCTGCCCTGACCCGTCGCTAGGACTGCGCGACGACCCGCTCGACCGCGAGCTCGGCCAGGGCCGTGAACCTGGCCTGCGGCATCTCGTCCTCGATGGCGTAGCGCGTCACGCCGACGACGGTCTGGCCGACCTGGGCGACGACGAGGTTCATCCTGAACGAGACGCCCTCGACCCGGCCGCCGATGTTGTACTCGACGGCCCGGTCGCCGAGGTCGGGCTCGCCGACCTTCTCGACGCGCATCTTGAGCGAGCGGCCGTCCTTGTTCTCGACCGTGAACGCCGTGCAGCGACCGAGGCGCTCGACGCCGGTGTCGAAGTCCTGCGTCGCACCGGCGCCCTGGAAGGAGGTGATGGTCTCGGCGAAGAACGGTCCGGCGTCCGACGCCTTGAACGCGGCCTTCTGGACGACCGGGGCGGTGATCTTCTGGTCGAGCACCTCGTTGCACTCGGCGGGTCCCTTGGTCACGGCGCCCTTGAACGCGACGCCGGAGTCGAGGTCGATCTTCCAGGAGTAGGGCATGTCGTCGCTGGTGATGAGCGCCTTGCGTGCCGACTCCTTCGAGAGCGGGTCCGTCGGGCCTCGGTCGTCACCACCGCCGCACGCGCCGAGCGTCAGGGCGAGAGCCGCGGCGGCGACGACGGGGAGGCGCATGGTCCGATGCTAGCGACTCAGACCCCGGTGAGGCCCCCGGTTCCGAAGGTCGTGAGGTGATCGATCAGGTCGGCCTTGAACGCCTGTGCGGCCAGCGGCAGCGCCTCGGAGCTGCGGTGGGCCAGGGCGATGACCCGGTCGAGCGGCGGGTTGACCAGCTCGGTCGCCCGGAGCTGGGGGCGGGTCGCGAGCACCATGCTCGGGACGACCGCGTGCCCCAGGCCCGCCTGGACGAACCGCAGCACGGCGCCCATCTCCCCACCCTCCACGGCCAGTCGGGGCTCGAACCCCGCAGCGGTGCAGGCTCGCAGCGTGACGTCGCGCAGGTCGTAGCCCTCGCGGAACATCACGAGCGGCAGGTCGCGCAGGTCGCTGACGTCCATGCGGTCGGGCATGTCGGCGTCGACGGGACTGGCCAGCACGAGCCGCTCCCGCAGCAGCGGCGTGGTCTCGATGTCGGGGTCGCCGGAGTGCAGCGGGACGATCAGCAGAGCCACGTCGAGTCGGCCTTGGGACAGCTCGCGGGTCAGCACGCGCGAGCCGGCCTCCTGCACCTCGAGGTCGATCGCGGGGTACGCCTCGTGGAAGCGGGTCAGCGCCTCGGGCAGCAGCCCGTCGCACAGGGACGGCGTCGCGCCGAGCCGCACGCGTCCGCGTCGCAGGCTCGCGACCTCGTGCACCGTCCGCTCGGCGCTCTCGACGTCGATGAGGATGCGCTGCGCGTGGGGGAGGAGCGCCTCGCCGGCGCTGGTCAGCTCGATGCCGCCGCGGTCCCGGACGAACAGCGGCGCACCGAGCGAGTTCTCGAGCACCCGGATCTGCTTGGAGAGTGTGGGCTGCGACACACCCGTCATCTCGGCGGCACGGGTGAAGTGACGGGTGCGGGCGACGGCCACGAAGTACGCGAGCTGGTGGATCTGCACGGGTCAAGTGTGTCATAGCCTTTGGCTATGAAGGTGAGCCTCAACAAGACTTAGCGTGAATCGTCGATCGGTTCTACTGTGTGTTTGTGGCAACTACCCAAACTGCGAAGCGACCGTCGGCGAAGCGTTCCACCGTCGCCCTGAAGTATTCGATGGCGGTGTCGGGCCTGATCATGCTCGGCTACCTGCTCGTCCATGCGTACGGCAACCTGAAGTTCTTCCAGGGGCCGGAGAAGTTCGACAGCTACCTCGAGGGGCTCGACGACATCCTCTACCCGTACCTCCCGCACGAGGGCGCGCTGTGGATCCTGCGCGTCGTGCTGGTCGGTGCGCTGGTCGTCCACGTCTACGCGGCCATCACGCTGTGGCGCCGCAACAAGGTCGCGGCCGGCTACGTCGGCAACACGCGCTACCAGACCAAGCAGAACAAGACCGGCTACCAGCGCAGCTACGCCTCGTTCACGATGCGCTGGGGCGGCATCATCCTGCTGCTGTTCATCATCGGCCACGTCGCACAGATGCTGCCCAACTGGCTGTCGCCCGGCGGCGCCTCCGACAGCAAGTACGAGCGCGTCGTCAACGGCTTCGAGCTGTGGTGGGTCGTCCTGCTCTACACGATCGGCCTCGTCGCGGTGGGCTTCCACCTCGCGCACGGCTTCTGGAGCGCGCTGACGACCCTCGGCCAGAACCACAGCTCGACCCGCCGCTCGTCGCGCATCACGGCCGTGTCCATCGGGCTGGCCGTGCTGATCGCGGGCGGCTTCCTCACCGTCCCCTTCGCCATCTTCTTCTTCGGAGCCGGATCATGACCATCACCGAGCCGTACAAGAACCCGTCCGAGCAGTTCCACGCCGTCGGCGAGGACATCGTGGACCTCAAGGCGCCGTCGGGCCCCATCGAGAAGCGCTGGGACGATCGCAAGTTCAACGCCAAGCTCGTCAACCCGGCCAACCGCCGCAAGCTCAGCGTCCTGGTCGTGGGCACGGGCCTCGCGGGTGCCTCGGCGGCCGCCACGCTCGGTGAGGCCGGCTACCACGTCCGGAGCTTCTGCTACCAGGACAGCCCCCGCCGCGCGCACTCGATCGCTGCGCAGGGTGGCATCAACGCCGCCAAGAACTACCGCAACGACGGCGACAGCATCTACCGCCTGTTCTACGACACGGTCAAGGGTGGCGACTTCCGCGCCCGCGAGTCCAACGTCTACCGCCTCGCGCAGGTGTCGGTGAACATCATCGACCAGTGCGTCGCGCAGGGCGTCCCGTTCGCCCGTGAGTACGGCGGACTGCTCGACAACCGTTCGTTCGGCGGCGTGCAGGTCTCCCGCACCTTCTATGCCCGCGGACAGACCGGCCAGCAGCTGCTGATCGGCGCCTACCAGGCCCTCGAGCGTCAGATCGCGGCCGGCACGGTCGAGATGAACACGCGCCACGAGATGCTCGAGCTGATCATGGTGCCCGACGCCAACGGCGTCGAGCGGGCCCGCGGCATCATCGTCCGCGACATGGTCACCGGCGAGATCGAGACCCACACGGCCGACGCCGTCGTGCTGGCCTCGGGCGGCTACGGCAACGTGTTCTTCCTGTCGACCAACGCGATGGGCTGCAACACGACCGCGACGTGGCGTGCCCACCGCAAGGGTGCCTACTTCGCGAACCCCTGCTACACGCAGATCCACCCGACGTGCATCCCGGTCTCCGGTGACTACCAGTCCAAGCTGACCCTCATGTCGGAGTCGCTGCGCAACGACGGCCGCATCTGGGTGCCCGCAAAGCTCGGTGACGACCGCGTCGCCAGCCAGATCCCCGAGGACGAGCGCGACTACTACCTCGAGCGCATCTACCCGGCGTTCGGCAACCTGGTGCCGCGTGACATCGCCTCGCGGGCCGCCAAGTACCAGTGCGACGCCGGCAAGGGTGTCGGTCCCGGCGGTCTGGGCGTCTACCTCGACTTCGCCGACGCGATCGAGCGTCTGGGTCGCCCGGCCGTCGAGGCCAAGTACGGCAACCTGTTCGACATGTACGCGCAGATCACCGGTGAGGACCCCTACTCCGAGCCGATGCGCATCTACCCGGCCGTGCACTACACGATGGGCGGGCTGTGGGTCGACTACGACCTGCAGAGCAACCTGACCGGTCTGTTCGTCGCCGGAGAGGCCAACTTCTCCGAGCACGGCGCCAACCGCCTGGGTGCCTCGGCGCTCATGCAGGGACTGGCCGACGGCTACTTCGTGCTGCCCTACACGCTGGCCAACTACCTGGCCGACGGACCGTACGAGAAGGTCGCCGACGACCACCCGGCGGTGCTGGAGGCCAAGGCTGCCGTCGAGAACCGGATCTCGACCCTGCTGTCGATCAACGGCACGCGCACCGTGGACTCGTACCACAAGGAGCTCGGCCAGATCATGTGGGACTACTGCGGCATGGAGCGCACCGAGGAGGGCCTGACCAAGGCCATCGGCATGATCCGTGACCTCAAGACCGACTTCTGGGCCAACGTCAAGGTCACGGGTGTCAACGAGGAGCTCAACCAGACGCTCGAGCGGGCCGGCCGCGTCGCCGACTTCTTCGAGCTCGGCGAGCTCATGTGCATCGACGCGCTCAACCGGCGCGAGTCGTGCGGCGGTCACTTCCGCGCGGAGAGCCAGACCGAGGACGGCGAGGCCCTGCGCCACGACGACGAGTTCGCCTACGTCTCGGCCTGGGAGTTCGGCGACAAGCAGCCCACGCTGCACAAGGAACCACTGGAGTACGAGTACGTCGAGATGAAGTCGAGGAGCTACAAGTGAACATCACCGTGCGTGTCTGGCGTCAGAAGAACGCCGACGACAAGGGAAAGATGGTCACGTACGGCGTCGAGAACGTCAGTGAGCACATGTCCTTCCTGGAGATGCTGGACGTCCTCAACGAGCAGCTCACGCTGTCCGGTGACGACCCCATCGCCTTCGACCACGACTGCCGTGAGGGCATCTGCGGTGCGTGTGGCGTCGTGATCAACGGTCAGGCCCACGGCCCGCAGACCACTACGACCTGCCAGCTGCACATGCGCAGCTTCGAGGACGGTGCGGTCATCGACATCGAGCCGTGGCGCGCGGGTGCGTTCCCGGTCGTCAAGGACCTCGTCGTCGACCGCTCGGCCTTCGACCGGATCATCCAGGCCGGTGGCTTCATCTCGGCGCCGACCGGATCGGCGCCCGAGGCCAACAACCTGCCGGTGCCGAAGGAGGACGCGGACCACGCGTTCGAGTCGGCCACCTGCATCGGCTGCGGCGCGTGCGTCGCGGCGTGCCCCAACGGCTCGGGCATGCTCTTCACGGCTGCCAAGATCACGCACCTGGGCCTGTTGCCGCAGGGTCAGCCCGAGCGCGACTCGCGCGTCATCGGCATGATCGAGCAGCACGACCACGAGGGCTTCGGCGGCTGCACCAACATCGGTGAGTGCACGGCGTCGTGCCCCAAGGGCATCCCGCTCGACACGATCAGCCGGCTCAACCGCGACCTCCTCGGAGCGCTCGCCAAGGGCAAGGCCTAGAGCTCCTTCCTGCCCAGCGACGTCATGCCCGTAGCCCTAGGCTGCGGGCATGACCTCTGCGCCCACGTCCACGCTCGACGGATGGGTGGTGTCGTCCTTCACCGGGGGCGGGCTGACCCACGACTGCTACGAGAAGGGCAGCGGCCCCGGCGTCGTCCTCATCCCGGAGATCCCCGGGATGACGCCCGAGGTGCTGGGTCTGGCCGACCACCTCGTCGGCCAGGGGTTCACGGTGGTCGTCCCCTCGCCGTTCGGCACGCCGGGCAGGGCGATGTCCGCGCCCTACGTGCTGGGCGTCGTCGCGAGGCTGTGCGTGTCGGCGGAGTTCCGGGCGTTCGCCACGAAGTCGGCCCGGCCGATCAGCGAGTTCCTGCGCGCCGTGGCCCGTGACCTCGACGGCCGCACCCCCGGTCACGGCGTCGGCGTCATCGGCATGTGCTTCACGGGCGGGTTCGCGCTCGCCGCTGCCGTCGACGATGCGGTCATCGCTCCGGTCATGAGCCAGCCGTCGGTGCCGTTCCCGATCGGCGGTGCGCGTCAGGCCGACGTGGGGCTGTCGACCGACGAGCTCGCGACGATCAAGGCCCGCGTCAAGGACGACGGCCTGTGTGTCATGGGCCTGCGGTTCAGCGAGGACAAGGCGGTGTCACCCCGGCGGTTCGCCGCACTGACCGAGCACCTCGGCGATGCCTTCGAGGTCATCGAGCTCGACTCCTCGAAGGGCAACGCCGGAGGGTTCTCGAAGACCGCCCACTCGGTCCTGACGGCCGAGGTCCGCGAGGTCGAGGGCAACCAGGCCCTCGCGGCCCGCACGCGGGTCGTCGAGTTCCTCCGCGAACGCCTCACCTGACCCCTCCCGGTGAGGAGACCTTTGCCGCCCCTCGACGAGACCGTTTCCGCCCTGCAGAGGGGCGGAAAGGCTCTCCTGGAGGGGCGGAAACGGTCTCGTCAGCGTTTTGGTTAGCGTGGGTAATTTGTTATGCTAATGATATGCCCACTGATGCCCACCAGCTCGCCCGATCGGTGGCGCGGATGAACCGTCGGCTCCGGCAGGAGCGCCAGAGCGACCTGACGCCGACCCAGCTGTCGGTGCTCGGAGCGGTCCTCAAGATCGGCCCGGCGACGCCCAGTGCGATCGCGGCCCACGAGCGCGTCCGCCCGCCGTCCATCACCCGCACCCTGACCCACCTCGTCGACGAGGGCCTGGCGATCCGCGAGCCGCACCCCGACGACGGACGGCAGGTGCTCATCTCGCTCGCCGACAAGGGTGACGCCGTGCTCGCCGAGGAGCGCACCCGGCGCGACCTGTGGCTCGGCCACCGTCTCGCCGAGCTGACGACCGATGAACGCGCGACGCTGAGGGAGGCTGCCGCGCTGCTCGAACGGCTCGCACAGAGTTGAGTCCCACGTTCAGCGCGCTGGCGGTGCGCAACTACCGCATCTACATCCTCGGCGCGATCGTCTCCAACACCGGCACCTGGATGCAGCGGATCGGCCAGGACTGGCTGGTCCTGCAGCTGACCAACAGCGGCACGGCCCTGGGCGTCACGACGGGCCTGCAGCTGCTGCCCGCCCTGCTCTTCTCGCCGATCGCCGGCGTCGTGGCCGATCGGGTGCCCAAGCGCACGGTGCTGCGCTGCACCCAGGTCGCCATGGCGCTCCCGGCGGCACTGCTCGGCGTCCTCGCGGTCACAGGTGTGGTGCAGGCCTGGCACGTGTACGTCCTGGCGTTCGTGTTCGGCATCGGCACGGCGTTCGACGCGCCGGCCCGCCAGTCGTTCGTCGTCGAGATCGTCGGCAAGGAGGACCTCGCGAACGCCGTCGGGCTCAACTCCGCGTCGTTCAACCTCGCGCGCATGATCGGCCCGGCCGTCGCCGGGGTCCTGATCGCTGCACTCGGGTCGGGCGTCGAGGCGGCCGGATGGGTCATCCTGGTCAACGCCGTGAGCTATCTCGCCGTGCTGACGTCGCTGCAGCTGCTCGACGGCAGCCTGCTGAGGCCGTCGGCCGTCACCGGCACGCGCAAGCACGCAGTCCGCGACGGCGTCACGTACGTCCGCTCGCGTCCTGACCTCGTCCTGATCCTGACCTGCGTGTTCTTCGTCGGCACGTTCGGCATGAACTTCCAGATGACGAGCGCCCTGATGGCGACGGACGTCTTCGGCAAGGGTGCGGGGGAGTACGGCCTGCTGGCCTCGATCATGGCTGTCGGCTCGCTGGCCGGCGCGCTCCTGGCCGCCCGGCGGGCCCGTCCGAGGCTGCGCTTCGTCGTCATCGCGGGAGCCTCGTTCAGCGTCGTCGAGATCGTCGCCGGGCTCATGCCGACCTACACGACGTTTGCAGCCGTGCTGCCGCTGCTCGGCCTCTGCGCCCTGACGATGATCACCTCGGCCAACGCCACGATCCAGCTGACGTCGAGCCCCATGATGCGCGGACGCGTCGCGGCGCTCTACCTCATGGTCTTCATGGGCGGGACGCCGTTCGGGGCGCCGCTCGTCGGCTGGGTCGGCGAGACGTTCGGCGCCCGGTGGATGCTGATCGGCGGGGGAGGGCTGACGCTCGTGGGCATCGCCCTCGCCACTGCCTGGTACCTCCACCGGCAGGACGAGCAGCTGGAGGAGTTGCGGGCGAGCCTGCGGGACCTACGCTGGCGGAATGCACGTCGAGCGGACATTCACGGTGTCGAGGTCCATCGAGGACGTCTTCGACTACCTCAGCAACTTCGAGAACACGAACGAGTGGGACCCGGGAACCATCCAGACCACCCGCACGGCAGGTGACGGCGGCCTCGGCACGACCTACGAGAACCGGTCGCAGTTCATGGGGCGCGAGACCGAGCTGTCGTACGAGACGATCGGGTTCGACCGTCCGACGTTCTTCTCGGCCCGCGGCACCAACAAGACCGCGACGGCGACCGACTCCATGACGTTCACGCGTGACGGCGACCGGACCCAGATCCACTACCGCGCCGACTTCGAGTTCCACGGCATCGTCAAGCTCGTCGCGCCCCTGGTGGTCAAGCCCAAGCTCGACGCGCTCGCCGACGAGACGGTCGAGGAGATCCGCCAGACGCTGGAGTCCCGCTGATCGAATCAGCGATACCCTGAGGGAATGTCCTTGGTCGAGTCGCTCGCACGATCCATCGATGTGGTCACGCCTGACCTCATCGAGGTGCGCCGTGACCTGCACTCCTATCCCGAGCTCTCGTGGCAGGAGGAGCGGACGACCGACGTCGTCGCGATGTGGATGGACAAGAGCGGCATCTCCTACGAACGGTTCGAGGGCACGGGCCTGATGGCCGAGATCGGTCCGGACGAGGGGCCGATCGTGGCGCTGCGGGCCGACCTCGACGCGCTGCCGGTCGTCGACACGTCGCAGGACCCCTGGAAGTCGACCGTCCCCGGTGTCTCGCACTCCTGCGGCCACGACGTCCACGTCTCGGCGCTGCTGGGTGCCGCGGTGGCTCTCTCGCACGCGCACGCCGAGCACCGTCTGCCCGTGCGCGTCCGGCTGATCTTCCAGCCGGCCGAGGAGGTCATGCCCGGCGGCGCGCTCAAGCTGCTGGCTGCCGGAGCGCTGAAGGGTGTCTCGCGCATCTTCGCCCTGCACTGCGACCCGTCGCTCGACGTCGGCCAGGTCGGCCTGCGCGAAGGCCCCATCACCGGCGCGTCCGACCACATCACGGTGCAGCTCAGCGGCCGCGGCGGTCACACGTCCCGGCCCCACCTCACCGAGGACCTCACGTACGCCCTGGGCAGCCTGCTGACCCAGCTGCCCGCGGTGCTGTCGCGCCGCTTCGACCCGCGCGCCGGAGCCAGCATGGTGTGGGGCCAGATCCACTCCGGCAACGCCGCCAACGTCATCCCGTCCACGGGTGAGCTCAGCGGCACGCTGCGGATGCTCGACGCCGCCGCGTGGCACCAGGCCGAGCACCTCGTGCGCGGCCTGATCAGCGACATCATCGAGCCCTTCGGCGTCAGCGCCGACGTCACCTACACCCGCGGCGTCCCACCCGTCGTCAACGACTTCGGTGCCACCGAGATCCTGCGCCGCGCGGTGGCCCAGGCGGTCGGTCCCGGCGGCGTCGCGTCGACCGCGCAGAGCCTCGGCGGCGAGGACTTCGCCTGGTACGTCGAGGCCGTCCCGGGCGCCATGGGGCGTCTGGGCACCCGCACGCCCGACGGGCCCACGTACGACCTGCACCAGGGCAACCTGCGGGTCGACGAACGCGCCATCGCGGTAGGGGCGAAGGTCCTCGCGATGGCCGCAATCAGCTGATCCGCAGGCCCCTTCGACGCCCTGAGGTGAAGAATCGGTTACGGCCGCCGCCAATCCCTCCGACCCACTCCCGAACGACCCACCGGGACATTAGGGTCGTCTCGAGTGCCGGGCTCCCGGCTCCGTACTGAGGAGGAATTTTGCGTCGATTGACCAAGCTTTCCGCTGTTGCCGCCGTCGCCGCGCTTGCTCTCGCGGGCTGTGGAGGCAGCGACAGCGAAGGTGGCGGAGGCGACAAGCCCGCTGCCAGCGACGACGTCTGCAAGACCGCTGACGGCGACGGACCCAAGATCGGCCTGGCGTACGACGTCGGCGGTCGTGGCGACCAGTCGTTCAACGACTCCGCCTACGCCGGCCTCGAGAAGGCCGTCACCGACTTCGACGCCACGTGCATCGAGGGCGAGGCCACCGACGGTGAGGCCGAGTCCGCACGTGAGGACCGCCTCCGCAACATGGCCGAGAACGGCGCCACCGCCATCATCGGCGTCGGCTTCGCCTACAGCGAGTCGGTCAACGCGGTCGCTCCTGACTTCCCCGAGGTCAACTTCGCCGTGATCGACGGCTTCGACCCCGACGAGACCGCCAACGACAACGTCGCCTACCTCGGTTTCGCCGAGGAGCAGGGCTCCTTCCTGGTCGGCGTCGCCGCCGCCGAGAAGAGCAAGTCCGGCACTATCGGCTTCGTCGGTGGCGTCAACAACGACCTCATCCAGAAGTTCGAGGCCGGCTACACCGCGGGTGCCAAGGCAGCCAACCCCGACATCAAGGTCGAGGTCGCCTACATCCAGGAGTCGGACCTCGCCGGATTCGGTGACCCGGCCGGTGGCAAGGCCGCCGCGACGGGCGAGTTCGACAAGGGCGCCGACGTGGTCTACCACGCAGCCGGTGGCTCGGGCTCGGGCGTCTTCGACGCTGCTGTCGAGGCCGGCGAGGGCAACTACGCGATCGGTGTCGACTCCGACCAGTACCTCACCGCGACCGACGCACAGAAGCCGTTCATCCTCACGTCGATGCTCAAGCGCGTCGACACGGCGACGTACGACTTCGCGAAGTCGATCGACGAGGGCAAGGCGCTCGTCAGCTACACGGTCTACGACCTGAAGGCAGACGGCGTCGGCTACTCGAAGTCCGGCGGTTTCGTCGACGACATCGCGGCCGACATCGACGGCTACAAGGACAAGATCATCGGCGGCGAGATCAAGGTTCCGACCAAGCCGTAGCAGCATCAGCAGCATCCGGCGACGAACCTGGGCTGGCGCGGTAGCGTTCAGCCCAGGTTCGTCCTGTCTGTCCACGGCTCACGCAGAGCCACGAAAGTCGTACGTAGGGAGTGTCCGTGCCGTCTGATGTTGACGCGGTTCAGCTGCGAGGGATCGGCAAACGATTCCCCGGAGTGATCGCCAACCACGATGTCGATGTGACGATCCGGTCGGGCACGGTCCACGCCCTGATCGGTGAGAACGGCGCCGGCAAGTCGACGCTCATGAAGATCCTCTACGGGGTCCAGCGCCCCGACGACGGCACGATCACGATCGAGGGCAAGGACGTCGTCCTCAAGTCGCCCACCGAGGCGATCGACGCCGGTGTGGGCATGGTCTTCCAGCACTTCATGCTCGCCGACAACCTCACGGTGCTCGAGAACATGGTGCTCGGCGCCGAGAAGCTGCACGGCATCGGCGACGCCGCCCGCACCGAGATCCGGCGCATCTCCGACCGGTTCGGCTTCGACCTCGACCCCGACGTGCTGGTCGAGAAGCTCGGCGTGGCGGCCCGCCAGCGCCTCGAGATCGCCAAGGTGCTCTACCGCGGCGCCCGCATCATCATCCTCGACGAGCCCACCGCGGTGCTCGTGCCGCAGGAGGTCGAGGCGTTGTTCGTCAACC
Organism: Aeromicrobium stalagmiti; assembly: GCF_013283745.1. Classification (GTDB taxonomy): domain Bacteria; phylum Actinomycetota; class Actinomycetes; order Propionibacteriales; family Nocardioidaceae; genus Aeromicrobium; species Aeromicrobium stalagmiti. The sequence goes on from NZ_JABSTZ010000001.1 coordinate 1,692,435, forward strand.
TGCGCGAGCTCAAGGACGCCGGCAACTCCGTGCTGTTCATCTCGCACAAGCTCGACGAGGTCCTCGCGATCGCCGACGACATCACCGTCATGCGCCGTGGCACGACGGTCGGCACCGCCGACTCGCACACGGCCACCAAGCGTCAGCTCGCCGAGCTCATGGTCGGCTCCGAGCTGCCCTCGCCCGAGACGGAGGAGTCGACCGTCACCGACACGGTCGAGCTCTCGCTCGACGGCGTGACCCTCACCGACGAGTTCGGCCGCAACCTCCTGACCGACCTGTCGCTGAAGATCCGGCGCGGCGAGGTGCTGGGCATCGCGGGCGTCGAGGGCAACGGACAGTCCGAGCTCGTCGAGACGATCATGGGCATGCGCATCCCGTCGGCCGGCACGATCAAGCTCGGCGACCAGGACGTCACCCACTGGCACACGCGCCAGCTGCGCGAGGCCGGCATCGGCTACATCCCCGAGGACCGGCACCGTCACGGCCTGCTGCTCGACGCGCCGCTGTGGGAGAACCGGATCCTCGGTCACCAGACCCGTCCGCCCAGCGCCAAGGGCATGTGGATCAACCGCAAGGGCGCTCGCCAGGACACCGAGCGCATCGTCGCCGACTACGACGTCCGCGCGCCCGGCATCGACACGCCCGCCCGGGCGTTGTCCGGCGGCAACCAGCAGAAGCTGATCGTCGGGCGTGAGATGAGCGGTGACCCGGTCCTGCTCATCGCGTCCCACCCCACGCGCGGCGTCGACGTCGGCGCCCAGGCCGCGATCTGGGACCACATCAAGCGGGCGCGCCGAGCCGGTCTCGCGGTGCTGCTCATCTCGGCCGACCTCGACGAGCTCATCGGCCTCTCCGACACGATCCAGGTGATCCTGCGCGGACGCTTCGTCGGCACGTTCGAGCCGTCGAAGGTCACGCCGCAGGACCTCGGCACGGCCATGACCGGAGGCGAGGCAGCATGACGTCCTTCAACCCCAAGACGATCGGGCTGGCGCTGCTCGCGCCGGCCATCGCGATCATCCTCAGCATCCTGGTGACGACCGCGGTCATCGCGGCCGTCGGCAGCTCGCCGGGCGAGTTCTGGTCGACGATGTTCGAGATGCCCAAGCCCCGCCTGCGGGTCGACATCGTCAACCAGACCGCGATGATCTACATCGCCGCGGTGGCAGCAGCGATCGGCTTCCGGATGGGCCTGTTCAACATCGGCCTCGAGGGCCAGTACACGATCGCCTCGTTCGCGGCGGCCTCGTTCGCAGGAGCCGCCTACCTCGGTGGGTTCGCCAACGTCGCCGCGTCGATCATCGTCGCGATGGTCGTGGGCGCCGCGTGGTCGGGCATCGCCGGCATCCTCAAGACGACCCGAGGGGTCAGCGAGGTCATCTCGACGATCATGCTCAACGCGATCGCCGTGACGTTGGTGGGCTACTTCCTCAACAACTACGGCGTCAAGGAAGGCAACACCGTCCACACCAAGAACCTCGAGCCCGGCAGCACGCTGGGTGGCTTCGCGCCGTTCGAGGACCGGGACGGTGAGATCTGGGCGCTGTCGATCATCGCGGTCCTGGTCGGCGTCGGCTTCTGGGTGCTGCTCAACAAGACCCGCTTCGGCTACGACCTGCGCGCGAGTGGACAGTCCGAGAGCGCGGCCCTGGCCAGCGGCATCAACCCCAAGCGGATGATCCTGGTCTCGATGATGCTCTCGGGCGCGGTCGCCGGCCTGATCTGGCTGCCGGCGCTGTTCGGCGGGGCCCGCAACTACGGCACCTCGTTCCAGGTGGGCCTCGGCTTCCTCGGCATCGCCGTGGCGCTGCTGGGCCGCAACCGCCCCCTGGGGATGCTGTTCGGCGCGCTGCTGTTCGCCTTCTTGTCCGTCAAGTCCAACGACCTCACATTCAGCACCGACGTGTCGCCGAGCATCGTCCAGATCACGCAGGGCGTCGCGGTCCTCGCGGTCGTCGTGACGTACGAGGTGGTGCGCCGATGGCGCACCCGGCTCGAGCAACGAGCGGTCAGCCGTGAGCTGGCCGAGGCACGGGAGGCCACCGCATGAGCACCGCAACGGCAACCTCGACCAAGCGCACGATCGTCGAGCGGCTCACCAAGAGCTGGCTCTACATCGGCCTGATCGGCATCGGCGTCGTGTCGTTCGTCCGTATCGTGACCGACACCGACGACCTGACCGGGGCCGGCACGATCCGCGCCGCGATCATCGCGACCTGCCCGATCCTGGCGGCGGCCCTCGGCGGTCTCTGGGCCGAGCGGGCCGGCGTCGTCAACATCGGCCTCGAGGGGCAGATGATCCTCGGCACGTGGGGCGCGGCCTTCTTCACCTATCACTACGGCCCCTGGGTCGGCATCATCGGCGCGGCCATCCTGGGGCTCGTCGGAGGGCTGCTGCACGCCATCGCGACGGTGACCTTCGGGGTCGACCACATCGTGTCGGGCGTGGCGATCAACCTGATCGGCGCGGGCGCGGCGACGTACCTCGCGGAGGCGGTCTTCCCCGACTACGAGGGTGGCGGTCCCCGCCAGCTCAACGGGCTGGAGGCGCCGACCCAGATCACGATCCCCGGGGTGTCCGACCTGGCCAAGGACGTGGCCGACCGCCACTGGTTCTTCGTCTCGGACGTCGCCTCGTTCATCCAGGCGCTCACGACCAACATCTCGAGCCTGAGCCTGGTGATGTTCGCGCTCGTCGTGGTGTCGGCCGTGGTCCTGTGGCGCACCTCGTTCGGGCTGCGGCTCCGCTCGTGCGGCGAGAACCCGCAGGCGGCCGAGACGCTCGGCGTCAACGTCTACCTCTACAAGTACATCGCGGTGCTCATCTCGGGCGCCCTGGCGGGCATCGGTGGTGGCTTCCTGGCCCTCGTGTCGTCCAGCGGCTTCAGCACCGGCCAGACCGGCGGTCGTGGCTACATCGGCCTCGCGGCGATGATCTTCGGCAACTGGCGCCCGGGCGGCCTGCTGGCCGGCGCGCTGACGTTCGGCTACACCGACTCGCTGCGCCTGCGCGACACGCAGTCGGTCCACGCGCTGCTGCTGCTGGTCGCCCTCGGACTCCTGGCCTTCGCCGCGTTCCGGGCGGTCCGCAAGCAGGTGCGGGGGGCGCTGGTCGTCGCCGTCATCGGTGTCGTGGTGATGGTCTGGTTCCTGGCCACCGACAGCGTGCCGCGCGAGTTCACGGTCATGACGCCCTACATCACGACCTTGTTCGTGCTGGCGCTGGGAGCGCAACGGCTCCGCATGCCGGCAGCCGACGGCAAGTCCTATCGACGAGGAAGTGCCGGCTAAGTGGCACGGGAGATCTGATGGCACTGGGAATCAACGGTCCGGACGACCCGATCGACTGGGCGTCGCTGACCAAGTACGCGACCGAGGTCATGGGGCGGGCCTATGCGCCCTACTCCAACTACAAGGTGGGCGTCGCGGGGCTCGTCGACGACGGCCGTGTCGTGCTCGGCTGCAACGTCGAGAACGCGGCCTACGGCGTGGCGCTGTGCGCGGAGTGCGGCATGGTGTCGGCGCTGCACTCGACCGGCGGCGGCCGGCTCGTCGCGGTGGCCTGCGTCGACGCGCAGGGCGCGGCCCTCATGCCGTGCGGCCGCTGCCGTCAGCTGCTCTGGGAGAACGGCGGCCCCGACATGCAGCTCATGACGCCCGGCGGCGTCAAGACCATGGACCAGGTGTTCCCCGACGCGTTCGGCGCCGAGAACCTGGCCCAGCACGATCCGGCGGACCGGTGACGCGCTACGCCGTCCAGCTCGACCCCGGCTCGCCGGCGTTCCTCCGCGACCCCTACCCGGTCCTGGCGGCACTGCGGGCCAACGGTCCCGTCCTGTGGCACGAGCCCATGGGGGTGTGGCTGGCGACGACCCACGATGCGGTCAGCCAGGTGCTCCGCAACCGGGCCTTCGGGCGGCTGTGGAGCGACTGGGAGCCGGCGTCGCAGATGGAGCCGTTCAACGCGCTGCACCGCAACCAGATGATGGAGAACGAAGATCAGGTCCACCGTCGATTGCGCGGGTTGGTCTCGAAAGCTTTTGGGCGCGGGCACGTCGAGCGGATGCGGCCGCGCATCGAGCAGCTCGCTGCGTCGATGGTCGACGACCTGGGGGAGCAGTTCGACCTGCTCGGCGACTATGCCGAGCCGATGCCGGTCTTCGTCATCGCCGACCTGCTCGGCGTGCCGCGCGAGGACCACGTCCGCCTGCGTGACTGGTCGCAGGCGATCGTGCACATGTACGAGCCCAACGTCGGCGCCCTGACCAAGAAGGCGGCGATCGAGGCGAGCACGGCGTTCTCCGACTACGTCCGTGGCGTCGTGGAGCTGCGCCGCAGCGCACCGGGCGACGACCTCATCACCGATCTCATCGAGGCCCGTGACGAGGGCACCCGGCTCAGCGACGACGAGCTGGTGGCGTCGGTCGTGCTGCTGCTCAACGCGGGGCACGAGGCGTCGGTCAACGTCTTCGGCAACGGGTTCCACGCCCTGCTGCAGCACCCCGACCAGATGGCGCGCATCACCGGCGGCGAGGTGTCGGTCGAGGTCGCGCTGGAGGAGCTCATCCGCTTCGACGCGCCCCTGCAGCTCTTCGAGCGGACCGCGACAGCAGATGTCGAGGTCGCCGGCCAGCTGATCCGTTCCGGCGAGCGGATCGCCTGCCTGATGGGCTCGGCCAACCGCGACGCGGCGGTGTTCGAGGCCGCCGACGCGTTCGACGTCGGCCGCGACCCCAACCCCCACGTCGGCTTCGGCATGGGACTGCATTTTTGCCTCGGGGCGCCGCTGGCGCGGCTCGAGCTGCAGATCAGCATCCAGACCCTGCTCGACCGCTATCCGACGCTGCGACTGGTCGGCGAGCCGCCGCGCCGCCCCACCTGGGTGCTGCGCGGCTTCGAGCGCATCGACGTCACCACCTGAGGAGCAACCATGACGGAGAACTTTGACGCGGTCGAGGTCATCGCCGCGAAGCGCGACAAGCACGAGCTCACCGACCCGCAGATCGACTGGGTCGTCGACGCCTACACCCGCGGTGTCGTGGCCGACGAGCAGATGTCGGCCCTCGCGATGGCCATCCTGCTCAACGGCATGAACCGCCGCGAGATCTCGCGCTGGACCAACGCGATGATCGCCAGCGGCGAGCGCATGGACTTCTCGTCCCTGTCGTGGGCGACGTCCGACAAGCACTCGACTGGAGGCGTGGGCGACAAGATCACGCTGCCGCTCGCGCCGCTCGTCGCGGCCTGCGGTGTCGCCGTCCCGCAGCTGTCCGGCCGCGGCCTCGGCCACACCGGCGGCACGCTCGACAAGCTCGAGGCGATCCCCGGCTGGCGCGCCGCGCTGACCAACGACGAGATGATGGCCCAGCTGGAGGATGTCGGCGCGGTCATCTGCGCCGCCGGTGCGGGGCTCGCTCCCGCCGACAAGAAGCTCTACGCGCTGCGTGACGTCACCGGCACCGTCGAGGCGATCCCGCTGATCGCCAGCTCGATCATGAGCAAGAAGATCGCCGAGGGCACCGGCTCCCTGGTGCTCGACGTCAAGGCCGGCTCCGGCGCGTTCATGAAGGACGTCGCGATGGCGCGTGAGCTCGCCGAGACGATGGTCGCGCTGGGCACCGATGCCGGCGTGACGACCGTCGCCCTGCTCACCGACATGTCGACGCCGCTGGGCCTCACCGCCGGCAACGCGTGCGAGGTCGCGGAGTCCGTCGAGGTGCTGGCCGGTGGGGGTCCGCAGGACGTCGTCGAGCTCACGGTCGCGCTCGCGCGCGAGATGCTGGCCGCGGCCGGCAAGGACGACAAGGACCCCGCCGACGTGCTGGCGTCCGGTGCGGCGATGGACGTCTGGAAGCGGATGATCTCGGCGCAGGGGGGAGACCCGGACGCACCGCTGCCGACCGCCAAGGAGACCCACGTCGTCACGGTGCCCGAGTCGGGCACCCTGACCCGTCTCGACGCGATGGCCGTCGGTGTCGCCGCATGGCGCCTCGGCGCCGGGCGGTCGCGCCCGGGCGAGCAGGTGCAGGCCGCAGCCGGAGTCGTCATGCACGCCAAGCCCGGCGACACCGTCACCGCCGGCCAGCCGCTCATGACGCTGCACACCGACACGCCCGAGCGCTTCGATCGTGCGATGGCGGCGCTGGAGGGTGGCTACGACGTGGGGGCAGCGGGCGCGGAGCGGCCTGCCGTGGTGATCGACCGGATCGGTTAGGTTCGTGTGATGCGCATCTTGAACAACAGCAAGGAGATCGCCGACGCGGCGGGCGAGGAGCTCGGCGTCAGCGAGTGGGTCGCGATCACGCAGGACCGGATCGACATGTTCGCCGACGCGACGGGTGATCGTCAGTGGATCCACGTCGACCCCGAGCGCGCGGCCGACGGCCCGTTCGGGGCCACGATCGCCCACGGCTACCTGACGCTCTCGATGCTCCCGTTCCTCGGTGCCCAGGTCTTCGCCTTCGCCGGCGACGTCGCGCGGGTCAACTACGGGCTCAACAAGGTCCGCTTCGTGTCGCCGGTCAAGGTCGGCTCGAAGGTGCGCAGCCGGGTGGAGCTGCTGACGGTCGAGGACATCGACAAGGGCCAGCGGGCCACGTTGCAGCACACGGTCGAGATCAAGGGCAGCGACAAGCCGGCCTGCGTCGCGGAGACCGTGACCCTGCTGATGGCGTCATGACACGATGACCCTGTGAGCGCCACTTCCGAACAGATCGCCCAGGCCCCCAAGGTCGCCCTCCACGAGCACCTCGACGGTGGGGTGAGGCCGGCGACGATCGTCGAGATAGCCGCCGAGATCGGTCACGACCTGCCCGCCGAGGGCGCCGAGGCGCTGGGGGTGTGGTTCGAGGAGGCATCGAGCTCAGGCTCGCTCGTGCGCTACCTCGAGACGTTCGTCCACACCGTCGCGGTGATGCAGCGCCCCGAGGACCTCGCTCGCGTGGCCCGCGAGTCGGTCGTCGACCTCGCGACCGACGGCTGCGTCTATGCCGAGCTGCGCTGGGCGCCCGAGCAGCACCAGTCCGCAGGGCTGTCGTTGCGCGAGGCCGTCGAGGCCGTGCAGGCCGGCATCGACGCCGGACGCGAGGAGGCCGCCGCGCTCGGTCATCCGATCGTGGTGGGGCAGCTGCTCACCGCAATGCGCCACGCCAAGCGTGGCCTCGAGATCGCCGAGATCGTGGTCGAGTACCGCACACGCGGTGTCGCCGGGTTCGACATCGCCGGTGCCGAGGACGGCTTCCCGCCGATCCTGCACCTCGAGGCGTTCGAGTACCTCCGTCGCGAGAACGCTCACTTCACGATCCACGCCGGCGAGGCGTTCGGGCTCCCGTCCATCTGGCAGGCGATCCAGCGCTGTGGAGCCGAGCGGCTCGGTCACGGCGTGCGCATCGTCGACGACATCGACTGGGACGCCCCGGGCGGCCCCGTCCTGGGCGACCTCGCGGCCTACATCCGCGACCGGCGCATCCCGCTCGAGATGTGCCCGTCGTCCAACCTGCAGACCAAGGCGGTGCCCGGCATGACCTCGATCGCCGACCACCCGATCGGCAAGCTCAAGGACCTCGGCTTCCGGGTCACGGTCAACTGCGACAACCGGCTGATGAGCGGCACGTCGATGTCGCGCGAGCTCCAGCTGCTCGTCGACGCCTTCGGCTACGAGCTCGACGACCTGCGGTGGTTCACGGTCAACGCCATGAAGTCGGCGTTCCTCCCGTTCGACCAGCGCCTCGTGCTGATCAACGACGTCATCAAGCCGGCCTACGCCGCCCTCCAACGCTGACGAGACCCTGCCGGCCCCCTGAGGAGAGGGTTACCTCCCCTCGGCAGGGGCGGCAACGGTCTCCTCGAGGGGCGACAAGGGTCTCGTCAGCGTGGGGTCAGGCGGCGGTGGGCTTCGCCTCGCTCGCCTGGCTCGCGGGCTCCAGCGCGTACGCGAGGATCTCGGCGACGTCGGCGACCGGACGGACGTCGAGCTCGGCGAGCACCTCCTCGGGCACGTCGACCAGGTCGACCTCGTTGCGGGCGGGGATGAAGACCGTCTTCAGGCCGGCACGCTGCGCCGCCATGAGCTTCTGCTTGACGCCGCCGATCGGCAGGACCCGACCGTTGAGGGTGACCTCGCCGGTCATGCCCACGTCGGCCCGCACGTTGCGCCCGAGCGCCAGTGACGTCAGCGCGGTGACCATCGTGACGCCCGCGGACGGACCGTCCTTGGGCACCGCGCCGGCCGGCACGTGCAGGTGGATCGAGCGCTCGAGCGTCGCGGGGTCGACGCCGATGGCCTCGGCGTGCGACCTGACGTACGTCAGAGCGATGTGCGCCGACTCCTTCATGACGTCGCCGAGCTGGCCGGTGATGGCCAGGCTGCGCTCACCGTCGTAGGCACTGGCCTCGATGAAGAGCACGTCGCCGCCGAGCCCCGTGACCGCGAGCCCCGTGGAGACGCCCGGCACCGCCGTGCGCTCGGCCCCCTCGGGGATGAACCGTGGCCGACCGATGTAGTCGACGAGGGTGTGCTCGTCGACCACGACGGGGCGGACGACCTCGGGATCGGTGAGCCGGGTCGTGACCTTGCGGAAGACCTTGGCGAGCAGCCGTTCCATCTGCCGCACGCCGGCCTCGCGGGTGTAGGACGCCGCGACCTCCCGCAGGGCACCGTCGGTGACCTCGACCTCGTCGTCCGTCAGGGCAGCGCGCTCCAGCTGGCGGGGCGCCAGGTAGCGGCGCGCGATCTGCACCTTGTCGTCCTCGGTGTAGCCGTCGAGCTGCACGAGCTCCATGCGGTCGAGCAGCGCCTCGGGGATCTGCTCGACGACGTTGGCGGTCGCCAGGAACAGCACGTCCGACAGGTCGAGGTCGAGATCGAGGTAGTGGTCGCGGAACGTGTGGTTCTGCGCCGGGTCGAGCACCTCGAGCAGGGCGGCCGCGGGGTCGCCGCGATAGTCGGCGGCGACCTTGTCGATCTCGTCGAGCAGCACGACGGGGTTCATCGAGCCGGCCTCGCCGATGGCCCGCACGAGCCGTCCGGGGAGTGCGCCGACGTACGTCCGACGGTGCCCGCGGATCTCGGCCTCGTCGCGCACGCCACCGAGGGCGACGCGGACGAAGCTGCGTCCCAGGGCCCGTGCGACGCTCTCGCCGAGGGAGGTCTTGCCGACGCCGGGAGGGCCGACGAGCGCCATGACGGCGCCGGAGCCACGGCCGCCGACGACCTCCAGGCCCCGCTCGCTGCGTCGGGCACGCACTGCGAGGTACTCCACGATGCGGTCCTTGACGTCGTCGAGGCCGTGGTGGTCGGCGTCGAGCACCTCACGGGCGGCCGAGATGTCGGTGCTGTCGTCGGTCTTCACGCCCCACGGCAGCTCGAGGACCGTGTCGAGCCACGTCCGGATGTAGCCCGCCTCGGGGTTCTGGTCGCTGCCGCGCTCGAGCTTGCCGACCTCGCGCAGCGCCGCCTTGCGGACGTCGTCGGGCAGGTCGGCCTCCTCGACACGCTCCCGGTAGTCCAAGGCGCCCTCCGGCTCGTCGTCGCCCAGCTCCTTGCGGATCGCGGCGAGCTGCTGGCGCAGCACGAACTCGCGCTGGTTCGCATCGATGCTCTCCTGCACCGACTCCGAGATCTTCTCGTTGACGTCGGCCTCGGCGAGGTAGTCGCGCGCCCAGCCGATCAGGACCGTCAGCCGCTCGGCGACGTCCTGCGTCTCCAGGAGCTGACGCTTCTGCTCGAGGTCGAGGTACGACGCGTAGCCGGCGGTGTCGGCGAGCTCGCCGGGGTCGGTCAGCCGCTGCACGGAGTCGATGACCTGCCACGCGTTGCGCTTCTGCAGGATCGTCACCAGCAGGCCCTTGTAGTCCTTGGCGAGGTCGAGGACGGCCTCGGTGGGCTCGGCGTCCTCGATGAGCTCGGCCTCGACCCAGAGCGCTGCGCCGGGGCCCGCGACGCCGCCCTGGATGTGGGCGCGCTGCTCGGCACGGAGCACGGCTCCGGGTCCGCCGCCGGGCAGGCGACCGACCTGCTGGATCGTGGCGACCACGCCGTGGGTGGCGTAGCGGTCCTCGAGGCGCGGGGCGACGAGGAGGCGGTCGTCGTTGCTGGTGCGGGCGGCGTCGACGGCGGCACGGGCCGCGTCGTCGAGCTCGATCGGGACGACCATCCCGGGGAGGACGACGACGTCCTCGAGGGCCAGGACGGGGAACTGCTGCAAGATGCTCACGCGTGCTCCTAGGAAACGGGTGCCTCAGAGTTGAGTCTGATGGGCTCAACTGCGGTGAGGGACGCCTTGTTCCGGAGGAGGGCTCCTGTTCGCTCTGGGCGGACGTGCCGGGCGGGCCGGACGGTCGGCCGCTGCGCCGATCAGCCGCCCAGCATCGCGCGGGCCTCGCGCGGCGTCATCGCCTCGCAGCCGTGGGCGACCGCCTCGGCGACGATGCGGTGCTCGTCCTGCATGAGGCGCCAGCCCCGCCGGACGAGCACCCACGGCGACTTGCGCCCCTCGCGGAGGTCGCGGGTGAGCCGGAGGACGAACGTGACCATGCGGTGCCGTCGCAGGCAGATGGCCGCGTCGAGCAGGCCGGCCTCGCGGCAGGCGTCGACGATCACGGGCGCGAACAGGCCCTCGGCGATGAACGTGCCGTCGGGCACCGACAGGGTCTGCAGGCCCGAGCGCCGGCTGGCGGCGATGTCGTAGACCGGCACCTCGGAGACCCCGGCGGCGCAGAGCTCGGCGATCGCGCCGACGGCGTCCACGGCGCTCCAGGACCGGACGTCGTCCCAGTCGACGATGCCGAGCGTCGACCGCGGCATGTCGGGCTCGTCGACGTCGCGGTAGAAGTCGTCGAGCCGCAGCACGGGCCACCCGAGCCGCGCGGCGAGGTGGGACTTGCCGGACCCTGACGGCCCGGCGACGATGACGACTCCCATGACCGACGACTCTAGGATAGGAGCCATGAGCACCGACATCACGGTCACCGACATCGCCCGCACGATCGATCACGCGATCCTCAAGCCCGACCTCACGCGCGACGAGGTCGACGCCCAGCTGGCGCTGTGCGCACAGTACGAGGTCTTCAGCGCGTGCGTGCGCCCGAGCGACGTCTCCCACGCCTACGAGGTCCTCGAGGGATCCGGCGTCGCGGTGTGTGCCGTCATCGGCTTCCCGCACGGCACGACCACGACGCAGACCAAGGTCGCCGAGGCCACCGAGGCCCTCGACAACGGTGCGTCCGAGCTCGACATGGTCATCAACATCGGACGGCTCCGCAGCGGCATGCTCGACGACGTCGAGGACGACATCCGGGCGGTCGTGGTCGCCGCCGGCGAGCACGTCGTCAAGGTGATCCTCGAGACGGCGCTGCTCGACGACGCCCAGATCGAGGCCGGCTCGAAGGCCGCCGAGCGCGCCGGGGCGGCGTTCGTCAAGACGTCGACGGGCTTCGCCGGTGGTGGCGCGACCGTCCCGCACCTGCGCCTCATGCGGGCGGCCGTCGGCCCCGAGGTGCAGGTCAAGGCGTCCGGGGGAGTGCGCGACCTCGACACCCTGCTGCAGATGCGCGAGCTCGGCGTGACCCGTTTCGGCACCAGCGCCACGGCCACGATCCTCGACGACGCAGCCGCGCGCGAGGCGGGCGAGCAGGGCACCGGTGCCACCGACGACACCTCCTACTGAGCCCCCGGCGGGGCGCCGTCGGCGTGCAACCGGGGTTTCATCGACAACTTCACCAATTCGTCACGTTTCGTCCTCGTTAAAGGCGTTGACTTCGCTTTCGGCTCGGGATGTTCTTTACCCCTACAGTTCCTGAGACCTTCTCAGGTGCGTGCTCGGGGGCCGCGTGTCGAGACCTCCGACGACCCACAACGGAGGAAAACATCCCGTGAGCTCCCTGTCCCGTCGCCTGGTCGGAGTCGCGAGCGCGACCCTGCTGGCCGCTCCACTCCTGGCCGCGCTCCCCGCGCAGGCCGCGGACGACGTCCCGATCAACCTGATCGGCATCAACGACTTCCACGGACGGGTCGACGCGTCGACGCTCCAGTGGGCCGGCACCGTGGAGACCCTGCGCTCGCAGTTCCCGTCCGACAACTCGCTCATGGTCTCGGCCGGTGACAACATCAGCGCGTCCCTGTTCGCCTCGGCGATCCAGCAGGACAACCCGACGATCGACATCCTCAACTCGATCGGCCTCGACGCCTCGGCGGCGGGCAACCACGAGTTCGACTTCGGCTACGACGACCTGGTCAACCGCATCATCCCGCGCGCCGACTACTCGATCCTCGCCGCCAACGTGCGCAAGGCCGACAACAGCCGCGCCCTCGACGCGTACGACACCTTCGACGTCGCCGGCGTCAAGGTCGCCGTCGTCGGCGCCGTCACGCAGGAGACGCCGACGCTCGTCAGCCCGGCCGGCATCCAGGGCCTGAGCTTCAGCGATCCGTCCACCGCGATCAACGACGCCGTCGCCGAGCTCGACGCCCTGCCCGCGGAGGACAAGCCCGACGTGATCGTCGCGGCCTACCACGAGGGCGCGCCCGACGGCAGCCTGTCGTTCACCGACGCGATGGCCGCGAGCGCGGTGTTCCAGAAGCTCGTCAACAACACCTCGGCCGAGGTCGACGCGATCTTCATGGGCCACACCCACCAGAAGTACGCCTACGACGCGCCCGTCCCCGGTGTCGCCGGCAAGACGCGCCCCATCATCCAGACCGGCAACTACGGCGAGAACGTCGGCCAGATCGTCCTCAACGTCGACCCCGACACCGGTGAGGTCTCCAGCTACACCAAGCAGAACCTGGCCCGGGTCGCCACGACCGATGCCAACCTGCTGACCCAGTTCCCGTCGTCCAACCTCGGGCAGATCAAGCAGATCCGTGACGACGCCGTCGCCTACGCCAACACCGTCGGCAACGTCCAGAAGGGCGAGATCACCGCCGACATCACGCGCGCGTTCGTCAACGGCACCACGGAGGACCGCGCGAGCGAGTCGACGATGGGTGGCCTCGTCGCCGATGCGCTGCTCGAGACGGTGTCCAAGCAGCCCGCCGGAGCCGACATCGGCCTGGTCAACCCCGGTGGACTGCGTCCGCCGGACCTGACGTTCGCCGGCGTCCCGGGCAACGACGTCAACACCGACGGAGTCGTCACCTACGCCGAGCTCAACGCGGTCCTGCCGTTCGCCAACAACCTCAACTCGGTCAAGCTCAGCGGAGCGACGCTCAAGAAGGTCCTCGAGCAGCAGTGGCAGCGTGACGCCCAGGGCAACGTCCCGTCGCGCCCCTACCTGCAGCTGGGCACGTCCAAGAACCTGACCTACACCTACGACGACTCCAAGCCCGAGGGCAGCCGCATCCAGTCGATCCGGATCAACGGCAAGGAGTACGACCCGCAGGCTCAGTACAAGGTCGCGACGTTCTCGTTCCTCGCCGCCGGCGGTGACAACTTCCGGGCCTTCAAGGAGGGCGCCAACACCGACACGGGTCTGGTCGACCGCGACGGCTGGATCACCTACTTCGAGAACAACAGCCCGATCTCGCCCGACTTCGCCCGTCGTTCAGTCAAGACGGCCGGCGTCAAGAGCACCTACCGGGTCGGCAGCAGCGTCTTGTTCACGCTCTCCAAGCTCAACCTGACGTCGACCGGCAGCCCGAGCAACACCTCGGTGTCGTCGAAGCTGTTCTACACCGAGGACGGTGTCGAGAAGACCAGGAGCCTGGCGTCGAAGTCCGTCACGGCCGGCACCAGTGCCCCGATCGCCTTCACCCTCCCGGCAGGGGCCAGCGGTGCGATGCGGGTCGAGTCCACCGCGTTCCCGACCGGCACCAAGGTCGTCGTCCCGCTCGACGTCACGGGTGCGTCGGTGACGGCCGAGCCCGTCTCCGGCACGTTCGGCGACGACGTCGACGTGGCCGTCACGGTCACCGGACCGGAGGAGACGCCGTCGGGCGACGTCGTGCTCAAGAAGGGCGACACGCAGGTCGGCAGCGGCACGCTCACCGACGGTGCGGCGACGATCACGGTCGACACCGAGGACATCGGTGCCGGCGCGAACGATCTGACGATCGCCTATGCGGGCGACGCGAGCTATCCGGCGGCGACGGGCACCGTCAAGGTGACCGTGGCCCAGGCCGGCACGACGACGGCTGCGGCCGAGCCGGAAGCCACCAAGGTCGACGTCCCGGCCGACGTCGACGTCACCGTCACCTCGGCGACCGGCACCACGCCGACGGGTGACGTGACGATCTCCGACGGCACGGACGTGCTGGGGGAGGGCGAGCTCGCCGACGGCACGAGCACGGTCAGCACCGACGTGTCGGGCCTGTCGATCGGCCAGCACACGCTGACCGTCGACTACGCGGGTGACAGCAACCACGAGGCGTCCATCTCGACGGTCGACGTCAACGTGCTCAAGGGCACGACGCCGCTGAGCGCCAGCTCGGACGGGGCCGCCTACGGAACCTCCGCGAAGGTCAAGGTCGAGGGCGCCGACGGCGCATCCGGCCTGGTCTACGTGGGCAACGGCGACGACGTCGTCGGTGTCGGCTTCCTCAGGGACGGGGCCGCGAGCATCACCCTCGACAAGACCGCGCTGAAGCCGGGCAGCTACGAGCTCGACGTCTACTACGGCGGCAGCGGGACGTTCGACAGTGCCCAGACCACGGTCGACCTGACCGTCACCAAGGGCGCGACGACGACGAAGAAGATCTCGGTCAGCCCGACCAAGATCGTCAAGAACCGCACCAAGCCCTACGTCGAGATCGGCGTCACCGGCGCCGGGTTCACGGTCGACGGCGGCAAGGTCACCGTGCGCGTCAACAGCAGCAACGTCGTGACCGGCACGGTCGAGGACGGCAAGGTCCGGGTCCGCCTGGGCGTCTTCACCTCGACGGGCTCGGCCAAGACCGTCTCGGTCAAGTACGCCGGCAGCGACGTCGCCCTCGCGTCCTCGACCAGCTTCACGGTCAAGGTCGTCTCGAAGTAGCACTGTCCGGGTCCGGGGCGTCATGCCCCGGACCCGGCTGCTCCACGCCTCCATCAGCCATCAGCGCTCCACCTTCACGAGACCGGGGAACTCCTCCATGAAGACATCGATCGTCACGCGATGGGCGGCCGCAGCAGCCGTCGCCGTCGCGTCGCTCGTCGCCGCTCCGGCGTCACCTGCCTCGGCCAACCCGGCCGGCAGCAACCTGATCATCAACGAGATCTATCCCAACGGCGGCAGCGGCGGCGGTGTCTACAAGCTGCGCTACTACGAGCTCTACAACCCGACGAACGCGCCGATCAACGTCAACGGCTGGTCGCTGCAGTACCGCTCGGCCCTGTCGAGCGGTGTGCCCAACGTCGGCAGCTTCGGCACCGTCGCGGCGCTCGGCGACAAGACGATCCCGGCCGGCAAGCACCTGCTGGTGTCGGGCCCCGGCAACGCCAACAACGCCAACGACCTCCCGACCGCCGACGTCACCAGCACGATCGGCGCGGCCGCTGCCGGAGGCACCGTCGCGCTCGTCAACGACACGGTCGCCCTCACCGGTGATCGTGCTGCCGTGCTGGCCGACGCCAACCTGGTCGACCTCGTCGGCTACGGCAGCTCCACGACGTACGAGGGATCGGCTGCGGCACCGGTGGGTGCCGCAGCGTCGTCCATCTCCCGGTCCGTGACGCACGTCGACACCGACGACAACGCGGCCAACTTCGCGGCCCTCAACCCGGCCGACCCGTGCAACCTGGCCGGCTGCCCGGTCGTCGAGCCGCCGGCCGACCCGACGCCGGCGACGATCGCCGAGATCCAGGGCGAGGGCGCCACGAGCCCGTTCGCCGGTGATCCCGTCACGACCCGGGGCGTCGTGACGGCGGCCTACAAGACCGGTGGCTACAGCGGCGCGTTCATCCAGACGCCGGGCACCGGAGGCTCGGTCGGCGCCGCCTCGCACGGTGTCTTCGTCTTCAGCAGCGCCTTCGCAGCCGCCGTCTCGAAGGGCGACTACGTCGAGGTCACCGGTGACGTCGTGGAGTTCGGCGGCACCACCGCCGTCCCGCAGACGCTCACCGAGATCACGACGGCGACGGGCAAGTTCACCGTGCTCGACGAGTCGGTCACGGCCCCCGTCCCGACCGAGGTGACCTTCCCGCTGTCGACCGCCCAGAAGGAGAAGGTCGAGGGCATGCTGGTCGCGCCGCAGGGCGGGTTCACGATCACCAACAACTTCTCGACCAACCAGTTCGCCGAGATCGGCCTCGCGCCGGGCGACGAGCCGCTCGACACCCCGACCAACGTCGTGGCCCCCGGCGCTGCCGCCGTCGCTCTGCAGGCCAAGAACGCCGAGGACCTCGTCACGCTCGACGACGGCGCCTCGACGAACTTCCTCACCACGACGGGCACCGCGCTGCCGTGGCTGACCCGTGACAACGAGATCCGCGTGGGCCAGGGCGTCACGTTCGACGACCCGGTCGTCATGGACTTCCGCAACTCGCTGTGGAAGCTGCAGCCGACCGAGCAGCTGCTCGCCGGCGGCGACGAGCCCGTCACCTTCGGCCCGTCGACCCGCGACGCCGCGCCCCAGGACGTCGGCGGTGACGTCACGGTCGGCACGTTCAACGTGCTCAACTACTTCACCAAGACCGCCGAGGAGTACGACGCGGAGCCCGGCAACGTGTGCCTCTACTTCAAGGACCGCGACGGGGTCAACGTCACCGCCGACGAGTGCGGCAGCCCGGCGTCCGACGACGGCAACGGCCCGCGCGGCGCTGCCAACGCCGCGGCGCTGAAGAACCAGCAGGACAAGATCGTCAAGGCGATCAACACCCTGGACGCCGACGTCGTCTCGCTCGAGGAGATCGAGAACTCGATCAAGTTCGGTGAGGACCGCGACGCCGCGCTCGACACGCTGGTCGCTGCGCTCAACGCCACCCCGGGCAACGCGGGCAAGTGGGCCGCGGCTCCGTCGCCGGCCGACCTCCCGGACCTGGCCGGCCAGGACCTCATCCGCACGGCGTTCATCTACCAGCCGGCAGCCGTCTCGCTGGTGGGGGAGTCGACGATCCTCGACGTCCCGGCGTTCGCCAACGCGCGCGAGCCGCTCGCCCAGGCGTTCAAGGTCACAGGTGGTGGGGCCAGCTCCACGTTCGCGGTGATCGTCAACCACTTCAAGTCCAAGGGATCGGGCACCCTGCCCGGTGACGCCGACCAGGGCGACGGCCAGGGCGCGTCGAACGCCTCCCGCGTCGCGCAGGCCACGGCGCTGGTCGACTTCGCCGAGGACGTGGCGGCCGACGCCGGCACCGACAAGATCTTCCTGACGGGTGACTTCAACTCCTACAACAAGGAGGATCCGGTCCGGATCATCGAGGAGGCGGGCTTCGTCAACGTCGCGGTCGAGAAGACCGACAAGGAGACCTACCAGTTCGGTGGCGCGGTCGGCTCGCTCGACCACGTCTTCGCCTCCGACGCGGCGTTCTCGAAGGTCTCGGACGCCGACATCTGGAACATCAACTCGTACGAGTCGGTGGCCCGGGAGTACAGCCGCAAGAACTACAACCTGACCGACTTCTTCGTGGCCGACAGCCCGTTCCGGGCCAGTGACCACGACCCCGAGATCGTCGGCTTCGACGTCGACCCGTCGACCACGACGGTGACGGCCAAGGCGCCGGCCACGGTGCGCTCGGGTCAGGACGTCACGGCGTCGGTGCAGGTCGCCGCTGACGGCGGCTCGCCCACGGGCGACGTCACGATCACCGAGGGCGGCACGCAGGTCGGCACCGGCACGCTGGCGGACGGTGCGGTCGACGTCGTGATCGACAGCCCGGCGATCGGCTCGCACTCCTACGTCGTGTCCTACGCCGGTGATGCCAACAACGCGCCGGCGACCACGACGCTCCAGGTCGTCGTGCTCAAGGCGGAGGCGGGCCTGCAGGCCACGGCCGAGCCGTCGACGTACGGCACCGGCGGTGTCGTCGAGGTGACGGCGGCGCCCGGCGTCTCCGGCCTGGTCTACGTCTCGCTCGGTGACGACGTGGTCGGCATGGGCACGCTGCTCGACGGCGCCGGCAGCGTGAAGCTGTCGAGCACGATCCCGGTCGGGACCAACGAGCTCGGTGTGTTCTACGCCGGCAACCTGGCCAACGACCCGGACAGCACCTCGGTGTCGCTGACGGTCGCCAAGGCGGCGTCGACGATCAAGAAGGTCTCGGTCAGCCCGACCAGGATCGTCAAGGGGCGCACCAAGCCCTATGTCGAGCTGTCGGTCAAGGCGCCGGGCTTCACGGTCGACGGCGGGACGGTCACGGTCCGCGCGAGCGGCAAGACCTACACCGGCACGGTCAGGAGCGGCACGGTCCGCATCCGGCTGGGGGTCTTCACCTCGTCGGGCTCGGCCAAGACCGTCACGGCGAAGTACGCCGGCAACGGGTTCGCCAAGCCGTCCTCGACCAGCTTCACGGTCAAGGTGCTCAAGAAGTAGGTGACGTGTGGGGAGTCAGCCCGTCATGGCCCGGTGCCGGCTCGGGCTGACTCCCCGGACGCGCTTGAACGCCGCGCTGAGCGCGAAGGGGCTGCCGTAGCCGACGCGGTGGGCGACGGCGCCGATCGTCAGGTCGCTCTGGGCCAGCAGGTCGGCCGCGAGGTCGAGCCTCAGGCGCGTCAGGTAGGTCATGGGCGGCTCGCCGAGCTCGGCCGTGAACCGACGCGCCAGCGAGGCACGTGAGACGCCGACCTCGCGGGCGAGCGACTCCAGCGTCCACGGACGCGCCACGTCGTCCTCGAGGAGCCGCAGAGCCGGTCCGAGCACGGCATCGCCCGACGCGCGGTGCCACGCCGGGGCGCGATCGGCGTCTGCGGCGAACCAGGCCCGGACGGCCTCGATCAGCACGAGGTCGAGCAGCCGGTCGAGGAACACCTCCTGCCCGAGGTCGTCGCGGGTCATCTCGTCGCAGAGCACGTCGACCAGCCGTCCGTTCCACTCCTCGGCCCGGAGCACGAGGATCGTCGGCAGGCTGCGCAGGAGCCGGTCGCTGACGGCGCGCACCGTCTCGTAGGTGCCCGTCACCAGCCAGGTGGCGCAGTCGACGGCGTTGCCCCACGTGCGGGTGCCCAGGGTCATGGCGTCGGCGAGACTGGTGCCGTCGGCGTCGACGCAGTGCTGACCGGGCTCGATGAAGACCTGTGGAGCGGTGGTGGGCGCGTCAGCCACCGTGTAGTGCTCGGGCCCGCGGGCGATCATGACGTCGCCGGCGGCGAGCCGGGTCGGCTCGCTGCTGCCCGAGAGGACCCATGCCTCGCCCCGGGCGACGACGGCGATCGAGAGCGGAGCCTCGTCGCGGATGCGCAGCGACCACGGGGGCTCGAGCTGGGAGCGGAGCAGGAAGGCACCGCCGGCTCGGGGGCCGTCCAGCAGACCGCTGAGGGTGTCCATGGACAGATCCTAGACGTTGGCGCATGGATCTGGCGTTCTTGACCATGGAACGTCTCAGGGATCTGCGGTGGACTGGTCGTCATGACCAAGACACTGCTCACCGTCGCGATCGTCCTCAGCGGGCTGTCCGCAGGCCTCTTCGCCACCTTCTCGTACGCCGTGATGCCCGGGCTTCGTCGCACGGAGGACGTGACCTTCGTGCAGTCGATGCGCGCGATCAACGTCGCGATCCTCAACCCGGTGTTCGCCGTGGTGTTCGTCGGCGCAGCGGCGGCTGCGGTGGCGGCGCTGGCGTCAGGGTGGAGCGGGGACGCACGCCCGTGGCTCGTCGCCGGAGTCGCCCTCTACGTGGTCGGGGCCTTCGTGGTGACGGGAGCGGTCAACGTGCCGCGCAACGACGCGCTCGAGGCAGGCATGACGAGCGACGCCTCGCTGCGGGAGCAGTTCGAGAGCACGTGGGTCGCCTGGAACCACGTGCGGTCGCTGCTCACCACCGGGGCGTTCGTCTGCCTCGTGCGGGCCGCGTTGGTGCTCTGAGCGGCCCGCACGCGGATCCGGCTAGATCCCGAGCGCCTCGGCGAGGTCGGTCTTGATGCCGGCGATCTGACCGTCCGCCATCGAGCGGGCGGCCTCGATGGAGTCGTCGACCCCGATGACCACCTCGATGTAGCACTTGAGCTTGGGCTCGGTGCCGGACGGACGGCAGATGATGCGCGCCCCGCCGTCGAGGCCGAGGCGGATGCCGTCGGTGGGCGGCAGGCCGTGGTAGCCCTCGGCGAGGTCGTCGACCGACGTCACGGCGAGGCCGCCGAGCACCGCCGGGGGCGACGTGCGCAGGACGTCCATCGCGCGGGAGATGATCGAGAGGTCCTCCACCCGCACCGACAGCTGCGCGGTGGCGTGCAGGCCGTGCTGGCGGTAGATGTCGTCGAGCCGGTCGATGAGCGAGCGCCCCTCGGCCTTCAGCTGCGCCGCGAGCTCGAGCACCGTGATGATCGCCGAGACGCCGTCCTTGTCGCGCGCGATGTCGGGCGCGACGCTGTAGCCGAGCGCCTCCTCGTAGCCGAACGCGAGCGTCGGGATCTTGCCGATCCACTTGAAGCCGGTGAGGGTCTGCTCCCACGGCTGGTCGTGGGCGGCGGCCTGGCGTCCCAGCAGGTCGGACGAGACGATGGAGGCGGCATAGGTGCCGGTGACGCCGCGCGCGAGCAGGAAGTCCGCGAGCAGCGCACCGACCTGGTCGCCGGAGAGCATCCGGTACGACTCGCCGTCCCTCACGCCGACGGCGCACCGGTCGGCGTCGGGGTCGTTGGCGACGATGATGTCGGCGCCGACCTCGGACGCGAGCTTGAGCGCGAGGTCCATCGCGCCCGGCTCCTCGGGGTTGGGGAACACGACGGTCGGGAAGTTCGGGTCGGGGTCGCCCTGGGCCGGGACGACGTGCAGCGCCGGGAAGCCGGCCCGGGCGACGGCCTCGACCAGGGTGTCGCGCCCGACGCCGTGCATCGGCGTGTAGACGGCGACGACGTCGCGGGGGCCGTCACCGGGCAGCGCCACGACGGCCTCGACGTACGCCTCGGCGACCTCGGGTCCCAGCGTCTCGTACGCCTCGCTGCGCGGCATCTCGTCGACGCGACCGACCGCGTCGATCGCGTCGGAGATCTCGGCGTCGGCGGGCGGGACGATCTGGCTGGAGTCCTCGAGATAGACCTTGTAGCCGTTGTCCTGCGGCGGGTTGTGCGACGCCGTCACCATGACCCCGGCGCTGCAGCCGAGGTGACGGATCGCGAAGGCGAGCACGGGGGTCGGCAGGTGGGTCGGCAGCAGGAAGGCGTGGACGCCCGCGCCCTCCATGATCTCGGCGGTGTCACGGGCGAACACGTCGCTGTTGTGCCGGGCGTCGTAGCCGACGACGACCGACGGCGCCCGGCCGTCGGCAGCGTGCTCGAGGAGGTAGGCCGCGAGGCCCGCGGCGGCCTGCGCCACGATGACCCGGTTCATCCGGTTGGGGCCTGCGCCGAGCGCGCCCCGCAGACCGGCGGTGCCGAACTGGAGCCGCTCGAAGAAGCGGTCCTCGAGCCCGGCGGTGTCGCCCGCGTCGAGCAGGTCCTGCAGCTCGGCGCGGGTGGCGGGGTCGGGGTCCTGGCTCAGCCAGTCGTGCGCACGGGTGAGGAGGTCGTCGGTCACGGTGATTCCCTTCAGAAGGCGGGTCGGACGAGGTCGTCGAGGGCGAGCGGGCCCCCGACGAGTGCGTTCTCGTCGGGGTCCTGGGTGCGGGCCGCGATCGACCCGGCGAAGTGCTCGGCGTCGTCCTGCGGGTCGAAGCCGATCGCCCGTCCGGGGGCGAGGTCCCACCAGCCCCGGGTGTTGGCGCTGGTGCCGTGCACCACGGTGTACCCCGGAGCGGGGGTCCTGATCGCGGCGTCGACCATCCGCACCGCGTCGTCGAACGACAGCCAGGTGGAGAGCTCGCGGACCGTGGTCGGCTCGGCGACGCAGGTGCCGATCCGCATCGCGACGGCGCTGATCGCGAACCGGTCGACGTAGAGGCTGAGCAGCGCCTCGGCGGCGACCTTGGCCGTGCCGTAGAACGTGTCGGGTCGTGGTCGGACCGACGTCGTCAGGGGCCGGTCGTGCGGCGTTCGGCCGACCGCGTGGTTGCTGCTGGCATAGGCGATGCGGTCGACGCCGTGGCGCAGCATCGCCTCGAGCAGGCGGGCCGTGGTGTGCACGTGGGACTCCAGGGAGGACGGCAGGGAGCCCTCGTCGGGATCGCCGGCGAAGTGCGCCACGGCGTCGACGCCACGGACGGCCGCGTCGACGACGTCCGGGTCGAGGCAGTCGCCGACCACCCAGTCGTGCTGGTAGCCGGGGGCCGGATCGCCCACGAGATCGAGACCCCGGAGGTCGTGACCGAGGCCGGGGAGTCCTCGTCCGAGCGCGCGGCCGATCGAGCCGCCCGCGCCCGTGACGAGGACCTTCATCAGATCCGGGGGAGGACGTCGCCGAGGAGCTGACCCATGCGGGTCGCGGCGGACTTGCCGGCCTCGAGGACCTCCTCGTGGTTGAGCGGCTCGCCCGTCATGCCGGCGGCTGCGTTGGTGACCAGCGAGATGCCGAGGATCTCGAGCCCCGCGGCGCGCGCAGCGATCGCCTCGAGCGTCGTCGACATGCCGACGAGGTCGCCGCCGATCGCGCGGACCATGCCGATCTCGGCGGGGGTCTCGTAGTGCGGGCCGGGCAGCTGCACGTAGACGCCCTCGTCGAGGCTCGGGTCGGCCTCCTTGCACAGGGCGCGCAGCCGCGAGGAGTAGAGGTCGGTGAGGTCGACGAAGTTCGCTCCCTCGAGGGGCGAGGTCGCCGTCATGTTGATGTGGTCGCTGATGAGCACGGGCGTGCCGGGGGACCAGGCAGGGTTGAGCCCGCCGCAGCCGTTGGTCAGCACGAGGGTCTTGACCCCGGCCGCGGCGGCGGTCCGGACGCCGTGGACGACGGCCGCGACGCCCTTGCCCTCGTAGTAGTGCGTGCGGCCCAGGAAGATCAGCAGACGCTTGTCGCCGAGGGTCACCGAGCGGACCGTCCCGCCGTGGCCGGCGACGGCCGGTGCGCTGAATCCGGGCAGCTCGGCCAGGGGCACCTCGTGGTCGGGAGCGCCCAGTGCGTCGGCGGCCGGGAGCCAGCCCGAGCCCATCACGAGGGCGATGTCGTGGTCACCTCCGCCCGTGCGCTCTCGGAGTGCGTCGGCGGCCTGTCGGGCGAGTTCAGAGGTGCTCACCTGCCGTACATTACGACAATGCCGAAGATCATTGGTGGCTCGCTCGAGCAGCATCGCGAGCAGACCCGCCGCCGCGTCTTCGAGGCACTCACCTCGCTGCTCGCCGAGCGGTCGTTCGACGCATTGACGATGGCCGATCTGGCCTCGGAGGCCGGCATCGGGCGGACCGTCATCTACAACCACTTCGCCGACAAGGACGCCGTCGTCGTGGCGTTCGCGAGCGAGGAGACCGACCGCTACCTGGCCCGGCTCGCCGATGCGCTGGAGCCGGCCACCGACCCGGCCGATGCCATGCGGATCTACGTGCGCGAGCACCTCAGCTCGTCCGAGGAGTTCCACTTCGGCTTCGGACCCGAGCTCTACGCGATGCTCTCGCGCGAGTCCCTGGCCCAGATCCGCGAGCACGTCATGGCGGTCGAGGCCGTCCTGCGCACGATCATCGACGACGGACGCGCGACGGGTGACTTCGCGGTCGACGACGTCGAGTCGACGATGTCGCTCGTCCACACGACCCTGCAGAACAGGCGTGTCGCGGCCGGGGCGGTCGAGGTGTTCGTCATGCGCGCTCTCGGCGCCGGCTGACAGGTCGCCGGCACGACCGACGGCGGGCCCCGAGGGAGCCCGCCGCCGTGACGTCGGTGACGCCTACTTCGTGACCGTGAACGATCCTGCAGCGGTCGTCGCAGTTCGGGCGAAGCGTGCGTTGCCCGCGAACTTCACCGAGACCTTCCACGTGCCCTTGGCCAGCTTCGGGATCGTGACGTCCGCCCGGCCGGCGGAGACGTACTTCGTCTTGGTCCTGGTCGACTGGCCCGACTTCTTGAACGTGACCGTGACCGTGCCGTACGGCGTGACGCCGCCCGTCAGGGCCTTGAGGTAGACGGTGGTCCGCCCGGCCTTCCTGGTGGTCGGCTTCGTCGTGCTGCCGCGCGTCGCGGCGACCTTCGCCGCCGTGATGGTCAGCGACGTGGTCGTCGACGAGCCGTGGTTGGCCTCGTCGCCGGCGTAGGAGTAGACGACTGATCTCGCACCGACGTCGGTCGTGCGTGACAGGGCCAGCGTCGCGACTCCCGCGCCGTCCAGCACGCCGGTGCCGACCGTCGTCGAGCCGATCTTCGCGGTGACGCTTCCCGTGGGGGTCGGCGCGCCGTCCTCGGTGTCGACCGTGACCTTCGCGGTACGGGCCGCGCCGTACGGCGACGACGCGGCGACCCCGACGACCGAGAGGGTGGTCTCGGCAGGCTCGACGGGAGCCTCCTCGATCGTGACCGGGACCGACTCGGAGGTGGACCCGAAGGCGCTGTCGCTGCCGAGGTAGGTGACCTTCAGGTCGCCCTCGCCGGCCTCGATGCTCGCCGGGAGCTCGAGCGTCGCGCGGCCGTTGTCGCCGAGCGTGGCCGTGTCCACGACGTCGCCGCTCCCGGCGCCGTCTGCGGTGTACTCCAGCTCGACCTCACCGGCCGCTGCGTCACCGGACGGGACGGAGACGTCGGTGATGACGGGTGTGGCCGTGCCCTCGGTGCCGCTGTAGGCGGACCGGTCCAGGTCGACGGTCGTCGTGTCCTTGTCGACGAACGAGATCGGGGTGAAGGTCGAGTACTCGGGCACGGCGGCGTTGCCGGCGCGGTAGGTGTAGATGCCCCAGCTGCCCGAGTCCTTGGTGATGTCGCTCTTCTTGACCGTGAGGCTCGTGGAGAACGATCCGTCGGCCGCTAGCTCGGTGTACGACGCCGCGCTCGGGTCCTGGGCGGGTGCTCCAGGGAACGAGCTGCTCGGGACGGCCCACTTCACGCTGCGACCGTTGCGGGTCTGCGGATCGCCGAGGCCCCGGTTCGAGCTCGGCGGCGCCGGGGTGAGGGTGGGGTCCCACGGATCGGCGAAGCGGCCGAAGGCGATGTAGAGGCCGGACGCCTTGCCGGCGAACGGCGGCTGGGTGTTGCCGGCGGACAGGGCCGGGTTGAACCCGGTCCCGGTGACCGTCACGGTCTCCTCGGCGTCGTTGTCGAAGACGCTCTGCGAGATCGTCACCTCGCCCTGGTCGGTCGGGAACTTCACGTCGATCGGCAGCGGCGGCTTGTTGTCCTGCTTGCCGCCGCACCCGGTCGAGTAGAAGTGGGCGAGCACCGACTGGCCCGAGACGTGACTGGAGAGGGCGGTGATGAGCTCCTGCGGCCATGCGCCCCACCATCCGGTCGTGCCCTCGGCTGCCGTGCACGTGCGGTTCTGCTGGGCCTGGCCCGCGGGGATCGTGGCCTCGACACCTTGGTAGTCGGGGGTGACGCGATAGCCGCGAGGCGTCTTGGCGCTCAGCGAGCCGGCATCGAACGTCGCGATGGTCAGCCGGCCGAAGCTCTGCTCGGGGAACGCCTCACCGGTCATCGAGGTGCCGGCGCCGATGGTGAACTCGGCCTCGAGGCGGCCCGAACCGTCAGCGTCGACCGTGAGCGACGGATCGCTGTAGATCTCGTTGGGGGCGTTGTAGATCGCGGGGTAGGCGTTGACCGTGTAGCTGCCGGACCACTCGAGGTCGGCCGTGCCGGTCGCACGATCGATCGTGCCGTCCCCACCGGTGAACTTCACCGCGTTGGGCGCCTTGCCGGCCTTGGACGTCGGGAAGGACGTCGCCGGGACCGGGTCGACGACGTACTCGGTCTGCGGGGTCGGGTTGACCGGGGCGGTCGCGACGTTGCCCTGCAGGTACGAGGCGTCACCCGTGAAGTCCTTGAACGTCCACGGGCCGAAGATGCCGTCCTGGGCGTAGCCGCTGACACCCCAGGTGAACGTCGCGTTGTCGATCGTCTCCGGGGCGGCCTGGGCCGGTGTGGTCGTGACCGCGAGCGTGCCGGCGGCCAGTGCGCCGGCGGCTGTCAGCGCCAGCAGCCGGCTCCGCAGCCGGGTGGTGAAGGGGGACATCGTGTGCTTCCTTTCGGGGGATCTCCGCGGAGGTGCCGGGGAGAGACGGGGACGGCGACGTCGTGGACGCGCCGGAACGAGTGGGTCAGGTCGCTCGGCGACGAGCGGCGGCGTAGGCGAACGGGCTGGCACCGGCCACGACGGCGGCCCCGAGGAGTGCGCCGCCGAGGATCCAGACCGGTCTGGTCCGCGGGCCCTCCGGCGGTGGTGCGGCACCGAGCACGGTCGACATTGGCTGCACCCGGGTCAGACCGGCGTCGGCCCTGACGGCTGCTGAGGTGACGGGAGCGTCGATCGGCGGTGAGGTCACCGCGGGGGGAGCGGCCGGGGTCTGGGCAGGTCGATCGACCGCGTCGTTGGTCGGGGTCGTCGTGCCCCCTCCGGTCGTCGGCGGATCGTCGGTCTCGACCGGCTCGTCGGCGGAGTAGCTCACCGTCACGGGCAGGGCGACCTTGTGGGCATCGGTCGAGCCACCGCTCGCGTACCAGTACGAGCCGGACCCCGACGAGACCTGGTAGTCGATGAACGACTGGGGGAACGAGCCCCATGCATCACCCGATCGCACCTGCTGGGTCTGGTCGGCCGGAAGGTCGACCTCGACGCCCCGGTATGCGGGTGTCGCGTCGAAGCCGCGGCCGTCGTCGAGGTCCACGGCGCCGAGCCGGGCGAGCACCACGTCGTCGACCGGCTCGATCGCCTCCCACCGGTCCAGGTCCGTCATCGAGGAGCCGTAGCCGCTGAGCGTGGCGGTGAGGGTGCCGACGCCGTCCTTCACCGTCAGCTCGGGGTCGGTGACGTAGAAGAAGCTGTAGCCGGAGTAGTAGAGCACCGTGAACGACCCCGTCCACCGGATCGTCGCCGTCCCCGCATCAGGGTCGACCGCGCCCGTGCCGCCGTCGACGACGACCTCGTGGTTGCTGAACGGCCCGTTGGTGCCCGCCATCGCGGCGCCCCTCGAGTCCGTCCGAAGACCCGCCCAGGTGGCGAGCGACCACGACGAGGACGAGGCGGAGAACTTCTCGATGCGGACGTCGCCGGTCGAGGCGTCCCAGCCCGACTCCTTGAGGGTGACCCCGCCGCGTCCTGGATTGGCGATCTTGCCGGCCGAGAAGAAGTTGAAGGTCCCTGGTGCGAACGCACGGTTGTTCGACTCGTTGTTGAAGCCCCAGCGCAGCTGGGCGTCGCTCACCGTGAAGGCAGGTCGCGGGGTGGCAGCGACCGTCGCCGAGGCCGTGACGAGCACGACAGCGACGGCCACGAGAGCGGCCAGGGCCGTTCGGATCTCAGAGCGCATGAGCGGCCTCTCCCGTCGGAGCCGTGCCGTGGGGCCGGTCGGTGGTGCGGTGCCGCCTGCGGAGCGAGCGGACGCGCATCGCCGCGAACGACACGGCGCTGAGCAGGGCGAGCGTTGCGACGGCGACGAACGCGAAGGGCACCCAGGTCGGGAGCCCGTCCGCCTCGTCGGCGATGGCGGCCGTGTCGGCCGCAATCGGGAAGTTGACCGTCGGTGCTGCCCCTGAGGCCGCGCCGGTCAGGCGCAGGACGTGGGTGCCGGCGGTCGTGCCCGCCGGCAGCTGGAGGACGCCGGCTATCTCGCCCGAGGCACCCGCAGCGAGCGGCCCGACCGCAGCACGCCCGTCGTCGAGCGTCGCGACGACCTGCTCCCCGGGGGTGAACCCACTGCCGGTGAACGACAGCACCCGGCCGACGACCGCCGTGCTCGTGTCGACGGCAGCCGCAGCGTCGGCAGCCTTGGCCCGGGTCGAGGCCTTGTCGTCCGTGCTCGGATCGTCTGCAGCCGTCTGCGGTTCGGCGGCCGCGTCCGTCGGCGGTGCCTGGCGGTCGAGGGACGAGAACGACACCGGGGTGAAGGTCTCGTTGCGGGCGTTCTTGACGCCGTGTGCGCCGATCGTGATGACGCCGCACGTGACCTTGCGGCAGTCGACCGTCACGACCTTGCCGGCGCGGTCGACGGTCCTGAACGTGGCACCGGGCACGGTCATCGACGTCGACCAGGTCCCGTCGGCTGCGATCGTGCCGCCGTTCGCCGCGCCGGCGGTGTCGCTGCCGGGGAAGGCGACGAATCGTTGGAAGCCCTGGTTGTTCTTCGCCTCGCTGTCGGGGACGTAGCGGTAGTCGGCGCCGACCTGACCGCCCTTGCTGGGGCGCCAGGTGCCGCTCACCGTCCCGAAGAAGACGTAGACGCCACCGTGGCCGCCCTTGATCGACTGGAAGCCCGCGCCCCGGACCGAGATCCTGGTGGCGTACTCCGGGTCGATCGCGGTCGAGCCCTGGTCGTTGGCGACGGTGACCCGGGCGGCGGCCTGCGCCGGCAACGGGACGAGCAGGGTGCTCGCGGCGACGGCCGCGAGGGTCAGGAGAGCACGGGTGCGCATGACGACTCCTCGGTGTGGGTGATCAGGTGGGGGAGGACGACGAGGCGGCTCGCGTGGTCGATGACGTCGACCGGGTGTCCATAGACCTCGGCGAGGATCTCGGGCGTGATCACGTCGCGGGGGGCGCCGTCGGCGTGCAGCCGACCGTTCGCCAGGACGCAGATGCGGTCGGCGTGGGCAGCCGCGACGGTCAGGTCGTGCAGCACCGCGACGACGGCGTGACCGTCGGCAGCGAGGCGACGGGCCTGTGCGAGCACCTGCTCCTGGTGGCGGATGTCGAGCGCGGCGGTCGGCTCGTCGAGCAGCACGAGCGGCGTCTGCTGGGCCAGCACGCGGGAGAAGGACGTCCGCGCCTTCTCCCCGCCGGACAGGGTCGGGAACGAGCGCTCGGCCAGGGTGAGGACGTCGGTGCGCTCCATCGAGTCGGCGACGACGACGTCGTCGAGATCCTCCTCGGGCAGACGGGCCCAGGGGGCGCGTCCCATGCGCACGACGTCGACGACGCGAAAGCCGAAGGCCAGACGTTGCTCCTGGGGGAGCACGGCTCGCTCGCGGGCGAGCGCCGCGACCTTCCACCCTCGAAGGCGCGTGCCGTCGAGCACAGCCTCGCCGTCGGTCGGCTCGATGTCGCCGGCCATGACGCTCAGCAGGGTCGTCTTGCCTGCGCCGTTGGGTCCGACGAGTGCGACGAGCTCGCCGGGGACGATCTCGAGGGTCACGTCGTGCAGGATCTGGTGGCCGCCGAGAGCGGCGGAGACGTGGGTCAGTCGGAGCGTCACCGGGTCACGCCCATCCACCGGCGGTCCTGCGCGTGCGGCGCAGGAGCCAGAAGAAGAACGGTCCGCCCACGAGCGACGTCAGCATCCCGATGGGAAGGTCGGCGCCGGTCATCGCCGTGCGGGCGATGAGGTCGGCCAGGAGCAGCAGGACGGCACCGGCCAAGGCGCTGGCCGGGACGAGCACACGATGACCCGGGCCGACGAGCATCCGGATCAGGTGGGGGACCACGAGCCCCACGAACGCGATGATGCCGGCGAACGAGACCGCGGCGGCGGTGAGCAGCGCGACCAGCACGATCGCGACGAGCCGCAGCCGCTCGACGTCGATGCCCACGTGCCGGGCGGCGCGGTCGCCCAGGGCGAGCACGTCGAGCCGGCGGGCCATGAGCATTGCTCCGGCGAGGCCCACGACGACCAACGGCGCGACGACCCCGACGTGCTGCCAACGACTGCCGTTGAGGCTGCCGAGCTGCCAGAACACGATCTGCTCGCGCTCCTGCGTGTCGCCGAGGAAGATCATCAGGGCGAGGCCCGCGGCGCACACCGCGTTGACGGCGATGCCGGTCAGGACGAGTGTCACGACCTCGGTGCGGCCGTCGGCCCGGGACAGCGCGTAGACCAGCAGCGTCGTGACGAGGCCACCGACGAACGCGAACAGGGCCACGGTCCAGCTGCCGATGAGCTGGATCTGGAACACGATGACGATCGCAGCGGCGAAGGCAGCACCGGTGGACACGCCGACGACGCTCGGCTCGGCCAGCGGGTTGCCGAAGACGCCCTGCATGAGGGCCCCCGCGGTCGAGAGCGCCGCACCGACGACGATCGCCAGGGCGATGCGCGGGAACCGCACCTGCCAGAGCGTGTTGTCGCCCTGCGGGTGCGTCGGCAGCGTGCCCCGGTCGAGGCCGATGCGATGCAGGATCGAGCCCCACACCTCGTGGGCGGGGATCGCGAGCTGTCCGCGTCCGGCCGCATAGACCGTGAGCAGCACGAGGCCGACCCCGAGGACGACGAACAGCGCTGTGGCACGGACGGGGTGGCGACGGGGGAGGGAGGGAGCCGGGCGGACGGCCGTGCCGGCGCGCGAGACGAGGGTGGCCGTCACTGCATCGACTCCGGCGCGTAGATCGCCACGGCGAGCGAGTTGAGCACCTCGGCGGTGCGAGGGCCGAAGCTCAGGACCTGGCTGTCCTGCATGTCGACGATGCGCCGGTTCTGACCGGCCGGGGTGTTGGCGATCGCGGGCAGGCGATCGAGCAGCCCGTCGACGCCGCCGACTGACTCCAGGCCCTTCGACATCATGATGACGAGGTCGGGCTGGACCGAGATGATGGCCTCGTCGTTGACGGGCTTCATCCCGTTCCAGCCGATCTCCTGGGTGACGTCGTAGCCACCGAGCGCCTCGACGAGCCCGTCGGCGCCCGAGCCCTTTCCGAACATGTAGTAGACACCGGCCTGCCCGCGCACGTAGAGGAAGACCATCCGCAGCTTGTCCTGGACGGACGACGGCGCGATCGCCGCGATCTCGGCCTGGGTCGCCGTGACCTCGGCCTTGATGCGCTGGGCCAGCTGCTTGCCCTCGGCCGGGACGCCGAGCGCGGCGGCGACCTCCCGCGTCAGTGACCCGAGGTTGTCGAGGCTGCGACGAGAGTCGGTGACCACGACCGGTATGCCCGAGTCGCGCATCTGCAGGATGACGTCCCACGGACCGAGCGACGTGTCGGTGATGATGACCGTGGGGTCGAGCTCGAGGATCGACTCGGCGTTGAGGTCGTGCCCGTTGCTCGTGACGAGCGGCAGCTTTGCCGCCTCGGCGAACTGGGTCGAGATGTCGCGGCCGACGACCTGGTCGCCGAGCCCGAGCTCGAACACGGTCTGCGAGAGCGTGCCGTAGATGTCGAGCGCCAGGATGCGGCTGGTGTCGGTGATCGTGACCCGGGTGCCCTGGGCGTCCGTGACGGTGACCGGCAGGTCCTGGTCGGGGGAGTCGGTGACCGGGTCGATCGCGCTGCTAGCGAGGGAGGCGTGGGTCTCGCCCTCGTACGCCTTGGGGTCGTCGAGGACGGTGGCGGCGGCGAGGTCGATCGCGGCAGAGCCATCGCTGCCGGTGGCGTTGCCGCCAGGCGTGGCGCCGCACGATGCGACGAAGCCGGCGACGAGCAGAAGCGCGGCGACACGTCGCGCAGTGCGGAGGGCGGGGCGGGACACAGGGGGTTCCTTCGATCCGGAGGGCTTCGCGATCTCCCGACCGTGAAGTAAGGTGACGCTAATATTTATTAGGGTTGCCTATCCATACTGTGACTTATATCATGACAGACTGTCAGCACATGCTGACGATGTGTCATAACCTTGAGCACGTCATCACCCACGACGCAGGAGCCGACCATGACCGTGACCGCCGAGAACCAGGCGACGTCCCTGTCGACGCTGCTGCGCACGGGCTCGCAGGCCGAGCACACGGCGGCAGAGGGGTCGAGCTTCATGTCCGAGCTGCTGGCCGGCCGCATCGACGAGGCCGGCTATGCGCACTTCCTCGGTCTGCTCCGCCGGGTCTACGAGGCGTTGGAGACCGCGGCCCGTGCCCTGGCCGACGATCCGCTGGCCTCCGCCGTCATCGATCCGTCGATCGAGCGTCTCGCCGCGATCGACGCCGACATCGAGCACTGGGGGAGCACCGTCGTCGCCAGCCCGGCGACCGACGCGTACGTCGCCCGCATCCAGAAGTCCACGAGCTGGGGCGGGCTCTTCATCGCCCACCACTACACGCGCTACCTGGGTGACCTGTCGGGTGGCCAGGCGATCGGACGGATCCTCGGTCGCGAGTTCGACCTCGACGGCGCGGGGGTCGCGTTCTACGAGTTCGCCGCGGTCCCCAAGCCCAAGCTCTACAAGGATGCCTATCGGGCCCGTCTCGACGCCTTGCCTCTCGACGACCTCGACCGTCAGCGGGTGCTCGACGAGGTCAAGGCCGTCTTCGGTCTGAACGGCGGCATCTTCGCCGAGATGACGACCTATCTCGACGTCTACCGGCGCTGACGTCGCCCGATCCCGGGTCGTCCGGGGGCTGTGGAAACTGCTGTGATCGCAGGGGGTTGGTGTCAGTGGTGGCCTCTAGGGTTGAAGCATGTTCGAGGACGTCGCCACCGCTGACCTGCTGGGTCACGTGCGGGCGCACGACTTCGCTGGGGAGCCGACTCTGGAGGTCGACGCGGTCCGGGTCGATGCGATCCGTGAGCTCGACCGGACCATCCGTGCCGCTCAGGCCGAGCAGGTCCGCCAGGTCGCCCTGCTGCATCGTGAACGCGCCCGGAAGATGGGCCTGGGTCACGGCGATCCGACCCTGTCGGTGATCGGCGAGGTGTCGATGGCAAGGATGATCGGGCCGACGGCGGCGGGCACGCAGGTCGAGCTCGCTCTGGGGATGACCCGGTTGCCGAAGGTGTTCGACCTGTTCCTGACCGGCGCCATCAGCGAGGCCACCGCACGTGCCGTGGCCCGGGAGACCCAGTCGCTGCACGTGGATGATGACGTGGTGGCTGATGGGGAGATCGCCGCGAAGATCACCGGCATGACGACCGCACAGGCCCGTGACGCCGCAGCCAGGGTCGTGATCGGGATCGACGCTGAGGCCGCCCACGAAAGGGCCCGCCGCAACCGGGCCGATGCCCGGGTCACCCTGCACCCCGACGCCGACGGCATCGCCCACCTGAGGGTCCGGGGCCCGGCTGAGCAGATCGTCGCCGCCCACCGGGCCCTCGACGACTGGGCCACCGGACTCAGATCCACCGGAGACCCCAGATCACGCGGGCAGATCATGACCGGCACCCTCGTCGAACGCGTCACCGGACAAGCATTCGCCGACGACGTCGCCGTCGAGATCAACCTCGTCCTCGACGCCAAGACCCTCGTCGCAGGTGGTGACACACCGGTCGAGCTCGACGGCTACGGACCCATCAGCCCTGACGTTGCCGACGAGATCATCGCCAAGGCCCGCACCGCGTCCATCCGCCGCCTGTTCGTCGACCCCGCCGACGGCACACTCCTGGTCCGCGAACCGCGCCGGCGGCGTTTCACCCGCACCACCTCCGCCCACATCCGCACCCGCGACCGCCGCTGCCGCCAACCCGGCTGCGACGCCAAGATCCGCCACGACGACCACATCCACGCCTTCGAGCACGGCGGCCTCTCCGTCGCCGACAACGGTCAAGGGCTCTGCGTCAGATCCCACACCATCAAGCACCAACCCGGCTGGACCATCACCACCACCGGAACCACCACCACCTGGAACACCCCCACCGGCCACCAATACCGATCCACCCCACCACCCGTCCTCCCCGGACGAGACCCCGGCCACCAACGCCAATAACGGCGCGCCAGTTGAGCAAGGAGTCGTTCGCGATTCGCTTCGTCAGGTGCCGGTGCGCGACAATGAGCGCGTGACTCATGTGACGATCGTCGGCGGCGGACCTGGTGGATACGAGGCGGCGCTGGTCGCCTCGAGACTGGGTGCCGAGGTGACACTGATCGAGCGTGACGGCATCGGCGGCTCGACGGTCCTCACCGACTGCGTGCCCAGCAAGACCCTCATCGCGACGTCCGACCTGCTCACCGAGGTCAGCAGCGCCGCCGAGCTGGGCGTCCAGGTGCCGACCTCGGTCCGCGCCGACCTGGCCACGGTCGACGCCCGCGTGCTGCGCCTGGCGCAGGCGCAGTCGACCGACATCGCGCACCGGCTCGCCGCGAGCAACGTCGTCATGATCGCGGGCACCGCGACGATCGAGAGCGCGGGCACGGTGGTCGTCGAGACGGCCGACGGGCAGCAGCGGGTCGACACCGACGCGATCCTGGTCGCGACCGGTGCGCACCCACGGGTCAGCCCCGACGCGCAGCCCGACGGCGAGCGCATCCTGACCTGGGAGCAGGTCTACGCGCTGCAGGAGCTGCCCGAGCACATGATCGTGGTCGGGTCGGGCGTCACCGGCGCCGAGTTCGCCAGTGCCTACAACGGCCTCGGTGCAGCCGTGACCCTCGTGTCCAGCCGTGACCGGGTGCTCCCGGGCGAGGACGTCGACGCCGCCAACGTCATCGAGGACGTCTTCACCCGTCGCGGCATGACCGTCATGGGCAACTCCCGGATGGCGTCGGTCGAGCGCACCGACGACGGCGTCCTGGTCACGCTGACCGACGGCCGGACGGTCTCGGGCTCCCACTGCCTGCTCGCCCTCGGCTCGATCCCCAACACGGAGGGTCTTGGTCTCGAGGCGCTCGGCATGGTGCTCGACGACCACGGCTTCATCAAGGTCGACCGGGTGTCGCGCACGAGCGTCCGCGGCATCTACGCTGCCGGTGACTGCACCGGCGTGCTGATGCTCGCCTCGGTCGCCGCCCAGCAGGGACGCATCGCGATGTCGCACCTGCTCGGCGACGCCGTGCATCCGCTCGACCTCGGCAAGGTGTCCAGCAACGTCTTCACGTCGCCCGAGATCGCGACCGTCGGCATGTCGCAGAAGCAGGTCGAGGAGAGTGACCTGCAGATCGACATGGCGATGCTCCCGCTGGCCAGCAACGCCCGCGCGAAGATGCAGGGCGTCCACGACGGCTTCGTCAAGATCTTCTCCCGCCGGGGGATGGGCGTGGTGGTCGGCGGTGTCGTCGTCGGCCCCAAGGCGAGCGAGCTGATCCACGCGCTGTCGATCGCCGTGTCGGCCTCGCTGACCGTCGACCAGGTGGCTGACGCGTTCACGGTCTACCCGTCGATGTCCGGGTCCGTCGCCGAAGCGGCCCGGCGTCTGCACCCGCTGGTCTGACGTCAGAGCGGTTGTTGCGATTGCAGGAATGACACGGTTGTAGTTCGGCGATCTTCGGTTTTTCAGTCGCATTCTGGGAAAAACTGTGGGCATAATCGACCGGCAACCTCATCAGTCACACCAGTCACACCTGCCACAGGATTGGACTTCCCCCATGCTCTCCAGGCGCGTGGCTCGGCGTACGCCGTGCCTCATTGCTGCTGCTGCGGCGACCTTCGGCGTCCTGATGCCCTCAGCGGCTCAGGCCGACGGCACCCAGGTCACCGGCGGCGCCCCCGGTGCTGTCGTGGCCCCGGCCGCCCCCGCGAAGCCCGCCCAGGTCACCCAGAGCGACATCCCGACCCGGGCTCCCGCCGATCTTGCGCCGGCCCCGAAGTCGGCCCAGGACCACGACGGTCACGGCCACACCGGCGACGAGACGATCGTCGCCGAGCTGAAGAGCACCGACCTGAAGCCGTTCGCGATGCTCGGCGTGACGTGGGAGGGCGGCCTCGACGAGTCCGACACGTACGTCGAGGCGCGCTGGCGTGCCGACGGCGAGTGGTCGGCGTGGACGGAGCTGCACACCGATCCCGCCCCCGAGGAGGGTGGCCGCGCCGGCACCGAGCCCCAGTGGGTCGGCTCCGCCGATGCCGCGCAGGTGCGAGTCGCCTCCGCTGGCGACGCCAAGCCGCGCGGGCTGTCGCTCAGCACGATCGATCCCGAGGCCGACGCCGACGACTCGACCGCCTCGGCGGTCTCCCCGGCCGTGGCCGTACGGCAGGCCGCGACGGTCGCGAAGCCGTCGATCGTCTCGCGTGCCTCCTGGGGCGCCAGCAGCTCCAGCGGCTGCGACAGCCCCATCTACGGCAAGACCACTCGCGGCGCCGTCATCCACCACACGGCCGGCAACAACACCTACACCAAGGCGCAGTCCAAGGCGATCGTCAAGGCCACGCAGGCCTATCACATGAAGAGCCGCAACTGGTGCGACATCGGCTACAACTTCCTGGTCGACAAGTACGGCCAGATCTTCGAGGGCCGCGCCGGTGGCACGACCAAGCCGGTGCGCGCGGCCCACTCGGGCAACGACGCCGTCAACCAGGAGACGATGGGCGTCTCGCTGATGGGGACGTTCAGCACCACCAAGCCCTCGGATGCCATGAAGTCCGCCGTCACCGACCTCGTCGCCTGGCGCTTCGCGTCGTACGGGCTCAAGGCCAAGGGCACCTACTCGCTCGGCGGCAAGACGCTCAACCGCATCGCCGGTCACCGCAACGTCGTCGGCACCGAGTGCCCGGGCAACGCGGCCTACGCCTGGCTGTCGGAGAAGGGTGGCCTGCGCGACAGCGTCGAGTCCAAGCTCGCGACCGGCACCGTGACGGCCGAGGTCTCCGGACGCGTCGTCTCGGACGTGACCACCACCGGGTTCACCCTCGCGTGGCGTGCCGCCTCGGGCGCCGCGACGTACCAGGTGCAGACCTCGACGTCGTCGACCCGCCCGACGACCTGTGGCACCGGGTGCATCACCCAGAAGGCCACCGCCTCGCCGACGGCGACGGTCGAGGGGCTCAAGGCCGGCGCAACGACCTACGTGTGGGTGCGGGCCGTCGACGCCTCAGGCTCGGCGACCACGGCGTGGCAGGTCACGCCCAAGAAGGTCGAGCTGAAGGCCGTGACGGTCGCGAGGCCGGCCGCGGTCACCGGCGTCACCGTCTCGGCCGGGTCGCACTCCGCGCGCATCCGCTGGGCAGCGGTGAGCGGTGCGACCGGCTACGACGTCTGCCTGCTGGCCACCAAGACCTCGACCTCGTGCGCGGAGTGGGTCGACGTCGGCACGTCCACCACGACCCTGCTGTCCAACCTCACCTCCCGTTCCGGCACCGACTACTACGTCAAGGTGCGGGCCGCCAACAGCGCGGGCAGCGGCAGCTGGTCGTCCCTGAAGGGCTTCGACCTCACCACGGCGACGCCGTCGGTCGGCAACACCGCGAGCGTCTCGAGCTCGGGCAAGATCGCGATCTCGGGCCACGGCTACGGCCACGGCATCGGCATGAGCCAGTACGGCGCGCAGGGCGCGGCCCGCAAGGGCGTCTCGTACTCCAAGATCCTGTCGACCTACTACCCGGGCACGAAGCTGGCATCGAAGTCGGGCAACATCCGGGTGCTGATCTCCCAGGACACGACCGACGCGGTCGACGTCGTGGCGGGCTCGGGCCTGGTCTTCCGCAAGCTCTCGAGCTCGTTCAAGGCCGCCCTGCCGACCACGATCGGCGGTGCGAAGGTCACGACCTGGCGCATCGTGCAGGTGTCGTCGAGGAAGACCCAGTCGACGCTGCAGTACCGCACGACCGGCGGCTACGCGAGCTACAAGGGCATCCGCTGGACGGGTGACGGCCAGCTCGAGGGCCCGTCCCGCATCGCCCTGGTGATGCCCAACGGGTCGACGGTCAAGTATCGCGGGGCGATCCGCTCGGCGCTGCCGTCGAAGGGCTCGACGGCCCGCGACACCGTCAACGTGCTGCCCATCGACCACTACGTGCGCGGCGTCATCGCGGCCGAGATGCCGTCGGGCTGGGAGGCCGAGGCGCTCAAGGCGCAGGCCGTCGCGGCGCGGACCTACGGCGTGCGCAGCATCACGTCGAGCCGCTACTACGACATCTGCAGCACGACCGCGTGCCAGGTCTACGGTGGCGCCTCGCGGGAGACGGCGTCGACCGACGCCGCCGTGCGCGCGACCGGCGGCAAGATCCTCACGTACGGCGGGACACCGGCCTTCACGCAGTTCTCGTCGTCGTCAGGCGGCTACACGGCAAAGGGCTCGCAGCCCTATCTCAAGGCCGTCAGCGACCCGTACGACAACTGGTCCGGCAACGCCAACCACGCGTGGACGACGACTGTCGCGGCGTCGACGATTCAGCGGGCCTACCCGTCGATCGGCACGCTGAAGCAGCTCAAGGTCACCCAGCGCACCGGCGCCGGCGACTGGGGCGGACGCGTCACCTCGATCAGCCTCGTGGGGTCGTCCAGGACGGTGTCGATCTCGGGTGACGACGCTCGCTGGGCGTTCGGCCTGAAGTCGAACTGGTTCCGCTTCCCCTAGACCTGAGCGCGGTTGCCTCTTCAGGTTCTGCGGCTAGGGTCGGTGGATGCGACTCATCTCGGGGACGATCGCCGGGCTCGTGCTGGCCGGCTCCATGACGTACGTGGCCCAGGCCGACGAGCTGCCGATCGACCAGGCGCAGCAGCGGGTCGAGGCCGTCGACGTCGGCGCGGCCGCCGTGCCGGCCGTCCGTGACGACGCTGCTGGCGACGTCGTGGCCGAGCTGCCGGCCCGACGCACCGACGACTTCGGGCTCGTGGGCGTGACGTGGAAGCGCGGCTTCGACGACGCGGGCATGGTCGTCGAGGTGCGCCTGCGCACCGACGGCACCTGGGGGGCCTGGGAGGAGCTGCACGTCGAGAGCGACGAGGGTGAGGGTGGCCGAGACGGCACCGAGCCGCTGTGGGCGGGCGAGTCCGACGGGGTGGCCGTGCGGGTGACCAGCCCGACGGGCGGCCGGCCCGACGACCTCGAGGTCTCGACGATCGACCCCGGCACCACGGCGGCGGAGACCGCGACCGCGAGCACCGCCGCGTACGACCGCACGGGCACTGCGGTGACCCAGGCCGCCGACGGGTCGCCGACCTACACGCCGAGGCCGGCGATCATCTCCCGCTCGGGCTGGGGCGCGAAGAAGAACACCTTCTGCGACTCCCCGCGCACCGGCAACGAGAGCCGTGGCGTCGTGGTGCACCACACGGCAGGCAGCAACAGCTACAGCAAGTCCCAGTCCGCCTCGATCGTGCGAGCGGTGCAGGCGTATCACATGAACGGCCGCGACTGGTGCGACATCGGCTACAACTTCCTGGTCGACCGGTACGGCCAGATCTTCGAGGGCCGCAACGGTGGCGTCGACCAGCCGGTGCGCGGCGCCCATGCCGGTGACAAGACCGTCAACACCTCCACGATGGGCGTCTCCATGATGGGCACCTTCACCTCGTCGGAGCCGACCGCCGCGACCAAGGACGCCATGGTCCGCCTGATCGGCTGGCGCATCGGCACGACGTTCCACCCGGCGGTCGGCACGTACGGCATCGGCTTGTACCGCCTCAACCGCATCGCGGGCCACCGCAACGTGGTCGGGACGGCCTGCCCGGGCCAGGCTGCGTACGACTGGCTCAGCGACGATGGCGGCCTGCGTGACCGCGTGGCAGCCTACGTCTCCGGCTACCGCTCGGACATCAAGACCCGCTTCCAGAAGCTCACCAGCGCCGTGACGGGGCCGGTCAAGGTCGGCGAGTACCCCTTCACGACGGGTGACGGAGGCCGCAAGGCACGGCTGGGCAAGGTCGATATCTACTCCTCGCCCGCAGGGACGTTCTCGATCGGCGACTACTTCCGCACCGAGTACGCCGCCGTGGGCGAGCAGACCGGTGCCCTCGGCGTCCCGATCAGCACCACCGAGGCGACGAGCCGCGACAGCATGCGGGCCCAGCGCTTCGCCGACGGGTCGATCTACCGGGTCAAGCGCTCGTCGACCCGGGGCTATGCCCTGTGGGGCGCGATCGACGCCACGTACCGCGATCTCGGGCAGGAGAAGAGTGCGCTCGGGGCGCCCACCCGGCGCCAGACCAAGATCTCCGGCGACCGCTACCGGGCCTGGTTCGCGCACGGCCACCTGACCCGGCAGGCCAGCGGCTACGTGAGCGTCTACGTGTCGTGAGGCGAGGCGTTCGGGCCGGTCAGGTCTGGGATACTCAGACCATGCCCGACCTCCTGAAGTCCATCGCGATCTCGGCCGCCGCCAATGCCGTCTCCCTGGGCTTCGCCGCATGGATCTTCGACAGGTTCGACATCCGCTTCGGCTGGTTCCTCGTCGCGGTCGTGCTCTTCACGGCGCTGACGGTGCTGCTGCGCGGCATCGTGGTCAACACGGTCAACCGCTTCGCCCGTGGCTACACGATCCTCGGGGGTCTGGTGCTGACGTTCCTGGGGCTGCTGCTCACCGAGGTCGTCGTGCCGGAGTCCGGATTCTTCATCGACGGCTGGGGCACCTGGCTCGGCGTCACCCTGATCGTGTGGGCGGCCGGCGTGGCCTACGGCGAGGTCGACAGCTCGGCGCCCGCCCCCAAGTCGCAGTGACCGAGGGCGGGCGGAACGCGCCGGCAGCTACTCGGCTGCTGCGTCCTTGATCTCGGCGACGACCTCGCCCGAGCCGATGGGGCCTCCGACGGTGACGGTGAGACCCGTGACGACGCCGTCCTTGTGGGCGTTGATGGGCTGCTCCATCTTCATGGCCTCGACGACGATGATCTGGTCGCCGGCCGAGACGGTCTGACCCTCCTCGACGGTGACCTTGACGACGGTGCCCTGCATCGGGGCCACCAGCGAGTCGCCGGACGCCGCAGCGCCGGCAGCCTTGCCGGCCTTGCGCTTGGCCTTCTTGGCGCCGCCGGCGGCGACTGCCGAGGCACCCAGCCCGCCGGGCAGGACGACCTCGACGCGCTTGCCGCCGACCTCGACGGTGACGCGCTCGCGCTCGCCGGGCTCTGCGTCCTCGGACGCACCGGCGTAGGGCTCGAGCTCGTTGACGTAGTCGGTCTCGATCCACGTCGTGTAGACCGTGAAGTCGCCGTCGGCCGCGGTGAACGCGGGGTCGTCGACGACCGAGCGGTGGAACGGGATGACGGTCGGCATGCCGTCGACGACGAACTCGTCGAGGGCGCGACGCGAGCGGGCCAGGACCTGCTCACGGGAGGTGCCGGTGATGATGAGCTTGGCGACCAGGGAGTCGAACGACCCGGGGATCGTCTCACCCTCCTCGTAGCCGCCGTCGAGACGCACGCCGGGGCCCGACGGGGGAGCCCACTTGGTGAGGGTGCCGGGGGCCGGCAGGAAGCCGCGGCCGCCGTCCTCGGCGTTGATGCGGAACTCCATGGAGTGGCCGCGGATCTCGGGGTCGCCGTAGCCGAGCTCCTCGCCGGCGGCGATGCGGAACATCTCGCGCACCAGGTCGATGCCCGTGACCTCCTCGGAGACCGGGTGCTCGACCTGCAGGCGGGTGTTGACCTCGAGGAAGC
The DNA here is from genome assembly GCF_013283745.1 of Aeromicrobium stalagmiti. Classification (GTDB taxonomy): domain Bacteria; phylum Actinomycetota; class Actinomycetes; order Propionibacteriales; family Nocardioidaceae; genus Aeromicrobium; species Aeromicrobium stalagmiti. The sequence goes on from NZ_JABSTZ010000001.1 coordinate 1,733,606, forward strand.
TGATCGTGCCGTCGGCGGCGACGAGGAACTCGCAGGTGCCGGCGCCGACGTAGTTGGCCTCCTTGAGGATGGCCTTCGACGAGGCGTAGAGGCGCTCGATCTGGTCGTCGCTCAGGAACGGCGCGGGCGCCTCCTCGACGAGCTTCTGGTGACGACGCTGCAGCGAGCAGTCGCGGGTCGAGATGACCACGACGTTGCCGTGGGAGTCGGCGAGGCACTGGGTCTCGACGTGGCGCGGCTTGTCGAGGAACTTCTCGACGAGGCACTCGCCGCGGCCGAAGGCGCTGACGGCCTCACGGACGGCCGACTCGTAGAGCTCGGGGATCTCCTCGAGGGTGCGGGCGACCTTGAGGCCACGTCCGCCACCGCCGAACACGGCCTTGATCGCGACGGGCAGGCCGTTCTCCTGCGCGAAGGCGACGACCTCGTCGGCGTCCTTGACGGCGTCCTTGGTGCCCGGAGCCAGCGGGGCGTTGGCCTTGAGGGCGATCTGCTTGGCCTTGGCCTTGTCGCCGAGGCTCTCGATCGCGGCCGGCGGGGGACCGATCCAGATCAGTCCGGCGTCGATCACGGCCTGGGCGAACTCGGCGTTCTCGGCCAGGAAGCCGTAGCCGGGGTGCACGCTGTCGGCGCCGGAGCGCTCGGCGACGGCCAGGATCTTCTCGATGGAGAGGTAGGACTCGGCGGGCGTGGAGCCCTCGAGCGAGTAGGCCTCGTCCGCGAGGCGCACGAACACGGCGTCGCGGTCGGGCTCGGCGTAGACGGCGACGCTGCCGATGCCGGAGTCCTTGCAGGCTCGGATGACACGGACGGCGATCTCGCCGCGGTTGGCGACGAGGACCTTGGCGAGGGGCTTGAGCTCAGTCATGGGTGTTCCATTCATCTCGATGCGAATGCCGTGCGGCGCCACTGGTCGGGGCCGAAGGTGTGGGGGGTGCGGACCTGGCGAGCGGGGTGACCCCACTCGCTGCGCAGCGTGGGCTTGCCCGCCGCGGCGGCGTTGGCCGCCGCCGCGTTGCGGACGGCCACGACCGCGACGAGCGCGGCGAGCTCCTCGGGCGTCAGGTCTCCCTTGACGACCCGCAGGACGGGCGTGCCGCTCACAGGGGGATGTTCCCGTGCTTCTTGGGCGGCAGGGTCTCGCGCTTGGTGCGCAGCAGCCGCAGCCCCTTGACGATCTCGGCGCGGGTCTGCGACGGCTCGATGACCGCGTCGATGTAGCCGCGCTCGGCCGCGAGGTAGGGGTTGCAGAGCGTGTCCTCGTACTCGGTCATGAGCTGGGCCCGCAGCGCCTCGGGATCGTCGGACGCGGCGAGCTCCTTGCGGTAGAGGATGCCGACCGCGCCGGACGCACCGACGACCGCGATCTGGCCCGACGGCCACGACAGGTTGAGGTCGGCGCCCAGGTGCTTGGAGCCCATGACGTCGTAGGCGCCGCCGTAGGCCTTGCGGGTGATGATCGTGATGAGCGGGACGGTGGCCTCGGCGTAGGCGTAGATGAGCTTGGCGCCGCGCCGGATGATGCCGTTCCACTCCTGGTCGGTGCCGGGCAGGAAGCCGGGCACGTCGACGAACGTGAGCACGGGGATGTTGAACGCGTCGCACGTGCGGACGAACCGGGCGGCCTTCTCGGACGCGTCGATGTCGAGGCAGCCCGCGAGCTGCATCGGCTGGTTGGCGACGATGCCGACGCTGCGCCCCTCGACCCGGCCGTAGCCGATCACGAGGTTCTGGGCGAACAGCGGCATGACCTCGAGGAAGTCGCCGTCGTCGACGATCGTCTCGATCACGGTCTTGATGTCGTACGGCTGGTTGGCCGAGTCGGGGATCAGCGTGTCGAGAGCGAGGTCGGTCTCGTTGGGCTCGAGGTCGGCCACCTCGTCGTAGACCGGCGCCTCCTCCATGTTGTTCTGCGGCAGGAACGAGACGAGCGCCTTGGCGTACTCGATCGCGTCCTCCTCGTCGGCTCCCATGTAGTGGGCGTTGCCGCTCTTGGTGTTGTGCGCGCGGGCACCGCCGAGGTCCTCCATGGAGACCTCCTCGCCGGTGACGGTCTTGATGATGTCGGGACCGGTGATGAACATGTTGGACGTCTTGTCGACCATGATCACGAAGTCGGTGACGGCGGGGGAGTAGACGTGGCCACCCGCGTTGGCGCCCATGATGAGCGAGATCTGCGGGATGACGCCCGACGCGTGCACGTTGCGCTTGAAGATCTCGCCGTAGAGGCCGAGCGAGACGACGCCCTCCTGGATGCGCGCGCCGGAGCCCTCGTTGATGCCGATGATCGGGCAGCCGGTCTTGATCGCCAGGTCCATGACCTTGACGATCTTCTCGCCGTAGACCTGGCCGAGCGATCCGCCGAAGACGCTGAAGTCCTGGCTGAACACGCAGACCTGGCGGCCGTCGATCGTGCCGTAGCCGGTGATGACACCGTCGCCCAGCGGCCGGTTCTTCTCCAGGCCGAAGTCGGTCGAGCGGTGCTTGGCCAGCGCGTCGAGCTCGACGAACGAGCCCTCGTCGAGCAGCTGGTCGATGCGCTCGCGGGCGCTCTGGCGTCCGCGCGCACTCTGCTTCTCGTGGGCCCGCTCCGCCATCTCGACGAGCGCGGTGTCGCGCCGCTCGATGAAGTCGGCGAGCTTGCCCGCCGTCGTGTGCAGCTCGGGCTTGATCTCGATGTCGTCGATCGACACATGCACTCCTGAAGCTCAGAACGACCGGATGATACGCAGTCCGACTGGATGATACGCAGTGTCACGTGTCAGGATCAACCCATGACAGATCTCGACCGTGTCACGGTTCGTGAGCGTATCGTCGAAGCGGCGTTCACGCTGTTCCGCGAGCGTGGCTACGACCGGACGAGCGTCGACGACATCGCGGCGGCCACCGGGGTCAGCCGCAGCACGTTCTTCCGCCACTTCGGGTCGAAGGAGTCGGTGATCTTCCCCGACCACGACCTGCTGCTCGAGCGCATCGAGCAGCGGCTGGCCGCGACGACCGAGAAGTCGGCCCTCCGCGCGGTCGCCGACGCGGTGCGCCTGGTGCTGTTCCACTACGTCGCCGAGGGCGACCGCGCCCACCAGCGCTACGAGCTCACGAGCACCGTCACGGCTCTGCGTGAGCGTGAGCTCGTCAGTGGTGCGCGCTACCAGCACCTGTTCCGTCGGCACCTGAGTGCATGGTCGGACGGCAGCAACGCGGCCGAGCTGCGCGCCGAGGTCATGGCAGCGGCGGTCGTCGCCGCGCACAACCAGGTGCTGCGCCGTTGGCTGCGCGGAGAGAGCAGGGACCCGCACGTCGAGATCGACGCCGCGCTCGGAGGGGTCCTCGAGGCGTTCGCCGAGCGGAGCCTCGAGCCGCCGGCCGTGGTCGTGCTCAGCGAGGGCACGTCGCTGGAGTCGGTGGGCCAGGCGATCCAGGCGATGATCGACCGCGGTGACGGCCGGGCGACCTCCGCCGGTTAACGATGGTTAACCATTCTTGGTAGCATCGGTGCATGACGTTCGCCCTCTCTCCCGAGCACGAGTCCTTCCGCCACAGCGTCCGTGAGTTCGCCGAGGCCGAGATCGCGCCTCATGTCGCCCAGTGGGACAAGGATCATCACTTCCCGGTCGACGCGGTGCAGAAGATCGGCAAGATGGGGCTCTTCGGCCTCACCGCTCCCGAGGAGTTCGGCGGGTCGGGCGGCGACTTCACGAGCCTGTGCGTCGCGATCGAGGAGCTCGGCCGGGTCGACCAGTCGATCGGCGTCACGCTCGAGGCCGGCGTCGGCCTGGGCATCACGCCGATCCTCGAGTACGGCACGCAGCAGCAGAAGGAGACCTGGCTGCCCGACCTCGTCGACGGCCAGCGCCTGGCCGGATTCGGTCTCACCGAGCCGGGTGCCGGCTCCGACGCCAGCGCGACCAGGACCCGCGCCGAGCTCGACGGCGAGGAGTGGGTCGTCAACGGCTCCAAGCAGTTCATCACCAACTCCGGCAGCGACATCACGTCTGTCGTCACGGTGACCGCCCGCACGGGCACCCGCGACGACGGCAGGCCCGAGATCTCGGCCATCATGCTGCCTGCCGGCACGCCGGGCTTCGTCGCCGAGGCCCCCTACGACAAGCTCGGCTGGCACCTGTCCGACACCCACCCGCTGTCGTTCACCGACGTCCGCGTGCCCTCCGACCACCTGCTCGGCGAGCGAGGTCGCGGCTACGCACAGTTCCTCGCCACCCTCGACGACGGCCGGATCGCGATCGCTGCGCTGGCGGTCGGCTGCATCCAGGCCTGCCTCGACCTCGCGGTGCAGTACGCCGGCGAGCGCACGACGTTCGGCGTGCCGATCGGCACCAAGCAGGGTGTCGCGTTCCAGATCGCCGACCTCGCCGTGATGGCGCAGGCCGGCCGGGCCCTGACCTATCAGGCCGCCGCCATGAAGGACGCCGGAGCGCCGCCGAAGGAGCTCAAGCAGGCCGCATCGATCGCCAAGCTCTACACGTCGGAGGCGGCGGTCACCGCGACGCGCATCGCGACGCAGGTGTTCGGCGGCTACGGCTTCATGGAGGAGTTCCCCGTCGCCCGGTTCTACCGGGACGCCAAGATCCTCGAGATCGGCGAGGGGACGTCCGAGGTCCAGCGCATGCTGATCGCGCGGGGTCTCGGCCTGCCGGTCGAGTGACTTAGAGCGCGGTCATCTTGGCGCAGGGGAGCGGGATGTGCTTCGCGCCCTCGCCGAAGTCGACCTGCGCCGACTGGGTGCCCTGGAGGCTGATGATCCGGCCCATGCCGTAGGTGTCGTGGGAGACGCGGGCGCCGACCTCGTAGACCTCGTCAATCACCTCCGGACCTGCCTGGAAGGGGCTGGATGCGTGGTAGCGGCGTCGCCGCGGTGAGGTTGCCATCGTTCGACCAGTCTCTCACTGTTCGGCGCCGACGACCAACAAATGCGTCAGTTTGACAGGGTCCACAGCGAGGTCCAGGCGATACCGAGGTCGCCCACGAGCTCGCGGAGCACCGGCAGCGACAGACCCACGACGTTGTGGTGGTCGCCCTCGATGCCGGTGATGAACGCTCCTCCGAGGCCGTCGATCGTGAAGGCTCCCGCGACGTGGAGCGGCTCGCCCGTCGCGACGTAGGCGTCGATCTCGTCGTCGGTGATGGCGGCGAAGTGGACGATCGTCGTGGCGGTCTCGATGAACTCCTGGTCACCTCGGCGGACGCAGTGCCCGGTGTGGAGCACGCCGCTGCGGCCCCGCATGCGGCGCCAGCGCCCGGCCGCCTCGACCGGGCCGGCGGGCTTGCCGAAGATCTCGCCCTCGAAGGCCAGCACGGAGTCGCAGCCGATGACGAGCGCATCGGGCTCGACCCGCTCCGCGACGGCCCGGCACTTCATCTGCGCCAGCGCTGCAGCGAGGTTGCTGGGATCGCTCGAGGTGATGCGGTCCTCGTCGACGCCCGACACGACGACCTCGGGCTCGATGCCGGCGGCGCGGAGGGTCGCGAGGCGGGCAGGGGACTGGGACGCGAGGACGATCCTCATCGCAGGGCTCCTTCGTCGTACCGCTGACGGACGACCTCGAGACGCGGCTCGCGCAACAGGTCGTCGACGAGGTCGCTCGTGCCGCCGACACCGGTCCACGTGCCGTCGATGGGGGTCGTGACGAACCACGCGTGGTCGGCGGGCCACATCAGGTTGGGGCTGTTGATGTCGCGCGGCGCCCCGGACCGGTAGTGCGTCGCACCCCAGCGCCCGGCCTCCGCGATAGGGCCGCCGAACAGCAGGTACGCCTCACCGCCGAGGCCCAGGCGGGGCCCGGACATGACGGGCGACGAGAAGGCGGGTCGTTCCGGTGGCGGGGGCTTCTCCCGCGTGAAGACGCGTCCGGGCCACCGCGGCGAGCCGCTGAAGGCGCTGAGGAAGTCGACGGCGTCGCCGCCGTGGATCTCGCCGTAGCCGTCCCACAGGCCGAAGAAGCAGTCGCTCGGTGTCGAGGTGTGACGGGCGAGCACCTGGCACAGGGCGTCGAGCAGCGGGTCCGACAGGTGCCCCTCGTCACGGTCGCCCTCGCCCGGGCGGGCGTGGAGCACGCGGACGTGGGCGGTGAAGCCGGACGGTCCGAGCCGCGCCCGCAGGTGCGCCGGACCCGGGTCGTCGACCAGCCAGTCGGCGGGTGAGACGTCCGACAGGGGGATCAGCGCCATGGGCCCATGCTCTCAGACGGGTGTGTGAGGCTGGTCCCATGTCCTACCGCGACCTCGACCGCCCACCCCTCGACGCCGTGGCCCTCCGCTCGGCGCTGACCGGTCCGGGCCGGTTCTGGACCGAGGTCGTCGTGACGGCCGAGACGGGCAGCACGAACGCCGACGTCGCCGCGGCGGCGCGGGCAGGTGCCGCGGAGGGACTCGTCCACACGACCGACGCACAGACCGCCGGCCGGGGGCGCCTCGACCGGTCCTGGACCTCGCCGGCCGGCTCCGGCGCCATCGTCTCGGTGCTGCTGCGCCCCGACGCCGTCCCGGCCGCCCGGTGGGTGTGGCTCCCGCTCCTGGTCGGCCTCGCGGTCGACGCCACGGTCCACGAGTGCGGCGTCGAGTCGTCCCTGAAGTGGCCCAACGACGTGCTCGTCGACGGTCGCAAGATCGCCGGCATCCTGCTCGAGCGGGTCGAGACGCCGCAGGGGCCCGCCGCCGTGATCGGCGTCGGGCTCAACGTGTCGCTGCGCCAGGACGAGCTGCCGGTCGAGACGGCCACCTCCTTGGCGTTGGAGGAGGCCACCGAGACCGATCGCACGATCGTGATCCGGGCGTTCCTCCGCAACCTCGAGGCGCTCTACCGGGCGTGGTCGGCGTCGGGCGGCGACCCGTCGGGCGGCATCCGCGAGTCGTACGTGCGCCGGTGCGTGACGATCGGCCAGCGGGTCCGGGTGACCCTGCCGACGGCCGACCCGCTGGTGGGGCAGGCCACCGGCATCGACGACCTCGGACGCCTGCTGGTCGACGGCCAGGCCATCAGCGCCGGAGATATCACCCACGTGCGTCCGGCGAAGTGACAGAATTGAGCCCATGAGCCTTCCGCGCAAGCTGATGATCGACGGCGAGCAGACCGTCGCCACCACCCGGACGCACGTCAAGGTGCTGTTCCTCCCGTTCCTGATCCTGCTGGTCGTGTGCGTGGCAGCCGGCTTCCTCGTCGCCCAGATCGGTGACAAGAGCGACAACGTGGTGGGCTGGGTGATCATCGCGATCGCGGCGGTGCTGATCCTGTGGGGCTCGTTCCTGCCGTTCCTGACCTGGTACCTGTGGACCTACACGCTGACCAACAAGCGCATCGTGGAGCAGAAGGGCATCCTGACCCGCACCGGTCGGGTCATCCCGCTGAGCCGCGTCAACGACGTCGCGTTCGAGAAGAACCTCAACGACCGCATCCTGGGCTGCGGGACGCTGATCATCCACGACGCGAGCGAGCAGGCGGGCCTGGAGCTCAAGGACATCCCCAAGATCGAGGCGTTCCACCGGACCGTGACCAACCTCGTGTTCGAGAAGCACGACACCACGAAGAACGATGAGTCGGTCTGAGCTCCGCGACGCGCTCGCCCACCTGATCCTGGGGGGCGAGCTCACCCTCACGAGCGCCGAGGTCGCGGACAAGGGGGGTCTCTCGATCGAGGACGGCCAGCGGCTGTGGCGCGCCCTCGGCTTCGCCGACACCGGTGACAGCATCGCGTACGGCGAGCCCGACGTCGACGCGATCGCCACGGTCGCCGCGGCGCTCGACGGTGAGGTCATGGACGAGCAGACCGTCTTCCGCATGACCCGTGCCCTCGGCACGACGATGGCCCGGCTCGCCGACTGGCAGGTCACGACGCTCGTCGAGCAGATCGAGCGCGACGTCCACGCCGGCCGGGCCGCCACCCGTCTGGACGCGGCCGTCGAGCTCGCCGAGACGGCAGCACCCGGCTTCGAGCACCTGATGATCTATGCGTGGCGCCGTCACCTGGCTGCTGCCTCGGCCCGCATGGAGGCGCTCGGTGCAGCGGAGGAGGAGCTCCTCTCGACCACCATGACGGTCGGTTTCGCCGATCTCTCGCGCTTCACCTCGCTGTCCAACGGGCTCGACGACAACAGCCTCGGCGCGCTCGTGGAGAACTTCGAGACCCGCTGCTCCGACATCGTCACGGCGCACGGGGGCCGGGTCATCAAGACGCTCGGCGACGCCGTCCTGTTCGTGACCGACGATCCCGCCGAGGGCACCCGCACGGCCCTCGACCTGGTCAAGCAGATCGCGCTGCGCGCAGAGCTGCCCAACATCTGCGTGGGGCTGGCGACCGGCTCCGTCGTCAGCCGGCTGGGCGACGTCTACGGGCCCCCGGTCAACCTCGCCGCCCGTCTCTCGCACGTGGCCCGCAGCAACCGGGTGCTGGTCGACGACGCGACCGCCGCCGCGATCACCGGCGAGTTCGACACCCGGGCACTGCCGCCGCGTCCGCTGCGCGGCTTCGGCAACGTCTCGCCGATCACGGTGAGCGAACGGCGCAGCTTCCGGTCCCGATAGACTCCGGTCGTGCCCACACCTGAGCTCGCCGTCATCGGCGGAGGCCAGCTGGCCCGCATGATGCAGCAGGCTGCGACGGGCCTCGGCCTGCGCATCCGCCTCCTGGCCGAATCGCCCGACGTCTCCGCCGCGCAGGTCGTGCCCGACCACGTCGTCGGCGACTACACCGACCTCGACACGTTGCGTGCGGTCGTCGCCGGCGCGCCGGTCGTGACCTTCGACCACGAGCACGTCCCGCCGGAGCACCTGCGCGCGCTGGAGGCCGAGGGCCACGCGTGCCGCCCCGGTCCGCACGCCCTGCTCTTTGCTCAGGACAAGGGCTCGATGCGCGAGCGGCTCGGTGCCCTCGGGGCGCCGTGCCCGCGCAACGCGCCGATCTCCTCGGTCGCCGACCTCGAGGCCTTCGGCTTCCCGGCCGTGCTCAAGACGACGCGCGGCGGCTACGACGGCAAGGGCGTCTGGGTCGTCCGGTCCGTCGCCGACGCCGACGAGGCCTTCGCCGCCGGTCGTCCGCTGCTCGCCGAGGAGCTCGTCGACTTCCGCCGCGAGCTCTCCGCCCTCGTGGCGCGGTCGCCCTCGGGCGAGGTGCGGTCCTATCCTGTCGTCGAGTCGCGGCAGAAGGACGGCGTGTGCGCCGAGGTCATCGCCCCCGCGCCCAACCTCGATCCCGCCCTGGCGGCAGCAGCACGTGACCTGGCCGAGCAGATCGCGACGGAGCTCGACGTCACCGGCATCCTCGCGGTCGAGCTGTTCGAGACGACCGATGGGCGCCTGCTCGTCAACGAGCTCGCGATGCGCCCCCACAACACGGGGCACTGGTCGATCGACGGGTCGCACACGAGCCAGTTCGAGAACCACCTGCGGGCCGTCCTCGACCTCCCGCTCGGGTGCGCCCACGCGCGCGAGCCCTGGTCGGTCATGGTCAACGTGCTGGGTGGCGTCGTCGACGACCTCGAGGCCCAGCGGGCCGTCGTCCTCGCCGCCGAGCCCGACGTCAAGATCCACCTCTACGGCAAGGCGGTCAAGGCCGGTCGCAAGGTGGGTCACGTGACGGCGTACGGCGACGACCTCGACGACGTCCTCGCCCGTGCGCGGCGCGCCGCCGCCCTGTTCGTCGACGGCGTCGACCCCAGCCCAGCCGCGTGACCCCCGCTGCGTGGCTAGGCTGAGCGTCATGACTGCTCAGCCGCGTGTCGGCATCGTGATGGGATCTGACTCCGACTGGCCGACGATGGAGGCCGCCGCGACGGCGCTGGGCGAGTTCGACGTCGCCCACGAGGCAGACGTCGTGTCGGCCCACCGCATGCCTGACGAGATGCTCGCCTACGGGCGCGACGCGCACGGTCGCGGGCTCGAGGTCATCATCGCCGGCGCCGGGGGAGCGGCCCACCTGCCGGGCATGCTCGCCGCCGTCACGCCGCTGCCGGTCATCGGTGTGCCCGTGCCGCTCAAGCACCTCGACGGCATGGACTCGCTGCTCTCGATCGTCCAGATGCCGGCCGGCGTGCCGGTCGCGACGGTCTCGATCGGCAACGCCCGCAACGCCGGCCTGCTGGCCGTCCGCATCCTGGCGGCCGGCGACCCCGACCTCACCGCCAGGATGATCGCGTTCCAGGCCGAGCTCGCCGACGTCGCGCGGGCCAAGGGCGAGAAGGTCCGCAACCCGGCGGCGCGCTCCTCCGGATTCCGCTGACGGTCCGGTCGCGATCGGTCAGTAGAGGCCGTCGGCGTACTGCTCGCCGTAGTAGGCCTCGAGCTCCTCGATGGAGTCGTCGGGACGCTCGAGGTTCTTGGCGATCTGGGCGCGGCTCATGACCGCGTCGGGGCGCCACGTCTCCGGCTTCCAGAGCGATGAGCGCAGGAACGCCTTGGCGCAGTGGAAGAACACCTGCTCGACCGCGACCTCGAGGATGACGGCCGGCCGGTGCCCCGCGACCTCCATGCGGTCGGCGTAGGGCGCGTCGGCCAGGATCGTGGCCCGCCCGTTGACACGCAGCGTGTCGCCGCGACCCGGGACGAGGAAGATCAGGCCCACGTGCGGGTTCTGCAGGATGTTGACGAAGCCGTCGGCCCGTCGGTTGCCCGGACGCTCGGGGATCGCGATCGTCGTGTCGTCGACGACGAGCGCGAAGCCGGCCGGGTCGCCCTTGGGCGAGACGTCGAGGCGCCCCTCGGCGTCGGAGGTCGCCACGAGGCACAACGGCGAGGCCGCCAGCCAGTCGCGGTGCTCGGGCGTCAGGGCTGGCCGGTCCTTGTCGAGCACCCGCTGCAGGGGAGTGCCGAGCAGATCGCGCAGCGCCGCCTCGGTCGTGATCTCGGTCCGCATGGACCTCAGGCTACGGCCTCGCGGACGTACGACGTGAGGGCCGTCAGGGTCGGCTGGGCCGGCGAGGAGGCGAACCCGAACCGGACGGGCGGCGTCACCTGGGCCAGGTCTCCGAGCTCGTCGCCCTCCCACGTCGCCCGGGCGCACGACAGCCTGCGCACGCCGGTCGCGGCGTACCACTCGGTGCGACCGCCGCCGGCGGAGCCATAGGTCTGCACGCCCGGCATCAGCCGGGACGCGATGGGGTTGCAGACCCTCGCCCACGACGCGGTGCGACGCAGGACCGCCGGCACCAGGGCCAGCAGCGGCGAGACCCACAGCCGCTTGCCGGGCGTGAAGCGCACCTGCAGCGAGCGGGTGTGCACCGACCACTCCGCGCCGTGGGTCACCGAGACGGGCTCGATCCGGATCTCGTCGAAGGCATAGGTCGATGCGACGAAGTCGGCGATCTCCTGGCGCGGTGCGATGAGGATGCGGTGCCCCGACGGCTGCTCGAGCATGACGTCGGCGAACGTGCCGTACGGGCTGGCATCCCACATGCCCACCACGATCCTGGTGCCGGAGGCAGTGCCCAGACCGGCGATGTGACCCGCGAAGGAGCTCGTCATGGGTCAAGTCTGTCCGATGGCTCCACAGCCGCCTCCCCAACGGGTGACAGGCTGGGGTCATGGCGCTGCTCCCGTTCGACCTGCCGGACGGCTTCGTGGCGCACGCGCGGCGCGGTGACGACTGGGCCGCCTGGGTCGATGGGGTGCCGCGGACGGTGCGTGACCTGCTGTCGGAGTGGGACCTGACGGTCGACGGCCAGGCCGTGCACGGACACGCGGCCCTGGTCGTGCCGGTCACGTCGGACGGACGCCGCCTGGTCCTCAAGGTGGCGTGGCCGCACGAGGAGGGGCAGCACGAGATCCTGGGGCTGCAGACGTGGCACGGCAACGGTGCGGTACGGCTGGTGAGGGCCGACCCGCGGCGCAACGCGCTGCTGCTCGAGCGGCTCCACGCCCGCGACCTGACGCAGGTGCCGGTGCTGAAGGCCTGCTCGGTCGTCGCCGGGCTGCTGGGGCGCCTGCACGTGCCCGCGCCGCCGCAGCTCGTGCCGCTCACGTCCTACGTCGAGCAGTGGACCGATGCCCTCGACCGCCTGCCCCGCGACGCACCGCTGCCCCGCCGCGTCGTCGAGCAGGCCGTGCACCTGGGTCGCTCGTTCGTCGCCGACCCGGCCAGCGTCGGTCGCATGATCCACGGCGACCTGCACTACGCGAACGTGCTCGCCGCCGAGCGCGAGCCCTGGCTGGCCATCGACCCGAAGCCGATGTCGGGCGACCCGCACCACGAGGTTGCGCCGCTGCTCTGGAACCGCTGGGACGAGGCGGTGGCGACGGGTGATCTGCGCACCGCGGTCCGGCGCCGGTTCCACACCGTCGTCGACGACGCGGGGCTCGACGAGGAGCGGGCGCGCGACTGGGTCGTGGTCCGTGAGGCCCACCGTGCCATGTGGGCCATCGAGGACGCCGACCCCGATCGGGTCACGGCCGCCGTGGCGATCATCAAGGCCGTCCAGGACTGACGGGTGCGCGTGTCCGCGGTCGCGGCTAGCGTGACGGGATGCCTCTCGTGACCTTCAAGGACCTGTGCATCGACGCCAACGACGTGCCGGCCATCCAGGGCTTCTGGGCCCGGGTGCTGCACCTGGAGAGTGAGTTCTTCGACGACGACGGATCGGCCGTGCTGCGTGGCGCACGCCCGGGGCAGACGATCTGGATCAACCCGGTGCCCGAGCCGCGCACGGTCAAGAACCGGGTCCACCTCGACGTCGTCGCGGCGTCGTTGGAGCCGTTCGCGGACCTCGAGCAGCTGTCGCGTGACGGTGAGCTCCCGTGGACGGTGTTCGCCGACCCCGAGGGCAACCAGCTCTGCGTGTTCGTCCAGCACGACCGGCCGCCGGGCCTCAAGGACGTCGGCGTCGACTGCGTCGACCCACCGGCGCTCGCCACGTGGTGGGCGGGCCTCTGGGGTGGCGAGCTCGGCCACGACCCCGACGGCGACTACTCCTTCATCGACGCGATCCCCGGAGCGCCGGTCGACTCCTTCGACTTCGCGCCGGTGCCCGAGCCGCGCAAGGTCAAGAACCGGCTCCACTGGGACGTCGTCCTCGCCGACGGCGCCACCGTCGCTGACCTCGTCGCAGCCGGTGCGACGCTGCTGGCCGAGCCGACTGACGACACCCGCTGGACCGTCATGGCCGATCCGGAGGGCAACGAGTTCTGCGTCTTCGCGCAGAGGTGACGTCGACCGCCCGACCGTGCGTGGCAGAGTGATCCTGTGCCCACCATCGACCTGACCACCGACGTCGTCAGCCTCACGGCGGCCCTCGTCGACATCGCCTCGGAGAGCCTGAGCGAGCAGGAGATCGCCGACGCGGTCGAGGCTGCGCTGCGACCGCTCGACCACCTCGAGGTGATCCGTGACGGCCACACGATCGTCGCCCGCACGTCACTCGGCCGTGGTGAGCGCGTCGTGATCGCCGGGCACCTTGACACCGTGCCGGCCAACGGAAACTTCCCGTCGCGGCTCGAGGGCGACGTGCTGCACGGGCTCGGCACCTGCGACATGAAGGGCGGCGTCGCGGTCGCCCTGCTGCTCGCCGCGTCGGTGCCCGACCCGGTCCGCGACGTCACCTACGTGTTCTACGACGCCGAGGAGATCGCCGCCGAGTTCAACGGGCTCGGCCGCATCGCGCGTGCGCGTCCCGACCTGCTCGCGGGTGACTTCGCGATCCTCATGGAGCCGTCCGACGCCGGCGTCGAGGCCGGCTGTCAGGGCACGATGCGGGTCGACATCCGCACGACGGGGGAGCGCGCCCACTCGGCACGGTCGTGGATGGGCAGCAACGCGATCCACGCCTTGGCCCCGGTGCTCGACGGCCTCAACGCCTACGTCCCGCGCGAGGTCGAGATCGACGGGCTCGTCTACCGCGAGGGCCTCAACGCCGTCGCGATCTCCGGCGGTGTCGCGGGCAACGTCGTGCCCGACGAGGCGGTCGTCACCGTCAACTACCGCTTCGCGCCCGACCGCTCCGAGGCCGAGGCCCACCAGCACCTGCAGGAGGTTTTCGAGGGCTTCGGGCTCACGATCACCGACTCGGCCCCCGGCGCGCTGCCGGGTCTCACCCGGCCCGCCGCCGCGGCGTTCGTGCAGGCGGTCGGCGCCGAGCCTCGACCGAAGTTCGGCTGGACCGACGTCGCACAGTTCACCCTGCTGGGCGTCCCGGCCGTCAACTACGGCCCCGGCGACCCGATCTTCGCGCACAAGGCCGACGAGCAGGTCCCGACCGAGCACCTGCACCGGGTGCACCAGTCCCTGGAGAAATGGCTCACCACATGACCGACCGTCCGTCCCACCAGAAGGGTCCGGTCCGCCTCAAGGGCGGCCAGATGCCCAGCAGCACGACCGACCAGCGGCTGCTCGACTCCCGTGGACCCGCCGACTGGGTGCACACCGATCCGTGGCGGGTCCTGCGCATCCAGGCCGAGTTCGTCGAGGGCTTCGGCGCGCTGGCCGAGCTCGGCCCGGCGGTCAGCGTCTTCGGCTCCGCCCGGACCCAGCCCGACGACCCGATGTACGCCGCGGCGTCCCAGATCGCTGCCCAGCTGTGCGGCGAGGGCTATGCCGTCATCACCGGCGGTGGCCCCGGGGCGATGGAGGCGGCCAACAAGGGCGCCAGCGAGTGCGGCGGCGTCTCGGTGGGCCTGGGCATCGAGCTGCCCCACGAGCAGGGCATGAACGACTGGGTCGACCTGGGGGTCAACTTCCGCTACTTCTTCGTGCGCAAGACGATGTTCGTCAAGTACGCCCAGGGGTTCATCGTGCTGCCCGGTGGGTTCGGCACGATGGACGAGCTGTTCGAGGCCCTGACGCTGGCGCAGACCGGCAAGGTCACGTCGTTCCCGATCGTGCTGTTCGGGTCGGCCTACTGGGGCGGGCTCGTCGACTGGCTTCGCGACACGATGCTGGTCGACGGCAAGGTCGGTGCGGCCGACATCGACATGCTGCACGTCACCGACGACATCGACGAGGCCGTGTCCTACTTCGTCGCCAAGGACCGCTGAGCGGTCACCGCAGGTCGCGGGCGATGCGGTTGTGCCGCTCGACCAACGGCCCGACGTCGATCGTGGTGAGGCGCCCGTCCTCGACGACGACCCGCCCCTCGACCACCGACAGGTCGACGTTCGACGGCTGGCAGAACACGACGGCTCCCAGGGGGTCGTGCACCGCTCCGCCGGCCATGGCGAGGGAGTCGAGCCGCACGCCGATGACGTCGCCACGCAGGCCGACCTCGAGCCGTCCCACGTCATCGCGTCCCAGCACCTCGGCGCCGCCGCGCGTCGCCATGCGCAGCGCCGCCCGGGCCGACATCGCCATGGGTGAGGGCGCCTGACCCGCGAGGGGCGCGCCGCCGACGCGCTGGAGCAGCATCGCCATCCTCGCCTCGGCCAGCAGGTGGGACCCGTCGTTCGACGCCGACCCGTCGACTCCGAGGCCGGTGCGCATCCCGGCGTAGGCCCAGGCGTGGATCGGGGCGATGCCCGAGGCGAGCCGCATGTTGGACGACGGGCAGTGCGTCGCACCGGTGCGGGTCGACCCGACCCGCGAGATCTCGGCGGGGGAGGGGTGCACGAAGTGGGCGAACCAGACGTCGGGTCCGGTCCAGCCGAGGTCCTCGCACAGCTCGACGGGGCTGCGGCCGAGCGTGGCCCGGCAGAACTCGTCCTCGTCGATCGTCTCGGCCAGGTGCGTGTGCGAGTGGACGCCGTGCGCCCGCGCCAGCGTGATGCTCTCGCGCATCAGGTCGGGCGTGACGCTGAAGGGGGAGCACGGTGCGAGGACGACCCGGGTCATGGCGCCGGGCGCGGGGTCGTGGAAGGCCTCGATGACGCGCTGGGAGTCGGCGAGGATCGCGTCCTCGTCCTCGACGACGTGATCGGGCGGCAGGCCGCCGGCGCTCTCGCCGCGCGACATCGAACCGCGCGAGACGTGGAACCGGATGCCGACCGGCTCGGCCGCCTCGACCTGGTCGTCGACGCGGGCCCCGTGGGGCCACAGATAGGTGTGGTCGAACGCCGTGGTGCAGCCCGACAGGGCCAGCTCGGCCAGCGCCACCTGGGTGCTGACCTGCACGGCCTCGGGCGTGATGCCGGCCCAGACCGGGTACAGCGTCCGCAGCCAGGTGAACAGCTCCGCGTCCTGGGCCATGGCCCGGGTGAGGGTCTGCGTGAAGTGGTGGTGCGTGTTGACGAGCCCCGGCATGAGCACCATGTCGCTGGCATCGATCACGGTGTCGGCGGGCGGCAGGTCGGACGTCGGGCCGATCGCGGTGATGACGCCGTCGGTGATCACGAGCCCGCCGTCGGGGATCTCGGTGCCGGCGTCGTCCATCGTGGCGAGCAGCGTCGCGTGCTCGAGGCGTACGGAGGTCATCCCCTGAGTCTCGTGACGTCGTGTGACCTCGTGTTTCGCCGATGTGAGCCGCAGGAAAACTTCGTTTCGTCGTGTCCGAGGTGACTGGCAGACTGCGGACATGCCTGAGCCCAGCACCCCCGTCGTCCGCTGCCCGTGGGGCGATGCCCCGCCCGGGTGGGAGGGACCGCCTCCCGCCATGACGGCCTACCACGACACCGAGTGGGGGCGAGAGCTCCGCGGCGACCGCGACCTCTTCGAGCGGATGTCGCTCGAGGCGTTCCAGTCGGGGCTCTCCTGGGCGATCATCCTGCGCAAGCGGGAGCGGTTCCGCGAGGTGTTCGCGGGGTTCGACCCGGCGGTCGTGGCGGGGTTCGGCGACGCCGACACGGCACGCCTGCTCGACGACGCCGGCATCGTCCGCAACCGCCAGAAGATCGAGGCGACGATCAGCAACGCCCGCACGCTGCTCGAGCTCGACGAGTCGTTCTCCGACCTGCTGTGGTCGTTCGCGCCTCCGGCCCGTCCGGCACCGCGGTCCTACGCCGAGGTGCCGGCCACGACCCCGGAGTCCGTCGCGATGGCCAAGGCGCTGAAGAAGAAGGGCTTCCGCTTCTTCGGACCGACCACGGCCTATGCCCTCATGCAGGCGACCGGCATGGTCAACGACCACCTCGACGTCTGCGTCGCCCGCGACGGATCGGGCGCCGCCTGACCCCGTGTGTCACATCCGTCCCACCGGCACCGGGCGTGGCTACCAGAGATCGAGGGCGGGGCGTTTTACGATCCGGACATGTCCAACCGGAGAATCCCCCGCTCCCGCAGAGCCCTCGGTGCCACCGGGCTGCTCGTCTCGGCCGTCGTCGTGGCCGTCGTCGGCTTCATCGTGGCGACCGTGCCCGTGCTGGTCGTCGCGACCGCCTATGCCGCCGTGACCGGCGTCGTCGCCGGTCGCCTGCTGTCCAACGAGATCGCCCAGGTCCGCCGCGACTGGGCCCGTGACCGTGCCGAGCTCGCCGACGACAACCGCAAGATCGCCGTGGTCCGCTCCCGTGAGCACATCGCGTTCGCCGACCAGATGGGTCAGCGGGTCAGCCTGCGGGACTCGCAGATCGCGACGCTGCGAGACGCCCTGGTCACCGCCGAGATCGAGCTCGCCCAGGCGCGCGAGCGGATGTCCGCCGAGCGGGCCCGCAGCCAGGCCCTCGCGTCCGACGTCCAGAGCGCCCAGTCCGACCTCGAGTCGTCCCGTGTCGACCTGCGCGCTGCCCAGGACGCTCTCGCTGCCAGCGAGGCGGCCGAGGTGCAGGTCCGGGCCGAGCTGCTCGCCTGGGAGGAAGCCGCGACCGAGGAGACCAAGCGTCTCCACGACCGCAAGCTCGCCTGAGCGGGCTGCGTCGCCGGCGACTCAGCGGCCGGTGAACTCCGGCTTCTCCTTGGCCAGGAAGGCCTTGACGGCCACGACGTGATCGGCCGACGCGCCGGTCAGCGCCATCTTCCGGCCCTCGTGCTCCAGTGACGAGGGCAGGTCGTGCGTCGCCGAGAAGGCGACAGCGCGCTTGATCGCCCCGTAGGCCAGGGTCGGCCCCTGGGCGAGCTCGAGCGCGAGGGCGGCCACGGCGTCGTCGAAGGCGTCGTCGTCGACCACCGACGTCGCGATGCCGATCTCGAGGGCCTCGTCGGCCGAGATGGTGCGGGGACGCATCAGCAGGTCCGTCGCGCGGGTGGGCCCGACCAGGCGCGGCAGCGTCCACGACGCCCCGGTGTCGCAGGAGAACGCGATCGCGGCGAAGGCGGTGTTGAACCCCGCCGATCGCTTGACGATGCGGAAGTCCGCGGCGAACGTCATCGACGCGCCGGCGCCGGCGGCGATGCCGTTGACCGCGGCGATGACCGGCTTGGGCATCGTGGCGATGGCCGTGGCGATGGGGTTGTAGTGGTCGTCGACCGTGCTGGAGCCGCCGTAGGGATCGTCGTCTGACGTCATCCCGGTCACGTGCTCCTGCAGGTCCTGACCCACGCAGAACGCCCGTCCGGTGCCGGTCAGCACGACGCAGCGCACGGCGCTGTCGGCCGCCGCGGCGTGCAGCGCGTCGCGGAGCGCGACCTTCGTGGCGAGGGTCAGGCTGTTCATCGCGGCGGGACGATCGAGCGTCACCGTGGCGACTCCGTCGGCCACCTCGTAACGGATCGGAGGGGTCTCGGGAACGCTCATGGGTGTCTCCTTCGGGACTGCGGTCGAAGGCGGTCCGGGCATAGGCGATAATGGTACGCACGCCTCGACCGAATGCGGTGGAGCGACCTGACGAGAGGGGAACTGATGGCCGCCATGAAGCCACGGACCGGAGACGGCCCGATGGAGGTCACCAAGGAGGGTCGCTGCATCGTGATGCGGGTCCCTCTCGAGGGTGGCGGACGCCTGGTCGTCGAGCTGAACAACGAGGAAGCTGCCACACTCGGCGACGCGCTCAAAGCGGTCTGATGTACGGGTTGACGGTGCGTTGGTCGCTGACCGACGCCCCCAAGGGCACGCTCAAGGCCTTGCGGGCCTACGTCGAGGACGAGTCGTACGCCTCGTCCGCCGGCCTCGACGGGCTGCGCTTCAAGACGTGGCGCGCCCACAAGGGTGAGTGGTTCGAGGACAACTACGTGTTCGTGTCCGACGAGGCGCGCGCTGCGTTCCAGGACTCGTTCGAGCCGAAGGCCGCGAGCGCCGGGGCGTCGAGGGTCATCGGCTCAGCGCCGATCCTCATCGAGGCCTGCGAGATCATCGGCGTTGTCCGCGGCGCTGCCGGCTTCCGGTCGTCCAGCCACTTCGAGCACGGCAACAAGGACGACTGACCGTCCACCGTCTCGCCCGCTCGCTCGCGAGAGCGTGGGGGTGGGATCAGGGCAGGAGCTGGGCGACGAGCAGGCCGTCGCCGAGCGGCACGAGCATGCTGCGCAGACGGTCGTCGGCGGCCACCCGCTGGATGACCTCGCGGATCGCGGTCGTCTCGGGGTCGCGCTGCGCCGGATCGGCGACTCGGTCGTGCCACAGCGCGTTGTCGAACGCGATGAGGCCGCCGGGGCGGACGAGCCGCAAGGCCTGGTCGAGGTACTCGCCGTACTCGACCTTGTCGCCGTCGAGGAAGACCAGGTCGTAGCCGGCGTCGGTCAGCCGGGGCATGACGTCGAGGCCCGAACCGGCGATGAGCCGAAAGCGCTGCGGGGCGAACCCGGCCTCGGTGAACGTCTCGCGCGCGAGACGCTGGTGCTCGGCCTCGAGGTCGACCGACGTCAGGACGCCGTCGGGCTGCATGCCGCGCAGCAGCCACAGCCCCGAGACACCCGTGCCGGTGCCGATCTCGGCCACGGCCTTGGCCTGCACGGCAGACGCCAGGAACGACAGGACAGCGCCGCTGCCGGCGCCGACAGGGACGACTCCGACCTCGTCGGCACGGCGTCTGGCCGCGACGAGGTGATCGTCCTCGCTCAGGTGGTCCTCGGCGAACGCCAGGCTTGCTGCGGTGGTGATGGTCGGCTCCTCGGTCGGTGGTGGCACCAGCCTATCGGCGCACGTCCTCCGATCCCGGGAGGCTGCGACCAGCAGTTCATCTGAATCGGAGGGAACAGTCAGGTGGTTCTGTGCGTTCTCTCAGGTACAGGGACAACGATCTACTCATGAAGGTAGAAGACGTGGCAACCACGACGATCGACCAGGCACTCCCGGACTGGGAGGGCATCGTCGCGGAGCACTCCGCCCGTGTCTACCGCCTGGCCTACCGTCTGACCGGCAACCGTCAGGACGCCGAGGACCTCACGCAGGACGTGTTCATCCGCGTCTTCCGCTCGCTCGACAGCTACGAGCCGGGCAACTTCCCGGGCTGGCTCCACCGCATCACGACCAACCTGTTCCTCGATCGCGTGCGCCGCAAGTCCCGCCTGCGCATGGACGGCTTCGGCGAGGGCGCCGAGGACCGGCTGCTCAGCGCGGAGGTCCTGCCGGAGTCGGCCGTCCACGACGCCAACTTCGACCCCGACATCGAGGCTGCGCTCGCGTCGCTCTCCGACGAGTTCCGCGTCGCGGTCGTCCTGTGCGACATCGAAGGTCTGTCGTACGAGGAGATCGCGGGCGTGCTGGGCGTCAAGCTCGGCACGGTCCGCTCGCGCATCCACCGTGGCCGCACGCAGCTGCGTGAGGCCTTGGCGCACCGCGCCCCGCGGCAGGGTCGCACCCGATTCGTGGGACCGATCGGGATCTGATGGCTCATCTGGGTGCAGACGTCGCAGCATTCGTGGACGGACAGCTGTCCGACTCCGCGATGCAGGAGGCGTCCACCCACCTCGTCACGTGTGACGAGTGCGAGAAGGCCGTACGGCAGCAGCGCCTGCTGAAGTCGCGCATGTCGACCGTGCGGGCTCCTGAGCCGCCGGCCGCGCTGCTGGCGTCGCTGGCCGAGATGGCATCGACTCCGCCGCCGCGCGAGCGCTGGTGGGTGCGACTGACCCGGGCGGTGCCGTTCCGCGCCGGCGTCGTGATCGCCGGGGCGTCGGTCGCGGTCGTGGCGACCGCCTATGCCATCGGCGGTGTCGACCGCGTCGGCGACGAGGTCGCCCCGCCCTACAACCGCTATGCCGCCGACTTCACCGGTGGATCGACCGTCCAGACGGGCAACGTCATCACCGAGGCGACGATGGCCGAGCTCGACAGCTCGGGCTGGCCCTGCCACGAGACCCTCGCGGGCGACCTGCACCGGGTCTCCGGGTCCTACACCGAGAGCGGCGAGGTCGTGGCGCTGACCTACACCGACGGTCGCGCACGCCTCAACCTGTTCGAGCAGAACGGCGCCCTCGACCGCGCCGGGCTCGAGGGCTTCACCCGCACCACGCTGGGTGGCTCGGACGTCTGGGTGAGGGACGGCCAGCCGCTCGTCGTCACCTGGGACGGTGACGGCACGGTCTACACGATCGTCACCGACGCCGAGCGCGAACGTGTCGCACTGGCCGTCGAGGACCTTCCGCGGATGACCAGCGACGCCGGACCGGTCGACCGGGTCGGCGACGGACTCACCCGGATGTCGACCTGGCTGGGCGCGGCCTGAGGCACAGCACGGTGGCCACGGCTCCGGCCCCGAGCACGAACGCCGCCTTGAGGTAGAGCTCGGTCGCGGGTGCGTGCAGGTGCACCTGGTTGACGCCCAGGGCGATCGCCGCCGCACCCACCCCGACGGCCGTCAGGTCCGCCGGGCTCGGAGACCGCAGCGGACGCTCCGGCCACCAGCGTGACCACCGGACGAACGCGCCATAGGCGACCACGTTGGCGGCGCACGCGATGCTCAGCACCAGCAGGACGCCGACGTGGAACGCCACGAGGACGGGCAGGGCCCGGACGAACCAGGTCCATCGCACGACCGCGACGAGCAGCAGCAGCTCCAGGGCGACGGTGAACCAGTCGAGCAGCTCCCACAGGGGCCGGCTGTCGAGGTGGCTCACCAGCGGCGCCAGGAAGCGGTCGTTGCCCTGCACGACGAACGAGCTGACGAAGTGGGACCGGGTCGACTGGGAGTCGAGGTCGAGCCAGCCCGCCCGCAGCTTGGCCAGGCCCGCGGTCGCGAACGCCACGGCGATGCACAGGGCGAGCAGCCGCAGGGGCCACTGGGGCACGGGACGGTCGTCGTCCGGTCGCCGGCGGGCGTCGACCGACAACCGTCGACCCCATCCGGCCCAGCACAGCACCAACGGCACGACCGCGAGCAGGATGTAGTGGTAGATCGGGCCGTAGCCGTTGCCGAGCCCGTCGGCCACGACGAAGAGCAGGGCGGCGGCGATCGACGACACCGTGGTGAACACCCCGAGCAGGACGAGCACGAGGGCGAGCACCTGGATGACGGTGATGCCCGCGACGACCGCCGGCGGCGGGGGTGAGTCGAGCAGCCGGAACGGGCCCGGAGGCGGCTTCCACAAGAAGTCGGGCAGCCCCGACATCGCCTCGGGGCGCGGGAGCAGCAGGAGCGACGAGAGCGCGAACAGGATGCGGAAGATGCCCAGGTCGAGCGCCGTGAAGGGGCCGCGGTCGACCCAGGCGTCGAAACTCGTCGCGGCGCTCACGGCGCGAGCCTGACGCTGTAGGCCTGCACGACCACGCCGCGCTCGGCCCCGTCGCGCTCGCGCGGACCGCGCGTCGTGGAGTACCACGTCACCCGCAGGCGGACGGGGGAGTCGATGCCCAGCTCGGCCGCCCGCTCGCGGACGTACGCCACGGCTTCGGGCGTCCGCATCCGCCGAGGGTCGCGGAGCGCCGAGCGCGTGGCGCTGAGGAGATAGCCGCGCTCGAGCTCGGGCACGTCGAGCAGATCGGTCACCGCGATGCGGTGCCGCTCACCGGCCGCGTCACGCACCATGACGACCGCCTCGTCGCGACCGAACAGGTCGCCGCGCATCGTGCTGCCGTCGAAGGCTGGCTGGTAGAGCCCCGGATAGGGCTCGCCGACGCTCTCGCGGACGACGATCATGAGGGGAAGTGACAGCAGGACGGCGGCGAACAGCGCGCGGAGAGCGATCCGTCTGCGGCTCGTCACGTCGATTCGGGGTCGAACGGCGGGATCTCTCCCGGACGCAGGATCCGTGTCTCCTTCGTCGCTGCGGGTGTGGTGTCCTCGTCGTCGAGGAAGTTGCGGCGGACGATCTCGCGGGGATCGAGGTCCCTGAGGTTGAGGTCGGAGAAGTCCTGACCCATCTCGCGGCCGAGGTCGTTCTTGGCGTTGTCGGCCATCTGGCGCAGGGTGCGGACGAAGCCGCCGGCCTGCTTGGCGAGCTCGGGGAGCTTCTCAGGGCCGAACACCAGCAGGGCGACGACGAGGATCAGACCGATCTCGGCCACGCCCATGCCGAACATGCTGCGACTCTACAGGCGGCCGGCGGGCGCGAGGCCCAGCTGCATCCCCGCGAGGCCGCGCGAGCGGCCGCTGAGCTGGTCGGCGACCCCCTGCAGGACCTTCGCCGACTCCGAGTCGGGGTCGGACGAGATGATCGGGTCGCCGACGTCACCGCCCTCGCGCAGCGTCTGGTCGAGCGGGATCTGTCCGAGCATCGGGACGTCGTAGCCGAAGCGGGCGCTGAGCGTCTCGGCGACCTTGGCCGCTCCGCCGGCGCCGAAGATCTCCAGACGGTCGCCGCCCGGCACCTGCAGGTAGGACATGTTCTCGATGACGCCCACGACACGCTGGTGCATCATCGAGGCCATCGTGCCGGCGCGCTCCGCGACGTCGGCGGCCGCGGGCTGTGGGGTCGTCACGACGACGACCTCGGCGTTGGGCAGGTGCTGGCCCAGGCTGATGGCCATGTCGCCGGTGCCCGGGGGCAGGTCGAGCAGCAGCGCGTCGAGGTCGCCCCAGTAGACGTCGCTGAGCATCTGGACGAGTGCACGGTCGAGCATCGGGCCGCGCCAGGCGACGACCTGGTCCTTGCGGGGCTTGAGCATGCCGATGCTGATGACCTTGAGGCCCTTGATCGGGACCGGCATGATCATGTCCTCGACCTGGGTCGGGCGGACGTCGCCGACGCCGAGCATGTCGGGGATCGAGTGGCCGTAGATGTCGGCGTCGACGATGCCGACCTTGAGTCCGCGCTTGACCATCGCGAGCGCGAGGTTGACGGTGACGGTTGACTTGCCGACGCCGCCCTTGCCCGACGCGATGGCGTAGACCTTGGTGAGCGAGCCGGCCTGCGCGAAGGGCACCTCGCGGTCGGCACGGCCGCCGCGGAGCATGGTCTGCATGTCCTTGCGCTGCTCGTCGGTCATGACGCCCATGTCGACGACGACGGCGTGCGCCGGCGCGACGTTGCCGACGGCGGCGGTGATGTCGCGGGTGAGCGTGTCCTTGAGCGGGCAGCCCGAGACGGTCAGGAGCAGTCGTACGGTGATCTGCGCGTCCTCGATCGTGACGCCGTCCACCATCCCGAGCTCGGTGATGGGCCGCTTGATCTCAGGATCGTTGACGGTGCTGAGGGCTTCGCGAATCTGCTCTTCGGTGACAACTGCCATGTCTCCATGGTACGTGGGGGCAGGGCGCTGGCTGCCTGAGTGTGACCTAACAGGGGTGGCGCTGCGAGGATGCTCCCGTGGGACACCTCGACCTCAACTCCATCAGCTACACGCTCTCCGACGGGCGGCCGCTGCTGTCGGACGTCAGCCTGCGCGTCGGCGAGGGCGCCAAGGTCGCCCTGATCGGACCCAACGGCACGGGCAAGACGACGCTGACCAGGATCGCCACGGGTGACCTCGCCCCGCACGCAGGGGCCGTGACGATCACGGGCGGGCTCGGCGTGATGCGCCAGTTCATCGGCTCCGTGCACGACGAGTCGACCGTGCGCGACCTGCTGGTGTCGGTCGCCCCGACGGCGGTGCGCGCCGCGGCCGAGGAGGTCGACCGCACCGAGCTGCTGATGATCGAGCGCGACGAGGAGCGCGACCAGATGGCGTACGCCCAGGCAATCGTCGACTGGGGCGACGCCGGCGGCTACGAGCACGAGGCGATGTGGGACGTCTGCACGATGGCGGCGCTCGGCCTGCCGTTCCAGCAGGCGCAGTACCGCCCGGTCACCACGTTGTCGGGCGGCGAGCAGAAACGACTCGTGCTCGAGGCGCTGCTCCGTGGGCCCGAGCAGGTCCTGCTGCTCGACGAGCCCGACAACTACCTCGACGTGCCCGCCAAGCGGTGGCTGGAGGAGCAGCTCGTCGAGAGTCCCAAGACCGTGCTGTTCGTCAGCCACGACCGCGAGCTGATCGAGCGGGTCGCGCAGCGCATCGCGACGCTCGAGCCGGGCGCCGCGGGCAGCAGCCTGTGGGTTCACCCCGGACGGTTCTCGACGTACTACCAGGCTCGTCTCGACCGCAACGCCAAGCTGGAGGAGCGGCGGCTGCGCTGGGACGAGGAGCGGGCCAAGCTCAAGGCGCTGGTCATCATGTATCGCCAGAAGTCGACGTTCAACTCCGACATGGCATCGCGCCTGCAGGCAGCAGAGACCCGGCTCGAGCGGTTCGAGCGCGAGGGGCCGCCCGAGGCCGTGCCACTCGCCCAGAACCTGCGGATGCGGCTGGAGGGGGGACGGACGGCCAAGCGCGCCGTGGTCGCCGAGCAGGTCGAGCTCACCGGGCTGATGCAGCCCTTCGACCTCGAGATCTGGTTCGGCGAGCGGGTCGCCGTCCTGGGCAGCAACGGATCGGGCAAGTCGCACTTCCTGCGGCTGCTCGCCGGGGGCGGGTCGCGGCCCGACATCGAGCACGAGCCGGTCGGTGACGTCGTCCCGCCGCCGGTCGACCACACCGGCATGGCCCGGCTCGGGTCGCGGGTCCGTCCGGGCTGGTTCGCGCAGACGCACGAGCATCCGTCGTTGACGGGGCGCACGTTGCTCGACATCCTCCATCACGGCGACGGGCACCGGAAGGGCATGGGTCACGAGGGATCGGCCAAGGCGCTCGACCGCTACGGCCTGGCCAAGGCTGGCGACCAGGTCTTCGACCAGCTCTCCGGCGGCCAGCAGGCGCGCTTCCAGATCCTGCTGCTCGAGCTCGCCCACGCGACCCTGCTGCTGCTCGACGAACCCACCGACAACCTCGACCTGGAGTCGGCCGAGGCCCTCGAGGGCGCACTCTCCACGTTCGAGGGCACCGTCGTGGCGGTGACGCACGACCGGTGGTTCGCCCGCGGCTTCGACCGGTTCGTGGTCTTCGGTGCCGATGGCAGGCTGTATGAGTCGGACGAGCCGGTGTGGGACGAGACCCGAGTCGCGAGGAAGCGGTAGCCATGAGCCAGGACGTGTTCAGCGAAGGATTCTGGGACGAGCGCTACGGCGCCGACGCCGGGTCTGGAGTGGCCACCCCAACCCGCAGCTCGTCGACCGGGTCGCGGCGCTGACTCCCGGTCGGGCGCTCGACGTCGGGTGCGGCGAGGGCGCGGATGCGGTCTGGCTGGCCCGCCAGGGCTGGCAGGTCACGGCACTCGACGTCTCGGCGGTCGGCCTGGCCAAGGCAGCCCTGCACGCGTCCGACGCCGGGGTCGACGTCACCTGGCGCCGGGTCGACCTCGACGGCTGGTCGGGGGAGCCGGGGGCGTACGACCTGGTCTCGGCGCAGTTCATGTATCTCGACCAGCCGGCCCTCACCGAGCTGTTCAGGGCCCTCGGTGCCTCGGTCGCTCCGGGCGGCACGCTGCTGCTCGTGGGCCACCACCCGATCGATCCGCGCCACGGGAGCCACGAGTTCCCCGACGTCCGCTGGACGCCGGAGGACGCCGTGTCGTGGCTCGACGCCGACGACTGGTCGTCGATCGACGTCGCGACCATTCGGCGCGAGGGACACCTCGGCACGATGCACGACGGCATCGTCCAGGCGACGCGAGCCTGACCCCGGCGGCCTCGGAGGCTACCTTGTGGGCAGTTGTGCACGGCTCGTCGGGCCGGATCGGTACAGAACTGCCCAAAAACTGGTCAGCACGGGGACCGGCCTGCCCCGGCGGGTGACTAGCTCTTGGTGTCGTCGTCCTCGGCGGCCTCGTCGCGCTTGTCGAGGTCGTTGACGAGGTTGCGGAGCTCTCCGCGGATGAAGTCGCGGGTCGCGACCTCGCCGATGCCGAGGCGCAGGCTCGCGACCTCGCGGGCGAGGAACTCCATGTCGGCGTTGGCCTGGGCCGTGGCGTCGCGGTCCTGCTCCTGCGTGACGCGGTCCCGGGCCTCCTGCCGGTTCTGCGCGAGCAGGATCAGCGGGGCGGCGTACGAGGCCTGCAGCGACAGGATCAGCGTCAGGAAGATGAACGGGTACTCGTCCCAGCGGGGACGGTCGGGACCGTAGGGCATGTTCCACCCGATCCAGAACGCGACGAAGACCGTCATCCAGGCGATGAACGTGGCGGTGCCGAGGAACCGGGCCGTCGACTCGGCGAACCGCCCGAAGCGCTCGGGGTCGACCTCGCCGCGGCGGGGCCTGAAGGTGCGGCGGACCGCGCGGGGCTGGTCGAGGCGGGCGCGCTCAGCCATGGGTGACCACCTCCGCGTTGTCGGGGTCGCTCTCGCGCCAGCCTTCCGGGAGCAGGTGATCGAGGACGTCGTCGATGGTCACCGCCCCGAGCAGGTGCGCGTTCTCGTCGACGACCGGCAGGGCGACCATGTTGTAGGCGGCCAGCAGGTTGGCGACGTGCTCGAGCGAGGCGGTCGGACGAGGCCAGTCGATGCCGTTGTCGACGATCGCGCCGACGAGGGTCGACGGCGGCTCGCGCAGCAGCGCCTGGAAGTGCACGATGCCGAGGAACTTGCCCGTCGGTGTCTCGAGCGGAGATCGACAGACGTAGACCATCGACGCGAGCGCCGGGATGAGGTCGGAGTTGCGGATGCGGGCGAGCGCCTCGGCGATGGTCGCGTCGGCGGGCAGGACGACGGGCTCGGTCGTCATCATGCCGCCCGCGGTGCGCTCCTCGTACGACAGCAGACGTCGCACGTCCTCGGCGTCCTCGGGCTCCATCTGCGCCAGCAGCGCCTCGGCGGTGGCCGGGGGCAGCTCGCCCAGCAGGTCGGCGGCGTCGTCGGGGTCCATCTCGGTGAGGACGTCGACCGCCCGGTCGGGATCGAGGACGCCGAGGATCTCGACCTGGTACTTCTCGGGCAGCTCCTCCAGGACGTCGGCGAGCCGCTCGTCGTCGAGCTCGGAGACGACCTCCATGCGGCGCTTCGGCGCGAGGTCGCGCAGCGCGTTGGCGACGTCGGCGGCGCGCATCTCGTCCATCGTGGCGAGCAGGTGCGTGGCGCCCTGGCTGGTCTCCTCGCTGGTGAGGCCCTTGACCTCGTCCCACTCCAGCACCTGGTGCGGACCACGACGACCGAACCGCTTGCCGACGGCCTGGACGGCGAGGCTGGAGATGTACCAGTCGCGGCGGGGGTCCTGCTCCATGGCGAGGTCGTAGACGGTGCCCGGATTGCCGTCGGGCAGTGTCACGGTGCGGTCGAGGAGCTCGTGGATGGCGAGGGTCTCGGTGCTGCGCTGCTCGAACCTGCGCACGTTGAGCACGCCGGTCGTGATGATCTGGCCGGAGTCGAGCGACGTCACGCGGGTGATCGGCAGGAAGACGCGGCGCCGACCGAGCACCTCCACCACGATGCCGAGCACGCGGGGACGCTGCTTCGCGGAGCGGACGGCGACGACGACGTCACGCAGCTTGCCGACCTGGTCGCCCGCGGGGTCGAAGACTGCCTGCCCGACGATGCGGGACAGGAAGATACGTCCGGGCGTAGCGCTCACGCTCGAACTGTACCGGGGCGGCGCGGGCGCATCCGGGTGCGGATCGGCCCGACCGGCCGTACGTTGTTGGATGGGTCACACGTCCTTTGGGGGGGAACATGACACTCACCGTCCTCGATCGTCAGCACACGATCGCCAAGCCGGGCTTCAACCGCTGGCTCATCCCGCCGGCGGCGCTCGCCGTCCACCTGTGCATCGGGCAGGCATACGCCACCAGCGTCTACAAGGCGTCGCTGGTCAAGAACTTCGATGCGAGCCTGACGCAGATCGGCATCATCTTCTCGATCGCGATCGTCATGCTGGGCGTCTCGGCCGCCGTGTTCGGCACCTGGGTCGACACGGGCGGCCCTCGTCGCGCGATGTTCACGGCCGCGCTGTTCTGGTCGGGCGGGTTCGCGATCGGCTCGCTCGGCATCGCGACCGACCAGCTCTGGCTCGTCTACCTCGGCTACGGCTTCATCGGCGGTATCGGGCTCGGGATCGGCTACATCTCGCCGGTCTCGACCCTCATCAAGTGGTTCCCCGACCGCCCCGGCCTCGCCACCGGCATGGCGATCATGGGCTTTGGTGGCGGCGCGATGATCGCCAGTCCGCTCTCGGCCAAGCTGCTGGGCATCTACGACGACTCCTTCGACACCGCGACCGGCGTCGCATCCGGATCAGCGGTCGCCAAGCTCTTCATCACGCTCGGCGTCGTCTACCTCGTGCTCATGATGTTCGGAGCGTGGCTGATCCGCGTCCCGGCGGACGGGTGGAAGCCGGCCGGGTTCGACCCCTCGACGGTGAAGTCGAAGGCCCTGGTGACGACCGACAACGTCTCGGCTGCCAACGCGATCAAGACACCGCAGTTCTGGCTGCTGTGGGTCGTGCTGTTCTGCAACGTGACCGCCGGCATCGGCATCCTCGAGCAGGCGGCACCGATGATCCAGGACTTCTTCCGTGAAGGTGCCGACTCGACCGTCGCTGCTGCTTCAGCCGCAGGCTTCGTCGGGCTGCTGTCGCTGTTCAACCTGTCGGGCCGGTTCATCTGGTCGTCGACGTCGGACGTCGTGGGCCGCAAGAACATCTACGTCGGCTACCTCGGCCTCGGCATCGTGCTCTACGCGTTCCTGGCCTTCCAGGGATCGAGCTCGACGATCCTGTTCGCGCTCGTCGCGGGAGTCATCATCAGCTTCTACGGCGGTGGGTTCGCGACGGCGCCCGCCTATCTGCGGGACCTGTTCGGCACCTACCAGGTCGGAGCGATCCACGGACGGTTGCTGACGGCGTGGGCCGCTGCCGGTGTCGTCGGACCGCTGATCATCAACGGCTTCCTCGATGCTCGGGGCGAGCCCGGGCAGCTGAATGCGAGCGACTACCGCCCGGCCCTGCTGACCATGGTCGGGATCCTGGCGGTGGGCTTCGTCGCCAACCTCCTGATCCGCCCCGTCGCCGACCGGTTCCACGAGGAGAAGAGGCCCGTGACCAGCACGGCTGAGGAGTCGGTCGGCTCGGCCGCGCACGACGTCGCGGTCGACCAGGCCGGCCCCCTGCTCCTCGTCGCGTGGATCGTGGTGCTGGTGCCGTTGGCGTACGGGATCTACGAGACCGTGGTCAAGGCCGCCGACCTCTTCTGACCCAGCGCTGACGAGACCCTTGTGGCCCCTTGAGGAGACCGTTGCCGCCCTACGCAGGGCGGCAAAGGTCTCGTCGAGGGGCCGAAACCCTCTCGCCGAGGGGCAGGAACCCTCTCGCCGAGGGGCGGGAACGCTCTCGTCAGCGGAGGGGTCAGCTCAGGTGGGTGGGCTGCGGATGCTTCTTGTGCGCCTCGTCCGAGCCCGTCGGCGCCTGGCTCGCGCTGCTCTCGTAGGAGCCGTGCTGGGTGCGAGCGAGGTCCGACGCCGCCATCTTGATGATGACTGACTTGGACGTCGGCGTGTTGCTGCCGTCCGCGGTCGAGTCGAGGGGCACCAGGGGATTGGTCTCGGGGTAATAGGCGGCTGCCGACCCGCGGGGGGTGTCGTACGCGACGATGCGGAAGTCGCGAGCGACCCGATCGATGTCATCGTCGTCCCACCGGGTCGACAGGTCGACGAGGTCGCCGGCCGAGAAGCCCAACGACGCGATGTCGTCGGGGTGGACGAACACGACACGCCGGCCGCCCTCGATGCCGCGGTAGCGATCGCTCAGGCCATAGATCGTGGTGTTGAACTGGTCGTGGCTGCGCAGGGTCTGCAGGACGAGGTGACCCTGCGGCACGTGCAGGACCTCGACGGGCGAGACGACGAACTCGGCCGATCCCGACTTCGTGTCGAAGGTGCGGGTGTCGCGAGGCGGATGGGGCAGGACGAACCCGCCGGGTCGGTCGACCTTGGCGGTGTAGTCCTCGCAGCCGGCCACGACGCGGGAGATGTGGTCGCGCACGACGTCGTAGTCGTCGCGCATCGCGGACCAGCGGATGCCGTGGCGGTCGCCCAGGACCGCCTCGGCGATGCCGCAGACGATGGCAGTCTCCGAGCGCAGGTGCTTGCTGGCCGGCTCGAGGACGCCCCGCGACGCGTGAACCGCGCAGACCGAGTCCTCGACCGAGATGAACTGCTCCATGCCGCCGCGGACGTCCTTCTCCGTACGGCCGAGGGTGGGCAGGATCAACGCGGTGTCGCCGCACACCAGGTGCGAGCGGTTGAGCTTGGTCGAGATCTGCACCGTCAGCCGCGTCCTCGCCAGGGCGGCTGCTGCCACCGGGGTGTCCGACACGGCCTGCACGAAGTTGCCGCCGAGACCGATGAAGACGTGGGCGTGACCGTCGCGCATCGCTCGGATGCTGTCGACCGTGTCGAGACCGTGCTCCCGGGGCGGGTCGAAGCCGAACTCGGCCTGCAGCGCGTCGAGGAACTTCGCCGGCGGACGCTCCCAGATGCCCATCGTGCGGTCGCCCTGGACGTTGGAGTGCCCGCGGATCGGGAACAGGCCCGCGCCCGGCTTGCCGATGTCGCCGCGCGCGAACGCGACGTTGCAGACCTCCTTGATGGTGGCGACGGCGTTGCGGTGCTGCGTCAGCCCCATGGCCCAGCAGTAGATCGTCTTGGAGGAGGCGCGGATCATCTCGGCGGCCTGCGTGATCTGGGCCCGGGTCAGGCCGGTCGCGTGCTCCACCACGGCCCAGTCGACGGACGCGACGTGCTGCGCCCAGGCCTCGAAGCCGGTCGAGTGACGCTCGATGAAGTCGTGGTCCAGCGCGTCCCACTCCACGAGCAGCGACCCGATTGCCTGGAAGAAGGCCAGGTCGCCGTTGATCTTGATCGGCAGGTGCAGGTCGGCGATCTCGGTGCCCTTGCCGACGATGCCCCGGGGAACCTGCGGGTTGCGGAAGTTGTGCAGGCCCGCCTCCTTGAGCGGGTTGACCGCGATGATCTTGGCGCCGCGACGCTTGGCGATCTCGAGGGCGGAGAGCATGCGGGGGTGGTTGGTGCCGGGGTTCTGCCCGGCGATCAGGATCAGGTCGGCCTGGTAGACGTCGTTCATCGACACGCTCGCCTTGCCGATGCCGATCGACTCCGCCAGCGCGATGCTGGTCGACTCGTGGCACATGTTCGAGCAGTCGGGCATGTTGTTGGTGCCGAAGGCGCGCGCGAACAGCTGGTAGGAGAACGCGGACTCGTTGGACGCGCGGCCCGAGGTGTAGAACACGGCCTCGTCGGGGCTCTGCAGAGCGGTCATGTGGTCGGCGACCAGCGCGAAGGCCTCGTCCCACTCGATCGGCTCGTAGTGCGTGCCACCGGGACGCTTGACCATCGGGTGGGTGATGCGCCCCTGCTGCCCGAGCCAGTACTCGTCGTGGGAGTCGAGCTCCTCGATGCTGTGGCGGGCGAAGAACGCCGGGGTGGCCCGCTTCTTCGTCGCCTCCTCGGCGACGGCCTTGGCGCCGTTCTCGCAGAACTCCGCGGCGTGGCGGTGCTCGGGGTCTGGATCGGGCCACGCGCAGCTCATGCAGTCGAAGCCGTCGGCCTGGTTGAGCTTGAGGAGCGTCTTGGCGGTGTTCTTCACGCCCATGTGCCCGATCGCGCGCTTCATCGAGACGGCGACGGCCTTGACGCCGGCCGCATGGTGCTCCTGGTCATGGACCCGGAGCTCGTTCTCGTTGATCTGGTCCTTCGGCATGGAGTGCCCCCTGTTCGCTTCCATTGTGAGTCGGTATCGTGCTGCCCGCACCTTCGGGAGCGGTCAGCGTGAGAGTCGCGGGGCGGTGTGCCCGATCTCGGTGGTGATCTCTCCCGGCACGGCAGCGGTGCCGGTGGGGACCAGACGGACGACGACGGACTCGCGTCCCCAGCGCTCGACGGCCCCGTCGCTGTCGGCGAGGTTGAGCCGTCCGGTCTTCAGCGCGGTCGCGACGGCGTCCCAGTGCTCCGAGCCGGGCTGGACGACCTCGACGCGGGCCTCGGCCTCGGCCGCGAGGGCGCGGGTCGTCTTGCTGCGCAGCAGCAGCGTGACGGTCTGCTGGTCGGCGATGCCCGGCAACGCCTGCTCGGTGCCGCCGGAGACGACGCACACCGCGTCACCGACCCACTCGTGCCAGACGGCACGGCTGGCGCCGCCGAAGGAGACCCAGACGAGGCCCGACTTCTTGGCGAGCTCGGCGACGAGGTCGGTCGTGGTCATGCGGTCAGCACATCACATCGTCAGACCTGGGCGACGCGGGCGCTCCGGGGGACGGGCGTCGTGACCATCGTGGGCGCCGTCTCGGCGACGTCACGTGTGGCCAACGAGCGCACGAACGTGCCGATCTCGCCGATCGCGAGCCGTGCCTCGGGCACCCAGGACGCTGCCGCGTGGAACACGTGGACCTGCTTCTCCCAGACCTGCAGGTCGCACGGCACGCCCGCTGAGACGAGGCGGTTGGCCATCAGCTCGGCGTCGGCCATGAGCACCTCGCGTGACCCGACGTGGATCATCGCCGGCGGCATGTCGGCGAGCGGCATGTTGACCGGGTCGACGCGTCGTCCGACGATGCCCCGGCGGGTGTCCATGCGCAGCGACACGTCCGAGAGCTTGGCGACGGCGTGCATCGGGAAGGTCTGGCAGCGGTGCGCGTTGCGGTGCGCCAGCTTGCCCGTCGGGTCGAAGTCGAGCAGCGGCGAGATCGCGACGACCCCGGCGGGCCGGCCCCATCCTTCGTCGATGACGGCGCGCGCGACGCTGAACGCCAGGTAGCCGCCGGCGGAGTCGCCGGCGATCGTGATGTTCTCGGGACGGTAGCCCTGCTCGAGCAGCCAGCGGAAGCCGTCGACGCCGTCGGCGACCGACTCGGTGATCGGCTCGTAGGGCATCTGGCGGTAGCCGACGTTGAGGACCGGCTGCTTCGCGGCGAACGAGATGCGCGACACGAGGCGACGGTGGGTGTTGAGGCCACAGGTCAGGAACGCCCCGCCGTGGAAGTAGAGGATCGCGTGCTCGTTGCCGCCGTTGACGTCGGCGACGCCCTTGGCCTGCAGCCACTCGCTGGTGGAGGTCGGCAGGTCGACCGAGCGCCACATCGTGCCCTCGTGGACGGGCAGCAGCTTGGCAGCGTGCTCGACCACGTTGGGCGGGAACAGGTCGAAGGGGAGATGGGCCCAGAGGCCGAGGAGCGGACGCACGGTGTGGCGCAGGCCGAAGCCCAGCGCTCTCGACTGCAGACTTGCGCCACGGAAGTACTGCGGCTCGGCAGCGAGTGACAGGTGCGCCATCGTGATTTCCCTCCCTCAGGACCGTTCCCCGATGGACGGCCGTTTACGAATATGTCACATAGAGTGACTTGCGCCACACGTGGTCGTTAGCGTACTGCCGGTACGTACTCCCTCGCCTAAGGATTGCCGAATGTCGTTCATGCCCCCCACCGACTCCATGTTCTTGCTGGCGGAGTCCCGGGAGCATCCGATGCACGTGGGTGGCCTGCAGCTGTTCGTGCCGCCGGAGGGGTCCGGTCCGGAGTACGCCCGCGAGATGGTCGCGGCGTTCCGGGAGTCCGGCCAGGTCTCGCCGCTGTTCCGCAAGCGCCCCGCCGAGCCGGTCGGGTCGCTGGGCAACACGTGGTGGAAGGTCGACGAGGCGATCGACTTCGACTACCACGTGCGCCACTCGGCGGTGCCCCAGCCGGGACGCATCCGCGAGCTGCTGCAGCTGACGTCGCGCTGGCACGGCTCGCTGCTCGACCGCCACCGCCCGCTGTGGGAGGCGCACGTCGTCGAGGGCCTCTCCGACGGGCGCATCGCCGTCTACAGCAAGATCCACCACTCGATGGTCGACGGCGTCTCGGCGCTGCGGCTCATGCAGAAGTCGCTGAGCGAGGACCCTGACGCGCGGGACTGCACGCCGCCGTGGGGCGTCATGAGCCGGAGCGCCGGCGGCTCCAGGCGCGGCCTCGACCCGATGGGGCTGCTCCGCACGAGCGCCGGCGCCCTCGGCGACATCGCGGGGCTGGTGCCGGCGTCGATGCGCATCGGCAGCCAGATCATCCGCGACGGCGACATCACGCTGCCCCGGGCGCCGAAGACGATCCTCAACGGCCCGGTCGGCGGCGCGCGACGGTTCGCGGCGCAGTCGTGGGAGATCGAGCGCATCCAGCGGGTCGCGAAGTCGTCCGCCACGACGCTCAACGACGTCGTGCTCGCAATGGTGTCGGGCGCCCTGCGCGAGTACCTCCTCGAGCAGCACGCGCTGCCCGACGAGCCCATGACCGCGATGGTGCCGGTGTCGCTCGCCCTGCGCGCGGAGTCGGCCGGCACCGACGGGGGAGGGGGCAACTCCGTCGGCGCGATCGTGGTCAACCTGGCGACCGACCGCGAGCAGGGAGCGACCCGGCTGGAGGAGATCGCCTACTCCTCGCGACAGGCCAAGAAGATCATGGGCGACCTGTCGCCGACGCAGATCCTGGCGTTCTCGGCCCTGCAGATGCTGCCGCTGGCGCTCACGCCGGTGCCGGGGTTCGTCAAGTACACCCACCCGCCGTTCAACGTCATCGTCTCCAACGTCCCGGGCCCGAAGAACCCGATGTACTTCAACGGCGCCAAGCTCGACGGGATGTACCCGGTCTCGATCGTCCTCGACGGCCAGGCGCTCAACATCACGCTGACGAGTCGCGACAAGTACCTCGACTTCGGGCTCATCGGCTGCCGTCGGTCCGTCCCTCACCTGCAGCGGCTGCTCACGCACCTCGAGTCGTCCCTGGCCGAGCTGGAGAAGAGCTGGGGGTAGCGCGCAGTCGCGCGCTGACTGCGCCCCCGCCGGCCCGCCGCGGAGGGTGATCGGCAGACTGTCGGGGTGAACGCCTTTCTCGTCGCCGTCGCGATCCTCGGCGTCTCCGCCTCCGGCCCGCTCATGGCAGGGGCCTCCGCGCCGGCGTTGGCCATCGCGTTCTGGCGCAACGCCCTCGGGACGGCGGCCGTCGCGCCGTTCGCGGCCTCGCGCGCCAAGGCTGAGCTGGGCGGTCTCGACCGGGACGGGTGGCGCACGACGATCTTCGCCGGTCTCATGCTGGCCGCGCACTTCGCCACGTGGTGCACCTCGCTCAAGATGACCTCCGTCGCGGCCGCGACGGCGATGGTCAGCATGCAGGTGGTCTTCGTCGTCGTGATCGATCGCCTGCGCGGTGACGCGGCTCCGGTCGCGGTCGTGGTCGGGATCGGCGTCGCTGTCGCGGGCGTCCTGGTCATCACCGGCGTCGACTTCACGCTGTCGACCCGTGCGCTGACCGGCGACCTGCTCGCGCTCGTCGGCGGTCTCACCGCCGCGCTCTACCTGATGGCGGGCAGCCGGGTGCGCGAGCGCGTGTCGACGTCGTCCTACACGGTCGCCTGCTACGGCATCTGTGCCGTGACGCTGGCGATCGGCTGCCTCGTCGCGCAGACGGAGATGGTCGACTTCTCCGGCACGACGTGGGCCGCCATCATCGGCGTCACGATCTGCGCGCAGCTGCTCGGCCACTCCGTGCTCAACCACCTGTTGGCGGTCATGAGCCCCGGGCTGATCTCGCTCCTGCTCCTGCTCGAGGTGCCGGGCGCGGCGCTGCTCGCCGGCATCTTCCTCGACCAGACGCCTCCTGTCGGGGTCTACGTCGGGCTGGCCCTGATCCTGGCCGGTCTCGTCGTCGTGGTGACCCGTCGCACACCGCCCGAGGTCGTCCTCGCGGAGTGACGCGTGGGGGATGTCACGAGAGACTCCGCGCGACGTGCAGGTTACTAGTCGGTACAGTCAGCAGGTCACCGCCGCAGCAACCGTTGGGAGCCCACGATGGGTCGTCTGGTCAGCACTGAAGGTCTCACCGAGGATCAGCAGGAGATCCTCAAGCTAGTTCGCCAGTTCGTGGAGAAGGAGATCATCCCGGTAGCGACGGAGCTCGAGCACAAGGACGAGTACCCGACCGACATCGTCGAGGGGCTCAAGGAGCTCGGCATCTTCGGCCTGATGATCCCCGAGGAGTTCGGCGGTCTCGGCGAGAGCCTGCTGACGTACGCGCTGGTCGTCGAGGAGATCGCCCGCGGCTGGATGAGCGTGTCGGGCGTCATCAACACGCACTTCATCGTGGCCTACCTGCTGATGCAGCACGGCACGCAGGAGCAGAAGGAGCGCTACCTGCCGAAGATGGCCACCGGCGAGGTCCGTGGAGCCTTCAGCATGAGCGAGCCGAGCCTGGGCTCGGACGTCGCGGCCATCAGCACCAAGGCCACCAAGAACGACGACGGCTCCTACGAGATCACCGGCCAGAAGATGTGGCTGACCAACGGCGGCAGCTCGACGCTGGTCGCGGTCCTGGTCAAGACCGACGAGGGCGCCGACAGCGTCTACAAGAACATGACGACGTTCCTGATCGAGAAGGAAGCCGGCTTCGGCGAGACGGCCCAGGGCATCACGATCCCGGGCAAGATCGACAAGATGGGCTACAAGGGCATCGACACGACCGAGATGATCCTGGAGAAGCACCAGTCCTCGGCCGACCAGATCCTCGGTGGCGAGCCCGGCCAGGGCTTCTACCAGATGATGGACGGCGTCGAGGTCGGCCGCGTCAACGTCGGCGCCCGCGCCGTCGGCATCGCCAACCGCGCGTTCGAGCTCGGCATCGCGTACGCGCAGCAGCGCGAGACGTTCGGCAAGCCCATCGCGCAGCACCAGGCGATCCTGTTCCGCCTCGCCGAGATGGCCACCAAGGTCGAGACCGCGCACGCGATGGTCGTCAAGGCCGCTCGTCTCAAGGACGCCGGCAAGCGCAACGACGTCGAGGCCGGCATGGCCAAGATGGTCGCCTCGGAGTACTGCAACGAGGTCGTGCAGGACTCGTTCCGGATCCACGGCGGCTACGGCTACTCCAAGGAGTACGAGATCGAGCGCCTCTACCGCGAGGCGGCGTTCATGCTGATCGGCGAAGGCACGACGGACATCCAGAAGATGATCATCGGCCGCGCCCTCCTCAAGGACTACAAGCTCTGAGTCGAGCGGTCGCTGCTCGAGCCGTCAGAACCTGAGCGTGACGGTCTGGTCGAATGCCAGGCTGACACGCTCAGGTGCGGCGGGATCTCCGTAGCGGATGCTCGTGCTGGAGAACTCGTCGCCGACGTACAGCTCCATGGGGTCGTCGGCGCCGACCTCCCACGTGTAGGTGCGGTCCTGGTACTGCAACGTGTCGTCGGGAGCCCGTGCCGTCGGGTCCGTCCGCGCGGTGTCCAGCGGCTCCTGGCCGTCGAGCGTCACGTCGGGGGAGAACGTCGTCCGCCGGTAGGTCGTCAACCGCTGGTCCTGCGTGAAGGGGAACGCGAACGACCAGCGCAAGGGGCCGAGCAGCCGGGTCTCCACCGAGACGACGGCCCAGCGGCGTCCGGCGGGAGCCCACCCGAGCTCTGAGGTGTAGGGAAGCAGCGCGGCCGACGCGATGCGGCAGGTCGCCTCGCTGAACTGGACCCGGGGCAGGGCGCCTTCGGGCTCCAGCTCCCCGCACGGTCGCTGGGGCACCGGGCCGTCGACCGTGGGCTTGTCGTACATCGCCGCGGCACCGCCGGGGGTGCGGTCGCCCGAGAGCAGGTCGACGGACTGGGCGACGCCGTCGTACTCCGCCTCGAGCAGGACCTGCTCGGGGTCGCCGTCGATCGCGACGAAGGAGGACCGGCCGGTGGAGGGGAGCACCGAGGCAGGCACCCGGGTCGCGTCCTTGCCGCTGCCGTCCTGCACCTCGTAGGGGCTCTCCAGGGGATAGCGGGCGTCGCCGACGACGAGCGTGAACGTTGCCTGCTGGGCGTCGCCCGTCGGACGGCTCTTCGGGAGGATCGACGTCGCGTCGCGCAGGTAGAGGTCGAAGCCGATGAAGCCTCCGTCGGCCGGCGGCGCGGGCACGGGCTCCTCGATGCCGTCGACGTCCTCGAGGTCGTCGAGGACCGGCGTCGACAGGATGTCGATCGTGCCGACGGGCAGGTTCAAAGACGTCTTGCTGTCCTCGTCGACCCGGTAGTCGTAGGCCACGACCTCGCCGGGCGCAGCGCGATTCTCCGGCTCCGAGCAGGCGGCCAGCGTGGTCGCTGCGAGCAGCAGCGGGATGCTCCCGAGGAGCGCGCGTCTCATGGTGACAACCTATCCGTCGTGCCGGCCGGCACAGGTGGGTACGCTCAGTGGCATGCCAGAGATCTTCTCGCTCGAGTACCCGCAGTCGCTGGGTGTCTTCGACCAGTACGCGGACGCCCAGAAAGTCGTCGACTACCTCTCGGACGAGGAGTTCCCGGTGCAGAACGTGCTGATCGTCGGCACCGAGCTGCGCCAGGTCGAGCGGGTGACCGGTCGACTCACGTGGGGCCGGGTGCTGTCGGCCGGCGCCGCGTCGGGCGCCTGGCTGGGCCTGCTGATCGGCCTGATCCTCAGCCTGTTCTCCGAGGGCAGCTCGGTCGCGGTCACCCTCCTCGGCGGCATCGCCTTCGGCATCGCGTTCGGCGTCATCTCCGGTGCACTCGGCTACGGCGCCACGCGCGGCCAGCGCGACTTCAGCTCGGTCCAGAAGGTCGTGGCGACGAAGTACGAGATCCTCGTCGAGCACAAGTTCCTCGCCGACGGCCAGGCGCTGCTCGCGAAGATGCCCGGACACACCGCGAACCCCTTCGCCTGACTCCCCGTACGACCGCCGCACCACCCAGGAGCTCCGCAGGATGACCAAGACCAACGCCGGCCACTTCTTCGAGGACTTCACGGTCGGTCAGGTGCTCGAGCACGCGACGCCCCGCACCGTCACCGAGGGGGATCGAGCGCTCTACGGCGCGCTCTACCCGACCCGCTTCGCCGTGCCGTCGTCGGCGGAGTTCGCCGCATCCGTGGGCCTGTCGCCGGCGCCGGTCGAGGAGCTCGTCGCGTTCCACATCGCGTTCGGCAAGACCGTGCCGGACGTGTCGCTCAACGCGGTCGCCAACCTCGGCTACGCGGAGTGCCGCTTCCACCAGCCGGTCGTCCCCGGTGACACGCTGCGGACGTCGTCGGAGGTCATCGGTCTCAAGGAGAACTCCAACGGCCGGACGGGCGTCGTCTACGTCCGCTCGACCGCGACCAACCAGCGGGGCGAGGTTGCCCTCGACTGGGCCCGCTGGGTCATGGTGCACAAGCGCGACCCCGAGGCGCCGGCACCGGAGGCCGTCGTCCCGGCCCTCGCGGACGTCGTCGACCCGAGCGACCTCGTCATCCCGGCCGGGCTCGACTTCACGGCCTACGACTTCGCCGCCGCGGGGGAGCCGCACCGCTGGGACGACTACGAGGTCGGTGAGACGATCGACCACGTCGACGGCGTCACGCTCACCGATCCCGAGCACATGCTCGCGACCCGGCTGTGGCAGAACACCGCCAAGGTGCACTTCAACACCGAGGCCCGCCCCGACGGCACGCGGCTGATCTATGGCGGCCACGTCATCTCGATGGCACGCGCACTGTCGTTCAACGGACTCGCCAACGCGCAGCTCATCGCGGCGATCAACGCCGGGGCCCACACGGCCCCCGCCTTCGCGGGCGACACGGTCTACGCGTGGTCGCAGGTGCTCGACAAGGCCGAGACGTCCGCCCCGGGCGTCGGGGCGCTGCGGCTGAGGCTGGTCGCCACGAAGGCCCGCGACGAGACGACGACCCTGCGTGGCGACGACGGCAAGTACGCGCCGGGCGTCCTGCTCGACCTCGACTACTGGGCCCTCGTGCCGCGATGAGCACGCCGGCTGCCGAGGCCGAGGACCAGCTGTGGCTGGTCCGCCACGGCGAGACGGAGTGGAGCCTCAGCGGGCGACACACGTCGACGACCGACCTTCCTCTGACCGAGGCCGGCGAGGCCGGGGCCCGCGCCCTCGAGCCCGTCCTCGCCGATCTCGACTTCGCCCAGGTGCTGACGAGCCCACGCCGGCGGGCGCGTCGTACGGCTGAGCTGGCCGGGTTCGCGCACGCCGGCGTCGACGACGACCTCGCGGAGTGGTCCTACGGCGACTACGAGGGGTTGACCACGCCGCAGATCCGGGAGTCTGACCCCGGCTGGACGATCTGGACCCACCCGAGCCCGGGTGGTGAGACGGCCGCCGACGTCGCCAGTCGACTCGACCGCGTCGTTGCGCGGGCGCGCGCAGCCGAGGGCAGGACGCTGGTCTTCGCGCATGGCCACTCGCTGAGAGCCCTGGCAGCGCGGTGGCTCGGCCTGGATGTCGCCGAGGGGCGTCACTTCGCCCTCGACACGTCGACGATCTCGGTGCTCGGCGTCGACCGCGGCACCCCGGTCGTCCGCCGTTGGAACGTCGTGCCGACGGGCTGAGACCGCTCTGGCAGAGTGTGGGCAACATCTTCGGGGGAAGGAAGTCGATGAGGCGTCTCATCGGTGCACTGACCGTGCTCCTGGTCCTGTCCGGCTGTGGCGCAGGCAGCGAAGAAGCCCCTGCCCAGGAGCGGCCGAGTGCCGAGGCCACGCCCCGGACCTACTCGCTGAGCGAGCTGGCTGCAGCTCTGCCGCGCACCAGCCAGGTGCCCGGCGCGGAGAAGAAGGTGTTCTCCTGCCCCGGAGGAGACGCCTGCAAGGCCGACCAGGCCACTGTCGGGGTGCAGCTCAAGGCGTCCCTCACGAGGGACGAGGTGTTCAGCACCTACGGGTCCTACGTGCTCCCGGAGGACGTGTCCGTGGCGGCGCGGCTCTCGACGGACGCCGACGCGGCGGCCGGCAAGGTCGCCCGGGCACGCGCGACGGAGGAGAAGGGCTTCGTCGGCAGCTTCGCCACGCGGGGCAAGGACCTCGGTGACGGCGGCTTCACCTTCGGCTTCAAGGGCACCGGGACGCTGGAGCCGGCCACGGTGGCCGGATGGAAGGGCTATGTCGCGCAGCGCGCCCAGACGCTGACGACCCCCGAGGGCAACACCGACAGCGGGCCGGTCGCGCGCACCGAGCTGCACCTGTCCAAGGGATCGGTCTCGGTGCAGGTCTATGCGAGCGTGCTCCGCGACGACGCCGGCGACCTGGCTGCCTCCGAGGAGCTGGCACGACAGCTCTTCACCGACTACGTCGAGCGTCTGGGATGACCGTCCGACCCGTGGCCTAGCCTGAAGTCGTGCGCATCGACCTCCACACCCACTCCAACCGTTCCGACGGCACCGACACCCCCGCCGAGCTCGTGGCCGGCGCCAGGGCCGCCGGTCTCGACGTCGTCGCGCTGACCGATCACGACGCGACGACGGGCTGGGACGACGCCGTTGCGGCCGGGCAGTCGCTGGGCGTCCACGTCGTGCGGGGCATCGAGATCTCGACCCGCCTGCACGGGCGGAGCGTGCACCTGCTGGGCTACGAGTTCGACCCCGACGACCCCGCTCTCGTCGCCGAGCTGCGCCGCGTGCTCGACGGGCGCGAGGACCGCCTGCCTCAGATGCTCGACAAGCTCGCCGCGCACGGCTGGCCCATCATGATGGACGAGGTCGCCGCGCAGTCCGGCGACGCCGCGGCCTCCGGCCGGCCGCACATCGCCGACGCGATGGTGGCCAAGGGCTACATCGCCCACCGCGACGAGGCGTTCAACGGCTGGCTCAACACCGGTGGCAAGGCCTACGTCGACCGCTACGCGGCGCCGCTGATGGATGCCGTGCGGCTGCTCAAGGCGGCGGGCGGCAAGGCCGTCATCGCGCACCCGTGGTCGCGCGACAGCAAGAGCGTCCTGACGCCCGAGGCGTTCGACGAGCTCGCCGCTGCCGGTCTCGACGGCCTCGAGGCCCATCACAACGACCACGACGCTGAGGCGACCCGCGAGCTCCGTGGCATCGCTGCCGACCTCGACCTGGTCGTGACCGGGTCGAGCGACTATCACGGCACCGGCAAGAGCGCGGAGTTCTGTCTCGGCGCCCACACGACCGATCCCGAGCAGTACGAGCGCCTGCTCGGCTGACGCGCGAAGGGGTGCGTCAGCCGGTCGGGCCGAACTGCTCGACCCGCACGGAGTCGCTGCGCACCCCGGCCTCGCCGAGGATGCGACCGACGAAGCTCACGAAGCCCACCGACCCGCACACGTACGCCCGCTCGACGCCCTCGGCCAACGACTCGATCTCGTCGGGGTAGATGTGGGCGGCGACGCGCTCGGCGTCGCCGGCCTGCACGTGGTTCTCGCGGGTCAGGGCGATGAACGCCCCGTAGGCCTCGAGCTCGTCGGCATAGGGGAGCTTGTCGCGGTGCTGCGCCGAGGCGACGACCCGCAGGAGCGACTCGGTGCCCGTGCGACGGGCATACCTCATCATCGACACGAACGGCACCACGCCGGAGCCTCCGGCCACGCAGATCGACGGCGTCGTGCCGCCCCAGACGAACCAGCGACCGATCGGCCCGCGCACCTCGAGCTCGTCGCCGACCTCGACCACCTCGTGCAGGAACGACGACACCTCGCCGCGGGGGAGGCACTCGACCATGAGCTCGACCAGCGGGTCGTCAGGGTCGGAGGCGATCGAGTAGGACCGCTGGGCGGTGTAGTCGTCGGGGGCCCGCAGGCGCACGACGTAGTGCTGCCCCGGAACGTGCGGGGTGCGGTCGGCGACGTCGAGGCGGATCTTGACGAACGTGTCGCCGAACCGCTCGACCTCGCGCACGACGGCGGTGGTCCACGAGCTGGCGACGGGCTCCGGACCTGCCGGCGCCGCGGCCTGGCTCATGCGTCGCCCTGGTAGCGCTGCTCGAGCCACGGGTCGCCGCGGTCGTGGTAGCCGTTGCGCTCCCAGAAGCCCTGCTCGTCGTGGTCGCGCAGCTCGATGCGCGTGATCCACTTGGCGGACTTCCAGAAGTACAGGTGCGGCACCAGCAGCCGGACAGGACCGCCGTGCTCGGCCGTCAGCGGGGCGCCGTCGAACTCCCAGACGATCCAGGCCTTGCCGCCGGTGATGTCGGCCAGGGGCAGGTTGGTCGTGTAGCCGGTCGTCGACGTGGCGAAGACGTGCGTCGCCTCGGGCTTGACGCCCGTGACCTCGAGCAGGGAGTCGACGCTGACGCCGGTGAAGGTCGTGTCGAACTTCGACCACGTCGTGACGCAGTGGATGTCGCCGAAGTAGGAGTCGTTGGGCAGCGCGTGGATGCCGCGCCAGTCCCACGTCGTCGGCTGGTCGACGAGGCCGTCGACCGTCATCGTCCACTCGTCGACGTCGACCTGCGGCGTGAGCTCGGCGGTGAGCGTCGGCCAGCCGGCGCCGGTGTCGTACTGCCCCGGCGGCAGGCGGTCGTTGCCGCCGCGGCGCGGGCGTCCGGTGAATCCACGGGTGACGGCCATCAGCCCGCCTCCTTCTGTCGGTGGTGGTCGAGGAACGGCAGCCACGCCGCGACGAGCGCTTCAGGGTTCTCGACGGCGGGGGAGTGGGCCGAGTCGGGGATGACGTGGACGTCGGTGCCCAACCGACGCGCCATCGCGTCCTGGACGTCGTG
Source organism: Aeromicrobium stalagmiti (assembly GCF_013283745.1). GTDB lineage: Bacteria > Actinomycetota > Actinomycetes > Propionibacteriales > Nocardioidaceae > Aeromicrobium > Aeromicrobium stalagmiti. The sequence continues at coordinate 1,778,085 of NZ_JABSTZ010000001.1, forward strand.
CGGCCAGGCATCGTCGTCGGCGCCTCGGCCGACCCAGACGGGCAGGCCCGTGGCCACGACGGCGTCGATGATGTCGGGGGCGTCGATCAGGTGCTGGGTCATGGCCTTGAGCGACGCCGGGGCGTTGGAGGTGAAGCGCCTGGCGAGGAACCCGGTGATCTGGGCCGGGCGCTTGATGCCCTGCTCGCGGATCTCGTGCAGGTGCAGCAGCGGCACCTTGCCGATCGCGCTGGCGAGCTTCTTGAGCGGGCGGCGGGCGGTGTCGCCGAGGGCGCCAGGCCCGGTGCAGAGCAGGCTCAGCGTCTGCCACGTCGACGGGTCGGTCACGGCGGCCTGCTGGGCGACCAGCCCGCCGAACGAGTGGCCCATCAGCGCCGATCGGGAGTGCCGCGACGTCGCCCGCACCGCGGCGGCATCGGCGGCGAAGCCGGCCAGGGAGTAGTCGTCGTCCGGCAGGCCCGGCGTCTCGTACTGTCCGCGCTGGTCGTACGTCGTGGCGTCGAGGCCGGCGGCGGCCAGCAGCGGCAGGAGGGGGGTGAAGTCCTCCTTGCTGCCCGTCCACCCGGGGACGAGCAGGACGTGTCCGACCGGGTCGACGGCGAGGGCGCGATGCGCGGCGAACGCACCACGCGGCGTCTGCAGCGTCGCCGCCTCGACACCGGGTGGCAGGTCGAGGGTGCGGGGGACGCTCACGCGCTCACCGTCCGCGCTTGGCCATGCGGGTGACCAGCGTCTTGGGGAGGTACTGCGCCAGCCCGGCCAGCACCTTGTAGCGGAACGACGGGATCGACACCGGCTTGTCGCGATCGAGGTCCCTCAGTGAGGCGGCGACGACCTTGTCGGCCTTGAGCCACATCCACTTCGGCACCCCCGACACGTCCATCTGGCCGCGGGGGTGGAACTCGGTGCGGACGAACCCGGGACACAGGGCCTGCACCGAGATGTTGACGTCGTCGTAGTGGATGTCGGCCCAGCGCGACAGGTTGAGCAGCCATGCCTTGTGCGCGGAGTAGGCGCCGCGAGGGGTGAATGCCGCGACGCTGGCGACGTTGATGATCTCGCCGCCACCGCGACCGGCCATGGTCTTGATCGCGGCGTCCATCAGGTGCATGGGGGCGCGGACCAGCAGGTCGAGCTGGTAGTCCTCGTCGGCGATGTCGGTGGTGCCGAACCAGCCGGCGAGCGAGGCGCCGGCGTTGTTGACGAGCAGGTCGACCGGACGGGCCGAGTCGGTCAGCGCGTTGGCCGCGGCCTGCATGCCCGCCAGGGTCGCCAGATCGGCCGTGACGACGTCGACCTCGACGCCGTGCTTGCTGCGCAGCTCGGCCGCGATGGCCTCGAGCTGGTCGGTCGTGCGGGCCACGATGACGAGGTCGAGACCGCGCTTTGCGAGCTCTCTGGCGAACGCGTTGCCGATGCCTGATGTTGCCCCGGTCACCAGCGCACGACGTGTCATGGACCAAGCATGCCAAACACCGTCGCGCGCACGTCCCGGAGCGTCCCCATCGGTGACACAATGGCCAGCGTGACGACGACGATCGCAGTGGCCAACCAGAAGGGCGGGGTCGCGAAGACGACCACCGTGGTGTCCCTCGGGTCAGCGCTCGCCGAGCTCAAGCAACGGGTCCTGCTGGTCGACGTCGACCCGCAGGGCAGCCTGACGTTCTCGCTGGGCATCGACCCGGAGGACCTCGACGTCACGATCGCCGAGGTCCTGCTCGGCACGAAGCAGGCCGACGACGCGATCGTCATCACCGACGACGGCATGCACCTGCTGCCCGCCAACATCACGCTGACCCAGGCCGAGGAGAGCCTCGTGGGCCGCACGGGGCGTGAGCAGCGTCTGCGCGTCGCGCTCGACAAGGTCGCGGCCGACTACGACTGGATCGTCATCGACTGCCCGCCGACGCTCGGCGTCCTGACGGTCGGGGCGCTCTCCGCCGCCCAGCAGGTGCTGATCCCGCTGCAGGCCGAGACCCTGTCGCACCGCGGTGTCGGCCAGCTGCTCGACACGATCCACGACGTCCGCAAGTTCATCAACCCGCAGCTGGAGATCCTGGGCGTCCTCCCGACGATGTACGACGGGCGCACCAAGCACGCCCAGAACGTCCTCCAGGCGATCCAGGAGACGTACGACCTGCCGGTCGTGCTGCCGGCGATCCCCAAGACGATCCGTTTCGCCGAGGCCCCCGCGATCGGTCGCTCGGTGCTCGCCACGGCGCGCAACCACAAGGGCGCCGAGGCATACCGTCAGGTCGCCGCCGGCCTGATGAAGTCGGCTCCGAAGAAGACGCGCAAGAAGTCGGCTGCTCCGGACTGATCGTCACCCCGCCGGTACGATGGGGCCCGTGTCTAAGCATCGCGCCTCCCACCGTGCCGCTCGTCGCCGGCGGGCGAGTGCCATGGCGCTCGCGCTCGGCGTGACGATCGCCGTGGGCGGCGCAGCCGTCGGTGTCCTGCCGCAGCTCACGACCGATCAGGCCGCCGCCACGCAGGCCACCAGCGGTCGTGCAGCCACGCCGTCCTCGCTCGAGACGGCCTCGCTCGACCCGGTCGAGGCCAAGGCCGACGCGGCGAGCAGCAGCAAGGTCGCCGGCGTCGAGTCGGCTCCTGACACCGAGCTGACGGACAAGGTCGCCACGGCGGCTGCCGATCCCGACCCGGCTCCCCCGAAGGACTCGGGCGAGGGCCGACGGATCGTCTTCGACCAGGGCGACCAGCGGGTCTGGCTCATCGGCGACGACGGCTCGGTCGAGCGCACCTACCGCGTCTCGGGCAGCCGCTTCGAGAACCTGCAGCCCGGCTCCTACGCCGTGCAGTCCAAGACCCGCTACGCCACGGCGTTCGACGCCAGCGGCACGATGGAGTACTTCGTCCGGTTCGCGACCGGGGTGAGCGAGCCGATCGGCTTCCACTCGGTGCCGCGCGACAACACCGGTGCGCTCGAGCAGACCAAGTCACAGCTGGGCACGCGGCTCTCGGCCGGGTGCGTGCGTCAGTGGAAGCCCGACGCGATCGCGCTGTGGGACTTCGCCCCCATCGGCACCAAGGTCTACGTCACCGCCTGAACGCACGATGTCGGCACCAGCGGGTGCGTCCCCGGCGCGGGGACACCCGTCGGCGCCGACATCGTGGAAGGCGGTGCTGGCTACTCGGACTTGGCGACCGGGTCTCCGCCGCGCGAGCGCGTACGGCTGCGGCTGCGCTTGCGGATGCGAGGCGCGTCGTCACCGGTGGGCAGGGGAGCCGACTGCTGCTCGCCGGCGTTGCCGCCGCCTGAGCTGTCGTTGCCACGGTTGCCACCGCCGCTGCGTCCGCCACCGCCACCGTTGCTGCTGCCACCGTTGCTGCTGCGACCGCGGTCGCCACCACGGCCACCGCCGTTGCCGCCACCGCTGCGGCCGCGACCGCCACGGTCGTCGTCCTTCTTGGGCTCGCGCGGCGCCGGGGGCTTGATGCGTCCCTTGACGTTGCGGTCGATGCCGAGGTCGTGGAACAGGTGGTCCGACGTGGAGTAGGTCTCCTGCGGCTCGTCGAACGGCAGGCCGAGGGCCTTGTTGATGAGCTTCCAGCGGGTGATGTCGGCCCAGTCGACGAACGTCACGGCGATGCCGGAGGCGCCGGCGCGACCCGTACGACCGATCCGGTGGACGTACGTCTTGTCGTCTTCGGGGCAGTTGTAGTTGATGACGTGCGTGATGCCGGCGACGTCGATGCCGCGGGCGGCGACGTCAGTGGCCACGAGGATGTCGATCTTGCCCTCGCGGAAGCGGGTCAGCGCCTTCTCGCGCGCGGGCTGCGCCATGTCGCCGTGCAGCGGCGACGCGGGGAAGCCGCGGTCGATGAGCTCGTCGGCGACGCGCTGGGCCGTGCGCTTGGTGCGCGTGAAGATGATGACGCGGCCCACGTCGTCGGCCTGCAGGATGCGACCGACGATCTCGGGCTTGTCCATGTCGTGCGCCTGCCAGACGAACTGCGCCGTGGCGGGCACCATCTGGGTGTCCTCGCCGGACTCGGCACGGATGTTCATCGGGTGACGCATGTGCTTGCGCGCCAGACCGACGATCGCACCTGGCATCGTGGCCGAGAACAGCATCGTCTGGCGGGTCTCGGGCGTCTTGGCCAGCAGCGACTCGACGTCGGGCAGGAAGCCCAGGTCGAGCATCTCGTCGGCCTCGTCGAGCACGAGCGACTTCACGTGGGACAGGTCGAGCGCGCCACGGTTGGCGAGGTCGAGCAGACGCCCGGGCGTGCCGACGACGATGTCGACTCCGGCCTCGAGGGCGTCGAGCTGCGACTCGTAGGGCACGCCGCCGTAGATCGTGAGGTTGCGGGTGCCGCGACGCTTGGACGCGACCGCGATGTCGCTGGCGACCTGGATCGCGAGCTCACGGGTGGGCGCGACGATGAGGGCCTGCGGCTTGCCGGCCACGACCTGGTCGTAGTCGGCGTCGTGCGGGGCGACGGTGCGCTGGATGACGGGGATGCCGAACGCCAGCGTCTTGCCCGTGCCGGTGCGTGCCTGGCCGATGAGGTCGGTGCCCATGAGCGCGACGCCGAGCGTCATCTCCTGGATCGGGAAAGCTTCTTCGATGCCGACGTCAATCAGTGCGTCGGCGATCTCGGGCATGACGCCCAGATCTTTGAACGTAGTCAGGGTCTTCTCGAATTCTTCAGATTCGTGGGATTTCCGCCCCCAGTCTAACGTCTGGCGGAGGTGTGCCACGCGCTACGCTGCACAGTCATGGCCACCAAGGACGTTCCGACCCCCTCGACGATCGACGATCCGGTCTACCGCACCGGCGTGCTGGAGCTGCTGGGCCTGCTCGCCTACGGCGAGATCAGCGCCTGCGAGCGGCTCGCCGAGGACGCCAAGATGGCGCCTGACCTGAAGAACAAGGTCGAGATCGCCGCGATGGCGACGGCGGAGTTCCACCACTTCGAGAAGCTGCGCGACCGGCTCGTCGAGATGGGGGAGGACCCGTTCGCCGTCATGCTGCCGTTCGCCCCGACGTTCGAGCGCTTCCACCACCAGACCAGGCCGTCCGACTGGCTCGAGGGGCTCGTCAAGGCGTACGTCGGTGACGGCCTGGCGGCCGACTTCTACCGCGAGATTGCGGCCTACCTCGATGCCGACACCCGGGCCCTGGTGCTCGACACGCTGAGCGGCACGGGGCACTCCGACTTCGTGATCGGTGCCATCCGTGGCGCGATCGAGGACGACCACCGCGTCGGCGGACGGCTCGCGCTGTGGGGTCGCCGGCTCATGGGCGAGGCGCTGAGCCAGGCGCAGATGGTCGTCGCCGAGCGCGATGCGCTCAGCACCGTCCTGGTCGGCGGGGTCGACCACCCGGGCATGGATCTTGCTGCCATCGGCCGGATGTTCACCCGGCTCACCGAGGCCCACGCGGCGCGGATGGAGAAGCTGGGCCTGGCCGCCTAGCGACCAGGCCCCTCGCGCCCTACTTCGCGGCGGCGGCGACGGCTTCGCCGGCGGCGAGGCCGAAGCCGACCTTGCGACCGACGTCCGACGTGAAGTCGAGGTAGGCCACCTTGGCCGCGGGCACCGCGACCGTACGACCCTTGTCGTCGGTCAGGGTGAAGACGCTGTCGTTCTTGAGGGCGGTCTCGAGCGCCGCGAGGACGTCCTTCGGCTCGTCCTCGGTCGACACGGACAGCTCACGGGGCGCGTACTGCACGCCGATCTTGACCTCCACGGTCACTCATCTCCTTGCGCGTTGGTGTTGGGCTCTGCGTCATCTTCGTTGCGGGGGAATCCGCCGATGCCGCGCCAGGCCAGCCCGGCGACGAGCTGGACAGCCTCGCTGCGCGAGAGGCTGGAGTCCTGGGACAGCCAGTTGCGGGCGCCGACGTGGCCCATGCCGACCAGGCTCACGGCGAGCAGGTGGGCGGCGGCCAGCGGCAGACCGGTGTCGTCACGGATGACCTCGGCGACGAGCGCCGCGGACTCCTCGATGACCCGGTCGACCTGCTCGCGCACGGCGGGGTCGCTGGTGAGGTCGGACTCGAACACGAGCCGGAACGCGGCACCCTGGTCGGCGACGTAGTCGTACCAGAGCTCCATCGTGGCCTGGACGCGACGACGGTTGTCGTGGGTCGAGGCCAGCGCGCCCTTGACCCCGTCGATGACGGTGTCGCACGAGGTCTCGAGGAGGGCCAGGTAGAGATCGAGCTTGCCGGGGAAGTGCTGGTAGAGGACGGGCTTGGAGACGCCCGCCCGCTCGGCGATCTCGTCCATGGAGGCCGAGTGGTATCCCTGCTCGACGAACACCTCGAGCGCGACCTCGAGCAGCTGCGCCCGGCGCGCGGTGCGCGGCAGGCGGCTCGTGCGCGGACGCATCGGGATGGCTTCAGTCACCCGCTCAGCCTAACGGGCGCGCCCACGATCCGGACGGGCGGCGCGACCGTGGCGCAGGACGGGGAACAATGGGACCCAGTGGCGGCGTTATGCCGCCAGAACGGTTTGCACCGCACGTACGCACCAGAGGAGAGCCCGTGGTCGCCCCACTCGTGGAACCCGCCGAAGAGCTGACGATCGACGAGGTCCGTCGATACAGCCGGCACCTCATCATCCCCGACGTCGGGATGACCGGTCAGAAGCGCCTCAAGAACGCCAAGGTCCTGGTCATCGGCGCCGGCGGACTCGGCAGCCCCGCACTGCTCTACCTGGCTGCGGCCGGCGTGGGCACGCTCGGCATCATCGACGACGACGTCGTCGACGAGTCCAACCTGCAGCGCCAGATCATCCACGGCCAGTCCGACATCGACAAGCCCAAGGCCGAGTCGGCCGCGGCGTCGGTCGCCGAGGCCAACCCGTACGTCAAGACGATCGTGCACAACGAGCGTCTCGACAACGACAACGTCCTGGAGATCTTCAGCCAGTACGACCTCATCGTCGACGGCACCGACAACTTCGCGACGCGCTACCTGGTCAACGATGCCGCCGTGATCCTCGGCAAGCCGTACGTCTGGGGCTCGATCTACCGCTTCGAGGGCCAGGTCAGCGTCTTCTGGGCCCAGGAGGGCCCGCAGTACCGCGACCTCTACCCCGAGCCGCCGCCGCCGGGCATGGTCCCGTCGTGCGCCGAGGGTGGCGTGCTGGGCGTCCTGTGCGCCTCGATCGGCTCGATCATGGTGACCGAGGCGATCAAGCTCATCACCGGCATCGGTGACCCGCTCATCGGTCGCCTGATGGTCTACGACGCGCTCGAGATGCGGTACTCGACGCTCAACATCCGTCGTGACCCCAACGGCGTCCTGCCGACCGAGCTCATGAGCGACTACGAGGCGTTCTGTGGCTCGATCAGCGAGGAGGCCGCCGACGCGGCCGCCGACTCGACGATCTCGGTCGCGACGCTCGACGGCTGGCTGAAGGAGCGGAACGACGGCGGGCGCGACTTCGTGCTGGTCGACGTGCGCGAGCCCAACGAGTTCGAGATCAACAAGATCCCGGGGTCGGTGCTCATCCCCAAGGGCGAGTTCCTCAACGGCAAGGCTCTGGAGCAGCTGCCCGACGACAAGCAGATCGTGCTGCACTGCAAGTCGGGCGTCCGCTCCGCGGAGGCGCTGGCCGTGCTCAAGGGCGCGGGCTACAAGGACGCCGTCCACGTGGGTGGCGGCGTGGTGGCCTGGGTCAACCAGATTGACCCGAGCCAGCCGACGTACTGAGCGACACACGATGAGCCCCGACTTCACGGATCGGGTCCTGGACCTGGTCGAGCGCATCCCGCCCGGCCAGGTCCTGTCGTACGGGCTCATCGCCGAGATGCTGCAGGACGGTGGGCCCCGGCAGGTCGGTCGGGTGATGGCGCTCGAGGGCGCCGCGGTGCCCTGGTGGCGGGTCGTGCGGGCCAACGGGAGCCTGCCTGCGTCGCACGCGATCGACGCCCAGGTGCACTACCGCGAGGAGGGCACGCCGATGCGGGCCAACGGCTCGTCGGTCGACATGCGCGAGGCTCTCTGGCAGTTCGACGACTGAGTGTCACCCCCGTCTGGTGGGATGGAGCCATGACGGTCGAGTACGAGCGGGAAGCACCCCAGCAGACGCCCCCCGCGCACCGGCTCGACCTCCAGCAGCGCAGCGTCGTCGAGCACCCGGGCGGGCCGCTGCTCGTGCTGGCCGGGCCCGGTGCCGGCAAGACGTCGACCCTGGTCGAGGTCGTCGCCGATCGGGTCGACCGCGGTATCGCGCCCGAGGAGATCCTGGTCCTGACGTTCAGCCGCAAGGCGGCCGACGAGCTCAAGTCCCGCATCGCCCGCCGGCTCGCCCGCACCACCGCCACGACGCCGGCCATGACGTTCCACTCCTTCTGCTACGCCCTGGTCCGCCACCTCCAGACCGAGAGCGAGTTCTCGCGGCCCTTGCAGCTGCTGAGCGCGCCCGAGCAGGACGCGATCATCCAGCGGCTCCTCGGTGAGGGCGACGCCGAGGACTGGCCGGTCCTCATGCGGCCCGCCCTGCGCACCCGAGGCCTGGCCGACGAGATGCAGAAGCTGCTCTCCACGGCCCGCGGCCGCAACATGGACGCGCTCGACCTGCTGCGGCTGGGGGAGTCGACCGGCCGGGCGGAGTGGACGGCAGCGGCGCGCTTCTTCGACGAGTACACCGGCGTCGCGGCCCTGCAGAACACGATCGACTACTCCGACCTGGTGTTCCAGGCCGTGCAGCTGCTGGGCGATCCCGTCCACCGCGAGCGCATGCGCCAGGCCTACCGGCTCGTCGTGGTCGACGAGTACCAGGACACCGATCCGCTGCAGGTCGAGCTGCTGCAGGCTCTGGCCGGCGACGGCCGCGACCTCGTGGTGGTGGGCGACCCCTACCAGTCGATCTACGGCTTCCGGGGCGCCGACGTGCGCGGCATCCTCGATTTTCGTGAGCAGTTCCGGCAGATCGACGGCACGCCTGCCGACCTCGCCGTCCTGACGAGCACCAGTCGCTACGGCGAGACGATCTCGGCGGCGGTCGCCTCGATCGTCTCCAACCGCGGCGTGCTCGGACCGGTCGACGGCCACGACTTCGACGGGCTGCGCCACCTCACGCCGCGCCGCCACCTCGAGGGCGACGTCGATGTCTCGACCTATGCGACCGCGACGGCCGAGGCCGAGCATGTCGCGCTGTTCCTGCGCGAGCAGCGGCTGTCCCACGAGGTGCCGTGGGACCAGATGGCCGTGCTCGTGCGGTCGGGAGCCGACATCGCCCGGTTCCAGCGGTCGCTGAGCGCTGCAGGCGTCCCGGTCGTCGTGGCGGGCGACGAGCTGCCCCTGCGGGCCGAGCCGGCCGTCCGCACCCTGCTGGTGGCGCTGCGCGCAGCCGACGACCTCGCCCACGACCGTCCCGTCGATCCCGCCGCGGCCGATGCGCTGCTGGCCGGGCCACTGTGCGGCCTCGACGCCCCGGCGCTGCGCCGCGTCGGACGGGCCCTGCGCGACGCCGACCGCACCGACGAGCGTGGTCCCCGCGCGTCCCGGCTCCTGCTGGCCGAGGCGCTGTCCCAGCCGGCCGTGCTGCTCTCGCTCGCCGCTCCGGGGTCGCCGCTCGGTCACTCGGCTGCACGGGCGTCCCGGCTCGCGGCCCTGCTGCGGCGTGCCGCCGACCAGATCGGTGCCGGCGAGCCCGCCGAACGCGTGCTGTGGACGCTGTGGGCGGGCACCGGGTGGCGCGACCGCCTGCGCGACGAGGCCCTGGGCGACGGCGAGGGGTCGGCCCGGGCCGACCACGACCTCGACGTGCTCGTCGCCCTCTTCGCCCAGGCCGCCCGCGCCGAGGAGCAGCACACCCGCCGCTCGCTCGCCGAGTTCATCACCGAGCTGGAGTCCCAGGAGATCCCGGCCGACACCTTGGCCCAGGGGGTGATTGCTCCCGACGCCGTCCAGCTCATGACGGCCCACCGGTCCAAGGGGCTGGAGTGGCACACCGTGGTCGTCGCCGGCGTGCAGGACGGGACGTGGCCCGACGTGCGTCATCGCGGCAGCTTCCTGCGGGCCGAGCGGCTGGGGCCGGGTGGCGAGATCGCGCCGCCCACGCCGCGTGAGGCGCTGCGCGAGGAGCGGCGGCTGTTCTACGTGGCCTGCACCCGGGCCCGGCAGCACCTGTTCGTCACCGCGGTCGAGAGCGGCCGCGAGGACGGTGACCAGCCCTCGATGTTCGTCACCGAGCTGTGGGAGCACCTGCACCGCGACGCGTCCGGGGCCGTCCCCGTGCGTGAGCCGCAGCGCCGTCCCGAGCGTCCGCTGTCGCTGCGCGGGTCCATCGCGGCGCTGAGGCGGCTCGGAGAGACCACCGAGAGCGACGTCGTCCGCGACCGGGTCGCCCGACTCCTCGCGATGCTGGCCGAGCGACCCGGCGGTGCGACGCGTCCGGCGCGGCCCGAGCGGTGGTGGGGCATGAGCGCCATCACCCGGGCCGAGGCGCCGATGCGGGCCCCCGACGCCACGATCCGGCTGTCGGGCAGCTCGGTGAGCGCGATCACCGAGTGCCCCCTCAAGTGGTTCTACGACCACGAGGTCAAGGCATCCACGGGCACCACGACGGCTCAGGGCTTCGGGTCGGTCGTTCACGCGGTGGCGGCCGAGGTGGCCGAGGGCCGGCTGCCCGCTGACGCCGAGGCGCTGGGTGTCTACGTCGACCGGGTGTGGGACCAGCTCGCGTTCGCCGCCGACTGGATCGGCGGGCGCGAACGGGCCGAGGCCCGCGACGCCCTCGTCCGGTTCGTGCAGTGGCACCTGCAGCACGGTCGTCGCACCCTGGCGGCCGAGCACGAGTTCCTCGTCACCACGACGGTCGACGGTCGCGAGGTCGCCCTCGGCGGATCGATGGACCGGGTCGAGATCGACGACGACGGCATCCACGTGGTCGACCTCAAGACCAGCAAGTCGGTCGCCGACAAGAAGGATCTCGCCGAGCACCCGCAGCTCGGCTTCTACCAGCTGGCCGTCGACCTCGGGGCGACGTCCGACCTCGCCGCTGGCGTCCGCGCGGCCGGTGCCGAGCTGGTGCAGCTGCGCAACGGTGAGAAGAAGGTCCCCGACTACCCGGTCGTGCAGCCGCAGGACGGTCCGCCGGCCGACCTGCCGTTCTTCGCGCTCGAGCAGCTGACCCGGTCCGTGCACGTCATCGCCGAGGAGCAGTTCGTGGCCACGCCCAGCGAGAAGTCCTGCCGCTACTGCGAGTTCCAGCGAGCCTGCCCCGCGCAGCCCGAGGGCGCCACGATCCTCGACGGAGGCCACGCATGACGCTGCTGCAGACGATCGACGACCTCAACCGGGTCTTCCAGGGTCTCTTCCCGGCCGCGCCGGGCCGCGACCCGTTCCACTTCTCCGAGCCCCAGGTCGCGGCCATCACGGCGCCGGTCGACAGTCCCAGCGTCATCATCGCGGGCGCCGGATCGGGCAAGACGACGGTCATGGCGGCCCGGGTCGTGTGGTTGGTGGGGCACCACGGCGTGCTGCCCGAGCGCATCCTCGGCCTGACGTTCACCAACAAGGCGGCGTCCGAGCTGGGCGTTCGCGTGCGGCGCTCGCTCGCGGGGCTCGACCTCGAGACCGACGGCGATCCGACGACCTCGACCTACCACGCCTTCGCCGGCACCCTGATCGCCGAGCACGGCCTGCGCCTGGGCATCGAGCCCGACCTGCGGATCCTGTCCGACGCCTCGCGGTTCCAGCGCGTCGCCCGGGCCATCGAGTCTCACGACGGCGAGCTCACCGAGGTCACGACGAGCGTGCCGCGCCTGGTCGGCGACGTCATGGCACTCGACGGCCAGCTGTCCGAGCACCTCGTCACGACCGACCAGCTGCGCGCCTTCGACGCCGAGCTCATCACGATGCTCCAGGGTGCCGACAAGCACTACGCCGTGCACGACGCCGGCATCGCAGCCGCCCGCAAGCGCATCGAGCTGAGCCGGCTGGTCGATCGCTACCGCGGGGCCAAGGCAGCGGCCGGTGTCATGGACTTCTCCGACCAGATGGCCTGGGGCGCCGAGCTGTCGGCCGTTCCGGAGGTCGCGGAGTCGCTGCGCGAACGCTTCGACGTGGTGCTCCTCGACGAGTACCAGGACACCTCGGTCGCCCAGCGCGACCTGCTCAAGAACCTCTTCTCCGGGCCTGACGACGAGCGCGGACGCGGGCACAGCGTCATGGCGGTCGGCGACCCGGCGCAGGGCATCTACGGCTGGCGCGGCGCCGCGGCCGGCAACCTGATCGAGTTCCTCGACCACTTCCCGAGCCGCGACGGCGGACGGGGATCGTTGTTCTCGTTGGTCGAGACCCGGCGCTGCGGCAAGACCATCATCGGCGCTGCCAACGAGCTCGCCGCCGACTTCTACGCCACCTCCGACGTCGTCCAGCCGCTCCAGGCGCACCCCGACAACGCCGACGGAGCGGTCACCGTCTCGCTGCACCCGACCGTGGCCGACGAGGTCGCCTCCGTCGTCGCGGGCGTGCAGACCGCGATCGACGGTGGACACCCGCTGTCGGAGATCGCGATCCTCGTGCGCGTCGGTGGCGAGAACGGCGAGATCGTCGCCGGCCTGCGCGAGGCGGGCATCCCGTTCGAGGTCGTCGGCCTCACGGGCCTGCTGTCGCAGCCGGAGGTGCAGGACCTCGTCTCGGTGCTCGAGGTCGTCGACGACGTCACGGCCAACCCCGCGATGCTCCGCCTGCTCACCGGCCCCCGGTGGCACATCGGGCCCCGCGACCTCGCCCTCCTCGGCCGGCGGGCAGCGACGCTGAGCGGACGGGTGTTCGGGCGCGAGGGCGACCTCACCCTCGACGAGCAGCTCGCCAAGGCCGTCGAGGGCACCGACCCCACGGAGATCGTGTCGCTGGCCGACGCCGTCGAGGACCCGGGCGACCTGCCCTACTCGCCCGAGGCGCGGGTCCGGTTCCAGTCGCTGTCGGGCCTGCTGTCGGGGCTGCGGTCGCACGTCGGCGAGCCCCTCTACGACTTCGCCCGGCGGGCCATGCACGCGCTCGACCTCGACGTCGAGCTCGAGGCCAGCGGTGCGCCGTCAGGGCTCGACAACCTCGCTCTGCTGCTCGAGGCGATCGCCTCCTACTCCGCCGACGACGCGTTCGCCTCGTTGTCGGGCCTGCTGGCCTATCTCGAGGCCGAGGAGCGCTTCAACGACGGCATGGAGGTCTCCACGCCGTCCGACGCCGACTCCGTCAAGCTGCTCACGGCGCACAAGGCCAAGGGCCTGGAGTGGCGGGTCGTGTTCGTCCCGTTCATGGCCAAGGGGGTCTTCCCGCACTCGCGCGGCCGGTCCCGCTGGGTCGGCAGCGCCACGACGCTGCCCGTCGCGCTGCGCGGCGATGCCGAGCAGCTGCCCGACATCGCCGAGTGGACCTACGCCGGCGACAAGGAGTACCGCACCCTCAGCTCCGCCGATGCCCTGCAGGAGGAGCGTCGCCTGGGCTACGTCGCCTACACCCGCGCCAAGCTCGAGCTGCACGTCTCGGGCCACTGGTGGGGCCGCACCGCCACCAGGCCCCGGGGTCCGTCCCCGTTCCTCGACAACACGCGCACCTGGCTGGCCTCGCGGGGAGTCGAGCCATCGCTCTGGACGCCGGAGCCCGAGCCAGACGACCGCAACCCGCTGGCCGAGCAGCGTCTCGCCGTGGCATGGCCTGCTTCCGTCGCCGACCTCGTCGCGCGACACCGTCTGGCTGCCCTCGTCGACGCGCACATCGAGAACCCGTCGATCCCCGCGCTGCCGGAGTTCGGCATGCCCGACGAGCAGGCCGAGCTGGCCGTCGTCCAGCAGATCGAGGACGAGCTCGCGCTGCTGGTGGCCGAGGCCGATCGCGCGGCCGATCCCGTCCGCACGATCGCGCTGCCCTCGACCCTGTCGGCGACCACGGCCCTGCGGCTCGCGGCCGAGCAGGACGAGGTGCTCGCCGAGCTCGCGCGCCCGATGCCGCGCGAGCCGATCGCCGGCGCTCGGTTCGGCACCCGCTTCCACGCCTGGGTCGAGGCGCAGTTCGGCCAGCAGACCCTGCTCGACCCGTCCGACCTCCCGGGGCGCGGCGACACCCACATCGGCAACGACGCCGAGCTCGACGAGGTGACCCGAGCCTTCCTCGCCGGGCCCTACGGAGGCAGCTCGCCGCACCGCATCGAGGCACCCTTCTCGCTGGTGCTGGGCGGCCAGCAGGTCATCGGGCGCATCGACGCGGTCTACGAGACCGAGAAGGGATTCGACGTCGTCGACTGGAAGACCAACCGGCAGGCGACGTCCGATCCGCTCCAGCTCGCGATCTACCGGTTGGCCTGGGCCGAGCTGCAGGGCATCGACCCGGCTCTTGTCGATGGTGTCTTCTACTACGTCCGCCTCGGCGAGGTGCACCGCTACGACGACCTGCCCGGGCGCGCCGAGCTCGAGCAGCGCCTCGGGCTAGCCTGAAGGGGTGGACTTCGCCTTCGATCACGCCCAGCACGACCGCGCCGGACACCTGCGCAAGAACGACGCCTGGCGCACGCCGGACGTGAAGGTGCTGGTGATCGGCGGAGAGCACGTCCCGACGGTCGACGGCTCGGGCCTGCGGTGGATCTCGATCGACGAGGCACCGGAGGGGGAGTGGATCTTCCTCGGCATCAAGGACGACGTCCGCTACGCCGCCGTCATGGTGGATCGGGTGCCTGATGAGTTCGAGCCCGCCAGCCTGCGGATGATCGGCCCCACCGTCGCGCCCGACGAGGCGTCGCTCGCGGTGCACGCGGTCGGCATCGCCCGCTGGCACCAGACGCACCGCTTCTGCGCCCGCTGCGGCGCGGCGAGCGAGGTCGCCGAGGCCGGACACGTGCGCGTCTGCCCGGTCTGCGGTGCCCACCACTTCCCGCGCACCGACCCGGCCGTCATCATGCTGATCACCGACGACCAGGACCGTGCCCTGCTCGGGCGCCAGCCCGTGTGGCCCGAGGGACGCTTCTCGACCCTGGCCGGCTTCGTCGAGCCGGGGGAGACCCTCGGCGACGCGGTGCGCCGCGAGGTCATGGAGGAGGTCGGCGTCGAGGTCGGCGACGTGACCTACGCCGCCAGCCAGCCGTGGCCGTTCCCCTCGAGCCTCATGCTCGGCTTCTTCGGGCGTGCTCTGTCGCACGAGATCAGGGTCGACGAGAACGAGATCGCCGAGGCCCGGTGGTTCACCCGCGAGGATGTCACCGAGATGACCGCGTCGAGCGAGCTGCTCCTGCCGCCCAACGTCTCGATCTCACGCTGGCTGCTCCAGCAGTGGCACGGAGGAACCATCCACGGCAAGTGGTAGCAGGGGGCGCTGACGGGTCGTTGACCAGATGGCTGACGCTCGCCGCTGCGGTCAGGAGGCGAGCTGGGCCTTGATCTGGGCGAGGCTCGGGTTGGTCAGCGCGGTTCCGTCGGCGAACACCAGCGTCGGCACCGTCTGGTTGCCGTTGTTGGCCTTCTCGACGATGAGCGCGGCGTCGGGCTGCTGCTCGATGTCCACCTCGTCGAAGGCGATGCCCTCGCGCTTGAGCTGTCCCTTCAGGCGGTGGCAGTAGCCACACCAGGGGGTGGAGTACATCGTGAACGTGCCGGACATGAGCTGTCTCCTTCGACGACTGGTCTCGATCATCTCAACACACCGGTGGGGTCGGCCATTCCACGGGTTGGCGGCCGAGTTGTGTCAGGGTGTCGCCTCTGGCATCTTGCTCACCATGGAACAGCTCAAGGGGAAGAGCTCAGCGCTCATGGTTGTCGTCGTGCTGGTCGCCGGAGGGATCTTCTACCTCATCGGCGGGGGATCGGACACGGTCGAGGTCAGCAGCAGCGTCAAGAAGCCCTACGACGCGGTCGAGATGACCGTCTCGTCGGTGCGCAGCGACGGCAGGTTCCGCGGCATGATCGAGCGGTCGGGGCGCTACGCCGACAAGGGGCTGCGGACGATCGGCACCTACGACCGGGTCTACCTGCGGCTGGCCGACGTCGAGCCACCGCAGCCCGCCCGGGACCCCTGCTGGATCGACGAGGGGCAGAACGCCCTCGACGACCTGATCGGCGCGCGCATCTGGGTCGACCCCAAGGACGTGCAGGAGCAGGGCAGCGGGACCTTCACGGTCTACGCCTGGAACCGCTCGGGCACGTTCGTGCAGGAGCAGCTGATCCGCGACGGCGACGCCAAGGTCTTCGCCGGACGCCTGTCGTCGACCTATCGCGACGCCCTCACGGCGGCCGAGGACGAGGCGTCCGCGGCAGAACGGGGCCTCTTGGGAGCCTGCGCAGGACAGTAGGACCGGTGGACAGCGCGGTGGGGAGTGTCGTCCTCGGCGACTAGGCTGGGGAGGTTCCCGCACGACCCGCCACGACCACCTCCTGAGGAGCCCGAGTGCCCGACGCCGACGACCTGTTGACCGGGCTCGACCCCGAGCAGCGGGAGGTCGCGCTGGCGCTGCGGGGCCCCGTCAGCGTCGTCGCCGGTGCCGGCACGGGCAAGACCCGGGCCATCACCCACCGCATGGCCTACGGCGTCGCCACGGGCGTCTACAAGCCCACCGAGGTCCTCGCGGTCACCTTCACGACCAAGGCCGCCAACGAGATGCGCGTCCGACTGCGCGAGCTCGGTGCCGCCGGCGTCCAGGCCCGGACGTTCCACTCCGCGGCGCTGCGGCAGGCGCGGTTCTTCTGGCCGCACGTCTACGGTGGCGAGTTCCCCGAGGTGACGCAGTCCAAGTTCCCTCTCGTCGCCGAGGCGATGCGCCGCCTGGGCAAGCGCGCCGACACCCCGCTCCTGCGCGACCTGTCGTCCGAGATCGAGTGGGCCAAGGTCTCCAACATCACCCCGACGGCCTACGCCGCGGCGGCCGGTCCGGCGCGCCGTGAGGTCGCCGACCTGTCGGCCGGCGACGTCGCCAACGTGCTGGCCAGCTATGAGGAGGTCAAGCGCGAGCGGGGCCGCATCGACATGGAGGACATCCTCCTGGTCACCGCCGCGATCCTCGCCGACGACGAGCGCATCGCCGCCCGGGTGCGCCAGCAGTACCGCTGGTTCGTCGTCGACGAGTTCCAGGACGTCAACCCGTTGCAGTCGACGCTGCTCGACCTGTGGCTCGGCGGTCGCGACGACATCTGCGTGGTCGGCGACCCCCGCCAGACGATCTACTCGTTCGCCGGTGCGTCCCCGCAGATCCTCGCCTCGTTCGCCCGCAAGCACGAAGGTGCACAGCGCATCGAGCTCGTGCGCAACTACCGCTCGACACCACAGATCGTCGCGGCGGCCAACGCCGTGTTTGCTCGGACGGCTGCAGCCGACGGCGTCCGTCTGCTGTCGCAGCAGGAGCCCGGCGACCCCGTGACCTACGTCGGCTTCCCCGACGAGCTCGCCGAGGCCAACGCGGTCGCCAACGAGATCGCCCTGCTGCACCGCCGGGGCATGCCCTACCGCGAGATGGCGATCCTCTATCGCATCAACGCCCAGTCCGAGGCCTTCGAGGAGGCCCTGGGCGAGCACGGCATCCCCTACTCGATGCGCGGCGCGACGGGGTTCTTCAACCGCGCCGAGGTGCGCCAGGCGGTCACGCTCCTGCGCGGCTCCGCCCGAGGCGGCGAGACCGAGGGACACCTGGTCGACGACGTCCGCGCGATCTTCTCCGCCATGGGCCACACCGACGACCCGCCGACCGCGGCGGGCGCCGTCCGCGACCGGTGGGAGTCGCTGCACGCCATCGTGACGATGGCCTCCGACCTCGCCGAGGCAGCTCCCACCGCCGGCATGACGGCACTCGTCGCCGACCTCGACCGACGCATCGAGCAGGCGCACGCACCGGCGGTCGACGGGGTGACGCTCGCGACGCTGCACTCGGCCAAGGGCCTGGAGTGGGACGCGGTCTTCTGCGTCGGCATGCACGAGGGCATGATGCCCAGCGTCCACGCCGACACCCCGGTGCTGGTCGAGGAGGAGCGACGCCTGTTCTACGTCGGCGTCACCCGCGCGCGGCACGACCTGATGATCTCGTGGGCGGCGTCCCGCAAGCCGGGTGGCCGGGGCTCACGCCAGCCGACCCGCTTCCTCGACACGCTGCTGCCCGCGGGGCACCAGGCGCGTCAGGTCTCGGCGCAGGCACGCCAGCGCAAGGTGGCCAAGTGTCGGGTCTGCAACGAGATCCTCGCGGTGGCCGACCGCAAGCTCGGGCGCTGCTCGACGTGTCCGGCGACCTATGACGAAGAGCTCTACGAGACGCTGCGGGCCTGGCGCAAGGAGCAGGCGACCGAGCAGGGCAAGCCCGCCTACGTCATCTTCACCGACGCGACGCTGCAGTCGATCGCCGAGGCGAAGCCGGCCGACGCGGCCGCGCTGGAGCGAGTGCCCGGCATCGGTCCGGCCAAGATCGAGCAGTACGCCGCGTCAGTCCTGGCCCTCGTCGAGGAAGCCCGGTAGCGACTCCTCGAGGATGGCCCTGAACGGGGCCGTCGCACCGAGCTGGCTCAGCACACCGATGCCGCCGATCCACACCCGGTGGATCAGGAGGTACTGCGGTGGCAGGTTGATCTTCATCGCGGTGCCCATGCCCTCGGCGTTGGGGGCGCTGACCCGCAGGGTCTGCGCCCGCATCCACTCGCGGCTGAACGTGAACCGTTCGACCTGGGCGGGCTCGACGAACGGGCCGATGTAGCGGGCGATCGTCTCGGCGTCGAGATCGGTCTTGGCCTTGAGGAAGCCCTCGTCGCGCAGCCCCTCGAGGACGCTGTCGTAGTCGCCGGCGACGGCGTGGCGCAGCAGTCGTCCCATCGAGGCCGGCAGGCCCTCGGGCAGGCGGGCGACCGCACCGAAGTCGACGACGCCGAGCCGACCGTCGGGCATGATCCGGAAGTTGCCCGGGTGCGGGTCGGCGTGCAGCATGCCCGCGCGCCGGGGACCGGCGAACAGGAACCGCACGTAGGCCTCGCCGTAGCGGTCGCGCTCCTCCTGGGTGCCGTTGGTGATGACGTGGGCGAGGGAGGAGTCGCTCTCGAGCCACGTCGAGACGAGAGCACGCTCGGTGTGGGCGAGCGGAGAGGGGACGGTGATCTCGGGGTCGTCGGTGAACGCCTCGGCAAAGACGCTCTGGGCGCCGGCCTCGAGCGAGTAGTCGAGCTCTTCGGCGACGCGGTCCTGCAGCTCCTTGACGAGTGGCTTGACGTCGAGGCCCGGTGCGATGACACCGAAGAGACGAGCCAGGCGACTGATCTGCCGCAGGTCGGACAGCAGGGCCTTGGCGGCGCCGGGATATTGCAGCTTGACCGCGACGTGGCTCCCGTCCGACCAGGTCGCGCGGTGCACCTGCCCGATCGACGCGGAGGCCGCCGGCTTGTCCTCGAACGACGTGAACTGGGTGCGCCAGTCTGGGCCGAACTCCTGGGTCATGACGCGGTGGACGGTGCCCGGCGGCATAGGGGGAGCGGAGTCCTGCAGCTTCACGAGGGTCTCGCGATAGGGGCCGATGAACTCCTCGGGCAGCGCGGCCTCGAAGATGCTCATGGCCTGGCCGAACTTCATCGCCCCGCCCTTCAGCTGCCCGAGGACGCTGAAGATCTGGTCGGCGGTGCGGCGCTGCACCTCGTCGAGAACGAGGTTGGCCGGCGTCCCGACGATGCGCTTGCCGAGGCCGAGCGTGGTCCGTCCGGCGAACCCGACCGGGAGCGATGCGAGGCGAGCACCTCGGGCGAACGCGCTGCCGGCGATGGGGCCGCCCTTCGGCTGGTCCTGGTCTGGGGTCTCGGGCACCCGTTCAGGATAGTCCCGCTGTCGCGATCACGCGGTCTCGAGCAGGTCGCACGCGCACCGGTGGTGGAACGGGACAGGCCGGACCGTGCGTTCGTCAGGTGCCGGGCCGACGAGCAGGCACTGCCCGACGGAGCGTGCTCGTCGGCCATCGGCGTGTGACAGC
The DNA here is from genome assembly GCF_013283745.1 of Aeromicrobium stalagmiti. GTDB lineage: Bacteria > Actinomycetota > Actinomycetes > Propionibacteriales > Nocardioidaceae > Aeromicrobium > Aeromicrobium stalagmiti. Next base: position 1,797,985 of record NZ_JABSTZ010000001.1, read on the forward strand.
ACCTCGACGGCGAGCTCGACCGCTGCGGCGTGGCAGGTCGTCGCTGCCAGGGCCGCGGCACTGGCGCCGGTCGCAGGACGGCCGAGCTGCAGCAGCAGTGCCGGCCACGCGGGATCCCAGTCGGCCCGGTGCAGGTCGTGGCAGCCCACGCACGGCGTGACGCCGGGGCGGACGAGCGGCCCGATGCGCACCCGGTCCTCGTCGATCACGACGGGCAGGTGGGTGAGCCCCCACAGTGATGCCTGCTCGAACGTGGCGCGCGACGGCTCGCCGCACGAGACGACGACGGTCAGATCGGGCTCGGTCGAGCTGAGCCGAGTCAGGCCCGACTCCATGAGGATCGAGCGGGTCGTGTCGGCCAGGGCGACACCGCCGGGGTCGCTGTGGATCGCGAGCTCGTAGGCCGGCCGAGCCGGCCGCTGCGGACCGTCGACGACGGCCCCGAGCGCGAGGAGCTCGTCGAGCGTCGCGCCGACGTCTGCCTCCAGCTCGGGCACCCGCTCACGGGCCAGCGATCGAAGTCGCCCGATGTCGCGGGCCCCGTCGAGCAGCCGCAGGAACGCGAGGAGGCCGGGTCGGTCGGCGAACACGATGCCGGGGGAGGTGCCGACCTGAAGGTGCGTGGCGTCGCGCCGCAGCAGCGGTGCTCCCGGACGCACGGCGGGTCGAAATGCCATGGCGACAGCCTGCCCCCGAGCGCGGGGACGGCCAACCGCCCGTCCACAGACCTGGCTGGCCGGCCCCGCCGTGTGCGCGCGAGGATGGCCGTCGCGACTCGCCGGTGGCATTTACGCGGGGCTGAGCGTGAAATCCCGCGCTCACGGCTACGCTGACAGTGATCAGCACCACATCGTCAAGGAGGCCGCAATGTCGGAAACATGGAGTGGCGAGTTCTACTGCGTCAAGTGCAAGGAGAAGCGCGAGACGTCCGGAGAGGTCCACGTCAGTGACAAGGGCACTCGCATGGCCAAGGGCATCTGCCCGGTCTGTGGCACGAAGCTGAACCGGATTCTCGGCAAGGCCTGAATCCACACCCGCGGAGCCCCTGCGGCTCCGCACTTCCCCGAACCTCGCGGAGGATCCGACACCGGTCGGATCCTCCGCAGTTCTGTCTGGGGCACCTGATGGTCCGCGGGCCCTCGGCACGAAGAAGAGGCTCCCGACCGGGCTTGCCTTCCCCTTGCGAGCCCGATCAGGAGCCTCGAATGGCGTTGACGCTAGGGGCACGGAACGGTGCCCGTCAACCGACTTCACCGAACTGTTGTCCACGCTTGTGGATAACAATGGGGACAAGTTGTGGGGAACGCCGAGCGGGCATGTGGACGAGCCCGTGCACAACCTGTGCGCGGTCCATCGGATCACCCGTGACCGGCCGGTGTGACCTGCACGTTTGCCCCGTTTCGGCTGTGGACACAGAAATGTCGTGGACCCGGCGATAGATTCCTCCCATGGACGAGGTGGAGATCCGGCGCAGCACCCGACGCAAGCGCACGGTGCGCGCCTACCGCGAGGGCGGCAAGACGATCGTGCTCATGCCGGCCCACCTGTCGAAGGCCGTCGAGGACGAGCACGTGCGCAGCCTCGTGGAGCGGCTCGACCGCCGCGAGCAGCGAGTGCGGCCCAGCGACGACGAGCTCCTGGCACGGGCCGCCGAGCTCTCACAGGCATGGTTCGGCGGACGGGCCGTCCCGTCGTCGGTGCGGTGGGTCACCACGATGGACAAGCGCTGGGGCTCGTGCTCCAGCGGTGATGCGAGCATCCGGTTGTCACACCGGCTGCAGGGCATGCCGGCGTACGTCGTCGACTACGTGCTGGTGCACGAGCTCGCGCACCTGATCGAGCCCAACCACAGCCGTGACTTCTGGGCCCTCGTCAACGCCTATCCGCAGACGGAGAAGGCGAAGGGATTCCTCGAAGGCGTGTCGTGGCAGCAGCGATGAGGTCGCGCACCGACTGATCGGTGTCGGCCGGCAGGTCGTCGATGGCGAACCACGCGAGATCGTCCGACTCGTCGCTGATGATGATCGAGTCGTCCGCCGCGACGCCGACGAACTGCACGTCGAGGTGGTGCGACGGTCGGACGGGACCGCATCCGGGCACCTCGTGCAGCGACAGGAGCACGGGCTCCGGATCGATCGAGAGCGACGTCAGGCCGCTCTCCTCGCGGCCCTCCCGCAGCGCCGCGTCGACGAGGGACGCGTCACCGGGCTCGCAGTGCCCGCCGGTCTGAAGCCAGCGCCTGATCCGCTTGTGGAGCGTCAGCAGGACCCGGGTCCGGTCGTCGGCGACGATGATGACGCTCGCCGTCAGGTGGTCGGGGTGGCAGTCGCGGCTCATCGCATCGACGTGTGCCTCGAGGTGGTCGAGGTAGACCAGACGCAGACGCTCCTGCTCGGCGTCGGGTGCGGTCCACCGGGTGAGGACCTCGTGCGCGTCGTCGCGCAGCGTCACTCGGGACGGTCCTCGTCGCCGGCGTCGCCGTCCTTGCCGGAACCGTCAGCGCCGGAACCGTCAAGCAGCTCACCGAGCGCCGCGTCGAAGTCGTCGTCGCTCTGGCTGCGGCTCTCGCCCTGCGCGAACCCGAGCGGGTCGTCGAGGTCGGCGGCCACGGGCATCAGGTCGGGGTGGCTCCACACCGCGTCGCGGGCGTCGGCGCCTTGACGGTCACGCATCGCCGCCCACAGGGTCGTGGCCTCGCGCAGCTTGCGTGGACGCAGCTCGAGGCCGACGAGCGCCGCGAACGTCTGCTCGGCCGGACCGCCGGTCGCACGACGACGACGCATCGCCTCGGCGAGGGGAGCGGCCGCAGGCATGCGGTTCTTGGTGGCCTCGGCGACGACCTCGTCGACCCAGCCCTCGATGAACGCGAGCAGCGTCTCGAGACGGTCGAGCGCGCGCTGCTGCTCGGGGGTGCGCTCGGGCTCGAACAGCCCACCGGCGAGGGCCTCCTGGATGTCCTCGGGGCGGGAGGGATCGAGGCTCTGCATCTGCTGCTCGATCGCCGAGATGTCGATGCGGGTGCCGCGGCCGTACTCCTCGATGGCGCCGACGAGAGCCGACCGGAGCCAGGGGGAGTGCTGGAAGAGGCGGTGGTGCGCGCACTCGCGGAGCACGACGTAGAGGAGCACGTCGGACGCCGGGTGCTCGAGGCCCTCGCCGAACGCCTCGACGCCGGACGGCAGGACGGCCGCGACCCGCTCGGTGCCCAGCGGCAGGCCGATGTCGGTGGACGACACGACCTCTCCGGCGAGCCCGCCGAGCGCCTGGCCGACCTGCTGGCCGAACATCGCGCCGCCGGCCTGGGTCAGCATGCCCATCAGGGGGCCGGCCATGGCCTTGGCCTCCTCGGGCAGTGCCTCGCTCATGGCCTTCACGACGTGCTCGGCGATCGGCTCGACGAGCGTCTGCCACGTGTCGGCCGTCGACTCGATCCACTCGGCGCGGCTCCACGCGGTGGCCGTGGTCGCGCCGGCCGGGATCGACGTGACGGTGTCGAGCCACGACTCCGCGAGGCGTACGGCGTCGTCGACCGCGCCCTGCTGCGCCGACGTGGGCGACGGGTCGGGACCGGCCGCGGCCACGGTGTGGCGGGCGACGTCCTTGGCCATGTCGAAGTTGACGCTGCCCTCGTGCGGAGCGAACATCTTCTGCATCTGCCCCATGATCTGGTTCATGTCGATCTGGCCACCCGAGAACGCGCCGAAGAGCTGCTCCATCGGGGTGCCCTTGAAGGGGTTCTCGGGCTCGTTCTTGTCGTCGTCGGCCATGGGTCAACCCTAGCGAGTGAGTCCTCGGAACCCGAGGCATTCGTGTTCGCCCTACGATGAATCCGACATGACTGCCGTTCGCCTCGTCGACATCCGCGAGACGCCGTTGAGCCTCGACGAGGTCTACGGCGCCGTCATCGACCCGACGGCAGGTGGCACGTGCCTCTTCGTCGGCACCGTCCGCGACCACGACGGTGGCCAGGGCGTCGAGGCCCTCGGCTACTCGTCCCACCCGACCGCGGTGGCCCGGCTGCGCGAGGTGGCCGAGCGCATCGCAGAGGAGTGCGACGTCGTCGCCCTGGCCGGCGTCCACCGGGTCGGCGACCTGACGATCGGTGACCTGGCCGTCGTCGTCGCTGCCTCGGCCGCGCACCGTGCCCAGGCGTTCGAGGCGTGCCGACGCCTGATCGACGAGCTCAAGACCGACGTGCCGGTGTGGAAGCACCAGACCTTCACCTCGGGTGACTCCGAGTGGGTCCACCACGCGTAGGTTGCCGTCACTCACTAGGCTGCACGTGTGTCCGACCCCACTTCCATGAGCCGCCGCTACACGACCATGGTCGTGGCAGTGGTGTCGCTCATCGTGCTGACGAGCGTGGCATTTCTCGTGCCGGTGCCGTACGTGACGATGAAGCCGGGGCCGGTGTTCGACACCCTCGGGTCACCCCGCGTCAGCAACAACCAGCCGCTGCTGACCTTCGGCGACGACGTCAAGACCTACCCGACCACCGGGTCGCTCGACTTCACGACAGTCTCGGTCAGCCGGGCCGACAGCCACGTGACGCTGCTCGAGGCGGTGACGTCCTACTTCGACGGTGACGTCGCCGTCGTGCCCAAGTCGCGGATCTATCCCGACAACGAGTCCGCGAAGCAGTCGACCGCCGAGTCGGCCGCGCAGCTTGACGGATCCAAGGACGCCTCCAAGGTCGCCGCGCTTCGGGCGGCCGGCTACACCGTCACCGCGCGGGCCGAGGTTGCCGGCGTGCTGAAGGACGGTGCCTCGGCCGGCAAGCTCGAGGCGGGCGACATCATCACGACGGTCGACGGCACGAAGGTCGCCGACCCCGATGCCACCGTCGCGGCGATCGGCTCGGTGAAGCCGGGCGACACCGTCAAGATCGGCATCACCCGCAAGGGCGCCAGGAGCGTCGTCCCGATCGTGACCAGGCCCGACCCCGACGACGCCTCCGCGCCGCGGATCGGCATCTCGATCGGCACTGACTACTCGTTCCCGATCACGGTCGACAACAACGTCGGGCGCGACATCGGCGGCCCCAGCGCCGGCACGATGTTCGCCCTCGCGATCTACGACCGGCTCACCCCCGGCCAGCTGACCGGGGGCAGGACGATCGCCGGCACCGGCGAGATCACCGCTGACGGAGTCGTCGGCCCCATCGGAGGCATCCGCCAGAAGATGGCCGGCGCCGCCGAGGCCAAGGCCACGATCTTCCTGGTGCCCGCCGACAACTGCGCCGAGGCCACCGACGGCGACGACGACGGCCTGCAGCTGGTCAAGATCACGAAGCTCGATGACGCGATCGCCTCGCTCGAGGCGCTCGCCAAGGATCCGAAGGCGAAGGTGCCTGCATGCAGCTGATGCCCGACTCCCCGCTGCGACAGGCAGCGCTCGAGGTCGAGTCCCACGTGGGATCTGAGGGATGGGACCAGGCTCCGCGCCTGTTCGCCCTCGTCCCGACCGCCGACCTCATCGCCGCCGAGCCCGGTCTGGCCGAGCAGCTCAGCGACGACCACGACGGCTACACGCCCATCGAGCAGGAGCTGCCGCAGGGTCGCGAGCTCGAGGACCTCCTCACCGAGATCGAGTGGCCCGACGCCGTCACCGGATGTGCGGCCGTGATCGAGCGCATCATGCTGCCGCCGGAGGCCGAGGAGTCGCTGCCCGACGACCCCGAGGCGATCGTCGAGGTCGCCGCCAGCCACCCCGACCGTCGCGAGGTCCGTCTCGTCGCGGCCGTCACCCGCGACGGGCAGGCGCACAGCGCCGTCCGCGCCAAGGATCCCGACGACGCCGTGCTGCTCGAGGGCCCCGATCTCGTCCCCGGACTGATCGAGCACCTCCGCCGCACCCTGACATAGAGTCTTGACACACCCCCACCCAGGAGACCCGTGAGCGACATCTTCGGAACACCCCGACCACGCCAGCCCCAGCCCTCCGGGTCGGGACGACGTCAGCGGGTGCTCGTCCCGACCCTCGTCACCCTGGCCGCCCTGCTCCTGCTCGGCTCGATCTTCGTCAGCGTCTGGACCGACCGTCTCTGGTTCAAGTCCGTCGGCTACAGCGACGTCTTCCGCAGCATCCTCGTCTCGCGGATCCTGCTGTTCGTCGTGCTGGGCCTGATCTTTGGCCTGTTCGTGGTGGCCAACCTCTACATCGCCTATCGCACCCGGCCCGACACCGTGCCGCTGCGTCGTGACGATCCGGCCTACCGCTACCGCCTGGCCCTGACCCCGATCCTCAAGCCGATCGGCATCGGCCTGTTCGTCGTGCTGACCGCGTTCGCCGGCTCGGTGGGTGCGAGCCACTGGGACACCTACAAGATGTGGCGCAACGGCTCGTCGTTCGGCGTCAAGGACCCGCAGTTCGGCAAGGACGTCGGCTTCTACGTCTTCGACTACCCGTGGTGGCGCTTCCTGACGTCGTTCTCGTTCGCGATGATCGTCATCACGGTGCTCGCGGTGCTGTTCCTCAACTACGTCTACGGCGGCATCCGCATCGCCGGCCGCGGTCCCAAGCTGACCCGCGCCGCCCAGGTGCACCTGTCGGTGCTGGTCGGCCTCGGCGTCCTGACCCGCGCGGTGTCCTACTACCTCGACCGCTTCGGGCTCGCGATCGGCAACTCGACGCTGTTCGACGGCATCGGCTACACCGACGCCAATGCCCGCATCCCCGGCAAGAACATCCTGATCGGCGTCGCGATCGTCTGCGCGCTGCTCTTCTTCGCCGCGATCTTCATCCGGTCGTGGACCCTCCCGGCCATCGGCCTGGGCCTTCTCGCGCTCACCTCGATCCTGATCGGTGCCATCTGGCCGGCCGTCATGCAGGGCTTTCAGGTCAAGCCGTCCGAGCCCGACAAGGAAGGGCCGTTCATCGCCCGCAACATCGAGGCGACCAGGCAGGCCTACGACGTCGCCGACACCGAGGTGGAGGAGTACTCCGCCAAGACTGCGCTCACGCCGGCCGAGCTCGCGTCGTCGGCCGAGTCGCGAGTCAGCACGCGTCTGCTCGACCCGACGCTCATCTCGGACGCGTTTGAGCAGCTGCAGCAGGTGCGCGGCTACTACTCCGTGCCGCAGACCCTCGACGTCGACCGCTACAAGCTCGAGGGCGAGGACAACCCGCAGGACACGATCATCGCCGCGCGCGAGCTCAACCTGAGCGGTCTGCAGGACAGCCAGCGCAACTGGGCCAACGACCACACGGTCTACACCCACGGCTACGGCATCATCGCGGCCCGCGGCAACGAGCGCGGACCCAACGGCGAGCCGGTCTTCACGGCCAAGGACATCCCGCCGGTCGGCGAGATCAAGACCACGACGCCTCCGCGCATCTACTTCGGCGAGCAGTCGCCGTCCTACTCGATCGTCGGTCGTCCGAAGGGTGCCGCCCCGATCGAGGTCGACATCCCGCGCGGTGGCTCGACCTCGGCCGACGACGGCGAGGCCAACGCGGCCCAGAACACTTACGACGGCAAGGGCGGCGTGCCGGTCGGCAGCCTGTTCAACAAGGTGCTCTACGCCTTCAAGTTCGCCGAGCCCAACATCGTCCTGTCGAGCCGGGTCAACTCCGAGTCCAAGATCCTCTACGACCGTGAGCCCCGCGACCGGGTCAAGAAGGTCGCTCCGTGGCTGACGGTCGACGGCGACTCCTACCCGGCGGTCGTCGACGGTCGCGTCGTCTGGATCGTCGACGGCTACACGACCAGCAACGCCTACCCGTACTCCGAGCACCGCTCGCTGCGCGAGGCGACGGCCGACACGCTGACCGACGGTCGGTCGCAGGCGGCGCTGCCGACCGACCAGGTCAACTACATGCGCAACTCGGTCAAGGCCGTCGTCGACGCCTACGACGGCAGCGTCAAGCTCTACCAGTGGGACACCGAGGACCCGGTGCTCAAGACGTGGATGAAGGTCTTCCCCAACGTCGTCGAGGACAAGACCAAGATCAGCGACGCCCTGCTGGAGCACCTGCGCTACCCGGTCGACCTGTTCAAGGTGCAGCGCGACGTGCTGCAGCGCTACCACGTCACCGACGCCCAGACGTTCTACGAGGACGGCGAGCGCTGGAAGGTCCCCGAGGACCCGACGGCCCCGCGCGCCTCGCGGGCGCTGCAGCCGCCCTACTACCTGTCGACGGCGCGTCCCGGCGAGGACACCCCGAAGTTCAGCGTCACGAGCGTCTACCTGCCCAACAGCCGGCAGAACCTGGCGGCGTTCGTCTCGGTCAACTCCGAGGCGACCGACACCGAGAACTACGGCAAGATGCAGATCCTGCAGCTGCCGAGCGAGACCCAGATACCGGGTCCGAGCCAGATCGCCAACAGCTTCCAGACCGACCGAGGGGTCACCCAGGCGCTGCTGCAGTTCGAGCAGTCTCAGGAGGCCCGCATCCTGCGCGGCAACCTGCTGACCCTGCCGGTCGGTGACTCGCTGCTCTACGTCCAACCGGTCTACATCCAGCGCAGTGCGTCCGAGGGCAGCTTCCCGGTGCTCCAGTTCGTGGCGGCGTCCTTCGGCGGCGACGTGGGCTTCGGCCAGTCGCTCGACGAGGCGCTGCGGGTGGCGCTCGGGCTCGAGGAGGGGTCGTCCGGCACCGACGGCGGGACCGCCACGCCCGGTGACTTGGGAACCACCGAGCCGGACGACGCCACGAAGCAGACGGCGTCGCAGCTGCTCGACGATGCGTCGCGCTTCTACGACCAGGCCCAGGCAGCCCTGAAGGACGGCGACCTGTCGCTCTACCAGCGTCGGATCAACCAGATGGGCGAGAAGATCGACCAGGCCAAGCAGGTCGTGGACGACGCCGCTGCTGCTGCGAAGAAGTAGTGGTTCTGGGCGGCGCCCGCTGGGGCGCCGCCCAGACCAGGCAGCTCACACCAGGTAGTGGAACAGGGGGCTCCCTGGCGGCACCTGCTCGACGCCGAGCGGGCTGTCGTCGAGGCGTGCCAGCAGGCCCGCAAGGTCGTCGTGGCTGGCCAGCTCGATGCCGATGAGGGCCGGGCCGTTCTCGCGGTTGTTGCGCTTGACGTAGTCGAACAGCGTGATGTCGTCGTCGGGGCCGAGGATCTCGTCGAGGAACCGGCGGAGCGCTCCCGGCTCCTGGGGGAAGCTGACCAGGAAGTAGTGCTTGAGGCCCTGGTGGATCAGCGAGCGCTCGAGGATCTCGCCGTAGCGGCTGATGTCGTTGTTGCCGCCTGAGACGACGCAGACGACCGTCGATCCTGGCTCGATCTCGAGCCCGGCGTCGAGCAGCGCCGTGGCGAGGGCGCCAGCGGGCTCGGCGATGATGCCGTCGGACTGGTAGAGCCGCAGCATCTCGGTGCAGGCGTGGCCCTCGTCGACGGTCATGATCTCGGTGCCGGCGTCGCGCACCAGCGGGAAGGTGTGGTCGCCTACGATGCCGACGGCGGCGCCGTCGACGAAGGGGTCGACGTCGTCGATCCGCACGGGCCTGCCGACGCGCACCGCGGCGCTCATCGACGCGGCACCGGTCGGCTCGACGCCGACGATGCGGGTCTCGGGGTGGCGCTCGCGCATCCACGTCGAGATGCCGGCGACCAGGCCGCCGCCTCCGACCGGGACGACGAGGAGGTCGGGGGCGGTGCCGAGCTGCTCGACGATCTCGGGCGCGACGGTGCCCTGCCCGCTGATCGTGCGGGGATCGTCGAACGCAGGGACGAGCACGGCACCGGTGTCGGCGGCGTCCTGCTGAGCGGCGCGGAATGCGTCCTCGTACGAGTCGCCGACCACGATGATCTCGACGTCGCTGCCGCCAAGCGTGACGATCCGCTCGCGCTTCTGGCGCGGGGTGGTGCCGGGCACGAAGATCCGACCACGCACGCCGAGCCGCTGGCACGCGAGGGCGACTCCCTGGGCGTGGTTGCCGGCGCTGGCGCACACCACACCGTGGCTCCGTGCCTCGTCGTCGAGCTGGACGATGAGGTTGTAGGCACCCCGGATCTTGTAGGAGCGGACGGGCTGCAGGTCTTCACGCTTGAGCCACACCTGTGCGCCGGTCGCCTCCGACAGGCGGGCGTTGAGCTCCAACGGCGTGCGGGTGGCCACCTCGGCGACCCGGATCGCGGCCTCGTCGATCGTCTGAGCGGTGACCTGAAGCGGTGGTGTTGGGGGAGTGCTCACGTCGGTCAACGCTAGTCGCGTGACGTATGGCCCGTGATGCCGGTGTCAGGGCGTGGACGGTGCACGCGTCCAGGGACCCGATTTGGAAGTGCGGGCGGTGACCTGTAAAGTAGAGCAGGCGACGCGGGGTGGAGCAGCTCGGTAGCTCGCTGGGCTCATAACCCAGAGGTCACAGGTTCAAATCCTGTCCCCGCTACCAATCGAAGGCCCGAACCAACAGGTTCGGGCCTTCGTCATGCCGGCAGCGTCGGAGCCCTGACGGCGTCAGATCTCCTCAGGCACCATGGCGATCGCGCCGGACGGGCACTCTGTCGCGCACAGGCCGCAGCCCTTGCAGTAGTCGAGGTCGATCGCATACGGCTCGCCGGGCATGCCGAGCTGGACGATCGCGTTGTCCGGACACATCGCGAAGCAGTTGTCGCAGGAGAAGCAGCTCCCGCACGACATGCATCGCCGCGACTCGTACTGGGCCGTCTCGGCATCCAGACCGACGACCACCTCGTCGAAGGTCGAGGACCGGCGCACGGCCTCGAGGCGGGATCGGTGCGTACGGGGGGCGTCCTCGAAGTACCAGGTGTTGAGCGAGGCGAAGTCCGCCAAGGGCCCGCTCGCTTGGGGCTCGGCGACCTGACCTGCCAGCCAGGTGTCGACGGCTCGCGCGGCCCGCCTGCCGTGCCCGATCGCGACCGTGGCGGAGCGCTCTCCGGGCACCATGTCGCCGCCGGCGAAGACCCCCGACCGGCCGGTCATGCCGATCTCGTCGACGCGGACGACTCCGTCGGTGACGTCGACGTCGTGCATGCCGTCGAGCAGCGACAGGTCGGTGTCCTGGCCCAGGGCGAGGACGACCGAGTCGGCTGTCAGCGTCTCGAACGTGCCGGTGGGTTGGGGGAAGCCGTCCGCGTCCAGCTCCATCCGTTCGAGAGTCACCTCGTCCGCGTCGACGTGGTCGATCGTCGACAGCCAGCGGAAGGCAATCCCTTCCTCCTCGGCTTCGTGGACCTCGCTGTCACTCGCAGGCATCCGGTTGCGCGTCCGTCGATAGACGACGACGGCTTCGGCGGCACCGAGGCGCTTGGCACTGCGGGCCGCGTCGATCGCCGTGTTGCCACCGCCATAGATGGCCACTCGCCGACCGACCAGGGGCGGTTGCTCGTCGGCGACGCTGTGCAGCAGGGACACGGCGTCGAGGACGTGGGAGGTCGAACCAGCGGGTATGTAGGCCCGTTTACCGATCTGCGCACCGACGGCGACGAACGCGGCGTCGTAGTGTTCCGCTTGCATCAGTGCTGCGAGGTCGTCGACGGGGGAGTCCAGCTCGATCTCGACACCCAGGGTGAGGATCCGGTCGATCTCAGCATCGAGGACGGCCCGCGGCAACCGGTACGACGGGATCCCGTAGTGCATCATCCCGCCAGGTTCCGAGGCTGCTTCCTTGACTGTGACCGAGTGTCCGAGGAGGGCGAGCTGATAGGCCGCGGAGAGCCCCGACGGGCCCGACCCGACGACGAGGACGCGCTGGCCGGTGGGGGCTGGCTTGGGCAGCTGCCAGCCCTGGCGAATCGCCTCGTCGCCCAGGAACCGTTCCACGGAGTTGATGCCCACAGACTCGTCCAGGACGCCGCGATTGCAGGCGGTCTCGCACGGGTGATAGCAGATGCGACCCATGACCGCCGGGAACGGATTGGCGATCATGATCTGCCGCCATGCGTCCTCATAGCTCTCTTCGGTCTCGGCATGCTTGAGCCAGCCGCGCACGTCCTCGCCGGCCGGACAGCCATTGCTGCACGGCGGCATCGAGGTGACGTAGGTCGCTCGCTCGGTCCGCCAGGTGCCCGTCTTGTCGGCCGTGCTGGATCCGGGGGCCAGGCTGATCGCGAAGGGTGTCTTGTCCATCTCACACCTCCAGGGTGTGGTCGTGGGGCTCGGCTCCGAGGAGGCCGAGGCGAGCAATGGTGCGGTCAGCCTGCTCCTGGAGGCGCGCGACGATGTCGGGTCGCGGATGTTCTCCGAACAGGTGTGCAAAGCGGCCCTGGAGTCTGAGATAGTCCTCGGCCGGCACCTGCCGGCGGATGGGACTGACCGCGGTGACGTCACCGCGCTCGCCTTCGAAGACCCCGAACATGCCTGACTCGGTCGCCAGGCGAGCCAGCTTGATGGTGTCGTGAGAGGCCGATCGCCATCCGAGCGGACACGGGACCAGTACGTGCAGGTAGCGAGCTCCTCGAAACGTCATCGCCTTCGCGACCTTGCGCTCGAGATCGTGCAGATCGGCGACCGTCGCGGTGGCGACGTACGGGATCTCGTGAGCCAGCGCGATGCGGGGAAGATCCTTGCCCTGGCCGAAGATGTTGCCGGGCTCGGCTCCGAGTGCCTTGGTGTTGGCGGTCGCTGCCGAGGCGGGCGTCGCCCCCGAGCGCTGCACCCCAGTGTTCATGTAGCCCTGGTTGTCGTAGCAGACGAACAGGACGTCGTCGTTGCGCTCGAACATCCCCGACAACGGGCCGAACCCGATGTCGACGGTTCCTCCGTCGCCCGCCTGGCCGACCACCCGGATGTCGTCGCGTCCTTGGGCACGCAGTCCTGCGGCCATGCCAGTCGCGACTGCGGCACCGTTGCCGAACAGCGAGTGGACCCACGGCACCTGCCAGGCCGACTCCGGATACGGGGTGGAGAAGACCTCCAGGCACCCGGTGGAGTTGGACACCACCACCTTGCCGTCACAGGCGCGCATCGCCGCATCGAGGACGAACCGGGCGCCGAGCACCTCGCCGCACCCCTGACAGGCTCGATGACCCGAGGTGATCGAGTTCGTCCGGTCGCCGTGTGCTTGGACGCTCCGTTGATCCAGGTCAAGCAGTCGGTTGCCCGCTGCGTACGTGCCGATCTGGTAGAGCTCGCGCGGTGTGATGGTCATCGGATCGCCTCCCGGCCGGCCCGCGCGGGTCGTCGCTCGGCGAGCTCGCGCGCCACCACGGACCGGTCGACATCGATGAAGTGCAGGACATCGGCCTCGAGCTCGCCGTCGCGCACGTCGGCGACCAGGCGGCGGATGATGTCGGCCGTCACGGGTCGGCCGCCGAGCCCTGCGACTGCGGTGAAGACGGTCGCCCCGAGGTCAGCAAGGGCAAGCCGGACGTCGTTGCCCACGATGCTTCCCGACCCCATCGAGAACGCCTTCTCGACGACGATCACCGTCGTGGCGCGGGCCAGGGCCGAAGTGACCTGGCCTTCGGGCCAGGGTCTGAAGCAGGTGACGGCCAGAGCGCCCACCGCCAACCCCTCGGAGCGCAGGCCGTCGACGGCATCGCAGATGCTGCCGTGGACCGAGCCGAGCGAGACGATCACGATGGCTGCGTCGTCGGAGCGGTAGCCGCGCACCAGTCCGCCGGACTCGCGGGCGAAGCTCGCTCGGAAGTCGTCCGCCACCTCGTCGATGACCTCCAGAGCGGCCAGCTGATCAGCGGCTGCGAGGTACTTCACCTCGGTGAAGGTGTCCGGGCCGACCATGGATCCGATCGTGATCGGCTCGTCAGGGTCCAGGACCTGACGAGGCACGAACGGTGGCAGGAACGAGTCGACGGCCTGCTGGTCCGGGACGTCGATCTCCTCGACCGCATGGGTCAGGACGAAACCGTCCATGCAGACCATCACGGGGATCGACGTGCGCTCCGCGATCACGAAGGCCTGGACGTGCAGGTCGACCGCCTCCTGGTTGGACGATGCGAAGAGCTGGATCCAGCCGCAGTCGCGCTGCGACATGACGTCCGAGTGGTCGTTCCAGATGTTGATGGGGGCTCCGATCGCCCGGTTTGCCACGGTCATCACGATCGGCAGCCCGAGACCGGACACGTTGGGCAGCGCCTCAGCCATGTAGAGCAGCCCCTGGCTGGCCGTCGCGGTGTAGGCGCGGGAGCCCACGACGCTCGCGCCGATGCAGGCACTCAGTGCTCCGAGCTCCGACTCGACCATCAGGTAGGTGCAGTCCTGCAGGTCTCCTGCGCGAACTCGATCGGAGAGTGCCTCGACAATGTGCGTCTGCGGCGAGATGGGGTAGGCAGCGACGACCTGGGGTCGGCAGCGTGCCACCACGTCGGCCACGGCACGGGAACCTTCGACCTGCTCAAGCATCGGCGAACCTGGTGCCTGGTTGGACCACGGACTCGTAGGCAGCTCGCGCGGCTGCGACGTTTGCCTCGCCGAGCGCCCCAGCGAAGCGCTGGCGGATCGCTGTGGCGACCGATTCGAGCGAGATCAGGCCGGTCAACGCAGAGAAGGCGCCGAGCAGCGGGGCCCCGGGGAGAGGGCGGCCGATGTGCTGGCGAGCCAGCTCAGTGGCAGGAACCGTCAGGACGCGTCCCGTACGGAAATCGCTGACCAGCGGCTCGACCCCGAGATCCTCGACGGGCCGCGAGGAGTTGATCAGCACGTAGGTGTCCGGCGAGGTGCCGACCAGCACGGGCGCGACGTGCAGCAGCGTTGGGTCCTGGATGATGACCGCATCGGGACTGGTGATGGGCTCATGGGCTCGAATGCCGACGTCGTCGATCCGGCAGAAAGAGGTCACCGGAGCCCCGGTGCGCTCCGAGCCAAAGGTCGGGAGGGCCTGGGCATGCCTGCCCTCGGTGAAGGCCGCGACCGACAGCATCTCTGCAGAGGTGACGACGCCTTGCCCTCCGCGGCCATGCAGCCTGACGGCGAACATCAGACACCCACGTGACCGGGGCAGAAGACGTGCCTCCAGACCAACTTGTTGGTGTGGCGGGTGCCGAGCATCGGGATCATCGCGGACCATCACTTCCTGTGTGGTTGCGAGACTGCCAGCCATCCGGGGCTTGCGGACGGGCCATTGGACCCTTTGTCGCAGGCCCCGCGATCCGGGAGGCCGCCAAGGGTCCCGATCACGGGAGCCCCTTGCCGGATCCATGGCGACTCACGCTCGAGGACCTTCGCCTCTGATGACGAGCCGCCAGGTGCGGTCAAGTGGCTGCAGGACGAGGGGAAGCTCGCACCAACGTATTCTCGTCGTCCCTCAGTTCCCGCCTTCAGCAATTTGGAGACGAGACAGGTTCGGCCGCTCCTCGCGGGATCACGATCCGGCTGACACAAGACCTTGTCGCGGCCTCGGCGGGCCGGGTGCTTCACCTCATGGGTGAGGAACGGCTGCCTGACCGGCGCAACGACGCTGACAACTACTCATGAAGTGGCGGCAGTCGCATGACCGTATTCAGTTCTCAGGGCAGGCCTCGTACGGGCGCTGTGATCGTGGCGCTGTTCATCCTGGTGGCCCTTGGCCTGCCGGCTGTCGCGAACGGGGCGAGTGGCGCAGAGGTGAGCATTTCTTCGGCATCTGACCTGATGGCCAAGCGGGCGAGGGCAGATGTCACGTTGAACTCGGTCGGTTCGCGGTACGTGGGCGCGCCGATCCCGATCAAGGGCTACACGTCTGACCTGAGCGCACGCAAGCACAAGCTCGTCCTGCAACGGCACCGGCCCGGTGCGCGCAACTGGTCCACGCGCGCGGTGCAGTACGTGCGCGAGGGTGGCTACCGGTTCAGCCCCCAGTACTGGAACCGGTCGGGGAGCGTGAAGTACCGCACCGTGCTGTATTCGCGCGGTCGCGTGATCGACGTCTCGAACGTCATCAAGGTCAGGGTGGTGGCCAAGCCGCCGGCTACCTGCGGGAGTGCGCCCAGCCCGAGCACGTGCCCGAAGCCCGCCTCGATTGTCGAGCAACGCGTCGTCGAGGTGCCCAACTGTCCCCAGCTGACCGTGGCCCGGCGCGACGAGACCCGTGTCGTGTCGTGGATCTGGGACGCGGGCCGCCGGGCGTGGGCGCAGAGTCCGCAGACGTGGGTGCAGGTGGGGTCCGAGATGACGCGCGCTGCTGGAGCGGCCGACTGCATCAAGGTCGTCGACCAGACACCCGCGGGTGCGGCTCTCCCGGACCTGCGGATCAAGGACCTGACCAAGTGCGGCCAGGGCGACGCCGCGGCAACCGGGGGAACCTGCTTCATGATCGTTCCCGAGGCGCCGTTCGATGAAGACTTCCCAGCGCTGGCAGGCAAGAAGCTGTTGAAGTTCGGCGTGATCACGATGAACGTCGGCGACGGACCGGGGGAGATCGTCGCCGATCGCTCCGGCCCCGACGCCGCCTCGTGGCAGGCCTACCAGAGCTTCTACGACCCGAGCGGCACGCTGCTGGGCTCCGTGGCCGAGCCGGAGGTGAAGTTCTACTTCGCCGGTGACGGTCACAACCACTGGCACGTGCGCGACTTCGACACCTACGAGCTCCTGGACTCGACCGGGACCGTGGCGGCGCGTGCGGAGAAGCACGGCTACTGCATGCAGGACAACACCACGTACGGGCCCTTGGCATCGCAACCGGGTGTGCCGGCTCTCCCCGTCTACGCGGAGGCGTCCTCCTGCGGGAAGGGCCTCCCCGACGCCCTGACGATCATTCACGGACTCAGCAGGGGATGGGGCGACACCTATCCGACCACGCTTCCGGACCAGGCCATCGACGTCACCGGTCTGGCAGACGGTGAGTACACGGTGCGCGTGCACGCCGATGCGGTGGGAGCCGTCACCGAGGCCGACGAGAGCAACAACACCTCCGAGGTCAGGATCTCGATCGCCGGGAGCGTGGTCACGGTTGTTCCCGGCACGGCGTCCGGTGGACTCCCGTGAGCCATCAGGTGGCATGGTCGTAGGCCGGGACGGGCGGCCGAGCCGGGAACTCGTGACCGCGGACCTCCACCGGGGGACCTACGGCACACGTCACCAGCTCGGTCCCCACCTACGCTCACCTCATGGACACCACCGAGCCGGAGCTCGTCACCACTAACGCGCAGCCCATGATCGAGATCCGCGAGTCCCTGCCGATGGACCAGATCACAGCGTTCTTCGACCGCGCCTACAGCCGGTTGGGGGAGTACGTCGCTGCTCGACACGTCGCAGTCTCTGGGCCGCCGTACGGGATCAGCCACTGCGTTCAGGGCGAGACGATCGACGTGTCGGCGGCACTTCCTGTGGCCGAACAGGTGTCCGGCGAGGCCGAGATCCGACCTGTGGTTCTGCCGGCAGGACGTGCTGCGACGCTCACGCTCACCGGCTCCTACGACGACATCGCGCCCGCCTACGAGACGCTCCTGGGCTGGATCACCGCCCACGGACATCGGCCGGCCGAGCTCGCCTGGGAGCAGTACCTCACCATGCCCGAGCCAGGAGGCGACCAGCAAGGCAACGTCACCCAGCTCTTCTGGTTGCTCGAAGACTGACCGACCTCTGCGGGACCGAGACGGAAATGGCGGCCGAGCATCGGTCCCCTTCGGCACGATGCTCGGGCAGCAGATCTCACCTCATCGGTGGGCCGTCGAGAGGTGCGCGAGGTGCTCCTCGAGGTGGGCGAACACGGCCGCGGGCTGCTCCAGGCTCACCGAGTGCCCGGCGGCTGCCACCTGCCGGGAGGTGCCGCCGGTGGCGTCGGCGATGTTCTCGTCCGAGATGGGTGGCGGGTAGGCATGGTCCTCGGTTCCGGAGATCGCGAGCACGGGAACGCTGCATCCGGCGAGCTCCTCGACCAGCCGGTCGCGGTGGATCACGCGGTCGGCGCTGTCCGCGATGGCTGCCGGCAGGGCGGCCATCTGGTGGCGCCAGTGCTCGGTGACCGGACCGCCGGCTGCGAGGCTCGTGTCGCCGAACATGATGTGCATCAGGGTGTCGACGAGCGGCTCTGCGCCGACCTCACGCATCGCATCGACGAGGGGTGCGAAGGCCTCGAGCTGGTGCTCCTGCTCTGCCGACGAGCCGACGGCGATGGCGGAGAGCAGGAGGTCGGGTCGCCGGGCGGCGAGGCGCAGGGCGACGAAGCCGCCCATCGAGTTGCCGAGGAAGTGGACCGGCCCGAGGTCGAGCTGCTCGATGAGGGCGGCCGCATCCTCGGTCAGTTCGTCCATCGACTGGCGGGCGCGATCTGCCGGTGAGTTGGAGCCCTGGCCGCGGTGGTCGTACGCGACGACGCGGTGGCCGGCCTCCACCAGCAGGGCCGTCAGGGGAGCGAACATCGTGTGGTCGAAGAACAGCGAGTGGCTCAGGACGAAGGTCGCGCCGCTCGTCGGCCCGGAGTCGACGTAGGCGATGGTGCCCTCTCGGACATCGGTGTGCAGCAGGTCGGGTGTCGACGTGGGGGTCATGGCATTCCTCCGGCTCAGGCCGCCCGTGTGACGGGCGACACGTTAGACTCACGACGCTAGGCGAGGACGCGGGGCGTGGCCTCCGGCTGGACGCACGGTCCTTCCGGATGTGCGCACGCCGCCCAAGGAGGCCATGTCGATGACCACGACATCCCCCCTGCGCGACTACGCGGTGACCGGTCTCAGCACCGAGTCCACCGCGCACGGGGACCAGCTCGACGTGTGGACCGACGAGGTGCGGCGCAACCACGGCATGCTGGACCTGCAGCCGTCTGCGCCGTCGGAGTTCGCCGGCACGACAGTCGTCCAGCGCGCCGGCGACCTGCAGCTGGTCGAGTTCTGGTCGGATGCGGTCGCCTACCGTCGACGTCCCCGTGACGCACGTCGTGACGGTGACGAGACGATCAGGATCCTCGTGCCGCGCGGGGGCAGGTTCAGGGTGGAGGCCGACGGGCGCCAGCTCGACCTGGGCTCCGGAAGCGCCGCGATGGTGTCGATGGCGAGCGCGTTCACGATCGCGCACGACCGGGCGGCTCGGGCGTGGGTGCTGAGCGTGCCCCCGGACCGGTTGTCACGAGGGCTCGACCCCCGGACGCCCCGGACGGTCGACCTGACGGCGGGCGCGGGAGCGGTGGCTCTCGCGATGATGAGGCAGATCTCGCACGAGCGAGAGTCGCTGGATGCGGCGGACTTCATCGCGCTGGCGGAGTCACTCGCCTCCCTGATGGGACGGGAGCCGGGCCGCGACCGCGCGAGGCCGTCGTTGGTGGCGGCGGCGGCCGAGCTGGTGCGCCGTACCTGCGACGACCCCGCTCTGACCCCGACGACGTTGGCCGCGCAGCTCGGATGGTCGCCGCGCCACGTCCAGGTGGTGCTGGCCGCGACCGGCACCACCCCGTCGAAGCTGATCCGCGAGGCACGGCTGGAACGGGCCGCGGTGCGTCTGCGCGATCCCGCGTGGGCCGATCAAGACGTCGCCGCCGTGGCGATGGCGTCCGGCTTCGGCTCGGTCAGCAGCTTCTACGACGCGTTCCGCGAGGCGTTCGGACGGTCGCCGGGGCGCTCTCGCGGCTGAGCCGGCCCGGCTGCGCGCTCCGAACGCGACTCCGCAGACGAGCTCACCCGGCCCGCATCATCCAGCTCCCGCCGCGGTTGGGCATGTGCTGGTTCATCCAGTCGACCATGAGGCCGCAGTGCTGGTGACCCGAGAGTCTGGCATCAGCACGTCCTTGGTCGACCCACTCGCGGCAGTAGCGGTCCATGCGCTCGGGGCTGCGCCACATCATCGAGCCCATCATCGACCCGCCCGACCGATCCTCCATCCAGGTGAACATGTCGGTGCACCACCGCTCGTCGTCCGGTCCGTCCTGCGACGCGTTCCAGTCGCGGCACGAGCTCTCGACCCGCGCGAGCTGCGCGGACGGGCTGGTGCTCGGCGGGCTGTCCCCGGCCAGGGTCACGGCAGTGATGACGGCTCCGACCACCATGCCCACCAGAAGGACGATCAGCGCGATCCCTCGCACGCCGGGTGTCCGCGTGGCGGTCTGCTCGCCGGGGTGAGTTGAGGTCATGAGGTGACTCTGGTCGCGGCTGCCCGGCGCGGGCAGGGGACGAGGGCCCGGATCGAGGGCCATTGGGCCCGCACCTACCGCTGATGCCGGACGCCGACCACCACCTCCCGGCAGATATCATCGTCACATGACGATGCCGCTGCAGGTGCTGGAGCCTGAGGTCGAAGCGCCCCTGACAGCCGCAGCGTGCCTGTTCCACGGATTCGGCGACCGGTCCCGCCTGGCGATCCTGCAGCACCTGCTGACGGGGGAGCACCGGGTCGTCGAGCTGACCGAGCACCTGGGTCTGGCGCAGTCGACGGTCTCCCAGCACCTGGCCTGCCTGAAGGACTGTGGACTCGTCACCTCGCGGCCGCAGGGACGGGCCTCGGTGTTCAGCGTGACCCATCCGGAGGCCACGACCGAGCTCCTCGCCGCGGCCGAGAAGCTGCTGGACCTGACGGGCTACGCCGTCGCGCTGTGCCCCAACCACGGGGTCGACGCCGATGTCTGACCTCGATCAGCAGACCAGGGCGCGCCTGGGCCGGCGCGCGAAGATGCTGGCCGGGTTCTCGGTGACCTACAACGTGGTCGAGGCCGCCGTCGCCATCTCGGCCGGGCTCGTGGCGGGGTCGGTGGCCCTCGTCGGGTTCGGCCTCGACTCCGTCGTGGAGGTCTCGAGCGGCCTGATCATCCTGTGGCAGTTCTCCCACCGGATCCCGGAGTCGCGCGAGCGTCAGGCGCTGCGCCTGCTCGCGTTCTCGTTCTTCGCCCTGGCCGCCTACGTCGGGTTCGAGTCGATCCGCGGCCTCGTCGCCGGCTCTGACGCCGACGCCTCCACGGTCGGCATCGTCCTGGCCGCGGTGTCGCTCGTCGTCATGCCGTTCATCTCGCACGCCCAACGGCGCACCGGCAAGGCGCTGGGGTCCAACGCCGTCTACGCCGACGGCACGCAGACGTTGCTCTGCACCTATCTGTCGGCGGTGCTGCTGGTCGGTCTGCTGCTCAACGCGACCCTCGGGTGGTCCTGGGCCGACCCGATCGCGGGGCTGGTCATCGCGGTGGTGGCCGCTCGGGAAGGCATCGAGGCCTGGCGGGGTGAGGGCTGCTGCTCCCCGATCGGGCGCGGTGCCGAGGCCGACGACGGCTGCGGATGCACCGACTGCCAGGGAGGCTGCTGCTCCGACACCAGCGAGCCGACGTTCGTCGCGCTCGACCTCGACCGGAGGACCTCATGAAGACCATGACCCGACAGACCGCGATCCCGCTCGCCCTCACGGCGGTCGTCGTCGCGCTGATCGCCGGCGTGCTCACCGTCCGAGCCCTCACCTCTCCCGAGCCGGCCGACGCGGCCGAGCGCGCCGACACGACCGTCCGGGCCGACAGCCATCGCCTGGCCACGGCCGAGGACGGCAAGGTCACCCTCGTGGAGTTCCTCGACTTCGAGTGCGAGGCGTGCGCTGCGGCCTATCCCTTCGTCGAGCAGCTGCGCGAGCAGTACGACGGCAAGGTGACGTTCGTGCTCCGCTACTTCCCGCTCCCGGGGCACCGCAACGCCGACGACGCCGCCTTCGCCGTGGAGTCCGCAGCCCGTCAGGGCAAGCTCGAGCAGATGTACCAGCGGATGTACGACACGCAGGCCGAGTGGGGCGAGTCGCAGGACTCCAAGGCAGCGCTGTTCCGCGGGTATGCCGAGGACCTGGGGCTCGACATGGCGCAGTACGACGCCGAGGTCGCCAGCCCGGAGGTCGCCGCCCGCGTGCAGAAGGACGTGGACGACGGGACCCGGCTCGGCGTCACCGGCACTCCGTCGTTCTTCCTCAACGGAGAGCGCCTGGCGCCGGCGACCACCGAGGAGTTCGTCCAGGCGATCGACGACGCCCTGGCGCAGTGACCCGAGGCCGCGGCGCGTCTCAGGGGATGATGCGCGCAGCGCGGTAGCGCGCGACGTGCTCGAAGAAGCTCTCGCGCGTGTCGCGGAAGCCGAGAAATCCCGCGGCGCGGCTCTTGTTCATGTCCGTGAGGCTCTCGACCGTACGACCGAGGTCGCCGTCGGTGTGCCACCACGACGCGAGACGGGTGACGTCGGCCTCGACGAGACCGTGCTGCGCCGCGATGCGTCGCCACGTGTCTCCCATGTCGGCCATCGCCGGCTCCAGCGGCCGCGGGGCGCCGTCGAACCCCTCCCACTCGACGCCGAAGTGTTCGGCGATCCGGGGCCACAGCGAGCGCCAGCGGAACACGTCGCCGTTGGCGATGTTGAACGCCTCGTCGCGTCCGGCGTCGTGGGTCGCGGCCCAGATGATCTGCTCGGCGAGCAGGTCGGCGTCGGTCACGTCGGTGAGTCCGTCCCACTGCAGCTGCGATCCGGGGAACACGAAGGGCTGCCCCAGCTCCTTGCAGATCGTCGCGTAGACCGAGAGGGTCAGCGCCATGTTCATGGCGTTGCCCGTCGCGAAGCCGAAGACCGTGTGCGACCGGTGGACGCTCCAGCCGAAGCCGTTGCGTCGGGCGGAGGCGAAGAGCTCGTCCTCCTGCGCGTAGTAGAAGTTCGGGTGGTCCAGACGTGGCGACTCCTCGCGGAACGGCGTGTCCGGGAGGTTGCCCTCGCCGTACGCCTCGAACGGGCCCAGGTAGTGCTTGAGCCCCGTCATCAGGGCCACGTGGCGCATCGACCCGGCCGGCTCGAGTGCAGCGAGCACGTGGCGCACGGCCGCGCCGTTGACCGCGATGTTCTCCTGCTCGGTCGGCTGGCGGGTCCAGGCCGTGATGGCGACGAGGTCGGGGCTGACTGTGTCGAGAGCCGTGGCGAGCGTGTCCGGATCGGCCAGGTCGGCCGCCACCGGTGTCACGCCGGGCACGGCCCCGCCGCTGCGGGACAGCCCGTACGTCGCCCAGCCCGCTGCGACGAGCTGGTTGCTGAGGGCCTGGCCGATGATGCCGGTGGCTCCGACGACGAGTGCGCGGCCGGGAGTGCTGATCGAGGTCATGCATGTCCTTCGGGTGAGTTGGTTGGTGCGGTGTCCATCTCGTCGAGTACCCGCTGCGCGATGCGGAACGCGGTGTTGGCGTCGGGGACACCGCAGTAGATCGCGGTCTGGAGCAGCAGCTCCTTGATCTCGTCGTTGGTCAGGCCGTTGGTGCGGGCTGCGCGGACGTGCATCGCGAGCTCCTCATGGTGGCCGCGAGCCACGAGTGCGGTGAGGGTGATCAGTGAGCGGCTGCGGCGGTCGAGCCCCGGTCGGGTCCAGATCGATCCCCAGGCGTATTGAGTGATGAGGTCCTGGAAGTCAGCCGTGAAGTCGGTCGAGGCCGCGGTCGCGCGGTCGACGTGGGCGTCGCCCAGCACCTGCCGGCGCACGGCCGCACCAGCCTGCCTGACCTCGTCGACCGTCGTGAGGGTGCGCGGTGCGTCGGCGAGGACGCCGTCGGCATGATCGCGGACCAGCCGCGCCACCTCGGCCGGCGCCTCGGCAGGGGGGAGGTGCGCGACGTCGTCGAGCACGACGAGGCGCCCGTTGCGGACGCCGTCGGCGATCTCCTGCAGCGACGCCACAGGGGTCGGGACGTCATCGCGTCCGGCGATCGCCAGGACGCGGACTCCGATGCGCCCGAGGCGGTCGCGGACGTCGTGCCCGGCGAGCGCCTCGCACACCTGGGCGTAGCCCTCGCGGTCCGCGTCCTGCAGGGCCTGCAGCAGCGCAGACCCGGTCTCGGGCTCCCGCTGCAGGAAGCCGGGAGCGAACCACCGGCTGGCCGAGCCCTCGAGCACGGCCGGGGTGCCGGAGGCCCTGACAGTCGCGGCGCGCTCGTGCCAGGCTCCGGGCTCGCCGATCACGGCACCGGTGGAGACGAGGACGGCGGAGTCGACGCGGCCCGGGGCATCGAGCAGCAGGTGCAGGCCGACGGCTCCACCGACCGAGTCCCCGGCATAGACGAACGACGTGTCGACGGTGCCGCGCTCGGCGAGCATGTCGTCGACCATGGCGAGCACTCCTGCCGCGAGCTCGGCCATCGTGAACGGCTGCCCGACGAGCAGGTTGCTGCCGTGGCCCGGCAGGTCCCAGGCGATGACCTCGAACCGGTCGGCCAGGTGGGTGGCTGCCCTGGACCACAGGGTGCGGGCCGACGTGCCCAGTGACGGGCCGAGCACCAGCAGCGGCAGCTGGGGCGACCCGCCGAGGCGGACGGCGGTGATCTGTGGGACGGTCACGCGTTCTCCTCCAGGAAGATGCGGGCCCGATCGACCGCGCCGGCGACGATGTCGAGCGTGATGCCCAGATAGGTGGCGGGGTCGGGGTCGTGCTTCGCGTCGACGAGGTCGGCGACCCCGCGTCGCTCGGCGAGGACGTCGTCGGCCGACTCGTCGAGCGTCGCGCCCATGCGGGCCGCGTTGACGTGCAGGCCCTGCAGCAGCTCGGTGGTCTGGGAGGCGGCGACGGCGGTGCGCCGCGCGATCGTGCGCAGGGTCGCCCACTCGGTGTGCCAGGCGCCGTCGGGGCGCTGGTCGCCGGCGGTGGCCGAGGCCAGGTGCATCGTGGACCCGAGGGCGGGAGCGGCGAGCGCAGCGCGGCGCACGAGCACCGACAGCACGGGGTTGTGCTTGTGCGGCATCGTCGACGACCCGCCTCGACCGTCGACCGAGGGCTCGGCCAGCTCGCCGATCTCGGTGCGCGACAACGTGGCGACGTCGGTCGCCACGTGTCCCCAGGCATCCGTGCAGGTCACGAGGGCGTCGGCGGTGCGGGTCAGGGGTGCGCGCGAGGTGTGCCACGGGCGGATGACCCGCAGGCCGAGCGACTCGGCAGCGATCGTCACGACCTCGTGCGCGACCGAGGCCGGGTCGGACAGCCCCCGCAGCGCGGCGAGCTCGGTCGTCGCCGCGAGCGTGCCGACCGCACCGCCGAGCTGGACGGGCAGCAGCGAGCGGGCGTCGACGACCAGCTCGGTCGCGTCGACGATGCCGTCGAGCCATGTGGCGACCACGGCCCCGAAGGTCGTGGGCACGGCGTGCTGGGTCAGCGTGCGGCCGACCATCGGCGTCTCGGCATGGCGCTCGGCGAGGATCGACAGGGCGATGACCTGCGACCGCAGCTCGTCGAGCAGCCGGTCGAGGACGTCGCGCGTGGCGAGCACCAGGGCAGTGTCGAGGACGTCCTGGCTGGTCAGCCCCCGGTGCAGCCACCGCGCGGCGTCGATGCTGACCCGCGACCGCAGCAGCGTGACCAGGGGGATGACCGGGTTGCCGCCGGACTCGGCCGCTGCGGCCACCCGCTCCACGTCGTCGGCCGTCACGACAGCGGTCAGGTCGCTGTCGCTGGACGCAGGTGCCAGGCCGGTGTCGACGAGGGCGTCGAGCCAGGCGGCCTCGACCCGCACCATGGCCTCGAGCAGGGAGGCCTCGGACATCAGGTCACCGGCGCGCTCGTCGCCCGGCCAGAACAGATTGGTCATGCTGCCAGTCTGCCGGTCAGTGTCCCGGGAGCTTCGGTGGGCAGCCGATCCGCTCGGGTGCCCGTCGGGAGGTGACCGCTCACGCCGGCGGCGGCTCCCACAGCTCGATCGGGTGGCCCTCCGGATCGTTGACCCGCGCGAACCGGCCAGTCTCCGGTGAGTCCCACGAAGGATCCACGGTGACGGCGATCCCAGCGGCCCGGAGCTCGTCGAGCAACCCGTCGAGGTCGCTGACGCGCAGGTTGAGCATGAACTGCTGGTCCGCGGGCCAGTAGTCCGTCCCGGCCTCGAACGGCGCGAAGACCAGGGGGCCTCCCTGCACGGTCCACGACCACTCGTCGACCGGCCCGGTGCCCTCGGCGGCGCATCCGGCACCGATCCCGAGGTGCTCGCGGTACCACGCGCTCAAGCCATCCGGGTCGTTCGCGCGGAAGAAGATCCCGCCCACTCCCAGCACCGGCATCATCGGCCTCCTCGTCGTCGTGTCAGTCCCGCAGGATCTTCTCCATCGCCTTGCCCCGGGCCAGCTCATCCACGAGCTTGTCGAGGTAGCGGATCTTCTGCATCAGGGGGTCCTCGACGTCCTCGACACGCACTCCGCAGACCACGCCGGTGATCAGCGCGGCGTTCGGGTTCAGCGGCGCAGCGGCGAAGAAGTCCTCGAACGTCGTGCCTGCCTCGAGGTGCCCGGTCAACGTGGCCTGGTCGAACCCGGTCAGCCAGCGGAAGACCTCGTCGACCTCGGCCTGCGTGCGCCCCTTCTTCTCCGCCTTGGCGACGTAGTGGGGGTACACCGAGCTGACGCTCGTGGTGAAGATCCGGTGCATGCCGGTCAGCCTAGGGACTGCGAGGCCTCAGCGCGAGAGTGCTCGACGCAGGTAGGGGGCCGTGATGCTGTCGGCCACGTCCAGGAGGTCGGCGGGCGTGGCGGACGCCACCACGGTGCCGCCGCGGTCACCACCGCCGGGGCCCAGCTCGACGACCCAGTCGGCCGCCGCGACGACCTGCATGTCGTGCTCCACGGTGATGACGGTGTCACCGGCGTCCACGAGCCGCCCGAGCACGCGCACCAGGTCGCGGACGTTGACCGGATGGAGGCCGCCGGTGGGCTCGTCGAGGACGAAGACCGTGTTCTCCCGGCGGGGACGCTGCAGCTCGGTCGCGAGCTTGATGCGCTGGGCCTCGCCGCCCGACAGCTCGGTCGCCGGCTGGCCCAGGGTCAGATAGCCGAGCCCGACGTCGAGCAGCGTGGACAGGGATCGGTGGATCGACGGGGTGTCCTCGAAGAACGCGGCGGCCTCCTGCACGGTCATCGCGAGCACCTCGCCGATGTCGCGACCTTGCAGGTGCACCTGCAGCGTCTCGGGGTTGTAGCGCGAGCCGTGGCACGTCGGACACGTCGAGTAGCTCGTCGGGAGGAAGACCAGCTCGATGGCGATGAACCCCTCGCCCTCGCAGGTCGGGCAGCGGCCGGCCTCGACGTTGAATGAGAAGCGTCCTGCCGGCCAGTCCCGCTCGCGGGCCTCCGGGGTGGCCGCGAAGAGCCGCCGCACCGCGTCGAACAGGCCGGTGTAGGTCGCGAGGTTCGAGCGGGGCGACCGGCCGATCGGCTTCTGGTCGATCGAGATGATGCGCCGGGGCTGCTCGGACGAAGAGCCCGACTCCTCGAGGCGGCTGACGACCTCTGCGAGCAGGGACGACTTGCCCGACCCCGAGACACCGGTGATGGCGGTCATGACCCCGATGGGCAGGCGGACGGTGACGTCCTGCAGGTTGTGCCGCGACAGGTGCTCGAGCTCGAGCCAGCCGGTGGGCTCCCGGTCCGACAGGGTCGGTGCCGCCGTGCGGTCGAACATGAACTCGGCGGTGGCCGAGTCGGCGACCTCGGCCAGCGCGCCGGGTGGTCCGCTGTGCACGACGTGGCCACCCAGCACGCCGGCGCTCGGGCCGACGTCGACGACCCAGTCGGCGTGACGGGCGATGGACAGGTCGTGCTCGACGACGAAGAGCGAGTTGCCGGCCGCGACCAGCTGCCGCAGCGCGGCGTACAGCGCCTCGGAGTCGGCGGGGTGCAGGCCGGCCGACGGCTCGTCGAGCACGTAGAGGACACCGAACAGCCCTGCCCGCAGCTGGCCTGCGAGGCGTACCCGCTGCAGCTCGCCGGGGGAGAGGGCCGTGCTCGACCGGTCCATCGACAGGTAGCCCAGTCCGAGGTCGATGATCGCGTCGACCCGGGCCCGGAAGTCCTTGACCAACGACCGGGCGGCCGTCGAGGCGGCTGCCCCGTGTCGATCGGTGCCACGGGACTGCTCCTCGAGCCCCGTCTCCAGCAGGGCGCAGACGTCCGACAACGGCATGGCCGCCAGATCGGCGATGTCCACCCCGGCGAACGTCACGGCGAGGGCCGCCGGGCGCAGTCGCTTGCCGCGGCACGTCGGGCAGGGACCCTCGGCGATGAACGCCTCGAGCTTCTCCCGCTGGGTGGGCGACTGCGTCTTGGCGAGGTTGCGCAGCAGATACTTCTCGGCCGACGACCAGTGCCCGTGATAGGCGCTGGCCTCGCCCTGCTTGTTGCCCTGCAGGAGCATGCGCGGCTCCTCGTCGGTGAAGAGCAGCCAGTCCCGATCGGCCTGGGGGAGGGTGTGCCAGGGAGCGTGGATGTCCATCCCGAGCTTGGTGACCATGCGACGCACGTTGAGGCCGACCCACGCCTTGTTGGCCCACACGCCGATCGCGCCCTCGTCGATCGTCAACGCCGGGTCGGGGACCAGCAGCGCCTCGGTTGTCCGCCGCGCGACTCCGCTGCCGTGACACGTCGGGCAGGCGCCGACGGCGGTGTTGGGGGAGAAGGCCGAGGCCGGCAGGTGGTCGGCGCCCGCGGGATAGGTGCCGGCACGGCTGTAGAGGAGCCGCAGGACGTCCGACAGCGAGCTCAGCGTGCCGAGGGTCGAGCGGGTGCTGGCAGCGCCGCGCGCCTGCTGCAGGGCGACGGCAGTGGGGAGACCGTCGATCGTGTCGACGGCGGGCGCCCCCACCTGGGACATCAGCCGGCGGGCGTACGGGGCGACCGACTCGAAGAAGCGGCGCTGCGACTCGGCGAACACCGTGCCGAAGGCCAAGGACGACTTGCCCGACCCGGACACCCCGGTGAAGACGACGAAGCAGTCGCGGGGGAGGTCGACGTCGACGTCGCGCAGGTTGTGCTCGCGCGCGCCCCGGACGCGTATCCACCCTGACGACCCCTCGGGAAGAGCTGTTCCGCGCAGGTCGGGGGCGTGGCGTGAGGGCATCTGGACAACCTAGTTCGCATCGACGGATGGGGGCTTGATCGGGGTGCTGCACGCGCTGCTCACGAGACAGACTGATCGCCGACCCTGCAATATCAGGCCGGATCGGGTGACGTGGGGGCGAGCGGACGACAAGGGGTACCCCCGATTTGGTGTTCTCAAAAGGCGTCCGGTAGTGTTCTTCTTGTTGGACAGCGCAGCGAGATGACAGGCCGAAACGCCTGGCACTCAGCCTTCTAACCAGCTTCACCGAAACGGTCAACGGCACGGAACCTTGTGGGTTTCAGGAGACGGATCGCTGATAACGGGGGCTGTGCATGGTGACCGACCCGGGTTTTGACCGGTGAAAACGAACCGTGTAAGTTGGACGAGTTGCCCCGCTTCTGGATCAAGGTTTTCTTGGTTTGGGTGTGGTGAGCGTCTGATCCTTGAGAACTCAACAGTGTGCCAAAAGTCGACGAGATTAATTAGTAGTACCCCGTCGAGACCTGCGGTGAGCTTCGGCTTGCTGTGATGATCGATGGATAA
>NZ_JABSTZ010000010.1 GCF_013283745.1 Aeromicrobium stalagmiti
AACGCACGTGCGTTGCCGGGCGACGCCCTCAGCGTCTACTACAGCAATTGGCGTCAGCAGGCCGTCATATCCCGCGCCGACGGTGCGACGCTCACGATGCGCGCCGATGATCCCCTCGATCATTTCATCCTGCATGCGCCGAAAGGGCAGCCTTACTTCTGCCTAGAGCCCGTCTCGCATGTGGCCGACGCGGTCAATCTGGCCGCGCAGGGTTGGGAAGGAACGGGGCTGCGTGTTCTCGCGCCGGGCGAGACGATGCGTTTGCGTGTTGATTTGCACCGAATCCTGACCCAGGATTTGCATCGAAAACTGACCCACCCCAAAGGCTGTTAGGTGTCGCTTTGTGCGGGTTGTTTGGCGGTGCGTTTCTCCTTCTTGGGCTGGGTGGTGCTGTGCTTGAAACGATAGCTATCGTTGCCGGTTTCAACAATGTGGCAGTGGTGCGTGAGGCGATCCAATAGCGCGGTGGTCATCTTGGCGTCCCCGAAGACGCTGGACCATTCGCCGAAGCTCAGGTTGGTGGTGATGACGAGGCTGGTGCGCTCGTAGAGCTTGCTGATCAGGTGGAACAGCAATGCGCCGCCGGTCTGGCTGAACGGCAGATAGCCCAGCTCATCGAGGATCACCAGGTCGGCATACATGAGTCGCGTGGCCAGGTGTCCCGGCTTGCCTGAGACCTTCTCCAGTTCCAACGCGTTGACGAGCTCCACGGTCGAGAAGAAGCGCACTCGACGGTGATGGTGCTCCACGGCCTGCACGCCGATGGCGGTGCCGAGATGGGTCTTGCCCGTACCTGGGCCGCCGACCAGCACGATGTTGTGCGCCGACTCGAGGAACTCGCAGCGGTGAAGCTGCCGCACCAGTGCTTCGTTGGCCTCGCTGCAACTGAAGTCGAAGCCGGTCAGGTCTCGGTAGGCTGGGAAGCGCGCCACCTTCATCTGATAGGCCAGCGAGCGCACCTCGCGCTCGGTGAGCTCGGCCTTGAGCAGACGCGACAGGATGGCCACGGCCGACTGGTAGGCCGGCGAGTCCTGCGCCGCCAGGTCGCCCAGCGCTTGTGCCATGCCGTGCAGCTTCAACGACTTGAGCATCTCCAACATGACTTCATGCTGCATGATGCACCTCCCGATCTCGCAAGCTGTCGTAGCGGCCGACGTTGGCCTGCGGTTCGACGTGCAGCGCCAGTGCCTGTGGTGAGGTGATCGGTGCCACGGGCTCGCCTTCCAGGAGGCGGCTGAGGATGTTCAGGATGGTTTGCTTGGACGGGGCACCCGCCTCCAGTGCGAGCTCCACCGCAGTGAGCACGGCCTGTTCGTCGTGCAACAGCACCAGCGCCAGGATCTCGACCATCTCGCGATCGCCACCAGGGCGTTTGAGCAGTGTGGATTGCAGGCGTCGGAAGCCCTCTGGCAGTTCGGCGAACGGTGCGCCGTTACGCAGCGCACCGGGCTTACGCTGCAGCACCGCGAGGTAGTGGTGCCAGTCATAGATTGTGCGCCCCGGAAGATGGCTACGGTCGATGTGCCGCACGTGCTCGGCAATCACCTGGCCTTCGGCCACGAACACGAGCCGATTGGCATAGACGCGCAGACTGATGGGCCGGTTGGCAAACGACGCCGGTACGCTGTAGCGGTTGCGCTCGAAGGTCACCAGGCAGGTTGGTGAGACGCGCTTGGTGTGCTCCACAAAGCCATCGAACGGCTGCCCCACGGGCATCAGGTGTGGCCGCTCCAGCGACCAGGCCTCCCAGAGGGTCATGTCCAGCTCAGGATGGCGGGTCTGCTGCCACAGCCGTACGCACTGGTCGGCCAGCCAGTCATTAAGTGCCGCCAGAGAGCCGAATGCAGGGATGCGTTGCCAGATGCGGTGACGGCTGTCCTGCACGTTCTTCTCTATCTGCCCCTTCTCCCAGCCCGAGGCCGGGTTACAGAACTCGGCGTCGAACAGGTAGTGGCTGACCATGGTGCTGAAGCGCAAGTTGACGTCACGCAACTTGCCCAGGCGCACGCGATCCACGGCGGTCTTCATGTTGTCGTAGATGCCGCGACGCGGGATACCGCCCCAGGCCACAAAGGCGTGGTGATGGGCATCGAACAGCATCTCGTGGGTCTGCAGCAGATACGCGCGCAGGAAGAATGCGCGGCTGTGGCTGAGCTTGAACTGAGCCACTTGCAGCTTGGTGCGCTCGCCGGCGATGACCGCCCAGTCCTCGCTCCAGTCGAACTGGAAGGCCTCACCCTCTGCGAAGCGCAGTGGGATAAAGGTGCCTCGCCCCGACGTGCGGGCTTGCTCCTGTTGCTCCTGGCGCCAGCGGCGAGCGAATGCGGCAACGCGATCGTAGGAGCCGGTGAAGCCCAAGGCACACAGATCAGTGTGGATCTGCTTGAGTGTGCGCCGTTGCTTGCGTGGCTTGTTGGCCTCGGTCTTGAGCCAAGCGGAGAGCTTGGCGGCATGGCCGTCGAGCTTGCTCGGACTCTGCCGTGCAGGATAGGCCGGTGCCGTGGTGTCAGCGCGCAGATAGCGCCTGACCGTGTTCCTGGAGATGCCCAGGCGTCTGGCGATCTCGCGCAGCGGGATCTGGTCGCGAAGATGCCAGCGTCGAATGATGCTCAGTATGGCCACGTCGATCACTCCGATCTCCCGCTCGTTGCCGAGCGGGACAGTGTTCTATACGTGGGTCAACATTCGATGCAAAAACCTACCTCGGGTGGGTCAGGATTCCGTGCAAATCAACAGGTTGCCCATTCAGTGCCATGCTCACCGGCTCTCTGCGAGGTATTTCTGGAGGAACACACCGCTACTCTCTTTGACCTGAGGCCGCCAAGAAAACGAGAAAGAGCGCTGCGACGACAGGCGAAAAACATAATTGCTCTTCCGACTGACGGCACCCTGGGGGGCGCCCCGGATTCATCGAC
>NZ_JABSTZ010000011.1 GCF_013283745.1 Aeromicrobium stalagmiti
CTACAACGCCAGCAACACACCGCCAGAGGTAAGCACCCGGTGAACCCGTCTTGAAGGGGACCCGCGTAGCAAGGAGCATCGTGTCCATCTAGTTCTAGGTGGACACGTGGACACTATCGAAGAGAGCGCGCCAATACGGCGCCGACGTCGGCATAGCGCCGAGTTCAAGGCCAAGGCAGTGCAGGAGTGCATGCAGCCGGGTGTTTCGATCGCGGCGATAGCCCTGCACCATCGCCTCAATGCGAATCTGCTGCGGCGCTGGGTCGCCGAGCAGGAAGCAAAGAATGGCGCGCCTGAGGACCGCGAGTTGATGAGGGTGCCGCAAGGCGAGTTCATCCCGTTGCGGATCGGCGAGCCGACCACTGCCGTGCCGGACATCCAGATCGAAGTCCGCCGTGGCGCGACGACGATCAGTCTTCGCTGGCCGGGATCGGCCGCAGCGCAGTGCGCCCAGTGGCTGCAAGGGTGGTTGCGTTGATTCGGGTGGACGCGATCTGGTTGGCCGTGGAGCCGCTGGACATGCGCGCCGGTACCGAAACGATCCTCGCGCGGGTCGTCAAGGTGTTCGGCGCGGCACGCCCCCACCACGCCTACCTGTTTGCCAATAAGAGTTCGACGCGCATGAAGGTGCTGGTCTACGACGGCTTCGGCATCTGGCTGGCCGCGCGGCGCCTCAACAAGGGGCGCTTCATCTGGACGAACGGCGACCAGGCGATCGCCACGGCGCTCAATCCCGAGCAATTGCGTGCGCTGGTGACGGGGCTGCCTTGGCAGACGCTCACCCACGACCACGCGATCACGGTCGTGTAATACCCCCAAAGCCGTAAACTGGCTTCCTTCCAGAGGACTTGGGGTTCTGGCAGACTCGCCGCATGAACCTACCCACCAACCTCGATGCCCTGAGCCCGGACGAACTGCGCACACTGGCTGCGCAGTTGATGGCCCAGGTCGGCGAGAAGGACCGGGAGTTGCGGTACCGGCAAGCCAAGATCGACCAGCTCACACACGAGCTGGCCATCCACAAGCGCTGGAAGTTCGGCAAGCGCAGCGAGCAACTGACATCTGAACAGGCGAGTCTGCTGGACGAAGCCATTGACGCAGACCTCGAGGCGATTGAGACCGAACTGGAAGCGCTCCTGCCGTCGTCCAAATCTGAAGCCAAGAGCAAGCCCAAGCGCCAGGCATTGCCGCCGCAGTTGCCGCGCACCGACATCCACCACGAGCCGGACGCAGAGACCTGCACCTGTGGGTGTGCGCTCAAGCGCATTGGCGAAGACATCAGCGAGAAGCTGGACTACACGCCGGGCACGTTCACCGTGGAGCGTCACATCCGCGGCAAATGGGTGTGCGATCAGTGTGAGACGCTGGTGCAGACGCCGGTGCCACCCCACGTCATCGACAAAGGCATCCCGACGGCCGGACTGCTGGCACATACGCTGGTGTCCAAGTTCGGCGACCACCTTCCCCTGTATCGGCAGGAGCGCATCTATGCGCGCGCCGGTCTGGCCATCCCGCAATCGACACTGGGCGCGTGGGTGGGCATCTGTGGCGTGCGTCTGCAACCGCTGGTGGACGCCCTGCAAGAAGAGGTTCTGAGCCACGGTGTTCTGCACGCCGACGAAACGCCAGTGCAGATGCTCGCGCCCGGCAATGGCAAGACGCACCGCGCCTACCTGTGGGCCTATGCGCCGAGCGAGTTCGAGAAGATGCGCGCGGTGATTTACCAGTTTGCGCCCAGCCGCAGCGGCGAGCACGCTCGCGCGTTCCTGGGGCAGTGGCAAGGCAAGCTGGTATGTGATGACTTCGCCGGCTACAAGGCCAGCTTCGACGGTGGCGTCACTGAGATCGGTTGCATGGCCCATTCGCGGCGCAAGTTCTTTGAACTGCACGACAAGCACAAGAGCGAATTGGCGGGCCAGGCACTGCGCTACATGGTGAGCTTGTACGAGATCGAGGCGCAAGTGCGGGATGCTGAGCCAGACCAGCGCCTGGCAGCGCGGCAACAAAGGGCTGGCCCGATTCTAGAGCGGCTGCACGCCTGGCTCGAGGAACAGCGACGCCGCGTCCCAGACGGCTCGGCGATCGCGCGGGCCATTGACTACAGCCTCAAGCGGTGGCCGGCTCTCGTGCGTTACCTCGACGACCCGACGGTGCCCATCGACAACAACCACGTCGAGCGACAGATCCGGCCGGTTGCCCTGGGTCGCTCCAATTGGTTGTTTGCAGGCTCACTGCGCGCCGGTCAACGCGCGGCTGCCGTCATGAGCCTGATCCAATCGGCCAAGCTCAACGGGCACGATCCCTACGCCTATCTGAAAGACGTCCTCACGCGACTGCCGACCCACAAGGCGGCCGACATCGCCGAACTGCTCCCGCATCGCTGGACGCCCAGCGCCACCTAGCTGGCAAGACGGGTTCACCGGGTGCTTACGTAGCTTGGTGTGCAGGCGGCTTCATCAAGCATGGCAGCCGGTGCGAGTTCAGTGATCGGCGTACTTGGTGTACCAGCAAAAAACCCCGCAGAGCCAAGCCCAGCGGGGTTTTTTGCCAAACGTTGAAGCCGTTTGAAAGATGTTTGGTGGAGCCGGCGGGAATCGAACCCGCGTCCGCAAGCCCTCCACAGAGAGTTCTACAT
>NZ_JABSTZ010000012.1 GCF_013283745.1 Aeromicrobium stalagmiti
CGTTTGCTGCCGCTGCCTACACGCTCGGCAAGGACAGCCGCGAGGAAGGCTATTTCGAATACCGCCGGTTGCTGGACATCTACGAGCGATGCCTGCGAAACAACGTGTGGCCTGGCTATGCCGACAAGACCACCGAAATCGAAATGCCGCCGTACGCCTTCAATCCTCAAGAAGTGGAGTTCAACTATGTCTGACGTGACCGACCTGCGCGGCACCATCGTGCCGAAGTCGGACCAGCTCAATGCAGAGCAACTGCTGGCCGGCGACATGACCATCACCGTTACCGACGTGCGTATGGGCAGCGAAGACCAGCCCGTGATCCTGCACTACGAGAACGACATGGGCCGTCCGTACAAGCCGTGCAAGACCATGCGCAAGCTGCTGATCTTTGCGTGGGGCGAAGACGGCCGCCGCTGGATCGGCAAGTCGATGACGCTCTACAACGATCAGCAGGTGCGCTTCGGCGGCATGACCGTGGGCGGCATCCGCATCAGCCACCTGAGCCACATCGACCGCGAGATCAGCGTGTCGCTGACGGCCACCAAAGGCAAGAAAGCGCAGCACAACATCCTGCCGCTGGAGATCGTGACGCTGGCCGACGTGCTTCAGGCAATCGCCGCGGCAACAGACCGCAACGGCATGAACGCCGCCAAGGTCAAGGCGATGCAGCTCATCGATGAGAACGACATCAAGGAAGCGCAGGCCGCATACAACGCGCGCATGAAGGAGCTGCGTGGTACGCCGACGCAGACCGCATCTACCGAATCTGACGAGCAGTAACCCGCCACCACCACGGAGAAGCCCATATGTTCGAACTCACCAACCAGAAAGCCAAGCTCGACAGCGTGAACGCACGAGCGGAGATCCATGGCGAGGAACGCAAGCCAGCGTTTGACCTGAAATTCACCGTCGCCATGGGCAATGAGTGCCTGGCGTTCTTCGCACCCGAGCTGCGCAGTTGCCTCTACAAGAAGAGCGATGCCCAAGGCGAACTGATCGATGAAGACCGTGAGAGCACGCTGCGCTTTCCAAAGATGGGCAGCTTCAAATGGGACTGGGAAGGCGTGGGCTACACGCTGACGATTCCTTACGGCATCGGCGGCAGCAGTGACATCGTGGTCGAAGGGATCAGCATCGGCAAGTTCAAGGTCACGCCGCAGGAAGGCGGCACTGTTCTGGTCACGTTCACAGCCATCGCGCACCTCGACGAGAAAGTCGTCGGCCCGCTGTGCTCGCTGATCCAGCGCGAAACCGAGATCAGCATCGACCCGCCGCCGCCCAGCAGCGTGCAGGAACTGTTCGGTGAGAAGGCAGCGTAACCATGCAACCGGCCCACATTGCAGAACGCGCCCGCAGGTTGCACGAGGAGAACACCGCCAAGGTGCTCAATGCGTTGCTGGCTGCGGGCGATGGTGGGCTGACCACCGCTGAACTGATGGTGCTCACGGGGCTTTCTCGCACCTGTGTGCGACTTCGTGTACAGGCCATGCACGGCAAGCAGACGCGCATCTGCGACTACCGCGACATCAAGTATTCGCTGATCGAGGCATGGGGCTTGGGCAACGCGCCGGACCTGACGAAAGAGGAATGGCGCCGCCGTGCTGATGCCGATGCAGAGCAAGCCATGCTCGCCGACATCCATCGCAATCACGCGTGCTGGA
>NZ_JABSTZ010000013.1 GCF_013283745.1 Aeromicrobium stalagmiti
GGAACTGAACACCGAAACCGGTGAAGAAGGCCTCGAAAACATCGCGAATGGCGAACAGACCGATCCGCCCGCAGGTGAGATTGAAGGTTCGGCAGACGAAGGTGAAGGCGAAGACGAGCTGACGCTGCAGTTTGGCGATGAGGCATCGCCGACCTCGACCAGCCCGGAGCAGGAGAACGCTCCGCAGTGGGTGAAGGCCCTTCGCAAAGACTACGCAGCCGCGCAGCGTCGCATCCGCGAACTCGAGGCGAAGGAAAAGACGCAGCAGCAACCGCAGGAAACGCAAGTCCCGACGCTCGGCGCCAAGCCGAAACTCGAAGACTTTGACTATGACGAAGGCAAGTTCGACGAAGCGCTCGGCAAGTGGTACGAGACGAAGCGCGATGTCGATGCCGCGCAAGCCAAACAGCGTCAAGCGGCGGAAGAGCGCCAACGGGCTATCCAGGAACGTCAGAACGGATACCTGAAGGAAGCAACCGATCTGCGCGTCAAGGACTTCAAGGATGCAGAAAACGAAGTGGTCGCAGCCATGTCAGTCGAACAGCAAGGCATCTTGCTTGCCGGCGCTGACAAGCCCGCTCTGCTCGTCTATGCCCTGGGTCGCCATCCCGCAAAGCTGAAAACGCTGGCAGAAATCAAAGATCCCGTCCGGTTCGCATTCGCGGCGGCCAAACTTGAGAAGGAACTCAAAGTGACGTCTACCCGCACTGCAACCAAGCCTGCGCCTGAAGGGCGCGTCTCGTCATCCTCTGGCGCTCCGGCGACCGGCGGCGGCGAGAAAAAACTCGAGCAGCTGCGAGCGGACGCGGAAAAGACTGGCGATTACTCCAAGGTCGTCGCGTACAAGAAGCAACTGAAGCTGGCCAAACAAGGACGCTAGCCGAGGTTGTGCAGCTGCTCTTAGTCAACTTGGACAGGAGCAGCAATCATGTCGAACAACTTCTCGAAAGAGGAACGGGTAGCCTTCGAGCAACTGCTTGAAGGCTTCGAAGACGCCCTCGTGCTGTCGCGCATGGTCCGTAAGTACAACACGGACCAGCAAGCGATGGAACGCTCGGTGAACATCATCTGGCGCCCGATGCCGTACATCGCACAGTCGTACGCGGGTACGGACATGACCGGCAAGTTCAACAGCTCGACGCAGCTGTCGGTGCCGGCCTCGATCAACCAGCCGCGTTCGGTGCCGTGGACCATGACGGCGCTGGAACTGCGCGACGCCCTGCAGGAAAACCGCCTGGGCGACGCCGCCAAGCAAAAGCTGGCATCGGACATCAACGTCGCCGTGAACAACGCCGTCACGTCGCTGGGCTCGCTGGTGGTCAAGCGCACGTCGGCCGCTTCCGGCTTCGATGACGTCGCCGCCATCGACTCGATCTACAACGAGCAAGGCCTCGGCATGGGCGACCGTTACGCGGCGTACTCATCGCGCGACTACAACTCCATGGCGAGCAACCTGGCCGCGCGCCAGACGCTGCA
>NZ_JABSTZ010000014.1 GCF_013283745.1 Aeromicrobium stalagmiti
TACCGCAAACCGTACCAGACGCGCCACACCTATGCGTCGATGATGCTGTCGGCTGGAGAGCACCCGATGTGGGTGGCCCGGCAGATGGGCCACGCCAATGCAACCATCACGCTCAAAACCTACGCGCGGTGGATGCCAGAGGCCGACCAAACGGCGGGAAGTAAGGCAGTCGAGAAGTTCGCGGCGATGCTGCGATTCCCTGCCGATTCCGTACAGAAATCCAGCGAAAACAGCAGCAAGTAATCGCAGCCTGCTTTCCGTAAACCCTTGCTGGATATAGGAATGGTGGCGGAGAGAGGGGGATTCGAACCCCCGTTGCTCTACGTAGTTACGCCATTTGCGCCAAGATGCTGCGATAAAACTCCGGATTAATCACAACGTTGCATAGGCATAGGGTTATCCCTTTGTGGCATTATCCGGCTCTCAAGCAGGTGACAAGCATGAAGAAGACAAACAACTATCCGACTGTCACGGGCATCACATTTGCCGCGGCTGCACTGATCTGCATGGCGCTTCTGGCCGGCCCGCTCGCCGTCAAGAAAGGCATGAGCGAGCAGGACGTAGATGCGTTGCTGGGGCCGGCGGCCCGCGTTGAGCAGGTCGGCAATTCCACAGCGCTGCTCTACAAGAAGCACGAATTCGTGGGCTTTGGCTGGCGCACCGTCGATTACCCGGTGGTAATCAGCGGCGGGGAAGTCACCGATTATGGGGCCGGCGCTCTGCAGCGCTTGGGGCGCCCGCATGAATAATGAGCAGTTCCTTGACTTCTTCTATCAGGACTTCCAGCTGCACCTAGGCATTATCGCGGCTTGCCTTGTCATCTACTCGGCGATTTTCTGGAGGGCTTGCCGGTCGCTTGCTGATCCCCTCGCCTTCGGTGTGCTCGCGCAGGCCATGGCGGCCTCCGTGGTGTTCATGCTGCGGGCCGGTGGCGAGATAGCCGATGTCTACTTCTACAGCTTCATCGCCTGCGAATTGGCACTGCTGGCCGGATGCTTCCTGCTCGGCGCGCCGCGGCTACAGAAAGCCAAAGCTCTCCGCGACGCTCGCACGTTCGACATCGTGCACCACTGCTTCCTAGCCGTCTTCTGGCTGTCGTCGCTGGCGTTCCTGTCCAAAGCAGGTCTGCTCCTATTCACCGCTGAATCCCGCCTTGTGGTGATGCAGAACCTCGGCGCGCTGTCATGGTTCGTCGACGTTTGCTGGGTGGCTGTTCCGATCTTGGTCATGATGCGCTGGGCGCTGCTCGGCAAGCGCACGCGGCTGGATGTCGTATCGCTCGCCGCATGCATCCTGTTCCTGCTCACAAAGGGCGGCAAGTCCGATTTCATCATCCTCGTGTTCTCGGCCTAT
>NZ_JABSTZ010000015.1 GCF_013283745.1 Aeromicrobium stalagmiti
CTTCCAGAACTGGCGGTGTCAAGCACCAAGTGCAACAGCGGAATCACTGAAGGGAGTGGCTGGCTTGGGTGAGCTTTTCCAGCATGGCCTGGTAGACGGCGATCGGAGGGTAGAAGCCGTGGATGGCGCGCGGGCGGTTGTTGAGCCGGTCGGCGATCGCATCGAGCTCTTCCTGGCTGTAGACCGACAGGTCCGTGCCCTTGGGCAGGTACTGGCGCAGCAGACCGTTGATGTTCTCGCAACTGCCCCGCTGCCACGGACTGCGCGGGTCGCAGAAGTAGACCCGGATGCCAGTGGCTTCGGTCAGCTCCGGGTGGCGCGCCATTTCCTTGCCGCGGTCGTAGGTCAGGGTCTTGCGCATCGGTTCGGCAATGCTGCGCAGCTTGGCGGTGAAGCCCTCCAAGGCCGAGGCTGCCGTGGCATCCTTGAGCTTGGCCAGCATCACCAGACGCGAGCTGCGCTCGACCAACACCCCAACGGCCGAGCGGTTGGCCGCCCCCTTGAGCAGATCGCCTTCCCAGTGCCCCGGGAAAGCCCGCTCGTTGGCCTCGGGCGGACGCAGGTGGATGCTCACAGCGTCGGGCAGCTGACCACGCCGGTCCTGGCCACGCGAGCGCGGCATGCGCTTGGCTTGCGCACGCCTCAGACAGGCGATGAGTTCCTTGCGCAGCTCGCCGCGCGGCATCGCGTAGATGCAGTTGTAGATGGTCTCGTGCGAGACGCGGCGATCCAGATCGTCGGGCCACATGCGCCTGAGTGTGCCGGCAATCTGAGACGGCGACCAGCCCTCCAGCAGGAAGTGGTGCACCACGCCGAAGAGCACACCGTCTTCGGAGAGCTTGCGGCTGCGTCGGCGCTTGAGCCGCATCACATGGGCACGCGCCCCGGCTGCCCGCGCGTCATAAGTGCTGCTGCCTGCCGGCACGAAGGCCGCGCGCTGCGGCCAGTCCAGCGCTCGCCGGATCTCGCGCGTGATCGTCGACGGCGAGCGTTGCAGCGTGCGGGCAATGCCGCGTGCCGAGCAGCCCTGCTGCAGCATGATCATGATGGTGGCGCGCTCTTCGGCGCTCAAGTGCTGGTAGCGGGTTCCCATGGGTCGGCGGCAGGGTCGGGTACAAGGCAGATCAGGGGTGTTGCACTTGATTATTGACTCCGCCCCATTTATGAGCCGCGCAAGGTCTGCCGCGCCATCGAGTCTGGATCCCATCTCCGGATTGCCCGACCGCGGGCGATTCGTCCAACTGCTGGCTG
>NZ_JABSTZ010000016.1 GCF_013283745.1 Aeromicrobium stalagmiti
GCCCATCGAGGGCGGCAAGGCGCAGGTCACGGTGACGGTTTCCGGCGCCGTGCAGATGCTGAAATAAGCAGCGATCCGCTTGTCAAGTCCTGCCATAGGTTGACACTGTGCTCAGTCTCCGAGCGCCCGATGCACCGCATCGGGCGTTTTGTATTTCAAGGCCAGATGAGGCCGTTCGTGGTTGTAGATATGCACGGCCTGCGCCACCATGCGTGCGGCCTGCTCTAGGTCGGCGGGGCGCTTGAGCAGCAACTCCCCTTTGAGGATGCCGTTGACCCGTTCGGCCAGGGCATTCTGGTAGCAGTCGTAGCCATCGGTCATGGAGCACGTGATGCCGTGCCGCTGATGGATGCGCTGGTACTCGGCTGAACAGTATTGGATGCCCCGATCCGAGTGATGAACCAGAGGCTGTCGCGTATGGCGCGTCTTCAGCGCCATCTTCAACGCCTGGGCGACCGACTCGGCATGCAGGCTGTCATGCACGCGGTAGCCCACGATCTTGCGCGAGTAGGCGTCAGTCACCAGACTCAGGTACGCACAGCGCTGGGCGGTCGGCAGATAGGTAATGTCGGCCACCCAGACCTGCTCCGGCCCGGTGGGGATGACCTGGTTCGGGCCGTCCTTGAGCAGATTGGGATGGCGCCGGAAGCGATGATGACTGTGTGTGGTCTTGTGATACGCCCGCTGCGGCACGACCAGCAGCCGGGCTGCACGCAGGATATCGAACAGGCGATCCCGGCCAACCTGGATGCCTGCCTCGGCCAGCGGCGTGCGCAGCACGTGCTGGAGCTTGCGCGTACCCAAGCGCGGCTGGCGCAGCCGTAAGTGGTTGACCAACGCACAGACCTTGGCCTCACGCGCGATTTGCCGTGTCTCGCTTTGCTGGCGTTTGTAGTACGCTTGGCGGCTGATGCCAATGTAGCGGCAGGCCCTGCCCACACTCAGCCCTTGGACGAGCTTTTGCGTGAGGACCTGCCCGAAGGCTTTTTTACGACGCGCGCCCCATGCTCTTTCTGGATCACGTCGATCACCGCCTCGAACAGGCGTGCCTTCTCTTGGGCCTCCCGCAACTGCACTTCCAATTCCTTGATGCGCTGCTCAGGCGTGAGCGGCTTGCGCTGGCTGGTTTGATTTCCCATCGTGGTTTTGGCCGCCGCCGAGGCGCTCCAGTCCTGTCGTCCGTGCTTGCGCAACCATACCAGCA